>CAVUNP010000023.1:0-624341 GCA_963742855.1 uncultured Actinomycetota bacterium | reverse complement strand
TTTGTGGTCGGGCGTAAGGGCTGGGGATACGCCGCGGACCAGCGGCCGTCGACGCATGCGATCGCGCCGAGCGAGCTGGCCGACACCAGCATGGCGTTGCTGAACTTCGACGGCATTTCCTACGCCAAGGGGGCGTCGGTGCTGCGGCAGTTGTCCGCTCACCTGGGCGACGAGGTGTTCCTGGCCGGGGTGCGGGCCCATTTCGCCGCGCATGCCTTCGGCAACGCGACTCTCGCCGACCTGCTCGACGCGCTGTCCACAGCGGCGGGCCAGGATCTCGCGAATTGGGCGGAGGTGTGGCTGCGCCGCCCGCAGGTCAACACGATCCGCCCCGAGGTCACCGTCGGCCCGGATGGCCGGTATACCTCGGTGGCGTTGCGCCAGACCGCACCGGCGGACTACCCGACGTTGCGACCGCACCGGTTGGGCATCGGGGTGTATCGAGGCCGGGGTCCTGCGGAACCGGGTCATGGTGAGCATCGACGATCGGGCCGAACCCACACCGATACCGGAACTGGCTGGTGTGGCGGCGGGCGATCTGTTGCTGGTCAACGACGGTGATCTCACCTTCGCGAAGATCAGATTCGATCCGGCCAGCCGGGCGGCCTTGCCGGCCGTGCTACCCGGCCTGACCGATTCCCTGCCTCGGGCGCTGATCTGGGCGGCGATGACGGACGCGGTGCGCGACGGCGAGGTGCCGGTCGTGGACCTGGTGGACCTGTTCGCGACCGGGTTCCCGACCGAGACCGACGTATCGGTGATGAAGGACCTGCTGCGGGTGGTCACGGCCCGGCCCGTCGACGCCGGCGTCCCAGTCACCGGCATAGTGTCGCGATTCGTGTCCCCGAACCGGCTCGAGGCCGTCGAGGCCACCATCGCCGAGGCCTGCCTGGAAGCCTTGCGCGCCGCCGAGTCGGGCAGCGGCCGGCAGCTGATCGCGATGCGCGGCGTCGTCTACGCCGCCGGTGCCGATGAAGTGCCGCTGCTGCGCGACTGGCTTGCCGGAGTGAACGTACCGGCCGGCGTGGACGTCGACGTGGAGTTGCGCTGGATGGTGCTCGCCCGGCTGGCCGCCCTGGGTGCCGTGGGCCCCGACGACATCGACGAGATGCTTGCCCGCGACCACACTGCGGGCGGCGTCGAGCACGCCGCACGGTGCCGCGCCGCGCTGCCTGATCCTGACTCGAAGGCCGCGGCATGGGCGGTCATGATGACCGACGACAGCGCGTCCAACCGCCTGGTGGCCGCGGCCGCGCAGGGCTTCTGGTCCGGCCGGCACACCGAGGTGACCCAGTCGTATGTGGCCCGCTATTTCGACGAGGCGCCGGCGATGACGGCCCGCCGTAGCCAGTGGGTGGGGATCGAGATCGCCGAGGCGGGCTACCCCCGCTACGCGGTCGAACCGGAGACCGTCGCCCTGGCCGAGCACCTGATCGCGCGTACCGACGTCTCACCGGGCCTGCGCCGGGCCGTGGTGGACTACACCGACGACCTGCGTCGCGCTCTGGCCGGTCGTACCCTCGATAGGTCATGACTGAGCACGATGGGCGCGGCGATGCCGACCAGACGTAGCGCCGAGCCGGCGGCTGCCACCAGCGCTGCGGTCAAGCGCGCTCGGAAGGCCGCCCCGGCAAAGGCCCCAGGGGCCACCCCGGAGAACGGTGCGGGCCTGCCCCCGGTGGAGAACCCGCCAGCGAAGAGGCCTCCGGCCCGGGTTCCGGCGGCCAAAACGCCGACTGTGGCCAGGCGCACACCGGCCCCGGATATGACCGCGCCCACAGTGCGGCGCACAGCCGATCCGCGGTCGGCCAACGCCGCTCGGGCCGCGGTCAGCCGGGCTGCCGCGAACCGGGCGCTGGCCAACAACCGGGCCACGAAAGCGCCCACGCCGACCGCGGCGGCCCGCCGCCGTACCGCCCGGCGGGTTGGCATCATGGGCGGCACGTTCGATCCGATCCATCATGGACACCTGGTGGCCGCGAGCGAGGTGGCCAGCCGGTTCCTGCTGGATGAGGTGGTTTTCGTGCCGACGGGCCACCCGTGGCAGAAAGCGGACTACCAGGTCAGTACGGCCGAAGACCGGTATCTCATGACCGTGATCGCCACCGCTTCGAATCCGCGTTTTCAGGTCAGTCGGGTTGATATCGACAGGCCTGGGCCCACGTTCACCGTGGACACGTTGAAGGAGATCAGGGCGACCTACGGCCCGAAGGTGGACCTCTTCTTCATCACCGGCGCGGACGCGATGGACAAGATCCTGTCGTGGAAGGAGCCGGACCAACTCTTTGAGCTGGCCCACTTCGTCGGTGTCACCCGACCGGGGTTCGAGCTGTCCGACGCCCACCTGCCTGACGCAACAGTGAGCCTGGTCGAAGTACCGGCCATGGCGATCTCGTCCACCGACTGCCGGGCCAGGGTCGCGGCCGGACTGCCCCTGTGGTACCTGGTACCAGACGGGGTTGTCCAATACATAGCGAAACGTCACCTCTACCGCTGAGGTGCGAGATGGGTCGGCCGCGTCTTGTCGCCTGCCCGTGAGAGGGTAGAGCTTGTTTGTTGTCCGTTCGCGAGGCTTCGCGGACGTTCGCCGAAGGGAGACCCGTGCCGGCATCTGAGCGTGCGCTTGAGTTGGCCCTGACCGCGGCCCAGGCGGCCGCCGACAAGAAGGCCGACGACATCGTCATCCTCGACGTGGCCGACCAGTTGGTCATTACCGATGCGTTCGTCCTGGCATCAGCTCCCAACGAGCGGCAGGTGCTGTCCATCGTCGACGCGATCGAGGAACAGTTGCTGCTGCTGCCGGAGAAGGCGAAGCCGGTACGGCGTGAGGGCGAGCGTGCGGGGCGCTGGGTGCTGCTCGACTATGTGGACATCGTGGTGCACGTCCAGCACACCGAGGAGCGCGAGTTCTACTCCCTCGACCGGCTCTGGAAGGACTGCCCACGCGTACCGTTCGTGGACCGGGACCTGGCCGGCCACGAGGTGGCATGACTCGGCTGATCCTGTGGCGGCACGGACGCACCGAGTGGAATCTGATCGGCCGCTTTCAGGGCCAAAAAGATGTCGACCTTGATGAGGTCGGCATCGCTCAGGCCGAGGAGGCGGCGCATCGGGTGGCCGCCTACGCGCCCGATGTGATCGTGTCCAGCGACCTGCGTCGCGCCAGCCGGACGGCAGAGTGCCTGAGCGGGCTGCTGGACAAGCCGGCCAGCTTCGACTCCAGGTTGCGGGAGCGCTACTTCGGGACCTGGGAGGGTCTCACCATGACCGAGATCTCGGAGAAGTTCCCGGTCGAGGCCGGGCACTGGGCCCGCAATGAGGTCATTCACGACCCGACCGTCGAGGCGTTTCCCGCCGTGGTCAACCGGGTGACCGACTGCCTGCGCGAGATCGCAGGCCGGGTGGGTGAAAACGGCACCGCGGTCGTCGTGACCCACGGCGGTGCGGCCCGCGCCGGCTGCATCGGACTGCTGGGCTGGCCGGATAGCCTGTGGAACAGTCTGGCCGTGCTGGGCAACTGCCGGGTGACCGAGTTGCGTCACCGACCCGGGGTCGGCTGGCAACTCCTTGCCCACAACGTGACCTAGCCCGGCGCGGCCGTCCGGGAACGACGCGAGGACGGGTAACGTCCAAGGTGCCATGGGTACACGTCATCGGCTTGGGCTTGCTCCGCGGAGCCGATATGCCTCGTCAGTGGCCAGGCTGCTGGTGGTCTGTGCACTGTCCGTTTCGTTTCTCGCGGCCTGCGGGCAGGGCGGCGAGGGTCCGGCACCGGGAGGAATCGTGACACCGACCAGTTCGAGCCCGACCTCGTCTTCGCCTTCCTCCCCTTCTCCCTCGTTGTCTGTCGCGGCGACCGGCCAACCTCGGCCGACCGACAGTTCCCTCGGGTCGAAAAGCACCACCATCCGCGGGCAGGTGTCGGAAGGTGTCGAGGCGGGTTGTGTCCTGCTCCGCACGGACGGCGGCCCCTTGTACCTGCTTCTCGGCGGTGACCGGACGCTGATCGCGGGCGGCGGCCGGCTCGAAGTCGTCGGCCGGCCAGAGCCGGGTCTGATGACCACCTGCCAGCAGGGCATCCCGTTCCAGGTGGATCAGGCGCGGCGGATCTGACCCGCCATGGTCGCCGCGACAACGATTTGCCGGGGGAAGCTGCTGCGGGTGCCGGCATCGGCTACCGTGCCGGCATGACCGTTAGGGTCGTCACCGACTCCACCGCTTACCTGCCCGCTGAGGCGGCGGATCTGCATGTCGTGCCGTTGACAGTCACCGTATCCGGCCGCGACGGCCGCGAAGGCGTAGATGTGTCGCCGGCCGATGTAGCGGCAGCGTTGGCCGAGCGTCGAGTCGCGGTGACCACGTCCCGTCCGGCCCCGGCGGAGTTCAGCCAGGCATACCAGGCGCTTCTCGATGGCGGGGCGAGCGGGGTCGTCTCGGTGCACCTGTCCGGGAAGCTGTCCGGCACCTACGAATCGGCTGTTCTGGCCGCGGCCGAGTTCGGTGACCGGGTGGCGGTGGTCGACACCGCCACGGCTGGTATGGCTGTGGGCTTCGCTGCCGTCGCGGCGTTGGAGGTCGCGAGCGGTGGCGGGGACCTGCCGGCGGTGGCGACGGCCGCGCATGCCGCAGCCGATCGGACGCATACGCTGTTCTATGTCGACACGCTGGAGTTTCTGCGTCGCGGCGGCCGGATCAGCGCGGCTTCGGCGTTGCTGGGCACCGCATTGTCGGTGAAGCCGATCCTCTATGTCCGCGGCGGCGAGGTGTTGTTGCGGGAGAAGGTACGCACGTCCGCCCGTGCACTGGCCCGCCTGGTCGATCTCACCGCCGACGCCGCCGGTGACTCCGATGTGGACGTCGCGGTGCAGCATCTGGCGGCGGGGGACCGGGCGGAGGCGCTGCGGGATGCTCTGGTCGAGCGCCTGGGCGTACGGCTGCGGCATGTGTATGTCTGCGAGATCGGCGCGGTCATCGCGGCACACACCGGGCCAGGCGTGGTCGGGGTGGCGCTGCACCTACTGGCAGGCTAACGCCCAACTCGGCCGGCGCCGGCCCATAACAGATCAACAGGCCGTACGAAGGGTTGTCCACAAGGCACAGGCGTTGTCCACATTGCTCGGTGTCGGCATGGTGGCAGGGTCCGTGTCGCCGTACCGTCGGCCGCGTGTCGAGCCATCGAAGTGGGTCGAGCCGCCTGCGGTCGTGGGATGTGGGCAGCAACGGGGTGCGCGCCCTGGCCGTGGTCGCGGTGGTGGTCGCCCTGCTGGCGGCCGTCATCGCCTGGCGGTCGCGGCCGGCGGTGCAACCGTTGTCCCGCAGCGCTCCCGCCGGACCGGAGACGATCTCCGCCTCGGCCGCCACGATTGTGGTCGCTGTGTCAGGCCAGGTGCACCGGCCGGGCCTGGTGCGCCTGCCGGCCGGGTCCCGAGTCGCCGACGCGATTGAGGCCGCCGGCGGAGCGCTGCCCGACACCGATCTGGCGACGCTCAACCTGGCTCGGAAGGTGGCCGATGGGGAGCTCATTGTGGTCGGCCCGGCCGCTTCGGCGATCCCGGGCGCGGCAGCCGGGGGCGCGGGCGGTGTGCTCAACCTGAACACCGCCACGCCTGAACAGTTGCAGACACTGCCCGGGGTGGGCCCGGTGCTGGCCTTGCGCATCATCGAATATCGCGACCGCAACGGTGGTTTCCGCAGCGTCGAGGACCTGCGCAAGGTGACCGGCATCGGGGATGCGCGGTTCGCCGAACTGAAGAGTCTGGTCACGGTATGACCGAACCATCATCACCAGGACCCGACCTGCGCCTGTTCGGGGTGGCCGGCGGCATGTGGCTGGCCAGTCTCGTCGCGCTCTACGGCACCGTCGCCGTGGCGGTCTGGCTGGCGCTGGCGGGGGCCGCGTTGGCTGCCGGGCTGGGGCTGTTCCTGCGCAGCCTGTCGAGGCGAGGCGCACGCCGGCCGGGTAGCCGCATATCTACTGTGGACAGTCGTACCAGGGTCACCGTGGTCGGCTGGATCGCCGTGGCGATTGCGTTGGGGGTCGTCAGCGGGGCGTTGTCCACCGGTGCCCGGACTGTCAGTCGTGACGCGCAGCCGCTCGCCGCGCTGGCCGCACAGCATGCTGCCGTGCGCATCGAGGTCACCGTCACGGATGATCCGCGCGCGCTGAGGACATCCGGGATCGGGCCGGTCACGTACCTGGTCGCGGCCCGGCTGACCCGACTCGATGTCACCGACCTCGGTACGGTGCGGCTGGACGTGCGCGTCATCATCTTCAGCACCGAACCGGGGTGGCGCGCCCTGCTGCCGAGCCAGCGGGTGGCCAGCTCGGGCCGGCTGGCCCCACCCGGCGGTGGAGACCTGACTGCGGCGACCGTGAACGCGACGGGCGCACCCGAGATTCTCGCCGGCCCCTCGCGGATACAACGTGCGGCCGGGCGGCTGCGGGCCGGCTTGCAGGCAGCCTGCCTGCCGCTCGCGCCGGACCCGGGCGGTCTACTGCCGGGGCTGGTCATTGGCGACACCAGCCGGCTGGACAAGGCGTTGGCCGAGGACTTCCGGACCACGGGGCTCACCCACCTGGTCGCTGTCAGCGGGGCCAACCTGGCCATCCTGCTCGGCGTGGTGTTGTTCGCGGCCCGCTGGTGCCGGGCAGGCCCGTGGCTGGCGGCCGCGATCTGTGCCTTCGCCCTGGCCGGATTCGTGATCCTGGCCCGCCCATCGCCCAGCGTGGTGCGCGCCGCCGCGATGGGCGCGATAGGCCTGCTCGCGTTGGCGTCCGGCCGTAGTCGGTCCGCGGCACCGGCGCTGGCAGCGGCGGCGATGGTCGGTCTGGTGGTGGACCCGGCGCTGGCCACGGACGCCGGCTTCGCGCTGTCCGTCGCCGCGACCGGTGCGCTGGTTCTGCTCGCACCCGGCTGGAGCGAGGCGCTGCGGCGGCGGGGAGTGCCCAGGGGCTTGGCCGAGGCCCTGGCCATCCCCGCGGCGGCCCAGGTGGTCTGTGGCCCGATCGTGGTAGCGCTGTCCGGGCAGGTGAGCCTGGTCGCGATACCGGCCAACCTATTGGCCGCGCCGGCGGTCGCTCCGGCCACGCTGTTGGGCATCGCCGCCGCGGTCGTGTCTCCACTGTGGTCGGACGCGGCCGGCTGGTTGGCCTGGCTCGCGTCCTGGCCGGCCCAGTGGCTGGTATGGCTGGCCCGCACCGGTGCGGGGGTGCCGGTGGGTGCCGTGCCGTGGCCAGCCGGGCTGGTGGGTGCGGTGCTGCTGACCGCGGTGACCGTGGGGCTCGTTCTGGCCGCGCGGCGACCCGTGGCCCGGCGGCTCATCCTGGTGGCGGCGTTGGCCATTGCGGCCGGTGCGGTGCCGGTGCGCTGGCTCGCTTCCGGGTGGCCGCCGGCCGGCGCCGTGGTGATCGCCTGCGACGTCGGGCAGGGCGACGCGATCGTCCTGCCGACCGCGGCGCACGAGGCGGTGGTGGTGGACGCGGGACCGGATCCGATCGCCATGGATGGCTGCCTGCGCCGTCTCGGCATCACGGTGGTCCCGGTCCTGGTGATCACCCATTTCCACGTCGACCATATGGCTGGGGTCAGCGGGGTCGTGCGGGATCGGGCAGTGGGCGAGTTCGTGATCCCGCGCTACACCGAACCCGAATCCGGTCGTCGAGTCGTGGCTGAAGCGGCCACGGCGGCCGGAGTTGCCTTGACGACGGTGGACGTGGGTTGGTCGTTCGCGCGCGGCGACATGCGGCTACAGGTCATCGGCCCGGCGCAGATCATGACCGGCACCCGGTCGGATCCGAACAACAACAGCCTGCTGCTGTTCGTTGTCAATCACGGCGTCTCCGTGTTGCTCGTCGGCGACGCGGAATTTGAGGAGCAGGATGCCCTGCTGCGCGACGCCGGCCCGAGCATCCGCGGGGTGGATGTGTTGAAGGTGGCCCATCATGGCTCGCTGTATCAGGATCCGGCACTGTTGGACGCGGCCGAACCGATTGTCGCCTTGGTGAGTGTCGGCGCCGCAAACCCCTATGGTCACCCGAATCCGGCTGTGCTCGATCGGTTGACCCGGCACGGTGCGCGGGTCCTGCGCACCGATCGGGATGGCGATGTGGCGGTGCTCGCGCGCGACGGCGGCGTCGCGGTCGCGGTTCGTGGCGGGGAGGCGCACCAATGATGATCACTTCGTACTGGGTCAAGACGGCCGATGCGAGCAGCGTCACGTGTCGTTGCATACCTACAGCGAGGGCCCCACCACCTACGGCAAGTGACGGCCGGACGTGCGAGTATGTGCTGATGGGCAACTCCGGTGTTCTGCGGCTCGTCATCGGAGACGAAGAGCTGCTGGTCGGGCGCGGCGTGAGCGCTGCCGTGGCGGCGGCACGTGAGATCGAACCCGATGCGGTCGCGCAGGAATACGCGGCCGGCTCGATGACCGTCGGTGATTTCATGGCGGCAGTCAGCCCATCCCTGTTCGGTGGCATGCGGGTTGTTGTTGTCCGGGATGGACAGGACGCCAAGAAGGACCTTTCGGCGGCCCTGCTGGCCTACGCGGCCGCGCCGGAACCGGACGTGCTACTGGTGGTTGCGCACGCCGGCGGAGCCAAGGGCAAGGCGCTGGCCGATGGTCTTCGTGGCGCGGGTGCCGCCGTCACGAACGCGGCCAAGCTGACCAAGCATCGGGAGCGGATCGACTTTGTCCGCGACGAGGTCCGCCGGTTGGGCGGCAAGTGCGCCGAAGACGCCGCGGAGGCTTTGCTCGCCGCGGTCGGCAACGATCTGCGTGAGGTGGCGGCCGCCTGTTCCCAACTGGTTGCCGACACCGGCGGCAAGGTGGATCGGGCCACGGTCGCCCGGTACTACAAGGGCCGGGCCGAGGTCAGTGGCTTCACCGTGGCCGACTCGGTGATCGTGGGTGACCTGCCCGGAGCCCTCGAGGCCCTGCGGTGGGCGCTACACATCGGCGTCGACCCGGTGCCGATCGCAGACGCTCTCGCCGATGGCATCCGGACCATCGCTCGGGTGGCCAGCGCCGGCCGGGGTAGCTCGTACCAATTGGCGAGCTCGCTCGGGATGCCGGCGTGGAAGGTGGATCGGGCGCAGAAGCAGGCGCGTGGCTGGTCAGCCGAGAACCTCGCCAACGGTATGCGCATCGCGGCCGACTGCAACGCCGCGGTGAAGGGCGGCTCCGACAATCGCGGGTACGCGCTCGAACAAGCGGTCTTCGCCCTCGTTGCCGCCCGCGGAGCCGGTGCGCGATGACCGCCCGCCCGTTGTACTACCGGCTGCTGCGCCTCAACCACATCCGGCCCAACGGACCGGTGACCTTCGCCCTTTTCGAGGGCTCCATCGTTGTTGCCGCCTTGCTCGTGTTGGCCGACATCGTCAGCTGGAAGGGGCTACCCGCGATCCCCGTCGCCGTCGCGGCGATGGTGAAGCTCAATGACATCGTGGCTGGCGTGCTCAACGCGCCGCTGGCCTTCGGTCGGCTGGCCACGCCGCACCTGGCCGGTGGCGCACACCTGGCCGCAGTTGTCGGCGTCGGCCGTAGCGCGGTGCCCCGGCCGGGCCGCATCGTCGCGGGTGCCGCCGTACGACCGAGTGGGGCGACCACGTCAGGCGGCGCGACCACGTCAGGCGGCGCGACCACGTCAGGCGGCTCGGTAACGTTGGGTGGCGCGGGGACGTTGGGCGGCACGGTGATCGGTGGTGGCCCGGTAACGGCGGGTGGCCCTGTGCCGGTGCGTGGCGTGGTAAAGGCGGGTGGCGCCGTGCCGGTGACTGATATCGCACGAGTGACCGGTGATGACCCGGCAGGGGCCGTCGCCCTGGGCCATGCCGTTGCGGGCAAGTCCGCGGGCGCGGATTCCGTCCAGGCCGCGCGAGGTAGCGCATACGGCGTCGCACGGGGCGTCGCCGCAGTGCCACCGGCGCAGCAGCCGCCTGACCGGCAGGCACCGCGGCCACGTCCCGATCCCGCGGGGCGGGAGTCCGAGCCGCGTTTCGGGCCGGGCGACAACGGAGAGCTCGGCAACATCGCCTCTCGTCGCGACCCCAGTACCCGCCGTGGCCGCGGCAACCAGGGCCGCTTCATCTGACGCACTCGCATAACGCGCGCGCTGATCGAGGGATCCTGGGTCGCACAACCACTCCGGTTCATGGCCAGCCGCGGGCTTTGCCGGTTGCTGGTGTGCCAGTGTGTTGGTCGGGTGCGATTGTGTGTCGCCGGTGACGTACAACCGCCCCGGAAGGTGCGAAGGCCACGGGTCGGGTGCGATTGTGTGTTGCCGGTGACGGAGAACCGCCCCGAAAACCGCCAACGCACGGGGCTTGGTTGGCCGGGGGTGCGTGGGGGAGTGATCGGGAGCGATTTCGTGTCGCCGGTGACGAAGAACCGCACCGGATCATGGGTGGGCCTGGCCTTTGCCGGTTGCTGGTGTGCCAGTGCGTTGGTCGGGTGCGATTGTGTGTTGCCGGTGACGGAGAACCGCACCGGATCATGGGTGCTGCGGGCTGGGCCGAGTGGGCGTGGTTGGCTGGACTGGCGACGCCGGGTACGCGTGGACGCCGCCCTGGTCTTACACCGGGCGGCGTCGAAGCGTGAAACGCGCGAGGGGTCAGGCAGACAGCGAGGCGAGCCGCTTCGCGATCGCCGACTTGCGGTTCGCGGCCTGGTTCTTGTGGATGACACCCTTGCTGACGGCCTTGTCCAGGGCCCGGCTGGCGTCGCGCAGCAACGCCGCGGTGACCTCGGGCTCGCCGGCTGCCGTGCTCTCGTGGAACTTCCGGACGGCCGTCTTGAGCGACGACTTGACCGCCTTGTTGCGCACGCGGCGCTTCTCGTTCTGCTTGTTGCGCTTGATCTGGGACTTGATGTTCGCCACGCGGAAGCCTCGTCCTATTGTCTAGGGTGATTTGTCTCTGTGTTCAGATCCAGGGCGCAGGCAACACGAGTCACGAGCGCGACGAGTTAGCGTACCAGTCGGCGCGTCGCACGCTCAAACCGGCCGATTCCCGCCGGATATGTCCGGCCCTGATCGTAGCCCCACCATGCGGTGTGCGGGACCGGTGTGAACGGTGTGACCTGGCAACGTGGGCCGTACGCCGAGATGCCACACTTCCGTGCCATGGACATCGACCGGTTCTGGGACTTGATCGAGAAGGCGCGCGCGACCGCTGGCCCTGCCGCTGACCAAGCTGTACGCGACTTCGACGACCCAGACGACGACCCCGACCGTGACTACTGGGACTTCGAGGATCTTGACCTTCAGGCCGCGTTGTCCGTGGTCGGCGGGCCCAACGGGAGCAGCGCCAACGGCAACGGTGGCGCCGGCATCCACGGGGACTTGACCGCCGCAGGCGAGGAGGCCGACGGCTCGGGCGCGGTCGAGCGGGTTGCCGGCGCGGAACAGTTCGTCCCGGCCGTGCGCCGGTCGGCCGAGGACGGCTTTGCCAGCGGGCTCGACAGCGAGGAAGACGACGACGAAGACGACGACGAAGACGACGATCTGGACGAAGAGGACGAAGAGGA
Source organism: uncultured Actinomycetota bacterium (assembly GCA_963742855.1). Lineage (GTDB taxonomy): Bacteria > Actinomycetota > Actinomycetes > Mycobacteriales > Micromonosporaceae > CAVUNP01. Next base: position 612,815 of record CAVUNP010000023.1, on the reverse strand, counting down.
CGGCGACGAAGAAGGCGACGATCTCACCGACCCGGTGGCGATCGCGCTGTTCGACCTGCTCACCGAGTTGCCGGCGGAGGAGATCGCCGCCTTCGACAACATCTTCGAGGAGCAGCGGCTGCGGGCGGAGAACGACGATATCGCCAATGCCGCAACGCTGATCGAGCATGGTTTCCTCGGCGACGAGAGTTTCGATGACTTCCGGGCCGGACTGGTGGCGCTGGGGCGGTCCACGTTCGAGAAGGTGCTGGTGGACACCGACTCGTTGGCCGACCACCCGCTCGTACGGGAGATCGCCGGCGCGCATGATCCCCGCTGGCTTGGGCGCGAGGATCTGCTCTTCGTCGCCAGTCACGCCTATTCGGTAGTCACCGGACTGGACGAGGTGACGTTCTACGACTTCGCGGAGAGCCTGCGTGCGGATGACGAGTCCGACGAAGAGGACGTGCCGGCCGATCACTGGAACATCACCGACGAGCCGGAGGCCTTCCGCCGGCTGCCGAAGCTTGCCGGTCTGTTCTACGAGAAGTCGATGCGCAACCGGAAGCGGGCCATGGACAAGCTTGGCCTGCAGGAGTAGGAGAAACTGGGACAACCTCGTCGAAAGGCCACACAAGCGCCGGCGGGCTGGGGCGGAGTTGGTCGGACTACAAGGAAGGCTTGCCGACATGGGACGATAGAACCGGCCGGCGCTGTGTGTGCCGGCCGGTACACGAGCGGCCGAGGCTACCCGCGCGGTCCGTGTTGTCGTACCTCCCTATCCACCTAGCAAGGAAGACCGTGCCCACGACGCTCGATCCCGGCGCGACTGCCCCTGGTCACATCCGCAATTTCTGCATCATCGCCCATATCGACCACGGTAAGTCGACCTTGGCCGACCGCATGCTGCAGATCACCGGTGTGGTGGACGACCGCCAGATGCGCGCGCAGTACCTCGACCGCATGGACATCGAGCGCGAGCGCGGCATCACGATCAAGAGCCAGGCGGTACGCCTGCCGTGGCAGGTGCGCGCCGGCGAGCAGACCGGCTACGACGCGGTCCTCAACATGATCGACACCCCTGGCCACGTGGACTTCACCTACGAGGTCAGCCGCAGCCTTGCCGCCTGCGAAGGTGCGGTGCTGTTGGTCGACGCCGCCCAGGGCATTGAGGCGCAGACCCTCGCCAACCTGTACCTGGCGATGGAAAACGACATGACCATCATCCCGGTACTCAACAAGATCGACCTTCCCGCCGCGCAGCCGGAGAAGTACGCCGAGGAACTGGCCCGGCTGATTGGGTGCGAGCCCGACGACTGCCTGCGGGTGTCCGGCAAGACCGGCGTCGGGGTTTCCGCGTTGTTGGACAAGATCGTCCAGGAGGTGCCGTCACCCGTGGGCGTGGCGGACGCCCCCGCCCGGGCGATGATCTTCGACTCGGTCTACGACGTCTACCGGGGAGTCGTCACCTACGTACGGGTGATCGACGGTCGGATCGAGGCCCGTGACCGGATCAAGATGATGTCCACCGGCGCGGTGCACGAACTGCTCGAGATCGGTGTCATCTCACCGGAGCCGAAGAAGGCCACCGCGCTCGGAGTGGGCGAGGTGGGCTACCTGATGACCGGCGTGAAGGACGTGCGCCAGTCCCGGGTCGGTGACACGGTCACGATCAACGGAAAGCCGGCCAAGGAAGCGCTGGGTGGCTACAAGGACCCCAAACCGATGGTCTATTCGGGCCTCTACCCGATCGACGGCTCGGAGTACCCGAACCTGCGCGACGCGCTGGACAAGCTGAAGCTCAACGACGCCGCCCTCAACTACGAGCCGGAGACATCGGCCGCGCTCGGGTTCGGGTTCCGGTGCGGCTTCCTCGGCCTGCTGCACCTGGAGATCATCCGGGAGCGGCTGGAGCGCGAGTTCAATCTGGACCTCATCTCGACCGCTCCGAACGTGGTCTACCGCGTGGTCAAGGACGACGGCACCGAAATGACGGTGACCAACCCGAGTGAGTACCCCAACGGCCGGGTGTCGCAGGTGTTCGAGCCGGTGGTCCGGGCCACGGTGCTGACGCCGAACGACTACGTCGGTGCGGTCATGGAGTTGTGCCAGGGCCGCCGGGGCAACCTGCTCGGCATGGACTACCTGTCCGCCGATCGGGTGGAGTTGCGCTACACGTTGCCCATGGCGGAAATCATCTATGACTTCTTCGACCAGCTGAAGAGCCGTACCAAGGGCTACGCGTCGTTGGACTACGAGCCCAGCGGTGAGCAGCAGGCCGACCTGGTCAAGGTGGACATCCTCCTGCACGGCGAGGCGGTCGACGCGTTCTCCGCGATTGTGCACAAGGACAAGGCATACAACTACGGTGTGTCCATCGCGGCCAAGTTGCGCTCGCTGATCCCACGACAGCAGTTCGAGGTGCCCATCCAGGCTGCCATCGGCGCCCGCATCATCGCCCGGGAGACCATCAGGGCGATCCGCAAGGACGTGCTGGCGAAATGCTACGGCGGTGACATCACCCGCAAGCGCAAGCTGCTGGAGAAGCAGAAGGAAGGCAAGAAGCGGATGAAGATGGTCGGCCGGGTGGAGGTCCCCCAGGAGGCCTTCATCGCCGCACTGTCTACGTCGGACGGTGGCGCGGAGAAGGGTGCCACACCGAAGAAGTGACTTGTTGGTTTGAAGGTCCGGACAACCGGGAACTCTCCAGGACGTAGCTCCTACCAACCCGGAGGGAAGTCATGACCGCGACCGGCATCATCACCGCAATCATCATTGGCGCCATTATCGGTGCCCTGGGACGCCTGGTCCTGCCCGGTAGGCAGAACATTCCGGTGTGGCTGACCATCGTGGTCGGAATCGTCGCGGCACTGCTCGGCAGTGTCATCGCGAACGCCATGGGCGTCCGGGACACCGCTGGCGTGGACTGGATCGAGCTGTTCATCCAGGTTTTGCTGGCGGCGGTCGGGGTGGCTCTGGTGGCCGGCGTGGGTGGCCGGCGTGGCCTGAGCTGATCCCGCCGCAAGGTGAGTGCGCCGGTGAGCGATCCGCTCACCGGCGCGCACGCGTTCAGGCCGCAGAGGTGTTCAGGCCGGGGTCGCAGCGGTACGGGCGGCCGGCTCCAGGGCACTGGCGACCCGCTGGGCCAGTACCGCGGTCTCGTAGCCGACCTGACCGAGGTCGGCTCCCGGTTGCGCGTGTACGGCGAGGAAGGCCAGATCGGCCACGGACATGACCAACAGCACCCCACCATCCATGTCCACCACGGTCTGTCGAATGCGACCGGTGGAAAGCACCTTGGCCGCACCGACGGTGAGGCTGGCCAGTGCGCTGGTGATGGCCGCCAGGCTGTCGGCCTGGTCGGTGTCGACCTGATCCGAAGCCGCGATGGCGAGTCCGTCCACGGACACGGCCAGGGCGCAGACGATGGTGGGAACGCGGCGGGCGAACGAGGTGAGCAGCCAGCCAAGGTCGCCGTAGTCCACCGGTGCTTCGGTAGCGTTCGTCATGAGAGGAGATCCTAGGTGTGTGAGGTGGGGCGGAAAGGTTGGCACGTCGAGCGATGTGGGACTACATCGGACAACGGATTGCGGTTATGACGGCGGATGCGCTGATTCCTGGCTCGCGGCCTTCAAACCAGTGGCCAAACTGGACAGTCGGGCCCGTACGCTCTCCGGGTCCACAGTGGTCACTGGCAGCGAGAGGTGAGGTTTCGAGGGCGGAACCTGTTCGGCCGGCCGCCGGGGCAGGCCGGCCGGGGTGACCTCCAGCGGGATGCTCTCGTCGGGGAGCGCGGCGCGCGGCTGCGGAATCTGCCAAAGCTCCGGCGGCCCATCCACTCCCGGCCTACCTACTGCTTGCCCAGTCGCGGCCGGCTCAGTCACCTCTTGGCCAGTCATGGCCGGCTCAGCCACTCCTTGGCCAGTCATGGCCGGCTCAGCCACTCCTTGCCCAGGCATCGCCGCCTCAGCCGGTCCTTGCCCAGGCACCGCCGGTCCAGCCGCCACCGGTCCAACCAGTGCTGGCGCGGGTACAGCAAATGGGGCGGGCAGTTGGGGCAGGGGCGGCCAGACGGCCAAGCTGGCAGCAGGGGGCAACGCGGCCGCGGGGGGCAGCGCGCCTGCGGGAGGCAACCCGCCCGTGGCAGGTGTGGCATTCGACGACAGTACGGTCACTGCGGCGGCAGGTAGCCGGATGGTGTGTTCCGGCGCGGCTGGCCAAGGCGGCGGCTCCAGTTGCTCCACATTGGTCAGCGGCACCACCATCCGGTCCGGCAGCGTCACCGATGCGGTGGTGCCGGCCGCTGGTATGGCATCGAGGCGGACCTGGACGCCGTGACGCTGGGCCAGTCGGGCGACCACGAGCAGGCCCATCGTGCCGACCAGTGTGCTGGTGAGGGCCAGTGGCCGTGAGAGCCGCTCGTTTGCTTGGGACAGCTGCCGTTCGGGCATCCCGATGCCCTCGTCGGAGACGATGATGGCCAGGCCATCCGGCGTGCGTCGGGCGGCTACCCGCACCATCGTGTGTGGGGGCGAGAAGCTGGTCGCGTTCTCCAGGAGTTCGGCCAACAGATGGATCGCGTCACCGGCCAGGTTGGCCGTCACCGCGACTGGCACGGTCTCCACGATGTCGATCCGCCGATATTCCTCGATCTCCTGGGCCGCGGCCCTGATCAGGTCGGTCAGCGACACCGGCCGGGTGATCCAGCGGCCCGGTTCTCCACCCGCCAGCACGAGCAGGTTCTCTTCGTTGCGGCGCATGCGTGCGGCCAGGTGGTCGAGCGCGAACAACCGCGCCAGCGCGTCCGGATCGGCTTCGTTGCGGCCGAATTCGTCGATCAGATGAATCTGGCGCTGCACCAGCGTCTGCCCGCGTCGGGACAGTGCCACGAACATGGCCTGGACTTCCATCCGCAGCAGCGCCTGGTCCGCGGCAAGCTTCAGGGCCTGGCGGTGCACCGCGCCGAAGGCGGCGGAAAGCTCGCCGATCTCGTCGCCGCCCGCGTGCAGCAGCGCGTCGATACGACCGGACGAGTCCGTCAACGCGGCACGGACACCGTTCGCGTCGCGGGCCGCGATCACATTCGAGATCGCCGTGGGCAACTCGATCCGGGCCGCGGTCAGGGCCGCGTAGCGGGTGTGGCGTAGGCGGCGGCTGATCCGGATCGCCATGACGGTGGCCCCGATCAGCGTGACCCCGACCAGCGCGATCGACAACGCGCCAACGAAGTAGGTGCGTTGACGGGCCGCCGTGCCGGTCGCGGCCGTCTCTTCGATGAGCATCTGCGACATCTGCCGGCCAATGTCGCGCAGTCCGTCGATGCGGGCTTTCTGGGCCTCGAACCAGGTGTCCGGATCGGTACCCAACGCATCCGCCAGGCCGCCGCCGTCGAGGATGACCTGGCGCAGGGCCGACGCGTCGGTGACAGCGGTCTGGCCCAACAGGGTCTGGTAGAGGTCGCCGGCGGGCACCAGGCTGGCAAGGGTGGTGGCCTGCTCGCGTTCCGCACCGGCGTACTGGGCCAACTGGACGAAGTCTCTCGGTGACAGGTGGCGTAGGAGCAGGCCGCGGTGGATGAGTTCCAGCTGCAGAGCGGCCAACCGGTCCATGGCCGCGATGATGGCGGTTGACCGGGACAGGTCAATCAGCCGTGGATTGCTCATCTGCGGGGAGAGGGCATCCGCGAGCGAGAGCAGTGCCGTCAGCGCGTTGTCGTAGTAGGCGAACACCTCGATGGCACCGGCGTCGTACTGCACCGCCACCGCGCGGCCGGTGGCCAGACCGTCGAGGCTCCTGCGTGCCGCGTTCAGCTGGCCTTCCAGTCTTGGCGCCGCCCCGACCACCGCGGTGTGCAGTTCACCGAACCGTTGCACCGCGGCATCCGTACGGTTTTGCTGCTCGACGAGCCGCGCGGAGGCGCCCGAATTCGCCTCGCTCGCCAGCGCGAACTCGGCTGCCACCTCGTGAACGGCGGTACCGATCGCGGCGGATTCGTCGGCCAGCACGCTGGACCGGTCGGCCTCACTGGCCACCTGCAAGGCGTCGGCGACCTGGATGAGTCCGAGCACGGCGACACCCAACGTGGCGAGCAGAACCGGTAGCAGGATCCGTACCCGCACGGACAGCAGCGTTCGTGGCCGGGAATGGCCGGCGCCAGAGCGGGTGGTGCGGCCCTGCGCGCCGGTCCGGGACGCGGCGGAGTGCTCCCAGTCCCTGGTGCTCATACCTGCCCCTCTGTCACGTTGCGTTGACCGAGCGTCAGACTCGCTGCCAGCGGAACTGAACGCAACCTCGACTCTGACTCTTTCGGTAGAGGGATGGAACTGGCCGAACGTGCAAGGCGATCACGTGACAGCACATGTGGTGCGCGGCGGGCATTGCATGCATGTGCCCGTGAGACCACCTGAGACCGCGGTGTAGACGGCAGTGAAGACGGCAGTGAAGACGGCAGTCAAGACGGCCGGGTGGCCGCTGGCGAGCAACCTGGGGCAAGTAGGTCAGGCTGGGTAGACCTCGGCCACCACGTGCCGGGCCCCGCCCTTGGAGTTCACGGCACGCCACTGTCCGCTGGCCGCGGTCCATTCCTGGCTACCGAAGCGGACGCGCTCGACGCTCTTCTCGGTCGAATGCGCGACCAGCCAGTGCGCGTACTGCCAGCCGACCCGGTCTTCGGCCACCGACAGGGTCAGGCCGACGCCACGGTCATCGACGTCGCTGGCCGCGACGTCGGAAACCGTGACCACGTCGCCCCAGTCCAGTCGCAGGCCGGCGTTGAGGGCGTCCACCGCGATTCGTCCACGTTGGTTGGGTTCGCCGGTCTTCTCGCAGGAGACCGCGCTGGTGGCCCGGCCGGCCAATGCCTCGGCCAGCACCGCGGACTCGTCGGCCCATTTCTCGTACGCCTCGGGAAAGGCACTGCGCTGGACCCGCTGCGCGGCGTCGGTGACCCGCATGTCCTGCCAGCCCTTGACCTTGACCAGCGACTTGTAGAACATGCCGGCGGCGTAGCGGGGATCCTGTATCTGTTCGGGAGTTCCCCAACCCTGGCTGGGCCGCTGCTGGAACAGTCCGATCGAATCCCGGTCGCCGTTTTCCAGGTTCTCCAGCTTGGACTCCTGCAGGGCGGTGGCCAGTGCCACCACGATGCCCTGATCGGGCAGTCCCAGCCGGATGCCCACGGCGGCGATGGTGGCCGCGTTGGCCATCTGGGTCGGATCGAGGTGCACCGTGCCGGAGGGTGTCGTGACTTCGCAGGCCGAACCGATTCTTATCGGCTTGGGGCGGTCAAACTGACGGAAGACCACATACAGGCAGACACCCGCCACCACGATGGCGGCCAGCCCTGCGGTGATGAGCACGGTACGTAGGCGCACATGCCCTCCGGGTAGACGTGTCCAGTGGTGTGGGTGGACCTGTTCCGACTGTACGGGTTCGGCGCGAACGGGACACCGGGCATCTGGTCCAGCGACGTCGGCGCACGCGGCACGGCAAACGCCGGTCCCGCCCGACCTACGAACTCATGCGGCTTTTCATATGATCCACGATGGATTGCGCTTCTCGACGAACGACCGCACCCCTTCACGCCCCTCGTCCGAGGTGAAGAAGGCGACCGAGGTGGCCGTGAGTTCGGCCAGCTCATCGTGGATCGGGCGGGTTGCCTGCCGGCGTAGCAGCAGTTTCGCCGCGGCCAACGCGCGTGGCGCCCCTCGTACCAGGGATTGGGCGTAGGCGGCCACGGCGTTATCAAGATCCTCGGCCATGACCGCGGCGGTGACCAGGCCGATCTGAGCCGCCCGCCGGCCGTCGAACGTATCTCCGGTGAGAAACAGCTCGGCCGCCGCACGGGGACTCAGCCGGGGGAGCACCGTGGCCGAGATGACTGCCGGGATCACGCCCAGGCGAACCTCGGTGAAGGCAAAGGTCGCGTCCGTCGTACAGACCGCGATGTCCGCCGCCGCGATGAGGCCGAGCCCGCCGGCCCGGGCCGGTCCGCCCACCCGGGCGAGCACCGGCTTGGGCGATTCCCATACCGCCTCGAACACCTCGCCCATCCGTCCCGCGGGCACCGTGCCCTGCTCGAACGCGGCCGCGGTCTCCTTCAGGTCGGCGCCGGAGCAGAACACCGGACCCGTGTGGCTCAGCACGATCACCCGTACCTGGTCATTGGTGATCGCCGCCCGCAGGCCGGCCGCCAGCTGGTCGATCAGTGCGGTCGACAGGGCGTTGCGGTTGTGCGGGCTGTCGAGCGTCAGGGTCGCGACGCCGTGCACGACGTGCGACCGGACGAGTGTGGCGTCGGGGCCGCTGCTCACGCTGCCTCCGCGGGGCTGGTGGCTCTTCGAGCACAGGAGTCGGCCATGCCGGCACGCTACGGCATCGTCGGCCGAGGCAGACTGGGAACATGCCTGGTTCCCTTCCCGACGGCCAGCCGGTACCGGCGGACGGCAGCCTGCCTGCCGACGCGGTGGCGCGGGTGGGCGAACGCGGCTTCGGGATCTACGTACACGTGCCGTTCTGTGCCAGCCGGTGTGGCTACTGTGACTTCAACACCTACACCTCGACCGAACTGGGCGGCGGCGGGGCACAGGAGGCGTACGCCGACACGGTGCTGGCCGAGGTCCGGCTGGCCGCCTCGGTGCTGGCCGCCGCAGCCCCGCAGGTGCAGACGGTGTTCTTCGGCGGCGGCACGCCGACCCTGCTTCCGCCGGCCGACCTGGCCCGGATCCTGGCCGGTATCGCGGACACGTTCGGCCTGGCCAGCGACGCCGAAGTGAGCACCGAGGCCAACCCGGAATCGGTCGACGCCCAGTCACTACGCAGCCTGCGATCGGCCGGATTCAACCGGATCTCGCTGGGCATGCAGTCGGCCGCCCCACACGTACTGGCCCTGCTGGAGCGCCGGCATTCCCCGGGCCGGGCGGCGGCCGCGGCCGCGCAGGCACGCGCGGCCGGCTTCGAGCACGTCAATCTGGACCTCATCTACGGCACACCGGGCGAGCGGCCGGAGGATTTCGCGGCGTCGCTGGCCGCGGCGGTCTCCGCCGGGGTCGACCATGTTTCGGCCTACTCGCTGATCGTCGAAGACGGCACTCGGCTGGCTTCCCGGGTACGGCGGGGCGAGATCGCGGTGCCGGACGACGATGTGGCCGCAGACCGGTATCAGGCAGCTGACGCCTATCTGTCCGCCGCTGGGCTGTCCTGGTACGAGGTGTCCAACTGGGCCTCGTCGCCGGCCGCGGCATGCCTGCACAACCTGCTCTACTGGCGCGGCGGGGACTGGTGGGGGTTCGGCCCGGGGGCGCACAGCCATGTGGGCGGGGTGCGTTGGTGGAACGTCAAGCACCCCACCTCGTACGCGGCGGCTCTGGCGAGGGGGACAACGCCGGCGCACGCCCGGGAGATCCTCACCGCGGGCGAGCGGTGGACCGAGGACGTGATGCTGCGGCTCCGGCTGGCCGAGGGTCTGCCGCTGGCGGTACTGCCAGCTTCCGGGCGGGAGGCAGCGGGGAAGGCCTTGGCCGACGGCCTGCTGTCCGCGCCCGAGTTCGAGCAGGGCCAGGCGGTGCTGACCCTGCGTGGCCGGTTGCTGGCGGACGCCGTGGTGCTGGCACTCCTCGATCAGAGCTCGCTCTGATCGGGCTCACTCTGATCGGGCTCACTCTGATCGGGCCCACCCTGGCCGGGCAGTCGTTGATCAAGAGCACCGGCCGGTGCGCATGACCAACGGCCGTCCGTTACTTCACGAGGTTGATGGTGACCGGGTACTTGTACCAGGCGCCTTCACTGGCCTTCACACCGGCGAGCACTCCGAACAGGATGCCGACGACCACGGCGATGGGGAGGATGAGGATGCCGATGAACATGCAAAAGGTCAGGTAGCCGACGAAGGCCACCAGGGTGACCAGGATCTGGAAGTTCAGGGCGGCGACAGCGTGGGCCCGTACGGTCGGCGACACGTTGCCCCGGCTGACCAGTGCGACCAGCGGGGCGATCCAGCCGCCGCAGCCGACGCCGACGAGCGCGCCAAGCGCGCCACCGAAGTGGGCGATCTGCAACCAGGTCTTGTCGTCGTCCAGGCTGGGGCCGGGTGTGGGAGCGCCCATCGGCGCACCTCCTGGGGGTGGGGGCGGGGCCGAACCGAACGATGACGTCGGCGCGGCCGGTGGCGGGGGAGCGGCGAAGGGGGCCGGCGGTGGTGGTGGTGGTGGTGCCGGTGAGTCATCAGGAGCGCTACCGAAGGACTCCGGCGGTTGGGGTGGTTCACTCATGCGCACACCGTAGGGCCCCACGGATCATCCGCACCAGCGTAGGACGAGCATCGGACGCATCGAATGCGAGCGATCCGGGCGATATCGTGGCGAATCGGCTCACGACCGTTTTGGGCATCGCGGCCAGCCTGGTGTGCGACGTAGACTGGCACTCACCTTTACGGAGTGCCAGCGGGAGAGGGGTGGGACGATGGATCTCGATGATCGCAAGCTCGACGTGCTGCGCGCGATCGTGGAGGACTACGTGGCCACCCAGGAGCCGGTGGGTAGCAAGGCCCTGGTGGAGCGGCACAACCTTCGGGTGTCGCCGGCCACCGTGCGCAACGACATGGCCGTGCTCGAGGAGGAGGGATACCTCCGTCAGCCGCACACCAGCGCCGGCCGGGTGCCGACCGACAAGGGCTACCGCTTGTTCGTGGACCGGCTTTCCCGGATCAAGCCACTCACCCCGGCCGAGCGCCGCGCGATCGAGCGCTTCCTGATCGGCGCGGTCGACCTGGATGACGTGGTGCACCGCACGGTGCGGCTGCTCGCGCAGCTCACCCGCCAGGTCGCTGTGGTGCAGTATCCGAGCCTGGCCCGCAGCCGGGTCCGGCATCTGGAACTCGTCCCGGTGTCCACCACCCGGCTCATGTTCGTCATGATCACTGACACCGGACGGGTGGAGCAGCGGCTGGTCGAACTGCCCGCGCCGGTCGATCCCGAAGACGTGATCGAACTCCGTCAGCTGATCAACGACCGGCTCGGCGGGCTACTGCTCAGCGACACGACCGGCCAGGTCCAGGCATTGCACGAGCAGATCAGGGTGGAGTTGAAGGGCCCGATGGCCGCGCTCGCCACCGTACTGCTGGAGACACTGGTGGAACGCACCGAGGAGCGGATCGCCCTGGCCGGCACGGCCAACCTGACCCGGGGAGGGCTGCTGGACTTCTCCGGCACCATCCGGCCGATCCTGGAGGCACTCGAGGAAGAGGTGATCCTGCTCAAGTTGTTCGGCCAGGCCGAGCAGAGCCTGACCAGGGTGAGGATCGGCGACGAGCACGAGTTCGAGGACCTTCGGGCCACATCCGTGGTCACCACGGGTTACGGTCCGGGCAACACCGTCGTCGGAGGACTCGGTGTGTTGGGACCGACTCGGATGGACTACCCCGCCACCATCGCTACTGTGCGAGCCGTGGCACGCTACGTCGGCGAAGTGCTGGCGCAGAACTAGACAACGACGCACAACGTCGACTGAGGGCATAGGACACAGGTGGCCAAGGACTACTACGGCATCCTGGGGGTACGCCGGGACGCTTCCGCGGATGACATCAAGCGCGCCTACCGGTCGCTGGCGCGCCAGTTCCACCCGGACGTCAACCCGGACCCCGCCGCGCACGACAAGTTCAAGGAGATCAACGCCGCGTACGAGGTGTTGTCGGACCCCAAGAAGCGTGAGGTCGTCGATCTGGGTGGCGATCCGCTGGGGCCGGGCAGCGCGGGCAGCGGTGGCGGAGCCGGAGCCGGACCGTTTGTCGGCTTCCAGGACATCATGGACGCGTTCTTCGGCCAGGGCGGATCGCGGGGGCCCCGGCCGCGCACCAGAGCCGGTGCCGATGCGATCATCCGGCTCGAACTCGACCTGCACGAGACCGCGTTCGGCGTGGAAGCGCCGATCAGCGTGGACACCGCCGTGCTGTGCCAGACCTGCAACGGAGCCGGCACGGCGGCGGGCACCCATCCGGCGACCTGTGACACCTGTGGTGGCCGCGGTGAGATCCAGTCCGTGCAGCGCACCTTCCTGGGCCAGGTCGTGTCGGCTCGCCCCTGCCCGACCTGCCAGGGTCACGGCACGATCATCCAGCATCCCTGTCCCAAGTGCGGCGGCGATGGACGTACCCGGGCCCGGCGCAACCTGACCGTCAAGATCCCGGCAGGGGTCGAGGACGGGATGCGCATTCGGCTCGCCCAGCAGGGTGAGGTCGGCCCGGGCGGCGGACCGGCCGGCGACCTCTACGTGGAGATCCATGAGCGGCCGCACGACATCTTCTCCCGCAAGGGTGACGACCTGCACTGCCGGGTGACGGTACCGATGACCGCGGCGGCGCTGGGCACCCGGATCACCATCAAGGCGCTGGACTCGGAGGAAAGCGTCGACGTCAAACCCGGCACCCAGCCCGGGGCGTCGCTGCGGATCCGAGGCAAGGGTGTGCCGCACCTGCGCGGCACCGGACGGGGTGACCTGCACGTGCACCTCGACGTGCGCACCCCCACGAAGTTGTCTGCGGACGAGGAGAATGTGCTGCGCGACTTCGCCCGTGCCCGCGGGGAAGAGGTCGCCGAACTGTCCCGCCAGAAGGGCGGCTTCCTGTCCTTCATGCGCGACGCGTTCAACGGTCAGGCCTGACCTGAGCGCACCCCTGTTCCTGGTCGACGACCTGCCCGCCGAGGGGAGCTTCTTCACCCTCGGCGGGCCGGAAGGCCATCACGCCGCGACGGTCCAGCGGCTGCGCGCCGGCGAGGACCTCGTGTTGTCCGACGGCTGGGGCGCCACCGCCGAGGCCGTCGTCATCGCGGTGACCAAGGGTGCCCTGACCGTACGGGTGGGCGCCCGGTCGGAGGAGCCGGCCGCCAACCCGCGGCTCGTGGTGGTGCAGGGCATCCCCAAGGGGGATCGCGGCGAACTGGCCGTGCAGGCCATGACCGAAACCGGCGTCGATGTGATCGTGCCCTGGTCGGCGGCCCGGTCGGTGAGCCAGTGGCGCGCCGAGCGGGGCGAGAAGTCCCGGCAACGCTGGATCGACACGGCCCGTGAGGCGACCAAGCAGTCGCGCCGTTCCTGGCTGGCGTCGGTGGCCCCTACCGCGTCCACAAAGGACGTGGTGGCCCGGGCTGGCAAGGCCGACCTGACGCTGGTGCTGCACGAGGAGGCCTCGGCACGCCTGACCACTGTGGAGCTTCCAGAAGCGGGAGAGATCCTCCTTGTGATCGGCCCCGAAGGCGGCGTCGCCCCGGAGGAGCTCGACCTGTTCGTGGCGGCTGGCGCGCTTCCCGTGCGGTTGGGCCGCGAGGTGCTGCGCACATCCACCGCCGGTGTGGCCGCGTTGTCGGTCCTGTCGGCCCGCCTGGGTCGCTGGTAGCGCGGCTGCGACGCCGCGACCGTAGGTAGGCCGTAGGATGCCGGGGTGACGAGCGACTGCCTCTTTTGCAAGATCGTGGCCGGTGAGATCCCTGCCACGGTGATCCAGGAGACGCCGGGCACGGTTGCGTTCCGGGATATCAATCCGCAGGCGCCCACACATGTGGTCGTGGTGACGAGGGAACATCACCCGGACGCCGCGGCGTTGGCCAACGCCAATCCGGCCCTGGCTGCCGAACTGCTGCAAGCGGCCACCGCGGTGGCCGAGCAGGAAGGTCTGCCGGATCCCGGTTACCGCCTGGTCCTCAACTCCGGGCCCGGCGCCGGACAGTCTGTCTTCCATGTGCACTGCCACGTCCTCGGCGGCCGCGCACTGGCCTGGCCCCCCGGCTGATCGAACACAGCGGCGGTACTCCAGGATCATCGGAGTACCCCAGGATCATCGGTGTACCCAGGGCGGAGGCGGCGATGGTGACGGCAAAGGTCGAACGGGCGGTCAGGCAGGTCCAGGCAGGCGAACGGGTGCCCGCGCTGTCGGTCGCGGTGGCGCGTGCTGACCGCCCACTGTGGACTTTTCAGGTTGGGGGATCCGGCACCGCACGGCCGTTGGACGCCGGCACCCTGTTCCGGATGGGCTCGATCACCAAGACGTTCACCGCGGTCCTGGTGATGCAGTGCCGCGACGACGGTCTGCTCGACCTGGACGATCCGGTGTCTGCCCACCTGCCGGTACCGGCACACGGTGAGCTGACCATCCGGCGCCTGCTCTCACACAGCTCGGGCATCCAGCGCGAACCTCACGGCGACGTCTGGGACACCATGATCGCGCCGGACAACGAGCAACTCATCGCGGATCTTGCTCGGGCCGAGCGGGTACTCCCGGCGGCCCGGCGATTCCACTATTCGAACCTCGGTCTGGCGGTGCTCGGCCAACTCGTCGGTCGGCTGTGTGGCGGCATGTGGGCCGAGGTTCTCGATGAGCGGATCCTGCGCCCCCTCGGGCTGGCCGACGTCGTCGTCCGGCCGGACGAGCGGGCGGCCGTGGGCTACCTGGTCGACGTGTACTCCGACCATGTACGTCCGGAGCCGCCGCTGGACTTCGGTGCGGTGGGACCGGCCGCCCAACTCTGGTCGACCGCGGCTGACCTGGCCCGGTGGGCCGCGTTCCTGGCCGATCCAACCACAGTGGACCCCGACGGGTCGGTGTTGGCGCGATCCACAGTGGAGGAAATGCGCGCGCCCATAACCATGGTGGACGAGGCGATCTGGGCAACCGGGTTCGGCCTTGGCCTGATCGTGGTGCCTCAACCGGACCGTATCGTCCACGTTGGACATGACGGGGCCATGCCGGGTTTCCTGGCCGGTGCGTACGGCGGCACCGGCCCGGGTACGCCGGCTGGCTTCGGCGCCGCGGTCCTGGGCTCCTCGGGTACCGCGACCGGCATTGTCGCCCTGCCGCACAGCCTGCTCACCACGGTCCTGGCCGAGGACCCGCCGGACGTGCCGGTCTGGACACCCGCGGACGCCGCGCCCGTGGCGTACCGCTCGATCCTTGGCCGCTGGTGGAGCGAGGGCATGGAGTTCGTGTTCCGCTGGCGGGACGGGAGCCTGCAGGCGAGCCTCGCCAGCGACGCACCGAGCCGGCCGCCGGCGATCTTCGGCCCGATCGATGGGGATCCCGACCAGTTGCGTACGGTGTCCGGTCGTGAGGCTGGCGAGCGCCTCCGGCTGCGGCGGGACCCGGCCGACGGCACCGTGATCAGGATGAACTGGGCCACCTACCGATTCACCCGCCGACAGGAGACGTTCGACGCCATAGCCGTCTCCGACCCCGATGTGTGACACCGAGGCTTTGCCCAGCGGCGCGCTGCCTTGATCACCGGGTTCTGTTGTTGTTGGGGTGCATCAAGGCCCGTTGATCACGGTGTGGAGGGGCGTCGGGGTGCAGTAACCCGCGCTGATCATGCTCGTGAAGCCGGGGCTGGCTGGAGAGGAAATGGATGGCCAGGCCGGATAGCATGGAGGCAAGAAACCGCCGGACTGGAGAGCAGGTGGCATAGGCCGCTCGGCCGACATATGACTGGTAGCCCACCCCCCGTGGACGGCGCGCGTAACGATGCGCCAGTGCGGGTGCAGACGAAGATAGTCGTGGCGGACGCCAAGAAGATGGTCAGTCTGCTCGGATCCAACGACGAACTGCTCAGGCTCATCGAGCGTTGCGTCGCGAGCGATATCCACGTCCGCGGCAATGAGATCACCATTTCCGGCGAGCCGGCGGAGAACGCGAAGGCCGAGCGGATCTTCGCCGAGCTGGTGGAGCTGATCGAGAAGGGTGAGACGCTGACCACAGACGCGGTACGACGCACGGTCGGCATGCTCGAGCAGGGCACGTCCGAGCGGCCGGCTGAGGTGCTCACCCTCAACATCCTGTCCCGACGCGGTCGGACTATTCGGCCCAAGACCCTGGGTCAGAAGCGCTATGTGGACTCGATCGACAACAACACGATCGTGTTCGGGATCGGTCCGGCGGGCACCGGCAAGACCTACCTGGCCATGGCCAAGGCCGTACAGGCGCTGCAGGCCAAGCAGGTCAGCCGGATCATCCTGACCCGGCCGGCGGTCGAGGCCGGGGAACGGTTGGGCTTCCTGCCCGGCACGCTGTTCGAGAAGATCGACCCGTACCTGCGGCCGTTGTACGACGCGCTGCACGACATGATCGATCCGGACTCTATCCCCCGGCTGATGACAAACGGGACGATCGAGGTGGCGCCGCTGGCGTACATGCGCGGGCGGACCCTCAACGACGCCTTCATCATCTTGGACGAGGCGCAGAACACCACGCCCGAGCAGATGAAGATGTTCCTCACCCGGCTCGGGTTCGGCTCCAAGATCGTCGTGACCGGTGACATCACTCAGGTGGACCTTCCCGGCGGTACCCGAAGCGGGCTGCGGGTGGTGCGCGACATCCTGGACGGCGTGGAAGACGTGCACTTCGCCCAGTTGTCCAGCTCCGACGTGGTCCGCCACCGGCTCGTCAGCGACATCGTGGACGCCTACGAACGGTGGGACTCGGTGCAGGAAGAAGAGCAGGCGCAGACAATGCGTGCCGTACCGGGCCGGGGTGGTTCGCATTCCGGTCGCGCCGCGCGCCGCCGGTGAGCGGCTCAGGCTACGCTCATCCCGTGGGGGAATACATACGTGTCCATTGAAATCGCCAACGAGTCCGGTACTGACGTCGACACCGACGCGGTGCTCGACTGTGCCCGGTACGCCCTGGACGAGATGGGGGTGAATCCCCTCGCCGAACTGTCCGTCCTGCTGGTCGACGTGCCCTACATGGCCGAGCTGAACCACCGGTGGATGGGCGGGGACGGGCCCACCGACGTGCTCGCGTTCCCGATGGAGGAAGGCACCATCGACCCCGGGCCGAATGAGATCGCCGGGGGCGAGCCGACCCTGCTGGGCGACGTGGTTTTGTGTCCCGAGGTGGCCGCCAAGCAGGCGATCACCGCCGGTCACGCGTTCGCGGACGAGTTGCATCTGCTCACCGTGCACGGAGTACTGCACCTGCTCGGTTACGACCATGCCGAGCCGGAAGAGGAGCGGGAGATGTTCTCCCTGCAGGCCAAGCTTCTCGACGGCTGGCGCACTGCGCGAAGAGGCTAGCTTGTGAGTGACGCGACGCTCATCGTTTCGGCGGCCGGGCTCGTGGTGCTGGCCGGCTTCTTCGCCGCGTCCGACGCGGCCATCTCGTCAGCGTCGCCAGCCCGGGCCGCGGAAATGGCCAGGGAGAAGGTGCGCGGCGCGAAGGCGTTGCACACGATCTCCAAGGACGCACCTCGCTACACCAATCTGTTGTTGCTGATCCGGCTCATCTGTGAACTGACCGCGACCACGCTGGTGGCCCTTGTGGTGATCGGTGCGATCCGGTCCAGTTGGGTCGCCGCGCTGGTGACGGCCGGTGCCATGTCCGTGGTCAGCTTCGTGGTGGTCGGCGTCGCTCCCCGTACCATCGGCCGGCAGCATGCCTACTCGGTCGGTCGGTTCGCGGCGCCGCTGGTGCTGTGGCTGGGACGGGCACTGGGTCCGCTGGCCACGCTGCTGATCCGGATTGGCAACGCGTTCACCCCTGGCAAGGGTTTCCGGGAAGGTCCATTCGCCACCCAGGTGGAGCTGCGCGAGCTGGTCGACCTGGCCGAGCAGCGGGGCGTGGTCGAGCACGACGAACGCGATATGATCCATTCCGTGTTCGCGCTCGGTGACACGATCGCGCGCGAGGTGATGGTCCCCCGCACGGACATGGTCTGGGTGGAGGACCGCAAGTCGCCAGCCAAGCGCTCACCCTCGCGCTGCGTTCCGGGTTCTCCCGGCTGCCGGTCATCGGCGAGAACGTCGACGACGTCCTGGGCGTGGTCTACCTCAAGGACCTGGTCCGGCGCACCCAGGCCGGCGCCGCGGACACCGCGGTCGCAGACGTGATGCGGTCGGCCAGCTACGTGCCTGAGTCCAAGCACGTGGACGAGCTGCTGCGGGAGATGCAGGCAGCCCGGACGCACATGGCCATCGTGGTGGACGAGTACGGCGGCACCGCCGGACTGATCACCATCGAGGACATCCTGGAAGAGATCGTCGGCGAGATCACCGACGAGTATGACGTCGAGCGGCCACCGGTCGAGCGCCTGGACGAGAACCAGGTCCGGGTCAGCGCCCGGTTGCCGGTGGAGGACCTGGGCGAGTTGTTCGGCGTGGAGATCGATGACACCGAGGTGGAGACGGTTGCCGGCCTCCTGGCCCAGGCGCTGGGCCGGGTACCCATTCCGGGCGCCGTCGCGAGCGTGGGCGACCTGCAACTGGAAGCCGAGGGTACGACCGGCCGGCGCAACCGAATCGACACCGTACTGGTGACCCGCCGACGGCGGGTGGCCACCCTGACCCAAGAAAGGCTCACCGCAGATGCCTGACCCCGTCGCCGCCTCTCCAGACTCTCCGGGCTCCCCAGCCCCGCTGGACGCGGAAGACGCGAAGTTGGTGACCCTGGCCAAGGCCGCCCGGGCCAGGATCGACGCCATCGAAGGAGCCGCGGTCCGCGACCAGGATGGCCGCACCTACGCGGCAGCGACCGTTACGCTGCCTTCGCTCACCGTGTCCGCGCTCCAGCTGGCGGTCGCCAACGCGGTCGCAGCCGGTGCGAAAGCCATCGAGGCGGCCGCCGTCGTGACCGAGGCGTCCACTGTGGATGCTGACGGCTTCGCCGCGGTGCGGGATCTCAGCGCCACCGCGATGGTGTATTGCGCCACTCCTGATGGAAAGCTGTTGGGCACACTGTGACGGCACCGGGGTTCCGGGCGGGGTTCGCCTGTTTCGTGGGCCGACCCAACGCGGGTAAGTCCACTTTGACCAACGGCATCGTGGGATCGAAGATCGCCATCACCTCGAGCCGACCACAGACTACGCGGCATGTTGTGCGTGGCGTGCTGCATCTGGACAACGCGCAGCTCGTTCTGGTCGACACGCCGGGGCTGCACAAGCCGAAGACACTGTTGGGTGAACGTCTCAACGACCTGGTCCGGGAGACCTGGAGCGAGGTCGACGTGGTCGGCCTGTGCATACCGGCGGACGAGCCGGTGGGTCGCGGCGACCGGTTCATCGCCGGCGAGATCGCCGGGCTGAAGGCGACCGTGGTGGCTGTGGTCACCAAAACCGACCTGGTTGCCAAGCGCCAGTTGGCGGAACAGTTGCTGGCCGTCTCGCGTCTCGGCGAGTTCGCCGACGTGGTGCCGGTCTCGGCGGTCTCCGGAGACCAGCTCGACGTCCTCGTCGACGTGATGGCCGGATACCTACCCCCGTCGCCGCAACTGTTTCCCGACGACATGCTCACCGATGAGCCGGAGCACATCATGGTGGCCGAGCTCATCCGGGAAGCGGCATTGGAAGGCGTCCGGGACGAACTGCCCCACTCGATCGCCGTGGTGGTGGAGGAGATGTTGCCGGCCGAAGGCCGCACCGAAGGCAACGAGCTGATGCGCATCTACGCCGACGTCTGCGTGGAACGGCAGAGCCAGAAAGCCATCGTGATCGGTTCCGGCGGAAGCCGGCTGCGCGAGGTCGGCACCCGGGCCCGCCAGGAGATCGAGTCCCTGCTGGGCACGCGGGTCTACCTCGACCTGCATGTGCGGGTGCTGAAGGACTGGCAGCGCGACCCGAAACAGTTGCGGCGTCTCGGCTTCTGAGGCATGCGTGACTGGACGGGTCCTTTGGGTCAATGATACGCGAAAGTGACTCACTGGATTTCTCGTTACGCCTGAGGCGGCATAACGGACGCTTGTTGAGCCAACGTCGAGGTAATCGCGTTAGCTATTGGTGTGCGCAACCGCTACTTCGACCTGCTGCGAGCAATCGCGATCGTGCGGGTTGTGGCGTATCACTCGACCGAGTCAGCTTTCCTGAGCATCGCCTTCCCGTCGATGGGGGTGATGTTCGCGCTGGGCGGCTCGTTGATGGCTGCCTCGCTGGACAAGCGGGGCCCGCGGGCTGTGGTGGGTCGCATCCGCCGCGTGTTGCCTCCATATTGGATTCTCGGGTTGGCTTTCCTGCCCGCCATGTTGCTGACCGGTCTGCCGCTGGACTGGCGGCTGATCTACTGGGTGGTGCCGTTGCAGGACCCGCCGATGAACTGGTGGGGGTTCGGCGTCCTGCTCACGTTGTGGTACCTGCGCGAGTACCTGTGGTTCGTCCTGCTCTCGCCGGCCGCGCTGTGGCTGTTCCGTCGCTGGCCGGTGCCGACGCTGGTGGCGCCGTTCGTCATCCTGGTGATCAGCAAGCTGCACCTGCCCGGGATCCCCTCCAACGAGGTGATCAACGACCTTGGCCAGTACTTCGGTTGCTGGCTGCTCGGCTTCGCGCACTACGACGGTGTGCTGCGGCGGATGAAGCGCAGCGCGCTGGTCGCGGTGGCGGTGGTGGTGGGCGTTGCCGGCGCGGTGTGGTTTACCACACATCCGGACCCGGTCAAGGGCTACCACCTCGGCGACATCCCCATCGGCGACGCGCTGTGGTCGATGGGGTTCGTACTGCTTCTGCTCGGACTGGCGCCCAGCCGGATCGGATGGGTGGACCGGTGGCGGCCGGTGTCCATCGCGGTCACCGCGCTGAACAGCAGGGCGCTGACGATCTACCTGTGGCACAAGGCGGTGATCATCGGTTGCGGCGTACTGGTGGGTTTCCAGTGGTGGCAGCTCGGCCTCGCTCCGCTGGGCATGTGGCTCGGCATGATCGGGGTGGGGGTGGTCATCTGTGTGGCAGCTCTCGGCTGGGTGGAGGATCTTGCTGCCCGCCGCCGGAAGGTCCTGCTGCCGGGCGTAGAACAATGGAGGCGTGCCTGTACGCCTGCAGCTCTACCGAGACGACGCGTTGATCCTGCGCGTGCAGAAGCTGGGCGAGTCTGACCGGATCATCACCATGCTCACCCGCCGGCACGGGAAGGTCCGCGCTGCCGCGAAGGGGATCCGGCGTACCTCGTCCCGTTTCGGCGCCCGGCTCGAGCCGTTCGGTCACGTGGATGTCCAGATCGCTGGTGACCTGGGCAATCATCACCGGATGCTGCACACCGTGCGGCAGGTGGAAAGCATCGAGCTCTACGGAAAGCAGCTGGGGCGCGACTATCCGCGGTACACGGCGGCGAGCGCCATCGCGGAGACCGCCGAACGACTTACTCCGATCGAGCAGGAACCGGCGCTGCGGCTGTTTCAGCTGACCCTGGGCGCGCTGCGGGCGCTGTCCGTGGCGGAGCACGCGAGCACCCTGGTGCTGGACGCCTACCTGTTGCGGGCCATGGCGAACGCGGGCTGGGCGCCGGCGATGGCCGAGTGTGCTGTCTGCGGTGAGCCGGGCCGGCATGCGGCGTTTTCGGTGCCCTCCGGCGGCGTGGTCTGTCCGGACTGCCGGCCACCGGGCGCGAGTCGGCCGGCGCCGACCACCATCGAGTTGATGATCGCTCTTACCGCGGGGGACTGGCGGATCGCAGACGCCAGCGAGGGTCCGCATCGCCGCGAATGCAGTGGCCTGGTGGCGGCGCACCTGCAGTGGCATCTGGAACGCGGGCTACGCTCGCTGCCGTTGGTCTACCGCTCGTCCGGACGGGACACCGGCAACGAGGAGGAAGAGTGAGATCGTTCATACGGTCCAACCGCGTCCGGGGCGCGGGCGTCGATCCGGTACCGCCGACGCCGCACCCGTCCGGCGCGATGCCGCCCACGTTGCCCGCGGCCGCGTTGCCCCAACATGTGGCCATCGTGATGGATGGCAACGGCCGTTGGGCCAAGGAGCGGGGCCTGCCCCGGACCAAGGGGCACGAGCAGGGCGAGTTCTCGCTCTTCGACACCATCGAAGGTGCCATCGAGCTCGGCATCCCCTACCTGTCGGCGTACGCGTTCTCGACCGAGAACTGGCGCCGCTCGCCGGAGGAGGTTCGCTTCCTCATGGGCTTCAACCGGGATGTGATCCGCCGCCGCCGGGATCAGCTCGTGGAGCTCGGTGTACGGGTGGTCTGGTCCGGCCGTCGCGGCAGGCTGTGGAAGAGCGTGATCACCGAACTGGAGACGGCGGAGGAAATGTCCGCCGGCAACTCGGTGCTGACCCTACAGTTCTGCGTGAACTATGGGGGCCAGGCCGAGATCGCCGACGCGGCGGCGGCCATCGCCCGGGATGCCGTCAACGGCAAGCTGGACCCCGACAAGATCACTGAGAAGACGATCGCGCGTTACCTCTACCACCCCGAGGTGCCGGAGGTGGACCTCTTCCTGCGCCCATCGGGGGAGCAGCGCACCTCGAACTTCCTGATGTGGCAGTCCGCCTACGCCGAGATCATCACACTGGACACGCTGTGGCCCGATTTCGATCGGCGCCATCTTTGGTACGCCTGCGAGCTCTTCGCCCAACGAGATCGTCGTTTCGGCGGCGCAATCCCCAACCCGGTGGCCCCACCGACCACCCGCTAGGCACAGGCGGGGCAACCCTTTGGCCGAAAGAACGACTTGCGGTCGACTGAGATTCGCATGCATCCTTGAATGGATTCAAGCCGAACCACGTCATCGACCGGAGAGGCTCATCCAGTGCCAGCCAGGCCGATCGTCGTGCTACTGGCCGGCTTCGCGGGGACCGGGCGGACTGAGGCCGGAAAGCAGCTCGCCAGCGAAACCGGATGGTGCCTCCTCGACAAGGACAGCATGACGCGTCCGCTGGTCGAAGGACTGTTGCGGCAGTTGAGTGAAGATCCGCATGATCGGGAATCGGATCTATATCTCGAAACGGTCCGGCCGCTGGAGTACGAGTGTCTAGTTCGGACCGCATTTGAGAACGCCAAGCTCGGGATCTCCTCCATCCTGTCGGCGCCATTCCTGCGCGAGGTAACCGAGGCGGAGTGGGTGCAGGTCACCCAGCGAACCTGCAAGGGGCACGGTGCTGATCTCGCCGTGGCCTGGGTATACAGCGATCCCGACTCGACCCTGCGCCGCCTGATGGAAAGGAATGCGCCGCGGGACCAGTGGAAGATCGAGAACTGGCCGCGGTACCTCGCGGAGAATCCCCAGGACATCCTGCCCAGCGGCGAATTCTTCCTGATCGACAACAGCGATTCGAGTGCCGTGCCCTTGGCTGACCAGGTCACCGAGCTGGCGCGATGGCTTGGTGTTTCGGTGGATTCAGCGCAATGGTGACCCACCGGTTCGGCAGCCTCGAGGACCTGGCGCGGGCACTGAATGTCGAAATTGTCGGCTCTTCCTGCGCTGTCCGGGCGTGCGGGACGGAAGGATCAGTGGTGATCCAGGGCGTCCAGGCGCGGCGACTCGAATTCGATCGCTTCGATGTCGAGGATAGTCTCACGTTCAGGAACTGCGAGCTCGACGAGCTGGATCTCAGTCAATGTTCACCATCATCAGTCTCGATCCTGAACTGCAAGATCGGCCGTCTCAGCGTGCGCAGGGAGCTCGGGATCACCGGAATCAATGTCACCGGCGGCAGGTTCGGCGAGCTTTCGATCCTCGATGCCGCGCAGGTTTCCATCGCCGGCACCCGCGTTGATAATGCCGTCACCATCAAGGCGCTCGGTGGCGACGTGAAGATCGTCGACACGATCGCCGAAAGTGTTGTCATCGATGGCCAGGTGTCGACCGGCTCGCAGCGGCCAGCGCTGACGTTTGAAAACCTTGGCCTCGGGCAGGCGCTACAGGTCAGCGGCATCTCGGCCTCGGCCCTGACGATCCGGCGCTGCGAGGTGGGGCGACTCCTGCTCCGCCGGGTCGCGGTCCGCACTGCCGTCCTGGTGGAGGGACTGCGCTGTCACGGGGTGGCCACCCTGGACCGGGTCGCCGCCGCGATGCCTGTCGAGCTCTGCCGCAGCACCTACGAAGCCGGCCTCGAAGCCAGTGCCATCAAGGCGCGTGCTGGCAGCGACGCCGTCGTGATGACCCTGAGCGAGTGCACCGTCAAAGAGTTCCTCAGGGTCACCCGGGCAGCCGAGCCTGCCGGCGTCGAGTCCTCAGTCTCCGTCGTGCTGCACAGTTCCACCATCGAGGGGCAGCTCAAGCTGCCGGAGAACGCACCGGCGTACACGCTGACCGGGCGGACAAAGTTGGCTGATCTCGATATCCCCACCGGCTCGCTGAGATCGCGGGCCGCAATGAAGCAGTTCATCTCGTCCACCTTCCGCGACTGTGACGCCGCCGCCTACGCAGCCGTGCGTCCGGTGCTCGCGTCACGCCAGCGTCTCGCCGAGGAAGACATCTGTTACTACCTGCAGCGGGAAGCCGAGATGGCTGCCGATCCCATCCGGATCCGGCGGGTAATCCGTTCGTGGTTCCTGGGTGGGTTGCTCGGGTGGGGAGTTCGCATCTGGCCACCCATACGTGCCTTGATTGTCGCGATCGTCGCTACCGGCCTGGTGCTGAGTTTCGTGCCCGGACCAGACGAGCGGAAGCTGGGACTGCTGGACGGGCTCGTGCTCGCCAGCGCGCTGTGGCTCAATGTGGGCACCGGAACACCACAGCTGCTGACGTCACCGGGGTGGACCGTCGCCGCGACGGCCAGCACCATACTCGGCCTGGTCCTGCTCGCGGTCATCGTCGGCATCACCATCCGCCGACTTATCAGGTAGGCGTCTCAGGCTGGGCTGAGCACGAGGTTGGTGCGAGCTCGTTCAAGCAGAAGTCTCGAACGCTCGGCCCGACTCGGCAGCGCATCCAGTCGGTTCTGCATGGTGGCGCAGGACGCCTGCACGGAGGCGATAGTCGGTTCCGGAAACGGCCTGGGCAGGTCGGACAAGGTAGCAGTGACCACACCGGATGATCCCGCCCGTCGACTTTCCTCGATCCGGCGGGACGATCCGTCCCACAGTTCGAAGCCGTCGCCGGCTGCCTTGCGCAGCTCAGCGATCTCGTCCGGCTTCACCTTGGCCACCTTCGCCCCGCCGGGCAGCACGCCGGCCTCGCGAGCCTGCGTGGCTACGGCTGTGGTGAAGGTGAGATCCGTGAGTTCGGGGTGACTGTACACAAATGTCCCTGGCGGCAACGTGCGGAAGAGGTCGATCGCCTTGGCTCTGGTGCCGACGCGACGCAGGACGAACAGCGATCGGACGTTGCGGCGGGCGTTGTTGGCCAGGTCCTTGTCGTTCCAGGCGCAGGCAAGTAGCCGCCGGCGGTCGACGACGTCGAGCCAGAGGTCCACGATGGTCCGGCGTTGCTGGTCGCTGAGCGTGTCACCCCTCGTCGTGCTGCCCGAAAGGATGAACGCGTCAGCCCACGACCTGGCCGCGAGTGCCGCGTATCGACGGCATGCGTCCAGATCAAGTTCAGTTCCATTGGGAATGTTGAGCGCCGGCACGCAGATGTGCGGGCGTTCATCTACCTCGCCGAGGGCCCGGCAGATGATGGCCGCGGCGTCGCGAGCTGACACCTGATCTGTGCGAATCTCCCGGACCTGTGCAGGTGGCAGATCGGTGAACGTCCGGACGGTCTTGTCCCACACATCGAGCCGTTCCTCGACATCGGTCGAGCCCCGCTGGATCAGTCGGTCGCGGCTGACCTCGCGTTCACACCAGAGCGAGAAGACCATCCACTCGGCCGGGTGGCGCAGAAGCGAACGTACGCCGTCCAACTGGCCAATGTGGATAACCGGAATTTCCTGCCCGCCAAATATGCGATCAAGCTCTGGCCTGTCAACGACGTAGACGTTGCCATACCGGTTGTTTTCGTAGACGACCTGACCATTGCGGCGCAGCTGTTCCAATTCCGCCTCTGTCACCGGCCGGTAGCCGTCCTGCCGTCCGCCACCGTACTTGAGTCGCTGGAAATGGATGGCGCCGGGCAGGAGCGCGAGCAACTCGCGCGTCACTGTGTCTTTTCCGGCCGCGGGTGGGCCGTACAGGATGATCCCGCGTGGCCGGCGACTTTCGCGTCTCGGTCCATCCTGGCTGGTGGACGTTTGCTGCATGAAAGAGTCCTCCCCCCCGGCGAACGCCCGGCCAGTCTTGGCTCCAGGCTAGCCACGCACGCTTAACGAGGGCAAGCCATCGAAGAGTGGGCATTCCTTCAGGCTGGTCATGGTCCGCGTAGAGACGATCGTCTAGACCACGCGAGCCGTACGGGTGACCTGACGGCGCGCAGGGTCCTGTGATTGGTGGTTCTGTTTCGGAGTTCAACGAGGCAGCGGCGTGTCATGCCGCACGCAATCGGCATTCCGTCGAAATTTTCACCTATCGGCGCGCGGCTCGTGGTTCGACCCGGCCACCGACCTGCCACGGTGGGTGAGGCTGCGCGGTACCGAGCGGACCACCTCCGGTCTGCGAGTCCGTTTCGGCACGATACGCCACGGATACGACACGGGGACTATCGCAAACCGTGTTCGGCGACATCGTCGACCAGGTCAGGCAGGTCAAGTTGTGGGCGTCGGACCCTGCTACCGGCGTCGTGTCCGACACGGTGGTCACCGAGTACCGCTACGACGTCGATGGCAAGTTGCGTGAAGTGTGGGACCCGCGGGTAAGCGGACCCAACCTCGCGTTGAACAAGACCGCGACCGGTTCAACGCCCTGTGCCGGCGCCGATGGTTACGGTCTTGCCGGCGTGAAGGCGGCCGGCGCGGAGACGTTGCCCGAGACCATGGCGATGCCGTCGTTGGGGACGCGTCTTCGGATAACTACCGGGCCCGGGCCCGGGCGGCGGCGGTAGGGGCGTGGCTGTTCGCTGAGCCTCGACGAGGTGGGTGCGTTCATCTGCGGCTGGGCGGTCGGAATATCATCAACCTGTCGGGAGGGAATCATGTGCGCGGGCCGGGGTTTATACCGAAACGTGCTATGGCCCAATTCGTCGGGTGGGGCTTTGCGAATCATTTTCCTGACCTATTCTAGTCGGGCGGAGTTGGGGGTTGTCTGATGTTATGACAAAGCTCGGCGGAGTGCTGTTGGCGACACTATTCCTGGGTGGACTATACCTGTGGCCGCGTCTTTCGTCGGGAGATGGTTTGACGAAGGAACAAAATCGCGCCATCGACCGGCAGCATGGCAAAAGAACCACGTTGGTTCTCTCGCCGATCATCCTTTTGATTGGATTGGGACTGGGCATCTATTCGTTCCTGGCCAGTCCATCACGCATGATTCAGGGTTGCATCATTCTGCTTCTGGTCGTACTCGGAAGCGCTGCATACTACAGATATTTGAAGAGGCGGAACAGCCACAAAAGCTTCGGACAGTCGCTTTAGGTGTTCTTGATGCTGCGACCTGCCGGTTCAGGTACTCGTTGTAGACCTCTGATGGAGTAGTTGGCTGCAACAGAGTTGATGTCGCGCACCGGTTGCGAAGCTGTCTGGCGAGTCGTAGACGACGTATCGGTCGTGCACGGCCACACCGTGGAAGTCGGGGCCGATGTTCATGCCGCGGAACTGCTTGCCGGTTCGTCGGCCGAGCGCGAAGAACGTGTACAGGGCGGTGGAGGCCTCCATACGTACTGCTTGATCCCGGCCTTACCCACGCGCAGGTGGTCTCGTCGAAGTGGACCACCGCCGCGAGTGTCGGGTCTGCTGCGCATCGGAGAGGTTGCCGAACGAGCGTTCTGACTGGTTCGCGATGCTGCGAGAACTGAACGCGAGGCCTACAATCCGCGCGTGGGGTTCGGGCGCCGGATCATGCGGATACCTACCGGCGACGAAGCGAACGTTCGGTCGCAGTTTCTCCATGTCGAGCTCCATCACGACGGCTCCGCCATCTTCGTCGTTCAGGTTGATGGCTGAGGGCGTGAGAAACCGAGACCGCCCAGTCCAGGGGCACGGCTTCTTTATAGAGGCTTGGAGGTGGCGACCACGATGACTACTTCAAAGCGGCGCCGATATAGAGTAGCGACACTCGTCGGAGTACTTGGGATCCTGGCATCGGGAATAGCCGCTCTGTCCGGCTTTATTGGCTGGCCATTGGCAACGTTCTCCGCGTTCACTTTCGCGTTGCTCTGCCTGAAATGGCGTGCTCCTTCGAATCCGTCTCGCTCTATGCAGCGGGAGGTAGCTAGCCGACGACGGAGCGGTAGGTGGACAGCCACACGCTCACCCCGAGCGCCAGCACCGCCAGGGCCAGTGCGGCGACTATGAGTGCGGCGTCGGGCCAACCGAACCGGGTCTCGCGGGCCGATGTGCGGGCAATGCCGGAGTCGAAGCCTCTCGCGTCCATTGCGGCGGCGAGGCGGGTGCCGCGGCGGATCGCCCCGACCAGCAGGGCGAACGTCATCGACGCGAAGATCCGCAGGGCCGCCACCGGGTTGCCACCGGAGTCGATGCCGCGGGCTCGCCTGGCCAGCGCCAACTGCTGCCATTCGTCGCCCAGCATCGGCAGCAGACGGAACGCGGCCAACGTACCGATGGCGAATCGGGCCGGTGCGCGCACATGCGCGATCAGCGCATCGGCGAGATCCGTGGGATCTGTGGTGGCGAAGATGAGCGCGCCGGGCAGCGAGATCGCGAAGACGCGCAGCGCGAGGCCCAATGCGGTGTAGAGGATGGCGCCGGTCACCGTGAACGGCCCAAGCGATACGAGCACCGGACCGGACCGGTCGGCGGCGAAGAGCACGAGCGACAGCAGTACGCCGAGGGCGGCGATGGCTATCGGCCAGGCGCGCCGGGCCAGATCCCGGTAGCGCAATCCGAACAGTGGCACCGCGGCCAGTTCACCGGCGATGGCGATGGCAGGGGTGACCGGATCGATGGTGGCGAAGAGTACGAGCGTCAGTGCCATGCCGGCGGCGAGCTTGGCCACCGGGTTGCGACGGGCCAGCGGGCCGGGTCGGCCCACCCCGTGCGACGGCAGGGCGAGGCTCATCCGCCGACCGCCACGTGACCGTCGGCCAGGCGCAGGGTGCGATCGGCCAGGGTGGCCACGAAGTCGTCGTCGTGGGTGACCATCGCGATGCCGGCGCCCTCGTCACGAAGCTTGGCCAGCAGGTCGACCAGTTCCAGCCAGGTGCGGCGGTCCTGGCCGAACGTGGGCTCGTCCAGGATCAGCGTACGGGCGCCGGTGGCCAGCGCGGTGGCCACGCTGAGGCGTCGCTGTTCGCCTCCGGACAGTGTGTACGGGTTGGCCAGGGCCAACCGGTCCAGTCGCAGCCTGGTCAGCAGATCGTCTACAATGGACTTGACGGCCGGTTCCCTGCGCCCGGCGCGACGGGGGCCGAGCGCGAGTTCGTCGTACACCCGGGTGGTGACGAACTGGTGCTCCGGATTCTGGAACACCGAGCCGATCCGGCTGGCCAACGCGACCGCCCGCCACCGATGCGGATGGGGCCCACGCGCAGTGTGCCCGCCGGTGAGCGCGTCGGTGGCCCGCACCGCGCCGGCGGTGGGCGCGACGAGGCCGCCGAGCAGGCGGGCCAATGTGGACTTTCCAGCACCGTTGGGGCCGACGACCGCGAGCGCCTCGCCGGCACGTACCTCGACGTCGACTCCGGTCAGGGCGGGTCGGCTGGCTCGGGCATGCTGGAAGCCAAGGGTCTCGCCGCGCAGCAGCGCAGCACCGGCCGGCGCGTTGGACCGGCGTGGGCTCACCGGCCGGCCGGGTACCCATACCCCCTGCTCGGCCAGACTCTCGCCGTGCGCGTCGAACACCTCCGCCGGTGTTCCGTCGGCCACCACGCCACCTCCGGGAGCGAGCACCACCACCCGCCGTACCAGCGGGAGTGCGTCGCTCACCCGATGCTCAACCAGGACGACCGTCGTGTCCCTTGTGGACTGTTGGATGGCCGTGCGGACCAGGGCGGCACCGGCCGGGTCGAGATTGGCCGTAGGTTCGTCGAGCAGCAGCAGGGACGGCGCCAGTACCAGAGCGCCGGCCAACGCCAGCCGTTGCTGTTCACCACCGGACAGCGCCGAGGTGGCATGGTCGCGGGCGTAGCTGAATCCGGTCGCCGCCATTGCCGCGTCGACCCGGGGCCAGATCTCGGACCGTGGCACGCCGCGATTCTCCAGGCCGAACGCCAGGTCATCGCCGCACCGGGCCAGCACCAGATTGGTCTGCGGATCCTGGAACACCAGGCCGACCTCGTCGCGTGCGGCCCGCGCGTCGCGGCCGGCCACGCGGATAGTGCCCTCCTGTTCACCGGAGTCTTCGGCGAGCAGGCCGGCCATGGCGGCGAGCAGGGTGCTCTTGCCGGCGCCGGACGGGCCGAGCAGGAGCACCCGCTCGCCCCGTTCCAGCGTCAGGTCGACTCCCCGCACGGCCCAGGCCTTGCGCCCGGCATGGCGCCAGCCGAAGCCGCGCAATTCGACGTGTGCGGGCATGGGATCAGACGGCGACGCGTCCCGGCCGGACGGGAACCGGTCCAGCACTCCGGTCTGGGCCAAGGCCCTGGTCAGCAGGTGGCTGCCCAGGCCGGCCACCACGACCGAGCTGACCACAGTGATGAGCAGGTACGGCAGTCGCATGCTGGCGGTGTCGTAGGCCGACGCCGGATACCAGACGAAGATGTCGTAGAGCCCGGCGCCGAGCCCGGCCAGGGCGCCCGCCAACGCGGCCACGACTACATTGAATGACCTTGTATACGAACAGCAGGAAGGCCAGTTCCGCGGCCAGTGCTTGCACCGGGCCCTGGATGGCCAGGGTCCAACCCCAGGCGCTGCCGAGGGCCACCGAGACCAACGCGGCCACGGTCTCGGTGAAGAACGCGGCACCCGGCTTGCGGATGATCACGCCGCCGAGCACGGCCGGGACCAGCCAGACCCCGTACATGAAGGCCCGCCCGGGCAAGGGGATCGCGTCGGCCGGTCCGTTCCAGAGCAGGTTCCAGGCCCAGAACACGACGCCGAACGCGACCGCGATGACGGCGGCCACGACGATGTCAATGGTCCGCCAGCGGTGTGCTGTCATGGTGCTACCTCCCAGTTTGACGCGGAACAAGCCGCGTGGAACCAGGCAAGACGCACGCCACACCCGTCGATGAAGACGGATGTGGCGCGGCTGGAGAATGACCGAACTCCCTGCGCTGGCATTACCCAGATCAGGTTCGAGGGTCTGGTCCGGCCATGTCGGCCGGACGCACTCTCAGCGCTGCGCGCTCCCCTGTCGGAATATGTGGTTGTGGTGTGACCGTAGCAGCACAGGCGGGTTTCGGGCAGTGGCCCTTACGGATGGTGTGACCAGCGGCACCGCGTGCGGTGTACATGCCGGCGCCGGTCCATCCGATGCGGATGAAAAATCGACGGACCTGAAAACCGCGGCCTGGCATGATGCGTGGCGTGACGGAGCTTGCCGAACAGCCGCGCACCCGGGCCTCGCTCGCGGCAGACCTGCGCGCGCTGGGCGTACGGTCCGGTTCGGTGCTTATTGTGCACTCTTCGATGAAATCGTTGGGTTGGGTGGCCGGCGGCACGGTTGCGGTCGCCCAAGCGCTGCTGGACGTGCTCGGACCGGGCGGCACCCTGGTCGTACCCACACACACGCCGGACAACTCGGATCCGGCCGGCTGGCAGCACCCGCCGGTACCGGAGTCGTGGTGGCCGATCATCCGCAGCGAGATGCCAGCGTTCGATCCGGCCCTGACGCCGAGCCGATGGATGGGCCAGTTCCCGGAAACGGTGCGGACCTGGCCCGGCGCGATGCGCAGCGACCATCCCCATGTGTCGTTCGCGGCGCTCGGCGCGGCCGCGCGCGAGGTGACCGCGAGTCACCGGCTGGACGAGATGCTGGGCGAACAGTCACCGCTGGCGCGCATCTATGAGCGGGACGGAGACGTGTTGCTGCTCGGGGTGGATCACAGCTCGAACACGTCCCTGCACCTGGCCGAATACCGCCAGAACCGGGCGCCTCGGTCGCGCAACGGTGCCGCGGCGATGGTGGACGGCGCCCGGACCTGGGTCGAGTGGGAGGACGTCGACGTGGACGAGGGTGACTTCGGGGTTCTCGGTGAGCATTTGGACAGCGACGGCCTGGTGACGCTCGGCCTGGTCGGTTCGGCCCAATCCCGGCTCATGCGCCAGCGGGCCGCGGTCGACTTCGCGGTGGGCTGGATGAACACCCACCGCAACGTCAGCTCGACCGGCTGAGGCTCAACCGTTCTTGGTCAACGGTCCGCCCGGTGACGAAGAAGTACATGTGGTGGCCGGCGTTGACGGCGTGGTCGGCGTAACGCTCGTAGAACCGCCCGAGCAGGGCACCGTCGATGGCGGACTCCACACCATGCCGCCACGCCGCGCCGAGCAGCACCACGAACAGGCCCTTGTGTAGCTCGTCCATGGCGTCGTCGTCGGTTTCCAGCTCGGCAGCCTGTACCGGGTCCGGGTTGGCCATCACGCGGCGGGCCTTCTCCACCATTCGGTCGGCTACGGCCGCCATGTCCGAGATGACCGGAGCCAGCTCCTCCGGTACCGCCTTGCCGGGGTGCCGACGCAGTGTGGTCTTGGCCACGTGTTTCGCCAGGTCGCCCATCCGCTCGATGTCGGAGGCCACGTGCAGCGCGGTCACGACCAGGCGCAGGTCTGAGGCAACCGGAGCCTGCAGCGCCATCATTGCGTAGATTTTTTCCTCCACCTCCTGGTGAAGGTTGTTGACCGCGGTATCACCGGTGATAACGCCCTCGGCGAGCGGCGCGTCCGCTTCGAGCAGTGCCCGGGTGGCCCGCTGCATCAAGGAACGGACCTCATCGGCCATGGCCACGAGCAAGCCGCTGATCTCTTCCAGTTCGGCTGAGAACTCCGTGCGCATGCCACTCCTTCGCCTAGACTCCTCCGACTCGCCGGTACGTTACGCGGGGCGCGACAGCGCCAGAGTGAACTCCGGTGAACGGCGCCGAGCCTGAGAATGAACATCAGGCGACCATGACCCGATTTGACCACCGCGGACAGCCGATCTGGTTCACCTGGCGCCTACCCTTGGCCACGTGGAATGGGTGAAAGCGGGCTGGCGCCGGTCAGGTCGCCCGGCGACTCCTGAGGTTCAGCGGGTGGCGACCGACGCGGTGAACGCGCTGCGAGTCGGCGTACTGGTGCTCGACGCCGACGATATCGCGGTGATCGCCAATCCGGCCGCGTTCTCGCTCGGCCTGTTGCATGGCGAGGACGACCCATACCTGGTCCACCCGGTGATCCGGACCATCGCCGGGCAGGTCCGCCGCGGCGGGGTGCGGCGCGAGGTCGAACTGGACCTGCCCCGCGGCGAGGTCAGCACCCACATGGTCCGGGAACCTCTGGGTGTGCGGGTACGGGTGATCCCGCTGGCCGGTCCGGAGTACCCGACCGGGCATGTGGCAGTCGAGGCGTCGGATGTCACCGAAGCCCACCGGGTGGCCCGGGTGCGCCGCGACTTCGTGGCGAACGTGAGCCATGAGCTGAAGACCCCGGTCGGCGCACTGGCGCTGCTGGCCGAGACCCTGCTCGACGCCGGTGACGATCCGGAAGCGTCCCGGCGCTTCGCCGAACGGATTCACCACGAGTCGCAACGGCTGGCCCGGTTGGTCAAGGAACTGCTGGAGCTGTCCCGGCTGCAGGGCGCCGACCCGTTGCCCACCCACGTACCGGTGGCCGTCGACCGGATCGTGAACGAGGTGGTGGACCGCACCCGCACCGCGGCCGCGGCCAAGAACATCGACATCCACTTCGCCGGCACCCGCGGACTGACCGTTTACGGCAATGAGGGGCAGTTGGTCACCGCGGTGGCCAACCTGGCCGAGAATGCGATCGCCTACTCGTCCGATGAGACTAAGGTAACCATCGATGCCCGGAGGGTCGATGAGATGGTGGAGATCGCCGTGGTCGACCAGGGCATCGGCATATCCACAAAGGATCAGGATCGGATCTTCGAGCGCTTCTACCGGGCCGACCAGGCGCGCTCGCGGGACACCGGCGGCACCGGACTCGGCCTCGCCATCGTCAAGCACATCGCGGTCAACCATGGCGGTCGGGTGCAGGTGGAGTCGGTGCTCGGGGTCGGATCCACCTTCACCCTCCGGCTGCCCGGGCGCCCGCCCGAGGCCGCGCTACCCCTGCCACCCGGAGTCGAGATCGACTCCGAAGACGTTGTGTAAGAGGAGAAACGATGGCTCGCGTACTGGTGGTGGAGGACGAGGAATCGTTCTCCGACGCCCTGTCCTACATGCTCCGAAAGGAGGGATTCGAGGTCGCCGTGGCCGCCACCGGCACCGGTGCCCTGACCGAATTTGATCGCAACGGCGCTGACATCGTGCTGCTCGACCTGATGCTGCCGGAGATGTCCGGCACCGAGGTCTGCCGGCAGCTGCGGCAGAAGTCACATGTGCCGATCATCATGGTGACCGCCCGGGACAGCGAGATCGACAAGGTGGTGGGACTGGAGATCGGCGCCGACGACTACGTGACCAAGCCGTACTCGCCGCGCGAACTGGTCGCCCGGGTGCGTGCCGTGCTGCGCCGCAACACCACCGAACCGGTGGAAACCGGCGTGCCCACCCTCGCCGCCGGCCCGGTCCGGATGGATGTGGAACGGCATGTGGTCACGGTCGGCGGCGGCTCGGTGGCGCTACCGCTGAAGGAGTTCGAACTGCTCGAGTTGCTGCTGCGCAACGCGGGAAGGGTGTTGACCCGCGGCCAGCTGATCGACCGGGTCTGGGGCGCCGACTATGTGGGCGACACGAAGACACTGGACGTGCACGTCAAGCGCCTCCGATCCAAGATCGAACCGGAGCCGTCCAATCCGCGCTACATCGTCACCGTCCGCGGCCTCGGCTACAAGTTCGAGCCGTGACGGCCTAGATGTAATGCGGACCGTGACGCCGCTTTCGACGTAGGCCGCTGTCGGCGACCCGGTGGTTGGTTGACAGTGATCGACATGCCTGCCTCCGAGACAGTCGCCCGGTTCCATCGTATCGGCGATCAGGCCTGGGCGGCGGTGGTGGCGGGGTGGACGGCGACCAGGCCATGCTTGTCCCGCGCGGCGCACAGCTCGGCCAGCTTGTCGTACGCCTCCTCGCCGATCAGCGCGATCAGCTCCGGGCCGTAGGACAGGTACATCGGCTCGGCCCCGACGTGCGCGTCGGGCGACGAGGTACACCACCAGTGCAGATCGTGCCCGCCCTCGCCCCAACCGCGCCGGTCGAATTCGTTCAGTACGGTCAGCAGCACCTTGGAGTTGTCGGCCCGCTTGGTCCACTCCTGGTCCCGACGCACCGGCAACTGCCAGCAGACGTCCGGCTTGTACTCCAGCGGGTGCACCCCGTCCCGCAAGGCCTGGGCGTGCAGCGCGCAGCCAGCCCCGCCCGGGAAGTCCAGGTCGTTGAGGAAAACGCACGGACCGTCCGCGCTGGGTGGCCGTACGCCGGGCCGGGTTGGTTCCGTCCACGGTGTCCATCTCCGTGCAGTTCTTGAAGCCGCGACGGAAGTGCTGCCAGGTTTCCGGGGTCAGCTCGCTTGAGCCGCCGCACGGGTGCGCTTCTCGTCATCGTCGTCGGTGAAGAAGGCACCGTGCGAGCAGCACCCATCAGATGCGCGGCCCTCGGTGATGCCGTGGCAGCCGTTGCCGAAAATGCAGGTCCACCGGGACAGCAGCCAGGTCAGGTCGGCCCGGACCATGTGCTCTGGATTGGCCGGGTCGCTGAACTCGATCCATTCCCGGTCGAAATCGAGGTCCACCTCGCGGCTGCGAGGGTCGTCCGGGTCCTCGATGCTGACCTGCACCTGGACCGGAATCTCGTCGCGACGGAGGGTACGGCGGCTGCTCACCCGGACAGCGTACGCCGCGGTCAGCGCAGGTGGCCCAGGCACGCGGACGGCGCCGGCCGGGTCGCTTCACCGTTGACGGGACGGACGCCTCCGGCGGTGGCCGCATAGGCTTGAGCTATGCGCCTGGGGGTTCTTGATGTCGGTTCCAACACGGTGCATCTACTGATCGTCGACGCCCACCGCGGGGCGCACCCGTGGCCCGCATATTCGGAGAAGTCCATCCTCCGGCTGGCCGAACGGATCGGGCCGCATGGCCGGCTCTCCCACGACGCCGCGGACGCCCTGATCGCGGCGGTCGACTTGGCCCGGCGCGCGGCCCAGGCGCACGAGGCCGACGAGTTGGTGGCGTTCGCCACGTCGGCGGTGCGCGATGCCAACAACTCGGCCGAGGTGCTCGCCCGGGTCCGGGCCGAGACCGGCGTACGGCTAGAGGTGCTCTCCGGCAAGGACGAGGCGCGAATGACCTTCCTCGCGGTGCGGCGGTGGTTCGGCTGGTCCGCCGGCCGCCTGCTGGTGCTCGACATCGGCGGCGGATCACTGGAGATCGCCTCCGGAATCGACGAGGAGCCCGAGGTCGCCCTCTCGTTGCCGCTGGGTGCCGGCCGCCTGACCAGGCAACGGCTCGACCGCCGGATCCGCCGCCGGCGATCGAGGTCGAGGAGCTGTCCCAGTACGTCCAGGATTCGCTCCAGGCCATGGATCTGGACAGCTGGGATCAGGTCGCCGCGACGCCTCGAAGACATTCCGGACGTTGGCCCGATTGGCCGGCGCGGCACCGTCGGGCGCGGGCTTGCGTAGACCCCGCTCGTCTGACGTTGACCGGCGTACGCCAGGTGCTCGGCT
The DNA here is from genome assembly GCA_963742855.1 of uncultured Actinomycetota bacterium. Lineage (GTDB taxonomy): Bacteria > Actinomycetota > Actinomycetes > Mycobacteriales > Micromonosporaceae > CAVUNP01. The sequence goes on along the minus strand of CAVUNP010000023.1, from coordinate 576,395 downwards.
TCATCCGGCACATGCCGGCCGCCGCGCTGGCCGAAATGGACGGGGTCAACGCCGCCCGAGCGCATCAGTTGCTGGCTGGCGCCGTAGTGGCGGAGGCCACGCATGAGCCGGCTGGGGGTGCACACTCTGGCGATCTGCCCCTGGGCGCTGCGCGAAGGCGTCATTCTACGTCGGCTGGACGCCCTTGCCACTGGCTGAGCGTCACGCGTGATGGCAAACGCGCGGCTCACGCGGGCCAAGCCGGCCGGTTTCGCGCAGACGGAGCTAATCCTGGCCAGGTGACTTCCCTGTCCGTACCGGTGCTCCTGTCCACGTCGTCGGTGTTTCCCGAGCCCACGTCGGCGGGTTCCACTGGCCGCGAGCCTGGGTTACGACGGCGTCGAGGTCATGGTCTGGACCGATCCGGTCAGCCAGGACCTGCCCGCCTTGAAAGGCCTGGCCGAGCACTACGGGGTCCGGTCGGTCTCGGTCCACGCACCGTGCCTGCTGGTCACCCAGCGGGTGTGGAGCCCGGACCCGTGGCAGCGACTGCGCAAGTCGGCGGTGCTGGCCGAGCGAACTGGGGGCGCCGACCGTGGTGGTGCACCCGCCATTCGGCTGGCAGCGCGACTATGCCCGAAACTTCGCCTACGGGTTGGACCGGCTCGCCGGGCAGTTCGCCGGACTGTCAGCTTCGCGGTCGAGAACATGTATCCCGTCCGCGTGGCCGGTCGCGCAGTTCGTGCCGTACGTGCCGGGCTGGGATCCGACCAGGACAGCGGCTACCGCGTCCTACACGCTGGACCTGTCGCACTGCGCCGCCGCCCGCAACGACGCGCTGGCGATGGCCGACCGAATGGGCGCCGGCCCTGCACCACATGCACCTGGGTGACGGCACCGGCGAGGGACGCGACGAGCACCTGGTGCCCGGCCGGGGCACCCAGCCCTGCGCGCCGCTGCTGTCCTCGCTGGCCGGACGTGGGTTCCGCGGTTCGGTGGCGGTGGAGGTGTCCACCCGCCGGGCGCGAATCGCCGGCCGATCCGGCAGGCAGACCTGCGGAGTCGCTGGCGTTCGCCCGCCACCACCTGACCGCACCCTCCACGGTGGACGCCTAGCCACCAGCCGCGTTCGGCGGACCGTGGTCGTTGAGGTACCGGATCCGGTAGCGGATCGACCAAGGTCTCGTCCGGGTGCGCTTGCTAGACGGCGGCCGGTTCGAAGGGCTGGTCGCGGGCACGGCGCGCGCGTTTGCGGGCGCGGTGGGCGGCCACGTGCGAGCGGGTGGCACAGCGCTCCGAGCAGAACCGTCGGCAGCAGTTGGACGACGTGTCCAAGTAGACGTTGCCGCAGCGCTCGTCGGCGCACACGCCGAACCGGGCGCTGCCTGTACTCGCAGAGCCAGACCGACGAGGCCCCAGACCGCGCCGGCCATGTACTCCGCGCCGACCGAGGCTGCCCCGGCTGGTCACGTGCATATGCCAGTCATTTGCGTCATGTCCCGAAATTCGAGGCTGGATCGGGTGCGCTTCGAGGAGATTGTTGAGCGCCTCGACCGCGTCGCCGTCTCTGCCTCCCGACCCGAACTCGAACACCTCGCGGAGCCGTTTCGAGCCGCGCTTGAGGATGGCGACGTCCCTGTCGGTGGCCTCCAGGGCCTGCCAGCTGTCCGATCCGAAGTACGCCCGAAGTTGTTCCAGCGTTTCTACCTGGGCGTTCACAAGATCGACCGCAGTTCGGGCGTACTCGTCGAACTTCACGGGGTCAAAGGTAGTCGCCCGCCGCTCCCCGGGCGAGTCACTGACCAAGGTCGACACCCGCGCCGCTGTCCCGACGAAAAGCCCAACCGAGGCTGATGATCTCAAGGGCGCCACAGTCACCAGCCACACAAAGCGAGGTCAGAAGGCACGCCCAGCCAGCAGGGTCTAGTGTCGTTGGCATGCTCAGATCGGTGATTCTTGCCGCGGCTCGGTCGGCCCGGGTCGAGCGGTTGGTGCAGACCGCTCCCGTCAGTCGGGACGTGGTGGCCCGGTTCGTCGCGGGTACCGAGACCGAGGACGCCCTACGGGCGACGCGCGAACTTGTCGCTGACGGCCTGGCTGTGAGCCTGGACCACCTCGGTGAGGACACCTTCACGCCTGAGCAGGCGCAGCAGGCCCGTGACGCGTACGTGACGTTGCTGTCCGCGCTGTCGGCGCAGGAACTGACTCCGGCCGCCGAGGTGAGTCTGAAGCTCTCCGCGCTCGGGCAGCGATTCGACGAGAAACTCGCCTACGACCACGCGCACGCGATCTGCGCGGCCGCGACCGAGGCGGGGACCACGGTCACCCTGGACATGGAGGACCACACCACCACGGACTCCACCCTGGAGATCCTGGCCAAGCTTCGCGGGGACTTCCCGACCACGGGTGCCGTCCTGCAGGCCTACCTGCGCCGGACCGAGGGCGACTGCCGGGAACTGGCCGGCACGGGTTCCCGAGTAAGGCTGTGCAAGGGCGCCTACAAAGAGCCGGAGACAGTCGCCTATCAGTCGATGCTCGACGTCGACAAGTCGTACGTGCGTTGCCTGAACATCCTGATGTCCGGTGAGGGCTATCCGATGCTGGCGACGCACGATCCGCGTCTGGTCGCGATCGGTGAGGATCGGGCGAAGTGGTTCGACCGGATGCCGGACACGTTCGAATTTCAGATGCTCTACGGCATCCGTCCGGCGGAGCAACGGCGGCTCACCGGCGCCGGCTACACCGTGCGGGTGTACACGCCTTACGGCACGCAGTGGTACGGCTACCTGATGCGCCGGTTGGCCGAGCGACCGGCGAATGTCATGTTCTTCACCCGGGCACTGGCGTCGCGTCGTTGACCTCATGTAGTCGATCTGGAACGGTGCGTTGTGATCATACGGGCAGGTCGCCTGTGCGGGCCCTGATGTCACATTCAACGACGTCATTGGGTCAGTATTGTGTGACACCATCGCCGGGCCTCATCGCGTAAAGTGCCGCGGGTGAGCAGCGGCGACACGCCTGGGGCTTGGCCGAACCCGGGTTCACCCTCCGAGCCCGCTATCCCGCCCCACCCGGTGGTGCCGGCCCAGCCGGGCGCGCCGGCGCCGGAGGTCGTCTACCTGGCCCAGCCGTACGCGGTCTATCCGGTGGCGGCCAGCCAGCCCTACTCCGCCACGCCTTACTCCGCCACTCCTTACTCCGCCACTCCCTACTCCGGCATGCCTTACTCCGCCACGCCTCAGTCGGCGCCGGCGCATCCGGGCGCGCCGCGGCATCCGGGCGACCAGCCGGTGTCCGCCTTTGCGTACGGCCCCTACCAGGCCAATCCGTGGACTCCGGCACTGCTGCCCAACCCCCGGCGCGCGGGTTCGGCCGGCCGCTGGATCGCCGCCGTACTCACGGCCGTGTTGGTGCTCGGCGTTGTGGGCATCGGCGCGGTGGTCGGCGTCGCGGACTACGCCGGCGCACTGGACACCAGGGCCGAGTGGCGACAGGCCAACGAACGGCCGGCCGCCCTGCCGCCGCCGCAGAGCGCGCCGGCGAGCGAGTGGACGAGTTGGGTCCGCAGGTCGATCGGGACCATCCTCGATGCACAGTCCGAGGCTTTGCTGGCAGGAGATCAAGCCGGCTACCTGGCGCCGGCGGATCCCACTGACACCAAACTCGCGGACGAGCTCAAGCGCCGGTTCAAGGTGCTCCATGCGATGGGCCTGGGGAAATGGACCCAGCGCGTTTCCGGCGCGGTGTCGAAGCAGGGGGACCGGTCCTGGCAGGCCGGGGTCGAGATCTCGTACTGCTTCGGCACGTCTGCCTGCGAGGCCGTCGAGCTGGTGGAGTCGGCGACCTGGGAGCTCGACAGCGACCACCTGATCATGGTGGACCTCAAGCAGTCCACCGCCCAGCAGGCCGGCCCGAGGCCGTGGGAGACCGACGAGCTCACCGTGCTCGTCGGCGAACGGGTAATCATGGCGGCCACCAAGGGCCAGGCCTGGCGGTTGACCGAGGCCGTGGCGGCGACGGACAGGGCAGCGAAGGTCGCGGACACGTTCTCCCGCTGGGCGGCGCCGCCGGACAAGTACCTCATCTTCCTGGCCGGGCCGGATGACTGGCAGCGTTGGTACGGCCACGGCCAGCCAGAATGGGCGGCGGCCTGGACCGTTCCGGTCGGCGGCAACGTGTCCGAGGTGGTGGTGCGCACCGAGGTGGTGCAGCAGCGTGGCATGCAGACCTTGCTCACCCACGAACTCACCCACGTCACGACGCTCGCCGGCAAGGGCGGTGGCGCCAATTCCGCGGCGAACTGGTGGTTGATCGAGGGCATCGCCGACTACGCCACGATGCTCGGCAAGGCGGTCAACACGTACGACTCGATGGCGCCGACCCGTTCCTTCGTGCGCAACGGGTGGAACGGGGACCCGAGCGTGAAGCCTCCCACCATCAATGCGTCGCTGGCCGATGCGAGTGGCCGGTACGGCGTGGCGTTCCTGGCCGTACGCCGGATTTCGGATAAATACGGGCAAGACAGGATGATGGACTTTTGGGGTCGGGTCGTGCACGACAGCGTCGATCTCGATACCGCCGCCAACGCGGTGCTCGGGGCGCCGTGGGCGACGATTTCGGCGGACTGCGCCACCTTCATCCGGTCCGTGGTTGGCTGACCTCGTTGAAGTAGACTGCGCCGGGTGCGCCGGACCTCGCTTGTTGCAGGCGCCCTCGCTGTCGCCGCGCTCGCTCTGTCAGCTGCCGCGTGCGGGCCGTCCCAAGACGGCATCGCCACGGCGGACGTCAGGCGCGCCACCGTCAACGAGGTCGTCGACGTACCCGCCTCGGTGACCGCGAAAGCGGTCGCCACCCTCAATGCACCTGCCGATGGCATTCTGGCGAGCCTGACCGTGACCCCCGGCAGCACCGTGGTGAAGGGGCAGGAACTTGCCGTCATCGATTCCGCCTCGGCCCGCAAACGACTCGCCGACGCGACCGCGGCGTTGACCGCGGCGAACCGGATCGGCACCAACGTCGGCTATGTCGACCTGGTCGGGCTGCAGAAGGGCCTGGATTCCTCCGCCATCGACTCGTTCGACTCGGCCCGGGCCGCGGCCGGCCAGATCACGGACGAGCAGGTGCGCATGGCCCTGCTGGCCCACGTGGATGCCGCCCAGCACAACTACGAACAGGCCGCCGCGGCGTTGAGGAAGGCGTTGCGGCAGGTCGAGTCCGGCCTCGCCGGCATCGGGCAGGCGGTGTCCGCACTGGGTGCCGCCCAGAAAGCCCAGGCACAGGCCGCGTACGACCTGGCCAACTCGACCGTCGAGGCGCTGACGCTACGCGCACCGATCGCCGGCGTGGTCCAGTTCGCCCGGCCGGCGGCGGCCACGCCCACCGATCCCCTCGCCGGCTTGTTGGGCGCGGTCAGCGGCGGATCCTCGAGAAGTACGCAGTCCACCGTGGCTGGCGTGGACGACGTCCTGTCTGTCGGCGATCAGGTCAGCGCCGGTTCCGCCATCGTCACCATCGTGGACGTTTCGGAGATCGGCCTGGTCGGCGAGGTGGACGAGACCGATGTCCTGCTGGTCCAGCCGGGTGTGACCGCCGAGGTTGACCTTGACGCCGCGCCCGGAATCGGCTACGAGGCCACGGTGCAGACCGTCGACCTGCTGCCCACGCCGTCTCAGCGCGGCGGTGTCGCGTACCGGATCCGGCTGAGCCTGCGATCCAGCAGCGCAGGTGACGGAGGCACCGGCGGTAGTGGCACCGGCGACGGAAGGGCCGCGGCGCCAACTCCGCGTCCGGGCATGAGCGCGGTCGCGCATCTGCGGGTACGGGCGGCGCTCGACGCGGTGGCGGTCCCCGCCGCGGCCGTGTTCAGCACCGATGGTGGTGAGGCGGTGTGGCTGGTCCGTGACGGTGCGGCGGTGCGCCAGAACGTGCAGGTCGGGGTCCAGGGCGAGGATCTGGTGCAGATCCTGTCCGGCCTTGAGGTCGGCCAGCGCGTGGTGATCGGCGGGACGGACCGGGTGACCGAGGGGCAGGATCTGCCGTGACCGCGGGGCAGGATCTGCCGTGACCGCGCCGGTCGCGGTTGAGGATGCGGTCCGCTCGTACGACCTGGATGGGGTTTCGGTTCCGGCGCTGCGCGGGGTGAGCCTGACCGTCGAGGCCGGCGACTACCTCGCCATCATCGGTCCGTCGGGATCGGGCAAATCGACGTTGATGCACCTCCTCGGTGGGCTGGACCGTCCGACCTCCGGCCGGCTGCTGCTGGGCGGGCGGGATGTGTCCACGCTGTCCGCGGCGGAGCTGGCCGAACTGCGCAACAAGGTGATCGGCTTCGTGTTCCAGAGCTTCCATCTGCTCGCCCGCACCTCGGCCCGGGACAACGTCGCGCTGCCGCTGATCTATCGGGGCCTGCGCCGGGCCGAACGCAACCGGCGGGCGGAAGAGATGTTGGCCCGGGTCGGCCTGTCCCATCGTTTCGATCACCGTCCGAACCAGCTTTCCGGCGGGGAGCAGCAGCGGGTGGCGATCGCCCGGGCACTCGTTACCGAGCCGTCCGTGCTGCTGGCCGACGAACCGACCGGCAACCTGGACAGCCGGGCCGGCGAGGCGGTGCTGGCGCTGCTGGAAGAACTCAACGCCGAGCGCGGGGTCGCGCTGGCCGTAGTGACGCACGACGCGGCGGTGGCGGCCCGGGCCCGTCGTGAGATCACCATGCGCGACGGGGTCATCGTCGCCGGACGGGGCCTTGGATGAACGTCGCCGAGGCCTGGCGGGTCGCCCTCGACGCGCTGCGCGCCAGCCGCCTGCGCAGTGGTCTGACCATGGTCGGTGTCGTCGTGGGCGTGGCCGCCGTCGTCACGCTGGTGGCCATCGGTACCGGCACCAAGCAGCAGATCGAGCAGCAGGTGGAGGGACTCGGGTCGAACCTGTTGCTGATCGTGCCGGGGGAGGTCAACTTCGGCTCGGCGCCCACCGTGTCACGGCTGGGACTGGACGATGTGGACGCGGTGACCAGACTGGTGGGCGACCGTAACCGGGTGGCCGTCGCGACCACCTCGGGGGAGACCGTACGGGCTGGCACCCGGCAACGGTTCGCCAGTGTGACCGGAGTGCTCGAGACCACCCCGAAGGTGTTCGTCCGTTCCCTGGCCCGGGGCAGCTACCTCAGTCGGTCCGATGTGGAGACTGGACGGCGCGTCGCGGTGCTGGGGTCCACTGTGGCCACTGCACTGTTCGGCGAGCGTGACGCGATTGGCGCGCAGGTCACCATCGCCGGGGTCCGGTTCCGGGTGGTCGGTGTGTTCGCCCCGCTCGGGCAGAGCCTCGGCGTGGACCGGGACAACGAGGTGCACATCCCGATCACCACGGCACAACGGGTCTTCGACACTCCTCGGATTGACGCGATGGCGGTCAAGGCCCCGGACCGGGCCACCCTGGATGCGCTCGGCCTACGGATTGTCGACGTGCTCCGGCAGCGGCATCCGGAAAGTGAGTTCAGCGCGGTCACGCAGGAACAGATTCTCGGCGTGCTCGGTGACATCCTGGGCATCCTGACCGGCGTGCTGGCCGCGATCGCTGGCATCTCGCTGCTGGTTGGCGGCGTCGGGGTGTCCAACATCATGCTCGTGTCCGTCCGGGAACGTACCCGCGAGATCGGCCTGCGCAAGGCGGTTGGCGCGAAACCCCGGGACATCGCCTTGCAGTTCCTGCTGGAGGCGGTGCTGTTGACCACCATCGGCGGCGTGCTGGGCATCGGCATCGGGGTCGGAGCCGCATTGATCGTGGCCGCACTCTCGCCGGTACCGGCGGTGGTGACGTGGTGGTCGATCGTCCTCGCCTTCGGGGTCTCGGCCGGTGTGGGCATCATTTTCGGCGTCATCCCGGCCCAGCGAGCGGCCCGGCTGGACCCGGTTGTCGCACTCCGAACCGAATAGTCCGATACTGTCCGCTTTCCTGGCAGCGAGCGGGCGGTACGGATGGTGGCGGACTAGCAGATTTTGCTGGTGTTGGGTTGCATTGGTACCACCAACCACCAAGATCGGTATTTTTCGCGAACGTATCGTGCGGAGTACTCTCGTACCGGTACCTTTGTCAAGTAACACGCGCGAGGCGTTTCACAAGGGGCGTCTCGCGCCGGGAGGGTTGGGGTGAGCCATGACTGGATCACCGCAGGCCGCAGGCAAGCTGACAGAGGTCAACTTCCTGACGGTCGCAGAGGTGGCTGCACTGATGCGAGTGTCGAAGATGACTGTCTATCGGCTCGTGCACACGGGCGAACTGACCGCTGTACGGGTGGGGCGTTCGTTCCGCGTACCGGAGCATGCCGTACACGAATATCTCCGGGACGCCTTCGCCGAGTCAGCCTGACGGCCCACGGGGGCAAGGACGCACGACAGAGCAAGCACCTGTAACGCAAGACGCGCACGGATGGATTCGCGGAGCATGAGGTAAGGCCAGGCGGGGTCTCGCGGCGGCCACGTGTCGCTGGACTCCACTGGCCGTACCCGTGCCCCGTTGCCGTGGGCCCCATCCGATTACCGTAAAGTCATGGGCCCAGGTTAGGCTGGGGGTCGACCACGATCGCAGTCCGACCCCGCGTCGGTGACGAGCGGTCGAGGTCGCCCGTAGACAATCAGGACCCCGAGCCGTGCAACGGCCTGGTCCGTCACGCACGCTCACCCGAGGGGACAGCCGTATGGGCTCCGTGGTCAAGAAGCGCCGCAAGCGAATGGCCAAGAAGAAGCACCGCAAGCTGCTGCGCAAGACCCGCGTCCAGCGTCGTCGTCTCGGTAAGTGAGCGGACAGGGCGGTTGAGTATCAGGCTGTGATCCGGTCCCCAGGATCGGTTCACGCCATGCCGGCCACACCGATGGCCGCAGCCGCCCACGTTCACGGCTTCGAAACCGAACAACGCGATGACGTCGCCGTACCACGTTGGCCTAGGCAACCGGGAGGCGATGGTGACCGATGGCGCGTTCTCGCCCGAGGGTGAGACGCTGACAGTCCTGGTGACCGGCGTCAGCCGGTACCTCGGCGCTAACCTGGCCGCGCGACTCGCTGGCGCATCCCCGCGTTGGCCGTGTCATCGGTGTCGACGTCGCCGCACCCAGCAAGGCGGTGTCGCATTTCCTCGGCGACCGGGTCGAGGTGCTCGTCGCCGATATGCGCGAACTCGTCGAAGTGGTCGCGGCCACCGGCGTCGAAGCGGTCGCCCACATGGGTGTGCCGTCCAGCCCCGGTGGGGTCGGACGGCAGGCGATGAAGGAATACAACATCATCGGCACGATGCAGCTGCTCGCCGCGAGCCAGGCCGCACCCCGGTTGCGCAAGCTGGTGGTGCGGTCGTCCACCGCCGCCTACGGCGCCTCGTTCCGGGATCCGGCCGTGTTCACCGAGTCGACCCCGCCGACGCTGTTGCCACGCGGTGGCTTCGCCAAGGACGTCATCGAGATCGAGGGCTACGTGCGCGGCTTCAGCCGTCGCCGGCCGGACGTGCGCACCACGGTTCTGCGCCTGGCGCCGTTTGTCGGTCCGGACGCGCGACACCACGCTCACTCGCTACTTCGCCCTGCCAGTGGTGCCGACGGTGCTGGGCCGCGATCCACGGCTGCAGTTCATCCATGTGGCGGACGCCCTCGAAGTGCTCACCCGATCAGTGGTGGAAGATCATCCGGGTACGTACAACGTGGCCGGACCGGGCGTGCTCGTCCTCTCCCAGGCCATCCGCCGGGCCGGGCGGCTCGCGCTGCCTGTGGTCGAGCCGGGCATGTCGGCGCTGGCCGCATTCGTGCGGGCATCGGGTGTGGGCCGACTTCAACCTCGACCAGTTGGACTTGTTCGTGCACGGCCGGGTCGTCGACACCTCCCGGCTGGTGGCCGAGTTTGGCTTCGAACCACGCAGTACGGAGGAAGCCTTCGACGCCCTGATCCGTGGCCGGGGACTGCACCGTCCGGGTAGCTTCGCAGCCCTGCGCCCCGATGCAGTGTCCGCCGTGGAAGCCGCGATCCTGGATGGCATCCGGGCAATTCGAGCGGCCACCACCGGCCGGGCAACCCAGGAGCCGGCACATGACTGAGCCCAACGGTCGCCGCCCCGCACGGCGCCTGCCGACCCGTGATTTCACCGATCCCGGACCAGTGGCGGCGTCAAACGGATCCGCCAGCAACGGCACCCCCTTGCCGGCGAAGTCGTTGCGGGCCTCCGCCGCACGCGCCAACGGCGCGCGCCCGATGCCGGCCAAGTCGACACCCGTCAACACCCCCAAGCCCGCGCGCAAGGCAGCTCCCGCCAAGGCGACCAAGGCGAACCCGGCCCAAGCGAACCCGGCCCAGACGGACGCGGCCCAGACGGACGCGGCCCAGACGGACGCGGCCCAGTCGGACGCGGCCCAAGCGAACGCGGGCCAGTCGGACGCGGCCCAAGCGAACGCGGGCCAGTCGGACGCGGCCCAGGCGAACGCGGCCCAGTCGGACGCGGCCCAACCGAACGCGGGCCAGTCGGACGCGGCCAACAGGGCCAGTCGGAAACCGCCAAGTCGAACAGGGCGCAGTCGAACAAAGCGCAGTCGAACAGGGCGCAGTCGAACAGGGCGCACTCGGACAACGCGCCGTCGGACTCTGCGCAGGCGAACACAGCCAAGGCCACGTCGCGGAAGGCAACACCGCCGAAGGCAACAGCTGACAAGGCGACGCCGGGCACGGCAAGAGCTGAGAAGTCAACAGCTGACAAGGCGACGCCAGCGAAGCCGGGCCCGCGCAGCAAAGCCGCGCCGGTAGCAGCCGTACCAGCGGAAGCCGTACCAGCGGAAGCCGTACCAGCGAGGTCCTCGGCCAGTTCCAGGGACCGGTCTCGTGCTCCGGACAAGTGGGATGACCGGGTGGCTGGCGCGTTGGGTTTCCTGCGCCGCCGATTGACCGGACAGTACGAAGTGGACGAATTCGGGTTCGACCAGCAGTTGACCGACGCGGTCCTGCACCCGCTCCTGCGTGTGCTCTATCAGCGTTACTTCAGGGTCGAGGTGTCCGGGGCGCACAACCTGCCTGAAGGCCCGGCCTTGCTGGTGGCCAACCACTCCGGCACCGTGCCGATGGATGCGCTGATGCTCGGCATCGCGGTGCACGACGAAACCCCCGGGCGGCATCTACGACTGCTCGGTGCGGACCTGGTGTTCCGGATTCCGGTGCTGTCGGAACTGGCGCGGAAGGCCGGCTCCACCCTTGCCTGCAACCCGGACGCGGAACGCCTGATGCGATCCGGTGCGTACGTCGGAGTGTTTCCCGAGGGCTTCAAGGGTGTCGGAAAGCTGTACCGAGACCGGTACCGGCTGCAACGGTTCGGTCGTGGCGGGTTCGTCTCGGCGGCCCTTCGCACCTGCACGCCGATCATCCCGGTGTCCATCGTGGGCGCCGAGGAGATCTACCCGATCGTGGCCAATGTGAAACCGCTGGCCCGGGTGACCGGCCTGCCGTACGTCCCGGTGACTCCCCTGTTCCCGTGGTTCGGTCCACTGGGGATGTTGCCGCTGCCGAGCAAGTGGCTGATCGAGTTCGGCGAACCGATCGACACCGCGCAGTACGCGAGCGAGGCGGACGACCCGATTGTCGTGTTCAACCTGGCCGACCAGGTACGCGAGACGATCCAACACACCCTGCACGGTCTGCTCGAGCGCCGCCCAGACCCGTTCACCTAGCCCACGCTGCGTTCCCCCATTATTGCGGACGATACGAAGTGCGATAGCGCATCGGATCGTCCGCGATCACGGGGGAGACGGTGAGGTCGGGGATGCCGGTTCGTGCGTTGGTTGCGTTGTCCGTGGTTTGCGGACGATTGGGGGTGCGATGGCGCATCGGATCGTCCGCGATCACGTGGGAGGGGGGTTAGTCCTTTGTGGAGAAACGGCGGATGAGGGTGCGGAATGCGCCCCGGCGGCTGAGGGCGACGGCGGCGGCAACCGCTCCGGCCGCTGCGCCGGCGGCCAGCGCGGCGGGTACCGCGACCTTCACCGCTTTCCTGCCGGTGCGGAAGTCTCTCATCTCCCAACCGTTCTCCTGAGCGGCCCGGCGTAGGGCGGGGTCCGGGTTGACCGCGACCGGCCGGCCGACCGACAGGAGCATGGGCAGGTCGTTGACGGAATCGCTGTAGGCCGCGCACCGGTTCAGGTCGAGGCCCTCCCGTGCGGCTAGGTCGGCCAGCGCCCTGGCTTTCGCCGGGCCGTGCATCAGGTCGCCGACCAGCCGGCCGGTGTATACGCCGTCGCTGATCTCGGCCACTGTGCCGATGGCGCCGGTGAGACCCAGCCGGTGTGCGATGACGGCACCCAGTTCGACCGGTGCGGCGGTGACCAGCCAGACCCGCTGGCCTGCGTCGAGGTGTAGCCGGGCCAGGGCGTGTGTGCCGGACCAGATGCGCTCGGCCATGAGCTCATCGAAGATTTCTTCGCTCAACGCGCGTAGCTCGTCCACTCGCCGGCCCGCCACGAAGGCCAACGCCGCCTCGCGGGCCTGTGACACGTCGCCCCGGTTTTCGGTCGCCAGCAGGCGGAAGCGAAGCTGGCGCGCGCCGAATCGCAGCAGGTCCCCGGTGGTGAAGTACTTGCGTGCGGCCAGCCCACGGGCGAGCCAGTAGACCGACGCGCCCCGCATCATGGTGTTGTCAACATCGAAGAAGCCGGCCGCGGTTGGATCCGGTGGCGTGGCCAACGCGGCTTCCAGTTCGGTCACCGCATAGCCGGCTGGCGGTATGCGGCGACTATCCCTGCGACGCAGCACGCGCAATCCTTTCGATGGCTCGGGTTCGGTCCGTAGCGCCGGGCAGGCCGTATCCCCTTGCCGACGGCTTGGGTTCGGTCCGTAGCGCCGGTCGCGGCGCGCAGGCCGTTTCCCTTGCCGACGGCTTGGGTTCGGTCCGTAGCGCCGGTCGCGGCGCGGAGGCCGAATCCTTGCCGAACGGCTTGGATTCGGTCCGTCCTACGAGGGTAGCCGGCCTGGGCGACGTTCGCGCTACGAGCCGATCAGCAGGCGGTGGGCTTGGGGCCGAGGTCATCGAAGGTGGTCGCGAAGGAACAGCCTTTGGCCAGCGCTCGACTGAGCGCGCGTAGGCGATCATCGACGCGGTCGAGTAGGCGGGCTGAGGAGCGCACCGGCTCGGATCCCGCGGCGGTGAGCGTCCGTTGGAGATCGGCCAGGCGCCGGCGCTGTTCGGCCAGGAACCCAGTGAGCGGGTTCAGCACGCCGGGGTCGTTGCGCTGCGCGGCTGTGGTGGCCAGGAGGAATACCGCCGCGATGGTTTCGTGGTCCATGTCGGCCAGCACGTCGTCGATCAGGCCGGGTGCGATCTGGCGGGCCTCCACCATCCGACTGCGCGCGAATTCGAGGTAGAGCTGGCCGCGGGTCTGGTCCGACGCGGCGAGTGCCAGTTGAGCTTGTTCGCTGGTTCGCTTCACGTGGTAGAGCGGGTCGCCGGGTAGGGAGTCGGTGCTCGCGGCGGAGACCCCGGACAGGGCCAGCGCTCCGGCCGTGACGCCGACGAGAACCGCGGCCCGGGCGCGTGGCGCGGGTGCGTGCAGCAAGGACGGTCCGCGATGCGACTGGCTCGGCCGCTGAGTCGGGCTGTTCCTGTCGACCAGGGCGTGTCCGGTCTTTGCATTGGCGGGCCGGGCCGCACGCGGGACCTCACCCTGTGCCTTCACGGCCGCCACCAGCATGCCGCGCAACGCGTGGCGGAACTCGTCCGGCGCGGCTGACCGCGACGGCAGTTGCTCGGCCAGGCCCTCGACCCGCCGCAACACCCCTATGCCCAGTCCATCTCGGATGCGATCCGGCGCTGGCGCCGATGGCGGCGCAGCCGGTCGGGGTCGTCCAACAACTCAGCGAAATGCTCGGAACGCCGGCGATCAAAGAAGTACGAGCTCACCGCGCTCCCTCCCTCGCGAGGCTCGCCGCGCTGTGCGACGGGCCCCATGAAGTAACGGATCCGAAACTCGTTTGGTGACGCCTCCGACTACCGGTGTTAGCGTCTCCCTCACGGTTGGAAGCCGTCGGGCAACAGGCGGTGTAGCGCCCGCACCGCCCGGTACTGCAACGCCTTGATCGCGCCCTCGTTCTTGCCCATGGTCTGCGCCGTCTCGGCGACCGAGAAGCCGTGCAGGAACCGCAGCACGATGCATTCCTGCTGCTCTGGATTCAGTTGCTTCACCGCGGCCAGCAGGGCGACGTTTGTGATGTGGTCGACCACGGCGGCCTCGGGGCTACCCTCGGGGCCACGATCGGCCTGGTCGGCGTCCAGCACGTCACCAGTGGTGACCTCCAGCCGGTAGCGGCCGGACTTGAAATGGTCGGCGACCAGGTTGCGGGCGATCGTCACGAGCCAGGCGCCCAGGTCGCGGCCTTGCCAGGTGAAGCTGCCGATGCGCTTGAGGGCACGCAGGAACGTGTCCGCGGTGAGGTCCTCGGCTAGCGGGCGGCTCCCGACGCGGAAGTAGATGAACCGGAACACCGTGTCCAGGTAGCGGTCATAGATCAACCCGAACGCCTCAGCCTCGCCGGCCTGGGCGCGCTCGACCAGAGCCCACACCTCGGCCGCCGCGTCGTCCGGGGCCGGGCGGCTCGGCCACTGCCGTTCGGCTGGCGTCGGCGCCTCCGCCTCCTTCGGGCCGGGCTGCACCGGCGCCGGGAGGACGCGCAGTTCGATGGTTTCCTCCCGGGCGGATGGGATCGCCGGGCGTTCCACCGGCGGCGCGTTGTCCGCGCCGTGCCGGCCACCCTGCGTGGGTGGCAGCGCGCGGTTCGGCGTCGCGGGGCCACGGGCGGCCGGTGGTCGCGCATTCGAGTTGGGCAGATGCCGTCCGGGCACGTCGTTTCGGGGACTGACCCGGGTGGTGGACGCGCGGGGGGCCAGCGACAGGCTCTCCCGGCTCAGGCTTTCGGTGATCTCTGCAGCCGGGTTCGCGTGATCGACCCCGCTGAACGAACCAGCCAGGTTGGCTTCGGTCACGTGCATGCCCCCCTTGCCAGTGCCTCGGCAATCCAGGTGGTGTACGTCGGCGTGGCGAGCGTCGGAAGCGCAGGCCGAAGTCGACACTCAGGCACAAGACGCGCATTACATCTTTTGAGCCGCACTACGGCCTCCTCGGGGTGAGAGGTGTTAGTAGACCCAAAAAGGATGAGTCGACCAGGTGAGCATAAAGGCCGACATCTTCCCGCGTGATGGAGTTGGCTCGGCCAGGTGGGAAGTATTTGTGAACTCTGGCCCCAGGAATCGCACACGCTGTGCGATCGAGCCACGACTCAGCGCTATAGCGGGTGGCAGATCGCTCGTACGGATGATGGTGCGATCACCCGAACGGGTGGCCGCGAGAGACTTGTTCCCATCCAGGGTGGGGGTGTGGTCGCGGCCGGGTTCGTGCCAGACTCAGCCGTGGCCGCAGCGGACGACATCCACAATCTGGCCGATACCGTACGGCGGGCCGCGCGGGCCCGCCCTGACGCGATCGCTCTGGTGTACGCGAGCGCCGCTGGCGATATCCGGATGACCTGGGCAGAGCTGGACACCGCGGTGGACGCTGTGGCCGGCAACCTATGCGCCTTGGCGTTGCCCGCCAGCCAGGGGTTCCCCGCTCGGGTGGCTGTCGCGTTGCCGAATGTGCCGGAGTTCGCGCTGGCCATGTTCGGCGCGATGCGGGCCGGTCTGGTGGTGGTGCCGGTCAACCCCGGCTATACCGCCCGGGAACTGCGCCACGTGCTCCATGACTCGGCCGCCTCTGTGATCGTCGCGAACGCCGCGGTACTGGCCGAACTGCCGGTCGGTGACCTACCCGCGCTGGCGCACATCTTCCGTACGTCCGGGCCGGCGGGTGGCGAGCAGGAAGCGGGCGCCCGCGCCTTTGCCGACCTCACCATCGCCGCGGAGGATGGCCCCGCCGAGGGTGGGCCCGGCGCGGGTGGCGAAGATCTCGCGGCGTTGATGTACACCTCCGGGACCGCCGGTGCGCCCAAGGCAGCGATGCTCTCGCACCGTGCCTTGATCGCCAATCACCGCCAGTTGGCGCGGTTGCGTCCACCGGTCCTCACCGACGCCGACGTGATCCTGCTGGCCCAACCGCTGTGTCACGCGTTCGGCTTCAACTCCGGACTGGGCGCGACAGCCTGGTTCGGCGCGACCGGCGTGCTGGTCGACAGTTTCGATCCGGACGCCAGCCTGGACACCATCGCGCGGCACCAGGTCACGGTCCTGTCCGGCGTGCCGCAGATGTACGCTGCCTGGAGCCGTACCGGGGGCGCGAGCACACGGCTGGCCTCGGTGCGCCTGGCGGTCAGTGGCGCGGCACCGCTTGTTCCGGCGTTGGCCCGGGAGTTCCGCGAGGTGTCCGGACAGGACATCCACGAGGGGTACGGGCTGACTGAAACCGCGCCGGTCCTTGCCACGGTGCTGGCCAGTCCAGCGCCGAAGCCCGGTTCGATCGGTCGCCCGCTGCCCGGGGTGCAGGTACGGCTGGTCGCCGCGGATGGTTCGCAGCTGGCCCGACTGGATTCGGCCGGCCTGGCCGAGGCGGACCTGGTGGGAGAGTTCGACGACGATGCGGGCGACGCGCCCGGCACGGATCCCGGCGAAATCGTGGTCCGCGGCGAGAATCTGTTCCACGGGTACTGGCCGGACGGTGCGGGTGGGCCCGACCCGGAGGGCTGGTGGGCCACCGGCGACGTCGCCTACGCCGACGCGGACGGGGACCTGTTCCTGGTCGACCGGCTGGGAGAACTGATCATCGTCAGCGGCTTCAACGTCTATCCGCACGAGATCGAGCTGGTGCTGGCCAGCGCGCCGGCAGTGGTCGAGGCAGCGGTGGTGGGCGCCGACGATCCCCGTACCGGCCAATGCGTCAAGGCGTACGTCGTGGTCGGCGAGCCGGTCACGACGGAGGATCTGATGGCCCACTGCGCCCGCAACCTGGCCCGGTTCAAGCGACCGGCCACGATCGAGTTCGTGGCCGAGCTGCCGCACTCGATCACCGGCAAGGTACGTAAGGTGGCCCTTCGGGAAGGAGTCGCCGCCGGCGGCGACTCGGGAGCGAATCCACGCCGACGGGCGGTCTCATGACGGCACGGCTGACGTTGATCACCCGGCAGGACTGCCATCTGTGTGATGTGGCCAAGGAGGCGATCGCACGGGTGGCCGACGTGTCCGGTGAGCAGTGGCGTGAGGTGGATGTGGATTCCGACCCGCAACTGCAGGACGAGTACTGGGACCGGGTGCCGGTCATCCTCCTCGACGGGCGGGAACATGGCTACTGGCGGGTGGAGGAGGACCGGTTGATTCGCGACCTGGCCAAGCCCGGCGCGTAAAGTGGCCGGATGGCTCATCTCGTCTGGGACTGGAACGGAACGCTGCTCGATGACCTTGCCTTGGTGGTCGCGGCGACAAACGCGGCGCTGGCATCTGTCGGCGGACCGAGCGTGACCACAGACGAGCATCGGCGTGACTTCCGCCGGCCGGTGTCGAGCTACTACGCACAGGTGCTCGGCCGCCCGGTGGACCACGACGAGTTCGTCGTGCTGGACAAGGTGTTCCACGACACCTACCGCGCGCTGCTGCCGGACTGCAAGCTGGCCACCGGCGCGGTGGAGGCCATCGCCGCCTGGCCCGGCACCCAGTCGTTGGTGTCGATGTACTTCCACCACGAACTGGTTCCGGTGGTCACCAGCCACGGGCTCTACGAACGGCTGGCCCGGGTGGACGGGCTGCGGGCGAGCACCGGCGGCGGGCCGAAAGAGCCGCACCTGCGCACCCACCTGTACGCGCTGTCGGTGCCGGCCAATACCTGCGTGCTGATCGGCGACTCGCTCGATGACGCCGAGGCCGCCGCTGCCGTCGGCGCCCGGATCGTGCTCTACAACGGCGGAATCACCGATGAGATCCGGCTGCGCGCCACCGGCCTGCCCGTTGCCAATTCCCTCCTCGAAGCCATCGAGTACGCGCTCGTGGCCTGACTGGTAGCGTGCGGTGCGTGAGGCTGGGGAGGAAAGCCGCTTGGTTGCTGGGTGGTGCGGCGATCCTGTTGGCCGGTGTGATCGCCATCGCAACGGTTGTCGAACGCGAGGCACCGGCCCGGAGTTCGCCAGCCGGAAATGGCTGGGCCACCCTGGTTCCAGATGGCGTAGCACCGCTGGGCGGCCGGACCCCGGCCACCGCCACCTCCGCCGCGGCTGTGACGCCTATGCCCGGTTCGACGCCCACGCCCGTGGTTTCGAGATATGTCTTCCCGGTCGACGGGAAGGCCAGTTATGCCCGCAAGCATCACGACTATCCGGCGTCGGACATCATTTCACCGTGTGGCTCACCCGTGGTGGCGGTCACCGACGGCGTGGTGCTCGAGGTGAGCCGGGAGGACACCTACAACGCGAAAGCCGATGATGGGGCGCTGCGCGGCGGGTTGTTCATCTCGCTGCTCGGCGATGACGGCGTGCGCTACTACGGTTCCCACCTGCGCGAGGTGTTGCCCGGAGTGGAGGCCAACGTCCGCGTGGTCGCCGGCCAGAAGCTGGGCGAGGTCGGCGACACCGGCGACGCCGGGGCGTGCCACCTGCATTTTGGTATCTCACCCGTGTGCGCCCGTACGGCCGACTGGTGGACGCGCCGCGGCACGATCTGGCCATGGTCCTATTTGGACTCCTGGCGCGCCGGCCAACCCAAGTCGCCGGTTGCCGAGATCAGTGAATGGACACAGAAGAACGGCTGTCCACCCGCTCCCCATTGAGGCCAGAATTCAGCCGCGGAGGAAGGCAAGGACGGCAAGGACGCGGCGGTTGAGCTCGTCGTCGGGCGGCAGGTCGAGCTTGTTGAAGATGTTGCGTACGTGCTTTTCCACCGCGCCTTCGCTGACCACCATCTGCCGGGCGATGGCGGTGTTGGACCGGCCTTCGGCCATCAGTGCGAGAACCTCCCGCTCCCGCGGCGTCAGCGCTTCGAGCGGGTCGTTGGTTTGTCGCCTGACCAGCAATTGTCCCACCACCTCGGGGTCGAGCACGGTCCCGCCGTCGGCCACCCGGCTCAGTGCTTCCAAGAATTCGGCGATGTCGGCGACCCGGTCCTTGAGCAGGTAGCCGATCGAACCTCTCCGGTCGGCCAGCAGGTCGCTGGCGTAGGAGAGTTCCACGTACTGCGACAGCACCAGCACGGGTGCGCCCGGACGGGCCGCGCGTACCTCGACCGCGGCGCGCAGTCCTTCGTCCGTGTGCGATGGTGGCATCCGTACGTCCACGATGGACACATCGGGTTGGTGCAGTGCCGCGGCCTCCACAAGGGATGGTCCATCGCCGACGACGGCGACCACGTCGTGGCCCTGTTCGGTGAGTAGCCGTACCAGGCCCTCCCGGAGCAGTACGGCGTCGTCGGCGAGGACCAGTCTCAATGGACGGTCTGGCACGGTCAGCTCCACAGTGATACTCGTGGGGCCACCGGCAGGGCTGCTGACCCACAGCTGGCCGCCGGCCGCGTGTAGGCGGTCGGCCAGTCCGGCCAGTCCGTGCCCCTTGGACAGGTGTGCACCACCGCGGCCGTCGTCGAACACGCCGGCGGTGAGCCGGTCGGCGCTGACGCGGATGCTGATCGTGGCGCGGGTGGCGTCGCTGTGCTTGCACACGTTGGTCAACGCCTCAGCGATGGCGAAGTACGCCGTCTGTTCGGCCAGCGGGTCGAGCCGGACGGGCTCGCCGGTGTCGAGCGAGACCGGCACCGTGGCTCGGGCGGCCAGCGCGGCCACCGCCGAGACCAGGCCCCGGTCGGTGAGGATCGGTGGGGCGATCCCGCGGGAGAGGGTCCGCAGCTCGTCGAGGGCTTCCCTGGCCTGTGCGAGGGCCTCGTCCACGGTGATGGTGGCCGCCGCCGGATCGGTGGCGATCTGGTGCTTGGCCCGACCGAGATCGATGGCCAGCCGGACCAGGCGCTGCTGCGGCCCGTCGTGGATGTCGCGTTCGAGTCGGCGCAGCGCGGTGGCTTCGGCGGACACGGCCGCGGCGGTACGGGCCTCGGCGGTGGCCTGGCCCACCTCCAGGTCGGCCACCTGGTTGCGCAACGCGGCCACCCCGGTCAGCAGGCCGCGGGCGACCCAGGCCTCGGCCAGGGCGCAGCCCCGCACCACGTACGGCAGGGTGATGGTGAACAGCACGCCCACGATGAGGTAGAAGCCGATCCGCGTCTGCGCGGTGTCCTGGAAGCCCAGCAGTTCGGGTAGTTCGTAGTTGTCCGGGTTGTGCGGCAGCGCCCAGTCCCAGAGCCCGTAGGTGAGGCCGCCCAGGGCACAGGCCCACCAGGTGACCACGATGGTGAACCCGGTCACGGCGATGGGGAAGCGGACAAAACCGTGGAGGAAGTCGAGCCACGCCTGGATGTCGGACAGTGTGCTGAATGGCCGGCGCCACGCGTTGGCCGTGGGGTCGGCCTTCTTGTAGCGCACCCGCAGCCGGGGCAGGTGCAACACGCTGGTGATCCGGGCGCGTTCCAGTTCGGCGAAGCCCCGGGCGGTGAACAGCGTGGCCACCAGGATCGGGATGCCGAGCAGGGTGATCAGCAGGCCGAGGCCGACCGAGAGGCCGGTGATGACGATCACAAAGGTCACCACGCCGAGCGGAAAACCGACCAGAACGTAAGCGGTATCGATGGCGAGTTGCCGGATGAGCGACGGCCGGTAGGCCCGGCCGTCACCGTGGCTGGGCGCGGGGCTCACGCCGTGTTCATGGGCAGCGATGGTGGTCATGTCCTTGACGCTAGGGGTCTGGGGGCTTCTGACCCATCCTGCCGGCTGCCGTTTTGTGGGTAGGGGTATCCCCACTGCCCGCCGACGCGCCGGATTCCAGTTGAGCTCGGAGGCTGAGAAGGCCAAGGATAATCGGTCTGTGGCGTCGATCCACCACAGCTGGGTCACCCGGGCGTGCGGGCCGTCTTCGGTGCGGACGGTGCGTTCAAGATCGCGATTTGTGCACGAGTTCACAAGCGCCTACGCTGGCAAAGCGGGGAGCGCGAGCCAACCGGTGCGCTACTCCGATATTGCCCGGCGTGTGTGCTTGTCAGCCGCGCCGTAGTCGCCTCATTGGCACGGAGCACCATGAGTCAGCACCGCAACGAAGATACCCTCGCCGGAGCCGGCCACAACGGCGCCCCGGTGCGGACCGGCCGGAGTGGCCAGGTGGCGGACGGCAGTATTCCGGACTTCCCGGATCTTCCGGAGGCCACGGTCGCCCGTCTGCCGGAGTATCTGCGTGCGCTGCACAATCTGGCCGAGGATGGCCACGAGACCGTCTCCAGTGAGGGACTGGCCGCCGCCGCGGGGGTCAATTCAGCGAAGCTGCGCAAGGATCTTTCCCACCTGGGCTCGTACGGCACCCGGGGGGTGGGCTACGACGTCGACGTTCTGGTCGGGCAGATCGAATCGGTGCTCGGGCCTCACCCACCGCCGGGCGGTCGCGCTGGTAGGTGTCGGAAATCTCGGTCACGCCCTGGCCGGTTACGATGGATTCGCGTCCCGCGGTTTCCGGATCGCCGCGCTGGTGGACGCAGACCTGACTCGCGTGGGCGAGACGATCAATGGCCTGATGGTGCAACATATCGATGATCTCGACAGTGTGGTGGTCGAGAAGGACATCGAGATCGCGGTCATCGCCACACCGGCCCACGCCGCCCAGATCGTCGCGGACCGGCTTGTCGCGGCCGGTGTCACCAGCATCCTCAACTTCGCTCCCTGCGTGCTGTCCGTCCCGGACGGTGTCGACGTACGCAAAGTGGATCTGGCGATCGAGTTGCAGATCCTTTCGTTCCACGAACACCGCAAGGCGTCCAACGGTGCGGGACCGACGGCGCGGGCACGTCGCGAAAGGAGGCGGTCGGCAGGGTGAACCTCATCGTGGTCGGCGTGTCACACCACACAGCCCCGGTGGAACTGCTGGAGCGGCTGTCGGTGACGCCCGGCGAAACGCTCACCGGTACTCTGCCGAGTTGGGCGCTCATGCCACACGTGACCGAAGCCGCGGTCCTGTCCACGTGTAACCGGGTCGAGGTCTACGCGGTGGTCAGCGCGTTTCACGACGGCCTGACCGAGATCGCGCCGTGCTGGCCGCCCAGGCCGGCCTCGACGTGGCCGCGCTGGCCGCGCACCTGTACGTGCACTACGGCAGTGAGACGGTCCGGCATACCATGCGGGTGGCGGCCGGACTCGACTCCATGGTCGTCGGCGAGGCGCAGATCCTCGGCCAGTTGCGCGACGCGTACGGCATCTCGGCCGAATGCGACGCGGCCGGGCGGTTCCTGCACGAGCTGATGCAACAGGCCTTGCGGGTGGGTAAGCGGGTGCACGCGGAGACCGGCATAGACCGGGCCGGTCGCAGCGTGGTCACCGCGGCCCTGGGGCTGGTCCCCGATGGCGTCGTCGGTC
Source organism: uncultured Actinomycetota bacterium (assembly GCA_963742855.1). Classification (GTDB taxonomy): domain Bacteria; phylum Actinomycetota; class Actinomycetes; order Mycobacteriales; family Micromonosporaceae; genus CAVUNP01. The sequence goes on along the minus strand of CAVUNP010000023.1, from coordinate 554,001 downwards.
GTCGCGCCCTTGTCGTCGGCGCCGGCTCGATGGGCGCACTGGCGCTGGCCACGCTGGCCCGATTCGGCGCGGCCGAGATGTTCCGTCGCCAACCGCGGCGCCGACCGAGCCCGCCGGCTGGCTGCCTTGCACGGCGCCATCGCCGTTGACTTCGACGACCTGGCCAGCGTTTTGTCTACTGTGGATATTGTGGTGTGCGCGACCGCGTCACCCGATCCGGTACTGACCGAGCCGATGGTCCGGGCCGCGCTCGCCGCACGCGGTGGTGCGTCGCTCGCCCTGCTGGACCTGGCCGTGCCGCGCGACATCGCCGCCGAGGTGGTCGGGCTGCCAGGAGTGGATCTGATCGACCTGGACGGGGTTTGCGCCGCAAGCATGGACGAACCGTCCGCCATCGACCGCGACGCGGCCGACGCGATCGTGACCGCCGAGGTGGAAGCCTTCCTGACCTGGCTGCGCGGGGCCGAGGTGGCGCCGACCCTGGCCGCGCTGCGGGCCCGCGCCGACGAGGTGGTCGAATCCGAGCTGCGGCCGGCTACGCCAGCGTCGCCCCGACCTGACCGACGAGCAGCGCGCGGATGTGGCACACGCGATCCACCGGGTGGTCCAGCGGCTGCTGCACTCAGCCGACGGTGCGGGTGCGCCAGTTGGCCACATCCCCGGGCGGGGACCAGTATGCGGCGCTGGTACGGGAACTGTTCGATCTCGCTGTGCCCGGCGCGGACGAGGACGTCAGCCGGGCGATGGCGGTCCGTTCGGACGCGCCGCCCCAGCCCCGGCGGGACTTCGAGCAACTCAACCCCGTGGACCTGTTCGGATCGACCGCAACAGAGTCGACCGCAACAGAGTCGACCGCAACGCAACAGCAGCAGGAGGTGCGATGACCCTGCGACTCGGCACCCGCGGCAGTGCGCTGGCGATGGCGCAGTCCGGCACCGTGGCGAGGCCCTGACCGCGGCCACTGGCGAGCCGGTGGAACTGGTCGAGATCGTCACCGCTGGCGACCGATCGCATGCGCCCCGATGCCCGGGCTCGGCGTCGGCGTATTCGTGTCCGCACTGCGCGATGCCTTGACACGCCAAGGAAATCGACTTCGCCGTCCACTCCTACAAAGACCTGCCGACCATGCCCGCGGCAGGTCTCACGATCGCCGCGGTGCCGGTGCGCGATGACCCGCGGGATGCGTTGATCTCCCGGGATGGCGCCCAACTCGCCCAGCTCCGCCCGGCACCCGGATCGGCACCGGCGCCCCGCGCCGGGTCGCCCAACTGCGCGCGCTGGGCCGGCACCTGGATTGTCAACCGTTGCGTGGCAACGTGGACACCCGGCTGCGCAGGCTGGCCGAGGCTGACGTCGACGCGATCATCCTGGCGACCGCCGGGTTGCGCCGGCTTGGCCGGGCTGGCGAGATAACCGAGATCCTCGATCCCGATGCTGATGCTGCCCGCACCCGCGCAGGGTGCGCTGGCGGTGGAGTGCCGGTCCGGCGACCAGAGCCTCGTCGAGCTGCTCGGCAGCCTCGACGACGAGCACACCAGGGCGGCGGTCGCCGCGCGAACGGTCACTGCTCGCCGCATTGGAGGCCGGCTGCAGCGCGCCGGTCGCCGCCCTCGCCGACATCGCGGAGACCGATGACGGCGGCTGGGAGATCTATCTGCGCGGTGCCGTGTTCAGCCCGGATGGCAACTTCGCCATGCGGCTGTCCAGCACCGGAACGCCCACCGACGCGGCGGAATCGGATGACTCGCCGCCGAGCTCAGGCTCGGCCGCCGAGCTCGTCCTCGGCCGAGGGACACGCCGACCCGGACGTACTGGGAGATCAGGGATGACCCGCACGCATAGAACCTGTTGGCCGGATCAGCTTCGTCGGAGCGGGACCCGGCGATCCGAGCCTGCTCACGCGCCGCGCCTACGACGCGCTGCGCTCGGCGGACCACATCGTCTACGACCGGGGACGTGCCCGAGGCGCTGCTGGACTGGCTCCGGGCCGAGTCGGGCGCGGGCCAGGCCGAGGCGGCGGTGCCCGGCCAGCCGGTCGTGACGGCGGAATACAGCCCGGCCGAGGGCGCGCCCGGCGACGTGGCCAAGGTACTGATCTCCGCGGCGCGCTCCGGCCTAACGTGCGGTTCACCTGGTCACCGGTGACCCGTTCGAGCACGACGCGGTGGTCCAGGAAGTCGCAGGCCGTCGCGCGAACCGCGGCGCCGTTCGAGGTGGTCCCCGGGGTGGGCGGCCAGGCCGACTGTGGCCAGCTACGCCGGTGTGGCGCTGCACGGCATCCGCACCACCGCCGATGTCGACGACGTACACACGCTGGACTTCGAGGCGCTGGCCGCGGCCGCCCGCCGCGGCGTGGCGATCACCGTCGACGCGGGCGACCTGGCCACGGTACGCGACGGGCTGCTGTCTGCCGGTATGGACGGCACCACCGCGATCGCGGCGACCGGCGACGGCACCGGAGACACCCAGTACACCACCGCGTCGACCGTGGACAGTTTCGTGGCCGCGGCGCTGGGCTTCACCGGCCGGGTCGTGTTGACCCTGGGCCGGGGCTGGCCAATCGGGACAAGCTGGGCTGGTGGGAGAACCGTCCGCTGTACGGCTGGAAGGTGCTGGTGCCGCGCACCAAGGAGCAGGCGGGCGCGATGAGCGAGCGACTGCGTGCGTACGGCGCGATGCCGTGCGAGGTGCCGACCATCGCGGTCGAGCCGCCCCGCACGCCGGCCCAGATGGAACGAGCCATCAAGGGCCTCGTCGACGGCCGGTACGCGTGGACGATCTTCACCTCGGTCAACGCGGTCCGCGCGGTGTGGGAGAAGTTCGCCGAGCACGGCCTGGACGCGCGCCACTTCGGCGGCGTGAAGATCGCCTGCATCGGCGAGGCGACCGCGGACGCCGTCCGCGGTCCTTCGGCATCCAGCCTGAGCTGGTACCGGCCGGCGAGCAGACCAGCGACGGCCTGCTGGCCGAGTTCTCGCCGCACGACGAGATCCTGGACCCGGTCGGCCGGGTGCTGCTGCCGCGGGCCGACATCGCCACCGAGACTCTCGCCGCGGGCCTCACCGGCCGGGGCTGGGAGGTCGACGACGTGACCGCGTACCGCACCGTGCGGGCCGCGCCGCCGCCGGCCGACATCCGGGACGCGATCAAGTCGGGCGGTTTCGACGCGGTGCTCTTCACCTCCTCCTCCACGGTGCGCAACCTGGTCGGCATCGCCGGCAAGCCGCACGCAGCGGACGGTGGTCGCGGTAATTGGCCCGAAGACAGCCGACACGGCAGCCGGAGTTCGGCCTCCGCGTGGACGTCCAGCCGCCGCACTCCTCGGTGCCGGATCTGGTCGAGGCGCTCGCCGCCTACGCCGTGGAGTTGCGGGAGAAGCTGGCCGCGATGCCGGCCAAGCAGCGTCGTGGCTCGAAGGTGCAGGGACCGACCGCGCTGCGCTTCCGTTAGACAGGAGCTACGCCATGACCGCCGTGCCCGTGCAGTCCGGTTTTCCGACCATCCGGCCGCGCCGCCTGCGCCGTACCGCGGCGATGCGGCGGCTGGTCGAGGAGACCCGCCTCGCGCCGGCCGAGTTGGTCCTGCCGATGTTCGTGCGGGAGGGTCTGACCGAGCCGCGGGCGATCGCGTCGATGCCAGGCGTGGTGCAGCACTCCCGGGAGTCGCTGCGCAAGGCCGCCGCCGAGGCGGTCCAGGCCGGCATCGGCGGGCTCATGCTGTTCGGCGTACCGTCCACTAAGGACGAGATTGGCTCGGGCGGTACGGATCCGGACGGCATCCTGAACGTGGCCATTTCCGATGTTGTGTCCGAAGTGGGCGATGGCGTTGTCGTCATGGGTGACCTGTGCCTGGACGAGTTCACCTCGCACGGCCACTGTGGAGTGTTGGCCGCCGACGGCAGTGTGGACAACGACGCGACCCTGGAGCGGTACGCGCAGATGGCCGTCGTCCAGGCCGCCGCCGGGGTGCACCTGGTCGGGCTGTCCGGAATGATGGACGGTCAGGTGGGCTACGTCCGCCGGGCGCTGGATGAGTCCGGATACACCGACGTCGCTGTCCTGGCCTACGCGGTGAAGTACGCGTCGGCGTTCTATGGGCCGTTCCGGGACGCGGTGGAGTGCAGTCTGGTCGGCGACCGCAAGACCTACCAACAGGATCCGCCGAACCTGCGCGAGGCGATCCGCGAGGCCGCGTTGGATGTCGCCGAGGGGGCCGACATCGTCATGGTCAAGCCCGCGTTGCCGTACCTGGATGTGGTCTCGGCGGTGCGCTCCAGTGTGGACGTTCCGGTGGCGGCGTACCAGATCAGTGGCGAGTACGCGATGGTGGAGGCGGCCGCGGCCCGGGGCTTGATTGACCGGGAGCGGGCCATTCTGGAAACGCTCACCTCGATCCGGCGTGCCGGTGCTCAGATCATCCTGAGCTACTGGGCGGTGGAGGCCGCCCGCATGTTGCGCGAGGGCTAGTCGCAAGGCTTACCGCGAAGCGCCCTGTTGCGCGCGGGAAGATCTGCGACCGTCAGGATCAGCCGAGCGTGGTGCCGCGCAGCCGGGCGGACAGGGCGTCGGCGGCGACCTCGTACTCGCGCCACTCCCGGTCCGGTTGGAAGCCCAGTTCCTTGTTGACCTGCTGGAGCTGTTCCCGGTCGGCCGCGTGCCAGGTCTGCACCTCGCGCAGGTCCGGCTCGGCGTGGCGCAGCTCCAGCAGCATCCTGGCCTTGATGGCACGGGCAAGCCCGTAGCTGTTGTGCTCCGGCACGATGACCGTGTCGTACTGGTCGGCCCGGCTCGGCCGCACAGCTGGCACCACCAGTTCCGTCAGCCCGGCCACCTTCTCGCTGCGTTCATGGATGGCCACCACGATGTACGGCTTGAGGCCACGGGCCTGCAGGCAGCGCAGGCTGGCCCGTAGCCGTTGCGCGTCGTACGAGCTGGGGCGTAGGTCCAGGTCGCCCTCCGGGTTGAGTCGGCGGACCTGCTTGGCCTCCGCGTACGCCTCGAGCAGCTCGTCCGGCAGGTCGCCCGGGTAGTACTCGACCCGGTAGCCGTGTGCGACACCCTCGGACATTTCGGTCAGATGTTCCCAATCCATCGTGGCCAGGTTCAGAATGCTGCGCATCTCGGTGAAGGCGTGGCTGAAGCCATGGGTCGGGTAGAAGTCCATCGCCGGCGTGCCACCGATCACCTCGACCCCGAGCGAGGTGAACCCCTCGGCGACACCCCGATCGGCGATCGTGGCCAGTAACACGGCACCCACGCCCTGGCCGCGGGCGGTCGGGATGACATACAGCTCGATCACGCCCACGTCCCCGAGCATCAGAATGCGCCCGTAGCCGAGGACCAGCCCCGGCTCGTTCTCGTCCTCGGCCAGCCAGGTCAGCCGCCGTTCGCCAGGCATCGTCACCGACAGGTACTCCCGCAACCGGTCCATGCCCCATGGCGGGTCGCCGGGCAGATCGGCGGTAAGAGCGCTGTTGTACGCCTGAAGCCATGACGCCAGCTCCGCATCCGTCGCTACAGCTGGATCCCACTCGCGTACCTTCACGAACCTAGCTTGCAGGCTTAACAGCGGCAGGACAATGCCTGCTGAGTGTTCCGTGGTGTTTTGTGTAATTTTTATCGTCACACCATGTTTCTGGTCCGTTGCCCGTAGCTATCCGCCGCGGCGAAGACGGACTTGGCGTACGTGCTACCGGGGTGGTGGCGTGCTATTGCCGCGTTCCAGTCGGACTGCTTGTTCAGGTCCTCGTCACCCGCACAGAGCATCCGGGCCAGCGCCAAGGACGCGTCGTCGATGTCGTACGGGTCGAGGATGCCGTCGCCGTCCGCGTCGATGCCGTAGCCGCGCCAGGTCGTCGGGGTGAGGCCGAGCGGGCCCATCGCCCGATCAAACGTGCTGTCTGCGTCGAACGCGCCGGCGTCGGTGTCGTTGACCAGCAGCCGGCCGTTCTTGCCGTCCAACACCGGTCCCACGATCAGTGGCGCCGACCGGCCGTTGGACTGCAGCACCGCACCGTTGGCCTGGCCGTGCGCGGATTCCACCTCGGCCACCGCGGCGATCGTGGTCCACCCCAGATGGCACGACGGGTCGTCGCGGTCCATGGTCAGTTGGGCGTAGCCGTAGGCCTGGATGGCCACCACCGGCACGTTGATGACGTCGCTGATGCGGCGGGCCCACGGCTGCAGTTGGTCGGCTGGGCGAACTGGTGCTGTCGGAAGCACCATTTCGGGCTTGGTGGGCCCGGCGGACTCTGGCAGGGTCAGGCTCGGCACGGCGATGGTCGCGGGCGGCGCGGCGCCGGGATTGGGCCCGGCCCCGGGCACGATCAGGCTTCCCGCGACACCGCCACCCACCAGCAGCACCACGAACAGGATGAGTGGCAGCCACAGGCCGGGTCCGCGTCGGTGTGAGGGCGCTTCAGGTGGTTGCGGGGATGCTTCCTCGGCCGGCTCCGCCGGTGGTGTCTGAGGTCGCAACTCCGGTCTCAAGGCAGTGGCGGATTTCGATGCTGTCTCGAATTTTGGACTTTTTGTGACGGAAGTCTCAGAATCTGGACAGGCCTCCGTGACCTCGTCTCCCGCGACATCGCTGGACTTCCGACCAGCCCCGGTGGCCTGGAGATCGGCCTTGTCAACCGCGTCGCCCTCGTTCCGCCGGCCCATGTGACGAGTATCGCCGACGGCCCTCGGGCGCGGGCACGGTGGGCGCCGGATGCGTCCGTGATATCTGGCGGTAAAGCCGCAACCAGGTCAAACTCGCCTCGTTAGCGAAAAGGGAAGTCGACCTTGGTGACGGCCCACCGGCCGTTTCGCCGATGGCTGGAGGTTGACGCTGTGCGGCAGGATAATGCCGACTTCCAAGGGGGGCGGAGGTTCACCCGTGTCGGCGATGTTCGACCTGCCGAGCGGACTGGTGACATTCCTCTTCACGGACATAGAGGGATCGACCCGGTTGGCGCAGTTGCTCGGCGCCCAGTACCGGCCGGTGCTCGCTGAGCACCGGCAGATACTACGCCGCGCCCTGCAGGCCCACGACGGTGTCGATCTGTTTACCGAGGGTGACTCCGTCTTCGCCGCCTTCCCCGACGCCAACGCGGCGATCAGTGCCTGTGCCGATGCCCAGCTAGTGTTGTCCCAACACCAGTGGCCCGATCCCGCGGCCCGCCCCCGGGTCCGGATGGGCCTGCACTCCGGTGTGGCCGAGCCGGTCGGCGGTGAGTATGCGACACCCGAGGTGCACCGGGCCGCCCGCGTCGCCAACGCCGCCCACGGCGGCCAGGTGTTGTGCTCGGGCCCCACGGCCCGGCTCGCCGTCGACCTGCCGGAGGGTGCCTCGCTGCTCGATCTCGGGCTCTACCAACTGCGTGGCTTCGATGGCCGGGAGCGGCTCTTCCAACTGGTCGCGGATGGCCTGGAGCGGGAGTTCCCCCGACCTCGCACGCTCGCTGCGGCGCCGCACAACCTGCCTGCCCCGTCGGCCAGTTTTGTCGGTCGCGGTGAGGAACGGCTGGCGCTGCGGAAGTTGCTGGACAGCCACCGCCTAGTCACCGTGGTCGGTTCCGGCGGCGCGGGCAAGACCAGGTTGGCCATCGAGGTGGCGGGCGAAATTGTTACGGCGGTCACCGACGGAGTCTGGTTCGTGGACCTCGCCGCGGTGTCGGACTCCTCCCTGGCGCTGGTCGCGGTGGCCGAGGTGCTCGGCGTACGGCCCGAACCCGGCCGGCCGATCCTGGAAACGCTGGCTGAGTACGTCGGATCGCGCAGCCTCCTGTTGCTGCTCGACACCTGCGACGCGCACCTCGCCGCGATCCAGCCGGTGATCGCCCGGTTGCTCGCCGCCGGCTCCGGTGTGCGGGTGCTGGCCACCAGCCGGGAGCCGCTCGGTGTGGGCGGTGAGGTGGTGTGGCGGATCCCGCCGATGAGCGTAGCGGCGCGGGAGCCCGGAGGTGTGCCCGACGCGATCGCGTTGTTGGTCGATCGGTCTGTGGCCGCCCGCGGTGGCCGCGACGCCGACAGCGAGGAGATGACCCACCTGCTGCGGGTGGCGCAACGGCTCGACGGGCTGCCGCTGGCACTGGAACTGGCCGCGGCCCGGTTGCGACTGTTCTCCGCCGGACAACTCGCCGATCGGCTCGACGACCTGCTCGGAACGCTCGACGCCGGCGGTCCGAGCACAGCCGAGTTCCCGGTCGTCTCGGTCGGGCGGCACCGGCACAGCACCCTGCGGGCCACAGTGGACTGGTCCTACCGGACGCTGCCACCGGCGGCCGCCCGGCTGCTGCGCCAGCTGTCCGTGTTCGCCGGCGCGCTGGACCTGGACACGGTCGAGTGGATCGCCGGCAGCAGCGCGATCGACCAGCTCGCCGTACTCGTTGACAAGTCACTGCTCGTGGCCGAGCCCGCCGGGGCCGAACTGACCTACCGCGTCCTCGATCCGATCAAAGCCTTCGCGGTACGGATGCTGGTGGCCTCCGGGGACGAGACCACTGCCCGCGATCGCCATTTTGCCTGGGTGCTGCATGCCCTGGAGACCGTTCACACGGACGCCGACGGCCGGCCGGTGACCCGGTCCACCTACCCCATTGACCAGCTCGCCGCGGAGGTCCGGGCCGGGCTGCGATGGAGCGTCACCGAAGGGCGGATCCGGGACGGGCTGCGCCTCGCTGTCCAACTCGACGACTGGTGGCGCGAGCGCGGTCTCGTCCGGGAGAGCCGGCTGTGGTTCTTCCGGTTGTTCGAGAAGCTGCCCACGTCCGGGGAGGACATCCCGTCATCGGAGCTTGCGGTGGCATACCACGTGTACGCCAAGCACGCCGGTGCGGACAGCGAGTTCGGCGAACAGTTGCGGCTGCTCGTCCAGGCCGAGGAGGCCGCCTGGCGCAGTGGCCAGGCGGCGATGATCGCCCGGGTCAGCGCTGGCCGGGGTGAGGCGCTCGTCGCGTTGGGCCGCGAGGAGGAAGCCGAGCGCGCCTGCCGCGACGTCATCGACTGGGCCCGGTCCCGTAGCGTCGACGCCGAGGCGCTGCCCGCCGTATTCACCCTCGCCCAGTTGCTCTGGCGCCGGGGTTCGCTGGCTGAGGCCGCCACCGAACTGGGCGCCGCCCGAGCCGCCGCGTCCACCCATCCCACCGAACGCGGCCGGCGTGGCATCGACATGTTGCTGGGCATGGTCGCCCTGTCGCGGGGCGACCTGATCGCCGCGCACGACCACATCGTGGTCGCATTGCGTTTCCGGATGGCCAACGGCTACCACTGGGCGGCCTGCGAGGCGCTCACCGCGATGGCGGTCCGGTGCGCCCTGGGCGGCGAGATGACCCAGGCGGCCACCCTGTTCGGCGCTGCCCAGGCAGCCCGCGCCCGGCTGCGCTCACATCAGGGCGTGATCGGCCCGATGGGGCGCCGGCACGAGTCCGCGGTCCGCAACATCATGGGCGACAGCGCGTTCGACCAGGCCTACGGCGAGGGGGCCGCGATGACTCTGGCCGAAGCGACGGCCTACGCCCTGGCGGTCGATCACCCGGACCTGACCCACGCGTTGGTCCGCCTGTCCATCGACACCGACCCCACCACCGACCTCTCCCTCCCCACCTTCTAGACCCTGCCAGGGGGCGGCGATCTTGGTCGACCAACCACCGGATCCGGTAGCAAACCGCGCAAGGTTTGCGGGAGGTCCGGATATCCGGACCTCCCACCACGATGGAAGCTGGTCGTTGGGCGCTACAGGATGGTCCAGGTGTCGCCGCTGTTGAGGAGGGAGGCCAGTTCGGCCTCGGGGTCGGAGACCTTTTCGGTGGCGGCGGATACCTGGGCTCGGACCAGGTTGTCGTAGGTCGGACGATTGATGTTGCGGAACACGCCGATCGGGGTGTGCGCCAGATCCAGCGCCGGCAGTCGAGACAGGGCGAAGGCGTAGGCCGGCTCGCTGACCGACTCGTCGTGCACCACGATCTCCTCGGCCGGCACCGAGGCGGTCGGTCGTACCTCGAGGCCGAAGCCGCCCTGCGGGTGCACCACACAGAACTCGCCATCCTTGCCGAAGGTGATCGGCTGCCCATGTGTCAGGCGGATGACCGCGCTGTCGCGGGTGTCCGGCTCTTTGAGGATGTCGAAGGCGCCGTCGTTGAAGATGTTGCAGTTCTGGTAGATCTCCACAAACGCGGAACCCTGGTGCTCGGCGGCGGCCCGCAGCACAGTCTGCAGATGCTTACGGTCCGAATCGATCGTGCGGGCGACGAAGCTGGCTTCGGCGCCGAGCGCGAGCGAGATCGGGTTGAACGGCGAGTCGGTCGAGCCGGCCGGCGTCGACTTCGTGATTTTGCCGAGCTCCGAGGTGGGCGAGTACTGGCCCTTGGTCAGCCCGTAGATCTTGTTGTTGAACAGCAGGATCTTGAGATTGACGTTCCGGCGTAGCGCATGGATGAGGTGGTTGCCGCCGATGGACAGCGCGTCACCGTCGCCGGTGACCACCCATACCTGCAGGTCCGGCCGGCTCACCGACAGGCCGGTGGCGATGGCCGGGGCGCGGCCGTGGATGGAGTGCACGCCATAGGTGTCCATGTAGTACGGGAACCGCGACGAGCATCCGATGCCGGAGACGAAGACGATGCGCTCCTTGGGGATGCCCAGCTCAGGCATGAAGCCCTGCACCGCGGCCAGGATGGCGTAGTCCCCGCAGCCGGGGCACCAGCGCACCTCCTGGTCGGTCTTGAAGTCCTTGGCGGTGAGCTTCAGAGCCAGGGGGCCGTCCGCCAGCCGGCCCTCCCCAGACGACTCAGCCATTCTTGACCACTTCCTCCAGCATGGTCTCCAGCTCGCCGGACGTGAACGGCAGGCCACGGACCTGGTTGTAACCGATGGCGTCGACGAGGTAGCGGCCTCGGATGACCTGGGCCAGCTGACCGAGGTTCATCTCCGGGATCACCACCCGGTCGTACCGTTGGAGCACCGCCTCGAGATTGCGCGGCATCGGGTTGAGATGGCGCAGGTGGGCCTGCGCGATCGGGAGTCCCTTCAGCCGCATGGCCCGGCAGGCCGCACCGATCGGCCCGTAGGTGGAACCCCAGCCGAGTACCAGTACCCGGGCGCTGCCATCCGGATCCTCGACCTCGACGTCAGGCACCTCGATGCCCTCGATCTTCGCGGCGCGGGTGCGCACCATGAAGTCGTGGTTGGCCGGGTCGTACGAGATGTCACCGGTCTTGTCGGCCTTCTCCAGACCGCCGATGCGGTGCTGCAGGCCGGGCGTGCCCGGGATGGCCCACGGCCGGGCCAGGGTGACCGGGTCGCGCAGGTACGGCAGGAACGTCTTGCCGTCCTCGCCGTTGGGCTGGGTGGCGAACTCGACCCGCAGGTCGGGCAGGTCGGCGATCTCCGGCAGCTGCCACGGCTCCGAACCGTTGGCGATGTAGCCGTCGGACAGCAGCAGCACCGGGGTCCGGTAGGTCAGCGCGATGCGGGCGGCCTCCATCGCGGCGTTGAAGCAGTCGGCCGGTGAGCGGGGCGCGATGACGGCTGCGGGTGCCTCGCCGTGCCGGCCGAACAGAGCCATGTTCAGGTCGGCCTGCTCGGTCTTCGTGGGCAGGCCGGTGGACGGACCGGCCCGCTGCACATCTACCACCACCAGCGGCAGTTCCAGGGCGATGGCCAGCGAGATGGTCTCGCCCTTGAGCGCGACGCCTGGACCGCTGGTCGTGGTGATGCCGAGCGCACCGCCGTACGAGGCGCCCAACGCGGCGCCGACCGCGGCGATCTCGTCCTCGGCCTGCATAGTGGTGACGTTGAAACGCTTGTGCTTGCTCAGTTCGTGCAGGATGTCGCTGGCCGGGGTGATCGGGTACGCACCGAGGAAGACCGGCAGCTTGGCCCGCACGCCCGCAGCCACCAGACCGAGCGCGAGCGCCGCGTTGCCGGTGATGTTGCGGTAGTTGCCCGCGGACATCTTGGCCGGCTTCACCTCGTAGCGGACGCCGAAGTCCTCGGTGGTTTCGCCGAAGTTCCAGCCGGCCTTGAACGCGGCGATGTTGGAGGCGGCGAGCAGGGGCTTGGTGGCGAACTTGCGCTCGAGGAATTTCAGGGTCGACTCGTGCGGGCGGGAGTACATCCAGGACAGCAGGCCGAGGGCGAACATGTTCTTGGCCCGTTCGGCGTCCTTTTTGGAGATGTCGAACCCGGCCAGCGCGCCGACCGTCATCGAGGTCAGCGCCACCGGGTGCAGCACCCACCGGTCCAGCGTGCCGTCCTCGAGCGGGTTGTTCTGGTAGCCGACCTTCGCCAGGTTGCGCTTGGTGAACTCGTCGGTGTTCACGATGATGTCGGCGCCGGCGGGTAGGTCAGCCAGATTGGCCTTCAGGGCGGCCGGGTTCATGGCCACCAGTACGTTGGGGGCGTCACCCGGAGTGAGAATGTCGAAGTCGGCGAAATGCACCTGGAAACTGGACACCCCGGGCAGGGTTCCGGCGGGGGCGCGGATCTCGGCCGGGAAGTTCGGCAGGGTGGAGATGTCATTGCCGAGCTGAGCCGTTTCCGACGTGAAGCGGTCGCCGGTGAGTTGCATACCGTCGCCGGAGTCACCGGCGAACCGGATAACCACCCGATCCAGTTGTCTGACCTGCTTGGTCACGGTCAAGGCCTCCTTGGGGCCGGTCGGGCGCGGGCGCCGCCAGCTGCGCCGGCCTGCACTGTCGCGAGTCTGCGAAATGGAGCCGACCGGCTCGGGCGTTGGGGCCGCCAGCCAGTTCGTGTACAACATATGAGCCTACGTCGGCCAGGGTGGCGCGCTGTGAGGGATACGACTCGAGACCGCACCTTGGGATCATCGAAACTGCCGCCGGTTGAGGTCTTTCCCTTCGATCATCCGGGCTGCGCGCGACGTTCGGCAGGCGGCTCGGGCGTCACTTACGTCACAGCCACGGTGGGGATGACCGCAACGTCCGGACTCGCCGCGGGCTTAGGCTACCTCCGTGGACGGATACCTCGGTTCGTACGCGTCGCTGGGCCTGCTGCTGGGCGCCGGTGTGCTGGTGTTTGTGCTGGCTATGTCGGCCAACCGACTGCTCGGCACCCGCCGCCCGAGTGCGGCGAAGTCGACCACCTACGAGAGCGGGGTGGACCCGGTCGGCGGCGACTGGGCTCAGGCGCAGATCCGCTACTACGTGTATGCCTTCCTATACGTGCTGTTCGCGGTCGAGGCCGTGTTTCTCTTCCCCTGGGCGGTGATCTTCAACAGCCCAGCCTTCGCCGGCGGCGATCAACCTGGCACCGGCGGCCTGGCCGTTGTGGTGGAGATGGGCATTTTCGTCGGGGTGCTCGCGCTCGGGCTGCTCTATGCCTGGCGCAAGCGGGTGCTGACCTGGACCTGACCGGGTAGTCACGGGTCGCACGTCCCGACCACAGCGGTGCCGGTCCAGTGTTGCCGATACTCGCACTGCCCGTTGCCCTCATAGGTGCGGACCTGGAAGGTCATCGTGCCGTCAGCGGCGATCGCGGGTGCGCTGACTATGCTGCGGCCTTCGCCGTCGGTCACCCGCGGCCCGGTCGTGAAGGCCAGCGCCATCGTATGCAGGGCCGGGACGGCGGTGACCAGCAGGACGATCGAGGGCGGGTTGCGATGGGTCGGCGTCATGCAGGACATCACGACCAGGGCCTCGGCCTGACCGTCCGCGTCCACGTCCCCGTACGCCGCTTCGAAGGTCATCTCGGGACCGCCGCCGAACTGGTAGCGGCTTTCGCCCACGTCGGCGGTGCCCTGCCGGAACTGGGCCCGGCCGGACGCGCATCCGGTCTGGTTGGCGGGTATGTCGAGCGTGGCGTTGGCCCAGTCGGTACCGCTGATCGGGCTCGTCATGACCGGCGGCAGGGACGGTGACGGCAACGACGGTGACGGCAATGACAGTGACGGCAATGACGGTGACGGCAGGGGTGACGGCAGGGACTGTGACGGCAGAGACGGTGTCGCTGCGGACGCGACCTGCGTGCCGGGCGGCGAAGACCGGGGCATCGTGGACTGCTGCGGTGCCAACGCGAAGCCCGCCGGCGGCTCGGGGGTGGGCACAACCGGGTTGCCCAGCGGCGCATCGACCGCCGGACGGGTCAGCACGTAGATCGACACCGGCAGGACCAGAGCAGCCCCCGCGGCGGCGGCGACCACCCAACGGACAGCCAGCCGGCGCTCGGAGCGGGTCCGCACGGCGGGCAGGTCCACGGCCGGTACGACCGGCGCGGTGCGCGTGGCGAACTCGTCGAACAGCGCCCGGATGTCCGGCTCGGCGGCCGGTTCCCTGGGCGGTTGCGCGGCGGTGGCGGCGGTGGGCGGACGGTGGGCATCAGGCATGGGAGTTCTCCTCGCGCGAATCGGTCATGGCCGCGGCGAATGCGGTGCGGCCACGGTGAAGCCAGGATTTGACGGTGACCACGGGCACCAGTTCGTGGGCGGAGATCTCCAGCACCGACATGTCCGCCAGGTAGTGCATGACCAGCGTTCGACGAAGTTGCGGCGCCAACCGGGCCAGCGCGGCCGTCAGGTCGATCCGGTCGGCCGAAGGTTCCGGTAGGTGCTGTAGGCGGTGTCCGGCCACGTACCGGTCCATCCCCCGTAGCCCTCGCCATCGGCGGGTGGCGAGATTCCAGGCGACCCGGCGTACCCAGGCGAGTGGGTCGTCGTAGGTGGACAGTCGCTGCCACCGGGGCAGGGCCCGGGCGAAGGCCTCCTGGGCCAGATCCTGAGCCAGGCTCAGATCGCCGACGTAGGCATACATGGCGATGAGCAGCCGCCGGTGGTTGAGCGTGTAGAACGCCTCGAAGCCCTCGTCACTCTGCCATCCCGGCGGGGGTTCGGCGCCCCGGTTGGGGGTCACTGTGCGCCTCCCGGCGGTCGAGGGTCTATCCGTGCGTTCGCGGGTGTCGGTGGGCTGGTGCTGCCTCACATGTGAAACACGCCGACCCGTACCCAAGGTTGCGGGTATTGCCCATGTTTTACGTATTTTGTCGGAGCCTGCGGCATCTGTCGCGCTCAGCCGGTGGCCGGCCGATCCTCGTACGGCGAGTACGCTGCCCGCATGGGGCAACTACCCGGGGTGCTGGGGGAGCCGATCAAGTTCGTGCTGAACTGGGGTCGGCGCTACTCGTTGTGGGTGTTCAACTTCGGTCTCGCCTGCTGTGCCATCGAGTTCATCGCCAGCAGCATGGGTCGGCACGACTTCATCCGCCTTGGCGTCATCCCGTTCGCGCATGGACCCCGGCAGGCGGACCTGATGGTGGTGTCCGGCACGGTCACGGACAAGATGGCACCGGCGATCAAGAGGCTCTACGACCAGATGCCCGAACCCAAATATGTGATCTCGTTCGGGGCATGCAGCAACTGCGGCGGACCGTACTGGGACTCATATTCGGTCACCAAGGGTGTCGACCAGCTGATCCCGGTCGACGTCTACGTGCCCGGCTGCCCACCGCGGCCGGAGGCGCTGCTGCACGGCATCCTGCGGCTGCAGGAGAAGATCGCGAACGAGCGGTCCGGCATCGGCGGCGTACCACGCGGCACCGACGCCCTCACCGCGCCGCTGGTACGCCCACCCGGTTTCTGACCGCGACCATAGGATCCCTGGTATGACCCCCGAAGAGGTCGGCACCGAGTTGATTCAGGTCCTCCAGCGTGCGACCGGCCAGCCTGCCGACGCCCGGGCGAGCGTGTCCGGCGGGGACCGTTGGGCCCGCGCCACGGTCGATGTCGCGGCCCTGTCCTGGGTGAGCGCGATCACCGCCGCCCGGGACCACCTGGAC
Organism: uncultured Actinomycetota bacterium; assembly: GCA_963742855.1. GTDB lineage: Bacteria > Actinomycetota > Actinomycetes > Mycobacteriales > Micromonosporaceae > CAVUNP01. Next base: position 538,228 of record CAVUNP010000023.1, on the reverse strand, counting down.
TGCGACTTCTTCGACTGGCTCTCCGCCGTGGACGAGTTGGACCAGAGCAATGCGGACCGGGGTTACACGATCGTCTGCCACCTCTGGTCCACGGCCGCGCGCCACGGTGTGCTCATCCGCACCCAGGTGCCCCGGCAGACGCCCGGCGCTGGCCACGATCGTCGACGTCTACCCCGGTGCCAGTTGGCACGAACGGGAGACCCACGAGATGTTCGGAGTCGACTTCCCGGGCCACCCCAACCTCGTACCGCTGCTGCTCCCGCCCGAGTTCGAAGGGCATCCGCTGCGCAAGGACTTCGTGCTGGCCTCGCGGGTCGCGAAAGCCTGGCCCGGCGCCAAGGAGCCAGGCGAGCGCGAGGAGCGAGCGTCAGCGAGCCCCGCAGTCGCGAGCGAAAGGCGGCACGGCGAGCGCGAGGAGCGAGCGCAGCGAGGAGTGCAGCGAAGGCGCACGCGAGCGCGGGCAGGTCGCGAGCCGCAGTGCGAGCGAAGGCGGCACGGCGAGCGCGTGGAGGGTGGGGCCAGGCGGGCGCCGATGCGGCCGCCGGGCGTACCGGCACCAGGTGAGTGGGGTCCCCGCCGGCGACGGGACGAGGAGGCCTGATGCCGGTCTGGCTGGAACTCGCCATCCGCGTGGTCGGGGTGCTGGTGGCCTTCCTCACCCTGCCGCTGATCGTCGGTCAGGCTGAGCACAAGGTCATGGCGCACATGCAGGGCCGGCTGGGTCCCATGTACGCGGGCGGGTTCCACGGCTGGGCGCAGCTGATCGCGGACGGGGTGAAGTTCGTCCAGAAGGAGAGCGTCACGCCGGCCGCGGCGGACGGGCCGGTGTTTCGCCTCGCGCCGTTCGTCGCGCTGTTGCCGTACCTGGTCGTGCTGCTGTTCATCCCGCTGGGCCCCGGCCTGGTCGGTGCGCCACTGGACGCCGGCCTGTTCGTGGTGTTGGCGGTACTCGGCTTCGGCGTGGTCTCGGTGCTGATGGCCGCCTGGTCCTCGGCCAACAAGTACTCGTTGCTGGGCGGCCTGCGCGGGGCGGCCCAACTGCTCGGCTACGAGCTGCCGTTCGTGCTGGCCGCGGCGAGTGTGGCCATCGCGGCGGGGACACTGTCGCTGACCGGCATCGTGGAGGCCTGGCGGCCCTGGTGGCTGCTCTGGCAGCTGCCCGCCATGGTGGTGTTCTTCGTGGCCGGCCTGGCCGAGATCCGCCGGCCGCCGTTCGACATGCCGATCGCCGATTCGGAGCTGGTGTTCGGGTACCTGACCGAGTACACCGGGCTGCGGTTCGCGTTCTTCCTGCTGGCCGAGTATGTGGGCATCGTCGTGATCGCGGCGCTGACCACGGTGCTGTTCCTGGGCGGCTGGCGCGGACCCTTTGACGACCAGTTCGGCTGGCTGTGGACGTTGCTGAAGATCTTCGCAGTGTCCTTCGTGGTGATCTGGGTGCGAGTGGCCTATCCCCGGCTGCGGGAGGATCAACTGCAACGGATCTGCTGGTTGGCACTGGTGCCGCTGGCGCTGTTCCAACTCGTCCTCACCGCGGGGGTACGGGTCGCGCTCGGCTGATAGGGGAGGATGCCGTCATGAGTGGAGTACCAGGTCACGGGCTTGGGCAGGGGCTCGCGGTCACTATGAAGACCATGCTGAGCCCATCGCATACCCATCAGTACCCGGACGTCTCGCCCGAACTGCCGCCCCGGTCGCGGGGGGTCATCGCGCTGTTCGAGGAGAATTGCACGGTATGCATGCTGTGCGCCCGGGAGTGCCCGGACTGGTGCATCTACATCGACTCCCACAAGGAGGAGGTCGCGGTCCCCGGTGCGGCGCGACCGCGGCAACGTAACGTCCTGGACCGGTTCGCGATCGACTTCTCGCTGTGCATGTACTGCGGCATCTGCATCGAGGCGTGCCCGTTCGACGCGCTGTACTGGACTCCGGAGTTCGAGTACGCCGAGTACGACATCCGCGATCTGCTGCATGAGAAGCAGACGCTGCGCGAGTGGATGTGGACGGTGCCCGTACCGCCGGCACACGACCCGAACGGTGATCCGTCCAAGGAGGAGACCGCCGCTCAGCGACGGTGACCTTGTGTCGTTTTGTGGCCTGTGAGTTGTCCGTAGTCCTACTGACCACTACGGTTTCGCCTCATGACCGACGCCGACAACGCGGCGAACGACGTTACCTCCCAGCTTGATCTGAGTGATCTCGGTCTGGCCGACGCTTCGCCCACGACCGCGGCGGTTCCGCGGCCGCGGGAGGAAGCCCGGGTGGGCTCAGTTCTGCGCGAGGATCGCTCGACCGACGAAGGCACGGCGCCGCCACCTGACGCGGACGCCGACGATGCCGGCGAGGAGGTCGCGCCCGGCGTTCACCGCCGCCGCCGGTCGGCGTGGAAGACCCTCGCGATCGTGATGGTGACGCTCGTGCTGGTCTGCACCGGTACCACGGCAGCGGTCGTGATCGGACTCGTGAACCGGTACGAGGACAAGGTCACCCGTCAGGACATCCTGGGCGACGTGCCCAAGCCGGTGGCCCCGCCCGACGCCGCGACCAGCCCGATGAACTTCCTGGTTCTCGGCTCCGACTCGCGGGCCGAGGGGCCGGCACCGATCGACGATCCGGATGGCTCCCGGTCCGACACGATCATGATCGTGCATGTCAACGCGAAGCACGACGGGGCCTTCATCTTCTCCATTCCCCGGGACAGCTACGTGAACGTGCCGGCCGGCGGGAGCTGGAAGGGCGGCATGAACAAGATCAATGCCGCGTTCGCGTTCGGCGGGGCCAAACTGGCCGCGAAGACGGTTTACGAGCTGACCAAGATTCCGCTCGACGGCGCGATGATTGTCAACTTCGAGGGCATCCACACCATGGTGGCCCAAGTCGGCACCGTGAACGTCTGTGTGCCGTACCGGGTCACGTCCCTGCACACAAAACGGGTGTGGGAAGAGGGCTGCCACGACATGGGCCCGGAAGAGGCGGAGGACTTCATGCGCCAGCGCAAGTCCGTGCCCGGCGGCGACTTCGGCCGCATTCACGACCAGCAGCTGGTGGTCCGGGCACTGGCCAACAAGATCTCCGATTCCGGAATGCTGACGAACCCGATCAAGCTGGACTCGTTGATCGTCACCGCGGCGACCTCGGTCACGGTTGACCAGAGCATGAACCTGCGCGACCTCATCCTTGCGCTGCGCAACATCAAACCGGCCAACATGGACTTCGCAACCGCACCCTACAAGGGCACCATGACGACGGCGGCCGGCTCCTCGGTCGAGCTGGACATGGCCAAGGCACGGACGTTGTTCCAAGCCGTCATCGATGACAAGACCGGGGAATGGCTGGCTGCGAACCCGCAGAACCAACCCCGGTAGACCAACCTCGCCGGACCAGTTAGGCCTGCGACCGCCGGGGTCCGGTGAGGTCGAGTCCGGCGGCTTCGAGGTCGCCGTCGATGGTCGCCTCGGTGGCGGTGTCGTGCCTGATGAAGTATGCGGGACGCTGCTGGCCCATCGCATAGAGGCGGCCGAGGTATTCGCCCAGCAGACCGAGGCAGAGCAACTGGACGCCACCGAGGAACAGTACGCAGGCCAGCACGCTGGCCCAGCCCTGCACCGTCTGGTTCAGCGCGAACGCGACGATGACGTAGGCCAGCATCAGCAGGCAGAAGAAGAAGCTGACGCCACCCAACCAGGTGGCGAGCCGCAGCGGCGCGGCGGAGAAGTTGGTGATGCTGTCCGCGGCCAGCCGGACCATCTTGCTGAGCGGGTATTTGGTGTGACCCGCCGCGCGCGCTTCCCTGCGGTAGCGCACTTCGCCGCTGGGGAAACCGATCCACGGCACGAGCAGGCGATAGACGGGCTGGTGTTCGGGCATGTCCGTGAGGACGTCGAGAGTGGCCCGGCTGAGCAGGCGGAAATCCCCGGCATCCGGGTGCAGCCGGACCCCGGTGAGGCGGCGGGTGAGCCAGTAGTACAGGCCGGCGGTATGGCGTTTGGCGAAGGTGTCGGTGGTCCGGTCGTTGCGGATGCCGTAGACGATGTCCAGGTTCTCCGCCTGGGCCAGCCGCAACATTTCCGGGATCTTCTCCGGCGGATCCTGCAGGTCGGCGTCGAGACTGACGGTGTAGCGGCCGGTGGCATTGCGCAACCCCGCGGTCAGTGCCGCCTGGTGACCGGAGTTGCGGCGCAGGGTGAGGACGCGAAGCTGCGGCCAGTCCGCCCGGATCGCGTTGAGCAGGTCCCTGGTGCGGTCCGCGCTGCCGTCGTCAACCGCGACCACCTCGTAGGGGTCACCGATGCCATCCAGGACGGGACGCAGTCGGCTGACCAGGATGGGCAGCACGTCCTCCTCGTTGTACATCGGGATCACCACGGACAGTAACGGAGACCCGACGTTCATGGCGTTCCTCCCGCGTTCCGGTGCCCGATGCGGCCTACTTACCCTACCTGCGGTCAGTCGCCGATGCCCTATGTGCCCGCTGTGACTGTTTCCGCCGGTAGCCGGTGAGCGCGACCTCGTCTGGCGATCCAAAGGGTGAAAGGATGTCGCCCATGAAGCAGGGGCATCGATGACCACGGCTGACGTGCTGTTGCTTGCCCTCGGCGCGGTCGCGATCGGTGCGGCCGGGGCGGTGGTGACCACCCGTCACATTGTCCGGGCCGGGCTGTGGCTGGTCGTCGCCTCGGCGCGCTGGCCGGGCTACTACCTGGTGCTCACCGCCGAGCTGGTGGCCTGGGTACAGGTGCTGATCTACGTTGGCGCGGTGGTCGTGCTGTTGTTGTTCGCGGTCATGCTGACCAGGGCACCGATCGGCGCCTCCGACGACCTGGACCGGCCCGGCTGGCCGGCGCGCTGGTCGGGCGGCGGCAGCCGGGCTGGGCCTGGCCGCGCTGCTGGTCGACGCGTTCCGTTGGTCCACTGTGGAACTTTCAGGGCCCGGTGGTCCGGCCGAGATGGGTTCGGCCATCTTCCGCACCTGGGTGCTGCCGTTCGAGCTGCTCTCGGTGCTCCTGCTCGCGGCGCTGATCGGGGCGATCGTGATATCCCGTCCAGATGTCGGCGCGCGGCGCACTCCGGACACGCGCATTTCGGGCGTGGAGGGCGAGCGGTGATGCATCCGGTCATCCCGTACGTTGTCGCGGCCGCCCTGTTCGGACTGGGCTGTTACGGCGTGCTCGCGCGTCGTAACGCCGTGCTGTTGTTGATGGCCGTGGAGCTGATGCTGAACGCGGTCAACCTGGTGCTGGTTACGGCCGACAGCACGGTCAAGGCCACCTTGCCACACACCGGCGCGGTGTTCGCCCTGTTCGTGATCGTGCTGGCGGCCGCGGAGATCGGCGTCGGGCTTGCCATCGTGCTGCAGCTCTACCGGCTGCGCCGGTCGGTCCAGCTGGACGAGATCGCGCTGGCGCCGGCCACAGCGGCCGGGCACGCCAGCGAACCTGGCCGGGTTCCACCTCAGCGTGGGGCCGTACCGGCTCCGCCCCAGCGCGGGGCCGGACCGTCGGTCGAGCTGGTCGACGGTCCCGGTGAGGTGCTGCGATGACCGGCGTACTCGGCGCGGCCCTGCCGCTGGCACCCATGCTGTGCGGACTGTCCGGACTGCTCCTGCCTGTCCGCAACCGCCGTGGCGCGGCCTGGCTCGGCATTGCCGGCTCGGCGGTCGCCGTGTTGCTCGCCATCGTGCTGGCGCTGACAGTGCACGGCCTGGTGGAGACGAGCCATCGGATCGCGGATTTCGGCGGCCTCGCGGTCACCGCGGGAGTCCGGCTGGACCCCGCCGCCTGCTACGTGGCGGTCGCGGTCGGTCTGGTCGCGCTGGCGGTGCAGGTGTACTCGACCGCCTACCTGGCCGACGACGACCGGTACGCCCCCTATGCGGCTCAGGTCAGCCTGTTCACCGCGGCCATGTTGCTGGTGGTGGTGTCCGGTGACCTGGTGGTGATGCTGGTCGGGTGGGAGGTCATGGGCATCTGCTCCTACCTCCTGATTGGACACGACCGGCGGTTGCCCGAGGCGCCGGCGGCGGCGGTCAAGGCGTTCCTGGTCACCCGGGTCGGGGACATCGGCTTCCTGCTTGGCATCGCGGTCCTCGGGGTACGTGCGGGCAGCTTCCGGATCTCCGACGTGCTGGCGCACGGCGTGCTGACACCGGCCACGACCACCGTGGCCTGCCTGCTGCTGCTCGCCGGGGTGCTCGGCAAGAGCGCACAGTTCCCGTTGCACACCTGGTTGCCGGACGCGATGGCCGGGCCGACGCCGATCAGCGCGCTGATCCACGCGGCCACCATGGTCGCGGCCGGGGTGTACGTGGTGACCCGGTTGTACCCGCTGTTTCTCGCCTCGCCGACCGCGCTCAACGTGCTGGCCGGCATCGCGGTGGTGACCATGCTGCTCGGTGCGCTGGCCGCCACCACGCAGGACGACATCAAGCGGGTGCTGGCCTGGTCGACGGTGTCGCAGATCGCCTACATGGTCGGCGCCCTGGCCGTGGGCTCGCCCGCCGCCGCGTTGTTCCACCTGCTCACGCACGCCGCGTTCAAGGCGTTGCTGTTCCTGGCTGCCGGATCGGTGATCCATGCGGTCGGGTCCAATCTGATGTCCCGGATGGGTGGGCTGCGCCACGGCCATGCCGGTCACCTTCTGGTGCACGACGATCGGCCTCGGCGCGCTGGTCGGCCTTCCCCCGCTGGCCGGATTCTGGAGCAAGGACGACATCCCTGCAGGCGGCTCTCGACGGTGCGGGCTGGCGCAATGTGTTCGTCTACGTCGCCAGCCTGGTCACCGTCGTCGTCACGGCCGGATACGCGACCCGACTGTGGCTGCGCACGTTCTTCGGTCCGGCCCGTTCCGAGGCAGCCCGGGATGCCCACGAACCACCGCGGGCCATGGCCTGGCCGGTGCTCGCGTTGGCCGTACCCACGGGTCTGTTGGGCTTTGCCGCGCTGTCGCCGGCGTTTGCCCACCATCTCGGGGCCGAGCATCTCGGCCTGGAATCCGACTGCCGTGATCACGGTGGTCTGGGCCGGGCTCGGTGGCCTGTTCGTGTGGTGGCTGTGGCGGCGGCGCGACGATCCGGCCGGGGTGCTCGGTCCGCTCGGCCCGGTGTTCGCCAACGGCTTCTACCTCGACCAGGTACAGGACTTGCTGGTGGCCCGCCCGGTCCGGGCCCTGGGCAGGTTCGCGCGCCGGATGGATGAGTCCGGAGTGGACGGCGTGGTCGAGGGCACCGGCCGGGCCGCCGTAAGACTGGCCGGACTGGTCGCGTCGGCGCACCGGGCAGCGCTACCACGGGCCCTGACCGGGGTGCTTGCTGGCGCCGTGCTGGTCAGCCTGGCCGCCATCGTCATCACCGGCGTCGTGAGTGGAGTGTGGCCATGATCCTGCTGCTCGTCACGCTGGTACTCCCGGCACTCGGTGCGGTGGCCGCGATGACCTTCCCGGACCGGCTCGACCGGGCGGGTCGCGTCGTGGCCGCGATTGCCGCCGGGTTGTCCTTTGTGGCCAGTGCGGCGCTGCTCGCCTATCGAGCTCAAGGGTGGGTTTCGCTGGACCTGCCCTGGGTGCCCTTTTTGCATCTGAGGTTCCACATTGGAGTGGACGGGCTGTCCTACCCGCTCGTGCTGCTGACCACGCTGCTCACGCTGCTGTGCACCGTCTACACCTGCTGGCACGCACCGGGGCCAGCCGGCCGGGGCCGGCACCTGGCCGGCCTGCTGTTGGTACTCGAGGCGGGCATGCTGGGCGTTTTCCTGGCTTTGGACCTGGTGCTGTTCTTCGTGTTCTTCGAAGTGGTGCTGCTGCCGATGTATGCGGTGATCGCGGTCTGGGGCGGTCCCGGCCGGCGGCACGCGGCGCGCAAGTTCGTGCTGTACACCTTGTTTGGTTCGGTGTTGCTGCTCGTCGGTGTGTTCACGGTAGTGGCCTCGGCAGGCACGGCCGACATCGTCGCGCTGACCCAGACGGTCAGCCTGCCGCCGGGCATCCAGTTGGCCGCGTTCATCCTGTTCGCGGTGGCCTTCGCCGTGAAAAGTCCACTGTGGCCGCTGCACAGCTGGTTACCGGACGCCCACACGGAGGCGCCCACGGTCGGATCGGTGATCCTGGCCGGGGTGCTGTTGAAGATGGGTACCTACGGCTTGATCCGGGTCGCGGTCGGGGTCGCGCCGGAGGGTGCGGCCAAGGTGGCGCCCTACTTGGGGGTGCTGGCAGTCGCAGCGATCGTCGTCGGTGGGCTGGTCTGCCTGGCCCAGACGGAACTCAAGCGCCTCATCGCCTACTCCTCGGTCGGGCACATGGGTTTTGTCCTGTTGGGCATCGCGACCCTCACCAGCATCGGCCTGCAGGCGGCGGTGATCGGGAACATCGCCCACGGCGTCATCACCGGTCTGCTGTTCTTCCTGGTCGGCTCGGTCAAGGACCGCACCCATACCGGCAGCCTGGACGAACTCGGCGGGCTACGGGAGACCGAACCGGTGCTGTCCGGACTGCTCGGCTACGCGGCGATCGCATCGCTGGGCCTGCCCGGCCTGGCTGGATTCTGGGGCGAGGCGTTCGCGGTGTTCGCCGCCTTCTCCCGTGGCGGTCCGCTCTGGACGGTTCTCGGCTGTGTGGCCGCGCTCGGCGCGGCCCTGGCCGCCGCGTACTTCCTGCGCCTGCTTCGCCAGGTCACCCACGGCCGCGCCCAGCCTCGGCGACACCTTCGTCCGCGGCGCCTTCGTCCGCAGGGCCGTTGGGCCTGGCAGTGTCGCCCATCGGTGTGAGGCCGGCGGAAGTCGTCGCCTGGGCACCGCTGGTTCTGCTCGCGCTGGCGGTGGGCGTAGTGCCGGCGCTGGTCACCGCACTGTCGCTGGCGCCGGTGCAGCAACTGGTCGGTCCGCGATGATTGACCACGTCGCGCTGCTGCCGGCGTACTGTGCCGCGGGCGCCGCGCTGCTCGCCTTCATCACCGACCTGCTGTTGCCGGGCCGGCGGACTCCGGTGGTCGCGGCCACCGCCGCGGGAGCCGTGGCGACCGTGCTGGCCGCCGTGCTGGCGAACCGGGGCGGGACCAGGGCCACCTTCTGCGTGGCGGACGGCGTCTGCTCGTACGTCTGGGACGGCACGTCCATGCTGGGCGGCGTACTGTTTCGCCGGCCTCGCGCTGGTGGTGCTGGCGCTGTCCGGACCGGTTCTGCGCAGCGCGGCGGATGTGCCGGTGGGGGAGTACTGCTTCCTGCTGGCCGCCTCGATGACCGGCGGCGTGGTGCTGGCCGCTTCCCGCGACCTGATCACGCTTGTGGTGGCGTTGGAAACGCTGACGTTGCCGCTGTACGTCATGGTCGGGTTGCGCCGGCGGGAACTGGCCTCGGCCGAGGCTGCGGTCACGTTCTTCGTCGTGTCCGTGGTCTCCACCGCGGTCTCCCTGATGGGCGCCGCGTTGCTCTATGCCGCCACCGGATCGGTGCACTTCGCCACGATGCCGGCCCTGATCAGCGGGGTGCGGGGCTGAACCACTCGTCCTGGTGGCCGGCGTGCTGCTGTTGTCGGGGCTGGCCTTCAAGGTTGCCGCCGTGCCGATGCACGCCTGGGCGCCGGCCACGTATGACGGCGCACCCCTACCTGTGGCGGCGTACCTGTCGACCGCGTCCAAGCTGGGCGGGGTCATCGCCCTGGTCTACGTCGCCGCCGGTCCACTGGGTACCTGGCCGCAACTGCCCGGCACGTTCTTCGCGATCGTGGCCACGCTAACGATGACCGTGGGCAACCTGGTCGCGCTGCGACAGCGCCGGATGGTGAGGCTGCTCGCCTGGTCGTCGGTGGCACAGGCCGGCTACTTCATCGCGCCACTGGCCGCCGTCTCCTTCCCGGGGGCGGTCACCGCCGCACTGTCGTACGCGGTCTTCTATGTGATCCTCGAGGCGCTCGCCTTCGGCGCCCTGGTCGCGCTGCGGGGCGCCGGCGATGGGGGCGCGCTCGTCGACTACGCCGGCGCGGCCCGCCGCCGGCCGTGGGTGACCGCGCTGTTCGGGCTGTCCCTGGCCGGCCTGGCCGGACTGCCGCCGGGGCTCGCCGGACTGTTCGCCAAGGTGACCGTGGTGCAGGCGTTGCTGGTCGGGCAAACCGGCTGGCTGGCTGTGGTGGTAGCGCTCAACGCGGTCCTCGGCTTGGCCTACTACCTGCGCGCCGTGGCGGCACTCTTCGCGCCTGCCCCGTCCGCGCCCTCCTTCCCCCGGGTTCCCGTTGGGGTGGGCTTGGCGCTGGCCGCCGCCGCGGTTGCCGTACTGATAGTCGGGTTTGTCCCACAATTAGTGCTGGGCGCCCTGTCGTAGTTTCTGCGGCAGGTTTTGGCACTCAGAAACCTCCCAGCTTTGTTGCAGGTTTACTCAGGCTTCGCTTGGGAACATGCAACATGGAGACGGACGTTGCATGGTGTGCGTCGTCTCGTAGAAGGAGAGTTTCCCGTGCATCGGCACCGCAACGGAGTCAAGACCGCTGCCCTGCTAGGCCTGCTCACATCGCTGATCCTGCTGGTCGGTTACTGGTTCGGCGGGTCCGCCGGCCTGGTGATCGCCGTGTTCCTGTCGCTCGGTATGAACGCCGCGACCTACTTCTGGTCCGACAAGCTTGCGCTCAAGACCATGGGCGCCCGTCCGGTGACTGAGCGCCAGGCGCCGGAGCTCTATGCCATGGTGCGCGAACTGTCGACCCAGGCTGGCCAGCCCATGCCGCGGCTCTACATTTCCCCCACGCCACAGCCCAATGCCTTCGCCACCGGCCGGAACCCGCAAAACGCCGCCGTCTGTGTGACGCAAGGCATCCTCGGAATGCTCACACAGCGGGAGTTGCGTGGCGTCATCGGCCACGAGCTCTCACACGTCTACAACCGCGACATCCTCATCTCGTCGGTGGCCGCGGCCCTGGCCGGGATCATCACGATGCTGGCCAACCTCGCCTGGTTCCTCCCGATCGGTCGCTCTGATGACGACGAAGGCCCCGGGATCGCTGGCGTGCTGCTCATGATGATCCTCGGCCCCCTTGCCGCGACCATCATCCAACTCGCCATCAGCCGCAGCCGCGAATATCAGGCCGACGCGTCAGGGGCCACGCTCACCGGCGACCCGCAGGCTCTCGCCTCGGCCCTCCGCAAGATCCACATGGGTACGCAGGCGATGCCGTTGCCGGCAGACGGACAGCTCGCCAGCACCGCCCACCTGATGATCGACAACCCGTTCCGCGGTGGTGGTATCCGGAGCCTGTTCTCCACCCACCCGCCGATGGAGCAGCGCGTCGCCCGTCTGGAGGAGATGGCCGCCAACCAGGGACCGATCCAGCACATGCGCTAAGCCCCGGTGCCACGGGTACACAGCGTCGCCCGGACACCGCAAGACAAGCCGTCGCCCACCTCCCCGGGCGGCGGCTTGTTCTGTGCGTTTTTCGGGCTCGCTCGGGCTCGCATGCGCGGGATTGTGTCGGCCTCGGGGTCGCTGGCGACCCTCAAGTTCGCACAATCCTGGATATCAGGTCGGGAGTCCTCGTTGTGTCCGGGCGGCGCGTGATTGTGCCGGATTTGAGGTCGCCGGCGACCCTCAAGTTCGCACAATCGGGAAAGTTTGATCTGGCGATCGCCGGGCCGCGTCCGTTGGCGGGTCGGCACCCACGGCATGGCGATGACCGTCTGGCTGACGGCCACCGTCGAACTGCCCGCACCGGCGGACTTCTGGGAGTCGCTGGCATTCCCCGACGCGCGAGGCGGTACCGCTGGCTGAGATCAGCGGTAGTTCGTGAACTGGAGCGCAATGTCGAACTCGGAGCTCTTCAGCAGCGCGATGACGGCCTGGAGATCGTCGCGCTTCTTCGCCGTCACCCGCAGTTGGTCGCCCTGGATCTGAGCCTGGACGCCCTTGGGGCCCTCGTCGCGGATCTTCTTCGAGATCACCTTCGCCTTGTCCGACTCGATGCCCTGGACGATTTTGGCGTCGATCTTGTAGGTCTTGCCCGACGACCTGGGCTCGCCGGCGTCGAGCGACTTCAGCGACATCTGCCGCTTGACCAGCTTCTCCTTGAAGACGTCCAGCGCCGCCCTGACCCGCTCCTCGGTCTCCGCCGGTCAGCGTGACGGCCTCCTCGCCGGCCCAGGCGATCTGGGCGTTCGTTCCTCGGAAGTCGAAGCGCTGACCCAGCTCCTTCACGGTCTGGTTCAGGGCGTTGTCGACCTCCTGACGGTCGACTTTGCTGACGATGTCGAACGAGGAGTGTCGGCCACGTTATCTCCGCTCCCGTAGGTGTTCCCGGTCCGTCAGCTCTCTGACCAGCCGCTTGCTCCAGATGACGCTACCCGTTTGCAAACCGCCCCGGGCGCACCGCTCTCCTTGCTTCCGCCGCGCGCCTCGACACGGCGGCGCGCCCGGCGGGTTGCCCGAGCGGCCAATGGGAGCGGACTGTAAATCCGTCGCGAAAGCTACGAAGGTTCGAATCCTTACCCGCCACCAGGTGCGAAAACGGCCCCTGACCAGCAGAAATGCCGGTCCGGGGCCGTTGTCGTTTGTCCGGCCGATTCGGGCTGTAGACGGCTCTCTACGGGAGTCCTGGGGCAAATACGTGGTAGAGATCGGCCTATACGCAGGCGGCTGGGCTGTTCGCCTGCGGTCCAACCTGCGACACAGCGTTGCGCACCTGCGACGCACAATTGCGCAGCCAGCGCTGCGCAGCCAGCGCTGCGCAGACTTTCGTCGTGGTCGGTAACCTGCTGAGTAGGCGCCGTGAACGTTCCCGATAGTTCGCTGGCGTACGCGGGAGAGGGTGCCGGATGACCAGTAACGCCGAGAACCTGCCCGACGATCCGCGTGGGGGCATGGTGTCGGTGGCCGAACTGGCCTGTCGTCAGGGGGTCGGTCCGATCGCGTCCGCGGATGACCTTGCTCATCCAGGCACCTTCGAGTCCGGCGAGGAACTGGATGAATTCCTTGCGGACCTGTACGAGGCGCGCCGGGCGGACACCTAGTCGTGGGTTCGTCGTCCTGGACTCCAGTACCGACTAGTCGTCGTTGACGGCATAGATGGCGATGTAGTCGCGTTGCCACGCCAGCCGCGCGAAGGTGCCCAGTTGCGGCGACTCTTCGCCGAAGCGGCGGTCGACGACGAGGGTGCGAACCCCTTTCGCACGCATCCAGTCGATTCCCTCGGCGGTGGGGGCGGTGAACACCCGGTCGTTGGCGGCCTGGTAGGCGGGGTCCGAGTAGGGGCCGAATGGTCGGACTTCGCCGCCGTAGCCCCAGCTTTCGAGCAGAACCCGCCGCTCGGACCAGGCGGACAGCCAGTAGCTCAGGTTGAGGCAGGTGCCGTATGGCGGGTAGTCCGGCGGTGGGGAGACGCAGTGCCCGTTGGTGGCGAGAACGTCGTCGTCGGATGTGTTCGCCCGTACCCAGGCGGCCGCTTCCTGCTGGGTGGCGCTGACGGTGATGTGGTAGCCGCCGCTCATGTTCGGGTACCAGATCGCGTCGGACGGCAGCCCCATCAGGCCGGCGGTCAGGACGACCAGCAGCGCGCCGAGCCGGGTCCGGCCGCGCCACTGTGGACGGTGCCGCTCGACCAACCATCCGGCGGCGAGAATGAGCGCGACGACCAAGCCGATGGCCGCGATCATCCGGGTGACCCGGAAAAGCTGGTCGCCGTCCACTTTGACGGTGGCGCCGTAACGGAGGTACAGCGCGGTCCAGACGAGGAGCACGGTCGTGGCCGCGCCACCCACCAGGCCCGCCACGGCCCGCGCGCTGAGGTCGAGCCGTTCGACCAACCTGGCCACGCCCATCGCGGACAGGATGGCTCCGAACAGCACCCCGATCCGCATCACCATCAACTGCCCCATGGAGGGGTGGTACAGCAGCAGCCCGGCGGCGAAACCGGCAATGGTGCCGCCCACCAAGAGCCACTCGATGAGCGTGACGTCGCGCCGTCGCCATAGCGCGGCGGGGGCGGCGGCGAGGCGGGTGGCCCAGTAGATGACGAAGGCGACGGTGCCGATCCCGTAGGCGACGGCCACGCGCCAATTCGGCCAGGCGGGGTCCAGGTCCAGCGTGTCTCGTACGGTGTGCAACGGGTCGAGCTTCATGTCGAACGTCTGGAATCGGTAGAACACGGCCATGGCGAACAGTTGCGAGACCAGCAGTATGCCGGCAATGAGCCACGGGAAGACCGTGAACCGGCGGGTGACCAACTGCACCAGGCAGACCAGGCCGACGGCGCACAACACGACCGGTACGACAGTCGACTTCCCGCCTGGGGCCGCCATGACAAAGACCGCCAGCAGCACGAGTGGCCCGGCCTTCAGATAGGTGTCCGGATCGCGGCGTAACTGGTCGACGATGAGCGCCAGGATCGCGAGGGCGGAGATGAAGGAGTAGACGACCGACGGGCTGCACCACAGCTGGTAGGCGATCTGGCCCCCCATCACACCCCATGCCTGGCTGCCGATGGCGACCTCACCCACAACCAGGGCCAATGCGGCACCTCCGACCCCCACCCATTGCTTGCCGGACACCCGCCAGCCGACCACGGACATCAGGACGGCGGCGAGGGCGGACAGGGGTACGAGCGAGAGCCGGAACATCACGGTGGACGCGTCCACCCCGGTGACGATGCTGCCGACAGCCATGTGGGCGTACGCGAACCAGTGATAGTTCAGCAACTCGCCGGCAAGCGACGGCTTCTCCAGCGGGAAGTGGTGCTTGGCTTCGCCGACGATCGACAGGAAGTAGACCAGGTCGATGTGGTATGCCTGGCCGTCCGCCGGGTGGAGATCAACGGGCGCCATGAACGCCACCGCCAGGTAGCCCAGTACCACCAGGTAGACGCCGGCCACGGCCCATGACCAGAGCAAGGACGGGCGCTGGCCGCTGCCCGTGGCCAGCACTCGCCGCCGAGCGGCGGGGACGCCCAGGCACAGCAGTATTATCAGCACCGGCCAGAACGGTAGGAATGCCCGCAATCCGGTCAACGACATCGCCGTGAGAGCGATGATCTCCAAGATCAGACCGAGGGCCGCGCCCATCGCGAGATCGTCGACGAGGCTGTGTGGCTTGCGTCGAAGCGCCCTGTACACCAGCGTGCCCGGCAACATGATGCCCCACGCCCAGTATCCGGCATACCGAACGACGTCCGTGATCGTTGTATCGGTGACCAGGAACGTTGCGACCGTGACCGCGGCGGCGGTCGAGAAGGGCAGCCATCGCTGAAGCAGACTCATCCGCTTCGTTTCGGCCACGTCCAGGCCCTCGGCGGTCTCCGGGTCGGTCATTGTCTGCATGAGGGATTCCTGTTCCTCCGAAACGCCGCGACGGGCAGGGACGGCTGAGTCAGCGAAGGCTACAGCACAGCGCAGCGGCCTCGCTGGGCGCGTTTGGACTGCCGGCGAAGGTGGGCAAATGCAACAGGGCGCATCAAGCTACTGCGAATTGCTCGCCAATTTTGGTGAATAGGGGGAGTTGTCCCGAGCGGTGCCAGGCGAAAGACTGTTACCCGTTGGCGGCCACGCGACCACGATCCGTTGTTCTGATTAGGTCGAACGGCCAGTCTTGGTCGCCAGCAGTGCTCAACCAGGTCGGCGACAGTGTGCGACGTGCCTGAACTGTGGCAGCATCTCAGATGTCCCAAAGTAAGCCCAGCATGTGTTCTTCGATGGGAGACGCGGCGATGCGTACTGGTAAGCGAGGTCGGCGCAATCGCGTTGTGCTGATCGTGACGATCGCGGCAGGTTTGGCACTTGCCGTTCTCGGTGGAAGCGCGGCGATGGCCGATACCACCTGGGGAATTGGTCAGCCAGCGAGCCCGGTGGCGGTGGCAGGCCGGTAGCAGCCTGCTGCAGGTAGGGGTCAGGGGAACGTAATGGCGAAGCTGCGATCCCCTCAGGTACGCCCGCAGGAGCTGGCGTACCTGATCGCGGCCCCACTGTTTGTCATCACCCTGATCATCGCCGTCCCCATGGCGGCCCAGACTTCGTTCTCAGGCGGCGAGCTCCCCCTCGCCGCACTCTTCGCGGCGCTGATCGCTGTTGCCCAGGTGACGATTCTGCACTTCGAAGTGCGGAGACACTCGTTCAATCAATCGATCACCGAAATTCCGCTGCTGGTGGCGTTGTTCTACCTGCCGCCCGCGGTCGTGATCGTGGTGCGGGTGCTTGTGGTGATCCTGGTGCTCGCGGTCCAGCGCCACAGCGTGGTCAAGCTGGCGTTCAACGCGTCCGCGGTGGCCGCTGCCACCACAGTCGGCGCCGCCATCGTCTGGGCCAATCCGCCTGACGTCAACGGCGAGGTGGTGCCACATACCTGGCTGATCCTTTCCGTCGCGGTCGGCACATCCAGTCTGATCTCGTTGATTGCCGTCATCGGGGTGATCTCACTCGTCCAGGGCGTGCCGCCGCTGCGGCGCCTGGTCCGTACGTCGGCGTCGGTGACCCTGGTCGCCGCGGTGAACATCACCGTCGGGTTGGTCGTGCTCATCGTCTACACGTACAACCCGTGGGCGATTCTGTTCCTGCTCGGCCTCGGTCTCGCCCTGGTCCTGGTGTACCGCTCGTACGCCCGGTTCGTGGTGCAGCACCGCAGTCTCACCGAGCTCTACGAGCTCACCCGCGCGATGGCCGACGCCGGCCGTAACGGCACGCTGCCCGACCTGTTGCTGGGCCGGGTCCGGGACCTTCTGCAGGCCGAACACGCGACGTTGTGGCTGCCCGCGTACGGGCGCTATCCGCAAACTCTGCTCAGCGCGCGCGTCGATGCCCCCGGCCTCCTGGACGTCAGCGCCACGCCGCCGCTGCTGCGTGACCGAGCGGTGGCCGAGGGCGTGACCCTGGTGGTCGGGCCGAAGGTGGGCGATCCCGACCTGCGTACGTTGATCCGCGAGAGCGGCGTCAAGGACGTCATCGTGGTGCCGCTGCGGTCCGGCGAGGCGGTCATCGGTTCGATCGAGGTGGCCGGCCGGCTCGGTGACCTACCCCAGTTCGGGCAGAGCGATGTACGCCTGCTCGAGACCCTGGCCGCGCACGCCGCGGTGGCGGTGGAGAACTCGCGCCTGATCGACCGGCTGCGTTTCGATGCCTACCACGACTCGCTCACCGGCCTGCCCAACCGTCGGCGGGTGCTGGCCCAGCTGGACGAGGCGCTCAAGGTCCGGGCGCCGGGCGAGGTGGTCGCGGTGCTGCTGTTCGACATCGACGGACTGCGCGACGTGAACGATTCGCTCGGCCACGACGCCGGCGACCAGCTCGTGGTCGAGGTGGGCGTCCGGTTGCGCCGGCTCGCCCCGGCCGCGGCGTTGGCCGGCCGCCTGGGTAGCGACGAGTTCGTGATCATCCTGCGGCTGCCTGATGTGCGACGAGGCGCTCACGCTGGCCAACCGGTTGCGCGGGGAGCTCCAGCAGCCGATGGAGCTGGGCACGATCACGTTGGACGTGGACGTGGCCATCGGGGTGGCCGTGCATCCCGATCACGGCGACTGAAGCCGACGTCCTGCTCAACCGCGCGGGCCTGGCCGTCGAGGCGGCGAAACAGTTCGTGATCCCGGTGCATGCCTTCAACCCAGGCCTGCAGTCGCGTTCCACGCATCGTTCCGGGCTCGCCGCCGACATGCGCCACGCGCTGGAGTCGGGCGAGATCGAGGTCTTCTTCCAGCCCAAGGTGGCGCTGCCTGACCGCCGGGTGGTCGGGGTGGAGTGCCTGGCCCGCTGGGAGCATCCCGCCCACGGCCAGGTGCCGCCGTCCGACTTCGTGGCCATCGCCGAACACACCGGTCAACTGAGCGAACTCACCGAGGTGGTGTTGCACGAGGCGTTGCGACGGGCGCGGGACTGGCTGGACTCGGGTCGAGCGTTGCCGGTCGCGGTCAACCTGTCCGCCCGTACGTTGATGGACCCGCACCTTCCCGGCCCGGGTGGGCGAACTGCTCGCCGAGCACAACGTGCCGGCGTCACTGCTCACTCTGGAGATCACCGAGGACGGCATGATCCGCGAGCCGGACCGTCCGCTGGCTGGGCTGAAGCGTCTCAGCGAGATGGGCGTACGGCTGGCTGTGGACGATTTCGGAGCCGGCTACTCGTCACTGTCCCACCTGCGCCGACTGCCGGTGCACGAGGTGAAGATAGATCGGTCCTTCGTGGAGGGTATGGCCACCGATGAGGGTGACCTGGCCATCGTCCGGGCGGTGGTCGCGTTGGCCCGGCACTTCGGTCTGGTTGTCGTCGCCGAGGGCGTGGAAAGCGAACGAACTGTTGGCCTGCTCGAGGATCTGGGCTGCGACATGGGCCAGGGTTTCCTGTTCTCCCGTCCGCTGCCGTTCGAGCGGTTCGAGGCCTGGTTGTCGGTGCAGGAACCGCCCGTGGCGGACCCCGCCGTCACGGTCAGCGCGGACGCCCGGCGGCTGCGCGCCGTCCAGTAGTCGACCAGTAGGGCGGTGAGCTGCGACAACGCGTTAATGCCGGATCTGATTTCACCAACCCGAGCGCGCCGTGTACTCTTCAACCCGAGCGCTCACGCGCCCCCTTAGCTCAGTCGGCAGAGCGTCTCCATGGTAAGGAGAAGGTCTACGGTTCGATTCCGTAAGGGGGCTCTGGTCTCCCTCTCGCAGGGACCCGGGTCGCGGCGGTGTAGCTCAGATGGCAGAGCAAGCGGCTCATAATCGCTGTGTCGCCGGTTCGATTCCGGCCACCGCTACCAGACATCACGCGAGACTTCGCACGATGTCGTGGGAGGCGCCACACGCGTCCCGCTTTGCGGTTCGGCTGGCCACCCCGCTAGTCTTTGTACCGCTCCGCGTGAGCGATCCGACGTTGGATTCTTAGAAAGGCAGTTCGCCGTGGCTAAGGCGACCGACATTCGTCCGAAGATCACCATGGCCTGCTCGGTGTGTAGGCATCGCAACTACATCACCAAGAAGAACCGCCGTAACGACCCGGACCGCATCGAACTGGCGAAGTTCTGCCCGAACTGCGGCAAGCACACGCCGCACCGCGAGACCCGCTAACCCAGGGCATGGCGCTCGACCCGTCGCAGGTAGGTAAGACGTACCCACCGTCGGTGCCGTACCAGGTGGCGCGAGAGAAGATCCGGGAGTTCGCCGACGCGATCGGCGCCAAGGACGCGGTGTACCACGATCCGGCGGCCGCGGTGGCGGCGGGATATCCGGACATCATCGCCCCGCCCACCTTCCCGTTCGTGATCACCACGATGGCCAACAACGTGGTGATCGACGACCCGGCGCTGGGCGTCGACTACGACCGGGTGGTTCACGGTGACCAGCGGTTCTCCTACGTCCGGCCGGTGCGGGCCGGCGATGACCTCGTCTGCGTGTGCGTGCTGGAAGAAGCGATGACGCGGGCCGGACATGGCTTTCTGACCACCCGCACCACGGTCAGCACGACCTCCGGTGAGCCGGTGGTGACCGTGTGGACGCGACTTGTGATCCGTGGGGAAGACTGAGAGTGCCACGACGCCGGAGCGGAGTGCGATGACCCAGACGACGCAGCAGCGGCTGGTGGCGGGCCTGGAGCTGGCTGCGCACCGCTTCCGGATCACCCGGGCTGACCTGGTGCGGTATGCCGGCGCGTCGGGGGATTTCAACCCGATCCACTGGAGCGACCGTACGGCGCACCGGGTCGGCCTGCCCGGTGTGATCGCCCATGGCATGTTCACCATGGCCTTGGCGGGCCGGGCGGTGACCGCGTGGGCCGGAGTGGCCGCGGTGGCCGAGTACGGGGTCCGGTTCACCAAGCCGGTCGTGGTGCCGGACGACGACGAGGGAACCGACATCGTCGTGTCGGGAGTCGTCCGTGAGGTCGCGGACGGGGTGGCACACATCGATCTGACCGTCACCTGTAACGGTGAAAAGGTCCTTGCTCAGGCCAGGGCCCGGGTACGCCAGCCCGGCTTGGGAGATGAGGCCGGGTACCCGTACACTGGTCCGCCGTGGGGTGAGTGACCCCTGTCGAGGTGGGTACGCGAGTCCGTCAACCGGACAACGCGTAGTCGTTATCGGCATGGCACCACTCAACTCGCGAAGGGGTGTGGCGCAATTGGTAGCGCAGCGGTCTCCAAAACCGCAGGTTGCAGGTTCGAGTCCTGTCGCCCCTGCCAGATCCCGGTCGGGCTGCCCGATGGGGATATGGTCGTGACAAGGCGCATGACGCGGGCGCGTGACAGCTAGTTCGGATGAAAGAGGGCGAAGTGGCCGATAAGAACCGCGGGCGCTCAGTCAACGACGACGACCGGTCCGATGACGTCGAGGACCTCGACGACGAGCTGATCGAGGTCGACGACGACGAGGGTGACGACCTCGCGGACGACGCCGACGCCGAGTCCGCCCGGTCGCGCAAGAAGAAGGTTCCGGCCTCGGCTGGTGCGGTCGCCCGGAGCAGGAGCAAGGACGCAGGCAAGCGTGGCGGCCCGTTCGCCAGGGTGGCCCGCTTCATCCGGGAGATCGTCGCCGAACTCCAGAAGGTCATCTGGCCCACCCGCAAGGAGCTGTTGACCTACACCACCGTCGTGGTCGTGTTCGTCGCGGTCATGATGACTTTTGTGGCGCTGCTCGACCTCGGGTTCGTCCGCGTGATGTTCCTCGTCTTCGGCAAAGGCACTGACAGCGGCGCCACGAACTAGCAACACCGAGCAGCCGCCGGTCGACGGCCGGCGGATATGGAAGAGAGTCAGCGTGCCCGAGTACGACGAGACCGGCCAGAACACCGACACGATCCGCGAGGCGACCGGCAACGACGCCTCCGACAACGTGTCCGCGGCCGAGCCGGACGACACCGTGGCCGAAGCGACGGCAGCCGCCGGTGGCGCGGGCAGCCCCGAGGAACCGGAGTTCGACCCGGTCAAGGAGCTGCGACAGAAGCTGCGCTATGCACCGGGCGACTGGTACGTCGTGCACTCCTACGCCGGCTACGAGAACAAGGTGAAGACCAACCTCGAGACGCGCATCACGAGCCTCGACATGGAAGAGTTCATCTACCAGGTCGAGGTGCCGACCCGCGAAGAGGTCGAGGTCAAGAACGGCAAGCGCCAGCAGGTGCAGAACAAGGTCTTCCCGGGCTACATCCTGGTCCGGATGGAGCTCACGCCCGAGTCGTACTCGTGCGTGCGCAACACCCCCGGTGTGACGGGATTCGTCGGTTCCACCGACCGCGCCGACCGGCCAGCGCCGCTGTCGCTGGACGAGGTGCTGAAGTGGCTCGCCCCGGCGGTGCAGGTCGACAAGAAGGCCAAGCCCGAGGTCAAGGTGCTCGACTTCGAGGTGGGCAACTCGGTCACCGTCATCGACGGCGCCTTCGCCTCCCTGCCCGCCACCATCAGCGAGATCAACGGCGACCGGCAGACGCTCAAGGTGCTGGTGTCCATCTTCGGCCGGGAAACCCCGGTGGAGTTGAACTTCAACCAGGTGTCCAAGGTCTGAGCCGCGCCAGAGGCGGTTTCGTGACCGCCGGTGCCGTGCGCTAACCTGATACGTCCGGCTGTCGCGCCGCGTCGAACTTCAACCTGCTCACCCCCGGTGAGACGCGCGTCCGCCTGTGACAGGTCCGGCATCCACGCCGGTACCACTTTCCAGCCCAGGATCAGGAAGAGTCATGCCTCCGAAGAAGAAGAAGCTCATCAAGACCTTCACGCTTCAGCTGCCGGCGGGCCAGGCCACACCGGCGCCGCCGGTCGGCCCTGCGCTCGGCCAGCACGGCGTGAACATCATGGAGTTCGTCAAGGCGTACAACGCCCAGACGGAGTCCCAGCGTGGTGACATCGTGCCCGCCGAGATCAGCGTTTTCGAGGACCGGACGTTCTCGTTCGTACTCGAAGACGCCACCGGCTGCCCGCCTGCTCATCAAGGCCGCCGGCGTGCCCAAGGGGTCCGGCACCCCGCACACCGCCAAGGTCGGTGCGATCAGCAAGGCGCAGCTGCGCGAGATCGCCGAGAAGAAGATGTCCGACCTCAACGCCAACGACGTCGAGGCCGCCGAGAAGATCATCGCCGGCACCGCCCGGTCGATGGGTATCACCATCAAGGACTGAGCTCCACCCCCGCAATACCAATCGTGGGAGGGCCGCGCTGGCCCGTACGAGACCACAGGAGATTAGAGGCTATGCAGCGCAGCAAGGGTTACCGCAAGGCGGCCGAGCAGATCGACCGCAACAAGCTCTACGCCCCGGCCGAGGCCATCCGGCTGGCCCGGGAGAGCAGCCCGACCAAGTTCGACGCCACCGTCGAGGTGGCCATGCGGCTGGGTGTCGACCCGCGTAAGGCGGACCAGATGGTCCGCGGCGTGGTCAACCTGCCGCACGGCACCGGTAAGACCGCTCGCGTGATCGTGTTCGCGGTGGGCCCCAAGGCCGCCGAGGCCGAGGCCGCCGGTGCGGACGCGGTGGGTAGCGATGACCTGGTCGCCCGCATCCAGGAGGGGTGGCTTGACTTTGACGCGGCCATCGCCACTCCCGACCAGATGGCGAAGATCGGCCGGATCGCGCGGATCCTGGGCCCGCGCGGCCTGATGCCGAACCCGAAGACCGGCACGGTGACCATGGACGTCGCCAAGGCCGTCTCGGACATCAAGGGCGGCAAGATCACCTTCCGGGTGGACAAGCACTCCAACCTGCACCTGATCATCGGCAAGGTGTCCTTCTCGCCGGAGCAACTGGTGGACAACTACGCCGCCGTGCTGGACGAGGTGCTGCGGAGCAAGCCCTCCGCGGCGAAGGGCAAGTACCTCCGCAAGGTCGCGGTCACCACGACCATGGGACCGGGCATCCAGATCGACCCGAACGTCGTGAAAAACCTGGCTGAGGCCACCACCGCCGAGGCCTGATCCGCCCCGACGAAAGGCGCCGCCCACGAGTCCGGGGGCGGCGCCTTCGCGTGCGGCCACGTTCAGGCGATCCAGATGTTGTAGTAGAAGCTCAACAGCAGCACGCCCTGGGTCAGGAGCGCGGGGATCAGATACAAGCGTTCGAAGTTGCGATTCGCGCCCATCCGGGCCAGCACCATGAACGCCGGCAACGTCTCCAGGACGTAGCGCGGCAGGCCGTGCAACGGCACGCTGAGTCCGATCGGGCTGATCAGGATCATCAGATAGCTGGCCGCGGAGAAGACGATCAGGTACAACGATTCCCGGCCCAGCCGCCACGGGCCGATGACACTCAGCACCAGCAGCGTCAGCGTGACCAGTACGGACAGGATGTCGATCACATTGAGTACGACGATCGGCTGGAACACCGCACCGCCGGAGGCCGCGTCGGCTGCGAACATGACCGCATGCCAGGTGCCCTCCCACGGCCAGGTCGCCGCCCGCCCCCAGTACGCCTGTACGTGCACGAACTTCAGTGGATCACCGAACGCATGCCACGAGTACAGCGCGAACGACAGCACGCCCACTGGTACGAGCGCGATGCCCAGTGCGTCGGTGCGGATCGCGCGCCAGTTCCAGTCCCGCTGCCGCAGGTACTCCACCGCGAAGGCGAGCGCGAGCAGCACGCCGGCCTGGCGGGTGGCACTGGCGAGCGCCCCCATCGCACCCGCGGCCAGCCACATCGACCGGCGCATGAAGTACAGCGCGGCCACCGTGAACATGAGGAAGAACGCCTCGTTGTAGGCGGCGCTGAGGAAGAACGCGAACGGGTAGGCCATCAGATAGAACACCGACCGGCTGGCCATCGCCCGTCCGCTCAGGTCGGCCACGAGGCGGTAGAGGAACGTCAGCGCCACCACGCAGGACACGTTCGAGATGATCAATCCGGCCGACAACATGCCGCCGGGCAGCACCGGCTCCAGCACCCGCATCGTCATCGAGTACAGCGGGAAGAAGGCGGGGTTCTCGGTGTTCGGGTTGTATCCGGTCAACGCGATCGTCACGTAGTGCCCGGTGTCCCACTGGTCCCAGACCTCGATCATTCCGCTGAACGGGGGACCGCCTTGGTTGCGGGTCATCCACACCATGCAGTTGATCAGGACGTAGCCGAATACGGCCGCCCCCCAGACCGTGATCGCGGTCGTGATCGCGGGGCGCCAACTCGTATCGGGGGTGGACTGCTCGGTGGCCGGGGCCATCGTGTCAGTTGTCGTCATCAAGCGACCCAAACGTTGTTGAGGAATGTCAGCAGGAACACCGCCTGCAGCCCGGCGGCCGGGAGCAGATAGATCGGCTCGAACGCCCGACTGGCGCCGAGCCTGGCCAGCAGAAAGAAGATCGGTACGAACTCGAGGGCGTAGCGGGATGCCCCCTGGAGCGGGAAGTCGCCGCCGACCGGTCCGGTCAGGACGACCAGGAACGAAGCCACCGAATACAGGACCAACGGAAGCTGGTCCCTGGGCAGCCACGGGCCGACGAGGCACTCCAGCAGGAGCACCGAGATAGCCAGTACGGTCACCACATCGATCAGGTTGTGGATGGCGACCTGACGCAGCAATGGATAATACTCAATGGTGTCGATGGCCTGCGCCAGGCCGGTCCACGGCATCGTCAGCTGCCGGCCCCACTCGCCCTGCGCGTGCGAGAAGGCCAACGGGTCGTGCAGGTACCGCCAGCAGTACGCCGAGAACGCGGCCAGGCCAACCGGCACCAGCACGATCGCGGCGGCGTCACACCGGGGTCGGGCGCCGCGTTGCCGGATGTACTCGGCCACGAACGCCACCGCCAGCAGCACCCCGGCCAGTCGGGTAGCGCTGGCCAGCGCTCCCAACCCGCCCGCGAGCCACCAG
The DNA here is from genome assembly GCA_963742855.1 of uncultured Actinomycetota bacterium. Lineage (GTDB taxonomy): Bacteria > Actinomycetota > Actinomycetes > Mycobacteriales > Micromonosporaceae > CAVUNP01. The sequence goes on along the minus strand of CAVUNP010000023.1, from coordinate 513,526 downwards.
GCGCCGCGGCGCATGCAGTACAGCGAGCCCACGCTGAGCAGTAGGAACAATGATTCGTTGTAGCCGGCACCGAGAAAGAACGCAGTCGGGAAGGCCATCAGGTAGAGCAGCACCCGGTCAGCTGTGGTGCGGTCGAACTCGAAGCTGGCGAAGCGGTGCAGCACGATGAGGGCACCGACGCAGGCCAGGTTGGCCGTGACCAGCGCGGCGACCAGTGGGCTTGCTGGGATCACCAGGTCGAAACCCCGGATCAACATCGGGTAGAGCGGGAAGAACGCATGCGTGTCCGGGCGCTGCGCGGTGTAGCCGTTTTCCGCGATACGCAGATAGTGTCCGGTATCCCAGCGGTTCCAGGCCTCGTACATGTGGCGTACAAAGGGACCTCGCCTGTCTCCCACCATCCAGGACAGCAGCGTCACCAGGAGGTAGGTGGCAGCCGCGCCCGCCCAGGTGGCCAGCGAGATCAGGACCGAGCGCCACCACGGGTTGACCAGGTCGGTGTGGGCCGGCCGGCCGGGCGCCTGCGGCGCGGTCCGCTGATGCGGCGCCGACGGCTGGCCAGGCGCCCGCTCGTCGCCCGTAGGCGCGGCCGCTTCGCCGGCCTCCCCGGGCGGCGCCTCGACGGCGTCGGCAGCCTGCGTGGACACTGCGAAACTCTAACCCGCCCAGGTCGGCCCAGCGGGCTACCACGGCGCGCATGCCTCGGGGCAGCAGGAGTGCGGGCTGTTGTGAAAGTCTCGGCCGATGCGGTTCGAGCAAGTCTGGCTGCGCTACGCCCGCCGTGGGGCGTGGGTGTTGATGGATGTAAGTCTCACGCTGGGGCCGGGCCAGGTAGCGGTTGTGCTCGGCCGTAACGGCGTGGGCAAGACCACCCTGTTGAGCGCGGCCGCCGGACTGCTGCAGGCCGACCGCGGGCGCATCCTCGACCGGCCACACCGGATCGGTTGGGTGCCAGAGCGATTTCCGGCCAACCAGCCCTACCGGATCCGTCCCTACCTGGTGGAGATGGCCAGGTTACGGGGTCTGCGGCCCGCCAAGGCCAGGGCCGAGGTGGACCGGTGGGCAGCCCGGCTCCAGTTGGACCGGTACTTCGACGTACGGCTCGCCGAGGTGTCCAAGGGCACCGCCCAGAAGGTGGGACTCATCCAAGCCCTGCTGGCTCCGCCGGATCTGTTGGTACTGGACGAGCCGTGGGAGGGCCTGGACTCGTTCACCCGGGCCGAGGTACCGGCGATCATCCGCGAGGTGCTGGCTGGCGGCGGCGCGGTGCTGGTCAGCGACCACCTGGGCGAGGTGCAACGGCTGCCCGGCGCGCTGCGTTGGCAGGTCAGCGACGGTCGGGTATCCGTCGAAGAGGCGCCACCCGCCGATGCGGCACTGGTCGGCTCTGAAGCTCGTTCTGAAGCGAGCGGGCAGCGGTGGGTGATCGAGGTGGGAACTTCGGAGGCCGACGTCAACGTGACGATGGCCAGGCTGCGGGATGGTGGGTATGAGGTGTTGGGAGCGCACCCCGAGCCCGTAGCGGCCAACTCTGCAGGGATAGCTGCGGCTGATCTTGACGGGTGCGTCCGATGAACGCGATCCTGCGGCTGCGCCTGGGCGCCTACGTGCGGGCCCAGCACGCCGTCGCGCCATTGATCGCCGGGCTGGTCGTCCTGGCCATGCTGTACGGCGGTGGGGTGAGCCGGCCGGAGGAGGCGTACGGCGTCTCCGCCATCGTGCTTTTCCCGGTGCTGGCCTGGCAGGCCAAGATCCTGCTCGACGTGGAGCCTGACGTCCAGCGCCGCCTGGTCCGGGTGGCTGCCGGCAACGCGCACCGGGAGATTGCCGCCGGGTTGGTCGCCGCGGCTTCCACCGGCCTGCCCACGATCGTGCTCGCGCTGGCCCTGCCCTGGATCATGGGTGGCGTGAGCGTGGATCGGTACTACCCGGACCAGGCTCAACCGCTGGGGCTCGGGGCGGCGCTGGCGGTGGGTGTCTGGACCCACCTGCTCGCCCTCGGACCCGCCGTAGCCCTGGGTGCCTGGGCCAGCCGGCCGGTAGCGCGCACCGTTGGCAACGCGGCGGCGGTACTGACCGCGGGCTCGACGCTTGCCATCGTGTTGGGTTTGAGCTTCTCGCCCGTACCGTGGTTGGTTCCGCCGCTGATGCCCACTGCCCGCGCGGTGAACGACGGGCTGTCGGCCGCCGGGATCGGCAGGTTGAGCCTGTGGGCCGTGGTCTGGGCGGCCATCGTCACGGTCGGCTACTGGCGGACCAGGCTCCGCCGGATCTGAGGCGACCGTGCCGGAGGCGATCAACGCTGAGTTTGGCGGGGGCAATCGACGCTGAATTTGGTGGGCACGGCCCGCGCCCGTATCATCAAACCTGCATTCCCACCAAAGACCGCTGGTCACGTCCGCTTCCGCGGACTGTCGAAGGTCCTGCTCCGGCAGGCGGCCCGCGTAGGATGGACGGAAGCGACCCGCCCGCGATCTGCGCGGCAGTCCGCCCCGTGCGCCCTGCGCCGGGGCGTTTCTCGTTGCCAGGCCACTTGTTCCCGCTCCGGCGCGGACAGGCATTCGAGGCCAGCCAACCGCAACGAGAGGAGGGACATGGCGGACAAGCCGGTCCGGACCGACAAGGCCGCAGCCGTAAGCGAGCTGACCGAGAACTTCAAGTCTTCGACAGCGACCGTGCTCACCGAGTACCGCGGCCTCACGGTCACGCAGCTCAAGGAGCTGCGGCGCACGCTGCGCGGGCAGGCGACCTACTCGGTCGCGAAGAACACGCTGGCGAAGCGTGCCGCGGCTGACGCGGGCATCACCGGTCTCGACGATTTGTTCACCGGTCCTACCGCGCTGGCCTTTGTCTCCGGCGATGTCGTCGAGGCGGCGAAGGGGCTTCGCGACTTCGCGAAGGCCCACCCGCTGCTCGTCATCAAGGGTGGCGTTTTCGAGGGCAAGCCGCTGTCGGCCGCTGAGGTCGGCAAGCTGGCCGACCTCGAGTCCCGCGAGGTGCTGCTGGCGAAGCTCGCCGGCGCCATGAAGGCGAACCTCAGCAAGGCCGCGGCGACCTTCCAGGCGCCGTTGACCCAGGCGGTACGCCTGGCGGCCGCGCTGCAGGAAAAGCGTGAGAAGGGCGAGGACGCCGCCTGATCGGGCCGTCCTCACTGGCTTTAGTTCATTCACCGCACGAAAGGAAACTGCCATCATGGCGAAGCTGAGCACCGACGAACTGCTCGATGCGTTCAAGGAGATGACGCTGATCGAGCTCTCCGAGTTCGTGAAGCAGTTCGAGGACACCTTCGACGTCAAGGCCGCCGCGCCGGTTGCCGTGGGTGTCGCCCCGGCCGGCCCGGGTGCCGCTGCCGAGGCCGTCGAGGAGCAGGACGAGTTCGACGTCGTCCTGGACTCGGATGGCGGCAAGAAGATCCAGGTCATCAAGGTTGTGCGCGAGCTGACCGGCCTGGGCCTGAAGGAGGCCAAGGACGTGGTCGAGGCCGCGCCGAAGGCCGTCCTGGAGAAGGTCAACAAGGAGACCGCCGACAAGGCCAAGGCGAAGCTCGAGGCCGAAGGCGCCAAGGTCACCCTCAAGTAGTTCCACCGCATTTCTCAGGCGGCCGACCGGGTACCTACCCGTCGGCCGCCTTGTGTTTGTGCCTCAGACGGTGATCGGGAGCGATCCTGTGTCGCCGGTGACCCACAAGTTCACCGGATCATGGTGATGCGCCGGCCCGGGGGCCGCGTAGCGCGCGGACGTGGTGATCCGGAGCGATCCTTTGTCGCTGGTGACGTAAAGGTCCACCGAATCATGGAGGCGTGGGCTTCTCCAGTTGCGAGGCGCGCGGCGGCGAGTGATCCGGAGCGATCCTGTGTTGCTGGTGACACACAACTTCACCAGATCACGGTGAAGCAGAGCTAGACCGGTGGTTGGTGTCCTGACGGTGGTGATTTGGAGCGATTCTGCGTCGTCGGCGCATCCCTTCGCTGTGATCCGTGTGGATAGTGGACGTTCCAGTGACAGCAATCCCCGTGGATCACGCTGCTTGCGCACGAGACACCGATTGACGCGGAGGGCAGGCTGGCGCGTTGTCGGTGATCGGGAGTGATCGGGAGTTGGCGGTGACGGACAAGAGCATCAGATCACGGGGAGTTGCGTCTGAGCTCGCTGACGGGGGCGATCCTGTGTCGCCGGTGACGTACAAGCGCTCCGGATCACGCCGAGCACGGTGACGGGCCCGCGGATCCGGGGGAACGGGTCCGGCGGCGAGGGGGAACCGGGATCATGGAGGAGTGCGGGACGACCGGGGACGGGACGGGGAACAGCTATTCCAGGCAAACGGCGCAGATTCGGCGTTTCCCACTGCAACACGTCGGGAAAGTTGGGCGGTTGAACGTCTCGGTACTGTCGCCGTGACTCAGGGAAGCGGGTCGGTTGAGTATTGCGGCGTTTGGCAGTATTTGCGGGGCGACTGGGGTGTCGGGTGACGGCAAGGGCTTGACGGGTTGGGCGGCGCCAGGCACGCTGAATCCGCAACTGCCTTCCGCTGGTGCATCGGCCGATCACCGCGAGGGTTGAAACGCCCCGGCAGGCTGGGTCTGGGGATTGGTTTCGCCCATGATGCGGTGTGGGCTTGCGTGCGGTTAGCCTTGCGGCTACACTGCTAGTTTGCGCTGCCTTCCGACTTGATCTCTGCCCGGAAATGCCCTTTTTTGGGTATTTCTGGTGGGGATCAATTGGAGCTGCACGCGTACCAGCCGTTCTTGCAGCAAAGGTCCTCGGAAGGACGCATCTTGGCAGCTTCCCGCCCTGCGAAGACCAGTCATCGTCGAGCGCGTTCGCCCCCCGCCGAGTTTCGTTCGGGCGGATCACCGAACACCTCGAGGTCCCCAACCTCCTCGCCATCCAGACCGAGTCCTTCGACTGGCTCGTCGGCAACGAGGCGTTGGCAGGGCCGGTCGGCGGACGACCCGCACGCGCGCTCGGGTCTGCGCGGAGATCCTCGACGAGATCAGTCCCATTGAGGACTTCTCCGGCACCATGTCGCTCTCCTTCTCCGCGCCGCGCTTCGACGAGGTCAAGGCCTCGATCGAGGAGTGCAAGGAGAAGGACCTGACCTACTGCGCCCCGCTGTTCGTGACCGCGGAGTTCACCAACAACACCACTGGCGAGATCAAGAGCCAGACGGTGTTCATGGGTGACTTCCCGATGATGACGCCCAAGGGCACCTTCATCATCAACGGCACCGAGCGCGTCGTGGTCAGCCAGCTCGTCCGCTCGCCGGGCGTGTACTTCGACAAGCAGCCGGACAAGACCTCCGACCGCGACCTCTCCAGCGTCAAGGTCATCCCGAGCCGGGGTGCCTGGCTGGAGTTCGACATCGACAAGCGCGACACCGTCGGCGTGCGCATCGACCGCAAGCGTCGGCAGGCGGTCACCGTCCTGCTCAAGGCCATCGGCTGGTCGGACGGAGCGGATCCGCGAGCAGTTCGGCTGGTCCGAGCTGATGATGACCACGCTCGAGAAGGACCACATCGCCGGGCCAGGACGAGGCGCTGCTCGACATCTACCGCAAGCTGCGCCCTGGCGAGCCGCCGACCCGCGAGAACGCCCAGACCCTGCTGGACAACCTCTTCTTCAACCCGAAGCGGTACGACGTGGCCAAGGTCGGCCGGTACAAGTTCAACAAGAAGCTCGAAGTCGACGTGCCGATCACCACCGGCACGCTGACCGAGGACGACATCGTCGCCACCGTGGAGTACCTGTGCCGGCTGCACGCCGGTGAGGACGGGCTACGAGGCCGACGACATCGACCACTTCGGCAACCGGCGCCTGCGTACCGTGGGCGAGCTGATCCAGAACCAGGTCCGGGTCGGCCTGTCCCGGATGGAGCGCGTCGTCCGCGAGCGGATGACCACCCAGGACGTCGAGGCGATCACGCCGCAGACCCTGATCAACATCCGCCCGGTGGTGGCGGCGATCAAGGAGTTCTTCGGCACGTCGCAGCTGTCCCAGTTCATGGACCAGACCAACCCGCTGGCCGGTCTGACCCACCGGCGCCGGCTGAGCGCGCTCGGCCCGGGTGGTCTGTCCCGTGAGCGGGCCGGCTTCGAGGTCCGCGACGTGCACCCGTCCCACTACGGCCGGATGTGCCCGATCGAGACGCCGGAAGGCCCGAACATCGGCCTGATCGGCGCGCTGTCCACCTTCGCCCGGGTCAACCCGTTCGGCTTCATCGAGACGCCGTACCGGAAGGTCGACGAGGGTCGGGTCACCGACCAGATCGACTACCTGACCGCGGACGAGGAGGACCGGCACGTCATCGCCCAGGCCAACGCGCCGCTGAAGGCCGACGGCACGTTCGCCGAGGACCGCGTGCTGGTCCGTCGTAAGGGCGGCGAGGTCGAGGACGTCGCCCCCGACGCCGTGGACTACATGGACGTCTCGCCGCGGCAGATGGTCTCGGTCGCGACCGCGATGATCCCGTTCCTCGAGCACGACGACGCCAACCGGGCACTGATGGGCGCGAACATGCAGCGCCAGGCGGTGCCGCTGGTCAAGGCCGAGGCGCCGCTGGTCGGTACGGGCATGGAGTACCGGGCCGCGGTGGACGCCGGCGACGTGGTCGTCGCCGAGGTCGGCTGGTGTGGTCGAGGACCTCTGCGCCGACTACGTCACCGTGCACCAGGACGACGGCCACCGCCGGACGTACCTGCTGCACAAGTTCCGCCGCTCCAACGCCGGCTCCTGCGTCAACCAGAAGCCGGTCGTCTTCGAGGGCGACCGCGTCGAGGCCGGTCAGGTCATCGCCGACGGTCCGTGCACCGACGAGGGCGAGATGGCGCTCGGACGCAACCTGCTGGTGGCGTTCATGCCCTGGGAGGGCCACAACTACGAGGACGCGATCATCCTGTCGCAGCGCCTCGTGCAGGAGGACGTGCTCACCTCGATCCACATCGAGGAGCACGAGGTCGACGCCCGGGACACCAAGCTGGGTCCGGAGGAGATCACCCGCGACATCCCGAACGTCAGCGAGGAGATGCTCGCCGACCTCGACGAGCGCGGCATCATCCGGATCGGCGCCGAGGTCGTCCCCGGCGACATCCTGGTCGGCAAGGTCACGCCGAAGGGTGAGACCGAGCTGACCCCGGAGGAGCGGCTGCTGCGCGCGATCTTCGGTGAGAAGGCGCGCGAGGTCCGCGACACCTCGCTGAAGGTGCCGCACGGCGAGACCGGCACGGTCATCGGCGTGCGTACCTTCTCCCGCGAGGACGGCGACGAGCTGCCGCCGGGCGTGAACGAGCTGGTCCGGGTCTACGTCGCCCAGAAGCGCAAGATCCAGGACGGTGACAAGCTCGCCGGCCGGCACGGCAACAAGGGCGTCATCTCCAAGATCCTGCCGATCGAGGACATGCCGTTCCTGGAGGACGGCACCCCGGTCGACATCGTGCTCAACCCGCTCGGTGTGCCGAGCCGGATGAACATCGGCCAGGTCCTGGAGACCCACCTCGGTTGGGTGGCCAAGACCGGCTGGAAGCGTCGAGGGCGACGACGCCGAGTGGAAGCGCCAGCTGCGCAGTCGATCGACGCGCACGAGTCCGAGCCGGACACCAACGTGGCCACCCCGGTCTTCGACGGTGCCCGCGAGGAGGAGATCTCCGGCCTGCTCGTCGTCGACGCTGCCCAACCGTGACGGCAACGCAGCTGATCGGCGCGCACCGGCAAGGCGCAGCTGTTCGACGGCCGCTCCGGCGAGCCGCTGCCGGACCCGATCGCGGTCGGCTACATCTACATCCTGAAGCTCAACCACCTGGTCGACGACAAGATCCACGCCCGGTCGACCGGCCCGTACTCGATGATCACGCAGCAGCCGCTGGGTGGTAAGGCGCAGTTCGGTGGCCAGCGCTTCGGTGAGATGGAGTGCTGGGCGATGCAGGCGTACGGCGCCGCCTACGCCCTGCAGGAGCTGCTGACGATCAAGTCCGACGACGTCCTCGGCCGGGTCAAGGTCTACGAGGCGATCGTCAAGGGCGAGAACATCCCGGAGCCGGGCATTCCGGAGTCGTTCAAGGTGCTGCTCAAGGAGCTGCAGTCGCTGTGCCTCAACGTCGAGGTGCTCTCCAGCGACGGTGTGGCCCTGGAGATGCGCGAGACCGACGACGAGGTGTTCCGGGCGGCGGAGGAGCTGGGCATCGACCTGTCCCCGGCGCGAGCCGAGCTCGGTCGAAGAGGTCTGAGGTGGCTGATCCGGGGGCCGGCTACGCCGGCCCCCGACCCCGCCCGTTAGCTAGCAGTACAGACGACGACATAGGGGACACAGTGCTCGACGTCAACTTCTTCGACGAGCTGCGCATCGGTCTCGCCACCGCCGACGACATCCGTCAGTGGTCCCACGGCGAGGTCAAGAAGCCCGAGACCATCAACTACCGCACGCTCAAGCCGGAGAAGGACGGGCTCTTCTGCGAGAAGATCTTCGGTCCGCAGCGGGACTGGGAGTGCTACTGCGGTAAGTACAAGCGGGTCCGCTTCAAGGGCATCATCTGCGAGCGCTGCGGCGTCGAGGTGACCCGCGCCAAGGTTCGCCGGGAGCGGATGGGCCACATCGAGCTCGCCGCTCCGGTGACCCACATCTGGTACTTCAAGGGCGTTCCGAGCCGGCTGGGCTACCTGCTCGACCTCGCTCCGAAGGACCTCGAGAAGATCATCTACTTCGCCTCGTACGTCGTGACGAGCGTGGACGCCGAGGCGCGTCACCGCGACCTCTCGACCATCGAGAACGAGATCATGGCCGAGAAGCGGCAGGCCGAGAACAGCCGCGACTCGGAGATCGAGAAGCGGGCCGCCAAGCTCGAGGCCGACCTGGCCGAGCTGGAGGCCGAGGGCGCGAAGGCGGACGTCCGGCGCAAGGTCAAGGAGGGCGGAGAGCGCGAGATGCGCCAGATCCGCGACCGGGCCCAGCGCGAGATCGACCGCCTCGACGAGGTGCTGGACACCTTCCGCAAGCTCGAGCCGAAGCAGCTGGTCACCGACGAGCTGCTCTACCGCGAGCTGCGCGACCGCTTCGGCGAGTACTTCACCGGCGGCATGGGCGCCGAGGCGATCAAGGCGCTGGTCCAGAACATGGACCTCGACGCCGAGGCCGAGTCCCTGCGCGAGACGATCCGCTCCGGCAAGGGCCAGCGGAAGATCCGCGCGCTCAAGCGGCTGAAGGTCGTCGCGGCGTTCCTGAACACCAGCGAACTCGCCGCTCGGCATGGTGCTGGACTGCGTCCCGGTCATCCCGCCGGACCTGCGCCCGATGGTGCAGCTCGACGGTGGCCGCTTCGCGACCTCCGACCTGAACGACCTCTACCGGCGCGTGATCAACCGGAACAACCGCCTCAAGCGGCTGATCGACCTCGGCGCGCCCGAGATCATCGTCAACAACGAGAAGCGGATGCTCCAGGAGGCCGTCGACGCGCTGTTCGACAACGGCCGTCGTGGCCGTCCGGTCACCGGCCCGGGCAACCGCCCGCTGAAGTCGCTGTCCGACATGCTCAAGGGCAAGCAGGGCCGGTTCCGCCAGAACCTGCTGGGCAAGCGCGTCGACTACTCCGGCCGTTCGGTCATCGTGGTCGGCCCGAAGCTCAAGCTGCACCAGTGCGGCCTGCCCAAGCAGATGGCGCTGGAGCTGTTCAAGCCGTTCGTGATGAAGCGGCTGGTCGACCTCAACCACGCGCAGAACATCAAGTCCGCCAAGCGGATGGTCGAGCGGCAGCGGCCGGTCGTGTGGGACGTGCTGGAAGAGGTCATCGGCGAGCACCCGGTCCTGCTGAACCGGGCGCCGACCCTGCACCGTCTCGGCATCCAGGCCTTCGAGCCGCAGCTGGTCGAGGGCAAGGCGATCCAGATCCACCCGCTGGTCTGCACCGCGTTCAACGCCGACTTCGACGGTGACCAGATGGCGGTGCACGTGCCGCTGTCCGCCGAGGCCCAGGCCGAGGCGCGGATCCTGATGCTGTCGTCGAACAACATCCTCAAGCCGGCCGACGGCAAGCCGGTCACCATGCCCACCCAGGACATGGTCATCGGTCTCTACCACCTCACCCACCGCACGCCGGGTGAGCAGGGCGAGGGCCGGGCGTTCAGCTCGGACGCCGAGGCGCGGATGGCCTTCGACAACGGCGAGCTGCACCTGCAGGCGCCGGTCAAGATCCGGCTGCAGGGCGTGGTCGGTGTCGACAACGGCGCCGGCGCCGAGCCGTGGACCGCGCCCGAGGGCTGGGTCGAGGGCGAGACACGGTGACCGTGCGAGACCACCCTGGGTCGGGTGCTGTTCAACGAGACGCTGCCGCCGGGCTACCGCTTCGTGAACTACGAGATCCGCAAGGGCCAGCTCTCCGCGATCGTCAACGACCTCGCCGAGCGCTTCCCGAAGGTGGCCGCTGGCGGCCACCCTGGACGCGCTCAAGTAGGCCGGTTTCCACTGGGCCACCTGGTCCGGCGTCACCATCGGCATCGAGGACGTCGTCGCTCCGCCGCGCAAGCGGGAGATCCTGCGAGCGGTACGAGAAGGAAGCCGACCGGATCGACAAGCAGTACCAGCGCGGTCTGATGACCGCCGAGGAGCGTCGCGGCGAGCTGATCGAGATCTGGACCAAGGCGACCAACGAGGTCGCCAAGGAGATGGACACCGCGCTGCCGCAGGAGCAACCCGCTGTGGAAGATGATCCACTCGGGTGCCCGCGGTAACCTGCTCCAGCTCCGGCAGATCGCGGCGATCCGTGGTCTGGTGGCCAACCCGAAGGGCGAGATCATCCCGCGGCCGATCAAGGCCTCGTACCGCGAGGGTCTGTCCGTGCTGGAGTACTTCATCTCCACCCACGGTGCCCGCAAGGGTCTGGCCGACACCGCGCTGCGTACCGCCGACTCGGGTTACCTGACCCGTCGTCTGGTGGACGTCTCGCAGGACGTGATCATCCGCGAGGAGGACTGCGGCACCGACCGGGCCATCCCGATGCAGATCGGTGAGCAGGCTCGGACGGCAAGCTGGTCGTGCACGAGCACGCCGAGACCAGCGTGCACGCCCGGACCGCTGGCCGACGACATCAAGGACGCCGGACTGGCACCGTGGTCGGCGAGCGCGGCCCGGACATCAACTCGATCCGGGTCGACGCGATCGTGGTCGGCCGGCGTGGAGACGGTGCGGGTGCGCAGCGTGCTGACCTGCGAGTCGAAGCTGGGCGTCTGCGCGGCCTGCTACGGCCGCTCGCTGCCGACCGGCAAGACGGTCGACGTCGGCGAGGCGGTCGGCATCATCGCCGCCCAGTCGATCGGTGAGCCCGGTACGCAGCTGACCATGCGTACCTTCCACACCGGTGGTGTCGCCGGTGAGGACATCACCCAGGGTCTGCCCCGTGTCCAGGAGATCTTCGAGGCGCGGGTGCCCGAAGGGCAAGGCGCCCATCGCCGACACCGCCGGCCGGATCCGGATCGAGGACGGCGAGCGGTCGCGGAAGATCATCGTCGTGCCGGACGACGGCAGCGACGAGATCGTCTACGACAAGATCTCCAAGCGGGTCCGGCTGCGCTACCACGACGGCGACCACGTCGAGGTCGGCGAGAAGCTCACCGAGGGCACGATCGACCCGCACGAGTTGCTGCGGATCCTCGGGCCCGCGCGCGGTTCAGGTCCACCTGACCCAGGAGGTCCAGGAGGTCTACCGCTCGCAGGGTGTGCTCATCCACGACAAGCACATCGAGATCATCATCCGCCAGATGCTCAAGCGGGTGACGGTCATCGACTCCGGCTCGACCGAGTTCCTGCCGGGCGTGCTCGTCGACCGGGCGCTGTTCGAGTCGGAGAACCGCCGACTCGTCGTCCGAGGGCGGCGAGCCCGCGGCCGGTCGTCCGGTGCTGATGGGTATCACCAAGGCCTCGCTGGCCACCGACTCCTGGCTGTCGGCGGCCTCCTTCCAGGAGACCACCCGGGTGCTGACGGACGCGGCGATCCACGCCCGCAGCGACTCGCTGATCGGGCTCAAGGAGAACGTGATCATCGGTAAGCTCATCCCGGCCGGTACCGGCATCAGCAAGTACCGCAACGTCCGGGTCGAGCCGACCGAGGAGGCGAAGGCCAAGGTCTACTCGATGACCGGGTACCCGGAGACCGACTACGGCTTCGGGCCGGCCAGCGGGCCAGGCGGTGCCGCTGGACGACTTCGACTTCGGGTCGTACCGCTAACCTGGCCGCGTCGACGCAACGGCGAAGGCCCCCGGCAACCGGGGGCCTCTGCCGTTGGCGGACCCGAACGTGGGTGCGGTGCGCCCGGCCCGGGCCGGGGCATGATGGTATGACATGACGACCGTTGCCGGACCGGACCCCGTCCCCAAGGCCGGGTCGCCGTCGGCCCCGCCAGCGCCACCCGGAGCCGGTCCGTCGACCACGGCCCGGGCTGTCTGTCGCCCGTCCAGGGCGATCGCGGCGCTGACCGGAACCCCTTCGTCGGCGGGGTGGTGCCGGCGACGACTCGCGTTCAGCGCCTGGCCCGGCAGGCGCGCCGGGAGGCGTACGCCTCGGGCCGGCTCACCTCGACCGGCGCCGCGACCGATCCGCAGCCGCGGCCGGATGCGACCTCCGGTCGCGCCATGGCAGCCGTCCGGTCGCGCGATGGCAGCGTCAGCCGTGGTGATCGCGGGTGGTCCAGCTCGCCGGCAGCCCCGTTCGGGCACGACTGCGCCGCCGAACCTCGACTGATCCAGACCGTGGCCCGCCTCCACGAAGGCAGCCGCGGTGCTCGCCCTGGGCGTGGCCGCGCTGATCACCGGCCCGCTCGGCGGTGGCGTCTGTGACGGAGCGACCCTGGCGTTGGTTGCCGGCCCGGCAGGTGCGGGCAGACCCGGTCCGCCAGCCGCGGACGACCTGACCGGCGCCCGTCAGGTCACGGCTCGGCGTGACGCTGGCCTGGGTCGGCATCGCGCCTCGCGCGTCCGCCGCCCTGGTGGTCGCGGCCTGGTGTTGCGGGGTCCTCTCCGTTGGGCATGACGGCGCGGTGCGGGACTTCCCGGACAGCCGTGCCAGACTGGGGGCCGCCGTCGATCCGTCGCGGATGGCGCGTACCCGTCGCCGTACGGCGCCGGCACGGCGCACGAGTGGCGTACGGGAGCGGGCCTGTGGCCCGACGCGGTGGTGGCCGCACGCCGGCGCGACGGCCGGGGTGCCGTCAGCGCGCCACGCGCGCCGCCCCCGCCGGGCGTCGCGCCGCCCGCCGCAGCGGGTCGAGGCGGTTGCCGGGTACGCCGTTCGGGGTGGTCCACCTCGAGGTGGCCCCGGTCGAGCGGCCCGGCCATCGGCCAGCTGGTCACCGGGATCGCCTCGATCCTGGTCTCGCTCTGGTGATCTGCTTCGGCATCATCGGTATCCGAGACTGACGGGGGGCCTGGGCGGCCGGGGCCTTCGCCGTCCTCGGCTTCGCTCGCCGGCGTCTGGCCGGCGATCGTGGCCTGGGCTCGGGTCGCGGTCCGGCAGATCCGGCGCCGGCGCCGCCGCTCGGCGGTCCGGTTCACCGGCCGCGGACTGGCGGTGGCGGGCATCAGCTGCGGCGCGGTCGGGGCTGCTGCTTCAGCGTGGTCGGGCTGGGCTCGCACTGGTGCTGCAGATCACGTGAGTCGGCCGGTCGTTCGGTCGTGCGCCGGAATGCCCGGGTCTGGGCGGCTGGGCGTGGCCGGGGCCGCCGGGTCGCTCCGGTGACGAGCCGGTACACTTGTCGCGTAGGTGCCCATCGCGGGCGCGTGGCGACGAGAGTCGGCCGGCGGGGTGGACTCGTCTCCGAGCCGATCCGTTTTGACCGGCGCGGCTGTGGTAGGTACTCTTTCCGCTTGTGCCTGGGCCAGCCCGGGCAATTCGTGCGTGCGCTGGAGCCGGTCAGCCGGTGATCGCGCGATCGGCGACCAGCGCAGGACACGAAATCCCGGTACGACGCGATCAGCGTCGCGACTGGACCGTGACTCGGGCGACACGCCCGACCGCGGGTGCTGGGATCTCCGTCGAGGTCGGCCCCGGCTGGATTGTAGGAGAGCCGTCCATCAGGCCGGCTACGAGTCACGACGGCGCGGTCGCCTCGCAGGCGGCCGAAGGGAGCGGAGAACCCGGTGCCCACGATTCAGCAGCTGGTCCGCAAGGGCCGCCAGGCCAAGACGAGCAAGACCAAGACCCCGGCGCTCAAGGGTCACCCCAGCGGCGCGGCGTGTGCACCCGCGTGTACACCACCACCCCGAAGAAGCCGAACTCGGCGCTGCGCAAGGTCGCTCGTGTGCAAGCTCAGCAGCCAGATCGAGGTGACCGCCTACATCCCGGGCGTCGGCCACAACCTGCAGGAGCACTCGATCGTGCTCGTGCGCGGCGGCCGGGTGAAGGACCTCCCCGGCGTGCGGTACAAGATCGTCCGCGGCTCGCTGGACACCCAGGGTGTCCGCAACCGCAAGCAGGCGCGCAGCCGTTACGGCGCGAAGAAGGAGAAGAGCTGACATGCCGCGTAAGGGACCCGCTCCGCGGCGGCCGCTGGTCGCTGACCCGGTGTACAACTCGCCGCTGGTCACCCAGCTGGTGAACAAGATCCTGCTGCGCGGCAAGCGTCAGCTCGCCGAGCGCATCGTGTACGCCGCCCTCGAGGGCTGCCGCGAGAAGTCCGGCACCGACCCCGTCGTCACCCTCAAGCGGGCGATGGACAACGTGAAGCCGACCCTCGAGGTCCGCAGCCGCCGTGTCGGTGGCGCCACCTACCAGGTTCCGGTCGAGGTCCGGCCGACCCGCGCGACCACCCTCGGTCTGCGCTGGCTGGTCACCTACTCCCGGGCCCGGCGCGAGAAGACCATGGTCGAGCGGCTGATGAACGAGCTGCTCGACGCGAGCAACGGCCTCGGCGCCGCCGTCAAGCGGCGCGAGGACACGCACAAGATGGCCGAGTCCAACAAGGCCTTCGCGCACTACCGCTGGTAACACGCGGGCGCGCAGCGCTTCCGGCGCCGACAGAGTCAGCGGGCCGGAACCACCGACCAGTCGGGATTCGAGGCGGACCCCGATAGAGTAGGGATATGACAGTGGCCGCCGCAGACGCGCCTCGCCAACGTACGCAACATCGGCATCATGGCGCACATCGATGCCGGTAAGACCACCACCACCGAGCGGATCCTGTTCTACACCGGCATCACGTACAAGATCGGCGAAGTCCACGAGGGCGCCGCCGTCATGGACTGGATGGAGCAGGAGCAGGAGCGCGGTATCACGATCACCTCCGCCGCCACCAAGTGCGAGTGGAAGGGCCACACGATCCAGATCATCGACACGCCCGGCCACGTCGACTTCACGGTCGAGGTGGAGCGGTCGCTGCGCGTGCTCGACGGTGCGGTCGCGGTGTACGACGGCGTCGCCGGCGTCGAGCCGCAGACCGAGAACGTCTGGCGGCAGGCGGACAAGTACAACGTCCCCCGGATGTGCTTCGTCAACAAGCTCGACCGGACCGGCGCCGACTTCTTCCGCTGCGTCGCAGATGATGGTCGACCGGCTCAACGCCACCCCGCTGGTGCTGCAGATCCCGATCGGGCTCGAGGCCGACTTCATCGGCGTCGTCGACCTGGTCGGGATGCGGGCGCTCACCTGGCGTGGCGAGACCCAGAAGGGCGAGGACTACGCGATCGAGGAGATCCCGGCCGACCTCGCCGACTCCGCCACCGAGTGGCGCGAGAAGCTGATCGAGACCCTGGCCGACGTCGACGACGCGGTGATGGAGAAGCTACCTCGAGGGCGAGGAGATCTCCGTCGAGGACATCAAGGCCGCCATCCGCCGGGCCACCATCGCCGGCAAGGCCAACCCGGTGCTGCACCGGCTCCGCGTTCAAGAACAAGGGCATCCAGCCGATGCTCGACGCGGTCGATCGACTTACCTGCCGTCGCCGCTGGACATCCCGGCCATCGAGGGCACCGCGACCGACGGCGAGACGCCGATGTCGCGCAAGCCGTCGACCTCGGTGAGCCGTTCTCGGGTCTGGCCTTCAAGATCCAGACCGACAAGCACCTGGGCAAGCTGACCTATGTCCGGATCTACTCCGGCGTGCTCGAGTCCGGCTCGCAGGTGGTCAACTCCACCAAGGACCGCAAGGAGCGGATCGGCAAGATCTACCAGATGCACGCCAACAAGCGGGAGGAGCTGCCGCTCGGCGCAGGCCGGCGACATCATCGCGGTTCAGGGTCTCAAGCAGACCACCACCGGCGACACGCTGTCCGACCCGGCGAACCCGGTCATCCTCGAGTCGATGACCTTCCCGGAGCCGGTCATCGAGGTGGCCATCGAGCCGAAGACCAAGGCCGACCAGGAGAAGCTCGGCACCGCGATCCAGCGGCTGGCCGAGGAGGACCCGACCTTCCGCGTCAGCAGCGACGAGGAGACCGGTCAGACGGTCATCTCCGGCATGGGCGAGCTGCACCTGGAGATCCTGGTCGACCGGATGCGCCGCGAGTTCAACGTCGAGGCCAACGTCGGCAAGCCGCAGGTGGCGTACCGCGAGACCATCCGCCGCAAGGTGGACAAGGTCGAGTACACCCACAAGAAGCAGACCGGTGGTTCCGGCCAGTACGCGACGCGTGATCGTCAAGCTCGAGCCGCTGCCGATGGCCGACGACTCGCCGACCTACGAGTTCGTCAACGCCGTCACCGGTGGTCGCATCCCCAAGGAGTTCATCCCCTCGGTGGACGCGGGCGCCCAGGACGCCATGCAGTACGGCATACTGGCCGGCTACCCGCTGGTCGGCCTGAAGCTGACCCTGCTCGACGGCCAGTACCACGAGGTCGACTCGTCGGAAATGGCGTTCAAGATCGCCGGTTCGATGGCGCTGAAGGAAGCGGCCCGCAAGGCCGACCCCGCGCTGCTCGAGCCGATGATGGCGGTTGAGGTCACCACTCCTGAGGAGAACATGGGTGACGTCATCGGCGACCTCAACTCCCGCCGCGGCATCATCCAGGCGATGGAGGAGCGCAGCGGCGCCCGCGTCGTGCGGGCCCTGGTGCCGTTGTCGGAGATGTTCGGCTACGTCGGCGACCTGCGGTCGAAGACCCAGGGCCGGGCGAGCTACAGCATGCAGTTCGACTCCTACGCCGAGGTTCCGCAGAGCGTCGCGAAGGAGATCATCGCCAAGGCGACGGGTGAGTGATCTCACCTGTAGCTGAACCGATGATCCGGGGTCGGTCGCGGGAGGTTCCCGCCCGCGGCCACCGCGGTCGGGTCGTGTGAATCCGGGCCGTAGGCTTCATCGCCGAGAACCCACAGAGGCTCTCCGGCCGTCAGGCTCGGAAAGGCTGTCGACAGAGTCCTAAGCGCCGACCAGCGCATCCGGGCGTTGACGAACCAGAAAGTCCACGAGGAGGACACCAGTGGCGAAGGCGAAGTTCGAGCGGACTAAGCCGCACGTCAACATCGGCACCATTGGTCACATCGACCACGGGAAGACGACGCTGACGGCGGCCATCACCAAGGTCCTGCATGACAAGTACCCGGCCCTGAACCCGTACACGCCGTTCGACGAGATCGACAAGGCGCCGGAGGAGAAGGCTCGTGGTATCACGATCTCGATCGCGCACGTCGAGTACCAGACCGAGAAGCGTCACTACGCGCACGTCGACTGCCCGGGTCACGCCGACTACATCAAGAACATGATCACCGGTGCCGCGCAGATGGACGGCGCGATCCTGGTGGTGGCGGCGACCGACGGCCCGATGCCGCAGACCCGCGAGCACGTGCTGCTGGCCCGCCAGGTCGGTGTGCCGTACATCGTCGTGGCGCTGAACAAGAGCGACATGGTCGATGACGAGGAGCTCCTGGAGCTCGTCGAGCTCGAGGTCCGCGAGCTGCTCTCCGCGTCAGGAGTACCCGGGTGACGACCTGCCGGTCGATCCGGGTCTCGGCGCTGAAGGCGCTCGAGGGTGACCCGGAGTGGACCGAGGCGGCTGCTCGAGCTGATGAACGCGGTCGACGACTCGCATCCCGCAGCCGGAGCGCGAGATCGACAAGCCGTTCCTCATGCCGATCGAGGACGTGTTCACGATCACCGGTCGTGGCACCGTCGTCACCGGTCGGGCCGAGCGTGGCATCCTCAAGCCGAACGAGGAGGTGGAGATCGTCGGCATCCGCGAGAAGTCGATGAAGACCAAGGTCTGCACCGCGCATCGAGATGTTCCGCAAGATCCTCGACGAGGCCCGCGCAGGCGAGAACGTCGGCCTGCTCCTTCGCGGTATCAAGCGCGAGGACGTCGAGCGCGGCATGGTCGTCGTCAAGCCGGGCTCGAACACCCCGCACACCGAGTTCGAGGCGACCGTCTACATCCTCTCCAAGGAGGAGGGTGGCCGGCACACCCCGTTCTTCCAGAACTACCGTCCGCAGTTCTACTTCCGGACCACGGACGTCACCGGCGTCGTCACGCTGCCCGAGGGCACCGAGATGGTCATGCCGGGCGACAACACCTCGATGTCGGTGAAGCTGATCCAGCCCATCGCCATGGAGGACAGACCTCAAGTTCGCGATCCGCGAGGGTGGCCGCACCGTCGGCGCCGGCTCGCGTCACCAAGATCCTCAAGTAAGAGCTCGCGTAACCCCGATTAGCGTTGCCGCCGGTCGTGCGGCATACTGAGTCAGGTTGCGATTACGCCAGTGCGTCGCCGCGATCCGGCTGATGGCTGGACCTCCGGGAGTGGCCGCCGGTCGTGCGTGGGCGCGTGAGTTGCTGTGCGCGACTCCGGTCAACCACCCTGGCGCGGCGTCCGGTCGCGGTGTAGCGCCGATCGGCGCCATGGACCCACCGCACGGTCCGGATATCGCATCCGGAGCCCGGGGCGGAGCCCGGCCCGACGGGCGCGACACGCCCGACCGCGGGGGTCGGCGAAGCCGAGGTGGGCCTGTCCAGCCG
Source organism: uncultured Actinomycetota bacterium (assembly GCA_963742855.1). Taxonomy (GTDB): domain Bacteria; phylum Actinomycetota; class Actinomycetes; order Mycobacteriales; family Micromonosporaceae; genus CAVUNP01. Next base: position 494,608 of record CAVUNP010000023.1, on the reverse strand, counting down.
GAACTGACGTAGCGGGCCCGCGACACAGCGGCATCGAGAGAAGGAACAGAAGCCACCATGGCGGGACAGAAGATCCGCATCCGGCTCAAGGCCTATGACCATGAGGTCGTCGACTCCTCGGCGCGGAAGATCGTCGAGACGGTGACGCGCACCGGGGCGCAGGTCGCGGGCCCGGTGCCGCTGCCCACGGAGATCAACCGTTTCTGCGTCATCCGCTCGCCGCACAAGTACAAGGACTCGCGCGAGCACTTCGAGATGCGCACGCACAAGCGTCTGATCGACATCATCGACCCGACCCCGAAGACGGTCGACTCGCTCATGCGCCTCGACCTTCCGGCTGGCGTCGACATCGAGATCAAGCTGTAGGGACTCGACAAATGGACAGGCAAGTCAAGGGGATCCTGGGCGCCAAGCTCGGCATGACCCAGGTCTGGGACAACAACAAGGTTGTCCCCGTGACCGTGGTCGCAGGCCGGCCCGTGCGTCGTCACCCAGGTCCGTAGCGCCGACAAGGACGGCTACTCCGCCGTACAGCTGGCGTTCGGTGCCGTCAACCCGCGCAAGGTCAAGAAGCCGCGTCAGCCGGGCACTACGCCAAAGCGGACGTTGCGCCGCGCCGGCACATCGTCGAGCTGCGCACCGACCGACGCGGGCGGACTATGCGCTCGGCCAGGAGGTCACGGTCGAGACGTTCGCCGGCCGGCGCCAGCCGATCGACGTCACCGGCAAGACCAAGGGCAAGGGCTACGCCGGCGTCATGAAGCGGCACGGCTTCCACGGTCTGCAGCGCCAGCCACGGTGTCGAGCGCAAGCACCGCTCGCCCGGCTCGATCGGCGCCTGCGCCACGCCGGGTCGTGTCTTCAAGGGCACACGGATGGCCGGCCGGATGGGTGGCGTGCGCTACACCGTCGCAGAACCTCACCATCCAGGCGATCGACACCGAGAACAACCTCCTGCTCGTCCGCGGCGCCATCCCGGGCCCGAAGGGCGCGCTGGTCCTGGTCCGCACCGCCGCCAAGGCGCAAGGTCAAGAAGGGCGGTGTGACGCGCCAAGACAGGCGGGTAGCACCACCGCCTTGACGTCGCATCGGTGCTGGCGGCGCGCAAGAGCGGCTCGCGCCGAGCTGCCGGCCGACCTCTTCGACGTGCAGGCGAACATCGCGCTGATGCACCAGGTCGTCGTGGCCCAGCTGGCGGCGGCGCGGCAGGGCACGCACAAGGCGAAGACCCGCGGCGAGGTCGTCCGGCGGTGGCCGCAAGCCGTACAAGCAGAAGGGCACCGGTCGCGCCCGTCAGGGCTCCACCCGGGCGCCCGCAGTTCACCGGCGGTGGCGTGTCGCACGGCCCGGTGCCGCGCGACTACAGCCAGCGGACCCCGAAGAAGATGAAGGCCGCCGCCCTGCGTGGCGCCCTCTCCGACCGGGCCCGTGCAGGCCGGTGCACGTCGTCGAGGCCTTCGTCGACGGTGAGAGCAGCCGACGACCAAGGTCGCGCTGGCCACCCTGCGGGCTGCGACCGAACCGGCCAAGGTGCTGGTCGTGCTGAGTCAGCGACGACGAGGCGGCCTGGGTGTCGCTGCGCAACCTGGCCGAGGTGCACCTGCTCGCCGTCGGCCAGCTCAACACGTACGACGTGCTGGTGGCCGACGAGGTGGTCTTCACCAAGGAGTTCCCTGGCGAGTTCCTGCGCGTGCCAGCCCGACCGCCGAGAAGGGTGACATCAATGAGCACCGTTCGCCGACCCGCGCGATGTCATCGTCGCGCCGGTCGTCTCGGAGAAGAGCTACGCGAGCTGAACCGGAACTGGTACACGTTCATGGTGCAGCCGAGCGCGAACAAGACCGAGATCAAGATCGCCATCCAGCAGATCTTCAACGTTCGCGTCCTGTCGGTCAACACGCTCAACCGCGAGGGCAAGCGCAAGCGCACCCGCAGCGGTTCGGGCAAGCGCAAGGACACGAAGCGGGCGATGGTGAAGCTCGCCGACGGTGACCGTATCGACGCCTTCGGCGGACCGGTCAGCTGAGGGGTGTAGAAGACAATGGCTATCCGTAAGTACAAGCCGACGAGCCGCCGCTCGACGTGGTTCCAGCGTCGCCGACTTCGTCGAGATCACGCGGTCCACGCCGGAGAAGTCGCTGCTGCGCTCCGCTGCCGAAGCAAGGGTGGCCGCAACGCGCACGGCCGGATCACCACGCGGCACCAGGGCGGTGGCCACAAGCGGCAGTACCGGCTGATCGACTTCAGGCGGGTGGACAAGGACGGCGTGCCGGCGAAGGTCGCGCACATCGAGTACGACCCCAACCGCACCGCGCGGATCGCGCTGCTGCACTACGCCGACGGCGAGAAGCGCTACATCATCGCGCCGAAGGACATCAAGCAGGGCGACCGCGATCGAGTCCGGGCCGGGCGCGGACATCAAGCCGGGCAACAACCTGCCGCTGCGCAACATCCCGGTCGGCACCCAGGTCCACGCGTGGAGCTGCGCCCGGGCGGCGGCGCCAAGCTGGCCCGTTCGGCCGGCGTCGGCATCCAGCTGCTGGGTCGCGAGGGCGCGTACGCCACGCTGCGTATGCCGTCGGGCGAGATCCGGCGGGTGGACGTGCGCTGCCGGCGCCACCATCGGCGAGATCGGCAACGCCGACCAGTCGAACATCAACTGGGGCAAGGCCGGCCGGATGCGTTGGAAGGGCAAGCGCCCGTCCGTGCGTGGTGTCGCGATGAACCCGGTCGACCACCCGCACGGTGGTGGTGAGGGCAAGACCTCCGGTGGTCGCCATCCGGTGAACCCGAAGGGCAAGCCCGAGGGTCGCACCCGCCGTAAGGGCCAGCCGAGCGACCGGATGATCGTCCGCCGCCGCTACGCGACGCGCAAGCGCGGTTAGTCGAGATGACCAGCATGCGCGAAGGGATGCAGGAATGCCACGCAGTCTGAAGAAGGGTCCGTTCGTTGACGACCACCTGCTCAAGAAGGTGGAAGTCGCAGAACGACAAGAACTCGAAGAACGTCATCAAGACCTGGTCGCGGCGCTCGACGATCATCCCTGAGATGCTCGGCCACACGATCGCCGTGCACGACGGACGCAAGCACGTCCCGGTGTTCGTGACGGAGGCGATGGTCGGGCACAAGCTCGGCGAGTTCGCGCTGACCCGCACGTTCAAGGGTCACGAAAAGGACGACCGCAAGAGCCGCCGCCGTAATGCTTGGAGTCCGTCGAGGCGCCGCCAGGCGCCGACGCGGACTGCACGCCGCGGGAAGAACGGATTCCGTCGCCACATTCGCGATGCGGAACAAGGATTTAGAGGGGACACCCGATGGCAAGGAAGAGCGACGCCGTCGCGCTGCCGGGCGCGCGGGCGGTTGCGCGGCATGTGCGCATCTCGCCGATGAAGGCGCGCCGCGTGGTCGACCTCGTCCGCGGCCTGCCCGCGAAGGAGGCGCTCACGGTGCTGCAGTTCGCGCCGCAGGCGGCGAGCGAGCAGGTGTACAAAGTGCTCGCGAGCGCGGTGGCCAACGCTGAGAACAACGAGCGGCTGGACCCGGACTCGCTGCTGGTCAGGCGGCTTTCGTGGATGAGGGCCCGACGCTCAAGCGGTTCCGGCCACGGGCGCAGGGGCGCGCGTACCGCATCCGCAAGCGGACCTGTCACATCACGATCGAGGTCGAGAGCGTGCTCGCGGCCGGTGCCGGGCGACGCGGTGGCGCGGCCCGGGCGGCTGTGAAGGCAGCGCCGGCCAAGGCGACCAAGGCCACCGCGGCTGCGGCGACCGAGGCGCCGGCGGAGGACGTCGAGGTGACCACGGCCGAACCGGCCGCCACCGAGGCGTCGGCCGAGAAGGCCACCAAGAAGACAGCCAAGGCAACTGATGCCACGGCGACCGACGCAGACCAGACGACTGAGAAGCCGGCGAAGAAGGCCGCCAAGAAGGCCCCGAAAGCCGCACCGGCATCCGCCGAAGAGGAGACCGAGTAATGGGTCAGAAAGTTCACCCGACCGGGTTCCGGCTCGGCATCTCTACCGACTGGAAGTCCCGCTGGTACGCGGACAAGCTCTACAAGGACTACATCGGCTGAGGACGTCAAGATCCGCAAGATGATGTCCAAGGGACTGGAGCGGGCCGGCATCTCCAAGGTCGACATCGAGCGGACGCGCGACCGCGTGCGCATCGACATCCACACCGCCCGTCCGGGCATCGTCATCGGCCGTAAGGGCGCCGAGGCGGACCGGATCCGGGGCAACCTGGAGAAGCTCACCGGCAAGCAGGTCCAGCTGAACATCCTCGAGGTGAAGAGCCCCGAGTCGGATGCCCAGCTGGTCGCGCAGGCTGTCGCCGAGCAGCTGTCCAGCCGGGTCAGCTTCCGCCGTGCCATGCGCAAGTCGATGCAGTCGGCGATGAAGAACACACTGGTACGCAGGGCATCCGGGTGCAGGTGCTCCGGTCGTCTGGGCGGTGCCGAGATGAGCCGGACCGAGTTCTACCGTGAGGGCCGGGTGCCACTGCACACGCTGCGGGCCAACATCGAGTACGGCTTCTTCGAGGCCCGTACCACGTTCGGCCGCATCGGCGTGAAGGTCTGGATCTACAAGGGCGACGCCGCCGCGGGTCAGCGTGCCCGGGCCGAGGCCGGTCCGTCCCGCCGCGCGCGGTGAGCCGCGTGGCGACCGCCCGACCGTCCGCGTCGTGGCCGCGTTCGGGTTCGTCCGGCACCACCGCCGGCGGCACCGAGGCCGGCTGCGGGCGCGGCGACCACCGTCGCGCAGCAGGCGAGCCGGCGGCCAGCACGGAGCCGGTGACCACGCGAGCCGCGCCGCCACGCCCCGCGCCGGCAGAAACGCAGCAGGAGGGCTGACAGATGCTGATGCCGCGCAAGCCCCCGAAGGGCTTCCGCAAGCCGCACCACCCGGACCGTCACGGCGCGTGCAAGGGCGGCAACCGGGTGGTGTTCGGCGAGTTCGGCATCCAGGCTCTCGAGCCGGCGCTACGTGACGAACCGGCAGATCGAGTCGGCCCGTATCGCCATGACCCGCCACATCAAGCGTGGTGGCAAGGTCTGGATCACGGTCTTCCCGGACCAGGCGCTCACCAAGAAGCCGGCCGAGACCCGGATGGGTTCCGGCAAGGGCTCGCCCGAGTGGTGGGTCGCCAATGTGAAGCCGGGGCGGATCCTGTTCGAGATGTCCTTCCCCAACGAGCAGATCGCGCGAGAGGCGATGCGTCGCGCGATCCACAAGCTCCCGATGAAGTGCCGCATCGTTACGCGCGAAGTGGGTGAAGTCTGATGGCAGCCGGCACAACGGCCGCCGAGCTGCGCGAGTTCACCGAGGAGGAGCTCGTCACGAGGCTGAGAGAGGCCAAGGCGGAGCTGTTCAACCTCCGCGTGCAGTCCGCAACCGGGCAGCTCGACAACAACCGTCGGCTGCAGATCATCCGCAGGACATCGCCCGGATCTACACGATCATGCGTGAGCGCGAGCTCGGGCTCTCGGCCGAACCGTCTGAGGTGACGGCATGATCGACGACGCGATCTCTCCAGCGGAGGACACAGCATGAGTGACAACGCAACGACGGTCGCGCCGGCCCGCAATCGCCGCAAGGTGCGCGAGGGTCTCGTGGTCAGCGACAAGATGGACAAGACCGTCGTGGTCGAGGTCGAGGACCGGGTCAAGCACCCGCTGTACGGCAAGATCATGCGGCGCACCAGCAAGCTGAAGGTGCACGACGAGCAAAACGCCGCTGGCATCGGCGACCGCGTCATCATCATGGAGACCCGGCCGCTGTCCGCCACCAAGCGTTGGCGGCTGGTCGAGATCCTCGAGAAGGCGAAGTAACCGACCAACCGTCGAGCCGCAGGCCGCTTGGTTGGTCGGAAAAAGAAGCAGCCCGCGAAGCGGACCTAGCCCCTTAGGCGAGCGTAGCGAGCCTGAGTTCTCCTAAGCTCCGGCAGCGTCCGGAGGACTGGGCAGACATGAGGAGATAGACGTGATTCAGCAGGAGTCGCGACTGCGCGTCGCCGACAACACGGGCGCCAGGGAGATCCTGTGCATCCGCGTGCTCGGTGGCTCCGGTCGGCGCTATGCGAGCATTGGCGACGTCATCGTGGCCACGGTCAAGGACGCTATCCCGGGCGCGGGTGTGAAGAAGGGCGACGTCGTCAAGGCCGTCGTCGTTCGGACCGCCAAGGAGAGGCGCCGTCCCGGACGGCTCGTACATCCGCTTCGACGAGAACGCCGCGGTCATCATCAAGGACGGCGGAGACCCGCGCGGTACCCGCATCTTCGGCCCGGTCGGCCGGGAGCTGCGGGACAAGCGGTTCATGAAGATCATCTCGCTCGCGCCGGAGGTGTTGTGAGCCGTGAAGGTCAAGAAGGGCGACACGGTCGTCGTCATCGCCGGCAAGGACAAGGGTGCCAAGGGCAAGGTCATCGCGGCCTACCCGCGGAGAACAAGGTCCTGGTCGAGGGCGTGAACCGGGTCAAGAAGCACACCCGTATAGCACCACCCAGCGTGGCGCGAAGACCGGCGGCATCGTCACCCAGGAAGCCCCGATCCACGTCTCGAACGTGCATGGTCATGGACTCCGACGGCAAGCCGACCCGCGTCGGCTACCGGATCGACGACAACGGCCAGAAGGTCCGCATCGCGCGTAGCACTGGTAAGGACCTCTGATGACCACGGCCACCGAGACGAAGACCCTGCCGCGTCTCAAGGAGCGCTACCGCGCCGAGATCGTGGCCGTAGCTGCAGGAGCAGTTCAGCTACGGCAACCCCATGCAGGTACCCGGTCTGGTGAAGATCGTCGTCAACATGGGTGTCGGCGAGGCTGCCCGCGACGCGAAGCTGATCGACGGCGCGGTCCGCGACCTGGCCACCATCACCGGCCAGAAGCCGCTGGTACGGCGGGCCACCAAGTCCATCGCGCAGTTCAAGCTGCGTGAGGGCATGCCGATCGGCGCGAAGGTGACCCTGCGCGGCGACCGGATGTGGGAGTTCTTGGACCGGCTGCTGTCGATCGCGCTGCCCCGTATCCGCGACTTCCGCGGCCTGGACGGGCGCAAGCTCGACGGGCACGGCAACTACACGTTCGGTCTGACCGAGCAGTCGGTGTTCCATGAGATCGACCAGGACCGGATCGATCGCCAGTCGGGGCATGGACATCACGGTCGTCACCACCGCCACGACCGACGACGAGGGCCGGGCGCTGCTCGAGCTGCTCGGCTTCCCGTTCCGTGAGGATCCGAAAGGAGAACTGATATGGCCAAGAAGGCGCTGATCCTCAAGGCCGCCGCGAAGCCGAAGTTCTCGGTCCGCGCGTACACCCGCTGCCAGCGGTGCGGCCGGCCGAAGGCGGTCTACCGCAAGTTCGGTCTGTGCCGTGTTTGCATTCGGGAGATGGCGCACCGCGGCGAACTGCCCGGCGTGTCCAAGGCTTCCTGGTAATGCACCGGCGCGCTCGGCGCATCACTGATTCTCTTCGCTGTAGGCCCGGGCCTGACCCGGGAACCGCAGTGAGAAGGGTTCGACGAACACATGACTATGACCGATCCGATCGCGGACATGTTGACCCGTCTGCGCAATGCCAACCAGGCCTACCACGACCAGGTGGTCGATGCCCTACTCGAAGATCAAGGCGAACATCGCCGAGGTCCTCAAGGCCGAGGGTTATGTGGCCTCCTGGCTGGTCGAGGAGCCCGCTGAGGACGCTGTCGGCAAGACGCTGGTGGTGGAGCTGAAGTTCGGGCCGAACCGGGAGCGCAGCCTGGCGGGCATCCGTCGGGTGTCCAAGCCTGGCCTGCGGGTTTACGCCAAGGCGCAAGAGATGCCCGCGGGTACTCGGTGGACTCGGCATCGCCATCATTTCCACCTCGCACGGGCTGCTCACCGACCGTCAGGCCCGCAAGCGAAGCGTAGGCGGGGAAGTCCTCGCCTGGGTCTGGTAGCGGGAGACTGATCAATGTCGCGAATCGGACGTAAGCCGATCACCGTGCCGTCCGGCGTCGATGTCAACATCGACGGTCAGACGGTCCGGGTCAAAGGACCCAAGGGCGAGCTGAGCCACACCATCGCCGAGCCGATCACGGTCGAGCGCGGAGAGGACGGTGTTGTTTACATCAACCGCCCCAACGACGAGCGCAAGGCCAAGGAACTGCACGGTCTCAGCCGCACGCTGGTGGCCAACATGGTCGTCGGCGTGACCGACGGCTACCGCAAGTCCCTGGAAATCAACGGCACGGGCTACCGCGTGCAGCAGAAGGGCAGCGACCTCGAGTTCGCGCTCGGCTTCTCGCACCCGGTGACCGTGGTGGCGCCGGCCGGGATCACCTTCACGGTGGAGCGGCCGACCCTGTTCCACGTGGCCGGCATCGACAAGCAGCAGGTGGGCGAGGTCGCCGCCAACATCCGGAAGATCCGGCCGCCGGAGCCGTACAAGGGCAAGGGCGTGAAGTACGTGGGCGAAGTCATTCGTCGCAAGGCTGGGAAGGCGGGTAAGAAATGAGCGCGACTCTGCTCAAGCGTCGCAGCGGCGTGGCCGCGCAGCGGGCGGTGGGCCGTGCACGGCGTCACTTCCGGGTCCGCAAGACCGTCAGCGGCACGCCGTCGCGTCCCCGCCTGGTCGTCACCCGGTCGCTGCGGCAGATCACCGCGCAGATCGTGGACGACACCTTGGGCCACACGCTGGCCTCCGCATCAAGCCTCGACGCGACGCTCCGTGGCGCCGAGGGCGACAAGAAGGCCCTGGCGGCAAGGTAGGTGCGCTCGTCGCGGAGCGGGCCAAGGCCAAGGGCATCAGCAAGGTCGTCTTCGACCGCGGTGGCAACCGGTACGCGGGGCGCATCGCCTCGCTTGCCGAGCGCCGCGCGCGAAGCCGGACTCGAGTTCTAGGAAGGAGTGGACGAATATGCCAGGTCCACAGCGCCGGGGCTCCGGGTCCGGTACGAGTAGCACCGAAGGCGGCGGTGGCGGCCGGGAACGCCGTGGCGGTCGCGGCGGCGGGACGGCGGTCGGGGCGGTCGCGATGCGCGTGGAGAAGACCCCGCATCTCGAGCGGGTCGTGACCATCAACCGGGTCGCCAAGGTCGTCAAGGGTGGTCGCCGGTTCAGCTTCACCGCGCTGGTCGTGGTGGGCGACGGTGACGGCATGGTCGGCATCGGCTACGGCAAGGCCAAGGAGGTGCCCACCGCGATCGCGAAGGGCGTCGAGGAGGCCAAGAAGCACTTCTTCCGGGTTCCCCGGATCGGTGCCTCCATCCCGCACCCGGTCCAGGGCGAGGACGCCGCGGGCGTTGTTCTGCTCAAGCCGGCCACTGCTGGTACCGGCGTCATCGCCGGTGGTCCGGTGCGCGCGGTGCTGGAATGCGCCGGCATCCACGACGTGCTGTCGAAGAGCCTCGGCTCGTCGAACCCGATCAACATCGTGCACGCCACGGTGGCCGCGCTGCGCATGCTCGAGTCGCCGGAGCAGGTCGCGGCCCGCCGCGGCCTGCCGGTCGAGGATGTCGCGCCGGCCGCGATGCTGGCGGCCCGTGCCGGAGCGGGGGTGTGACGATGGCCCGCCTGAAGGTCACCCAGGTCCGGTCCGAGATCGGGTCCAAGCAGAACCAGCGTGACACGCTGCGTTCGCTCGGCCTGAAGCGGATCAACGACGTGGTGGTCAAGGAAGACAAGCCCGAGATCCGCGGCATGATCTTCACCGTCAGCCACCTCGTCAACGTCGAGGAGGTCGACGTAATGACGATCAAGGTGCATCACCTGCGTCCCGCCCCGGGAGCCAAGACCGCCAAGACCCGGCTGGGTCGCGGTGAGGGTTCCAAGGGCAAGACCGCGGGCCGCGGTACCAAGGGCTCGAAGGCCCGTAAGAACATCTCGGCGGCGTTCGAGGGTGGGCAGATGCCCATCCACATGCGCCTGCCGAAGATGAAGGGTTTCAAGAACCCGTTCCGGGTCGAGTTCCAGGTGGTCAACCTGGACCGTCTCGCCGAGCTCTTCCCGAGCGGTGGCGAGGTCGGCCCGGCACGAGCTGGTCGAGGCCGGTGCGGTCCGCAAGGGTCAGCCGGTCAAGGTTCTGGGTAGCGGCGAGCTCGGCGCGGTGAGTCTCCAGATCTCGGCGCACGCGTTCAGCGCGTCGGCCAAGGAGAAGATCGCCGCGGCTGGTGGCTCCGCCACCAACTGTAAGACATGTGCTCGGGGGCCTCGCGGCCCCCGAGCAGTACTGTGTAAGGGCCGCAAGCCTTCCGGGCACTTCCGGGGGTCTTCTGGGGCAGCGCCCCCGGATGACCGAATGGGCCGTGCGGCCCATGCCGACCTGACCGACCAGTCACGAGGCTGTTAGAGTCGCGATCGCACAGCCATGATATGCCCGGTACCCAGGCCGACCGACCGTCGGTGCACCCGAGAACCGCCCCCGCCCGCCTGATCAGCTCAGCGGCCCGCTTGCGCAGGAGGAAAGATCTTGCTCTCCGCCTTTCTCAGTGCGTTCAGAACGCCTGACCTGCGCAAGAAGCTTTTGTTCACAGTGGGCATCATCGCCATCTACCGGCTGGGCGCCACCCTGCCCAGCCCGGGTGTACTCGTACGCGCAACGTCCAGCAGTGCCTCGACACGATCAGCGGAACGGCATCGGAACGGCGTCTAAACGCTGCTGAACCTGTTCTCCGGCGGCGCGCTGCTCCAGCTCTCGGTCTTCGCGCTGGGCATCATGCCCTACATCACCGCGAGCGATCATCCTGCAGCTGTTGACCGTGGTCATTCCGCGCCTGGAACAGCTGAAGCAAGGAAGGCCAGGCCGGCCAGGCGAAGATCACCCAGTACACCCGGTATCTGACCCTGGGCCTGGCGATCCTGCAGTCCTCGGCGTTCGTGGCGCTGGCCAGCTCCGGGCAGCTGTTCCAGAACCAGTGCGACCACTTGCCGGTCGATTCCCAGACAACGCATCCCGGACTGCCGCTCACGCTCGTCACGCTGGTCATCACGATGACCGCCGGCACCGGCGTGGTGATGTGGCTCGGCGAGCTGATCACCGACCGCGGCGTCGGCAACGGCATGTCCGTCCTGATCTTCACCTCGATCGCCGCCCGGCTTCCCTGCGAGGGCTGGCAGATCCGGAGCGCAAGGGCTGGGGCATGTTCGTCCTCATCATCGCCATCGGCATCGTGGTCATCGCCTTCGCGGTCACCTTCATCGAGCAGGCACAGCGCCGGATCCCGGTCCAGTACGCCAAGCGCATGATCGGCCGGCGGATGTACGGCGGCACCTCCACCTACATCCCGCTGAAGGTCAACCAGGCGGGCGTGATCCCGGTCATCTTCGCCTCGTCGCTGCTGTACCTGCCGCAGCTCGTCCTCGGCTTCTTGGACCCAGACAACCCGAACGAGATCCATCGGTTCGTCAACGAACTACGTGATCAACCCGACGCACTGGGTCAACATCACGCTGTCTCTTCCTGCTGATCCTCTTCTTCACGTACTTCTACGTCGGCGATCACGTTCAACCCGACCGAAGTCGCGGACAACATGAAGAAGTACGGCGGATTCGTGCCCGGTATCCGGCCCGGCAAGCCGACGGCCGAGTATCTGGACTACATCCTCAGCCGGATCACCGCTACCGGGCGCGCTGTACCTGGCGTTCATCTCGATCCTGCCGAACCTGTTCTTCAACCTCGTGGGTGGACAGCAATACAGAACTTCCCGTTCGGTGGCACCGCAGTTCTGATCATGGTCGGCGTCGGCCTCGAGACGGTGAAGCAGATCGAGAGCCAGCTCATGCAGCGGAACTACGAAGGGTTCCTCCGGTAGTGGCCTGCGACTCCTCTGAGCGGGCCAGCAGGAGTGTGAACCACGTACGCCCTCGCGAGCTTGCGAGCGGAACACGAAGCTGGGAGTGGTGATTCCGTGAGACTGGTTCTCGTTGGCCCACCCGGCGCGGGCAAGGGCACCCAGGCGGAGTTCATCGCGGCGAACCTGGCCGTGCCCAAGATCTCCACCGGGGACATCTTCCGGGCCAACGTCACCGCCGGGCACTCCGCTCGGTGTCGAAGCCAAGCGGTACATGGACGGCGGCCAGCTGGTGCCGGACGAAGTGACCATCAACATGGTCCGCGACCGGCTCGCCGAGGCTGACGCCGGCGACGGGTTCCTGCTCGACGGTTTCCCCCGTACGGTCCCGCAGGCCTCCGCGCTGGACAAGCTGCTCGCCGATCTCGGCGTGGGGCTGGACCTGGTGCTGGAGTTGGTCGTCGACGACGACGAGGTGATCCGGCGGCTGTCCGGCCGGCGCACCTGCCGCGGCTGCGGCAAGATCTGGCACATCGAGTTCGACGCGCCCCAACGTGAAGGCGTCTGCGACCGCTGCGGCGGCGTGCTCTACCAGCGCGACGACGACAAGGCGGAAACCGTCAGCGAACGCCTGCGTGTATATGCCCGTGATACCTCCCCCCTGGTGGATTTCTACGGTGCCCAGGGCAAGCTGGTGGGCATCGACGCCACTGGCCCGGTGGAGGACGTGACCGTACGCGCGACTGACGCGCTACGGTCGTACGGGGGATGATGAACACGCACATGTTTCGCCGGCAGCTGGATATCCAGTACAAGACGCCGGCGCAGATCGACAAGATGCGCGCCGCCGGTCTGGTGGTGGCGGAGGCGATCGCGGCCATGCGGGACGCGGTGGCGCCCGGAGTGTCCACGGCCAAGCTGGACCAGATCGCCGATGAGGTGATCCGGTCGGCCGGCGCGGTGCCGTCGTTCAAGGGCTATCAAGGCTATCCGGCCACCATCTGCGCGTCGGTGAACAGTCAGGTGGTGCACGCCATCCCCAGCGCTGGGCAGGTTCTGCACGACGGCGACCTGATCTCCATCGACTGTGGCGCGATCCTGGACGGCTGGCACGGAGACTCGGCGATCACGGTTGGTGTGGGCGACGTCTCGCGGGACCTGCAGCGGCTGACCGCGGCGGCGGAGGATTCGCTCTGGGCCGGCCTGGCCGCGGCGGCGCAGGGCACCATCTCCGGCCGGGGACGGCTCACCGACATCTCGCGAGCGGTCGAGGTGGCAGTTCGCAAGGCTGGCCGGTTCGGCATCGTCGACGGCTACGGCGGCCACGGAATCGGTACCGAGATGCACCAGGACCCGCATGTGCTCAACCACGGTCGCCCGGGCAAAGGCCCGCGCCTCGTGCCCGGCCTGGTGCTGGCCATCGAACCCATGATCACCCTGGGCTCGCCACGGACGGTGGAACTTTCCGATGGCTGGACCGTGGTCACCCAGGACGGTTCCGCCGCCGCGCACGTCGAACACACCGCCGCGCTCATGCCGGACGGCGTCTGGGTTCTCACCGCCCCAGACGGTGGCCGCGCCCGCCTCGGTGATCTCGCCAGCGCCTCCGCGCACGTCTAATTTTGCCGTCGACCTGTGCCGTTGGTTGCCGATTGACGAACGGCCCGGTGTCAGCGGCTTCACCGATCAGAATTCTTCCGCCACGTCGTCGGTTCTGGTAGCCCTCTCGCACCGGTGGAAGGATTGATGACCATGACCGACGCTAGACCGCTGGGCGCTGACGAGGCCACGTTCATCGCGGTGGTTCGCTCAGGCGATACGGCGCGGTTTGCGCTCATCACGGAGCGCCACCGGCGTGAGCTGCAGGTGCACTGCTACCGGATGCTCGCGAACTACGAGGACGCCCAGGACATGACGCAGGAGACGTTCCTGCGAGCGTGGAACAAGCGGGAGTCGTTCCAGGGCCACGCTGCGCTGCGGACCTGGCTGTACCGGATCGCGACGAACGCCTGCCTGGACTTCCTGGAGAAGCGCAACGACCGCACGCCCGTACCGTCCGAGCTGGCGGACGCCGGCTCCGAGGTGCTGTACCTGCAGCCGTACCCCGACCGGATGCTCCCCGAGGACCCGCAGGAATCGGTGGTGGCGCGGGAGACGATCGAGCTGGCGTTCATCGTCGCCGTCCAGCACCTGCCGCCGCGGCAGCGGGCGGTGTTCATCCTGCGCGACGTCCTCGGCTGGCCGGCGTCGAAGGCCGCCGACGCCCTCGAGCTGACCATCGCATCGGTGACCAGCGCACTGCAGCGGGCCCGTGTGACGATGCGCGAGCAGCTGCCCGACCGCCGCCTCGACTGGCGGAGCCCCGCCACCCACGAGCTGTCGAATGACGAGCGCGGCGTGGTGAAGTCGTATATCGACGCCCATGAGCGCAACGACCTCGACGGGCTGATGTCCCTGCTGCGCGACGACCTGCGCTTCGTGATGCTGCCCGAGGCGGGCACCTCGGTCATCACGGCCAAGGACGCGGTGGACGGCTGGGTCTCCGGTGGGCTCTTCCAGCGCGGCTACGACGACTGGCGCTGTATCACCACGACGGTCAACCGCATGCCTGCCGCCGTGCTGTACCTCCGCACCCCCGACGACCCGGAGTACCGGTTATTCAACATCGCGGTCCTGCACATCGTCGACGGGAAGATCGCCGAGCTCACCGGATTCGACGCCACCGACAAACCATGGCTGGACCTGCCCCCGACACTGTGATCAGACATGTCCCCATCGTTCCCTCATGGCCGAGGGGCACGGTGAGCCCCAGGAATGACTTCGATCTGGCCTCACGAGCCGAGCGTCTGGCCCGTGCTCATCGCCTCGTCTCGTATCGGGTCAGCACCACGCCGCCGGGAAACGTCCGCGTCTCCACGAGGTTCAGGTTCACCCAGCTGTCCAGCGCGGTGAAGAACGGCGTGCCGCCGCCCACCAGGACCGGTACGGTGACCAGCACGTACTCGTCGATCAGCCCGGCCCGCATGGCCGCCCCGGCAAGCGTCGCGCCGCCGATGTCCATCGGGCCGCCGTCCTCGGCCTTGAGCCGGGTGATCTCGGCGACCGCGTCGCCGGTGACCAGGCGGGTGTTCCAGTCGACCTTGCTCGATCGTCGAGGAGAACACCACCTTCGGCATGTCCCGCCAGCGGCGGGCGTACTCGATCTCCGCCGGTGTGGCGCCGGGCTGCTGGTCGGCGGTCGGCCAGTGGGAACTCATCGCCTCCCACAGCTTGCGCCCATACAGCGCCAGGCCCGTCGCCCCCACCCGGTCGGACCACCACTGGAACAGCTCGTCGCTCGGCGACGAGTCCGGCCCCTCACCCCCGCTCCAGCCGAGGTCGTCGCCGGGCGCGGCGATGTAGCCGTCCAGGGTCACATTCATGCCGAAGATCAGTTTCCGCATCGTGCCAGCCTTCCGTGAGTCGATCTCACACGTACAGACGGGCGCGGCGCGCAAACCTGATCGGTGCGCGATCTGCGTCCGCAGGCAGTCCTCGCGGGCGGGTCCACGCCCGGCCACTCCTCGGCGCCCCGGGGAGAAGCTCGCTGGCGCTCGCTACGCTCGGTCCAGGCAACGCGAGCGCAACCTCCTCGCGAGGCCATAACCCCAACACGCCCGAGCGCGGGTGCTTGGGGGCGGTTTGGTGTTGGCGGGTACGCGAGCGTAGACTCACTGTTTGGCGCTCAGCGTCGTAGTCTGGCATGCCCGCCCGCGCTTCGGTGGGCGCCGGACCCGCGGCTGGCGTGGGTGGACCCTCTATCCGCCTGCGAACGACGATGCGCGTCGGTCCATTGGACGCGGAAAATCTTGGGTGATTCGGTCGGTACAAAGCTGGCCGGACCCTGGGGACTTACGTCAGGTAGCGGAGGATATGCCGAAGAAAGACGGTGCCATCGAGATCGAGGGTCGAGTGATCGAGCCTCTCCCGAACGCCATGTTCCGGGTCGAGCTCGCCAACGGCCACAAGGTCTTGGCCCACATCAGCGGCAAGATGCGGCAGCACTACATCCGCATCCTGCCCGAGGACAGAGTCGTCGTTGAACTTTCACCGTACGACCTGACCCGCGGTCGCATCGTCTACCGCTACAAGTAAAGGTTCGGGCCTCTGCGGCGAACGGGCAGGGGAAGGTTCGAGCGTCCAACCGCCTTCTTGCTCATCCGCGGTGCCGGTCGGCAGGCCGGTGGCCAGGATGGGCGATCACGAGAAGCAAAGGCACACACCGGTGAAGGTCAAGCCGAGCGTCAAGAAGATCTGCAACAAGTGCCAGGTCATCCGGCGGCACGGGCGAGTCATGGTGATCTGTGACGACCCGCGCCACAAGCAGCGCCAGGGCTGACACCCGAGCGTTGTTCTATAAGAGTTCCGTTCCAGCCGCGGACACCTCGCTCGTACGAGGCTCGTGGCTGACCCCCGGTCGGAGGCCGGGGCCCGCGTCAGGCGCGGCGGCCGATTCAGTCGCCAGCCGGTATGCGGGGTGGAACGGGCACAGACCTCCGTGGGCATTAACTAGGAGCACGTCCGTATGGCACGTCTAGTCGGCGTTGATCTTCCGCGGGACAAGCGGATGGAGATCGCGCTTACCTACATCTTCGGGGTGGGGCGCACGCGTTCGCAGCAGGCGCTCGCCGCGACTGGGATTGATCCCAACAAGCGCGCCAAGGACCTGACCGACGAAGAGGTCGTACAGCTGCGCGACTTCATCGAAGGTAACTTCAAGGTCGAGGGTGATCTGCGCCGCGAGGTTGCGGCCGACATCCGGCGCAAGGTCGAGATCGGTTGCTACCAGGGCATCCGGCACCGCCGCGGCCTGCCGGTGCGCGGTCAGCGCACCCGTACCAATGCGCGTACCCGCAAGGGACCCAAGCGCACGGTCGCCGGCAAGAAGAAGCCCGGCAAGAAGTAGTAGCCAGAGCGACTTTGATTCGGTCCGGAGTGCCGGCTTCCGGCGCGGAGGCCGAATCGGGGTCGATATCTCACCACACCACAAACTGGAGCGCAAACAGATATGCCACCAAAGGCTCGAACCGGCCCCGCAGCCGTCAAGAAGGTGCGGCGCAAGGAGCGAAAGAACGTCGCCCACGGGCAGGCGCACATCAAGAGCACCTTCAACAACACGATCGTGTCCATCACGGACCCGACCGGTGCCGTGATCTCCTGGGCCTCGGCTGGCCAGGTCGGCTTCAAGGGCTCGCGCAAGTCGACCCCGTTCGCCGCACAGCTGGCCGCCGAGGCGGCCGCGCGGCGTGCGATGGAACACGGCATGCGCAAGGTCGATGTGTTCGTGAAGGGCCCCGGCTCCGGTCGGGAAACCGCCATCCGTTCGCTCACCGCGGCGGGCCTCGAGGTCGGGACGATCTCCGACGTCACGCCACAGCCACACAACGGGTGCCGTCCACCGAAGCGTCGCCGGGTCTAGGGGAGACAGACAACACATGGCTCGTTACACAGGTGCCGACTGCCGTCGTTGCCGTCGCGAAAAGATGAAGCTCTTCCTCAAGGGTTCCAAGTGCGATGGGCCGAAGTGCCCGTTCGAGTCGCGGCCCTTCCCGCCCGGCCAGCACGGCCGTGGCCGCACCAAGGAGAGCGGAGTACCTGCTCCAGCTTCGCGAGAAGCAGAAGGCCCGTCGTATCTACGGCGTGCTGGAGAAGCAGTTCCACACGTACTACGAAGAGGCGAACCGCCGTCCGGGTAAGACCGGCGAGGAGCTGCTGAAGATCCTCGAGTCGCGCCTCGACAACGTCGTGTACCGGGCTGGCTATGCCAAGTCCCGTGACATGGCCCGCCAGCTGGTCAAGCACGGTCACTTCACGGTGAACGGGCAGAAGGTCGACATCCCGTCGTACCGGGTGAAGGACCACGACATCGTCCAGGTCCGCGAGAAGTCGGTCGAGCTGACCCCCTTCGTGGTGGCTCGGGCCGAGGCTGGCTGGCCGCACCGTGCCGGCCTGGCTGGAGTCGATCCCCAGCCAGATGAAGATCCTCGATCCACTCGCTCCCGGCCCGCGGTGCCATCGACACCCAGGTCCAGGAGCAGTTGATCGTGGAACTTTACTCGAAGTAGTCGCTCGTCCCCGCGTAGCTCCCGCCACGCGGGGACGAGCTTCGGGAATTCGAATACAGAGGGCGTCATATAGCGGTCGCCCCCGACGAAAAGAGAACGAAGTGCTTATTTCTCAGCGACCGACTCTCACCGAAGAGTCGATCAGCGAGACCCGGCTCGAAGTTCACCATCGAGCCGCTGGAGCCGGGCTTCGGCTACACGCTCGGCAACTCGTTGCGGCGTACGCTGCTCAGCTCGATCCCGGGCGCCGCGGTCACCACGATCAAGATCGACGGCGTGCTGCACGAGTTCACCACGATCCCCGGTGTCAAGGAGGACGTGGTCGAGCTGGTCATGAACATCAAGGAGCTGTGTGTGAGCTCCGAGCACGACGAGCCGGTTCGCATGTACCTGCGCAAGCAGGGCCCGGGCGACGTCACCGCGGGCGACATCCAGCCGCCGGCCGGCGTGTCGGTACACAACGCCGACCTGAAGCTCGCCACGCTCAACGGCAAGGGTCGCGCTGGACATGGAACTGACCGTCGAACGCGGTCGCGGCTATGTCAGCGCGTCGCAGAACAAGCAGTCGGGTCAGGAAATCGGCCGGATCCCGGTCGACTCGATCTACTCCCCGGTGCTGAAGGTGACCTACTCGGTCGAGGCGACCCGGGTCGAGCAGCGCACCGACTTCGACCGGCTCATCATCGACGTCGAGGCCAAGCCCTCGATCACGCCGCGCACCGCGCTGGCCTCGGCCGGTTCCACCCTGGTGGAGCTGTTCGGCCTGGCCCGCGAGCTGGACGAGACCGCTGAAGGTATCGACATCGGCCCGTCGCCGCAGGACGCCCAGCTGGCCGCCGATCTGGCCCTGCCGATCGAGGAGCTGGACCTCACCGTCCGGTCGTACAACTGCCTCAAGCGGGAGGGCATCAACTCGGTGGGCGAGCTCATCGCCCGCACCGAGGCTGACCTGCTCGACATCCGCAACTTCGGGCAGAAGTCCATCGACGAGGTCAAGATGAAGCTCGCCGGCATGGGGCTGGGCCTCAAGGACTCCGCGCCGATCTTCGACCCGGCGCATGTCGTGGACACCTTCGCCGACGTCGACTACGACGGCGAGGACTACCGCGAGACCGAGCAGCTGTAACACCACTCAGAGCCTTGGCTTAAGACCCAATAAGGAGCACCAACGATGCCTCAGCCGACCAAGGGCCCCCGCCTCGGTGGCAGCCCCGCGCACGAAAAGCTGATGCTGGCCAACCTGGCCACATCGCTGTTCCGGCATGGCAAGATCACCGACCACCGAGACGAAGGCCAAGCGGCTTCGCCCGCTGGCCGAGCAGTTGGTGACCTTCGCCAAGCGGGGTGACCTGCACTCCCGTCGTCGGGTGCTGACCATCGATCAGGGAGAAGGACGTCGTCGCCACCCTGTTCGATCAGATCGCGCCCCGGTTCGCCAGACCCGGCCGGGCGGCTACACCCGCATCACCAAGGCGGGCATCGCGCAAGGGCGACGCCGCTCCGATGGCCATCATCGAGCTGGTCGAGGAGCTCCAGGTCGCCGACACCGGCGCCGGCCAAGACGGCCAAGGCGGCGGCCCGCAAGTCGGCCCGCACGACGCGGTCGAGGCGCTGGCCGGGGACACGGACGAGGACGAGGCCACCGACGCCAAGAAGTCGGGCCGTGACGCGGCGGACGACACCGACGAGGCCTGAGTCACCGCCATCGCCGCCCGCGGTGCCTGACGTGCAACCACGTCACGCCGCGGGCGGCGATGTCGCGTCTGGCCCCGGCCCGGCTACGGATCCGGCTGCGCCTCGACGCCAGCTACGACGGCACCGACTTTTCCGGCTGGGCCGCCCAGCCGGGCCGGCGCACCGTGGCCGGGGTACTCATGTCAGCGCTGGCCCGGTCCTCGGGCCAGCACGGCGCGGTCGGCCTGACCGTGGCCGGGCGTACCGACGCGGGCGTGCACGCCACCGGTCAGGTGTGCCATCTGGACGTGACGCGCGGACCGGCTGGCCGAACTCGAGCGACGGCTGGTGCGCAGGCTGGCCGGGCTGCTGCCGCCCGATGTACGGGTACCCGGATCAACCAGGTGCCCGCCGACGTTCGACGCCCGCTTCTCCGGCCACCTTCCGCCGCTACGAGTACCGGGTCATCGGACGCACCCTGGGGCGTTAGCCGCTGCGCCGGCACCGCGACACCCTGGCCTGGCCGACCGCTCGACCTGGCTGCGCTGAACGAGGCTCGCGGCCGGCCTGCGTGGGTGAGCACGACTTCGCCGCGTACTGCCGGCGGAAGGACAACGCGACCACGCTGCGCGAGGCGACCCGGCCTGGACTGGCGGCGCGACCCGGACGGCGTGCTGGTCGCCACCGTGCAGGCCGACGCGTTCTGCCAGGCCATGGTGCGCAGCCTGGTCGGCGCCATGCTGGTCGCCGGGGACGGCCGCCGGTCCGCGGACTGGCCGGCCCGCTGCTGACCCGCACGCGAGCGGGCCAGCGATGTGGCGGTGGCGCCGGCGCACGGCCTGACCCTGGCCACGGTGGGTTATCCGGACGATCCGGCCGACTATTCACGTCGGGCCGAACTCACCCGTGCGGTACGGGTGATGCAGGTGCTCGAAGCCCCGGAGCCGGGCTAACCGGTCGCGCTGGCGCTGGGTTCCGGTGATTGTTCGGCCGACGTGTCCGTGGCCCAGGTGACCAACACATGTCGTCGCAGGTGGGTCTCGACCATGTCGTAGACGATCACGGTGACGTGGGCCAGGTCCGGCTCGTCGAAGTCCTTGCCGTCCAGCCGGGCGATGACGGTGTAGATGAGGAAGTGACCCTCCGACGACCAGGACAACTTGGTGGCGGAACGACCCAATGGTCGGGCTTGGGTGCCGGAGACGTAACCGGAGAAGCGGCCCTTGTTGTCGTCCACCAGCAACTTGATGTCCGCATTGGCCTTCACCGCGGCTGCGTTGTCGACCAGATTGAAGATGCCCGCAGTGACCAGGTAGGTGCCTTCGGTGGACACGAAGGTGCCCCGGACCAGCTGATTGCAGCCGAGTTCCACGAGCAGTTTGCCCAGGTCGGCGGTCGCACCCAGCCGGCAGTCCGCGGTGGCCTGTGGCTCGCCGACCGCCTTGTACGGCGGCACCGCCGCGTCGACCGTGATTTCCGCCTGCGGGAACACGTCCGCCACGGTCAACTGGTCCGGGTCGGCCTCACGGCTGGTGATGTCGCGTAGGTGCACGGTCGGGGTGGGCGCCGCCGCGCCGCCCAACACCGAGTCGTCACTGTTCACCAGCATGTACGAGCCAAGTGAACAGGTGCCGACGACCACGACGGCGGCGATGAGGCTCAACGCCACCATCCACGGCTTGTGTTGCGGCAGGTGCCGGATCAGACCCGGTACCGCCTCGGCCAACCGGACCGAGCGGGTCCAGACCGGCACGCTGGGACTGGCCTCGGCACGGCCGGGGGCGGACCGGGTTGACCTGCCTGGCGCGGACAGCGGCGGTTGCCCCCGCCCGGGGCGCCCCGGCTGGCCTGGTGCCACTGGCCGGCCGGCCGGCCGGGGGCCACCTGGTCCCGGTGGTGCGCCCTGGCCCGGTCGCGGCGGGGCGCCGCGGGGGACGCTCGGCGAGGTCGGCACCGTCGGCGGATAGGGCGGGTACGGCCGAGGCTGTGCTCCGCCGTTGTTCGGTGGCGGCTGGCGTCGCGGTGGCCCGGAAGCCGGTCGGGCGGGTGGTGCGGAGTACTGGCCGGGCGCGCCCTGCCGGGGCGGCCCGGACGCTGGTGGCGGCTGGTGGCCCAGGTGGCGGGCTGGTGGCGGCGGCTGCGGGATCCGTGGCGCCGGGCGTCCAGGCCCAGCCTGATGTCGGCTCGCCCTCGGGCTGCCGCGGCGGGGGCTGGCGCGGGGGCTGGCGCGGCGGTTGGCGCGGTGGCTGGCCCGATGGCGCGCCGTCGCGGTGCCGCCGGCGGACGCGTCGGGGTCGTCGTCGGCGCCGTGCCACTCGCGTGGTCCAGGCCCGTACCCGTGCGTCATGGTCCACAGGCTACCCAACCAACCTTTGCCCGCGTATCGGCGTTGGTACTGCGTTCGCCGCGAGCGACAATGGCAGCCGTGAGCGCCGACCACTACTTCTCCGCCCAGCCACGGACTCCGGCGAAATCGACCGAGATCGGCTTCGACGTGGCCGGACGGACGTTCACCCTGGCCGGCTCGTCAGGCGTGTTCTCGTCCGGCCGGCTCGATCCCGGCACCGCCGTGCTGTTGCGCAAGGCGCCCCTGCCCGGACCCGGCAGCGTTGGCCCGATGCTGGATCTGGGCTGCGGATACGGTCCGATCACCTGCGTCCTGGCCACTGTCGCGCCGGCTGCCACGGTCTATGCGGTCGACGTCAATGAGCGGGCACTGGACCTCGTCCGTACCAATGCCGCAGGCTCTGTCCATCGATGACCGGGTGGTCGCAGCCACCCCGGACGGCGTGCCAGCCGGCGTCCGTTTCGCCGAGATCTGGTCCAATCCGCCGATCCGGGTGGGCAAGGAAGCGCTGCACGACCTGCTGGAGCAGTGGCTACCCCGGCTGCGACCGGATGGCACCGCCTGGCTGGTGGTGGCCCGGCACAAGGGTGCCGACTCGCTCGCCCAATGGCTGCAGGCCGGTGGTTGGCAGGTCAGCCGGCAGGCCAGCCAGCAGGGATTCCGGGTGCTGCGGGTGACGCACGCCGCAGGTAAATCAGGCGACGCGGGTGCCTGCGATGAGGGACATTCTTGACCCGTGGGCTATATCGATCTGGCAGGTCTGGGGCACACCCTCGCCGACGGCCGACTGCTGTTCTCTGACGTTTCGTTCCGGGTGGGCGAAGGCGCGAAGGTCGCTCTGGTCGGACCCAACGGCGCGGGCAAGACCACGCTGCTACGGATGGTGTCCGGCGACCTACCGATCACCGAGGGCGCCATTGCCCGCTCCGGCGGCCTGGGCGTGATGCGCCAGTTCATCGGCATGATCGCGGACGAGAGCACGCTGGCCGGGCTGGCCCTGTCGTTGGCCACGCCCGCCGTCCGGGCGGCCGGTGAGCGGCTCGAGGCGGCGCAACGCCGCATGCACGAAGCCGAGGCTGCGGACAGCAACAGCGCCGGCGCCCAGAAGGCCCAGATGCGTTATGCCGAGGCGATCACGGCCTGGGGCGAGGCGGGTGGCTACGAGGCCGAGGTGCTGTTCGACACGGCCAGCGTGTCCGCGCTGAACCTCTCCTGGGAAAAGGCCCGCCATCGCCCGGTGCGCACCCTTTCCGGCGGCCAGCAGAAACGTTTCGCGCTGGAGTTGCTGCTCCGTGGGACGGATGAGGTGCTGCTGCTCGACGAACCGGATAACTTCCTGGACGTACCGGCCAAGCGCTGGCTGGAGTCGCGGCTACGCGAGTCGGACAAATCGGTCTTGTATGTCTCGCACGACCGCGAGCTGCTGGCCCAGTCGGCCACCCGGGTGGTGACCGTGGAGGGCGGTACGGCGTGGACCCATCCCGGCGGCTTCGACAGCTGGCACGCGGCCCGCGAGGCTCGCTACGAGCGGCTCGACGAGCTCAAGCGGCGTTGGGACGAGGAGCACCAGAAGCTCAAGGACCTGGTCCTGATGTACAAGATCAAGGCAACCGCGAACGACGGCATGGCCTCGGCGTACCACGCGGCCCAGACCCGGCTGCGCAAGTTCGAGGAGGCCGGCCCGCCGCAACTGCGGCCGAAAGGAACAGAACATCCGGATGCGGCTGTCCGGTGGGCGTACCGGCAAACGCGCGGTGGTCTGCGAGCAGCTGGAGCTGGAGAACCTGACCTTCCCGTTCGACCTGGAGATCTGGTACGGCGACCGGGTTGCGGTGCTGGGCGCGAACGGGACCGGGAAATCGCATTTCCTACGGCTGCTGGCCCGCGGTGGTTCGGACCCGGACGCCGAACACGCGCCGGTGGACGGGGCCCCGCTCGCCGTGGTCAAGCACGGTGGCGTGGCCCGGCTCGGTGCGCGGGTTCGACCTGGCCATTTCTCCCAGACGCACGACCGGCCGGAACTGACCGAGCGCACGCCGGTGGAGATCCTCTGGCGCGGCGACGAGCACCGCTCTGGCCTGCCCCGGCATGACGCGATGAAGGTGCTGTCCCGGTACGAACTTGCGGCGCAGGCGGACCAGCGGTTCGGCACCCTGTCCGGCGGCCAGCAGGCACGGTTCCTGGTGCTCCTGCTGGAACTGTCCGGGGCCACCTTGCTGCTGCTCGACGAGCCCACGGACAACTTGGACCTGGCCTCCGCCGAAGCCCTCGAGGACGGGCTGAAGAGCTTCGCCGGCACGGTGATTGCGGTGACGCATGACCGGTGGTTCACCCGCACCTTCGATCGGTTCGTTCTCTTCGGTGGCGACGGCGAGGTGGTGGAGACCGACGAGCCGGTCTGGGATGTGCGGTAGTCCTAATTGCGCTGTTCCTCGCGATCACCGGACCGCTGGCCCGGTACGTGACCGAGGTCGCGTAGCCAGTCCGAGTAGTCCTCCTCGTAGGACCGGGCCGGCGGCTCGCCCATGGTGACCGGCGCTGGCTGGCCGGGCTGTCCCATCACCGATGGCCGTGGCGTCGCCGCCGGCTGCGGCTGGAAGTGAGACTGAGACTGAGGCTGGGACGGCGATGGCGACGGGATGGCCGAATAGACCGGCTCGCGGTCGATGGCCGGCGCCGGCTCCAACGGGTAGGCACCCACCTCGAAGGGCTCGTCGAGCAACGGCCCGTTCGGATCTGTCCCGCGTCCGGCCGAGGGTGCGGCCTCGGGCATGGGGTAAGGCCCGGCCTGCGTCTCGCGGCCGGCCTTGGCGGTGGTGGCGCTGCGACGTGGCTTTGGGATCGATACCGCGACAGAACCGATGAGGCCGGCGCCAACGGAGATCAACGCGGCCCGGTACGGCTCCGTTTGCAGGTTGGTGTCGCCGGGGCCGGCGATGAGGTAGGCGGCCGCCACCACGGCGGGGCCGGCGAAGCCGGAGAAGGCGATTCCGGAGCGGCCGGCCTCGGCCCAGCGGGCCACCGAGGCGATCACGACGCCCAGTATCGCGGCGACTGCGATCATGAGTAGCGGACCGGACCACCAGGCGACCGGTACGATCGACGGTGCGTCGAGCACTCCCAGCCGCGGCGGCGCGTAGGGCTCATGGGTCAGGTAGCCGGCGATGGCCGAACCGATGCCGACCAGCCAGATCCAGGCTGCCGCGGCCCGTACCCCACCGGCGATCGGTGGCACAGACATGGCGACGAGCGCGATGACAATGCCGACCACGATGGCAACGCCGGCGGCCATGGCCACCAGGAGTTCCGGGTGCACGCTGACCGGTGGCTTGGCGGAGCGGGCCGGCAACCAGGCCAGGCCGACCGCGATGCTGGCACCCACACCGGCCGAGAAGGCGGCCGCGACCCGGGCCGGCATGGTGTCCGGTTTCGTCGGCCGACGTACCGCGCGGCGGCCGATGGCGGCGCCGCCGAGAACCGCGAAGGCATAGATGAACCCGATCCAGGTGAGCAGGCCGTTCCATCCGTCGGCCCGCCCGGCCGGGTACGCGGTGTCCCACCGGATGATGCCCAATGCCTGCGCGATCGCTAATTGTGCGGCCGCCGCGACGACCGCCACACCGAGTGAATTCCAAATCAGTTTTACCCAGGCACGGACCACCCGGAAAGACTACGATCGCTGCGCGCTGGCCGCGACCGCCAGCGGGTGGGTCTTGTCCGACCAATGTGGTCAGTGATGACCCGCGCAATGGGTATCTGCGCAGGTCAGAGCATTGATGCGGGCTTGCGGTCGGTTCAAGAAAAATCTGTCGCGCTGATCGCCTCTGGCGAAGTTTTGTCGGAGATTCGGCGTGCATGACGCACCGCAGTCAGCTGATTTCGCGGATGACCTCATCCACGCGCAGTCGGTAGCCGCGTTTCGACGGTCTGGATGAACGGCGTTTGCGCCGGGGCAGCTCGTCCACCAACGCCAGGGCCAGCGCGCCGAGTCGGACCCGGCCAGGCGCCAGTACCGGCACGTCATCACCGGCGCAGTGGTGCCGCGGTCACTGGTCCCCCCGAACGTGGCGCGGGTGTAGCTGCCGACCTCGATTACGCCGGGGATCGCGGTCGTCGACCGCGTAGAGCGCACCATCGTGGGTGCCGAAGATGGCTATCTGGGCGCCGCCGACCAGAGCCGCCACGCCACTGTCGGGTTCGAGCCGGCTGTACGGGCAGACAGCCGTCCAGCGGATCTCGGTGTGGGTGCACGTCGCGGTCATTCCCGCCCCCGCGTTGGCGGTGCGGATTTCTCACCGTGCGTGGGGTTACCGGGCCGGCTGTGGCCAACGCCGACGGGTTTGTTCATGGCCCTGATGCTGCCATGGGGCGGTTTCAGTGACGTGAGCCTGTTGTTTCCGGCCTGCGAACGGGGCGCTACTTGGGTTCCCCGAACACGGTGCGCGGCTTCGGCGGTGAACCGCGCACCGTGTAGGAGCCGAGTGGCCAGCTCGGTGATCACCGCAAGGTCCGTCCCAAGTCCTTGCGGTGGCTCGGTGCGCAGCCGCCAGCTGCGGCTCGGAGAAGAAAGATCAGCTGTGTGGTGGGCCGACCACCCCGCCGACGAGAGCTGTGCGCCCTTGTTGGCTCGCGACGGCGGGGTGATCCATCGCCCGGGATGGGGCGCGTACGCGACCGGCCATCCCTGCCTGACCTGCGCGCCACGCCATGCCCGAACCCCTGCCTTCGCCGCCGTCCCTTCGGCTCCGGCTGGTCCCCATGGCGTGACGCCGTGCTGCTGTGCGCGGCACGCACGGTGCGACAGAATGCTCCCCGCCGCCCCGTAGCTGGTCATGTCTCAAGACTGCCAGCCGGGAGTTTCAGCGCGGTCAGACGAATGTTTCGGTAAGGATAAATGCGCCCAACCTCTCGACCACGCCGCCCGATGCCGGGTTTTGCGGTGATCACGGTAGATTCGTGCAGTTCTGGGTGCAGTGATCCACCGTGATCACGCCCAAACCGGAGAGCACGGTGCGGCGAAGGCCCGTGATCTTGGGATCGGGCGGTGAGGGAGCCGGTTTACCCCAGGGGTGGGGGCGTTTCGACCCCGGGGAGCGGGCCCGGCTACACTTACGCGCTGTTGTGCCAGAGCTGCCGCGTTCCCTGGTTCGGGGTGCGCCATGTGGTTGTGCGCTCCGGTGACTGCGCCCCGCGTGAGCCCTTGACCGAACTGAGCCGGAACCCGACTGAGCATCACCGCAGTAACTTCAGACCGTAGCGCGACCGACGACGAGACAAGGTAGACCTGTGCGTACGTACAGCCCGAAGCCGGGTGAGATCGAGCGTCAGTGGCACGTCATCGACGCCTCTGACGTCGTGCTGGGCCGCCTCGCGACCCACGCCGCCACGCTGCTGCGTGGCAAGCACAAGCCGACTTTCGCGCCGCACGTCGACACGGGCGACTTTGTCGTCATCGTGAACGCGGGCAAGGTCGCGCTGACCGGCAACAAGCGCCAGCAGAAGATCGCCTACCGCCACTCCGGTTACCCGGGTGGCCTGAAGCAGGTCGGCTACGAGGAGCTGCTGACCAAGCGGCCCGAGCGGGCCATCGAGCTGGCCGTGAAGGGCATGCTCCCGCACAACAAGCTCGGCCGTCAGCTGATCAAGAAGCTGAAGGTCTACGCCGGTGCCGAGCACCCGCACGCCGCGCAGCAGCCGGTGCCGTTCGAGATCAAGCAGATCGCGCAGTGAGCGCGGGCGAAGGAAGCAGCATGACCGACATCACCGCGACCGAGGTTGCCGCCGAAGCCCGAGGCCACCGAGGCGCCGGCGCCCGCCGCCCGCGCGCCCCGCGGCTGACCGCGCCGATCCAGACCGTGGGCCGGCGCAAGGAGGCCATCGTCCGGGTCCGGATCGTCCCGGGCACCGGCAAGTTCACCTGCAACGGCCGTGACCTCGAGGCCTACTTCCCGAGCAAGGTGCACCAGCAGCTCATCAAGGACCCGCTGGTCACCGCCGAGAAGCCCGAGGCCTTCGACGTCATCGCCAACCTCCGTGGCGGCGGCACCACCGGCCAGGCCGGCGCGCTGCGGCTCGCCATCGCCCGGGCGCTGATCGTCAACGAGCCCGACGACCGCCCGGCCCTGAAGAAGGCCGGCTTCCTGACCCGGGACGCCCGGGTCAAGGAGAGCAAGAAGTACGGCCTGAAGAAGGCCCGTAAGGCTCCCCAGTACTCGAAGCGCTGATCATCAGCGGCGCCTTGTACTGCTCGACGGACGGCCGGGTCCGCCTCCCCTCTCGGGAGGTCGGCGCCGGCCGTTCCGCCGTCTCGGCTCGATGGCAGTTCCATCGGAGGTTGCGGGTATGGGCCGATTGTTCGGCACGGACGGCGTACGTGGGCGGGCGAACGCGGATCTCACCCCGGAGTTGGCGCTTGCGGTCGCCGTCGCCGCCGCGCACACGCTCGCCGAGACGGACCGCAGCCATCCGCCGCTCGCGGTGGTCGGCCGGGACCCGCGGGCCAGCGGCGAGATGCTGGAGGCGGCTGTGGTGGCCGGGCTGACCAGCGCCGGCGCCAACGTGGTCCGGGTCGGCGTGCTGCCCACGCCCGGCGGTGGCGTTCCTCACCGCCGAGGCCAAGGCCGACCTCGGGGTCGATGCTCTCCGCCTCGCACAACCCGATGCCCGACAACGGCATCAAGCTGTTCGCCGCCGGTGGGCACAAGCTGCCCGACGAGATCGAGATGCAGATCGAGGCGGCCTGTCGAGGCGAACGCCACCAGCGCCTGGGACCGCCCGGTCGGCGCCGGCGTCGGGCCGGGTGCACGACCTGCTCGACGGCGCCGACCATTATGTCCAGCATCTGGTCGGCACCGGTGCCGCACCGGCTCGACGGGATCAAGGTCGTGGTCGACTGCGCCAACGGCGCTGCCGTCCGACGTCGCCCCGGTGGCGTACCGGGAGGCCGGCGCCGAGGTCATCGCGATCCACGCCGAGCCGGACGGGCTCAACATCAACGACGGCTGCGGCTCGCAACCACCTCGAGGCGCTGCGGGCCGCCGTGGTGGAGCACGGCGCCCACCTGGGCATCGCCCACGACGGCGACGCCGACCGGTGCGTGGCGGTGACCGCCGACGGCGACGAGTTGTCGACGGCGACCAGGTCATGGCGATCCTCGCGCTGGGCATGCGCGAAGCCGGCAGCTGACCCAGGACACCCTGGTCGCCACCGTGATGAGCAACCTCGGCCTGCGGCTGGCCATGTGCCGCGCAGGGCATCCGGCTGGTCGAGACCGAGGTCGGCGACCGGTACGTGCTGGAGGAGCTGCGCGCCGCCGGCGCTCGTCACTCGGCGGCGAGCAGAGCGGCACGTCGTGCTGCCGCGCGCACGCCACCACCGGCGACGGCGTGCTCACCGGACTGCACCTGATGGCCCGGATGGCGGCGACCGGCGCGACGCTCGCCGAGCTGGCCTCGGTGGTGACGAAACTGCCGCAGGTACTGATCAACGTACGGGTGGCCGACCAGAAGGCCGCCTGCGACAGTTCCACGGTGCTGGCCGCAGTGGCGGAGGCCGAGGCGGAGTTGGGCGAGAATGGCCGGGTCCTGTTGCGGCCTTCGGGCACCGAGTCCATGGTCCGGGTCATGGTCGAGGCGCCCACCTTGCAAACCGCCGAATCGATCGCGGCCCGGATCGCGGACGAGGTCCGCGCGGGCTAGCGCGGGCCGGTGAGTCGGCTGACCGCCTCGGTGAGTACGTCGGTGCGCTTGCAGAACGCGAACCGCACCAGGTGCGCGCCCGCCCGTTCGTCGTCGTAGAACACCTGGGTGGGCACCGCGACGACCCCGCAGCGCTCCGGCAGTTCCGGCAGAACTCGATGCCGTCCTCGGCCGCCGAGCGGGGTGATGTCCGCGGTCACGAAGTAGGTACCCTCCGGCCTGAGCACGCCGAACCCGGCCTCTGGCCAGCCCGTCCGCGAGCAGGTCCCGCTTGACCTGGAGATCGTCGGCGAGGGTGGTGAAGTATGCGTCCGGCAGTCCAAGGGCGACCGCGACCGCCGGCTGGAACGGCGCCGCCGTTGACGAATGTCAGGAACTGCTTGACCCGCAGTACGGCCGAGACCAGGTGGGCTGGTCCGCTCACCCAGCCGACCTTCCATCCGGTGCAGGAGAACGTCTTGCCCGCCGAGGAGATGCGCAGTGTCCGCGTCCCGCATGCCGGGGAGGGTGGCCAGTGGCATGTGGGCCGACGGCGCGTCGGTGAAGACCAGGTGCTCGTACACTTCGTCGGTCACCGCGATTGCGTCGTACTCCTGGCACAGCTGTGCGACGAGCTCCAGTTCGTCGCGGGTGAACACCTTCCCGGTCGGGTTGTGTGGCGAGTTCAGCAGCACCAGCCGGGTGCGCGGCCCGAATGCCGCGCGTAGCTCGTCCGGATCGAACCCGTACCGGCGTTGCCGCGGCCGGCCTTCTTGGTGGCCGCCTTCTTGCGGGACGCAGCGTGACTGGCCTGCGGATGGCGTGCGCGAGCGAGACGCAGGCCGCGTACGAGTCGTAGTAGGGCTCGAAGCAGACCACCTCGTCGCCGGGTTCGCACAGGCCCAGGATGCTGGCGGCGATGGCCTCGGTGGCGCCGGCGGTGATCAGCACCTCGCCGGCCGGGTCGTAGTCGAGTCCCCAGAAGCGGCGTTGCTGATCGGCCACCGCGGCCCGCAGGGCGCGCTATGCCGGCGCCCGGCGGGTACTGGTTGTGGCCGGACCGCAGCGCCTCGACCGCGCCGTCGAGCATTTCCGGCGGACCGTCGGTGTCGGGGAAGCCCTGCCCGAGGTTGACCGCTCCTGTTTTCGCGGCCAGCGCCGACATCTCCGCGAAGATGGTGGTGCCGAAGGGTCGCATCCGCGCGACCAGAGGATCGAGATCGCCGGTACCTGGGGTCATCGGGCCATTCTCGCGCTGGGGCCGGTGCAACCGTCCTGGCTACCCCCACGCGCCTTTTCCGATCATTCTCGCTGCTCGAAAGTCGGCTTTCCGCGCACCACACCTGAGTGGAAGTCCGCTAGGCTGAGGCCCATGTGTGGCATCGTGGGATATGTGGGCGCCCGACCGGCGCTGAGCATCGTGCTGGACGGCCTGCGCCGGCTGGAGTATCGCGGCTACGACTCGGCCGGCGTTGCCGTGATCGACGACGGCAGCCTGCTGACGGTGAAGCGGGCCGGCAAACTGACCAACCTGGAGGCGGCCCTGGCCGAGTGCGGTCCGCAGGGCGCTGCTCGGTGGGATCGGCCGAGCGTTGACGGGCATCGGCCACACCCGGTGGGCCACCCACGGCGGTCCCACTGATCGCAACGCGCACCCGCACGAATCCACCGACGGATGTGTCGCGGTGATCCACAACGGGATCATCGAGAATTTCGCCCAGTTGCGGGCCGAACTGGAGGCCACCGGCGTCGAGTTCGCCAGCGACACCGACACCGAGGTGCGCCGCGCATCTGCTCCAGTTCGAGCTGGGCGTGGTGCGGGAGGATTGCGTCACTCGGACGGGGCGCACAGCCCGGGGTACCTGTTGGCCGAGGCGATGCGCCGGGTCAGCCGCCGCCTGCACGGCGCGTTCACCCTGCTCGCGGTGGACCGTGAGACCCCGGATGTGGTGGTCGGCGCCCGCCGCAACTCGCCGCTGGTCGTGGGCCGCGGTAACGGGGAGAACTTCCTCGCGAGCGATGTGTCGGCATTCATCGAGCACACCCGCGAAGCAGTCGAACTGGGCCAGGATCAGGTCGTCACGATCACCCCGGACGGCATCGAGATCACTGACTTCGATGGCAATGTGGCGATCGGCAAGGACTTTCACATCGACTGGGATGCGACCGCCGCCGAGAAGGGTGGCTATGACTGCTTCATGCTCAAGGAGATCGCCGAGCAGCCCAAGGCAGTCGCGGACACGTTGCGCGGCCGGCTGGGGGCCAACGGCGAACTCATCCTCGACGAGATGCGTCTGACCGACCAGGACCTCCGCGACGTCGACAAGATCATCATCGTCGCGTGCGGCACCGCGTACCACTCAGGGCTGGTGGCCAAGTACGCCATCGAGCACTGGACCCGCATCCCTTGTGAGGTCGAACTGGCCAGCGAGTTCCGCTACCGCGACCCGGTGCTGGACCGCTCGACTCTGGTTGTGGCCATCTCCCAGTCGGGCGAGACCATGGACACGCTGATGGCCCTACGGCATGCGAAGGACCAGAAGGCGCGGGTGCTGGCCATCTGCAATACCAACGGTTCCACCATCCCGCGCGAGTCCGACGCGGTGCTGTACACCCATGCCGGCCCGGAGATAGCGGTCGCCTCGACCAAGGCGTTCCTGACCCAACTCGTCGCCTGCTACCTGGTCGGCCTGCACCTGGCTCAGGTGCGCGGCATCAAGTACGCCGACGAGGTGGGCGCGGTGCTGGCCCAGTTGCAGGACCTGCCGGCCGCGATGCGACCAGGTGCTGGACGCGACCGAGCCGGTGCGGGAACTGGCCCGGGAACTGGCCCAGTCGTCCTCGGTGCTGTTCATCGGAAGGCACGTGGGCTACCCGGTTGCGTTGGAAGGTGCGCTGAAGCTCAAGGAACTCGCCTACATGCACGCCGAGGGCTTCGCCGCCGGGGAGCTCAAGCACGGCCCGATCGCACTGATCGACAAGGGCACCCCGGTGGTGTGCATCGTGCCGTCGCCGACCGGGCGCAGCGTCCTGCGCGACAAGGTGGTGTCCAACATCCAAGAGGTACGGGCGAGGGGCGCGCGTACCATCGTCATCGCCGAGCAGGGCGACGAGGGTGTCCGGCCGTGGGCGGACCACCTGATCGAGGTACCGAGGACGCCCACGTTGCTGGCGCCGCTGGTGACCACGGTTCCCCTGCAGGTGCTGGCATGCGAGATCGCCGCCGCCCGCGGGCACGACGTGGACCAGCCGCGTAACCTGGCCAAGTCGGTGACGGTCGAGTAGGGAGTCCTGGGTGGACCACCTCTGGGCGTTCGCCATCTTCGCCGCGATCCTCGCCGTGACGCCTGGACTGGACACGATGCTGGTGCTGCGTACCGCGGCGGCCGGTGGCCGGCGGGCCGGCCTCGCCGCGGTACTGGGCATCGCGCTCGGCTGCCTGGCGTGGGCGGTGGCAAGTGCGCTCGGGGTGACCGCGGTGCTAGCCGCATCCCGGTTGGCCTTCGAGGTCCTGCGTATCGCCGGCGTGGCCTACCTGTGCTGGCTGGGCCTCAGCACCCTGTGGCGGGCCAGGAGGCTGGCCGTGTCGGCGGGTGCCGACCCCGCGGCCGATGTGGATGGTGGCCCGGTTGGAGCGCCGCGACGTGGCCTGCGGCTGGGTTTCACCACGAACCTGCTCAATCCCAAGGTGGGCGTGTTCTACCTGTCGGTGATGCCGCAGTTCCTGCCCACCGGGATCAGTCCGCTCGCCGGCACGCTCACCCTTGCCGCCATCCACATCGTCGAGGGCCTGCTGTGGCTGAGCCTGGTGGTGCTTGCCGTTCACCGGACCCGGGGCTGGTTGCGCCGGCCGGCCGTGCAGCGCCGGCTGCAGCAGTTCACCGGCGTGGCGTTCATCGGCTTCGGCCTGCGCCTGGCGCTCACGCCCGACCTGCGCTGAGGTCCGGCTTGAGTTCGGTCCGGAGTGCGTACCGCGGCGCGAGGCCGAAGCCCCGCGGCGGGCTTGACCCGATGGCGTCCTAGGCTCAGGTCGTGATCGTGGCCGTCGGCATGGACGTGGTGCTCGTCGAGCGGTTCGTCCGGGCCTTGCGGCGCACGCCGCTACTGGCCGACCGGTTGTTCACTGAATCCGAACGGCTGACCGTGTCCGGCAATCCCCGGGCGCCTGAGTCGTTGGCCGCGCGGTTCGCCGCCAAGGAGGCGGTGGCCAAGGCCCTCGGCGCGCCAAGTGGCCTGCACTGGCACGACTGCGAGATCGTCACCGATCCGGACGGCCGGCCCTGGCTGACCGTTTCCGGCACTGTGGCCGCCGCCGCCAGCGAGCGTGGAGTGAGCCGCTGGCACCTGTCGCTGTCCCACGACGGTGGCATCGCCTCCGCGATGGTCGTCGCCGAACGCGACTAGCTGCCGCCACCCCGCACGTGATCGTGGAGGGGTTGCCACGGGAAGCGGTAATGCGGCTTCCACGATCAACCGGGAGGCGGGCCGGTGAGGTGGACTGGCGGACCGAGCGGGGTTGCGATCGCCGGCGACTAGGACAGGATGTCCTCATGAGGGCGGCATGGCGGGCGGCCGATATCCGGGCCGGCGAGAAGCAGCTGATGACCACGGTGGCGGAGGGCGTGCTGATGCAGCGGGCCGCGGCCGGTCTGGCCCGGCGCTGTGCGTCCTTGTTGAGCGAGCGTGGTGGCATCTACGGCCGGCGGGTGTTTGTGCTGGCCGGCGCCGGAAACAACGGTGGGGACGCACTGTACGCAGGAGCGCGGCTGGCCCGGCGCGGGGCGGCGGTGTCCGCGATGCTTATCGCGCCGGACCGGGCGCATCCGGGTGGGCTGTCGGCATTCCGGTCGGCCGGCGGCCGGGTGGTCGGCTCGGTGCCGGCCACAGCAGACCTGATCATGGATGGCATCGTCGGGATCGGGGCGCAGGGTGGACTGCGCGGTGCCGCGTCGGAGGCGGTGGAGGCAATCGCCGGTGTGCGCGGCAGCGACAGCCAGCCGCCGATCGTAGTGAGCGTGGATGTGCCCAGTGGCGTGGAAGTGGACACCGGCGCGGTGGACGGCCCCGCGGTCCGGGCCGACGTGACGGTGACCTTCGGTTGCCTGAAGCCGGCGCTGGTGACCGGGCCCGCCGCGACTCTGGCCGGTTTTGTGGACGTGGTGGATATCGGGTTGCCGTGGCTGAGTGCCGCACCGGCCGTATGGGTGCCGGACGTCGATGACGTGGCGCGGTGGTGGCCACGTCCGCAGGTGCACGCGGACAAGTACACCCGGGGTGTTGCCGGCCTGGCCACCGGTTCCCGGCTGTTCCCGGGGGCCGCGTTCATGTCGGTGTCGGGTGCGCTGGCCGGCCCGGTAGGCATGGTGCGCTACGCCGGCGTGGTCGGCGACGACATCGCCCGGGCGCATCCGTCGGTGGTGGTCTCGCACCGGGCGGCCGACGCCGGCCGGGTGCAGGCGTGGCTGTGCGGGTGCGGGCTGGGTACGGATGAGCGGGCCCGGGACGAACTGCGCACGGTGCTCGGGTCGTCGGTGCCGGTGGTGCTCGACGCGGATGCCCTGACCATGCTCAGCGACGGTGTGATGGCCAACTGGCTGCGCCGCCGCGACGCGCCCACGGTGGTGACCCCCCATGATCGGGAGTTCGCCCGGATCGCCGGTGAACAGGTTGGCCCGCACCGGGTCGAGGCCGCCCGTGAACTCGCTGGCCGGCTCGGCGTGGTGGTGCTGCTCAAGGGTGACCGGACCGTGGTGGCGACGCCGGACGGGACCGCCTGGGTCAATCCGACCGGTACCCCGGCGCTCGCAACCGCCGGCACAGGTGACGTGCTGGCCGGAATCCTGGTGTCGTTGCTGGCGGGGGGCCTGCCCGCCGATCGCGCGGCGGTGGCCGCGGCCTTCGTGCACGGTCTGGCCGCCCGGCGGGTGGCGGCCGCGCGGGGAGACGGGCTGCCCACGGTCACCGCCCCCGACGTTGCCAACGCTCTACCGGAGGTCATCGGCGCGTTGCACGCGACCCCGGCTGTCGACGGGGCAGTGAGCTACTCGCCAGTTAGTCTTGATACATGTGGCAGGCGGAGATTCGGGTCGATCTAGACGCGATCAGGACGAACGTCGCACATCTGGTGGACGGCACCCAGGCCGCTGTGATGGCGGTCGTCAAGGCCGACGGGTACGGGCACGGCCTGATCCCGGTCGCCCGGGCCGCCCTGGCTGGCGGGGCCTCCTGGCTGGGCGTCTGCACCCTGGACGAGGCCCTGCACCTGCGTCGGGCCGGCATCGATGCGCCCGTACTGGCCTGGTTACTGGCGCCTGGCCTGCCGCTGCACGATGTGGTGGACGCGAACGTCGACCTGTCCGTCGCGTCCGTTGGCCTGCTCGAAGAGATCGTGGCCGCCGCGCGCCAGACCGGCCGTACCGCCCGGATCCACCTGAAGATCGATACTGGGCTGTCCCGGGGCGGCGCGACGGCTGCCCAGTGGCCGCGCCTGTGCGAGGCGGCGGTGAAGGCGGCCGCCGACGGTGACGTGGAGGTCGTCGGGGTCTGGAGCCATCTGGTCTATGCCGACGTGCCGGATCACGAGACAACGGACCTGCAGCTTGCCGCCTTCATCGACGCGCTGGCCGTGGCGGAGGGGTTCGGCATCAACCCGGCGGTGCGGCACCTGGCCAACTCGGCGGCCACCCTGACCCGCCCGGACACTCATTTCGACCTGGTCCGCCCGGGCATCGCGGTGTACGGGCTGTCGCCGGTTCCGGGTCGCGACTTCGGTTTGCGGCCGGCTATGACGGTCCGGTCCAAGGTCCTGCTGACCAAGCGGGTGCCGGCCGGGCAAGGTGTGGCGTACGGGCACACCTACCGGACCGCGACCGAGACAACGCTCGCGCTGATCGCTCTCGGTTATGCCGACGGCGTGCCCCGGGCGGCTGGCAACCGCGCGCCGGTCCGGCTGGCTGGCGCGAACCGGACCATCGCCGGGCGGGTTTCCATGGACCAGATCGTGCTCGACTGTGGCGATGACCCGGTCGTGGCCGGCGACGTGGCCGTGCTGTTCGGTTCGGGCGACGGTGGCGCTCCCACCGCCGACGACTGGGCTGCCGCGGTGGACACCATCAACTACGAGATCGTCACCCGGATGGGCAGCACCCGGATACCCCGGGTGTACGAGGGTGGGCGCGCGGTTACCGGCGCAGGTGACGTCGCTGGCGAGGCCGAGGTGGCGGTATGAACCTGCCGCAGCAGATCTCGTTGCCGGAGGCCACGCCGGGCGGGTCGTTCACCAGCTCCGGTAGATCCTCACGGCGCCGCCGGGCCGGCGTGATCGGTACGATCGTCGGCGCAGCCGCGGCCGGTGTAGCGGCCGGCGTGACCGCGGAGCGGGTGCTACTCAAGCGCCGCCAGCGCAACAGCGAGCAGGACCCGTACCGCGATGAGCCGTTCGGTGCGCTGACCGCGCAGGAGTACCGCACCGTCGTCACCGACGAGGGCATCGCGCTGCACGTCGAGATCAACGGTGATCCGCTGGCCCCGGTGACCGTGGTCATGGTGCACGGCTTCTGCCTGGACATGGGCACGTTCCACTTCCAGCGCCGGGCCTTCGAGGGCATGGATGGCGTGCGGGTGGTCTGTTACGACCAGCCCGGCCACGGCCGGTCCGGTCGGCTGGAAAAGGGCGAGTACAGCCTGGACATGCTCGGTGCCGCGCTGCGCCGGATCATCGAGTCGACCGCCCCGGACGGCAAGCTGGTCCTCATCGGACACTCAATGGGCGCGATGTCCATCATGGCCCTGGCCGAGACCGATCCGGAACTGTTCGGGCCGGACGGGCGCGTCACCGGCGCGGTGCTCATCTCCACGTCGGCAGGCAATCTGAGCGGGGTCACCTTCGGACTGCCCCAGGTGCTGGTGCGCTTTCGCAAGCCGTTGCTGCCGCTGATCAGCGGAGCGGGCTGGGTGAGCGCCGGTGTGCTGGACCGGGCCCGCGAGGCGTCC
This sequence comes from uncultured Actinomycetota bacterium, assembly GCA_963742855.1. GTDB lineage: Bacteria > Actinomycetota > Actinomycetes > Mycobacteriales > Micromonosporaceae > CAVUNP01. Next base: position 457,045 of record CAVUNP010000023.1, on the reverse strand, counting down.
ACCGACCTGGCCCGCCTGCTCACCCGGCGATACGGCTTCGGTTCGGGGAAGGCCAGCCCCGCACTGGTCTCCTATGTGGAGCGCATGAACAGCGCCACCCGGACCGAAACCGTCGCTCGCTACCTGCGTACCCTCTACGGGCACGACCGGACTGTGGCACTGTCCACTTTCTCCCATACACCGGTGGTGGTGATGTGTGGCAGCGAGGACCTGCTGACGCCGGTGGAACACTCCGAGGCCATCTGTGCCGCCTTGCCGGACGCCGAGCTGGTGGTCGTACCGCAGGGCGGTCATGTGGTGCTGTTGGAGTACAGCGAGGCGGTCAACGCGGTGTTGCTGCCCTTCGTACGTAAGCAGGTGACGTGAAAACAGAACTGTCCACGGTGGACGATACGCGGGCGTTCGGGCAATGGTTGGCGACGTTGCTGCGGCCCGGTGACCTGGTGATCCTGGACGGCCCGCTCGGCGCCGGCAAGACCGTGCTGGCGCAGGGCATCGGCGCCGGACTCGGCGTACGTGGTTCGATCACCTCGCCCACGTTCGTGATCTCGCGCGTGCATCAGCCCGACCCGGACCGGGGTGGTTACCTGCCCATGGTGCACGTGGACGCGTACCGGCTCGGCGGAGTAACCGAAGTGGACGGTCTCGACCTGGACGCCAGCCTGGACGAGTCGGTGACCGTGGTGGAGTGGGGCGAGGGCAAGGTGGAGCAGCTGTCCGACGCCCACCTGCTGGTGCGCATCGAGCGGCGCGACGACGACTCCCGGCTGGTCGAACTGGTCCCCTACGGCGGTGACTGGTCCGCCCGGCTCCCGACCACCCTGTGACCGTACCGCCGCGGATGGCTAGGGTTGTTTGATGCTCGTACTCGTTCTGGACACGTCGACGCCGGCGGTCACCGCCGCGCTGGTTCGGGTTTCGCCTGCTGCTGTCGAGCTCGTGGCGCGGCGGGTGACGGTGGACGCCCGAGCGCACGGCGAGCTGTTGGGGCCGCAGATCAGCGAGGTGCTGGCCGAGGCCGGCGCCCGTCCGAGTGATCTTGCCGCGGTGGTGGCCGGATTGGGTCCCGGACCGTTCACCGGCCTGCGGGTGGGCCTGGTCACCGCGGAGAGCATCGGGCAGGCGCTGCACATCCCCACGTACGGGGTGTGCTCGCTGGACGGGATCGGTGCCCGCAGTGTCTCCCCGACGCTGGTGGCCACCGACGCGCGGCGCAAGGAGATCTACTGGGCGGTGTATGACAAGGGCGTGCGGGTCACCGAACCCGCGGTCAACCGTCCGGCCGAGGTGCCGGTGCTGCTCGGCGCCGTCGCGCAGGACGGCGCGGCGGTGACGCATGCCGCGGGGGACGGCGCCCTGCTCTACGAAAACGTGCTCTGCCTGCCGTTGGGCGAAGCACCCCGCTACCCTGACCCGCTGGCGCTGGCAGAGATCGCGGCGGACCGGGTGCGTACCGGCGCGGCGACCGAGCGGCTTCATCCGCTGTACCTGCGCCGGCCGGACGCGGTGGAGCCCGGGGCGCCCAAGCCGGTCCGGCAGTGATCATCGAACGGCTGAGGTGGTGGCACATCGAGCAGGTGGTCGCGATCGAGCAGGACCTGTTCGGGGCGGAGCACTGGACCCCGTCCATGTTCTGGAACGAACTCGCCAATGATCACTACTATGTGGCCGCCGTCGACGATGCCGGCGAACTCATCGGCTACGCGGGCATGGCGATCAACCCGCCGGACGAGGCGTGGGTGAACAACATCGCGGTGCGCCGGGACCGGCAACGGCACGGCGTCGGCCGGTCGCTGCTGGACGAACTGCTCGGGCATGCCAGTCGGCATCGGATCCCGCAGACATTGCTGGAGGTCGCGGCCGACAACGCGCCGGCGCAGCGACTGTATGACGAGTACGGGTTCGAGGCGATCGGTGTCCGCCGTGGCTACTACCAGGCGACCAACACCGATGCGGTCGTGATGCGGAGGATTGGGCGATGAACGACGGGCCGTTGGTACTGGGCATCGAGACGTCCTGCGACGAGACCGGCATCGGCATCGTGCGGGGCACCACGTTGCTGGCCGACGAGGTGGCCTCGAGTGTGGCGGCGCACGCCCGGTTCGGTGGCGTGGTGCCGGAGGTGGCCAGTCGCGCCCACCTCGAGGCGATGCTGCCGACGATGCGACGCGCACTCGACATCGCCGGCATCGAACTGTCCGATGTGGACGCCATCGCGGTCACCGCGGGCCCGGGCCTGGCCGGGGCTCTGCTGGTCGGGGTGGCCGCGGCCAAAGGTTACGCGATCGCCGCGGAGAAGCCGCTGTACGGCGTGAACCATCTGGCCGCACACGTCGCGGTGGACACATTGGAGCATGGCGCGCTACCCGAGCCGGCGATCGCATTGCTGGTCTCTGGTGGGCATTCGTCACTGTTGCGAGTGGACAGTCTGGCCACGGGTGTGGTGGCGTTGGGTGCCACCATCGATGATGCCGCCGGTGAGGCGTACGACAAGGTGGCCCGCCTGCTGGGCCTGCCGTTTCCGGGTGGCCCGCCGATCGACCATGCGGCCCGCGACGGTGCCCCCGGCGCCATCCCCTTTCCGCGGGGCCTGACCTCACCCAAGGACCAGGCGGCGCACCGGTTCGACTTCTCCTTCTCCGGACTGAAGACGGCCGTGGCCCGATGGGTCGAAGCCAGGCAGCGGGCCGGCGAGAACGTACCTGTCGCGGACGTTGCGGCCAGTTTCCAGGAGGCGGTGTGCGACGTGCTGACCAGCAAGGCCATCGACGCCTGCCTGGAACAGGGCATCAGCACGCTGGTGATCGGCGGCGGCGTCGCGGCCAACTCCCGACTTCGGGCGCTGGCTGCGCAGCGTTGCGATTCCGCCGGCATCACCCTGCGCGTACCCAGGCCCAAGCTGTGTACGGACAACGGGGCGATGGTGGCCGCGCTGGGTTCGCACCTGGTCGCCGCCGGTACTGCGCCCAGCCGCCTGGATCTTCCGACGGACTCCGCACTCGCGGTCACTACAGTGTCGTACTGACAAAGGGCACAACAGCGAGCCCGAGCGCCAGCGAGCCCCGCAGTCGCGAACGAAAGGCAGCACGGGTGAGCGCGAGGAGCGAGCGCCAGCGAGCCCCGCAGTCGCGAACGAAAGGCAGCACGGTGACACAGGAGGGATCCGGCGTGATCGTCCGCATGTGGGAGGTCCGGGCTCAGCAGCGCAACTTCACCGAACTGCTGGCGTGGGTGTGCGACGTCGCGGTGCCGGCGATCGAGGTCTTCCCGCTGCACATCTCGAGTGAGGTGTTCACGTCGCCGGATTTCCGGCTGGTCGTGATCTCCCGCTGGCGGGGCAGTCCGGAGCCGTTCAAGCAGCCGCCGGCCCATCTGATCACCCGCGAGCCGCATTCCTGGGACTTCCTGCCCGTCGACCGCTGAGCACCACCGCGGAGTGCCGCGTCACAGTCCGAAAAAACGGGTGTATGGACTGGTAGTGCTACCCGTATGGTCGGGTCACTATGCGCGAGCTGCCCGTGCCCGACCCGGGGACACCCGACCGCCGATCGGCCACCAGATACCTCTGGTGGATCGTGACGCTGCACAAACGTACCGTCACCGCAGGCATCGCTATGGGTGTGCTGTGGATGGTCAGCCAGGCACTGATGCCGGCGACCATCGGCCGGGCCATCGATGCAGGCGTCACCCAGCGAGACCGTGGAGCCTTGGCCCTGTGGGCCGGGGCCCTGTTCGCGTTGGGCGTGGTTCAGGCCACGGCCGGCATCATGCGGCATCGCCTTGTGGTGTTCAACTGGCTGGGTTCCGCCTACCGCACCGTGCAGGTGACTGTGGCACACGCCGGCCGGTTCGGCGCCACGCTACCGAGAGCATCTGGCCACCGGCGAGGTGGTCAGCATCGGCACCTGCGACATCAGCCACATCGGCAGCACCATCGACGTCACCGCCCGCGGCACCGGCGCCCTGGTCGCCATCGTCGTGGTCGCGGTCATCCTGCTGAGCCTCGTCGCTGCCGCTCGGCCTGGTCGTGGTGCTCGGTGTGCCGCTGTTGCTCGCCATCGTGGCGCTGCTGATCCGACCGCTACACCGGCGCCAGCAGGCCTACCGCGACCAGTCCGGCACGCTCACCGCCCGCGCCAACGACATCGTCGCCGGCCTGCGGGTCCTGCGCGGCATCGGCGGCGAGCCGACATTCGCCGAGCGGTACCGCAGGGAATCCCAGCAGCTGCGCGCCGCCGGCGTGCGGGTCGCGCGGGTGGAGTCGGTGCTGGAGTCGGCGCAGGTCCTGCTGCCGGGCCTCTTCGTGGCTGGTGACCTGGCTGGGCGCCCGGTTCGCGGTGCCCGGCGAGATCACCGCCGGGCAGCTCGTCGCCTTCTACGGCTACGCGGCGTTCCTGGTTCCCGCCTGCGGATCATCACCGAGGCGTCGGACAGCTCATCCGGGCGCACGTCGCGGCCCGGAAGGTCGTCAGGGTGCTGGACCTGACCAGCGGCTGGCCGAGCCGGTGACCCCGGCGCCGACGCCGGATCCGGCCACGTCGAAGCTTGTCGATCCGGACTCCGGGCTGGTGATCCGGCCGGGCCGGCTCACCGCGATCGCCGCCGCCGAACCGTAGGAGGCCACCGCCATGGCCGACCGCCTCGGCCGGTACACCGACACCGGGGCCCGGCTGGACGGTGTACCGCTGGCCGCGCTGACCGCGGCCGTGCGGGGCCGTACTGGTCGCGGACAACGACGCGCGCCTGTTCGCCGGCCGGCTCGCGACGAGCTCAGCGGATTCGCCCCCGCGACGACGAGCGGTCCCGGCGGCGCTGCACACGGCCGCGGCCGAGGACATCGTCGACGCGCTGCCGGACGGTCTCGACACCTACGTCGCCGAGCGCGGGCGGGAGTTCTCCGGCGGCCAACAGCAGCGGCTGCGGCTGGCCCGCGCGCTGTGCCGATCCACCGGAGCGCTGCTGCTGGTCGAGCCGACCAGCGCGGTCGACGCGCACACCGAGGCGCGCATCGCCGAGCGGCTCGCGACGGCCCGCCAGGGCCGCACCACGGTCGTGTGCACGACCAGTCCGCTGATGCTGGACCGGGCCGACCCGGTCGTCTTTGTGCAGGACGGCCGGGTCGTGGCCGTGGGTACGCACCGGGAGCTGCTGGACACCGCGCCCGCCTACGCGGCGACCGTGACCCGAGGGGAGGACGAGTGAACGCGCTACCCGTGGCCGACGCCGCCGAGGTCCGCCGGTACGCGCGCGCTGCTGCGCCGGCATCCCCGGGCGCTGCCGACCGCGCTCGGCCTGCACGCGCTGGCCGCGGTCGCCGGGCTGTCCATGCCCTGGCTGCTCGGCAAGCTGGTCGAAGCGTCCAGCACGGCACGACGACGGCCACGTGGACCGGGTGGCGCTGGCCATCGCGGTGTTCCTGGTGGTGCAGTCGGTCCTGATCCGCTACGCCAACCTCGCCTCGGCCAAGCTCGGCGAGCGCGTGCTGGCCGAGCTGCGCGAGAACTTCGTCGACCGGGTGCTCGACCTGCCGCTGTCGATGGTCGAGCGCGCCGGCACCGGAGACCTGCTCACCCGCACCTCGCGCGACGTCGACGCGCTGTCGCGCAGTGTGCGCTTCGCGGTGCCGAAGATCCTGGTCGCGGCGGTCACCGTCGTGCTGACCGTCGGCGCGCTGCTGGTGCTGGTCCGCTGCTCGGCGCTGCCCTGCCTGCTGGCGTGCCGCTCCTGGTGGTCTCGGCCCCGCTGGTACCTGAGCCGCGCCCGCGAGGGCTACCTGCGCGAGAACGCCGCGTACTCGGACATGACCGACGGCCTCGCCGAGACCGTGGAGGGCGCGCGCACCGTCGAGGCGCTGCGCGGCATCGGCCCGCCGCAGCAGCGGGCCCAGACCGACATCGCGCGGTCGTTCCGCGGCCGAGCGCTACACGCTGTTCCTGCGCTCCGTCTTCTTGCCGTCCATGGAGTCGGCTACCTGTTGCCGCTGGTCGGCACGCTGCTGTTCGGCGGCTGGTCTACTCGCACGGCTGGTTCAGCCTGGGCCAGGTCACCGCGGCGACGCTGTACGTGCAGCAGCTCATCGACCCGATCGACCGGCTGCTCGCCTGGTTCGACGAGCTCCAGGTCGGCAGCGCCTCGCTGGCCCGGCTGCTCGGCGTTCGGCGAGGTACACCGCCGCCGGTCCGGCAGATCGCGATCCGGCGATCGGCGCCGGAGGGCGAGGACTGGCCGCCACGACGTCCGCTACTCCTACGTGGCCGGCCGCGACGTCCTGCACGGCGTCGACCTGGGTGCCCCGGGGGAGCGCCTGGCCATGGTCGGCCCGTCCGGCGCCGGCAAGTCCACCCTGGGCCGGCTGCTGGCCGGCATCCACGGTCCGACGCCCGGCTCGGTCGACGTCGGCGGCGTGCCGCTCGTGGAACTGCCACTGGGCGAGCTGCGCGGCCAGGTCGCGCTGGTGAACCAGGAGCACCACGTGTTCATCGGCACGCTGCGGGAGAACGTGGTGCTGGCCCGCCCTCACGCCACTGACGCCGAGGTCCGCGCGGCGCTCGCCGCGGTCGACGCGCTGGCCTGGGTGAGGCGCCTGCCCTGGGTCTGGACACCAGGTCGGGGATCGCCCAGCAGTCCCTGTCGCCGGCCCAGGCGCAGCAGCTCGCGCTGGCCCGGCTGGTCCTGGCCGACCCGCACACGCTGGTCCTGGACGAGGCCACCTCGCTGATCGACCCCCGGGCCGCCCGGCAGCTGGAGCGGTCGCTGGCGGCGGTGCTGGAGGGCCGGACCGTCATCGCGATCGCGCACCGGCTGTTCTCCGCCCATGACGCGGACCGGGTCGCCGTGGTCGAGGATGGCCGGATCACCGAACTCGGCCCGCACGACGAGTTGATCGCGGCGGGCGGTCCCTACGCCGCCCTGTGGCGCTCCTGGCACGGCGATCACCCCGCCACGCCCGCTCCCGCTACTGTCGCGCGTACGGTCGAACCACCCCGCGTCCCCGACCCGACCCCCGCTTCCGCCCCCACCCACTGACTACCAGCGCCGCAGGTTCCATGCATGATCACGGACGATGGGGAGTGTGGTGGCGCACCAAATCGTATGCCGTCGCGCGTGTAGCGTCCTACGTGCAGGAGGCGCCAACCTCGGATGCCGCGCTATCCCGCGCCACGAACTGGCTCGATTTCGGTGCGATTGTGCGGTTCGGTTACCCGCGGCGGGCGGTCGGCGCGGAGATCGTTGGTCTTTGCTGTTGCTACATGCGTTTCCCGCCGGTGACCGAGAATTCTGGTGTTGTGTTTGGTTTTCACGGTAATTCAATGTTGCTATAGGTACAGTGATCTACCGCGATCAACGTGGTCGCTGGTCTCTCGTCGCTGGTCGCTGGCGGGGCTGAGGCGGATGATGCGGTCGTCGGCGTCGACCGGGGAGCCGCGACCGTCGCGATTGGACGTAAGTATCCACAATGCACCGTCGGGGGCAACGGTGACCGCGCGCAGCCGGCCGTACTGCTCGTACAGCAGTGACTCGGCATTCTTTCCGTCGGTGCCCAGCCGATACAGTTTGGTGCCACGTAGGCAGGCCATGTAGACGGTGTCGCCGATGATCGCGATTCCGCTCGGCGAAGCGTCCGCGGTGGCCCAGGTCGCCACCGGGTTGACGTACTGGCTGTCGTTGCCCACACCTTCGACGTCGGGCCAGCCGTAGTTCCCGCCCGGCACGATCCGGTTGAGTTCGTCGTAGCGGTTCTGGCCGAACTCGGCGGCGAACAGCTGACCGTGGGAGTCCCAGGCCAGGCCCTGAACGTTGCGGTGCCCGAGCGAGTAGACGGGCGAACCGGGGAACGGGTTGCCCGGTGCCGGCGAGCCGTCCGGGGTCAGTCGGAGGATCTTGCCGCCGAGGTAGTCCCGGTCCTGCGAGCGCCGCGCCGCTGCGGCATCGCCCGTACCCACGTACAGCATGCCGTCGGGGCCGAACGCGATCCGGCCGCCGTTGTGGTTACCGGACTTGGGGATGCCGGTGAAGATGGGTTGCGGGTTCTCGCCGAGGCGGAAGCGGACGATGCGGTTGTCGTCCGCGGCCGTGTAGTACACGTAGATGAGGCCGTCGTCCGGATAGGTCCGTGACACGGCTATGCCGAGCAGGCCGCCTTCGCCCCCGGGGCGCACGTCGCCGATGGTGGCGACCTCGCGTACTGCGCCGCTGCCGTTGACCGACAGCACCCGGCCCGAGTTGCGTTCGGTCACCAATGCGGTGCCATCCGGCAGCACCGCGATGCCCCACGGGATCTGCAGGCCGCTGGCAACAACACCGATCGAGGCGGACGGAACCGGCACCGGTGACCCGCCTGCGGTGACAGTCGGGCTGGTGCCGATCTTGCCGAAGTACCACGCGGTGCCACCGGCCGCGACCGCCAGTACGACCAGCACGGCGGCCAGGATGATGACCGTACGGCGGGTCACGTCGCGATCCTTGCCAGCGTTGCGACGGTAAGCCGCACCAGGTCGGCCGGGTCGAGTTCGACCTGTAAGCCGCGTCGGCCCGCGCTGACATAGATCGTCGGGTACGTCGTGGCGGAGTCATCCAGCACGGTGGGTAGCCGCTTGCGTTGCCCGAGCGGGCTGATCCCGCCGCGTACGTATCCGGTGGTGCGTTCGGCCAGCGCCCGGTCGGCCAGCGTGGCCCGCTTGCCGCCGACCGCATGGGCCAGCGCCTTGAGGTCGACGTCTCCGGATACTGGCACGACCGCGACAGTGAGCGCGCCGTCGACCTCGGTGACCAGCGTCTTGAACACCCGTTCCTGGGCGATGCCGAGCGTGTCGGCGACGACCGCGCCGTAGTTCGGTGTGCCGGCATCCACTTCGTACGGGTGCAGCCGGTGTGTCACGTTCTCCTTCGCCAGCAGCGCGGTCGCTGGCGTGCCCTGGCCTGCCACGTGTGACAAGCTACCCGTCCGTCGCCAGTCCCCGCACCCTGTGGCGTCGGCCGGTCTATGCGCCGGTTGGGTGTTGTCAGCCGTACACCGGTTGGCACAGCAGCGCGCGGTGTGTGTCGCCGACTCGCAGGAGCACCAGAGTGGCGCCGCGATCACCCTCGAGGCGCAACTCCCGGCGTAGCCGGTCCGGATCCACGGCCATTCCGCGCTTGAGAATCTCCAGCCGCCCGATGCCCCGCGCATGCAACGCTGGCCGCAGCCGCTTGACCCCGACCGGCAACTCCTCGGTGATCGCGAAGCACCGGCCCAGAGCGGCGCCCGCGCTGCCCGGTTGCGCTGCGCGGTCGGCGAAGACGTACGCGATGTGCGCGTCGGCGAGGGATCCGTCCACTGTGGTGGCGAACTCGGCCACCAGATGTGACCGGACCACCGCACCATCTGGTTCGTACACATAGGACTTGATGGGGCCGGTCGGTGCGGGTTGCACGCCGGTGCCGGTGAGCTGGTGGACCTGCTTGCCACGGATCACCGTGGCCCGCCGTGGCACTGTGGCCAGCGGCCCGGCCCACACGGTGGTTTCGACCACCTCGCCGCCGACGCTTACCCATTCCGCCTCCGCCCCGGCCGGGAGCAGCGCGTGGTCGATGCCGGGCGCGAGTTTCAGTACGGTGGCCGGTACCCGCCCGGGCAGCGTCGACACGAACTCCCACGGTGGTGAGTACGCCGCGGGATCGAACACCCGGCCGCCGCCGGAGCGCCGCCGGGCCGGGTCGCAGAACACGGCGTCCACATCGGACAGGTCCACTGTGGTGGCATCCTGGCAAGCCACGCTGATGGAGTCGCGCAGGCCGAGCACGTCAGCGTTGGCGGCTGCCACGGCGGCGGTATCCGCGTCGGCGTCCACTGCGAGCACCCGAAGACCGGCGCGGGCGAACGCGATCGCGTCGGCACCCACCCCGCAGCCCAGATCAGCCACCCGTCGTACGCCCGAGGCGGCCAGCCGTTGCGCCCGGCGGCTGGCCACTATTGACCGGGTCGCCTGTTCCAGACCGTCGCGGGTGAAGAACATGCGTTGCGCGTCCGGGCCGAACTTGGCCGCCGCCCGGGCCCGCAAGGTCACCTGTGTGACCGCGGCGCTGGCCAGTTCTGGAGCGAATCCGGCCGCGCGCAGCCCGGTCACCGCCGCGAGCGGCTGCGCGGTTGCCCATCCGGCCGCGGCCTCCAGCGCCGCCGCACCCTGCGCCCCCCACAACTCGTCCACCCGCCCATCCTCCCGCACCCTCAACCCTCTGGTCTTGGACGCGTTCCGACCCTGAGCGCCAAGACCTTGAGTACCCCACCGAGGACCGGAGCGGATGCGGGCGGACGAGGCCTGACCATGACGTCTCCTTCAGCGGATCCGCCCGCGGGCCTTCGGAGCGGATCGGTGTCCGGAGGGTAGGTTCTCGCGCGATCGTGCGCTCGACTGGGTCGTCAACGCGTCATCAGCACTGGACGGCGAGCACCTCTTTGACCGCGTTCGCCTTGCCGCCCGACGCGGTCAGGACCTTGAACTCGTACTTCTTGGCCAGATCGACGCCGAGGCCGTTCACGGTGACCTTGCTGTATGTGCCATCCAGCGCCGCTTCGAAGATCTGCTTGCCGAAATCGCATTTGATCTTGCTGGCCACCGTGTCGCTCGACAGTCGGACCATCCGCTGCTGGTTGCCCTGCGCGTACGCCTCCAGCAGCGCCGCTACGTAGTTGCCCGGGCTGGACGGATAGGTGGTCCGCTCCAGCGGTACCTCGAGGACCGCGGTCGGGAAGCCGAGCTGGAGCTGGTTGAGTTTGACCGTCAGCTGGTCACCGTGGGAGTTGCGGGCTACGCAGGTGGTCTGGTTCGGGCCGGTGTTCGCGGTGCAGGCAATGTACGGCCACTGCGAGTTCGGGTTGCCCCCGGAGGTGAGGCTGTCCTTGATCTGTGTCACCGCGGACTGTACGGCTAGTTGGCTGATGCGCGGGTAGTCCGGCTTGGCCATCGCCTTCACCAGTTCCTGCACGTAGCCCTTGGCGTCCTTGGGAAAGCTGGGAGTGCTGCCAGAGCCGGAGTTGGACCCCGAGCCGCCGGAGCCGCTGTCGTCGGCACGGGTCGAGGCGCCGCTACTCGGGGTGGCCGGGCCCGACGAGGCCGGCGCGCCGCCGATGGCGGAGTCTCCGCCAGTCGTACCCGTGGCGGCTGGCGGCGTCTTGTCGCCGCTGCCACAGCCGGTCAGGGTGAGGGCCGTGACCGCGATGGCGGCCGCGGTGAGGCGCCAGGTGCGTGTGCGGGCCATAACGGTCCTCCAGGCGAGGGGTGGGGGCGCTCGATCCCCGAAGGCTAGGGCGGGCCGACGCCAGTTGCCCGAATGCGTCGGAAAGTCGACCCTGGCGGAACAAGTCAGGGTGTGACGCGCTGGCACTCTCCTTGACGGAGTGCTAGCCGCGGCCTAACGTGAGCGTTAGCACTCTCGAGTTGAGGGTGCTAGCGCCAGGGATTCGACCTGCGGGCCCAGACGGCCCTCCGGATCGAATCCAAGGCGAGCCGGGCGGTGCCGGCACCCGCGACGACGGGACCGTCAGGCAGTACGAGACGAACTTGCTGTGTCGCCCAGGATTCGACCTGCGGGCCACTAGATGGCTCCCGTCGCGGATCCAGGGCGCCGCTCGCCAGCTCGCGCCAGGGACAACCAGATACCCCAGGAGGGTATGCAGTGACTACCGCGACCAAGGTTGCGATCAAGCCGCTCGAGGACCGCATTCTGGTCCAGGCAAACGAAGCGGAGACCACCACGGCTTCTGGCCTTGTCATTCCCGACACCGCCAAGGAGAAGCCGCAGGAGGGCACCGTCATCGCTGTGGGCCCGGGCCGCTTCGACGAAAAAGGCAACCGTGTCCCCCTCGACGTCAAGGTGGGCGACACCGTTATCTACTCGCAAGTACGGCGGCACCGAGGTCAAGTACTCCGGCGAGGAGTACCTGGTCCTCTCCGCTCGCGATGTCCTCGCTGTCATCGAGAAGTGACCTACTGACCACCTGAAACATGGCTGCCGCCCCGGCCCGGTTCGCGCCGGTCCGGGGCGGTCGCGTCTGAAGGGATACCAACAGAACATGGCGAAGATCCTGAGCTTCTCGGACGACGCCCGGCACCTGCTCGAGCACGGTGTCAACGCCCTCGCGGACGCGGTCAAGGTCACCCTCGGCCCGCGCGGGCGCAACGTCGTGCTGGACAAGAAGTTCGGCGCGCCCGACCATCACCAACGACGGCGTGACGATCGCCAAGGAGATCGAGCTCACCAACCCGTACGAGAACCTTGGCGCGCAGCTGGTCAAGGAAGTGGCGACGAAGACCAACGACGTCGCCGGTGACGGCACCACCACCGCGACCGTGCTGGCCCAGGCGATGGTCCGCGAGGGCCTGCGCAACGTGGCCGCGGGTGCCAACCCGGCCGGCCTGAAGCGCGGCATGGACGCTGCCTCGGCCGCCATCACGAAGCGCTGCTCGGCAAGGCTGCCGAGGTCAAGAAGCGCGAGGACGATCGCGCACGTGGCGACCATCTCCGCCCAGGACGCCACATCGGCGACCTCATCGCCGAGGCCATGGAGCAGGTCGGCCAGGACGGTGTGATCACTGTCGAGGAGGGCTCGACCCTCACCACCGAGCTGCGAGGTCACCGAGGGCATGCAGTTCGACAAGGGCTACATCTCGCCCGCACTTCGTCACCGACGCGGAGGAGAAGGAGGCGGTCCTGGAGGACGCCTACGTCCTGATCACCACGCAGAAGATCTCGCGCCATCGAGGAGCTGCTGCCGCTGCTGGAGAAGGTCGCTCAAGAGCCAGCAAGCCGCTGCTGATCATCGCCGAGGACGTCGAGGGCCAGGCCCTGTCCACGCTGGTGGTCAACGCCATGCGCAAGACCATCAAGGTCGGCGCGGTGAAGGCGCCCGGCTTCGGTGACCGCCGCAAGGCGATCCTGCAGGACATCGCCGTGCTCACCGGCGCGCGAGGTCATCGCGCCCGAGCTCGGGCTACAAGCTCGACGCAGGTCGGCCTCGAGGTGCTCGGCACCGCCGCGTCGCGTGGTGGTCGACAAGGACAACACGACCATCGTCGACGGTGGCGGCGCAGAGTCCGACGTCAACAGCCGGGTCGACCAGATCCGCAAGGAAATCGAGAGCCTCCGACTCCGACTGGGACCGGGAGAAGCTCAACGAGCGGCTGGCCAAGCTCTCCGGCGGCGTCGCCGTGATCAAGGTCGGCGCGGCCACCGAGGTCGAGATGAAGGAGCGCAAGCACCGCATCGAGGACGCCATCGCGGCGACCAAGGCCGCGGTCGAGGAGGGTATCGTCCCCGGCGGCGGCGCCACGCTCACCCAGATCGCGCCGACGCTCGACGACGACCTCGGGCTCACCGGCGACGAGGCGACCGGCGTGCGCATCGTGCGCAAGGCGCTGGTCGAGCCGCTGCGCTGGATCGCCCAGAACGCCGGCCACGACGGCTACGTGGTGGTCGCAGAAGGTCCGTGGCTCGAAGTTCGGCACCGGCCTCGACGCGGCCACCGGCGAGTACGTCGACCTGGCCAAGCAGGGCATCGTCGACCCGGTGAAGGTGACCCGCAACGCGGTCGCCAACGCGGCGTCGCATCGCGAGTCTCCTGCTCACCACAGAGACCCTGATCGTGGAGAAGCCGAAGGCGGCCCGAGGCGGCCGACGGCGACGGTCACGGCCATGGCGGTCACGGCCACTCGCACTAGTCCGACTCAGGTCGAGCGAGTACAACGCAGCCCCCGGGAGCCAAGGCCTCGGGGGCTTCGTCGTGGAAAGTCGGCATTCATAGAGTTTGCGGACCTTGGCGCTTCCGGGTTCGCGTCGCAGACTGGTGACGTGGACCGGATGGTGGGCAACGACAGAAAGTACGCGGCGCTCGCGGCAATGGGCGCGGCGGCGATCGCGCTGGGGCTGGGCGAGCTGGTCGCGCTGGTGGTGGCAGCCCGCTCGGCGCCCTTGGTGGCCGTCGGCGGGGTCGTCATCGACAATGTGCCCGAGTCCGCGAAAGAGCTGGCCATCGAATGGTTCGGCACGTACGACAAGCTGGCGTTGCAGGTCGGCACGGCCATCCTGCTCGGTGTCGCCGCGGCCGCGATCGGGGTCGCCGCCGGGTACCGCCGCTGGATCGGTGACGCGGGCATCGGGCTGTTCGGCCTGGTCGGGGTCAGCGCGGCGGTGACCCGGACCGGGGCGAACGTGCTCTGGGCGTTGCCCTCGGTGGTGGGCGCGGCCGCGGCGGTCGTGGTACTGCGACAACTACTCGGCTACCTGTCCCGCACCGGGCAGGTGCGCCGGGCAGCGCCGATGGGAACGGTGCAGCGGCGTCGGTTCCTCACCGCTGCCGCGGCCACCCTCGGCGGCGCCGCGGTGCTGGGCGTGGTGGGCCGGTCGCTGGGTGAGCGAACCAACGTGAACAGCGCGCGGGCCGCGGTCGTCCTGCCCCAGCCATCAGGTACCCGAGCGGTTTCGCCGGACGGCGCTGACATCGCCGGGCTGCGTTACGTGGTCGAGAACAGCGACTTCTACCGGATCGACACCGCGCTGGTGGTGCCCCGGGTGGATCCGGCGAGCTGGACCCTGAAGATCCATGGACGGGTACGCAAGCCGCTCACCATCACGTTCGACGAGCTGCTGAAGCGGCCCATGATCGAGCGGTACATCACGCTGAGCTGCGTGTCCAACGAGGTGGGCGGGGACCTCATCGGCAACGCCCGCTGGCTGGGCGTGCCGATCAAGGATCTGCTCGACGAGGTTGGCGTCGATCCTGCCGCGGACCAGGTGGTCAGCCGATCGGTGGACGGGTTCACCGCGGGTACTCCGACCAAGGCCCTGATGGATGGACGGGATGCGATTCTGGCCGTGGCGATGAACGGCGAGCCGTTGCCGATCGACCATGGCTTTCCGGTCCGGATGGTGGTGCCCGGGCTGTACGGCTATGTCTCGGCGACCAAGTGGTTGGCGGAGCTGGAGCTGACCACGTTCGCCGACTTCGACGCGTACTGGGTGCCCCGCGGCTGGGCCCAGCAGGCGCCGATCAAGACGGAATCACGCATCGACAAGCCCCGTCCTGGAGACGTCAAGGTTGGGCAGACCGTTGTCGCGGGGGTCGCCTGGGCGCCCCATCGGGGCATCTCGAAGGTCGAGGTGCGGGTGGATGACGGCCCGTGGCAGGAAGCCAGCCTGGCCGCGGTCGCTTCGGTGGACACCTGGCGGCTGTGGTCGCTGCCGTGGAATGCCACCAAGGGCGAGCACACCCTGGTGGTACGGGCGACCGACAACGCGGGCCAGACGCAGACCAGCGAGGTCGCCGATCCGGCGCCGGACGGCGCGACCGGCTGGCACACGATAGGGGTAACGGTCCGCTAGCCGGGCATCACCCGTGTGGGTGCCCGGGGCACCGGTGCGGTGAGGGCACTGACCTGCCGCTGGCCGTGCACCCCGCTGGACGACGGGATCCGGGCGTTGGGCGCCGCGGCTGCACGCAGTCCGAGCCGGGATTCCAGCCGGCAGATGTCCACCCGCTTGTGTACCCGGTCGGCCAGATCCTCCCAGCCGGCGGCGAGCAGACGGATGCGTTCTGTCTCGGTGAAACCGCCCCAAACTCCGTACGGCTCGCGCGCGGCGAGCGCGTGAGCGGCGCATTCAGCGCGTACCGGGCACACCTGGCAGAGGGCCTTCGCAGCCTGCTCCCGCCGCATCCGAGACGCCCCACGTTCGCCGTCCGGGTGGAAGAACTGCGCGCTGTCACGACCTCGGCACGCCCCGTAACGCTGCCAGTCCCAGACGTCTGCAGAGGGGCCGGGCAACCTACTTACATCGGACATACATTCGCCTCCCGCGCGGACCGCAGGGCGCACACCAGCTGAAGGTACTCCCACATCACCCAATACGGAACAGACCAACTCCGGCAAAGTGCCCAATGAGTCGGCTTTGACGTGGTTCCCTTTCGTAATAGAAAGGGGGGCTCAAGTGCGATCAGTCCTAGTTTGTGTACGGACGGCTCTGGCAGCTCAGGCGGTCTCGAATGCTGCCACCCAGCTTGGTCTGAGCGAGATCATGACAACGGCGATCAGCGGTGCCGACGCGTTGGCCCGGATGGCCGAAACACCCGCGGATGTGGTGTTGGCGGACACCGCGTCGGTGCGACCGGACACGGTCGCGTTCACCCGCCGCGTGCTGGAACTGTCACCCGGTGCGGTGGTTGTCTTCTTCGGACCGGAGGACTCCACAGTGGCTCGTGGCGCGGTGGCGGCCGGAGCGCGCGGACTCATCCGCGGTGGCGAGCGGGAGGACCTGGTGGCCTCGGTGGCCAAGGCCCTGATGCTGCTGTTGCGGTCCAACCGGTCGGTCGATGGACTGGGGACGCAGTCCGTACCGCTGCAGCGCTCCGAACCGGAGGACGGTGCGGAGGAGGGCGACGACACCGGCGCCACCGCGGAACGGGTCAGCCCGGCCCGCGCAGCCGAGGCGGGCCAGGCGGTGCCGACGGCGGTCGGTGTCAGCGGGGCCCGCCGGGTCGCGCTGACCGAACGGGAGTTGCAGGTATTGCGGGGGATGGCTGACGGCAAGAGCAATGCGGAGATCGGGCGGGAGTTGTTCGTGTCCGAGGACACGGTCAAGACGCACGCCCGGCGGCTGTTCCGCAAGCTGGGGGCCCGTGACCGTGCCCACGCCGTCGCAGCCGCCTTCCGTGCCGGCCTGGTCCGGTAGCGGGTCAGGGTCAATGGCTTGGACTCGGTCCGGAGGGCCGGTCGCGGTCCGGAGGCCGAATCCTTGCCATGTGGCTGGGGTTCGGCCCGGAGGCCGAATCCTTGCCATTCGGTGCGGGAGGTCCCGGCCCTACTTCTCCTCTTCGTCGACCAAGGTGTCGTGCACGCCGTCGGTGTAGCCCCGGGCGTACTCCCAGGTCACGTAGTGATCGGGATCCGGGTCAAAGGCCGGTTCGTGCACGCGCGGCCGGCCGGAGTCGAGCAGATGCCGGAGATTTGCCCGCAACAGGGCCCAGTCGAAGAAATGCGGCTCGCGGCAGTCCTCGCAGTCGATCACCAGCCCGCGAATGCCGGACGGGCCGAGGAGAGCCTCGTAGACCTCCAGGTCGGCCAGATCCTCCTCGACATCCGTGCGCTCGTCGGCGCTCAACGGCTCGATCGGACCGTCCGACTCCTCAAGGTCGGTGGACGGGTCGACGGGGTCGTCGCGGAACGGGTCCAGGGGCTCGTCATGCACGCTCCTACCGTATCTCCAGCCTGGCGCTGGCGTGCGCCCACGCCGCGCGAAGAAAGGTGCCCGACGTCCCCTGCGACTTGTTCCGTTGATCGCCTCCGGCGAAGGTGCTGCCACGGCCGGAGTCGTCGGGAGGGCTGTGACGTGGGCTTCGTGGTGGCGTCGGCGCGCGGAGCGGTCCCTGTTCTCGACTAGGATTGCCGCACACGACGAAGCCGTCGGCGCCGGGAGCGCGCTCGTGCCCGGTAGCTGGCCCAATGATCGGGGAACCGCCATGGCCCTGGCGTCCTGGGAACCCTCCCATGCGCTACCGCTCGCACTGACCTTCGACGATGTTCTCCTCCTGCCAGCCGAGTCCGACGTCGTGCCCAACGAGGTCATCACCTCGACCCGGCTGCCGAAGCGGATCATCCTGCAGGTCCCGCTGATCTCCAGCGCGATGGACACCGTGACCGAAGCCCGGATGGCCATCGCGATGGCCAGGCAGGGCGGCATCGGGGTGCTGCACCGCAACCTGTCCATCGAGGACCAGGCTCTCCAGGTCGATCTGGTGAAGCGCTCGGAGGCGGGCATGGTGACCAACCCGGTCACCTGTTCGGCCCGACGACACCCTCCGGCACGTGGACGAACTGTGCGCCCGTTACCGGATCTCCGGAGCGCCGGTGGTGGATGCGGGCGGCATGCTCGTCGGCATCGTCACCAACCGTGATATCCGCTTCGTGTCTGACAAGTCGACCCTGGTGCGCGACGTGATGACGCCGATGCCCCTGGTCACCGCCCCGGTCGGGGTGTCCACCGAGGACGCCCTGGGACTGCTGCGCCGGCACAAGATCGAGAAGCTGCCGATCGTCAACCATGCGGGACGGCTGGCCGGCCTGATCACGGTCAAGGACTTCGCCAAGAGCGAGCAGTACCCGCTGGCGACCAAGGACCCGGCCGGCCGGCTGCGGGTGGCCGCGGCGATCGGCGTGGGCGAGGAGTCGTACAAGCGGGCTCGGACGCTCATCGACGCCGGCGTGGACGCCCTGGTGGTCGACTCGGCGCACGGCCACAGCCGCAACGTCCTGGAGATGGTGTCCCGCCTCAAGACCGACACCCCGAACGTGGACATCATCGGTGGCAACGTGGCCACCTACGGCGGGGCGCTGGCGATGGTGGAGGCCGGTGCCGACGCGGTCAAGGTGGGGGTCGGGCCAGGCTCGATCTGCACCACCCGGGTGGTGGCCGGCGTCGGTGTACCCCAGGTGAGCGCGATCATGGAAGCGGCCCGTGCCTGCCGGGCCGGCCGGCGTACCGGTCATCGGTGATGGCGGCATGCAGTACTCCGGCGACATCGCCAAGGCGATCGTGGCCGGCGCGGACACGGTGATGCTGGGCTCGCTGCTGGCCGGCTGCGAGGAGAGCCCCGGCGAGCTGATCTTCATCAACGGCAAGCAGTTCAAGTCGTACCGCGGCATGGGCTCGCTCGGCGCGATGCAGTCTCGTGGCCAGCAGGTTTCCTACTCGAAGGACCGCTACGCCCAGGAGGACGTACTGTCCGACGACAAGCTGGTTCCTCAGGGCATCGAGGGCCAGGTGCCGTTCCGCGGCCCGCTGGGCAATGTGGCGCACCAACTGGTGGGCGGCCTTCGGGCGGCGATGGGCTTCGTCGGCGCGGCCACCATCGAGGCACTGCAGGAACGTGGGCAACTCGTGCGGATCACGGCGTCCGGGCTCAAGGAGAGCCACCCCCACGACATTCAGATGACCATCGAATCGCCCAACTACCACTCCCGCTAGTCTCTACCTCCTGTGTAACACCGTGCCGGTGCGGCGCGGGTCGAGGAATCGATGAAGGGGCCCCCGCTGTGCGTGACATGGTCGAGATCGGGATCGGCAAGACCGCGCAGCGCGGATACCACCTGGACGACATCGCGATCGTGCCGAGCCGGCGCACCCGCGACGTCGACGACGTCTCGACGCGCGTGGCAGCTCGACGCGTACCCGTTCAAGATCCCCTGCGTGGCACACCCGTCCGACGCGACGATGAGCCCGGGCACCGCGGTTGCCCTGGGCCGCCTCGGCGGTCTTGGTGTGCTCAATGTGGAGGGTCTGTGGTGCCGCTACGAGGACCCCACCAAGGTGCTCGAGTCGCTGGCCGGGCTGGAGACGAGGGGCCGCTGGCCACCCGCCGGCTACAGGAGGTCTACGCCGAACCGATCAAGCCGGAACTCATCGCCGACCGGGTCAAGTCCATTCGCGACGGTGGGGTCACGGTCGGCGTACGGGTATCGCCACAGCACACGCTCGCGCTGGCGCCGGTGATCCTCGATGCCGGCGTTGACATCCTGTTCATCCAGGGCACCATCGTCTCGGCCGAGCATGTGTCCACAAACGACGAACCGCTGAACCTCAAGGAGTTCATCGCCGACCTCGATCTGCCCGTGGTGGCCGGTGGATGCACGGACTACAAGACCGCGCTGCACCTGATGCGCACCGGTGCCGCCGGCGTGATCGTGGGTGTCGGCGCGGACGATTGGTCCACATCGGACAGTGTGTTGGGCATCCGGGTACCGATGGCCACCGCGATCGCCGACGCGGCCGCGGCACGTCGTGACTACCTGGACGAGACCGGCGGGCGATACGTGCACCTCATCGCGGACGGGGACCTACAGACCAGCGGCGACATCGCGAAGGCGCTGGGCTGCGGTGCGGACGCGGTGATGCTGGGTGAGCCCCTGTCGCGGTGTGACGAGGCGCCGGCCTCCGGTGCCTGGTGGCATTCGGCGGCGAGCCACCCGAAGCTGCCGCGTGGCTCCTTCGGGTACCAGGGACGAGCCGTTGGGAAACCTCGAGAAGCTCCTGTACGGCCCCAGCGTCGACCCCGACGGCACCCTGAACCTGTTCGGCGGACTGCGGCGGGCGATGGCCAAGTGCGGCTACCGCGACCTGAAGGAGTTCCAGAAGGTCGGCCTGGTCCTCGACCGCTGATCTGGCAGGCTCGCATCGGCATGGGTTCTTCGGGAATCGGGAGTGTTGGTGAACGGTCGCGTCGCAGCGGTAGCGGTACTGGTGATGGCGACGCTGGCCGGGTGCACCAGCACGACGCCGGTCATCTCGTCGCAGGCCAGGCCCACGGCCCACACGGGTGGGCCAGCCGGCCCGGGCGCGGACGGCATCGGTGACCCCTACTACCCGAAGGCAGGCAACGGCGGGTACGACGTGGCCAGCTATGACCTGGACCTGCGTTACGACCCGGCCAGCCGCCAGCTCACCGGCACCGCGAAGATCACCGCGACGGCGACCGCCGGACTGACACGGTTCAACCTCGACCTGCGGGCACTGACGGTGGAGTCGGTCACCATCGACGGCCAGTCGGCCACGGCCAAGGCATCCGGCGATGAGCTGGAGGTGACCCCGGCCCAGACCATTGCCGCCGGCTCCACGTTTGTCACCTCGATCCGCTACGGCGGTGTGCCGAAGCCGTACCGCGAGGAAGCCCTGGGCGGCGGCGAGGTCGGCTTTCTCAGCACCCCCGACGGCGCGATCGCGATCGGTCAACCAGAGGTCGCCGCGTCCTGGTACCCGGTCAACGACCATCCCCGCGACAAGGCCACCTACACGGTGGCGATCACCGTGCCGGACGGGCTGACCGCGATGTCCAACGGCGTCCTGGGCGCACAGCAGTCCGCGAACGGCTGGACCACCTGGCACTGGTCGGAGAGCAAGCCGATGGCGTCCTACCTCGCCACCGTGGTGATCGGAAACTACCGGGTGCAGCAGAGTACGCATGACGGCAAGCCGGTGTTCCTCGCCGTGCACGAGTCGCTCGACCCCCGCATCGACACCCTGCTCGCCCGTACGCCGCAGATCGTCGACTTTCTGGAGACCAAGTTCGGGCCGTATCCCTTCGACGCGCTCGGCGGCATCGTGGTCGACGATGCCCGCGTCCGCTTCGCGCTGGAGAACCAGACCCGGCCCATCTACGGGCTGACGTTCTTCCAGCCGACGCCCAAGGACGACTGGGTGATCGTGCACGAGTTGGCCCACCAGTGGTACGGCGACAGCGTGTCGATCGGCCAGTGGAGCGAGATCTGGCTCAACGAGGGGTTCGCGACCTACGCCGAGTGGATGTGGTCGAACCGCAACGGTGGCCTGACCGAACAGCAGACCTTCGACCGCTGGTACAGCCAGGGCGCGGCGACATTGTGGACGGTGCCGCCGGGCCGCCCCGGTGTGGCTGACCTGTTTGCCAACGCCGTCTACGTGCGGGGCGCGATGACGTTGCACGCGCTGCGGATGACGATCGGGGATGACGCGTTCTTCACGGTGCTGCGGACCTGGGCGGCGGAGCACGCCGACGGCAACGTCACCACGGCCCAGTTCGTCGCCCTGGCCGAGCGGATCTCCGGCAAGCACCTCACCAAGCTCTTCCAGGATTGGCTCTACGGCACCACCCGGCCAGCCCGTCCCTGACCCTTCCCCCGCAGGCCGGTCCGGTCCAGCATGGACCCGTGGACTATGACGTGCTGATCGTCGGATCAGGCTTCGGCGGCAGCGTGGCCGCGCTCCGGTTGGTGGAGAAGGGCTACTCGGTGGCCGTGATCGAGGCCGGCCGGCGGTTCGGCGACACCGAGTTCCCCCGTACGTCATGGCGGGTGAGGCGGTTCCTCTGGGCGCCCCGCCTGGGCTGCTTCGGCATTCAGCGGCTCGACCTGCTGCCCGGCCACGGTGGGGCCGGCGGGGTACTGGTCCTTTCCGGCGCCGGTGTGGGCGGTGGCAGCCTGGTCTACGCGAACACGCTTTACCGGCCGCTGGACGAGTTCTACGACGATCCACAGTGGAGCCACATCACCGACTGGCGGGCGGAGTTGGCACCCCACTACGAGCGGGCCGGCCGGATGCTCGGCGTCACCACCTACAACCGCCAGACGCCGGCCGACCGGGCGATGCTGGCCGTGGCGACCCGGATGGGGGTGGCCGGGACGTTCCACCCGACGCCCGTCGGCGTTTTCCTCGGCCGGCCCGGCGTGAGGGTGCCCGACCCGTACTTCGGCGGCGCCGGGCCGGCCCGCTCCGGCTGCCTGCACTGTGGCAGTTGCATGACCGGCTGCCGGCACGGGGCGAAGAACACCCTGGTGAAGAACTACCTCTACCTGGCCGAGGCGGCGGGCGTCGAGGTGCTGCCGATGACCACCGTGACCGCGGTACGGCCGGCGCCGGAGGGCGGATACCTGGTTCGGACCCGGCGCAGCGGCGGCTGGCGGTCCGCGCAGGTGATCCGCGCCCAGCAGGTGATCCTCGCGGCCGGCACGCTGGGCACCCAACGCCTGCTGCACGACATGCGCACCTGCGGCCAGTTCCCGTTGCTGTCCGCCCGCGTGGGGGCACTGACCCGGACCAACTCCGAGTCGATCCTCGGCGCCACCGTGCCCGCGGCCGCGGCGCGCCGGCGCGGGCTCGACCTCACGGAAGGTGTGGCCATCACCAGCTCGTTTCACCCCGATGCCCGTACCCACGTCGAACCGGTCCGATACGGCCGGGGCGCCAACGCGATGGGCCTGCTGCAGACCCTGCTCACCGACGGCGGACCCGGCCGGCGTACCCGTTGGCTCGGCGCGGTGCTGCGCCGCCCACTGACCACAGCACGGGCCCTGTCCGTGCGGCGGTGGTCGCAACGGACCGTGGTGGCGCTGGTGATGCAGTCCGAAGACAATTCCCTCACGCTCAGCTACCGGCGCAGCCGCATCGGCCGGCGCCGCCTCGTCGCCGGGATCGGCCATGGCGCCCCGAATCCCAGCTGGATCCCGGCCGGCAACCAGGCCGCCCGGTTGCTCGCCGACGAACTGGACGGCATCCCCGGCGGCAGCATCACCGAGGTCTTCGACGCCCCGGTCACCGCGCACATCCTCGGCGGCGCGGTCATCGGCGACTCGCCCGAACACGGGGTCATCGACCCCTACCACCGCGTATACGGGTATCCCGACCTGCATGTGTTCGATGGCGCGGCGATCAGCGCCAACCTTGGCGTGAACCCGTCCCTGACCATCGCCGCCCAAGCCGAACGAGCGGCCTCCTTCTGGCCCGTCAAAGGCACCGCCGATGCCCGCCCGCCCCAGCACGAGCCGTACCGGCGGCTCCGCCCAGTCGCACCAGCCACGCGAATTGTCCCAGATTGACCTGATCTGCGAGCCCGCTTGCTCCTAGCATTGGGAGAAGGTGAGAGCAGGGCTTGGAGCAAGGCTTGCCGAGACGCCTGCGAGTGCTTCGGTCACCGCGTCCGCGTACGTCGCCCAGCCTGCGCGTCTCGTGATCGGGTGTTGTTGTGTGTCGCCGGTGACGGAGGATCGCTCCAGATCACCGCGTCCACGCGTCACTCGCCCGCCCCGGCCCCCGCGTCCTGTGATCGGGCGGGCTTGAGTGTCACCGGCGACACGCAATCGCTCCAGATCACCACCTTCGCGCGCCCTCGGTTGGCGAACGCGGGGCCTTTGCGTGGTCGGGTGGGGTTGTGTGTCACTGGTGACGGAGGATCGCTCCAGATCATCGAGCTCGCGTGCTCTGGGTCCGCGGAGGCTGCGTTTTCTGCGTGATCGGGTGTTGTTGTGTGTCGCCGGTGACGGAGGATCGCTCCGGATCACCTCAT
Source organism: uncultured Actinomycetota bacterium (assembly GCA_963742855.1). Taxonomy (GTDB): domain Bacteria; phylum Actinomycetota; class Actinomycetes; order Mycobacteriales; family Micromonosporaceae; genus CAVUNP01. Next base: position 433,206 of record CAVUNP010000023.1, on the reverse strand, counting down.
GCGCGTGTTACTCGGCGGCCCGGGCCCCGGCGTTTCGTTGATCGGGTGGGGTTGTGTGTCACTGGTGACGAAGGATCGCTCCGGATCATCGAGTTCGGCATGTGCGCGTCGCCCAGCCCTCGCGCGCTCCGTGATCGGGTGGGGTTGTGTGTCACCGGTGACGGAGGATCGCTCCAGATCATCGCGTCTGCCCGTGCGCGGTTCGGCCAGACGGGCAGCCGGGTGACCGGAGTCGCGTGGGTGGCGGGGAGGGGCGGGGCGTGACGATAGGTAGGGTTGGAGGATGAGTACCCCCCGGCCGGTTCTCGTTGTCGACTTTGGCGCGCAGTACGCGCAACTCATCGCCCGGCGCATCCGTGAAGCCAGGGTTTACTCCGAGGTGGTGGCGCACTCGATGCCCGTGGCCGAGATGCTCGCCCGCGATCCGGCGGCGATTGTGCTCTCCGGCGGGCCGTCCAGCGTGTACGAGCCCGGTGCGCCGCAGGTGGATCCGGCGCTGTTCGAGGCCGACGTGCCGGTTTTCGGCATCTGTTACGGATTCCAGGCGATGGCGCAGGCGCTCGGTGGTGCCGTGGCCCACACCGGGCAGCGCGAGTTCGGCGGTACCCCACTGACGGTGGCCGGTTCAGGGGGCGAACTGCTGGCTGGCCTACCTGAACGGCAGACGGTCTGGATGAGCCACGGTGACAGCGTCACGGCGGCGCCGGCGGGCTACACGATCACTGCCAGCAGTCCGCACGCTCCGGTGGCCGCGTTCGAGGATGTGGCCGGACGCCGGGCCGGGGTGCAGTTCCATCCCGAGGTCGGACACACCGAGTACGGCCAGCGGGTGCTGGAGCACTTCCTCTACCGGATTGCCGGCATCGAGCCGGACTGGACTCCGGCGGGCATCATCGAGGAGCAGGTCGCGGCGATCCGGGCCCAGGTCGGTGACGCGCAGGTGATCTGCGGGCTGTCGGGCGGGGTCGACTCGGCGGTGGCCGCCGCGCTGGTGCACCGGGCCGTCGGTGATCAGCTCACCTGTGTGTTCGTTGACCATGGCCTGCTCCGCGCGGGCGAGGCGGAGCAGGTCGAGAAGGACTACGTCGCGGCGACCGGGATCCGGCTGAAGGTCGTGGACGCGGCCGACCGGTTCCTGTCCGCGCTGGGCGGGGTCACCGACCCGGAGACCAAGCGCAAGATCATCGGACGGGAGTTCATCCGGGTCTTCGAGGCGGCGGCCCGCGAGGTCGACGCCGAGCGGCACGTGGAATTCCTGGTCCAGGGCACGCTGTATCCGGATGTGGTCGAGTCGGGCGGCGGCACCGGCACCGCGAATATCAAGTCGCATCACAATGTCGGCGGTCTGCCCGACGATCTGCGGTTCACCCTGGTCGAGCCGCTGCGCACCTTGTTCAAGGACGAGGTACGGGCATTGGGGGTGAGCCTGGGCCTGCCGGAGGAGATGGTGTGGCGTCACCCGTTCCCCGGTCCGGGGCTCGCCATCCGGATCATCGGCGACGTGACCGGGGCCCGGCTGGAACTGTTGCGCGCCGCTGACAAGATCGCCCGCGACGAACTGACCGCGGCCGGCCTCGACCGTGGTGTCTGGCAGTTCCCGGTGGTGTTGCTCGCCGATGTACGCAGCGTGGGCGTGCAGGGCGATGGTCGTACCTATGGCCACCCGATCGTGCTGCGGCCAGTGTCCAGTGAGGACGCCATGACGGCGGACTGGTCGCGGCTGCCCTTCGAGCTCATCGCGAGGATCTCGACCCGCATCACCAACGAGGTCCCCGAGGTCAACCGGGTGGTGCTCGACGTGACGAGCAAGCCGCCCGGCACGATCGAGTGGGAGTAACCACGACCTCGATGGTCTCTTGTGGACCGTGGTCGGACTCATCTGAGTCCTGACTCATCTGAGACCGGACTCATCTGAGACCTGGCTCATCTGAGACCTGACTCAGCGTGGCCTTTTGTCAGAACGTCGACACCATAGCCGACACGGGCAAGGGATGACTACGGACGGCGACGGGCCGCCTACCGTCTGCATGACGGGAGTCCGCTTTTTTGGACGCATGCTCACCGATTGCCTGACCGTGCGGCCGGGGGCAGGTGTCGACAACACCGACGGGGAGGCCAGTAGCGATCCGCCATTCGACCAGACACATCGGAGAGTGACATGACGATCCTGTACGAGCCCCACCGGCGCGACGCGCAACAGCTTGCCGTCCTGCTCGGGTCCGAGGTAGACATCGCGACCAGTACGGCCGATCTCAGCGGGCTGTTGGCGCAGAACATCGGCGAGTCGCTGACCGTACTGGGGCCGGGCGTCGATCTGTCCGAAGGGCTCGCCATCGCGGCCGGCTACCGGCTCACCCGCCCGGCCATGGGCGTGGTCCTGATCCGGGAACGCTTCGATGTCGGTTTGCTCGGTGAGGCGATCCGGGCCGGCGTACGGGAGGTGGTGGCGGCCCACGATCAGCCTGCCCTGCTGGCCGCGTGTGCCCGTTCCCTGGAGGTCTCCCGGCAGATGAGCCCGGTGGGCCCCGGTCGCGCGGCCAGGTCAGCCTCGGCCGAGTTCGACGCGCGCATCGTCACGGTGTTCGCGGCCAAGGGCGGATGCGGCAAGACCACTCTCGCGACCAACCTTGCCGTGGCGCTGACCGCGGGCGGTTCGCGGCGGGTCGGGCTGATCGATCTGGACCTGGCCTTCGGCGACGTTGCCATCATGCTGCAGTTGGTGCCCGAGCGGGGCTTGGCTGACGCGGTGGGCCTGGGCGACCAACTGGACGAGACCGCGGTGCGGGCCATGCTCACCCCATATTCGTCCGGCCTGGACACGTTGCTCGCTCCGGCCGGGCCCGCGGAGGCGGAGCGGGTATCGCAGGGGCTGGTGGCCGATCTGCTCCGGGTGGCCCGCGGCATGTTCGACTTCCTCATCGTGGACACGCCCCCACAGTTCACCGATCACGTCCTGACCGCGCTCGATGCCTCGCACGTGCACCTGTTGCTCACCACACCGGACATCCCGGCGTTGAAGAACCTGCGCATCGCCCTGGACACCTTCGACCTGCTCGACCTGCCCAAGGAGAACCGGATGGTGGTGCTCAACCGATCCGATGCCAAGGTCGGCCTGACCCCAGCCGACATCACCAGGGTGATCCGGGCGCCGATCGCGGCCCACGTACCGTCCAGCCGGGAAGTGCCGGTCGCCATCAACCGGGGCGTGCCCATCATGGTGGACAATCCGCATCATCCGGTGAGCAAGGCTGTGCGCGACTTCGCCCTCGGCCGGCTGACCGGACCGATCGGCGAGCCCGCCACCCGCGGGCTGCGAGCGTTGCTGGCCCGCCGGTAAGTCTCTCCCAGCGGCCAGCGCGACGCCAGACTCCGCCGTCGTCGGTGGACGTGTCCGATGCCTCGCAACGCGTGGCGAAGCGCACGCTGAGCGAAGATCTGGAGTGGACAGTAATGGCGGCATCGCATCCGGCGCGATGTTGGCGCGAACCTGGCCGAGGTACGGCAGACCATTGTGGACGCTGGGCGTTTTCGTGGACACCGGGCGTTTCCGTTGTCAACGTGTTGCTTGAGCAGACCACGCAGATGCGGATCCGGCGCCGGCAGCGAGCCGAGGAGTTGGCCCAGAAGGTGCCGGCGAAGATGCTGTTGGCGTTGGTGTTCTGGCCTTTGCGGTCATCGTTGTGGTCGTGCTCGGGCCGGGAGTGATCAACATGTTGGACGTGTTCGGCCCGGGACCGATCCGGCCGCGTAGACGCGTTTACCCGGTTGTCCCAGCGATTGTCACGCATCCGACACACCTGGATGTGGTTGTCGGAAGTCCGGCAGACTTTTCGCCGTGGCTACTGTGCTCCAGCCTCTCCGTCGCATCGCCGCCTACGGCGTGTGTGCGGACCAGGATGGGAAAGTCTTGCTAGTACGTGCGTCCGAGTGCTCCGGCACGCCGGGAATCTGGTCGCTGCCCGGCGGCGCCGTCGACCACGGCGAGCACCCTTTCGACACGGTGGTCCGGGAAACCGCGGCGGAGACCGGCCTGTCCGTGGGCGTCAGCAAGCTCGTGGACGTGCTCGCCGACCTGCGCGCCGTGCCTGGGCAGGGGGTCGCCATCCACACCGACCGGCTGATCTACCAGGTGACCCTGCGTGGTGGCAGCCTGCGCGACCGGATCAACCAGTCGACGGACCTTGCCCGGTTCGTGCCCACCGACGAGATTCCGTCCCTGGTATTGCGTCCGTTCACCGCACTGGCGTTGGGCCTGGAGGCCCGGTGCGCGGACCTGCGACCGGATGAGCCGGGCGACATCCCCTCGTTCCACGCGGTCCCGGGACCGGACGGACTGCACCGGGCGCAGCGGTTCGCCGCCTACGGCCTGGTGACCGATCCCCGCGGCCGGCTGTTGTTGACTCAGATCTCGCCCAGATACCCCGGGGGCGGGCGGTGGCACCTGCCCGGTGGCGGCACCGACTACGGCGAGCAACCCGCACAGGCACTCATCCGTGAACTGCAGGAGGAGACCGGCCAGCGCGGCCGGCTGGTGTCCCTCGTGGGGGTGGCCAGCCACCGGGATGCGGCTTCGCTGGGACCCGAGGGTTATCCGATCGACTGGCACGGCGTACGCGCCTTCTACCGCGTCACGGTCGACCGGCCGACCCGCCCCAGGGTTCTGGACGCCGGTGGCTCCACCTCGCGGGCGCGCTGGTTCCGCCCGGAGGAGATCGCCGGACTTCTGGTGACCGAGGTGACCGGCGAGGCCCTGGCCCACACATAGGCGCGCGCCGCGGCGCGCGGATGGTAGTTTGTTGCGTTGATCGCCTCCGACGAAGTTGTTGCGTTGATCGCCTTCGGCGACGTTGTGGAGACTTCAACATCCGCAACGGAGGTGCCGGTGCAACGTCGCAGACAGATCGAGGCGTACGGGCTGTGTCGGGACCAGCAGGGCAGGGTGCTGCTGGTCGCGGACGGGTTGTCGCTGCCCGGTGCCGTGGTCGCCCACGGCGAACCGCCGGAAACTGCTGTTCTTCGCGCGTTCGCCGACCTGGGCGTACCGGCAACGGTGCAGCGGATAATCGAGGTGATCACCGAGCTTGACCAGCAACCGGAGCTGATCACCCACCACGACCGCCTCATCTTCCGGGTACGGGCATCGCCTGAACCCAGCGACGCCGTGGTCTGGGTGAACGCGGACGAGCTGGCTGGACTCGCGATGCCGGAGTTCACCGCGGCCGCGGTCGGGGTCGCACCGGCGCCGTCACCGTCGCGCTCGGGCCGGCCCGACGTGCCCACGCCGAACGAGGTGCGGTTGACGCCACCAAGCCGGCACCAACGCTTCGCCGCCTACGGTCTCGTGACCGACCCGGCTGGCCGGATCCTGCTGGCCCAGATCGCCGATGGATACCCCGGTGCCGGGCGCTGGCACCTGCCCGGCGGCGGTACCGACTTCGGGGAAACCGCCGCGGACGGACTGTTGCGGGAACTGGTGGAGGAGACCGACCAGGTTGGCCGGATAACCGGACTGCTGACCGTGTCGCACCGACACACCCGCGACGCGATCGGGCCTGAACAGGTGGCGATCGACTGGCACGGCGTCCGGGCGGTGTTCCGTGCCCAGGTCGACCACCCCAGCCAGCCGAGGGTGATCGAGGGCAACGGCTCCACGCAGGCGGCGGCCTGGTTCTCCCCGGCCGGCGCACTCGACCTCGATCTGACCGAGGTGGCGCGCGACGCGGTGGCGTACCAGGCGATGGGCGGCGCCGATAGCGAGACGTCACGACTGGGTGACTGGCAGTGACACTGAGTGACCAGTCGCACGTGGATGCACCGTCAGTTATCGCAGGTGGCGTCATTTAGGTCAGATACGGTAGAGGTGTTTGCTCGGTTACCTAAAGTGACGAGCCCTCTCGGTATTTTTGTTCGATTCTGGGACTCTTTGAAGGTAAAGATCCAGCGGTTTGAGGCATCGCCATTGCTGCCCGCGTATGCGATCGTGTAGACGCCGGACCGGTCACCCGGGCGCCATCGCGGCGTCACATGCCGGTCGGCCCAGGTTCGATGAACCGTGAGCGGATGGCGTAGCACTGCTACAGGAGGTCAGGTCGTGGCGAGCGTCTGGCGCAGGCGCCGGAGTCTGGACAGTGGACGTCCCGGCGGACGGCGATGGGCTCGGTTGCGAAGCAGTGGCTCCCGGGCCACTGAGGTGCTCGTCCGGGTAGCCGGTCGACGCGCCGAGCGCGGCGGAGCGGCCCTTGGTGCCGGCACCCAGGTTGTCTATCCGCCGCAGCGGGATCGGGCCTGGCGGCGCATCGCTTCCCGGCGGGAGATGCAGGCGTTGGACGCGATCGCTCCGGTGAGCCCAGCGATGGGATCCGTTGACCTGCCCGCCGCCGAGTCGACGCCGGTGAGCATCCCGCTGCTGCCGGGCGATCACACGCCGGCCCGGCTGGCAGCGTTCACCGTGGTCAACGGTTGCACCGTGGCCAGCCTTGTGCTCGGCATGACCGCGGTGTTCCTGGCCATCAACGGGGCGATCCCGCTGGCTGCGATCGCACTGCTCGCCTGCGTCGTGTTCGACGGCTGTGACGGCGCGCTGGCCCGGCGCTTCGGCGTGGCCAGCCCGTTCGGCGCGCAGATGGACTCGCTGGCGGACCTGAGCTCGTTCGGCGTGGCCACCGGCCTGGTCAGCTACCACTGGCTGATCGCGCAGGGCGCCAACCCCGCCACCGCGGGTTCCGCCTGTGCGCTGCTCGTGGTGTGTGCCGCGATCCGGCTGGCCCGGTTCAATGTCTCGCCCAAGAACGGGCGCTTCTTCTGCGGCGTGCCGACCACCATGGCCGCCGCCGTACTGGCCCTCAACATGCTGGTCGGTCCGTCCTTCACGCCGCGGGTGCAGACGCTCATTCTGGCGATGTGCGCGATCGCGATGGTGACGTCCTTCCCGTACGCCAAGATCGCCCGGGTGGTCCGACTGCCCCTGTGGCTCTGGGCCGTCCCCGCCGTCTGCGCCATGATCAGCGTTCAGGCCGCCTTCGCCGCGATAGTGGGCGCCTACCTGGTCAGCGGGCCCCTGGTATGGGCCTACCAGCACCGCCCCGCCGCTGCCTAAGGCTTTGATCGTTGGAGTCGCAGCCACCGGATCCGGTGGCTGCGACTCCAACGATGAGAGGTGTCAGGCGAGCCAGCGGGCGATGGAGGTTTCCCCGCCGACCACCCGGTCTCCGGGGGCCACCGTCGCGGTGGCGGCGTCGGCGGGCAGGTAGACGTCGGTGCGCGAGCCGAAGCGGATCAGGCCGAACCGTTCGCCCTTGGCGAGCAACGCCCCTACCGGAGCCCGGTGCACGATGCGTCGGGCGATCAGCCCGGTGCGCTGGGCCACCGCGACCGTCCCGTGGCTCGTGTCCAGCACCGTGTAGCCGGCCACGTTGTGTTCGGCCTCCGGTTTCATGGCCGCGGCGAACCCACCGTCTACGACAAAGTGGTCCACCACCCGGCCGGCTACCGGTGAGCGGTTGATGTGTACGTCGAGCACCGACAGGAACACGGCGATGCGCAGGAACTCCCCGTCGCCGAGGCGCTCGTCGCGGAGTCGTTCCACGCCGAGGACCTTGCCGTCGCTGGCGGCGACGATGATCTCGTCGTCTTCGGGCACGGACCGTTGCGGGTCGCGGAAGAAGGCCGCCACGGCTGGCGCGGCGAGCAGTGGTAGCAGCCACGCCTTCGAATGCGGCCGGGTCCGCCTGGCCAGGGCGGCGACGCCGACCAGGATGCCGGTGGCCGCCACGCCGCTGGAGTCGATGTGCATGTCAGCGGTGAGCCGGACACTGCTGGTCCGCTCGAGCGGACCGACCTTTTCCGCGAGCGCCGTGTCAGCGTGCGTGAATCGGAGGCGGTGCACCCGTACCGGCGGCAGGTTGCGCAACACCAGGTCGCTGCCGATGCCGAACAGGGTGGACTGGCGGTCCAGTTCCTCCCCCGCGCCGCCGGCCAGGAATGGGGCCGCCGGTACCGCCGCGGAGATGGTGCCGCCCTGGCTGAGGTGGCGGCCCAACCTGTCCAGTTCGATGCGAGTGTCCTCGGCGCCGCCGCTGACCAGGTCAGCCAGGATGATCGCGTCTGCCGGCTCGGCCGCGTCGAGCGATTCGACCACGGTGACCCGCTCGGTCCAGTCTCCGGCGAGCCAGCGATCGTCGACCGGTGCGGTTGCGGCGTCCGCGACCACGGTGAGACGGTCACCGGGGTTGAGCGCATTGAGCGCCGCGGTCAGCACCGGCGAGGTCGGATTCGCGCCGGTCACGATGCCGTGCTTGGGTCCGGGATTGCGGGCGAACTCCGCGACCAGTGCCGTCGCGGTAACGGTGGACACTCGGGCCTGGAAGATCTGCTCCCCTACCGCCGACAGCATGTCCGTCACGGATGTCGCTCCTTCCCCAATGTCCCCGGGCAAATCGGTACGGCGCAAGCATATGTGTAGGGCGCGGCGAGACCGCCGCGCCCTACATACCAGGACGTTCAGGCCGACCGGTTGCCCCCTTCGGGCGTCTGGGCCGGGTCGTCGGGGTCGTGCAGCGTGTCGCCCGCAGGGGTGTCGACATCGTCGACGAGAGGATCGGTGCGGTCAGACAGGTAGGGGTTACTGATCACCGTGGGCATCGTGCTCGGGTCACCCACGGTCGGCATGTCGGTCGAGCCCAGCACAGGCCCGGCGGTTGCGGCCGCTGTCGACGGGTGCGCCTCGGCCGGTTGGATGCGGCGTTCCCGGCGGAAGCTGCCGACCACGCCGAGCAGGCCGAGCAGGATCAGTCCGGCCGCGACGAACAGGCCCAGGTTCGGCACCCGGATGTTCAGGTCGAGTACGTAGCGGCCGACCAGCCACCACCCGGCGACCACGGCGAAGATGATCCCGAAGGTCAGGGAGACCAGATCGGTGCTGTGCCGTTTCATCGCGATACCTCCAGATCGCCCAGGTTGACCTGGGCGTTGATGAGCAGTGTCCCGCCGCCCTCGCCGTCCGGCCCCAGATCTGTCACGGTCTGGGTGCCCAAGCCCACGCCGCTGCGAATGTGTCCCAACACGCGCGCTTCGCCGACATTGATGTGAGTTTTGACGGTGACGTCCACATTTCGCGGTAGCAGGATCTGGACGTTGCCGCCCTGGACCCGGACGTCGATATTCACCGGCTCGGACTCCGCGGCGAAGTCCAGCTTGGTCAGGTCGAGCATTATCTCGCCGAAGTCTTGCGAATACTCACGTTGCAACTGGGACATCGCGGTCGGCGCAAAGGTGACCGTGCCGGTGCGGAAGTTTCCGTTGAAGCGGCTGAGGCCAGCGAGCGAGGTGAGCGCGATCGACAGCACGATGCCGAGCGCGATCAGGCCCCGTGCCCTACCGAACCAGGCGCCGATGATCAATCCGAGGGCGACCACGGCGAGGGCCGCCGTCACGTATCCGACTGGCGGAATGCTCCGATACGTCAGGTCGATCGCGATCAGCGCGCCCACCACGATCAGCAACAGGGAGAAGGTCAAGCTGCCCAGCCCGGATCGCGGCGGCTTCGGAGCCGGTGGAATGGGCGGCTGCGTGGGCCGTGGTGGCTGTGGTGGCAGCCCGCGTTGCGCGAACGGCCCCCGGGGCGCGAACGGCTGGTGCCCGTACTGGTGCGAGCCGTACTGGTGTGCGGTCTGCTGAGATGCGCCGTACGGAGAAGCGCCGTGGGGCGGCGGGTATGGCGCCTGCGAGTACGGGGGCTGCGGGGGCACTGGCGCGCCGGCCGGTGCCTCGGCGTTAGGTGCTCCAGCGCCCGATGCGGTGTGGGTCATGGGTTGCTCTCCAGAAGGGGTGGTTTGGCCCGGTTCGGCCGTACCGGCGGCCGACGCCATCGGTGCCGTGGGCATGACGCCGCGGCTGCGGCCACGCTGGTCGCGCAGCAGCAACAGGGCGGCCGCGCCGAGCAGGATCGCGCCGACGATGCCGGGCTGGAACGGCTCGGACACGAAGGCGCCCGCGGAAATCAGGGCGACCACGCCGACGATCACTGTGAGCGTGCTGGAGGTGGCCGAGCGGCCACGGCCGAGCAACGCCTCCACCGGCGACGCGGTGTCACCGTCGGCCGGCAGCAGCAGCCAGCCGAGCACATACAGCAGCACCCCCAGTCCGCCGAAGATCGTCAGCACCGCGATGATCACGCGCCAGAGGACCGGATCAGTGTTGGTGGACCGGGCCAGCGCGCCCGAGACACCGGCGAGCAGGCGGCCATGGGTGGGCCGGACCAACCCGTTGCGCCAAGCGAAGGCGGTCAGCGGCGGGGGTTCGGCTGCCGCGGCACCCGCGGGTCCCGCGCCGGGCGGGAAATCCTCGGGCTGATGAGGACGGTCGTCGGTCATACCCACATGGTGGACGGTGACCGGCCCGACGGACCTCAGGCACCTACCCTGAGCCGACCCTGGCTTTCCGCTCGACTCAGGATCGGGGTAGATCCCCTGGTCGATGGACCTGTTGGCGTGTGACGATCGTTGTGGCCGGTTATGCCGGACCCGCCCTATCCCAGCCAGCCGGCCAGCACAATCAGGAAGGCGATCCGGTCACCACGATGAAGACAGCTACCACCCATACGGAAACGCCGGTGCCCGGACCGCCGTCCGCGCATGCCTACCGGCGGCTCCATCGTGACCCGGACAACCGGATCGTCGCGGGTGTGGCGGCGGGGTTGGCCGAACACCTGGGTGTGCCCACCATCCTCGTCCGACTGATCTTCATCGGCCTGCTGGCCGCCAACGGCATGGGTGGCCTGCTGTATGTGGCCTTCTGGGCGGTCCTGCCGGCGGTGCGCTCCGGTGGCGGGCAGCGGCGCGGGAACCTGCTGCACGTACTCGCTCTGTGCGCGTTCGGGGTCGGTGTGGTGGTCCTGCGCAGTCAGGTGTCCGGATTCGGGGCCGACTCCACGGTGATCGCGCTGGTCGCGGTGATCGCGCTCGGCGCAGGCATCATCTGGCACCAGGCCGACCCGCAGCGACGCCGCCGGTCGGAGGGCGACACAGTGGCCGAGGCCACGCCAGCGGTGGCAGCCCGGCCGATCGGCGACGTGGCGGCGGACGTGCTGCCGGACCGGCGCTGGTTCCCGGTCCGGATCATCGGCGGCGGGCTGCTGGTGATCGTGGGCATCATCGGGATCCTGTCCATCTTCGCGCCCCAGTCGGCGAACGGGCTCGGCGCCACCCTGACCGGTCTGATCTTTGCCGTACTCGCCCTGGCCGGCCTCGTCCTGGCTCTGGCGCCGCTGTTCTACAAGGTGTTCGGGCAGTTGCGGGTAGAGCGGGTCGCCCGAATCCGGGAGCAGGAGCGGGCTGAGGTGGCGGCCATGGTGCATGACCAGGTGCTGCACACGCTTGCCCTGATCCAACGCAACGCCAGCGACACGACCAGTGTGATGCGACTGGCCCGCGGGCAGGAGCGGACCCTGCGCAACTGGCTGTACAAGCCGGCGGTGTCGCCCACCGACCGGCTGGCCGCCGCGCTGGAGTTTGTCGCCGCCGAGGTTGAGGACACCTATGCGATCAGCGTGGAGACCGTGGTCGTCGGTGACGCCGAGCACGACGAGCAGGTCGCCGCGTTGGTGGCCGCGACAAGGGAGGCACTGGTCAACGCGGCCCGGCACGCGAAGGTGTCCACGGTCTCGCTCTACGCTGAGGCCGAGGAGGACAAGTTCAGCGTGTTCGTACGCGACCGGGGCGCCGGGTTCGACGTGTCGCACGTGGATCCCGACCGGCACGGTTTGCGCGGCTCCATCATTGGCCGGATGGATCGCCACGGCGGCCATGCCGACGTCCGATCGTCGCCTGGCGAGGGCACCGAGGTCGAACTCACCATGCCCCGCACCCGAAAGGAATAACCACGATGAGCGAGCCTGAGCCGAGCCCGTCCGGGCCGGTCCCCCTGCGAGTGTTCCTGGTCGACGACCATGCCATGTTCCGGGCCGGGGTACGGGCCGAACTGGGCGTGTTCGTCGACGTCGTTGGCGAGGCGAGCACGGTGGCCGAGGCGATCGCGGCGATTGCCGCGAAACAGCCGGACGTGGTGCTTCTGGACGTACACATGCCCGATGGCGGTGGGCGCGCGGTGCTTGAGGCGCTGCGTCGCAGCGCGCCACAGGTCAAGTTCCTGGCCCTGTCCGTATCCGACGCGGCCGAAGACGTCATCGGTCTCATCCGGGCCGGCGCCCGCGGCTACGTCACGAAGACGATCTCGCCGGAACAGTTGGCCGACGCGGTCCGCCGGGTCGCGGATGGCGACGCGGTGTTCAGCCCTCGGTTGGCTGGCTTCGTGCTCGACGCGTTCGCGTCCCGGCCGGACGTGGCAGTGGCCGATCCAGAGCTGGACCAACTCACGAACCGGGAGCGCGAGGTGCTGCGGCTGCTGGCCCGCGGCTACGCCTACAAGGAGATTGCCAAGGAGCTCTACATCTCCATCAAGACGGTGGAGACGCACGTGTCGAACGTGCTACGCAAGCTGCAGATGTCCAACCGGTACGAGCTTTCCCGCTGGGCCGCCGACCGTCGGCTGGTCTGATCCGCGGGCTGGACCGTCGCTAGACCAGAGGCCCGCGCCCGGCACGGAGGATCAGCATGGCCAGTTGGGTGCCGTCCGCGCCCAACGCGTCGCGGAAGCGGTTGAGGATTTCCTGCTCGCGGGCCAGCACCAGCCGGGTGCCGCCGCTGGCCATCCGGGTCGCGCCGACCTCCTGGGAGATCGCGGCCCGCTCCAGCCAGAGCTCGATGATGCTGGCGTCGATCTCGTCGATGCGCGCGCGCAGGTCGGAGATCCGGTCGGCGGGGTTCATGTCGGCCGCCGCCGACTGATCCAGGGCGGTGCTGTTCACGTCGTGCTCCTCGGAGTCGTGATTGTTCAACGGGTTCCGCCTTGGGCTTGAGCCAGGGAGCACGAAAACGCCCCGGGCTCGAGGAGCCCGGGGCATTTCGCAGGTCTGTGGTTCAGGCGCGACCTACGGCTGCCGGACTCCCGGTGCCGTAGTGGAAAAATCGCGCTGGTGCAACCATGTGGTCGAGTATGCCATGCTCGCGGCCACCTGCAACACCATCACCGCATTCCGTCGTCGTCTTCGTCAGCCGAGCTTCGTGATCCGGTTGATCGGACCCGGACCGACCGGACCGGCACCGATGTACGCGACCAGCGCGTCAACGTCGAAACCGGGCGCGGTGGCCCGATCGGTACCGCCGGTGAGCCATGACCTCCTGGGTGAGGTATGTAGCCGGGTATCCGCCGTCGACAACCTGTTCGCGCTCGGTGTCCGGGGCCGCGCTGGCCCCGACCTTCTCGGGTTGTCGGACCGGCGGCCTAGACTCGTAAGACGATGCATGCCCTTTTTGATCTGCCTTCGGCCCCGTCCATCCCGGCCCGGCCAGCCCGGCCGAGCGCCGTCGACACGACGCACCTGCTCGCGGGCCTCAACGACGCCCAGCGTGCGGCGGTGACCCACTTCGGCACACCGTTGCTGATCGTGGCTGGCGCCGGTTCGGGCAAGACCCGGGTGTTGACCAACCGGATCGCCTACCTGCTCGCCGCGCGCGAGGTTCATCCCGGCGAGATCATCGCGATTACGTTCACCAACAAGGCCGCCGGCGAGATGAAGGAACGGGTGGCCGCGCTTGTCGGTGGACGGGCCCGGCTGATGTGGGTCAGCACGTTCCATTCGGCCTGCGTGCGCATCCTGCGGGCTGAACACGACCACGCTGGCCTGAAGTCGACCTTCTCCATCTACGACGCGGACGACTCGCGGCGGCTGATGCAACTGGTCGCGCGGGAGCTCGATCTGGACCCGAAGCGTCACCCGCCCCGCAAGCTGGCCGGCATGGTGTCGAACCTCAAGAACGAGCTGATCGACGCGGAGAAGGCAACCGCCGACGCGAAGGGGCCCGAAGAGCGGACCATCGCTGAGGCGTACGTTCTCTACCAGCGCCGCCTGCGGGAAGCACAGGCGCTCGACTTCGACGATCTGATCATGACGACGGTGCATCTGTTCCGCTCGCATCCGCAGGTCGCCGAGCAGTACCGCAACCGCTTCCGTCATGTCCTGGTCGACGAATACCAGGACACCAACCACGCCCAGTACGCGCTGGTCAAGGAACTGGTGGGGGATTCGGGCGAGCTCTGCGTCGTCGGCGACGCGGACCAGTCGATCTACGCGTTCCGGGGCGCCACCATCCGCAACATCCTGGAGTTCGAACGGGACTATCCGGATGCCCGCACGATCCTGCTCGAGCAGAACTACCGCTCGACCCAGACGATCCTCAACGCGGCGAACGCGGTGATCAACCGCAACACCGAGCGCAAGCCCAAGAACCTGTGGAGTGACGAAGGCCCGGGGGAGCGGATCGTCGGCTACGTCGCGGACAGCGAACACTCCGAGGCAGACTGGGTCGCGCGGGAGATCCGCCGGCTGTCCGAGGCTGGCGAGGCCCGGCCGGGCGATGTGGCGGTGTTCTACCGCACCAACGCGCAGTCGCGGGTGTTCGAGGAAATCTTCATCCGGGTCGGTCTGCCCTACAAGGTGGTGGGCGGCGTCCGGTTCTATGAGCGCAAGGAGGTCCGCGACGCGCTGGCCTACCTGCGCGCGATCGCCAACCCGGACGACATGGTCAGTATCCGGCGGATTCTCAACACTCCCCGCCGGGGCATCGGCGATCGGGCTGTCGGCAGCCTGGAGGCGCTGTCCTCGCGGGACCGGATCTCCTTCGGGGCCGCGCTGCGCGAGGCTCCCGACGCGCCCGGTATGCCGGCCCGGGCGGCCGGCGCGATTGCCGAGTTCGTGGCCCTCCTGGACGAACTGCGGGAGATGACCGTGGTGGCTGCGCCGGAGGAGGTGCTGGAGACGGCACTGCGCCGCTCGGGTTACCTGGACGAACTGGAGGAGAGCACCGATCCGCAGGACGAGGGCCGGGTCGACAACCTGATGGAACTCGTCAGCGTCGCCCGGGAGTACACCGAGCGGGTCGAGGCGCAGGCAGCCGTCGCCGAGGAGAACGGCGAGGAGCCGGAAATCCGGTCGCTGGCAGGCTTCCTGGAACAGGTGTCACTGGTGGCGGATGCGGACCAGGTGCCGTCCGACGATCCCGACCACGCCGGGGTGGTCACGTTGATGACCCTGCATACGGCCAAGGGCCTGGAGTTCCCGGTGGTCTTCCTGACCGGGCTGGAGGACGGTGTGTTCCCGCACCTGCGGGCGCTCGGAGACCGGCGCGAACTGGAAGAGGAGCGGCGACTCGCCTATGTCGGTATCACCCGGGCCCGCCAGCGCCTCTACCTGTCCCGCGCGGTGAACCGGTCCGCCTGGGGCGCGGCGTCCTACAACCCGCCATCGCGGTTCCTGGAGGAGGTTCCCTCGGAGGCGATCCGGTGGGAGCGCACCGATGCGGCGTACACCAGTTGGTCCGGTGGCCGGGGCGGCGTGGGCGGTCGTGGAGAGAACGCGGGGCGCCCTGCCGTGGAGTCCCGGTTCGTCGGCGGTACGCCCAAGGCCGCGCAACTGGCTTCGAAGCTCGGCCTGGACGCATCCAAGTTGACCACCGCCAGCGAGATGGCCAAGGTCGACGTGCCGAGCCTGGCTCCCGGTGACCGGGTCAGTCATCAGCGTTGGGGACTCGGCCGGGTGCTGGCCGTGGAGGGCAACGGCGTGCGCGCCCAGGCGCAGATCGATTTCGGTGAACAGGTCATGTGGATCGTCCTGCGCCAGGCCCCGCTGGAAAAGCTCTAGCTGCGCGACCTTGGTCGGTTTCCAACCGGATACCGGGCAGCAATACATCCTCATGTTCGTTCGACCCGGCACGCTGGTCATTGAGGATGGTGTTGACTTTGTCAGGTCCGCCTACGGGCGATAAAGCCTGCTTGCCAGCGCGAGTTATGTGTCCGCATGCCCGGGTTGCCCACGTAATCGTTTCCGGCGATTCGACGTTCTTCAGATCAACCGGTCGGTCTCACCAAGGAACCTTACGCTTGGTGGGCCGGCTGGTTGAACCTCATGCTCACACTGGCGTGGAACTCTGCGGCGGAGCCCGGCCGACGTCGACAGTCATGCCCCGGGCAGCCCGAGCCAGCGGACCTGACCGGTGATGACTTTGCGGGACACCCCCGCCTGGATGGAGAGCACGGTCATGCAATCCCATCGCCGCCGTACACCTCGGACCTCCCCGCTGTGCGGGGAGCGCGCTGTGAGTTGTGCAGTGCCGCGCGGAAGGCGTTGTGGCCACTCCGCCTGGCGGGGAGCACTTTCTCTCCCGCGATTCTTTTGTTCGATAGTTGCCAGGACGACCCCGCCTTTGCGGGGAGGCACGTTGCACCCGTCTCGCGGGCGAGCCAGCCGTTGCGACCCCTCGTAGGGGCGATGACGACGTCGGTCAAGAAGCGGTACGAAACCCTGCTACGCGCGTTGCGACCCCTCGTAGGGGCGATGACGACATGTCGGCGTGGCGGAGCAGGATCCGGCCCAGCGGTGCGGGTTGCGACCTCTCGTAGGGGCGATGACGACCAGCGTCGACATGGCCGCGTACCGCGCCTCCGGGTTGCGACCCCTCGTAGGGGCGATGACGACAGCGTTGTCGCCACGATGGCCGCTGACGTGGTGGGTGTTGCGACCCCTCGTAGGGGCGATGACGACGAGGCCTATTTCTACGCCTGGTAGCCGACCGGCAACAGGCGTTGCGACCCCTCGTAGGGGCGATGACAACCCCTCGTAGGGGCGATGACGACTGTGGTTGTGGATGTGGCAGGGCCGGTCGCGGCGCTGCTGTTGCGACCCCTCGTAGGGGCGATGACGACACGGGTGACGGCCTCGGCGACGCCGGCAAAAGGGCGCTGTTGCGACCCCTCGTAGGGGCGATGACGACACCTTCTGTGTGGCGCAGGCCGCAATTGGCCAGCAGAGGTTGCGACCCCTCGTAGGGGCGATGACGACGCGGAGCCTGCCACGATGGGCCGGGATCCGATCGTCACGTTGCGACCCCTCGTAGGGGCGATGACGACTCACGCCGCAGCCGTGCTGCGCCTGGCTGTCTACATGTTGCGACCCCTCGTAGGGGCGATGACGACGCGGAGCCTGCCACGATGGGCCGGGATCCGATCGTCACGTTGCGACCCCTCGTAGGGGCGATGACGACTCACGCCGCAGCCGTGCTGCGCCTGGCTGTCTACATGTTGCGACCCCTCGTAGGGGCGATGACGACAGGGCTTGCCGGCCGCGCTGGCAGCCCGTATCCAAGGGGGTTGCGACCCCTCGTAGGGGCGATGACGACATGGTCGCGGCGCCCGACAACTGGGAGCGTGCCTGATGTTGTTGCGACCCCTCGTAGGGGCGATGACGACTCGCGCTGACTGCTGAGCGCGCCGACGGCACGACCAGTTGCGACCCCTCGTAGGGGCGATGACGACGCGGGAATGTAGTAGACGCGGGCAGGCTCGCCCCCAGGTTGCGACCCCTCGTAGGGGCGATGACGACCCGCAAATGGTGTGTTGGTTATGCCCGTTATGAGCGTGTTGCGACCCCTCGTAGGGGCGATGACGACCGTACGGCCGAAAGCCGAGGGTCGGGGTGTACAGCTGTTGCGACCCCTCGTAGGGGCGATGACGACTTTGCCTGCCTCGGCGTCGGCCCAGGTGTTGCGGTGTTGCGACCCCTCGTAGGGGCGATGACGACGGCGTGGCCCAGGCGCTGGCTGCAGCCAAGCTCACCATCGTTGCGACCCCTCGTAGGGGCGATGACGACGTGAACGGGTTGTCGTCGGCACGCACGAGGTGACGTTGCGACCCCTCGTAGGGGCGATGACGACTTGACCGGCACCGGCCGGGGCACCACCAGCGCCGTCGCGTTGCGACCCCTCGTAGGGGCGATGACGACGTCACCCGTGCCGAGGTGGATCGCGATGTACCGGCCCGGTTGCGACCCCTCGTAGGGGCGATGACGACTGATGGAGCTGTCGGACGCGGACCGGGCCGAGCTGCGGCCGTTGCGACCCCTCGTAGGGGCGATGACGACACGTCTGAAGGTTGTGACCACCCCTGGTGAACTCACGTTGCGACCCCTCGTAGGGGCGATGACGACGTGACACCGGCATGTGGGTGTGGAGCAGGAAGACCGCGTTGCGACCCCTCGTAGGGGCGATGACGACCTGGCTGGCCAGTAACGGCAACCTCCTGGCGTACGGGTTGCGACCCCTCGTAGGGGCGATGACGACAGGCACGGCAATACGGCGTTCACCGGACAGATACTAGGGTTGCGACCCCTCGTAGGGGCGATGACGACGCGTGCTCGGATCAGGCGGCGTCGACGCCATCCGGCAGTTGTTGCGACCCCTCGTAGGGGCGATGACGACGATAGCGGTGACCAGGGTGTCACTGAGGCCCGGTACGCGTTGCGACCCCTCGTAGGGGCGATGACGACATGTCCTGGACGTGTCCCCGACGCCGTCAGGCCAGGTTGCGACCCCTCGTAGGGGCGATGACGACGCTTGCGGCCAGCGTTGAGCAGCTTGGCCGCGAAGCTCTGTTGCGACCCCTCGTAGGGGCGATGACGACTGGCAGGGTGCCAGGCGTGACCGCAGACATTGATGAGCGTTGCGACCCCTCGTAGGGGCGATGACGACCCCACGCCGAGGATCGTCAGATCTCTGTCGGCGTCGTTGCGACCCCTCGTAGGGGCGATGACGACAAGCAGCGTCGTTGCAAATGCAACGCCGACGACGGCGAGCGGTTGCGACCCCTCGTAGGGGCGATGACGACAGGGAGATTGCCAGGACGACGCCGCCAGACGTCCAGGTTGCGACCCCTCGTAGGGGCGATGACGACGCGCCGGTCGACATTGAGCCCGGATCCACCTATGCCAGTTGCGACCCCTCGTAGGGGCGATGACGACCCCATGACAGCGGCACAGCGCTCGCTCGCGTGTTGCGACCCCTCGTAGGGGCGATGACGACGCCCGGCTCGAAGCCGGCGACCCGCCACGCTCGAGTTGCGACCCCTCGTAGGGGCGATGACGACTCATGGGCCACTGAACCGGGGGACTTCGTTTCGTCCTGCGTTGCGACCCCTCGTAGGGGCGATGACGACCGCGCTGGTCAAGGTGGATGGCGATATCAAGGACGGGTTGCGACCCCTCGTAGGGGCGATGACGACCCGAGTTTAAGTTGCTGGTCAGAGGTCTGGATTGAGTATATGGGGGCGCGGATTTGCAGCGATCCGGCGGTCGTGCATCTGAGAAGCGTGGCGCGCTGCAATTGAAGAGCCTGGCCATGATCAAAGGATGTCTGTGGGTGCTGGCTCGCCGGTGCCGATGTCTATGCGGTGGATCTCCGCGCCGGGCGGCAACGTGTAGACGATGACGTGATCATAGGTGTCCATGATCACCCCGCGTACCGCGTGCTGGAACCGCTGGAGTTGGGCGGCGGTGAGGTTTCCTTCGAAGACGCTGCGTTGCACATGGTGGAGGTAGCGACGGCAGAGCGCCAGGATCTGCGCGTTACGTTCGACAGCCGTGTCGTAGACAACGATGACTTTCACCGTCTACCACCAAATCTGGAAGGGCTTGTATGTCTCGCCCTCCAGACATGTGCGCGTCAGTTTGAGGGCTTCGAGGTGCAGAAGTTCGTCGTAAGCCACCTTCCTCGCCAATGCGCGGTGCTGGACGGTTGTGGCGAGTTCGTCGCGGACCGTTTGAATGACGAGTGTCCGGCCGAGTGCGCTGAGTGCTGCTTGGTTGAGGTCGCTCTCGAAGTGGTGCTCTGCGAGTTGGTTGCGGGAGGCCATCCTCAGCAGCAGGCGTTCGGCAAACAATGGTTTGAACACCTCGGCAAGGTCCAGAGCTAGGGAGTGGCGGTGGCGTTGCATGGTGGCGTGGAGGAATCCGATTCCGCTGTGAAGCGGGGTGAGGCGGATCGCGGTGAGTACGCGCGCGTATACGATGCCGTTGACGTAGCTGATGAAAGCGTTACCAGCGTTCTTGGGTGGGCGCCGGGTGCGTCCACCAAGTTGGAGCCAGTCTGGCAGCTTGATATCGACGACTCCCCACGCTGTGCGGCGGAAGTTGCCCTCGATGCCCATGAGTTGGTCGCGGTCGTTGGCCGTATCTGCCGCTTCAGTGAGGATCCGGTACGGACGGTCGAGCAACTTGCGATCTGCAACGCGGCGTACGTTGAAGGCACACGACTTGACGATTGCCCGTGCTATCGGCAAACGACCCGCTTCGGAGTCGGCGAGTCGCGCTTGAGCGAGCACGGTTTCACCAGACGTGTGACTATCGGCCGATAGCAGCGATCCTGCGTAGTCACCGTAGTGGCCTAGGAAGTGAACGTCGATGCGGTATTGATTGAGGAGGGTGATCGCGGCGCTGTTGACGTCCACTGCCGACGCGGCGACCAGGTCCCGTACGTCGGTGATCGGTATGTGCACATTGGAGCCATTTTCACGTTCGATTAGTAGCGACTGGTCCTTGCGCCTGATCCGACAGGGATTCGTGAGCCAGTACGTGCGCGCTGCTTCAGCCATGTCTCTACTCGTTCCAGCAATAGTCGGTGAAACTGCAACCACCACACCGAGGCCGTTCGATCCGGGGTGGTGCAGTCGGCGTTGCGATCGTCTCGAGCACGACGGCAATGTCCGCTTCGGCTTGGGTTCGGCGCTGCTCGTCGTATGGGGTGCGGATGGTGCGACGGGTGGCGGGGTAATGTTGGATGCCGCCCTTAACCGCTACGCCGATCGCCTCGAGTTGATGGCAGTAATGCACGACCTGCGCCTGGTCGGCGGCGGTGGGCGTCCGGGATGACTTGATCTCGTGTACCCAGCCTTCTCCATCAAGGTTGTCGAGCTGGGCGGAGCCCAGATCTACTTCGCGGAAGCGGTCGTAGCGGGTCTCATGGATCGCCTCACCGTGCTGGACCAATGCGCTGTGCTGCTCGGGGCGAAACCCCCTGGCGAAGAGCCACAACTGCCGATGGCAGTGGTGCAGGTACTTGATGTGGACGCCACCGACGTCTACCGGACGCATCAGAGAATCTCTCCCGCGAGGTAGCGGGACGCCTTTGCGGCTAGTAGTGGCCCGAGTCCGGTCCGGCTGTCGTATTCGGCGTCAACGACGTGTACCCGCAACTGCTTGTCGTATCTCGTTCGCGCGTAGCGAGGGAGCGGGATGAGCCAATCTTCGGCCAGCAGACGACCACGTGCTCCGGCAGCCTGGCTCAACGCCGCTTCGTACGCCGCCATGTCAGTGGACAGCACCGCCTCCGTGCCCTCAAACAGGCTATCGAACTGGTCCTCCAACGCGTCCCGATCCTCGAAGGGCGTGATGAAGGTGAGGAAGTCCCTGGCGAAGCCAGTCTGGTGGTGGCCAACCTCGGCACGCCAGGTGTCGCCCCATGGGCTGTTGTAGATTTCGTTGAGCCAGGCGACGGTCATGCTTTCATCGACAGGCTGGCCCTCGTGCCGTGCGAGGATTTCCCAACTGTGCCGGGTCGGGACGGCTGGATAGATGCCGTCGGCGAAATCCTCGCCGCCTGGGGTACGTTCCTTGTAGGACGGCTGATGCACGATCACATCTGCGGGCGGTCGGGTGCCGAGACGGTTGACGTGGCCGAAGCGTTGTAGCAGGGCCTCGAGCGGGGCGGCTGAGGTGTGCATCAGATCGAAGTCGAGGTCCAACGACACTTCGACGGTTTGCGTCGCGACAAGAAGGCCGCCTTGTCGGGGCCGCGACGTGCCGTAGCGGTGGCGGATCGCTCCCTCGATGACTCCGCGGTCGCGCCTGGTGAATCTGGCGTGGAGCAAATGCGCGCCGTCGACGCCATGAGTCTGCTCGGCGGTGGGAGCGAGGGCGGCGAAGAGATCCTGTGCGTGAGCGACATTGTTGGCTACGACGAGGACGGGATCGTCCCTCGACAAGGGCACACCGGATGGACTTGACCGTGATGTCATCAGTCAGGTGTTCGTCGCGGAGTCGCACGCGGTGGCGCGGGGTGCTCGCTGCGTGGTGGCCGTCGACGAGGTTGACGTCGCCGACGAGGGTCTCGCGGACCAAGCTGATGAGAGCGTCGGGAAGCGTTGCGGACAGGACGCCTATGCGTCCGCCTAGCTTCTCCCAGAAACTCATTGCTGCCAGGATGAACCCGAGCCGTCGGGTGTCGTAGGCGTGGAGTTCGTCGAACAGGAATACTGAGTTGGTGCAGTCGAGAAGGACACTCGCATGAATAGGCCCGGCGAGTGCCCCGCGCAGCAGCTGGTAGGGGGTACCCACGCGCACTGTTTCGCGGAAGAGCCGCGTCGCAGCCGCTCGGGAGACGGCATGGTGGGCCGCATGGACTACCGCGCGTTTGGGATCTGCCTTGCGACCGGGTTCATCGCAGTCGTCGGTGGGCTCGATGGCTGCGGCAAGATGGTATGAACCCGCACGGGAGTGCGCGACACCGACGCGTTCGGGATCACCGACGAGGCCGCCGAGGCGGTCCGCCATCGCGTTGATGGAAGCCAGGTAGGGCAGGGTGTAGAACAGTCGCGGCACGCATTGCTGTTGCCGTCCGATGTGGTCGAGCTGAATGGCCGCCCACAGTAGACCACTCTCTGTCTTGCCACTCCCCGTCGGAGCGCGGAGGATGAGATGTCCGTCGACGGCTGACGCCTGCCGTTGGTGTTGCCGAACCGAGCGGCCCGCTGATGAAAGATGAACGAGAAGTCGATCGCGGAAAGATGAGTCCAGCGGCTGGGTCTGGTGGAGAAACCCGCCTGCCGACGACAGGTGGTCTGCGAAGGTTACGGCACCTTGCAGCAGGATGGCCGAAAGGCCCTCCACAGGGGACGCTGGCGCGGACCACCGTCGGAGAAGGTTCTGAAGCTCGGTGTGGGCGGCGTTCACGACAGACCCGTGGCGGGCGTCGCTGTCGCGGTGTTGCGCGGTCTCAGCCGTGCTGGCGAGCCAGTCGATCAGGTCGGCAACGGCCGACTCGTCCACGGCGCCGATTTCGCCGGCGAAGTCTGGGGCAGTCAAACCTTCGTAGAGTGTCGACAGTGATGGCTTTCCTCCGCCCTCCGGCCGCCCCGTCAGATGCCGGTGGTGGGTGGCCACTGCGACGGCGACCCATTCGCGCAAATGTTCATCGTCCAGGAGGCGCGCCACGAAGCCGATGCTCGAGGGCTTCGTGACGTTGGCCCCGACGTGCGCGACTGTCCCTTCACCATGCGCTGGAAACCGTCTGCCAGCTTGCCTGCGTCGTGCGTGATGGCCGCAGTTCGACGATCCTCCAGAACAGATCACGCAGGCTTCTGTCGAGGCACGCGACGGTTCCGATCCGTTGAGCGAGTGCGCGTGCGCCGAGGAACGTGGCCTCGAGGTGCGCGATGAGTGACTCGCCAGGCCGGCCCGGGCCGGGTGAACTCTTCGCCCAGTAGCCCGACAGCACGGTCACGTCGGTGACCCAGCGGAGTCGGGATGGGTGGCGGGCAATAGGACAACGGCCCGCCCGTGGGGGTCGGCCCAGTCACTGTCGATGACGTCCTCTGAGCCGCCTGCCGCGAACCTGTAGGTGCCCCAGGCTGTGCGCGAGCGGTCCGTCCTGATGGCGGTGGGTAGTTGAAGCAGTGTCCCCCATCTCGTACGGTCTGCGGGCACGAGGGCGTACCCCTGCTGCGCTGGTCCCGGGGTGAGCTGCACCGTTCGCAGCCGAATACCCACCAAATCCTGACTCCGTCCCAACCGCAGCGGCCAAACCGGACGCCGCAATCGGGTCCGCCAGATATCCACGTCGTCAATCAACCACACGGTGAGGGTGATGTCTGCGAGAAAATCGCGATCGCGTGGCGTCGGGACGGTGGCCTTACCTGCGGCGTCGAGGGGATGGTATGTCTCGAGGTCGACACCATGTCCCCTCGCCTCAAACGCCATCGCGAACTGCATCGCTTGGTTCACATGTGGCCAACCGCCATGCGCGGCTGCCAACATCCCGCCTACGGTGGACGGAGGTGGACACGGCAGGCCCGATTGCACACCGGCATACAGCGGGTTGCGGAACGACACGACCGGGGCGGTGACCGTCAGTTCCAGCGCGGTGAGGGTCATCGCTGTGGATCCTCAAACCACCCATCGTGCCGGCCGGACTCAATCCGTCCGGCGAGGTCGGTCAGCATGGTCCTGGGATGCGCGATCTTCACCCGTCCGGCCGCGATCAGCTCAGCGAGGTCCTCCATGGCGTTCGCCCGTTGGTCGCCGAGAAAGCCGGGTGCCCAGCCGATCATGACGGTCCCGTCGAGTTCGTCGGCCCACGCATCCATCTCCTCGCGCAGAGCCGCCGTGTCGAAGTAGGTCCGGCCATCACGTGCTACTACGGAGCGGGTGAACGGATTGACACCGCCCTTCATTGGCGCCAGGACGATCAATGCCGGTGTACGGTCGCCGTAATGCGCGGACTGCTTGGCGCCGCCACGCAAACCGGATAGCGCTCGCAGCAATACGCCGACGCGGCGTCGCCGCTCGCCGATGGGCAGCCGGAGCGCGAGGTTGCCGCGAAAAGAGGCCTCCTCCGCTCCCGCCGTGATGGCCTCCTTGATGGCGGCACCGACGAGGTTCACCTTCAGCCCGGACCCGTCGGTTTCGAATACCCCGACCCTCGGCAGGTCGAGCAGCAGGTCGCCAGCGAGGTCGGCCGTGTAGTGCTCGTGTTCGTGGAGCACGGGATTGGCGTCGGCAGGAAAGCCGCGGCTCATGGTTCCGAAGTCAGAGTCCGGGCGCTGTGGAGTCACCGATACCAGCGTTCCTGTCGCCAGTACCGTGTCCCGTTGGGTGTTGGCTCCCTTGAGGGCAACCATGTAGCCGAACAAGTCATCGTCGAGGAACTGGTCCGGACGGCCGCCGGTGTAGGCTTGTTGTTTCGCGCCGTTGCCGCTGCGGGTCACCGGCGAAGCGGGCTCGTCGGCGGCGATGGTGTCGCGCAACCAGCGCCGGAACGCCTGAGCCGAAACGTACGGGTGAACGTCGCGCCCCACCCGCAGCGCCTTGACCTTGCCGACGTTGTCGATTCCGCGCCCGTTATTCGGGGCGCCGGCGTCGATGTCCAGAACAATCTTTCCCACCAGATAGCTCATGCGAATTCTCCGTCCTCATCACTCACGTACTGTTCGTCGATGGCCACATGGGCGTCGGTCTCGCTGTCGAGTTCGTCCACGCCATCCTTGGCGTCATCGGGCCGCCAGCCCTTGTTGTTGAGTTCTTCAAGGACGGCGATGGGTAACAGCTGGCGGTACAGCCAAGACTGTCCGTCCGGATCGAACAGAATCCGGAACTGTCTCGTCGTCAGAAGAGGGCCTGCCGTGCCGGCCGGAGGCGCCAGCAACCACTTCGTGCTCATCGTGCGCAGCACCGCCTGAAGGTGCAAGGCACTCTTCGCCGCGTGCAGCAGCCCCGTCAGCGGTCCGCGCGCCGTACCGCCGCTGATCACGATCGCGAGATTTGCAGCCAACCCCTGGATCTGCTTCACATCCTCGTCGTTCACCTTGAGAACCCTCTCTGCGAAGTTGCGACACACCCGGGCCAACTCGGTAATGTCCTCGGGGATAACGCCGGAGCTTTCGACGCGTGAAACCAGATGCCGCGCACAGGCCCCGACGACGCGGCCCGGCTTATAGAAGACGTTCCGTGCGAACATGGCATTGCCCGGCACCTTGCTGGTCCGATGAGCCCGAACCAGAGCGGTGAACCCAGCGCGTTGACTTCCCCGCTGCGTGGCGCGGAGCCACTCGGCGATCGGTTGGTCAAGGCGATGCACCTCGAGGACCTGTTCACGATTGTTGTTGCTGAAGATCATCAGATCCACGCCTTCACGCAGGGTCCCGGTGTACGCGCGCAGCCGTCGAACGGCTGTGGCCTCCCTGTTGAAGGGCGCCTTGGTGACGGGGTGTCCGAGAGTGATATGGCGTTCGTTTATCCGTACCTGTTGTGACACATGACGGAAGAGGAAGTCATCCTGGAAGCTGTGCATGACGGAGCTAGAGCCGCCGGTGAGACCGCAACCGTACGGCAGGGCGTAGAAACAACACAGACACGCCCAACAGAGAGCCAGCCCGCCATGTCCCCGTGGTGTGCTGTTGCGATGAGAGATGCTCTCTGCCAACGCAACATCCGTCTTTCCATAGAAGCCGACAGCCTGGCGGCCACACAGCGCACAACTGGCGGCGGGCCAAGCATCCTCCGGTGGCATCCGTCGCCAGGCGCGCACCACCTCCGGTAGGGCATTGCCCTGCTTGGACCTCGCGCCGTGGTTCATTTTGGAGTTGGGGAAGAATGAATGACTAGCCTTGAGCCAGAACCCGTCCTCGGCGTCGGTATCAGCAACGATGGCAGCACATACGGCATCCTCGGTCATGCGAGCCACCGCGGAATCGAAGCCTTCCGCGGTGAGCTCCTCCGGCTTCGACACTCCGGCCAGCGCACACAACGACAGAGCGCCCACCCGCTGCAACGGATGCGCCGTCAGCACGACACGCTTCTGGCCCGCCACCGGATCCGTCATGCTGCGATCCAACCAAAACCGGCGGCAGTTCCCTGGCCCAAGCCCCACGCCCACAACGCACGAAGGATAGCTGGGTCGCCACCCAGTTCGACCTGCATTGTCGCCCCCACCTTCTTGCCGCCCTTGACGGCAAAGGAGCGCTTTGGCCCAACTGTCATGATGGCATTCAGATGGATATCGCCGCCGAGGCCGAGAGTTTCGGCTTTGCGACGCAGGTTCTGCGCGAAGTAGGCCGGAAATTCGACATCATGCGGAAGCAACCAGGCCTGCCGGGTAGTGCGCACCCCTTCGCCATCCTTCCCGGATCCCTTCATGACGACTGGCGTCACGGTCTGAAAGACGGCCCGGCCCGATGCGAATTCGGGCGGCTCGACCAGACTGACGCTCCGCACCCGCAAAGCAACACCACCCCAGTCGATCAACGGCCGATCCACCATCCCTTTGGCGAAGGCCTCAACCACCGTGGGCATCGGACTTCCGAACTCCAGCATGCCGGAGCCACCGATCGCATACTCGCCACGCCTTCGCGCGGCACTCGGAAAGACAGGGGCACTGTGTCCGAACGGGACCATCCCGTGTGGACCGACGCCTTCGGCGTGAAGCTTGTCGCCGAGCAGCGGAGCCCCGACTCGTAGAAGGTCATAGAGGAGGGGACGACCGGGCCGCTGCACCTCATCCCACCGAAGTCTTGTCGCCGTTGTACCAAGCCTCACAAGAAGACGCATCTACCCTCCGAAATTTTCAACGTCTGCCGCTCTACGTAGATCACTGGAGCGGAGCCAAGAGACGCACATCGAAGCGATGATATGAGATCAGCTGATCGTTGACGACCCGCCAGAAGTACCTTCATGGATCGTATGATCGGCGAGAGGTACGACACTATCTGTGAACTAGATCCCTCACAGGGACGATGACGTGCATTCTTGCAAGTGGCACAGCCACGAGACGCACATGTTGGAACCCCGAAGCGGGCCGATTGCAGCAGTCTAGTCTGTCAGGCACACGACACATGGCGAAGCGTCAACGCCAGTGCCGGACATTCCACCCCCTCGCCACGACGTGGAAGGAGAATTGGATCATGCATCCGTGCGATACATTTGCAGCACGCCGCGCTTCCGGAGTGCACGACCGGCGGTTCGCTGCAAAACCGCCCCTCGCAGCTCCCATGAGACAGCCTCCGACCTGCGCCTTAACCGTCGGGTCGTCATCGCCCCTACGAGGGGTCGCAACCTGCGCGAGGCCGGCGCACGCCGACATGCTCGCGACTCCTGTCGTCATCGCCCCTACGAGGGGTCGCAACACGTCCTGGCGCTTGCTGCGCAAGCCTGATCGCGACGTCGTCATCGCCCCTACGAGGGGTCGCAACCCGGTCGTGAGTGCGACGCTCACAGGCACCGGTCGTACCCGACGGTCGTCATCGCCCCTACGAGGGGTCGCAACTCGAACTGGCGGTGACCGCGGCTACCGGATGGACCGCCGCGGTCGTCATCGCCCCTACGAGGGGTCGCAACTTCTCCTTCATGCTCCCGATTCACCGTCGAACTTGTCGGTCGTCATCGCCCCTACGAGGGGTCGCAACCATCGCGGCGACGAGTACGCCGATCCCCACGGACAGCGAGTCGTCATCGCCCCTACGAGGGGTCGCAACTCGGCGACTCCGGCCTGCCGGATCGGCGTCCGGCCGCCTGTCGTCATCGCCCCTACGAGGGGTCGCAACCTGTACACCCGCACGGGCGCCGCGTATCGGCTCAACCCCGTCGTCATCGCCCCTACGAGGGGTCGCAACAAGCCATCCTCGCCGGCGGGGATCCGGCCCCGACCACAACGTCGTCATCGCCCCTACGAGGGGTCGCAACTGTCTCTGGCCCTGGCCGTCGACCTCGACCCAGCCCAGTCGTCATCGCCCCTACGAGGGGTCGCAACTCAGGGCTCCACCGCGTCCACACCCCGCCGATCCTGGTCGTCATCGCCCCTACGAGGGGTCGCAACGCTGCTGCCGCGTCGCGGTCGCCGGCCTGGCTGACCCGCGTCGTCATCGCCCCTACGAGGGGTCGCAACAGCACCAGGCGGTGAGTGTCGGCGGCCGCGAGCTCATGCGTCGTCATCGCCCCTACGAGGGGTCGCAACAGCACCAGGCGGTGAGTGTCGGCGGCCGCGAGCTCGTCGTCATCGCCCCTACGAGGGGTCGCAACTTGCCGGTCCGGCCGCCGAGCAGGTCAGTCAGGTTCATGTCGTCATCGCCCCTACGAGGGGTCGCAACGTGACGTGTTTTCCAGCGGCCTCCGTACGGCCATGGGTCGTCATCGCCCCTACGAGGGGTCGCAACCCGAATATCTGTCCCGGTACAACCGCAATACACGTCGTCATCGCCCCTACGAGGGGTCGCAACACCGTCCACTCCGGACCGTCGATGACCGCCGTCAGGTCGTCATCGCCCCTACGAGGGGTCGCAACTGGCCATACAGCGCCTGCACCCGTGGATTGGTGCGCATGTCGTCATCGCCCCTACGAGGGGTCGCAACGCCAGCGTGTAGGCGGCCACATCGCCCGGGTGCACGAGTCGTCATTGCCCCTACGAGGGGTCGCAACGTGTCGGACACGCGGACATACAGGATGTCCTTGCGCGGGTCGTCATCGCCCCTACGAGGGGTCGCAACTGTGCGGTCAGCCCATGCGGCGAGATGCTGCCCGTGGTCGTCATCGCCCCTACGAGGGGTCGCAACCTATTACCCGCGACGACCTGACCGTGACATACCGGGTCGTCATCGCCCCTACGAGGGGTCGCAACTCGCGTTCACGTTGCTGCGCATGGGCTACACCGCCGGTCGTCATCGCCCCTACGAGGGGTCGCAACTCCTGCTGCGTCCACGTATGGTCCCGCGCGTAGCGGCGTCGTCATCGCCCCTACGAGGGGTCGCAACAGTCCGACCCGCCCCACGAGGCCGCAAGGCCGCACAGGTCGTCATCGCCCCTACGAGGGGTCGCAACTTTGCCCGCCGCCAGCGCGGCCAACGTGAACTGCGGCGTCGTCATCGCCCCTACGAGGGGTCGCAACTCCTGCCCGCACTCCACGACGTGCTGCTCAACCGCCGCGTCGTCATCGCCCCTACGAGGGGTCGCAACATGCCTGCTTGGGCGTCGGCCCGAGGATCGGCAACAGTCGTCATCGCCCCTACGAGGGGTCGCAACACAACTCCGCGGCCAAGGCGGACGCACTGGTGGCCGAGTCGTCATCGCCCCTACGAGGGGTCGCAACGATGGCGGCTATGGTGCGGAGGCTCTTTCCGGTGTGACGTCGTCATCGCCCCTACGAGGGGTCGCAACGTAACGGCCGGCATGATCTGCCCGTAGGTACCCCAGTCGTCATCGCCCCTACGAGGGGTCGCAACCGCAGGTCCAGCCGGTGGTACCTGCTGAGGTCTGGTCACGTCGTCATCGCCCCTACGAGGGGTCGCAACGCCGAGGTGCGCCGGTCGTCGCCCTCGCCCTCACCGGTCGTCATCGCCCCTACGAGGGGTCGCAACCACCCCACACGATGTCCCAGAGGTCCTGAAACCATGTCGTGTCGTCATCGCCCCTACGAGGGGTCGCAACTGGATGACTACCCGTACGGCTTCCGCCTGCGGTGCAGTCGTCATCGCCCCTACGAGGGGTCGCAACACGGCGCCGACGTCGACCACGCCGCGGACGCGGTGAGTCGTCATCGCCCCTACGAGGGGTCGCAACATGGCCGTCAGCCGGCCGAAACCCTTGACCAGCGACGCGTCGTCATCGCCCCTACGAGGGGTCGCAACACCTGGCCGACGTGGACCTGTCCACAGTGGTCAAGCTTGAGGTCGTCATCGCCCCTACGAGGGGTCGCAACTCGGGTTCGAGTAGGTGCCGTGAATGAACGAGAAGTCGTCATCGCCCCTACGAGGGGTCGCAACTATGCCTCGTCATCGATATCCTGCACGCCGACCCTGAGTCGTCATCGCCCCTACGAGGGGTCGCAACCCGATCAGCGCGCTGATGTCGGGCGTCGCGGGCGTGTCGTCATCGCCCCTACGAGGGGTCGCAACGCCCGAAGCAGTACGCCGCGTTCAAGGCGACCAAGGTCGTCATCGCCCCTACGAGGGGTCGCAACACCTGATGGCCACCCCGGAGCCGGTTGCGGTCGCGGTCGTCATCGCCCCTACGAGGGGTCGCAACGACTGGTTCTTATGGTGAACATGGGC
This sequence comes from uncultured Actinomycetota bacterium, assembly GCA_963742855.1. GTDB lineage: Bacteria > Actinomycetota > Actinomycetes > Mycobacteriales > Micromonosporaceae > CAVUNP01. The sequence goes on along the minus strand of CAVUNP010000023.1, from coordinate 402,455 downwards.
GGGTTGAACACGGGTCGTCATCGCCCCTACGAGGGGTCGCAACCGCTCCGCCTTCATGGCGTCGAGCGCCTTTTTGCCGGCGTCGTCATCGCCCCTACGAGGGGTCGCAACACGAACGACATGCGTCGGCACACCTGGTCGAGTAGTCGTCATCGCCCCTACGAGGGGTCGCAACTCGAGGAGTTGCCGGCGCTGCGCCCATCCGGCGCCATGTCGTCATCGCCCCTACGAGGGGTCGCAACGCGGTGATGTCGAGGACGTGGTCAACCCTGCGGATGTCGTCATCGCCCCTACGAGGGGTCGCAACGTGTTGACTGGCTGCTCGGCGACACAGTGGGGCGTCGTCATCGCCCCTACGAGGGGTCGCAACATAGTTGGCGCCGAAGCGTTCCTCCATTGCCGCGTGCAGTCGTCATCGCCCCTACGAGGGGTCGCAACGCCAGGAACCGGGGCGCGCACTGCTCCAGCGAGACGAGGTCGTCATCGCCCCTACGAGGGGTCGCAACGCGGCCCGCTACGCCGCCACGCGCCAACACTGAAGTCGTCATCGCCCCTACGAGGGGTCGCAACACGTTCTGGACCTGGCTGGCCCTGGGCCTACTGACGGGTCGTCATCGCCCCTACGAGGGGTCGCAACTTGTGTCCGACGAGCAGCACGGCGGCGATCAGGGCCACGAGTCGTCATCGCCCCTACGAGGGGTCGCAACCTTGTCCGCCGATGATGCGCGGGTAGCGGGCGATGGACCAGTCGTCATCGCCCCTACGAGGGGTCGCAACTCCACATCGGACGGGAGGCCGGAATCGGTTTGACGGTCGTCATCGCCCCTACGAGGGGTCGCAACCGCAGCTGCAGCGCCGTCAACGCAGCCGCGCGCCAGGTCGTCATCGCCCCTACGAGGGGTCGCAACGGCACCGGGCACCGCGCCCCCACCACACGGATGATCCAGTCGTCATCGCCCCTACGAGGGGTCGCAACCGTTTGATGTTGGTGTACTGCTTGCACTGCGGACAGGTCGTCATCGCCCCTACGAGGGGTCGCAACAAGCCATGGACCAACAACTCGCGATCGGAGGGACCAGTCGTCATCGCCCCTACGAGGGGTCGCAACTACTTCAATCTGCTCGTATTTCTCTTCAAGATCACGGGGTCGTCATCGCCCCTACGAGGGGTCGCAACACTACCCTGACCGCGTGCCTACGCGGCCGGGGCGATGACACGTCGTCATCGCCCCTACGAGGGGTCGCAACCGTTTGCATCGCTTGCCGTGTTCGCCTGCCTGTGTGGTGTCGTCATCGCCCCTACGAGGGGTCGCAACGTCAGGGTCGGGTCAGGCTGCCTGAGCGTCGCAGGGCCGGTCGTCATCGCCCCTACGAGGGGTCGCAACGTCAGGTTCATGTCGATCTCCGATGCTGATGGGTTGAGCGGTCGTCATCGCCCCTACGAGGGGTCGCAACATGGTCTCGGATGAGGGTGACCGTGCGCGGATGTGTCGTCGTCATCGCCCCTACGAGGGGTCGCAACGTCGTGGCCTGGTCGGTGCGGATCTTCACGACTCCTGTCGTCATCGCCCCTACGAGGGGTCGCAACGGCGATGTCATCAGCAGCAGTCATGCGCTCATCATCTCCTGTCGTCATCGCCCCTACGAGGGGTCGCAACAGGTCCCGGGCTGCTACGTGGCTGACGGGGCGTCCGGGCGTCGTCATCTGTCGCCGCTTCCTGAAGACTGACCCGGTGTGGGTCTTTGAAAATTGACCCCCTTCCTCGATTTTGAGGGGGTGCTGAAAGTGGAGGATTGGGCTGAGATCCGCCGGTTGCATCGGGCGGAGGGTGTGGCCATCAGGGAGATCGCTCGGCGGCTCGGGGTGGCTCGGAACACGGTTCGGGCGGCGTTGGCGTCGGACCGGCCGCCGAGTTATGTGCGGGCGCCTCAGGGGTCGGTGGCGGATGCGTTCGAGCCGCGGGTTCGGGCGTTGTTGCGGGAGGCACCGCGGATGACGGCGCCGGAGATCGCGCGGCGGATCGGTTGGCCGCACTCTTTGAGTCCGTTGAAGAGGTTGCTCACTCGGATTCGTCCGGAGTACGTGGGGATCGATCCGGTCGACCGGACGGTTTACGAGCCCGGGCAGATCACGCAGTGTGATCTGTGGTTTCCCGAACTGCCGATCCCGGTCGCGGTCGGGCAGCAGCGGGTGTTGCCGGTGCTGGTGATGACGTTGGGGTTCTCCCGGTTCACGGACGCGGCGATGATCCCGTCGCGGCAGGCTGGCGACATTCTGTCGGGGATGTGGATGCTGATCCGCCGGGTCGGGCGGGTGAGCCGGGAGCTGGTGTGGGACCGGGAGTCCGCTATCGGTGGCACGGGCCGGGTCAGTGTCCCGGCGGCCGCGTTCGCCGGCACCCTCGCGACCCGGATCCGGTTGGCGCCGCCCAGGGACGCGGAGTTCAAGGGGATGGTGGAGCGCCACAACCAGTTCCTAGAGACGTCGTTCCTGCCCGGCCGCGTGTTCGCGTCTCCGCACGACTTCAACGAGCAGTTGGTCGATTGGTTGGCTCACGCCAACGCTCGCACCGTGCGGTCTATCCATGGCCGCCCGATGGACCTGCTGGCGGCCGAGTACCCGTCGATGCTGGCTCTACCACCGGTCGCGCCCGCAGTCGGCCTGATGCACCGGATCCGACTTGGCCGCGAGTACTACGTACGACTGGACACAGTGGACTACTCCGTCGACCCGCAGGCGATCGGCCGCATCGTCGACATCACCGCATCAGCCGACACGGTGACCGTGTCCTGCGACAGTCAGGTCGTGGCCCGCCACCGTCGGTCCTGGGCCAAACACGACGTGGTCACCGACCCGGCCCACCGCGCCACCGCTGCCGCGATGCGTCAGGCGTTAGCCCGGGACCGCCAGAGTCGCCAGGCGTCCACCCGCTACCACGACGACGGGCACGCCGTCAGCCTGCGGGCACTGCCCGACTACGACGCCCTCTTCGGCGTCGACTTCACCCACCCATCGAAGAAAGCGAGTAGCGAGTGAGCACAGCCACCAAGACCAGACCCGCCACGTCGTCAGCACCGGCGAAGGACGGCATGCCAGCGATGATGGCCTACCTGACCCGGGTCCTGAAAACACCCACGATCGGCGCGTTCTGGGAAGAACTCGCCGTCCAGGCCCGTGACGAGAACTGGTCGCATGAGGAATACCTCGCCGCCGTCCTACAGCGCCAGGTCGCCGACCGTGAGTCCAAGGGCACCATCATGCGCATCCGCACCGCCCACTTCCCCGCCATCAAAACATTGGAAGACTTCAACCTCGACCACCTGCCGTCGCTGCGGCGAGATGTGTTGGCGCACTTAGCAACCGGCGCCTTCGTCGCCAAGGCCGAAAACGTGGTCCTGCTCGGGCCGCCCGGGTTGGGCAAGACTCACCTGGCCATCGGGCTGGGCATCAAGGCCACCCACGCCGGCTACTCCGTCCTCTTCGACACCGCCAGTAACTGGATCACCCGCCTCGCGGGAGCCCACCAGGCCGGTCGACTGGACGCCGAGCTCAAGAAGATCCGCCGCTACAAGCTCATCATCATTGATGAGGTTGGATACATTCCGTTCGACCAGGACGCGGCGAACCTGTTCTTCCAACTCGTCGCGTCCCGATACGAACAGGGATCGATACTGGTCACTTCTAACTTACCGTTCGGGCGCTGGGGTGAGACCTTCGCCGACGAGATCGTGGCCGCCGCGATGATCGACCGCCTCGTCCATCATGCCGAGGTCCTCACCCTCACCGGAGACTCCTACCGGACCCGCCAACGCCGCGAACTCCTCACCAAGGAAAACCGCGCAAACCGGTCATAGGCAACGGGCGGGGGTCAATTTTCCGGAGACCCGAACTGGGTCAATTTTCGGAGAGCGTTGACATCATCGCCCCTACGAGGGGTCGCAACCCTGAGGGTGCCGCCGGGCGACCCCCAGCCCTGCAAGTCCTCACGTCGTCATCGCCCCTACGAGGGGTCGCAACGACAGCCGCAGTTCACGTTGGCCGCGCTGGCGGCGGGTCGTCATCGCCCCTACGAGGGGTCGCAACTACTTCAATCTGCTCGTATTTCTCTTTAAGATCACGGGTCGTCATCGCCCCTACGAGGGGTCGCAACCCGTTCCCGCGCGCTGGGGTGGGCACAAGGACGAGACACGTCGTCATCGCCCCTACGAGGGGTCGCAACGCCGAGGCGATCCACGCCGCCAAAGAGGATCTGGTGACGGGTCGTCATCGCCCCTACGAGGGGTCGCAACCGGTACGGCTACGCGGCCTGCCGATGGAATCCGCGGTGGTCGTCATCGCCCCTAGAGGGGTCGCAACTTTGTGGGGGCGGGGAGCCGTCGCATGGGCTCCCAGTCGTCATCGCCCCTACGAGGGGTCGCAACAGTTGAATGAGCGACTACGTGGGGTGACTGCACGGTCGTCATCGCCCCTACGAGGGGTCGCAACCCGGTCGGGTGTGAAGTCGGTCGAGCTCCACGCGAACATGTCGTCATCGCCCCTACGAGGGGTGTCGCAACCGGCTCGCTGGGTCCTGGACTACGACCCGACCATGTCGTCATCGCCCCTACGAGGGGTCGCAACCCGTGGCCGGTGACCCGAAGAATGCATCAGTGTGGGCAGTCGTCATCGCCCCTACGAGGGGTCGCAACGGGTTGAGGTTGCGGGCACGGTGCTCGGCGATCCGGGGTCGTCATCGCCCCTACGAGGGGTCGCAACTGTATGGATGGTCGGAGCAGGTGGGGCGAGGGTCCGGTCGTCATCGCCCCTACGAGGGGTCGCAACACCGTAAAAGGCGCCATCAACGGCATTATCGGCCTGGTCGTCATCGCCCCTACGAGGGGTCGCAACATGCTGACATGAGTTACAACTGAACATCCGAACATGTCGTCGTCATCGCCCCTACGAGGGGTCGCAACCGTAATAGGTACTGGTCCTGAGATTGTGGTGATCCCAGTCGTCATCGCCCCTACGAGGGGTCGCAACATGCTGACATGAGTTACAACTGAACATCCGAACATGTCGTCGTCATCGCCCCTACGAGGGGTCGCAACCGTAATAGGTACTGGTCCTGAGATTGTGGTGATCCCAGTCGTCATCGCCCCTACGAGGGGTCGCAACGAAACATGCGTTTCGAGGGCCCCGATGGCGCACGCGGCGTCGTCATCGCCCCTACGAGGGGTCGCAACGGCGGTAGCGCGATCTGCCGCACCTGGTCGCGCGTGTACCCGTCGTCATCGCCCCTACGAGGGTCGCAACGCATGCGCGACTCAGCCGAGCGTCTCCGGGCAACGGGGTCGTCATCGCCCCTACGAGGGGTCGCAACAGCCAGTAATCGTCGTCGTACTCGATCTCGCGGCCCCTGGTCGTCATCGCCCCTACGAGGGTCGCAACATAGCCTGTGCGGCGACCTGCTGGCCGAGAAAGACGGTCGTCATCGCCCCTACGAGGGGTCGCAACAGGCGATGAGATGACCTGCAACCCCACCGTGTCCCCGAGGTCGTCATCGCCCCTACGAGGGGTCGCAACAGGATCAGTGCGGCGACGGCCTGGGTGCCGACGGTCAGTCGTCATCGCCCCTACGAGGGGTCGCAACGGCCCATCGGGAACCGTGATGTGACCCTTGCTGTGCAGAGTCGTCATCGCCCCTACGAGGGGTCGCAACCGGTTGTGATCCTCGCCGATGGCGGACCACCGGCGGTCGTCATCGCCCTACGAGGGGTCGCAACCGGGTGTATCCCGTCGCCTGAACGATGTCGACCTGCCGTCGTCATCGCCCCTACGAGGGGTCGCAACGCGAGAACAGCCATACTTTACCTCCACAGTGGACGTTTCGTCATCGCCCGTACGACGGGTCGCAACTAGATGACGAGCATGCGTAGGCTGCCGGTCGACGCCCAGGTTGTCATCGTCCCTGCGAGGGGTCGCAACGTGATCAGCAGGGTCCTCATGCTCATGAGTAGTAGTAGTCATCGCCCCTACCCGGCTGTGAAGGGCGGGCTGGGTCACCGACTTGTCTTGACTCCGAGATCAGTCGGCACCGTACGCATGGCTGACAGGTCTGTGGGGTTCAGCGAATAGACACGAGAACGCGCTGAACTGGGGATGGCCGCCCTACGCGTGGCAGCGTTAACCAGGTGGCCGGGGTGAATCCGCAGGACATCTCGGACTCCGTCATCGCATCATCGGCCCGAGCCACCCTGGATGCGGGCACGAACGTTGATATGTACCGACCCGATCTGCGACGACGTGGACCACGATTAGCTGCTCCTAGAGCTGGAAATCGCCGGGCATGCAACAGCATCATGAACTGTCGCATGACAGCTGGAGCCGGCCATCCGCCATCCGCCAAGCGCTACGCATGCCGTTGGCCTGCTGGCATGGCCTGGACACTAGATATAGGTCGGTAGATCGGACGATGCCTGGTGGGTAGAACGACGGGTCCGCCATCGACGAAACACGAATAGGATCAGCCACCGATGAAGCGGAGGCTATAAAGATGGACCAGACCCCGTCCACCGCACAGGACCTGATGCCGACCGATCCCGATATGCCTATCGGCCTCGACGTGCCGACTCCGGCCAGGTCCAGCGGCAACGGCGTGAACGCCGCTGCTGGGCTGGAGGTGGCCACCGACGGGGTGCGCGCGGTCGCCAGACGTCGGCGCCGGTTCGTTGCCTGGCTGGTCGACTACCTTGTCGTCATCGTGCCCGGCCTCGGACTGGTGGCTTTCGTCGTGGCGAGCCTGATTCAAGGCCTGCCCGCCTTCGTCGGCGCGGTCGCAGCGCACGCGGGCTGGTCCCGCGTCGTCCAGTTGTTCACCCACCGCTCGACGTTCGGCCTGGGCAACGCCGCCGCAGACGAATGGGTAGCCTATGTTCTGCCGCTCCTGATTGCGTTGGTCGCCGTGCCCGTCTTGCAGTTCATGTATCAGGGCATCATGCTCACATGGCGACGGCGCACGATCGGCATGATGATCGCTGACATTCGGGTCGACGCGAACCGAACCAAGGTTCCGCTCGGACGCGGCGCGGCGATGCTCCGGGCGGCCGCAACCACCTTCGTCGAAACCGGCCTGATGGCGGTGGCGCTCGTGACCATGGTGGTCGGCCAGTTCACCCTCGGCGTCGGGCTGTGGGGCATCGCGGTGCTCGCCTTCTGGGCCAACGCCCTCGCCGCAGTGGGGCCCAGCCGACGCACGATCATCGACCGAATGGCCGGTGCTGTAGTGGTCCGCCGAGGTCTCTACGCAGTCGCCGCGCACGCGGTCTCGGCTACGGCTAGCATCGCCGGACGTAGAGCCGCCGATGCCGCCCTCACCGCAGGCAGGGTGGTCTCGGACGCCGCGGCCGTCACGGGCGACCTGGCGCACCTGGGCGTAGCGGCGCTCGCCCGCACCGCGCCGCTGCGGCAAGTCCTCGACTCGCCTGCGATAGCGCAGGCACAGGCGATCAGCACGGCCGGCGCCGAACGGGCCCGGGAGCTCGGCGGCCAGGCTGCCGATCGGGCACGTGTGCTAGGTGGAAGGGCACGTACGATGTGGCGCGACCGGGAGACCGCACGGGCCGACACAGCCGGCATCCCGCAGGAAATCACCGACTCCTATCCGGACGGGTGACGACCGGCGATTCGCGGTGGCTCGCGTCGGAATCAGCCGAGCGCCGGGTTGCGGCACCGGCGTCTGGCCGAAGGGTCCGTCCGGTGCCACCACAGACTATCGACCTCGCGGCCGTCGGGAAGTGTGTGCCGGCGTGGTGCGTCGAAGCCAACGAAACCGCAGGACGCCAACCAATGCAGACTCGCAAGGTTCGTCGACTCGAAGCCAACTCGCAATTGGACGAAGCCGAAGTGTTGATGGGCCACTGCACAGACGGCCGCCAGAATCTCGCGACCATAACCCTTTCCTCTGAAAGTCGGGTCAACGACGCCTCCGACTTCATATACGCCATCGTCACACCGGGTAAGAGTGACTGAGGCTAGTGCATATCCGGTCTGCGGATCGAAACCGACGAACGCCTGGTACTCCGGCCTGATCAGCAGCGGATCCAACGTTTCTGCCGCAGAGATCTCCTGCAGGGCGTCCACGGGTCCCCAGCCGAGCGAGTGCTGCGAATCCGCATCTCGGGTCAATTGACCCCAAATCCGGACCATGTCGCGAAGCCGAGGAATTGCGATGCGTAACCGTGCCGATGGCATGGCGTGCTCACCACCGAATCGGCACTCCACGCGGTTGGACCTGGATCTGCGCAACACGACAAGAACCCTACCGACAACGGGAATGGCCGACCCGGTCAGGCCCCGGCGATGCTCCTGCCAGGCATCGGCCCGTCGATGCGTGCGTACCAGTCCTGCCGGTGCGTTCGCCTGGGTGGTGAGCAGGGCCAGCGGCGCCAGGAAGGCGAGCTTGTCCCACAGCAGGGCTGCCTCGTCGTCCCGAACGGTCACATCGAATCCGGCCCCGCGCAACTGGGCGGCCAACGCTTCGACGCGCTCCCGAGGTGCGGTGTCGCTGGCCACCTCGATTCACGAGAACGGGCTGGTGTGGTCGATGTGCCCGGCCGCGGTGTGGGCAGATTCGACCCGGATGGTCGCGGCGACCACCTGTGCGGCCGGATCCCGCTCACCCGTCCACTCAAGGAGCTCGGCGCGGCGTAGCCTCTGGCCAATGAGCGGAGGTAGCTGCGGCACGACCTCGTGTGCGCATCGCAGGGCGCATGAACGACCTGCGCATTCCAGATATCGTCCGGATCCGTGAACAGAAGACGTTGTGGGTGTCCAATACATCATCACCCCCACCGAGCCGCCGAGGTGGACCTTCGAAGGCGAGGACTTCCTACGCCGCGTCCGCGAACGGTGGCCCGGCGCGCGTACGGGCATCAACTCGAACCCGAACAACCCGATGCCCAGTGAAGCATTCGTATTCTTCGACAACCCACGCCACGAGCTCATTCAAAGTCGCGCATGTCATCTCGCTCCTGGACGACACGTCCGCGTGGTCCCAGTGGGAGTCACCGAAAGCCTCCTCGTCGACGCCGACGGCCGGGCCTGGTCCTTCCTTGCCGACCTGCGCCGCGATGGCGTTCGTGTCGCGATCGATGACTACGGCACCGGATACGCCTCGCTCAGCTACCTACGCCAACCTGCCATCGACATCGTCAAAATTGACAAGTCATACCTCACCGACCTCAGCCAACACCGCAACCGGACCTTGCTCACCGCCATCATCAGCCTGGCCACGCAACTTGGCCTCGAGCAGATCGCCGAAGGCGTGCACAACCACGCCAGCGAACAGTTCCTTCGATCCGCCCACTGCCGCTGCGGGCAGGGCTTCTACTACGCGCCGGCCATGCCCATCGACGAGGCCATCGCCTGGCGAATCCACCACCTCAATATCTCGAATGATCAATGATCGAGGCACCCACGACCCGGCACGTGGACGGGTTGGCCGTGTCCTTGAGCAATCTGGGCCACGAAACCACCCTGCAGGAAGCCTATCGAGCAGGGGTGGTGGTCGGCTTCGCGGAGGGACCTCCGGTCGGAGTGGGGCTTGCCACGGTGCCTGACTGGTCGGCGACCCAGGTCGGAGAGGCGGACACCGCCACATCCTTGCACGATTTCGCAAGTAATCGGTACCGACCCGCATGGCTCCGTGTCACCGGACGTAGTTGGGCTAGAGCCAAACGGGGAAGATGCGTTGATAGAGACTCTTGCCGGCCACGAGGGCGACACTGAACGCGGCTAGAACTGCGGTCAACCAGAGGTAGTAGTCCGCGGGCATGGCGCGCAGTTCCACCAGGGCCCCCACCGGTGTGATGGGGAGAAGCAGGGTGAGAAGTGCAACGCCGGCCCCGGTCACGAGAACCGGTCGTGCTGCCCAGGACCATCCGCGCACTCCCCGGCGGGAGCGCAACAGGTGCACGGCCAACAGCTGACTGAGCAGGTTTTCGACGAACCAGCCGGTGTGGAACAGCGCCTCACCGGCCGGCGTGATGTGAGTGCCGAGGGCGTGACGTAACACCGCGAAGGTGGCAAGGTCCGCCAGCCCATTGATCGCTCCGAAGAAGATCACAAAGCGGGTGAGGTCGGTGGTGCTGAAGGTCCGCGGCCGTCGGTCGACCTCCTGATCCGTGTGGTCGAATGCCAACGACAGTTGGGAGATGTCGAATAGGAGGTTCTGGACGAGGATCTGGAGCGGCAGCATCGGCAGGAACGGCAGTACGGCGCAGGCGGCTAGGACGGAGCACACGTTACCGACGTTCGACGAAACAGTGATCTTCACATACTTGATGATGTTGGCGAACGCGTGTCTACCGGCGATGACGCCGGCCGTCAATGTAGCGAGATCCTTGCCGACCAGCAGGACGTCGCTGGACTCTCGGGCGATGTCCACCGCGCTGTCGACGCAGATGCCGACGTCGGCGGCGCGCAGGGCCGGCGCGTCGTTCACGCCGTCGCCCAGGTAGCCGACCGTGTGTCCGGCCGCGCGAAGCGCGCCGACGATCGCCGCCTTTTGCTGTGGGTCCACTTTGGCAAACAACGTGGTGTCGCGCGCCAGCGTCGCCAGGGCCGCTGGCTCGAGGCCCTCAATGTGGCTGCCGCAGACTGGAACCCCGGGGTCCAGGCCGGCGTCCCGGCAGATGCGTGCCGCGACCAGCGGATGATCACCGGTGATGACCTTGACGCCCGTACCGTGCTGGGCTAACGCGCGCAGGGTCGGCGCGGCACTGGGCTTGACCTGGTCGAGCAGACCGACGTAGCCGATGAGGGTCATCGAGGACTCATCGGCGGGGCGCACTTTTCGGCCGGCCGCCGGCCGCGTCCTCACCGCCACCGCCAGAACCCTTACCCCGTCGTCATGCAGTGCGTCGGCAAGGCTCGCCAACCGGAGCCGGTGCTCGTCGTCCAACGGCACGGTTTCACCGGCCGCCCGTACGTGTGTGCAGCAGGCGAGTACCTCGTCGGCGGCGCCCTTGGTGACCAACAGTTCAACGCCCCAACGCCCGTCCGGACGGACCGCGACTGTCGCCCGTCGGCGGACAGCGTCGAAGCTCAACACCTTGGCTCCGGCGAACCCATCCTCGACCGGCAGGCCCAACTCCTCACAACGCCGCAGCAAGGCCTCGTCAACCGTGTCGCAGACCAGATGTCCGGACTGTTCGACGCAAAAATAGCTGTTGAGGCTCGCATACTTCAAAGGTTCGAGGTCGGGTCGGCCGGCCGGGTCCAGGTGGCAGGTCACGCTGACCTGATCGACAGTCAGGGTGCCGGTCTTGTCGATACACAGCACGTCCATCGCGCCCAGGCCATGGACGGCGGGCAAACGCTTGACGATGACGCCATGACGACGCATCGCCGCGCTGGCCCGGGCCAGCGCGCTGGTGACCACGACGGGGAGCATCTCCGGAGTCAGCCCGACGGCTACGGCCACCGCGAACAGGCATGCCTGCAACCAGTCGCGTTGGACCAGTTCGTTGACCGCCAGCACCAGCGGCACGGTGGCGACCATGAACCGGATGAGAGTCCAGGAGACGCCCTTGACTCCGCGTTCGAACGCGGTGTCGGCGCGGCGGTCCGGCAGCTCACGGTTGGCCCACGCGAAGTAGGTGTCGGCGCCGGTGGCCACCACCAGGCCGGTTGCCGAGCCACCCACCACCGTGCTGCCCAACAGGCACAGCCGCGGATGATCGAAGAGGGTAGCGTCGATATCGTGCTGGCCGTCCCCATCGCCCGGCGCTGCGGACAGGGTGGCGTACTTGAGTACAGGCAGCGACTCGCCGGTGAGCAACGCCTGGCTCACGGTCAGGTCGGAGGAGCGCAACAGGCGCAAGTCGGCGGGCACGATCTCACCGGCGGACAGTTGGACCACATCGCCCACCACCAATTGGTCCGTCGGCACCTCGCGGGCCAGTGGGGGCGCGCCCGCCTCGGCACGGCGGAGCACGGTCGTCGTGGTGGCCACCATGGCTCGCAACGCAGCCGCGGCCCTGTCGGCCCGGTGCTCCTGGCGGAAACGCAGGCCACAGCTCGCGACCGCCAGAGCGCAGATGACCGCCACCCCAGCCAGGTCGCCCGTCGCTGCGGACACGACGCCGAGGAACAGCAGGATCAGTACGAACGGGTCGGTGAGGGTTCCGAGCAAGCGCCACGCCCGGCTGGTCGCGGTAGGGGCAACCAATGTGTTGTCACCATGACTGGCCAACCTTGCCTGTGCATCCACCTCGTCCAGTCCGTGCAGCGAGGAATTCAGCATTCGTAGCGCTTGCAACGGGGCCATGGTGGCGTAGCGCAGCAGTCGGATACCTGGCGGCGATGCCGGCGTGACCGCTGCGTGGGATTCCGGCCCCAGGGATGGGGCCGCCGGTGCCAGCAGTTCAGGCGATGATCCCACGCCGAGCTCCGGGCGGCGCCGCAGGACTGCGCAGGTGAGCGAGCATCTCCCGGACGACCATCACCAGGTGCGGGTCGTTGACCAGGTACACCTGCCGGCGTCCTTCGCGCCGTGCCTGCACCAGTCCTGCCTGCCTCAGCTTTGCCAGATGCTGACTGACCACCTGCACCGTCGTGCCGACCTCCTCGGCCAGCGTGCCGACGTCGCACTCACCGTGAGCCAGCCGCCACACGATGTGCAGCCGCACAGTAGCGGCCAAGATGCCGAACGTGGCGGCCGCGACCTGAAGTACCTCGGGCGAAGGATCATAGTTGCCACTGCCCCCGAATTTTGCGGCCGAGCCTGACACGGGAACCTCCTTGTCGCCGACTGGTCAAAGCTACGGTACCGGTGCCGCCCTGCGGCGGGCCTCGCCCAGGCAGCGTGCCGACATGTCCTTGACAGCCGCGGCGCAGTACCGCGATGGGCAGTCACCGCCCTGGGCGCCGGTTGGCCTGAACTGTTGCGAAGATCCGCAAACGGTGTTTAACATGACGGTGCCGCACGGTGGGGTGGGCAGATGGCGGCGTGGGTCAAGCCGTGGTGCGGGTGTCGCGCTTGGTTGATTGCGTCGGGCTCGGGAACGCCCTGGGCCGGGACCTCTGAGGGACGAGCGGATGACGGACGCCGAGTTGCGGTGTGTGCGGGGAGTGGCTCGGCGTCGGTGCTTCGCGATGAGGACCACTGTGGACTTTCGCGGCGTGAAGCGGCTCTCTTTCCTGGGCTGGTATGTCACGTTGCCGATGCTGCTCATTTCGCTGACAGGTGCCCTGTTGGTGAGCCGGACCGTCAACTCCGAATACGGCGCGGTGGGGCACCTGCAAATGTTGCCGGCCCCCGGTACCCCGAACCCTGACGAACCGAACGTCAACCCCAACCCATGGGACAGGCTCGGTCTCGCCGCCCTCGGCCAAGCGGTCGTCGTGAAGATGCGAGAGCCGGCGGTCACGCAACAGTTGGCTGCCGCCGGGCTGTCGGACAGCTTCGATGTGAGCATCGAGTACCGCACCACGTTCTTCCTCATCGAAGTCACCGCGGCGACCCCCAAGCAGGCCACGGACACCGTGCAACAGTTGATGAAGATGATCGCGGCGGAGGTCGACGCCGCTCAACAGCGTTTCCACGTCCGGCCGGACGGATTGGTCACCACGCTCGAGTTGGACAAGGGTGAGAGCGTTACCGAGGTCACGTCCAAGCTCAAGTTGGTGCTGATCGTCTCCGCGGGCATCGGTCTCCTGTTCACCGCCGTTGTCACCATCGCCGTGGACGCCTGGCTGCGCCGCCGGGGGCGCAGCAACTCCGGCGCCGACCGCCGTCGAGCGGCCGCCGCGGAAACGATGCGGACCAGCCGCCTCGCCGGTCGACGAATCGATCCCCAGCCAGTCTCGGGCGTGACCATCGCCATCTCACCCATGCTGAGCAAAAGGGCGGCCGTGCCGGCTGGTAGTCAGCACGCCATGGCAGATGCCCAGGCCGCGACCGCACCGCCGGCCACGGAGGTGGATGCAACTCAAGCCTTCGCTCATCGGTGAGCACACCAGCCAACCATCAACCATTGTAAAAACATCGGACGGGCTGCCCAGCCGCACTCCACGGCCGGCCATGGGCTGTTCAGCCCTTACCAGGCTCGTAGCGGCGTAGCGCCACACGGGTCAGCAGCAGCAGCAACACGGCCTGGACGATCAGTACGGCGAAGCATTTCCACCAGTTCGCCGGGTCGTGCACCCATAGCGAGTCGTGGAACGGGAAGTTCTGCAGGTCGGTGGTGGATGACACGTCGGCGAATCCCCACCGCGACGGGTTGACCCAGGAAGCGACCTCGAGTCCCTTCTGGCCACTGATCTCGAACAGGCCGCCGGAGAGGACCAGCTGTGCCATCACGCTCACGACCAGGATCGGCGTGGTCTGTTCGGTGGTCCTTACCAGCGCACTGGCCAGCAGGCCCAGCGTCGTCGAAGTGATTGCCACCATGCTGACGGCCAGGACGATCTCGGCGGTGGGTGAGGCAAGGATGAGACCATCATCCGGGCCTGGGCGGCCCAACAACGAGACGTAGACAAAGATGATCGCCTGGATCACGTCGATGATGATGAAGATGAGCACCTTTGACGCGAGGTACGCGGTGGGCGACAAGCCGGTCGCCCGCTCTCGCCGATAGATCGACGATTCGTTGATGATCTCGCGAATCGCCACCGCCACGCCCATGAACGCGGCGCCGATGACGAGCACGACCAGAATGCGCTGGGCCTCCAGGCTGTAGCCGGCCGGGTCCGGTCCGAGGCCCTTGTTGCCGGGAACCGTGTGACTCAGCGCGCCCAGGACCAGCGGCAGGCCGATGAGGAAGCCCGCGTAGCCGCGGTCCGAGAAGATCACCGCGATCATGCGCAAGCACAGGGTCAAGAACTGGCGCAGCGGCGCTACCGGGTGCAGTGCCCGGTGGCTCATCGACAGGTCCTGCACGCCGGAGTTGTCGCCGGGTCCGCTGCCCTTCCTCGCATCCCGGAACCCTCTTCGCTGCACCGGGGTCGGTGGCGGTGTGGTTGTCGATGGCACCGCGACCGGCGCCACGCGGGCCGGGGCAACAACCGCAGGCGCAACAACCGGCGGTTCAACGGGTGCGGGCTGGGGTGCCCTCGGCGTGGGCACGGCTTCGGGCAGGACGCTGCGCGAGTTCGCTCGATCAGCTCGAGCGCGACGTCACCGACGTATTCGCGGTAGACCTCGGAGTTGCGGTAGCGCTGGGCCCAGCGGTCGGGCTCGTGGGTGACCTTCTCGAAGACGTCCGCGTAGTCTTCGGCTTCGAAAAAGGGCAACAACTCGTCAGGCGGTCCGAAGTAGCCCATGCGCCCGCCGAGACACATCACCATGACGCGGTCGCACAGGTCGAGATGCAGCACGCTGTGCGTGACCACGACGACGGTCCGTCCGCGGTCAGCGAGTAACCGCAGTTCGCGCATGACCTCCTTGTCGAGGGCCGGGTCAAGGCCCGATGTGGGTTCGTCCAGCGCCAGCAGCGACGGCTCGGTCAACAATTCGAGCGCGATCGATGTGCGCTTACGCTGCCCGCCGGAGAGGGTGTCGATGCGCTGCTTGGCGCGCGCGGTGAGGCCGAGTAGTTCGAGCACCTCGTTGACGCGCTGCTTGCGTTCCTTTCGGGGCACGTCGTCGGCGAAGCGGAGGGAGGCGGCGAAGCCCAGTGCCCGGCGAACCGTGAGCTGCCGGTGCAGCACATCGTCCTGGGGCACCATGCCGATGCGGTAGCGCAGCTCGGAGTAGTGCTTGTAAAGATCCTTGCCGTCGTAGAGGAGCTTGCCCTGAGTGGCGGGGCGGATTCCCGTCATGGCCTTCAGCAGCGTCGACTTGCCGCAGCCGCTGGGGCCGACGATGCCGAGCAGGGTGCCGTGACGCAACGCGAAGCTGATGTCGTCGAGCAGTACGGCCCTCTTGACCGCGACCGTGATGTCATCGGCGATGACGGAGGTCGGTCCCTCGTCGGCGTGTTGGAACAGCTGCATGCCATCGAACAGGAACTCGTGCCGGCCGATGGTGACCCGGTCGCCGGGCGCGAGTACCGCCTTGGGCACGCGGCGACCGTTGTGGTGCAGGCCGTTGCTGCTCGCCAAGTCGACCACGTAGTACTCGTCGCCGATCTTGCGGATCTCGGCGTGCTTGCGCGAGACCCAAAAGTCGGGCAGCACGATGTCGTTGTCGGGGTCACGCCCGATCCGGATCGTGCCGGTCGAGTCGAACCTGGCGACCTGTGAACGTTCCTGAATTGCTGCAAGTGTGGGCGACTCCGCTACTGAAAGCGATGGCGACGCGGTCGCGGTGCCCGTCCCATGCTGGTCGTTGGTTGCCACGGGCACCATCATGCCGGTCGGGTTGATTCGTACGTCTGCCGACCCGAACGATGGATGACTGTTGGGCCCTTCGGTTGGTGTTGCACGGGAGTGCGGCGCAGGTCGGCAGTCGGGAGTCACCACCTCGGTCCCCGGTTGTCCAGAACTATTGCGAAGATTCGCAAACGGCGTTTAGCATGACGGTGCCACAGCGTGGTGTACCGATGGCAGGCGCGTTGTGGACGAAGCCGCAGTGCGGGGTGTCGCGCTTGGTTGATTGCGTCGGGTTCGGGAACGCCCCGGGCCGGGACCTCTGAGGGACGAGCGGATGACGGACGCCGAGTTGCGGTGTGTGCGGGAGTGGCTCGGCGTCAGCGCTGAGTGGCTCGCCGCGCACCTCGGTGTGGAAGATCGCACAGTCCTGCGCTGGGAGTCCGGCACAACACCGATTCCGGACGGTGTGCGGCGGAGGATCGGGCGGCTGGCGCAGCTGACAACGGAGTCGGTAGACGCGCTGACGAAGATGCTCGCCGACCGGGCCAATCCGAGAGTGTCTGTGTATCGCAGCGACGCCGACTACCATGCCGCATCGCCTGGCGCGGTGATGCCGGCCAGCTGGCATCGCATGGTGGTGGTGCGGACGGCCAACGAACTGCCTGCACTGTCCATCGTGTACGCGCCGTCCCAACCGTCGACGGTTACCCATGTGGCGTGAGCTCGTCATAGCAGGGCTATTTCCTGGCGTCGCCGCGGACATCGGCGATCCTGCGCTCGCCGTCAGCGACGCTGTCTGGCTCACAGTTGGTGGGCTCGGAATTGCCGTAGCCGGCGTCGTCGGTCTTGGCGTTGTGGCGGCGAATTGGTGGAGTCAACGGCCCCGAGGCGGTGAGCCTGGCTCAAACGACGACGACATTGACCACACCGACTCCCGGTAATCAGGTCAAGACGCTGCCCCGGCCCGGCCGGGCCTCCACTGTGGATGCATTCGGCCAACATCAACCTGGAACAGTCATAACGGCAACCTTCAACGAGTGAATGCGTGGCGTGGCTGTCGCCACGGTCGCCGAGCCGGTCGATCGCCGGGGGCACAGCACTGTTCAGGTGAGCGTGCTGGCGCGGCGTCGCACCGCAGGCCCTGTTTGGCTGTCGTTTGTGGATGCTTATGATGACCGGATGAAGCGCATCGCGGTGTTCTGCGACGGGACCTGGAACTCGCCTGCATCGAAGGATCACGATACCAACGTGTGCAAGTTGTCGACCATGGTGCGATCGGTGGCCGCCGACGGCGTCCAGCAGATCGGTCACTACCACGAGGGGATCGGCACCAGCGGCGGCTGGTTGCGGCGGCAGTTCGATGGAGCCACGGGCTATGGGCTATCGCGCAACATCCGCACTGCCTACCGTGCTCTGGCCGAGGTGTTCGAGCCCGGCGACGAGTTGTTTCTCTTTGGATTCAGCCGCGGCGCCTTCACGGTGCGCAGCCTTGCCGGATTCATCCGTAAGTGCGGCATCCTCAAACGCGACCGGTTGCACCGTGTCGACGAGGCGTTCGCCCTCTACCGTCGCCGCGACGCGGCCAGCCATCCCAACGAGGCGCTCGCCACGACATATCGCGCCGAGCACTCGGTGGAGACCCGCATCAAGTTTGTCGGCGTGTTCGACACTGTGGGCGCGTTGGGGAACCCGTTGCTGCTCAACGGCGGCAAGTTTTCGTTCTCGCGCAACCGGTTCCACGATCTCAAGCTCAGCCGCTCGGTGGACTTCGCCTACCACGCCCTGGCTGTGGACGAACGGCGCCGCAAGTTCGAGGCGGCGCTGTGGGACGAGCCGACCGAGCAGGTGCCCGGCCAGGTCTTGCGGCAGGTATGGTTCGCCGGGGCACACTCGAACGTCGGCGGCGGCTATGCCCCGTGGCCCGGTGCCCAGACCACAGCCTCCGACAACGCGTTGCAATGGATGGCCAACGCGGCCCGCGACGCCGGTCTCGACCTCGACCTGCCGGCGCTCACCCCCGACCCGTTGGCCCTGCTCAACGAATCACGTCTAGGCATCTACCGACTCTGGCGACCATTCCTGCGACCAGTCGCTATCAGTCGCAGCGATGCGATGGCGGTCGCCGCCGGCTCGCAGTCACTGGACGAGTCGTTGCTGTTGCGCTATCGCGCGACGACACCACCGCTGTACCGACCGCGCAATCTCGACGACCGGATCCCGCAGACCGACGCCGAGGTCGAGGCCTGACCGGCCGGAGGTCGGCGTCGCGCTGAGCAACCAGGGTTACACCCATCTCACTCGATCCCGCCGATCCAGCAACGGCCGCAGAGTTCGCGGCATGGCTGGTCACCCAGATGCCGGAGCCTGAACCGCCGATCCACCTGTACACGACGAACGTTGCCAGCATCGAGCTCCGCCCCGGCACAACCGCGGGCGAGATCGAAACCTGGCTGGCCGCCTGCACCTAACCTCGGGTCTGGGACCTCTACGAAGGCCGCACCAGGGCCGCGCAGTGGTGTACACACCGTCGTCGTGGCCAGCCGCCCATTGCGTGAGCCTGCTCGCCTACCAGCGGCTCGACGCACTCAGCCACCCATATCGGGTGGTACATGGCATGGCGGAGTGGCGGTCAGGATCGACAAAGGTTGCGACGTCTCGGGCCCTAGCCGGCCAGCGAAGGGTGACGGACCCCTCGGTCCAAACCGTCGTTCGCTTGGCCTCTTGGCGGTTTGGAGGCTGACCGGAGGTCATGGGCTGCGAAGCGGGATCTGGGCCAACTCGAGACCGACCACGAGGGACTCGGGCCGTCCGGGGGACGTCGGGCGCCGGCACCTCGCCTATGGTGCAAACGGGTTCGGCGGCGGTGTGTTCGGGAGGCGCACATGTGACAATGCGTTCATGGCTGATAGCAGCGTGCCACATTCCCTGACGTTGATGAGTATGTTTGGCTGATCGAGAACTCGGGCGATGGCGTGCAGTGGTGGCCGTGGACGCGTGAAGGTCTACCGGGCGGTGCACTCACGCCGTGTACGGACGACGATGCAGACGGCCAGCATGTTCAGCGCCACCGCGAGCGGGCTGGAACGCGCGGAGGGTAGCGGGCGACGCAGAAGCGTGAGCGGTTGGCGAAGCGCCACCGCGAGGCGGTTGCGGCGGGGTTTGCGGTGCTTGCGCGCCATGCGGGAGAAGTCCTTCGGCCCGGCGTCGACAGGGACAGCGCAATAGTGCCTGGCCGGACGCGAACGGCGGGTCGTGCGGCGGTCACCAATAGTGAGGCGGACCGACGGTATGGGCGCTTTGGGGCTTCGAAAGCGTGGCGATGTGACCAATGACTCGCCGGGCCGGTCAGGTGATGACGTTCCCGCCGTTGGCCGCCTCGAGCCGCTTCGCGATGTCGACACCGCGGGCGAGCAGGTACTTCATCGGGTCGAGGTGTACCCCGTTCACGTTGACCTCGAAGTGCAGGTGCGGGCCGGTGGAGTCGCCGGTGGTGCCGACGAGTCCGAGCTGCTGGCCTGCCTCGACCTTCTGGCCGACCTTCACGATGACCTTCGATGAGTGGCCGTACACGGTCTCGATGCCGTTTCCGTGGTCGATCCGTACGGCGATGCCGTAGCCGCCGTGCCAGCCGGCGACGGTGACCGTGCCGGCGTGGGCCGCGTAGTAGGGGGTGCCGGTTGCGCAGGCCATGTCCACGCCGTAGTGCATGGTGCCCCAGCGCATCGCGAACAGGGTGGTGATCTCGAACTTGGTGGGTACGGGTAGGAGCCAGACGTCCGGCTTGCCCTGCTCCACGGCGTACGGGGTGATCGGGCGGTCCGAGGTGCGGCTGGCCCGGTCCTTGGCGTTGAGGCTGTCCTGGATGGACATCGCGGCCGTGGTGGGATCAGATCCGCCGCCGGAGCTGGACTCGGGGATCACCGCTCCGGCGCTCAGTGCGACCACGCCAGCGCCGAGGAAGGCGGTGGTGACGACGGCCGCGTACCGGCGACTTGGCAGTTTGGGGAGCCGTCGGCTACCGCGGTAGCGGGACGCCGGCTGCTGCTTCGACCCCACCATGTCCTCCGCTGCTCGAAATCCGGGCCCTGCGCAGTCGGAGGGCCGCGCGGGTAAGACGGACCGTGCCGGTGATGTCGGTGTTCTGACATGGCACCGTGAGGCACGGATGAACAACTGGGGACACGGTAGCGAATCCGGGCGTCACGCCACAAGCTGGCCAGGGTAGCGGCCCATGCTCGGTCCGTAGTGGCGCCACGCGGACGACCGGGGTTCGCGGTACGTTCGAGCCTGAGGGATCGTTAAGGTGGGTGCGGAGGAACCGGCATGAGTGCACGGATCAGGGTGGTCGTCGCCAAGCCGGGGCTCGATGGGCACGATCGAGGCGTCAAGGTGGTTGCCCGGGCGCTGCGCGACGCTGGCATGGAGGTCATCTACACCGGCCTGCATCAGACTCCGGAGCAGATCGTCGAGACCGCCATCCAGGAGGACGCCGACGCGGTGGGGCTGTCGGTGTTGTCGGGTGCCCACATGGTGCTCTTCCGCCGCCTGGTCGAACTGCTCGAGGAACGTGGCGCGGCCGACATCGTGGTCTTCGGTGGCGGCATCATTCCCGACGAGGACATCCCCGAACTGCGGCGGATAGGGGTCGCACAGATCTTCACACCCGGCGCCACGATGCAGTCCATCGTGGATTGGGTTCGCGACAATGTGGCCACGAGCGTGCAGTGAACGACGCACATGCACAGAGTGAGAGGCCGGACGCACCCCTCACACGCCCGGCCTCTCTATGCACGATGCCCCGCCGCCACCCCTCGACCGACAGGGCATCGGCCGTTTCTGTTGTCCTGTCCCGGCTTCTTGTTCCCCCGGCACCGACATTTGACTCAACGACCCCGTTCAGCGGGCGGTTACGCCGCGCGGATGGCTTTCTTCCAGGCAGTTGCGTACCGCGGGCGCACGGCTTGGGTGTGGACTTGCGCACAGGCTGTGCCCGCCCGCGTACACAGGAGGTAGATGTGGTTAGGGTGGCGCCAGGGCGCCCGGATCTCCCCCGGCGTCGACGAGACGGTTGGGTACCGCTGGGCGGCCAGCCGCGACCAAAGAGGTAATGGGTGGACCTGTACGAGTACCAGGGGCGCGAGTTGTTCGCCCGACACGGCCTGCCGGTGTTGGGCGGCGGAGTCGCGGAGACCCCGGAAGAGGCGCGAGCCATCGCCGAGAAACAGGGCGGACGCGTTGTCGTCAAAGCCCAGGTCAAGGTCGGCGGCCGGGGTAAGGCCGGCGGCGTCAAGCTGGCCGAGAACACCGAGGAGGCAGTGGCTCATGCCAACGCCATTCTCGGCATGGACATCAAGGGGCACACGGTCGGCAAGGTCATGGTGACGACGACCGCCGACATTGCCGAGGAGTACTACTTCTCGTACCTGCTGGACCGGGCCAACCGCACCTTCCTGTGCATCGCGAGCGTCGCGGGTGGCATGGAGATCGAGCAGGTCGCGCACGAGGCTCCGGAGAAGGTGGCGAAGGTAGCCATCGACGCGGTCAAGGGCGTTGACGAGGCCCTCGCCCGCGAGATCGTGGCCAAGGCCGGCTACCCGGCCGAGGTGGCCGACCAGGTGGTCGACATCGCGGTGAAGCTGTGGCAGGCGTTCGTGGCCGAGGACGCCACGCTGGTGGAGGTCAACCCACTCGCGAAGACGACCGAGGGCACTGTGCTGTGTCTTGACGCGAAGGTGACTCTGGACGCGAACGCGAACTTCCGTCACCCGGACCATGAGGCGTACGAGGATTCCGCCGCCGAGGATCCGCTGGAGCAGGCGGCCAAGGCCAAGAACCTCAACTACGTCAAGCTCGACGGCGAGGTCGGCATCATCGGCAACGGGGCTGGGCTGGTTATGTCCACGCTGGACGTTGTCGCCTACGCGGGCGAGGCGCACGGCGGAATCAAGCCGGCCAACTTCCTTGACATCGGTGGCGGCGCCTCGGCCGAGGTGATGGCGAACGGGCTGGAGATCGTGCTGTCCGACCCGGCGGTGCGCAGCGTCTTTGTCAACGTCTTCGGTGGTATCACCTCGTGCGACGCGGTGGCCAACGGCATCATTTCCGCGCTGGACCTGCTCAAGCAGCGGGGCGAGACGGTGACCAAGCCACTCGTGGTGCGTCTCGACGGGAACAACGCCGAGGAGGGCCGCCGGATCCTCGACACGGCCGCCAACCCTCTGGTCGAGCGGGTGGACACAATGGATGGTGCCGCGCAACGGGCGGCCGAACTCGCTGCGGTGGGGGTCTGACGACATGGCTATCTGGCTCACCAAGGACTCCAAGGTCATTGTTCAGGGCATGACCGGCTCCGAGGGCTCCAAGCACACCCGCCGGATGTTGCGGGCCGGCACGAACGTGGTCGGCGGCGTGACACCCGGCAAGGGCGGGCAGAAGGTCGAATTCGAAGGCGCCATGCTGCCGGTGTTCAACTCCGTCGGCGACGCGATGGCCGAAACCGGCGCCGATGTGACCGTCATCTTCGTGCCGCCGAAGTTCGCGAAGGGCGCGGTGCTCGAAGCGGTCGACGCGGGCATCCCGCTGGCCGTGGTCATCACCGAAGGCATCCCGGTGCACGACACCGCGAACTTCTGGGCGGACAACATCGCCCGGGGCCAGCGGACCCGCATCGTGGGGCCGAACTGCCCGGGCATCGCGAGCCCGGGCCAGTCCAACGCGGGCATCATTCCGGCCGACATCAGCGGCGCCGGACGCATCGGACTGGTCTCCAAGTCCGGCACGTTGACCTACCAGATGATGTACGAACTGCGCGACATCGGTTTCTCGACCGCGGTCGGTATCGGTGGTGACCCGATCATCGGCACCACACACATCGACGCGCTCGCGGCATTCCAGGCTGACCCGGACACCGATGCGATCGTGGTGATCGGTGAGATCGGTGGCGACGCGGAGGAGCGGGCCGCCGAGTTCATCGCGGCGAACGTGACCAAGCCGGTGGTCGGTTACATCGCCGGCTTCACCGCGCCGCCCGGCAAGACGATGGGCCACGCCGGCGCCATCATCTCAGGCTCGTCCGGCACCGCCGAGGCGAAGAAGCTCGCCCTCGAGGCAGCCGGGGTCAAGGTCGGCAAGACGCCGAGCGAGACCGCGCGGCTCATGCGCGCGGTCATGCAGTCTCTGTAGACATCGCAAGATTTGCCCGAACCGGCGGCCGGTCATCATGACCGGCCGCCGGTTTCTTTGACAGAGTGGCCCAGTGGCGACCACCCCAGTTGACCCGGAACCGGGCGATGCCGTGCTGACCAGTTCGGCGCACCCCGGTGCAACGCGTACCTCGGTGCGGTCCGGGGCCGCAGACCCCGCGTCGTCCGACCCCGACCTGACCGAGCCGCGCGACGATCGTGCAACCGAGTACGGCGCAACCGAGTACGGCGCGACCGATGACGGCGACGGGCATGCGCACCCCGCGGACCCGACCTGGCCGGACGGGACGCGGCTGGGACGGCCGGGCGTTCGGCGGCCGGCGCGGCGCGGGGCGCCGTTACCGGTGGCGGCCGTTGTCGCGGCTGCATGGGCTGCGATCATCTCGTACGGGCCGGTGCTCGCCCTGACCGCGGTTGCCGCGGCCGGCGCGCCGGGTGGGTTCCCGGCCACGGCCCGCCTCGCCGTCGGCGTCTGGTTGCTCGGTCAGGGCGTACCGCTGCCGCTGGCCGGCGTCCGGGTCACCCTGATCCCGCTGGCCATCGGGGTGTTGGCCGGGTGGCGGCTGCTGCGGGCGGGGGTACACACGAGCCGGGCGATCGGTGCGCACCGCGGCCGTACCGTCGGCCCGGCGCTGGCGGCCGGAGTCGCCGCGGGCCTGGCGTACGGCGGTGTTGGTGCGCTGGCCGCATGGGTCGCGCGAACCCCGGTCGCGGACTATGAGCCGTGGCGGGCGTTGCTCACACTGGCCGGGTTCGGCGCGTTGTTCGGCGTACTCGGCGCGATCCGGGCCGCCCAGGCCGGTCGTGCGCTCGGCGACCGGATCCCACTGGTCATCCGGGACGCGGTGCGCTCCGGCTTCGTCGCCGCCGTGCTGATCGTGGCCGCGGGTGCTGGCGCCGCCGGGGTGGCCCTGGCCGTACGGGGTGGCACGGCGACCGAGTTGTTCGGCTCATACCAGCCCGGTTTTGTCGGTCAGGCCGGGATTACCCTGTTGTGCCTGGTCTACCTGCCCAATATGGCGATGTGGGGCGCGGCCTACCTGCTGGGTCCGGGCTTCGCGATGGGTGCGGACACGCTGATCAGCCCGGGCGAGGTGTTCATCGGTCCGGTGCCTGCGGTGCCCGTACTGGCTGGCCTGCCGACCACGCCGTTGACCGGGTTCGGGCCGGCCCTGTTGGCCATTCCGCTGGCCGCGGGGATCTGTGCCGGCCTGTTGTTGAACCGCCGCCGCCGGACCGAGTGGGGCAATCTGCTCGGCGCCGCGGTGCTGGCCGGTCCGGTGGCGGGCGCGTTGTTGCAGTTCTTCGGTTTGGCCGCGTCCGGCGCCCTCGGTTCGGGGCGCCTGGTCGGGATTGGCGCGGTGACCTGGTGGGTGAGCCTGCTCGGCACGATCGTGGTGAGCGTCGGTTGCGTGGTCGCCGCGCTCACCATCCGCGCGGTGACCCACAACCCGTAAAGCTGGTACAGACTTTCGGAGCGGGAGCATCGGCTCCCGCCCCGAACATGATCTCGCCCCTGAACGGGTCGGTTGGCTCAGACGTTGAGGGCTGCGCTGAAGACCGTGCTGCCGATGCAGCACACGAGCACGATGCCCCAGATCACGAGCCCGATGATGAGGGCCAGCTTCGACCACTTCTTGGATTCGGCGGCCGCCGCCTGGGCTCCAGCGATGTCACCCGACTGCACCAGCGGGGCCACCTTGGAGGCATTGATGATGGCGGGGATCGCCAGGGGCCAGAACAGGAAGATGGCGACGATGGACATCGTCATGTTGTTGTCAACCTGCTGCGGCTGTCCGGGGTAACCGGGCTGCGCCATGAGTAACTCCTTGAACGAGAGGCTAGAACGATCGGCACAGTAACGCGCTCTGGCAATCTCGCGTACTAGGTAAACAGCCGATCTTTGGTGGGCAGTGGCCGAATTTCCGACACTCCGCCCGCACGAACGGACAATACGGACGATCTCGAACTATGCTTTGATGTCTATGCCTGATTGTGGCGGATTAGCGATCGCCTGCACTTGATGTCTGACTCGCGCCAGTGTCGACCATCACGTCGGTGGACTCGCGCCACGCCTCCCCGATCCGGGCGAGCGCCCCCGCTACGGTTGCCGGGTGGATGATGGCTCGGCTCGCCTGGTGGTCCTCGTGTCCGGTTCGGGGAGCAATCTGCAATCGCTGCTCGATGCCGCGGCAGATCCGGCGTTCGGGGCGAGCGTGGTTGCTGTCGGGGCCGACCGGGACGGGATCGGCGGTCTCGATCGCGCCGCGGCCGTTGGCGTGCCCACGTTCGTGTGCCGACTGTCCGACTTCGCCACCCGCGACGAGTGGGACGCTGAACTCACCCGGCAGTGCGCCGCATACTCGCCCGACCTGATCGTGTCCGCGGGGTTTCTGAAACTGGTCGGGCCGTTCTTTCTCAGCCGGTACGCCGGCCGGTACCTCAACACCCACAACGCCCTGCTACCGAGCTTCCCTGGCATCCACGGACCGCGTGACGCCCTCGCGTATGGCGTAAAGATCACTGGCGCGACGCTGTTCTTCGTCGACGCGGGCATGGACACCGGCCCGATCGTCAGCCAGGTCAGTGTTCCCGTCCTGGACGACGACACCGAAGACAGCCTGACCGAGCGCATCAAAGAGGTCGAGCGCGAGCAGTTGGTCCAGTCCGTGGGCCGGCTGGTCCGCGAGGGCTGGACGATCACCGGAAGGAAAGTCACAATCCCATGACCCAGGACGTCACCGCTCCCGCGCGCCGCCCGATACGCCGGGCCCTGATCAGTGTGTACGACAAGACCGGACTGGAAGAGCTGGTCCGATCGCTGGGCGACCACGGCGTCGAGATGGTGTCGACGGGCAAGAGCGCGAACCTGATCGAGTCGCTCGGTTACCCGGTGACCCGGGTGGAGCAGCTCACCGGCTTCGCCGAGGCGCTCGATGGACGGGTCAAGACCCTGCATCCCAAGGTGCACGCCGGCCTGCTGGCCGACCTCCGCCTGCCGCATCACCGCGAACAGCTCGAGCAGTTGGACATCGCGCCGTTCGATCTGCTGGTCAGCAACCTGTACCCGTTCGCGGAGACGGTCGCCTCCGGGGCCGGCCTGGAGGAGAGCGTCGAGCAGATCGACATTGGCGGGCCGGCCATGGTGCGGGCCGCGGCGAAGAACCACGCCAACGTCGCGGTGGTGACCTCCCCGACCGCGTACAGCCTGGTCCGGGATGCGCTTGTCCACGGTGGACTGACGTTGAGCGAGCGGCGGGCACTGGCCGCCCGGGCGTTCGCCGACATCGCCGAGTACGACGTGGCGGTGGCGCAGTGGTGCGCGCGGGAGCTGGCGCCAGACGAGGATTGGTGGCCCTCGTTCACCGGCTTGACGCTGCGTAAGGCGACCACGCTGCGCTATGGCGAGAATCCACACCAGCAGGCCGCGTTGTACGTCGATCCCGCCGCCACACCGGGGCTGGCCCAGGCGCAACAGCTGGCCGGCAAGGAGATGTCGTACAACAACTACGTCGACGCGGACGCGGCCTGGCGCACCTGCCACGACTTCGACCAGCCGGCGGTGGCCATCATCAAGCACGCCAACCCGTGCGGCGTCGCGGTGGGCCTGGACGTGGCCGAGGCGCACCGGTTGGCGCACGCGTGCGATCCGGTGTCCGCGTTCGGCGGCGTGATCGCGACCAACGCACCGGTCAGTGTCGAGATGGCCCACCAGGTGGCGGAGATCTTCACCGAAGTCATCGTCGCACCCTCCTATGAGGATGGGGCGGTGGACGTACTGGCCGCGAAGAAGAACCTGCGCATCCTGGTGGCGCCGGACTGGCGATCCTCCAGAGTGGAGTTCCGCCAGGTCTCCGGTGGACTGCTGACCCAGACCGCGGACCGCATCGACGCTCCGGGCGATGACCCATCGTCCTGGCGCCTGGTCGCCGGAGCGGCCGCATCGCCGCAGGTGCTGGCCGACCTGTCGTTCGCCTGGCGGGCGATCCGCTCGGTGAAGTCCAACGCCATCCTGCTGGCCTCCGGCGGCGCCACGGTCGGTGTGGGCATGGGCCAGGTCAACCGGGTCGACGCGTCCCGCCTGGCGGTGGCCCGCGCCGGTGACCGGGCGGCGGGCTCAGTGGCCGCGTCGGACGCCTACTTCCCGTTCCCCGACGGGTTGGAGGTCCTGCTCGAGGCCGGCGTCATCGCGGTGGTCCAGCCGGGCGGTTCCCTGCGCGACGAGTTGTCCATCGCCGCCGCGACGGCGGCCAACGTTCCCCTCTACTTCACCGGCACCCGGCACTTCCTCCACTAGCGCACGGGTCTGCTCGAAGCGCGTGAAAGGATGGGCAGATGGCTGCGACGATTCTGGATGGCAAGGCGACACATGCCGCCATCAAGGAAGAGCTGAAGGTACGGGTCAAGGCGCTCACCGACGCCGGGCGTACCCCTGGGCTGGGTACGGTGCTGGTCGGCGACGACCCGGGCTCGCACGCCTATGTCAACGGAAAGCACCGCGACTGCGCCGATGTGGGCATTGTCTCGATCCGACGCGACCTGCCGGCCACGGCCACGCAGGAGGAGGTCGAGGCGGTTGTCCACGAGCTCAATGCCGACCCGGCCTGCACCGGATACATCGTGCAGCTCCCGCTGCCCAGGGGGTTGGACGAGCAGCGCGTGCTGGAACTGATCGACCCGGCCAAGGACGCCGACGGGCTGCACCCGATGAGCCTCGGCCGCCTGGTGCTGGGCGCACCGGCGCCGTTGCCCTGCACCCCTCGCGGTGTGGTCGAGCTGTTGCGCCGTTACGGCGTGCAACTCAACGGAGCCGAAGTCGTCGTGGTTGGCCGTGGCACCACGGTGGGCCGGCCACTGGGGCTGCTGCTGACCCGCCGTACCGAGAACGCGACCGTCACGACCTGTCATACCGGAACCCGGGACTTCGCGGCGCACACCCGCGGCGCGGACATCGTGGTCATGGCGGTCGGGGTGCCGGGCCTGCTGACGGCGGACATGGTCAAGCCGGGTGCGACCGTGCTGGATGTGGGCATCACCCGGGTGACCGGCGAGGACGGCAAGGCCCGGCTCGTCGGTGACGTGGCTGCGGATGTGGCCGAGGTGGCCGAGTTCCTGGCCCCGATCCCCGGCGGTGTCGGCCCGATGACCAGGGCGATGCTTCTCACGAATGTTGTTGAGCTCGCTGAGCGGGGCTGACGCCTAACAAGGGTTAAGGTGCGGGTGTCAACCCGTCCCTAACATCGCTTACGGGAGTTGCACACTCTGATGGGTAAGAAGGTCACCGTCGTCGGTGCCGGCTTCTACGGCTCGACCACCGCGCAGCGTCTCGCCGAGTTCGACGTGTTCGACACCGTCGTGCTCACCGACATCGTCGAGGGCAAGCCGGAGGGCCTGGCCCTCGACCTCAACCAGTCGCGCCCGATCGAGGGTTTCGAAACCAAGGTCGTCGGTGTCACCACCGGCCCCAACGGTGAGGGCTACGAAGCGATCGCGGGTTCCGACGTGGTCGTCATCACGGCGGGCCTGCCCCGCAAGCCCGGCATGAGCCGGATGGATCTTCTCGAGGTGAACGCGAAGATCGTTCGTGGGGTGGCCGAGAACGTGGCCAAGTACGCACCGAACGCCGTGGTGATCGTGGTGTCGAACCCGCTCGATGAGATGACCGCGCTGGCACAGCTCGCCACCGCCTTCCCGCACAACCGGGTACTCGGCCAGGCGGGTGTGCTGGACTCGGCCCGCTTCGCCCACTTCGTGGCCGAAGAGCTCGGCGTGCCGGTGCGCTCGGTCAAGACGCTCACCCTTGGTTCGCACGGCGACACCATGGTGCCGGTGCCGTCGCAATGCACGGTGGACGGCAAGCCGCTGGCCGACGTCATGCCGGCGGACAAGATCGAGGAACTGGTCGTACGGACCCGCAACGGCGGCGCCGAAGTGGTTGCCTTGCTGAAGACCGGCTCCGCCTACTTCGCGCCGTCGGCGGCCGCCGCACGGATGGCCAAGGCGGTCGCGGAGGACTCCGGCGAGGTCTGGCCGGTGTGTGCCTGGGTCGATGGCGAGTTCGGCATCTCCGGCGTGTACCTCGGGGTACAGGCGGAGCTGGACGCCACCGGCGTCAAGAAGGTGGTGGAGACCCCGCTGCGCGACGACGAGCTGGCCTCGCTCAAGGAGGCCGCGGAAGCCGTCCGCGCCAAGCAGGCCGACGTCGCCTCGCTCTGACCGGATTCGGCTCTGATCGGGATGTCGGCGATCTAGGGCTCGCGTTGAGCCCTAGATCGTCGGTGGCTCTGTTGCCGCCGACGTAGGGTGGCGCAGGCCCGGATGGGTGCTGGGCAGGCTGCGCCGTAACACCCACCAGCTCACCGCGAGACAGGCCGCCACCAGCGGCCAGGTGAGCGCGGCACGGGCCACGCCGAGCGCGGTGACCCAGCCGGCGGCCCACAGCGGTACGAACACCGCGAGCCGGACCAGGTACTGGCCGACCCAGATCCAGCTGGCCCGCCCGTACGCGCGCAGTAGTGCCGGATCGCGTCGCCACCGCAACCGTTGGCCAAGTGTGGTGCCGACGACAATGCCGAGAAGCGGCCACCGCAGGACGATGCTGAGCGTCCAGGCCAGTGCGCTGGCGGCGTTGGTGAAGATCTGAATGAGGAAGAAGTCCTCGGCCCGGCCGGTACGCAGGGCGATCAGCGCCGACGCGCACACCCCGAGAACGCCGAGCAGCACCGCCCGCGGCTTGCGGCCGGCCCACAGGCGCCAGCCCGCGATGATCACTGCTACGGCCAGCGCGGCGAGCGCGGCGACCAGCACCGACTGGCCCGACAGCAACCAGCCAGCCACGAACGCCAGTACCGGCAGGCTTGCGTCGATCGCCCCGCCGGTACCGCCGAGAAGGGTGGTCAGCGTCTCCGGCTCGTTCACCGCCACCGCATCCACCGCCGCTACGGTGGTCGTGCCCGGGCCTGGATCCGGTGTTGGCTGGCGTCGTGCGGCGCGCAGAGTGAGTCCAGGCCGTCGGTCGCTTTCGGTCACGTTGCACCGGATCCTTGTCACCAACGAATGGTAGGCAAGCCTACGCTAATTCCAACAGGAGTGGCTCGGCTGTTCGGCGGTTGTCCCACCGCAGATCATGGACATTACCCAGGGTGACTGGTTCGGGGGCGGGATGCGGCGTCGTAAAGGATTCCAGTACGCTCGTACTGTTTAAGTAATCGACACCGAGAGGAGCGCCGGGACATGGCGAAAATCAAGGTAGAACAACCCGGTCGTCGAGCTCGACGGCGACGAGATGACCCGGATCATCTGGAAGCAGATCCGCGAGCAGCTGATCCTGCCCTACCTCGACGTCGACCTGGAATACTACGACCTCGGCATCGAGCACCGTGACGCCACCGACGATCAGGTGACGATCGATTCCGCCAACGCGATCAAGCGGCACGGAGTCGGCGTCAAATGCGCCACCATCACACCGGACGAAGCCCGGGTGGAGGAGTTCGGACTCAAGAAGATGTGGCGGTCCCCGAACGGGACGATCCGCAACATCCTCGGCGGCGTGGTGTTCCGTGAGCCGATCATCATGAGCAACGTGCCGCGGCTGGTGCCGGGTTGGACCAAGCCGATCGTCATCGGCCGGCACGCGCACGGCGACCAGTACAAGGCCACCGATTTCGTGGTGCCCGGCCCGGGCACGGTGACCATGACCTACACCCCGGCCGACGGCGGATCGCCGATGGAGTTCGAGGTCGCCAAGTTCCCGGGCGGCGGTATGGCGATGGGCATGTACAACTTCGATGACTCGATCCGTGACTTCGCCCGGGCCAGCCTCCGCTACGGCCTGGACCGCAACTATCCGGTCTACCTGTCGACGAAGAACACCATCCTCAAGGCGTACGACGGCCGGTTCAAGGACATCTTCGCCGAGGTGTTCGAGGCCGAGTTCGCCGACGACTTCAAGGCCGCCGGCATCACCTACGAGCACCGCCTGATCGACGACATGGTGGCCGCGGCGCTGAAGTGGGAGGGCGGGTTCGTCTGGGCCGCCAAGAACTACGACGGCGACGTCCAGTCGGACACGGTCGCGCAGGGCTTCGGTTCACTGGGACTGATGACGTCGGTGCTGATGACGCCGGACGGCCGGACGGTCGAGGCGGAAGCCGCGCACGGCACGGTGACCCGGCACTACCGGCAGTAGCAGAAGGGCGAGAAGACCTCGACCAACCCGATCGCGTCCATCTTCGCCTGGACCCGGGGCCTGGCGCACCGCGGCAAGCTGGACGACACGCCGGCCGTCACCGAGTTCGCCGACAAGCTGGAGCAGGTATCGTGGCACCGTCGAGAGCGGCCAGATGACCAAGGACCTGGCCCTGCTCATCAGCCCGGACGCGCCGTGGCAGACCACGGACGAGTTCATGGCCGCGATTGACGAGAACCTGGCCACAGGCGCTCGCCGCCTGAACCTTGCGTTACCGGTGAGGTTGGTGTTCGTTGTATGGATTGTGACTGTGCCCCAGCGGTCGTGGTCACAAGGGCACCACGGTGGCGGTCCCAGCTGGCCGGCGTGGTGTTGGTGTCTGGCTCATAGCCTGCCGTCCCTTCCCGGTGTGGCCGGGCCGCGATGACGCGGCCCGGCCACACAACTATGTGGACGGTCAGCTGACCCGTCGGGCTCCCGGGCCGGCAGTGGCGAGGAACGTGGCCGGCGCCGTGAATCCCCGGGCCGCGAAGGCTTTGGAGACCGCGTCGGCGACCTCGGTCGCCCGCGACGCGCGGGTCAGCGCGATCACGCAGCCGCCGAAACCACCGCCGGTCATCCGGGCACCGAGTGCGCCGGCCCCGACCGCCGCGTCAACGGCCAGGTCGAGTTCGGGCACGGTCACCTCGTAGTCGTCGCGCAACGACGCATGTGAAGCGCTCAGCAGCGGGCCGATCGCTTCGGGCCGGCCGACGGCCAGCAGCGCCACGGTCTCGTGCACCCGGGCGTTTTCGGTGATGACATGGCGCACCCGGCGCCGGGTCAGGTCATCGGGTAGGGCGGCCCAGGCCGAAGCCACGTCGGTCACATCGCGGAGGGCCGGTACGCCCAGTGCGCGGGCCGCCGCCTCGCAGGTGGCGCGACGAGCGGCATACTCACCGCCGGCGTGCGCGTGCGGTGCCCGGGTGTCGATGATGAGCAGGGCGAGGCCGGCACTGTCCAGGTCGAACGGCAC
Organism: uncultured Actinomycetota bacterium; assembly: GCA_963742855.1. Taxonomy (GTDB): domain Bacteria; phylum Actinomycetota; class Actinomycetes; order Mycobacteriales; family Micromonosporaceae; genus CAVUNP01. Next base: position 369,754 of record CAVUNP010000023.1, on the reverse strand, counting down.
CTGAGTCGTACCCATGGTCCGGCAGTCCAGGAACAGGGCATGGCCGGCCTCGCAGAGGGTGGATGCCGATTGGTCCATGACGCCGGACGGCACCCCCACATATCCGTTTTCGGCCCGTTGCGCGACGGCCGGCCAGTCCGGGCGGGGCATCGCTTCGGCGGCACCAGCCAGCTCCACCAGCGTCGCCAGTACCGCGCACTCGAGGGCGGCCGAGGAAGACAGGCCGGACCCGAGCGGTACGTCCGAGCAGATGGCCAGTTGCGCACCGGGCACCGGGATGCCAGCAGATCTCAACGCCCACACGACTGCGGCCACATAGCCGGCCCAACCCGTGACCCGACCGGGCTCCAGATCGGACTCGCCGAAACTCACCGCCTGTTCCGCCGACTCCGACACGACTGTCCAGTTCGGAATGTCCAACCGGGACGCGGCCACCGCGGTGCATTGCGGCAGGGCGAACGGCAACACGAAGCCGTCGTTGTAGTCGGTATGCTCGCCGATCAGGTTCACCCGGCCGGGTGCCGCCCAGGCCAGCACCGGCTCGTGGTGGTATGCCTCGGCGAAGGCCGCCGCCAACCGTTGTGTCGCCGCCAACCGTTGTGCCGCTGTCATCACGAGCCCGCTTCCCTGAGCATGCGTGCGGCCTCTTCGGGGCGCACATCGTTGACAAACGCCCCCATGCCGGACTCCGAGCCGGCCAGGTATTTCAGTTTCCCCTGTGCCCGGCGCACACTGAACACCTGCAGGTGCAGATAGGCCAGGTCCCGATCGGTGCGCACCGGTGCCTGGTGCCACGCGGAAATATATGGCAGTGGCCCGTCGAAGAGCGCGTCGAAGCGGCCCAGCACGTCGAGGTACACCGGGAAACGCGTGGGCCTCCTCTGTGGACAGGCCAGGCAGGTCGGCCACCTGACGGTGCGGCGCGAGAAGCACCTCGAACGGCCACCGGGCCGCCGCCGGCACGAACGCGGTCCAGTGTTCGTTCATGCTGACCACCCGCTCGCCACTGACGCGTTCGCCGGCCAGCACGTCGGCGAACAGGTTACGTCCCCCCGTGGTCTCGGCGTGGCGCCGGGCCGCGGCCAGCATCTTGCGGGTCTGCGGGGTCACATACGGGTAGGCGTAGATCTGGCCATGCGGGTGGTGCAGCGTCACGCCGATCTCCACGCCCCGGTTCTCGAAACAGAAGACCTGTTCCACGCCCGGGATGGTGGCGAGAGTCGCGGTACGCTCGGCCAGCACCTTCAGCACCGTGTGCACCCGTTGCGGGCTCAACGTCGCGAACGAGGCGTTGTGGTCCGAGGTGAAGCTCACCACCTCGCACCGACCCTGCGCCGGGCGGGTCGGGTTCAGCGGGGGAAGCTGGGCATCGCCGGCTTCCTCACGTTCACTGAAGGACGGAAACCTGTTCTCGAACACCACCACGTCGTACGTGCTGTCCGGGATCTCGGTCTGTCTGTCCGGTGTGGATGGACACAATGGACACTCATCGGCCGGTGGCAGGAAGGTGCGGCTCTGGCGGTGCGCCGCTATCGTGATCCATTCGTCGGTGAGCGGGTCGTAGCGCATGGTGGCGCCTGGCGGCGGTGGTGGCAGGTCCCGATGGTCCACCGCGTCGCGCACGACGTCATCGGCTTCGCCAGTTTCGTTGGCTTCGCCAGTTTTGTTGGCTTCGTCAGTTTCGTCAGTTTCGTTGGTTTCGTCGAAGTAGATGAGTTGCCTGCCGTCGGCCATCCTGGTGATGGTCCGTTTCATTGTTCCTCGACTTCCACCACGATCAGTTCCCGCACGAGTTCGCGCAGCCGCGACCGGGTCTCTTCGCTCAGTCCTGAGTCGCTGATCAGCACATCGGCCTGCCGCAGTGACGCGATCGACGCGATGCCGACCGTGCCCCACTTGGTGCTGTCCGCGATGACAACCACCCGCTGAGCCGCCGCGATCAGAGCCTTGTCGGTGTCCGCCTCCATCAGGTTGGGCGTGGTGAAACCGGCCCGTTCGTCCATCCCGTGTACGCCGAGGAACAGCACATCCGGGTGCAGTCCCTTGATCGCCTCGTTCGCGATCGGGCCGACCAGCGCGTCCGACGGTGTACGTTCACCGCCGGTGAGGACCACCGTGTGCTCCGCCCGGTACAGCACGTCGGCCACCGGAATCGAGTTGGTCACCACGGTCAGGCCGGACACCCCGAGCAGGCACCTGGCGAGCTCTGCCGTCGTGGTCCCGGCCGACAACGCGATGGCGGCACCGGGCGAGACCACCTGCGCCGCGCGGGCCGCGATCGCCGCCTTCTCCGCACGCTGGCGCATGGTCTTCGCGTCGAATCCTGGCTCGTCGGTGGAGCCCGGTGTCACCACCGTCGCGCCGCCGTGCACCTTCGCGAGCAGGCCACGTTCGGACAGCGCTTCGAGATCACGCCGGATGGTCATGTCGGAAACGCCGAAATCGGCTACGAGATCCGATACCCGGACCCCGCCGTCGCTGCGCACACGCGCCACGATCGCGGCCTGACGTTGCTGGGCGAGCAAGGGGCAGCTCCTCTGTATATCAACAGAACCGACCACTAAACTACATTGTCGAACACCATCCGAACAGCCCGCCCATCCCCGCCCCCTCCCACGCACAGAGTCCCCACCTTTCGGTTTCCGTGGACGATGAGGGGTGCTGGGGCGATCGTTTCGTCCGTGATCATGCGTGCGCGGCGGGTTCGCGGTGTGCGCGTCCGATTTGGGGTGTCCTGTCTCGCGCGGAGTCCCCATGATCGTGGACGTTTTGGTTTCCGCGGACGATGAGGGGTGCTGGGGCGATCGCTTCGTCCGTGATCACGCGTGCGCGGCGGGTTCGCGGTGTGCGCGTCCGATTTGGGGTGTCCTGTCCCGCGGGGTGTCACCGTGATTGTGGTCGCTATTCTGAGTCCCCGCGGTTCGTGATCCGTGGGGAAAATGGTCGTCGGGCGGTCCACAATGCCCGTGGATCATCGTGAGCCGGGGGCTGTGGGTCAGGCGTCGGGAGTGCCGGCGCGGTGCAGGATGGCCTTGAGACGGCGCGGGCCGAGCAGGCCGGTCGCGGCGGCCACGGCTCGCGCGGTCGCCGGCCCGTACCAGCCCGTTCGCAGTGCCAGTCCGGCTGATTCCCAAGCCGCCCAACGGTTTCCGGCGGCAGCCTCCCAGCAGGCGATCTCGGCGTACACCCGGTCGGCGCGGCGACGCAACTCGGGATGGCGCTCGATCATCCAGCGCAGCGCCGCACCTTGGCGGGCGCAGCTCGTGGCGTCCAGGCGCGGGTGTCGCCACAGTGCCCGTACCAACGGGGTGTCCGTGTGCAGGATCGGGGTGCGTCTGGCCGCCCGCATCAGCAGGTCCCACTCCTGCACGCCCGGCGGTCCGTGTTCGGCCAGCAGTCCGATGCCGCCTCGAGCCGGCTCGGTCGCGAGCGCGTTCTGGCGGGCCACGAAGCCGGCGGCGCGAAGCTTGCGGACCCGCGCCGCGGTCAGGGTGGCGACGTCGAGCTCGCCGCGCCGGATCAGTTGTGCCCGCCGCTGGCCGTTGTACTCGATCTCGGTCGCGCAGGTGGCGAACAATGCGTCGGCGCGATTGCGCAGGGCGGCGACCTGCGTGGTCAGCTTGGTCGGCACCCAGGTCACGTCGTCGTCGCACAGGGCCACGAACTCGCAGTCGCCCGCGGCGAGGATGCCGGTGTTGCGGGCGCCGGCGAGGCCCGGGCTGCGCCAGTTCTCCAGGACCAGCACGGGTTGGCGGCCGCCTGTGGCCAGCCGCCAGTCCGGGGTGACCCCGTCGTAGACGACCACCACCCGGATCAGGCCGGGATAGTCCTGTTCGGACAGCGATGCCAGCGTACGGCGGACCAGACAAGGCCGTTGCCGGGTGGCGATCACAACACCGATCGCGGGCCATTCTGGCTGGCCAGGGGGGACGCTAGCCGACGCCGCGCGTACCACATATACCCCCATCGTCGTTTCACTGGGTACAACGAATCACCGCAATCGTCGAGACGTACCGGTCGGAGGGTGAGACAAGAATGTTACGTTCGCTACCCGGAGCGTGGCGTCGTGCCGGACGTCAACTTCCGTGGTCGCCGACGGTGAAGCCGCCGCCCCGGGTCGTGGTGGGCTCGATCGCGTTCGACCCCCTGCCTGCCGATCAGGCTGTTCGGATGGTCCGCGACGGGATGGCCCGGGGCGCCGGCGGGCTGATGGTTGTGGTGGGACGCGACGCCTACGAGACGGGCTTACCTCCGGCGTTGCAGGCAGCCACGGTGGTTCTGGCCGGATCAGCTACCACGGTATGGGCGAGCCGGCTGTCCGGACGTCCGCTGCCGGCCCGCATCCGTGCCGCCGAACTGGCCGAGACGCTGTGCGCCGCGGCCGCGACGGATGGCCGGCGGGTCTTCGTGCTCGGCGGCGCGCCGGGCGCTGCGGGCGTGCCGAGCGTCGCCCAGCGCGCGGCTGCCGTACTGGGGCTGAAGTTTCGCGGACTGCCGATCGTGGGTACGGCCGGCGCACCGGTGGACGGCACGCCTCAAACGTGGACGGCGCTGCGGGCGGATGTGGTCGAGGCCAAGCCCGATCTCGTCCTGGTGGGTAGCGAGGCGGTGGCGCTGTTGGAGGCGTTGCGGGGTGACCTGCCCGCGGCCTGGCTGCTCAGCTCGGCCGGATTGGTCGAGGCGCTGCTGGGCGGGCCGGCGGCGCGGTCGAGTCGGTGGTCTCACATGTCGGAGCTGAGGGTCAACGCCAGTGCCAGCGCGGTCGCGCGAGCGCTGCGCCTGCTCACCCACTCCGCCCTGCACCGCCAGAGCGCCACAGACCGCGGCCCGGGGAACTGACAAGCCGCCCGGGAAAGGGAACGGGAAAGGGAACGGGAACCTCAGTTCTGTACCGGAGTCCGCTTCTCGACCGACGAATCCGTGTGAGATCGCAGCAGCTCCAACACGGCCGTCGGTTCGTCCACGGCCAGGCGGGCGTCGTGCACCCAGACCGGTTCGCGTAGGTCTTCGGCTCGATGCATGGGGCGGAAGGGCTCCGGAAGTTCCGGCTGCGGCGCGGTGACTCGCGGCAGCACGATGGCGCCGAGCAACCGGGTCCCGACCAGGCGGAGTTGGATCGCGGCGTCGGCGACCTGGGCATGCCGGGCCCGCCCCGCCTCCACCACCAGGATGGCCGCGTCGGCCGCGCCGGCCAGACTCTGCGCGTCCGCACCGGACGCCGCCGAGGGGGCCTCCACCACGACATAGCGAGCCTGGCGGCGCAACCTGTGCAGGGCACGCCGTACCGATTCTGACTGCAGCAGTCCGGCCGCGCTCGCGGTGCCGCCCGGAGTCACGATGTGCAGGCGGGGGGCACGGGCGGCCCGCTGCAGGGCCCGGCCGAGCGTGGCCCGTCCGGTCAGCACGTCGGTGAGTCCGGGTATGTCGGCCACGTCGAAGATCTTCGCCAGAGTCACCGCCTCGGGCCCGAACTCGGCCGCGTTGGCACCGACCAGGATGACCTGGTTGTCTGCCCGGGCCAGCGCGGCGGCCAGGTTGGCGGCGACCACAGTGGAGGCATGGCCGGGGCTGGCGCCGGTCACCAGGATCACCTGATCGTTCGCGGCGAGGGTGGCCACCACCTCGTTGCGCAGCCGGTTGAAGGCGCGACCGCCGGGCTCCTTCGCCGACAGTACGGCCGGGCGGGTGCCGGTGCGTTCGGTGGCCAGTTCGGCCAGCAACGGGATGCCGTCACGGCGGATGACATCGGCTCCGTCGGTGACTCGCCGGGACAGGCGTTCCCGGGCTACCGCGGCCAACCCGGCGACGAAGGCACCGGCCAGGCCGGCGAACGTCAGGTACCACCAGGTACGGGGACGGATCGGCTCGCGCGGCAGGACCGGGTCGGTGATGATCCGGCCAGGGTTGATCGCGGTGGCGGCCAGTTCGTTGGCCTTGTTGGTCAGTGCGGTGATCTGAGCGGTCAATGTGGACACGGTCGTACGGAGCCGGGCCAGCTCGGGTGACGACGCCGGCAGCCTGGCGATCTGTGCGTTCAGGTCGGCGACCTGTTGGTCGTACGAGGTGATCCGACCGGTCAGCGCGGTCCACTGCTCGTCCAATGTGTTCTCAGCAGCCGTGGTGCGGTTGGACAGGTACGCCTCGGCGAAGGACCGGGCACCCAGTTGGGCAGCCTGCGCCGTGCCCGCCTCGAACCGGATCACCAGCACGGAGCTGTCCGGCAGTACGTCGACCTCGGCTGACGGGATGGGATCGATGGCGCCTGGCGCCGCGTCGGGCAGGGAGCGGGCCAGCAGCGCGGCCGCGTCCGACGCGGTCTGGGTGGACCGGGCGAGTTGCGCCTCGTCGCGCAGGTTGACCGCGGCCTCACCGATGGGCAGCACCAGCACCGAGGCCGCTGCGGCATAGCGCGGACGGGCTGACTGGAGCATGAGCGCTCCCGTACCCAGCCCGACAACAATGCCAAGGCACACGAGCCACGAGTGCCGCCGGAGCATCCGACCAAGTGTTTTGGTATGGGTTGCGTCCATGTCTGGGGCTGCCTCCCCGGCAAACAAAGCAGGGGCGGAACCTCGGATAGCCGCCCCCGCATGGGACAACGTCCCCACGTGCGTGACGTAACGCTGAGAATCCTGCCGTGTGACGGACCGGCTGTCCGATACTCGTCAACGTCCTGAGTCCGTGGACCAGCCGGCGCCACTACCGTCGGTCGAGCCAGCCTTCGGTGACCAGGTACTCGACCACGGTGTCGACGGCGTCGTCGATGGCGATACCGGAGGTGTCGATGACGAGGTCGGCGTCGTTGGGTAGCTCGTACGGATCATCCACTCCGGTCATTCCGGTGAGGAGTCCCTCGCGGGCCCGGGCGTAGAGCCCCTTGCGGTCGCGACTCTCGCACACGTCCAAGGGGGTGGACACGTGCACGAGCACGAACCCCGCCCCGGCGCCGAGAGCCAGTTGCCGGGCCTGTGAACGGGCCTGGGCGTACGGGGCGATGGGGCAACACAGCGCCAGCCCACCGTGCCGTGCGGCCTCGGCGGCGACGAAGCCGATCCGGCGCACGTTTTCGTCCCGGTCGGCCTTGCTGAAGCCGAGACCGGAGGTGAGGAAGCGCCGGGCCACGTCGCCGTCGATGAGGGTGACGCTCCGTTCGCCGGTCTCGCGCCAGTTCGTCAGCGAGGCCACGGGCGATGGTGGACTTGCCGGAGCCGGACAGCCCGGTGAAAAAGACCACCAGGCCGCGCTGCCGGCGTGGTGGCCGGGCCCGGGCGAGTTCACGGGCGACGGCTGGCGGGGTGTGCCATTCCGGCAGGGGCGCGCCGCGGTCGAGCAGGTCGTCGATGCCCTCGGCGGTCAGGGCCACCCGGCGGTGGCGGGGCGGAATGTCATCGGCACCGCGCCACTGCCCGTCCCGTCCGTCGTAGGCGAGTTCCCGGGGCAGCAGCACGTGCAGGCCGCCGCCGGACATCTCGTTGCCGTAGGCGAGCAGGTGGGTGGCGCCGTACGACTCGGCCACCCGGGTGCGCAGCAGGGCGTCGACCACGTCGTCACCGCGGCGGGCCAGCGGCACCGCGACGATGGTGCACGGTGGCAGCCGGTCGCGGGCCGCGAACACCGACCGGACCAGCACCTCAGGGGCGAACCCGTCCGGGCCGGGCGCCGCCATCGGGATGATGATGAGGGCATGCCCGGCGATCGTCCGTGCGGCGTAGGAGATCTGAGCCAGTTGCGGGCGGTGCAGCGGCCGGTCCACGATGATGCCGAGCACCCGGCCGGCGGGCAGTGTTTCGCGGGCTTCTTCGGGGGTGAGGCGCAGGTCTCGGAAGGAACCGTGGGCACTTTCGCCGATGCGCCGGACCGGACCGCCGACGCTGAACCAGCCGTCACGGGTGGGCACCGTGTCGATGGCGTCGAGCGCGGCGATCGGTGCCCCTTCGGGGTCGGCCAGCACCAGCACTCTCTTGAGTGGGTTGGTGATATCGAGGCTGCCGACCGTGGCTGCCGGCACTTCGAGGGTGATCTTCACCGGCCAGGGGGTGCCGTCGGCGAGCCGGGCCCGGCGCGCGATCGCGTCCACGTCCGCGCTGGTGTGGAAACCGGTCAGGGGCGCCAGCGCTCCGGACAGGAGCAGTTCGAGGTCCGCCAACTCCCGCGGTCGAGGAGCGTAGGACGGAGCGTCCCGAAGTAACCCATCGGGCAGCACCCAGCCGTTCATAAAACCCCCTAACCAGCGAAGCCATAGTCTTTCAGTCGGACGCAAGGCGGCCGAGGCCGACACTGATGATCACTTGTGGTAACCGATTCACTACCTTACGTTCGTACTGTCTGGCGCCGGCCCCGGGCCAGTACTCTGCAAACGTACAGACGCATTCGCCATGCCGGGAGGACTCTCATGCCGCGCTACGACTACCGCTGCCGTGCCTGCGCAGAGACCTTCGAGGTCAACCGCCCGATGGCCGAGTCATCGGACCGTACGCCATGTCCGGCCGGCCATGACGACACGGTGAAACTGCTGTCCACGGTGGCTCTCACCGGCCGGGGCGGTGCCGCCACCGCGACCATGCCCCGGGCCCAGGGCGGTGGCTGCTGCGGCGGCTCCTGCGGCTGTGGCTGACCTGGCCGCATCCGCCGTCAGCCGGTGTTGCGCATGCCTGCGGCGATGCCGTTGACGGTCAGCAGCAACGCGCGTTCGAGCTTCTCGTCGGTCGTACCCCCGGCCAGTTCCCGCCGCTGCCGCATTAGGGCAACCTGCAGGTGGTGCAACGGTTCCAGGTAACTGTCGCGGATGGCCAGGGTGCGCTTGAGCGCTGGCTGTGCCTCCAGCAGCGTCGCCTCGCCGGTGATCGCGAGGATCTCCCGTACGGTCCGGTCGTACTCCTCGCAGATCCGGTCGAAGATCGGTCGTAGCTGCTCGGGCACCAGTGCGGCCACATAGCGCTCGGCGATGGCCAGGTCGGTCTTGGTGAGCGTCATTTCCACATTGGAGATGAAGGTCCGGAAGAACTGCCAGCGGCCGTACATCTGGGTCAGCTCGTCGGCGAGTCCGGCCTCGCGGGCCGCGGCCAGGCCGGTGCCGACGCCGAACCAGCCCGGTACGATCTGGCGGGTCTGCGTCCAGCCGAAAACCCACGGGATGGCCCGCAGACCGCCCAGCCCCGCGCCGGCATCCGGTCGCCGGGCCGGCCGGGAACCGATGTTGAGCGCGCCGAGCAGTTCGGTCGGTGTGACCGCCCAGTAGTAGGCCGGCAGATCGGGATCGTCCACAAGGGACCTGTACGCGCCGTGCGAAGCCGCGGACACCTGGTCCATCACCATGTCCCAGTGTCCGATGTCCGCATCGGACACCCACGATGTGGTGTGCAGCAATGCGCTCTGCAGTACCGCGGCGACGGTCAGTTCCAGGTTCTCCCGGGCCAGCCCGGGCAGCGTGTACTTGTCCGAGATCACCTCGCCCTGCTCGGTCACCTTGATGGCGCCGTCCAGGGTGCCGTACGGCTGGGCCAGGATCGCGTCGTGCGTGGGCCCGCCGCCCCGCCCGATGGTGCCGCCCCGCCCGTGGAACAGCCGCAGCCGAACGCCGTGCCGGGCGGCCACATCGCGCAGTGCCCGCTGGGCGCGGTGGATCGACCACTGCGACGTGGTGATGCCGCTGTCCTTGTTGGAGTCGGAGTAACCCAGCATCACTTCCTGCACATCGCCCCGGGCCTTCACCAGGCTTCGATAGCTGGGTATGGACAGCAGGGTGTCGAGCATCTCGCCGCCAGCGGCAAGCTCCGCGCCGGATTCCAGCAGCGGCACGGTTGCGATCCGGGCGAGTCCACTCTGGACATCTATGAGGCCGGCCTCGCGGGCGAGCACTACCGCGGCCAGGACGTCATCCACGCCGCGGGTCATCGAGATGATGTACGACTCGATGGTGTCGGGGCCGAACCGGTCCTGTACCTGGCGGATCGTGGTGAACACATCGAAGGTCTTGCGGCGCGGCGTCATCGAGTTCGGTGACGATGCCGGACAGCGGTCGCCGGCTGTTCAGCTCACGGATGAGCAGGTCGGTGCGGGCAGGCCTGTCCAGCGAGGCGTAGTCGGGCACCTCGCCGATACGCTGATACAACTGCGCCAGCACGGCGTGGTGGGCCTCGGCGTGTTCCCGGATGTCCATTGTGGCCAGATGCAGGCCGAACGCGGAGGCCACCCGTACCGTTTCGGCCAGCTGGCCGGCGGCGGTCAGGGCGCCACTGTGGTGTTGCAACGAGACTCGCATGAGCTCCAGGTCGGCCACCAGATCGGCGGTGCCGTGATAGTCGAAGCCCGGCTTGTGTGGCGCGTTGGCGGCCAGCCGGGCCCGGGTGTTGGCCAGCTTGGCCAGCACGCAGCGAACCTTGAGCCGGTACACCTCCTCGGCGTTGGTGCGCCGAAACCGTGGCTCCACCAGGGTGCCGAGCGCGTCGAGGTCCTTGGCCAGGCTGACCGCGAGGTCGAGCGAGACCGGCCGCAGCCGGCGCGACACGGACAGCTCGGTGAGTAGCTCGTTCAACCGGGTCTCGAGCGTGCGGATGCCGTGCTCATGCTGCAACAGCAACACATCCCGGGTGACGGCGGCGGTCACGTACGGGTTGCCGTCGCGGTCGCCGCCGATCCACGTGCCGAAGGTGAGTGGGTGGGCGGACGGCTCGATGGTCACACCGAAGCCGGCCAGCGTGGCGGCGAGGTCGGTGAGCACCCTGGGTGCCGCGTCGGTGGCCAGCTCGCTGAGGTAGTAGACCGCGTTGCGGGCCTCGTCGCGGGGATCGGGGCGAGTCAACCGCAGCTCGTCGGTCTGCCACAGCACATCGATGAGTTCGGCCAGGCGGCTCTCGGTCCGGGCGGCCTCCCGGGGGTCCGGCGCCGTAGAGGGCGGTGCGGCTCGCTTCGGCGTCGAGTTCGTCGGCCACCGCCCGCAGCTTGCCGAGAATGGACCGGCGGGCCGCCTCGGTGGGGTGGGCCGTGAACACCGGCCGGACCGCCAGCCGGTCCACCGCCTGGGCGATCTCCGAGGTCGGTATGCCCCGGTCGCGGATCTGCTGGGCGGTACGGTCCAGCCAGCCGCCGTTGCTGGCCCGCTGCCGGCGCAGTTCCCTGGCCCGGTGCGTCTGTTCGGTCACGTTGGCCAGATGGAAGTAGGTGGAAAAGGCACGGGCGAGCTGGGTGGCCGTCGTCACATCGACGTCGGCCAAGCGCCGTGCCGCGGCGGCGCCGTCGGTGCGGACGAGCCCGCGCACCTCCTCGACAAGATCGAGGAGGCCCTGCCCTTCCTGCCGGACCAAGGTCTGGCCGAGCAGGACGCCCAGGCGGCGAATGTCGGCCCTGAGTGCGGCGTCGAGTCCAATGGACTCGATGAGATCGCTTTCCGTCACGGGTATCCCCTTCTGCGAGCTCGCGGGCAGTTCCCACGCGGGACTTCGCTGTCCGGGCACGGCGATGGTATCGGTTATCCGGCCGCCGCGGAGTGTGCAGCGTCACTCCCGGCCCTCGCGCTAGGCTGAGGCGGTACGTACACCACCCCCTGCCTACCTGGTAGGGGGCACTCGTGCGTGCCGACCCACTGGGCGGCACGGATCTGGCCTGCGGCCGCTTCCGGCGTTCCGGACCGAGTCCAGGCCCGTTGGAGATGGCATGTTGCTCGCTGGTTTGTTGACCGCGGCTCTCGACGATCCCGCTCTCGCCCGGGTGCGGGACCTCGCCCGCGACAAGGATGAAGATCAGGTCGACATCGTCGGCCCGGCCTCATTGCGATCGGTGGTCGCCGCGGTGCTGGCGGCCGACCCCGATCGGGGTGGCACCGGCCGGCCGGTGCTGGCGGTGACCGCCACCACCCGCGAGGCCGAGGATCTCGCCGCGAGCCTCTCCGACCTGATCCCTGCCGAGTTCGTGGTCGTCTACCCGGCCTGGGAAACGTTGCCGCATGAGCGCCTGTCGCCGCGCAGCGACACGGTCGGTCGGCGGCTGGACATCCTGCGCCGCCTGGCCCACCCGGACGCCGCACGGGCCCGGCCGCTGCGGGTGGTGGTGGCGCCGGTGCGCTCGGTCCTGCAGCCCCAGCTCAAGGGGCTGGGCGACCTCGTCCCGGTGGAACTGCGCCCGGGCGACCGAAGCGGACCTGAACTCGGTCGTACGCCGCCTGGTCGACATCGCCTACGCACGTACCGACCTGGTCACCAAGCGGGGCGAGTTCGCGGTCCGCGGCGGGATCCTGGACGTGTTCCCGCCCACCGAGGAGCACCCGCTGCGGGTGGAGTTCTGGGGTGACGAGGTCGAGGAGATCCGTAGCTTCGCGGTGGCCGATCAGCGCACCCTGGAGACGGTCGACCGGCTGTGGGCCCTGCCGTGCCGGGAACTGCTGCTGACCGACGAGGTACGGGCGCGGGCCGCGGAACTCTCGCAGCGCCATCCGGAGCTGGCCGAAATGCTGGACAAGCTGGCCGACGGCATCCCGGTCGAGGGCATGGAATCGCTGTCACCGGCCCTGCTCGATCGGCTCCGAGTCGCTGGAGCTGGTGCTTCACTGCATGCCGCCAGGGCACCGTACGTGCTGCTGTGCGACCCGGAGCGCATCCGGACCCGGGCCCACGACCTCGTGCGTACCAGCGAGGAGTTCCTGCAGGCGAGCTGGGCGGCCGCGGCGGCCGGCGGCAAGGCACCGGTGGACCTGGGTGCGGCCGCGTTCAAGACCCTGGCCGAGGTGCGCGCCGTGGCCGCTGGCCTGGGCCAACCGTGGTGGTCGCTGAGCCCGTTCGGCGTGGCCGAGGCCGCACCGTCCTATGAGGACGAACCGTGGCGCGAGGGAGAAGTCGATCTCCTGCCGGACGTGAGCCCGGACGCCGGGCGCACCCTGGTGCTGCCAGCTGCGCCGGCTCCGCTCTACCACGGCGAATCCGGCCGGCTGGCCGACGACCTCAAGCGGTGGGCCAGCGACGGCTGGCGCACCGTGCTCGTGTTCGACGGCCCGGGCCAGGCCAGCCGGGCGGCCGAACTGCTGCGTGACTCCGGACTCGGGGCAAGGGTGACCGAGGCGGTGGCCACCGCGCCGGTTGAGGGCGAGATCCTGCTCGCCGTCGGTGGCATGGAACACGGTTTCCTGGACGAGGCCAGTCGCCTCGGCTGTCATCACCGGCAGCCGACATCAGCGGCGGGCGCGGAGCATCCACAAAGGACATGCGCAAGATGCCCAGCCGCCGTCGCAACACCATCGACCCGCTGGAGTTGCGCACCGGGGACTACGTCGTGCACGAGCAGCACGGCATCGGCCGGTACGTGGAGATGGTGCAGCGCACGGTGAACGGCGCCGACCGTGAATATCTTGTCATCGAGTACGCGCCCAGCAAGCGCGGCCAGCCCGGTGACCGGCTGTACGTCGCCAACCGACGCGCTCGACCAGTTGTCCCGCTACGTCGGTGGCGAAAGCCGACGCTGCACAAGATGGGCGGCACCGACTGGCAGAAGTCCAAAGCCCGGGCCCGCAAGGCGGTACGGGAGATCGCCGCCCAGCTCATCCAGCTCTACGCCGCCCGGCAAGGCATTCCAAGGGTCACGCGTTCGGCCCCGACACGCCCTGGCAACGGGAACTCGAGGACGCCTTCCCCTACACCGAGACGCCGGACCAGTTGGCCGCGATCGAGGAAGTGAAGCGCCGACATGGAGAAGATCGGTCCCGATGGACCGGCTCATCTGCGGCGACGTCGGCTACGGCAAGACCGAGATCGCGGTTCGGGCAGCGTTCAAGGCGGTGCAGGACGGCAAGCAGGTGGCGGTGCTGGTGCCCACCACGCTGCTGGCGCAGCAGCACTACAACACGTTCGCCGACCGGATGAGCCAGTTCCCGATCAACATCCGGCAGCTGTCCCGGTTCCAGACCCCGAAGGAGTCGAGGAGACGCTGGCAATGCTCGCCGACGGCACCGTCGACATCGTCATCGGCACCCACCGGCTGCTCCAGGCGGCCACCCGGTTCAAGCGAGCTCGGCCTGGTCGTCATCGACGAGGAGCAGCGCTTCGGCGTCGAGCACAAGGAACACCTGAAGACGCTGCGCGCCTCGGTCGACGTGCTGTCGCATGTCGGCCACACCCGATCCCGCGGACGCTGGAGATGGCGATCACCGGCATCCGGGAGATGTCCACGATCGCCACCCCGCCGGAGGAGCGGCACCCGGTGCTCACCTTCGTCGGGGCGCAGGACGACCGGCAGGTGGCCGCCGTCCATCCACCGCGAGCTGCTGCGTGACGGGCAGGTCTTCTACCTGCACAACCGGGTCGAGTCGATCGAACGGGCGGCCCGGCGGATCCGGGAGCTGGTACCCGAGGCCCGCGTCGCGGTGGCCCACGGCCAGATGGGCGAGGACGCGCTCGAGAAGGTGATGGTCGGCTTCTGGGAGAAGGAGTACGACGTCCTGGTCTGCACGACGATCGTGGAGTCCGGAATCGACATCCCGAACGCCAACACGCTGATCGTGGAGCGGGCCGACCTGCTCGGCCTCGCGCAGTTGCACCAGATCCGTGGCCGCGTCGGCCGAGGCCGGGAGCGCGCCTACGCCTACTTCCTCTACCCGCCGGACAAGCCGCTCACCGAGCACGCGCACGAGCGGCTGGCCACCATCGCCCAGCACACCGAACTCGGCGCCGGCATGTATGTGGCGATGAAGGACCTGGAGATCCGTGGCGCGGGCAACCTGCTCGGCGGGGAGCAGTCCGGCCACATCGAGGGCGTCGGCTTCGACCTGTACGTGCGGATGGTCGGCGAGGCGGTCGCGCGTTCAAGGGCGAGGCACCGGAGGAGACCGTTGACGTCAAGATTGACCTGCCGATCGACGCGCACGTGCCGCACGACTACGTGACGGCGTGGAACGCCTGCGTCTGGAGATGTACCGCAAGCTCGCCGAGGCGCGAGACCACCGAACGCCTGCGACGAGGTGGTCGCGGAGATACGCGACCGGTACGGCGAACCACCGGCGCCGGTGCAGCAACCTGTTCGCGGTGGCCCGGTTCCGCCTGCTGGCGCGCTCCCGTACGGTCTGACCGACGTATCGATGCAGGGTCGGCACATCCGGTTCGCGCCGCTGCCGTTGCCGGACTCCAAGCAGTTGCGGCTCAAGCGTTACTACCCCGATGCGGTGTACAAGTCAGGCGACCGACCAGGTGTCCGTACCCCGTCCGATGCACCAAGCGCGTCGGCGGCGAGCCAGTCCGCGACCAGGAACTCCTCACCTGGGCCGAAACTCTCATCGCCACCATCCTCGACCCCCCAAAGCCCGCATGATCCGCGTGGATAGTGGACTGCGGGGCGTCCACTATCCACAACGGTAAAGGGGGATATCCACAGCCGCCCGGTGCGCTTTGCCGAAGTCGGCGGGACCATGCCGGGATGTCGATACGTGACGATGGTGCCAACGCCCGTGCTGCCGATGGTCCTGGTGCCGCGGGCCGTGCTGCGGGCGCCCGCAATACCGACGGCCGTGGTGCCGGCGATGGTGCCGATGGCCGTGGTGCCGCAGACCATGCCGCCAATGGCCGTGGTGCCGACGACCGTGCTGGCGACGACCGTGTTGCCGCTGGTCGTGGTGCCGACGACCGTGCTGGCGACGACCGTGTTGCCGTGGTCGTGGTGCCGACGACCGTGCTGGCGACGACCGTGCTGGCGACGACCGTGTTGCCGCTGGTCGTGGTGCCGACGACCGTGCTGGCGACGACCGTGTTGCCGATGGCCGTGATGCTGCCGGTCGTGGTGCCGGCCACAGCCAGGATGCCGCCGGCCGTGGGAGTGCCGGCGATGGTGTCGATGGCTACAGTGCCGACCTGGCGCTGCTGGATCTCGCGGCTACGCAGGCGGGCGTGGTCAGCCGCGCACAGGCGATCCGGTGTGGCTTCCGGTGGCGCCGGATCCGTCATCGCCTCGCCCGCGGGCAGTGGCAACGCCTGCATCGCGGGGTCTACGCCACATTCAGTGGCATCCCTCCGCGGGAGAGCGTGCTGTGGGCGGCTGTCCTCCTGGCCGGCCCGGGCGCGATGCTCAGTCACGAATCGGCGGCAGAGGTGTGGGGCCTCCTCACGGAGCGGACGTCATCGCTGATCCGGGTCACCGCGCCTGTTGCCGGCGGGCGTGCGCGTGGTCGCGATGTACGGATCCATCACTCCGTACGCGCCGCGGCAGCGCTGCACCCCAACCAGTCGCCGCCTCGCACCCGACTGGAGGAGACGGTCGTCGATCTCACCCAAACCGCGAACCGGCTCGAAGACGCGATCGCATGGTTGACCCGCGCTGTCGGGGGGCGATTCACGACCGCGCCTCGTCTGCTCGCCTGCATCGCATCCCGCCCGAAGTTGCGGTGGCGCAGCGCCTTGTGCGCCGCACTGGGCGAAGTCCACGAGGGCAGCCATTCGCCGCTGGAACTCGCATATGTCCGCAATGTCGAGCGCGCACACGGCCTGCCGCGGTCACAACGCCAGGTCCGGCGCGACAGCGGACACTACGACGACGTGCGCTACCGCACCTATGCGGTGCGAGTCGAGTTGGACGGACGGGCGGCCCACCCGGCACACCACCGCTGGCGCGACATGCGCCGGGACAACGCAGCCGCTGAGGTGGGTGATCACGTGCTTCGCTACGGATCCGCGGATATCCGCGAACGCCCGTGCCATGTGGCAACCCAGGTGGCCAGCGTCCTGCGCTCCGGCGGTTGGACCGCCCACCCCCGCCGTTGCACCCGACCGGACTGTTCGATCTCCGCGTGATCCGCGTGGATTGTGGACTGTGGGGTGTCCGCTTTCGCCATGGATCACGAGGTGGGGCCCGGGTGCGATCTTCGGGGCGTGATCCGCGTGGATTGTGGACCGTGGGGTGTCCGCTATCGACGTGGATCACGATGTGCGGGGGCTGGGGAAGGGTGCGGGCTGTGCCTTGTGCGTGATCCCCGTGGATTGTGGACCGTGGGGAGTCCGCTATCGACGTGGATCACGGGGCGCGGAAGCTGGGAAAGCATGCGGGCTGTGCCTTGTGCGTGATCGGTGTGGATTGTGGACTGTGGGGTGTCCGCTTTCGCCATGGATCACGGGGTGCGGGGCCTGGGGTGCGCTCTTCGGGCGTGATCCGCGTGGATTGTGGACCGTGGGGTGTCCGCTATCGACGTGGATCACGGGGCGCGGAAGCTGGGAAAGCATGCGGGCTGTGCCTTGTGCGTGATCGGTGTGGATTGTGGACTGTGGGGTGTCCGCTTTCGCCATGGATCACGGGGTGCGGGGCCTGGGGTGCGCTCTTCGGGCGTGATCCGCGTGGATTGTGGACCGTGGGGTGTCCGCTTTCGCCATGGATCACGAGGTGGGGGGCTGGGGTGCGCTCTTCGGGGCGTGATCCGCGTGGATTGTGGACCGCGGGTGTCCGCTTTCACCATGGATCACGATGTGCGGGGGCTGGGGAAGGGTGCGGGCTGTGCCTTGTGCGTGATCCCCGTGGATTGTGGACCGTGGGGTGTCCGCTTTCGCCATGGATCACGGGGTGCGGGGGCTGGGGTGCGCTTTTCGGGCGTGATCGGTGTGGATTGTGGACTGTGGGGTGTCCGCTATCGACGTGGATCACGGGTGCGGGGGCTGGGGTGCGCTCTTCGGGCGTGATCGGTGTGGGTTGTGGACTGTGGGGTGTCCGCTATCGACGTGGATCACGATGTGCGGGGGGCTGGGGAGGGTGCGGGCTGTGTCTTGTGCGTGATCGGTGTGGATTGTGGACTGTGGGGTGTCCGCTTTCACCATGGATCACGAGGTGGGGGGCTGGGGTGCGCTCTTCGGGCGTGATCCGCGTGGATTGTGGACCGTGGGGTGTCCGCTATCGACGTGGATCACGGGGCGCGGGGTGTGCGCCGCGGGGGCGCGCGGCGGGGGTTACGGGGTGCGGGGGTTGGGGACTGTGGGGGAGGGGAGGAGGCGAGGGGGGAGCAGGCGGGGAACGAGCGTGATGGCGGACCAGCCGGTGAAGAGGAGGAGGGCGGCTATGGGTGCGGACCAGTAGGAGATGGGCGGGGCCACGATGGCGGCGGACTGTACGAAGGCAGCCAGGTAGACGAGTGCCGTGGTGAGTATCGCGCCGAGTGCGGCTTGCGCGGGCCAGGGCAGGCGGGCCAGGAAAATCAGGTCGATCGCCAGCCCGCCTGCGACGATCAGGAACGGGATGGCCGAGGTCGGGTAGCCGAAGCCGGCCAGGATGGGCCATACCACGCAACGCCACACGACGTAGGCCGCGGTGAGGGTGGTCGCGGTCCACCGGAGTCCGATGCTGCGCCGGGCGATGACCAGCGTGAGCATGCCCGCGGCGACCGCCCATACCGGATAGACCCACGGCGGCACGGGTAGGGAGAACTCGACCAGCGCGGATCGGTCCACCGGCCTACCTAGTTGTTGCGCCGCGAACTCGAGCAGTTCCCTTTCCGCGTACACCTGGCCCCGGTCCCAGGAGGCGATCTCCTGTACGCCGTACTCCTGGTGCTGGTTGGGGAACCAGACATTCTCGAGGAAGTACAGCCAGAGCGCACCGAGGATGACGGGGCGGCTGCGCAGCCCGGTCGAGTGCAGTCGCCAGCCCCGGATCACTCCGGAGATCATGATGGCGGTGCCGGTGTAGAGGCCGAAGTGGGTGATGCTCCACGACGTGATGTCCAGCCCGTTGATCCGGTGGTTGATCACGTCGATCGGGGCGGACAGCACGAACAGGCCGGCACCGCCGCCCATCAGCCGCAGCGCGAGCTTGTCGACGCCGAAGCGGGTGTACCAGTGGCACAGCACCAGCACGATCGCCATACCGTCGCCGATCAGGTTGATCGTGTGCGGCGGCGCGAAGTCGTCCCGCAGGGACTGGAAGTGCCAGGACACGTCCCATGCGGACCCGACGACTTTGAGTAGCAGCGCGATAAGCCAGGTCCGGTAGACCAGCAGCAAGGTTGCCCGGTGCGCGGCATTGTCCAGGTCGCCGTCCCGGACCCGGTTCAGCCAGGACCGTACGTCTCTGGGCGCCAGACTGGCCAGGCCAGTGGCGGTCAGGCCGAGCCGGTCAGCCAGCCTCCGGTAGGCGGTCGGTGCCGTCATGCGGATCCCTGTCTATCGGCGCGGTCGGGTCGGATCATGTTGCCTGCTGAGAAGTCGTCCCGTCTAGTACCTTGTCGGGCAGTTTGCATGATCGACAAGCTCTTACATGATCGAAAATCCCCCCACCGCCAGCCGCGCGGGGAGCGGGTGAGAGAGTAGCCTCCATGCTCCGTCGTTTCGCCTCCGTCGCCGCCTTGGCCCTTGTCGCGGGCCTGGCTCTCAGCGGCTGTCAGACCACCAGTTCGAGCGTGGCCGTCCAGATCGGTGACTTCACTGTCACCAACGAGCGGGTGGACGAGATCGTCGATCTGATGGACGAGGAAGTGATCGCGCTCCGCCAGTCCCAGCAGGCATCCGACCCCGCCGCGGCTGGCGCTACCGCGACCCCCGCTCCGGTCGAGGGGCTACCGAAGGGGCAATGGCGCGCGACCGTCGTACAGCTGATCGTGTTCGACGAGCTGGCCCGGCGCATGCTTGCCGACATGAAGGTGCCCTTCCTCACCCCGGACTATGAGGCCGCCGCCGGACAGATCGGTCTCAAGGTCAGCAACCCGTACGTCAAGCTCGCAGTGGACTCCGACGCCTACCGCACGCTGCTGTTCGCGAACCTGCCGGCGCAGAACCCGAGCCCGGCCGACTTCAAGGGCGCGTACGACAAGGTGTTGGCCTCCGGCGCCCAGGTCGGTTCGTACGAAGAGACGTTGCCGCAACTCCAGGCGCTGACCGAGTTCGCGCAGGGCCTCGGCGTTCGCCCGAAGATGATCGAGGCACTGGACAAGTACAACGTGGTCGTAAACCCGCGTTACCAGCCGCTGGAGCTGCCGCTGGTGGCGGTCGGCCAGGGTGGGCAGATCCTGCTGGTGTCAGTACCGCTGCGCACCTCGGGCTCACCGGCCGTGCGCGACCTGCCGCCGGCGGCACCCGACGCGGCCTGACGGAACGTGTCGCGCCGCATCGTCACACTGGTCACGTCGCCGCGACTGCCGGCGGGGTTGCTCACCGCACCCGCCTGGGACCTGGTCCGGGCACATCCGGTGTTCGCGTCGACGGAAAGTGAAACCACCAACGCGTTGCGTACGTCGGGTTCCGAGGTACGCCTGACCGGCGACGCCGTGCACGCGGTGCCCGCCCTGCTGGCCGCGTTGGTCGAGCACGAGACGGTCGTCTGGCTGGCCGGCCCTACCGGCGACGAGCAGTTCGCCCGCGAGTTGGGCCTGCGGCTGGCCCGCG
The DNA here is from genome assembly GCA_963742855.1 of uncultured Actinomycetota bacterium. Lineage (GTDB taxonomy): Bacteria > Actinomycetota > Actinomycetes > Mycobacteriales > Micromonosporaceae > CAVUNP01. The sequence continues at coordinate 349,427 of CAVUNP010000023.1, read as the reverse complement.
AGCCAGGCCTGGCCGAACTCGAGTTGATGTACGGATCCTGGGACCCGGTCGGTGCCCGGTTGCTCGACGTGGTCACCGTCATGGACCGGCTGGTCTCGCCCGGTGGGGACCCGTGGAAGCAGGAACAGACCCACCAGACGCTGGCCCGGTACCTGCTCGAGGAGGCGTACGAGGCGTACGACGCCATCGAGGCGCACGACCTGACCTTGCTACGCGAGGAGCTGGGCGACGTGCTCCTGCAGGTGGTCCTGCACGCCCGGATGGCGGAGCAGGCGCAATCCCCCTGGTCGGTGGACGACCTGGCCGGTGACCTGGTGGCGAAGCTGATCCGCCGCAATCCGCATGTCTTCGCGGACGAGGTCGTCTCCGACGTGGACGAGATCGTCCGGAACTGGGAACGGATCAAGCGCGAGGAGAAGGCCCGCGACTCGTCCATGGACGGTGTCGCGCTGTCGCAGCCCGCCCTGTCGCTGGCGGCGAAAGTGATCTCCCGGGCACAGGGCGCCGGCATCGCGGTGACTTCCGCGGCCGAGCCGGGCGACCAGCGTCTGGAGCTGGGCGCCGCCCTGTGGGACCTGGTCGCCCGAGGCCTGGCCGCGGGCATCGATGCCGAGGCCGCGTTGCGGCAGGTGGCCTTGGGACAGATCGCCGCGGTGCGGGCAGCAGAGTCGCATCAGGCTTGACAGTCGCATCAGACTTGACAGTCGCATCAGGCTTGACAGGCGCACCCGGGCTGGCAGGCGCAACCCCGGGCTGGCAGGCGCACCTGGCCGGATAGCGACTGATGCGCCGCACCGGTTGGCCGGAGATCGGTTACGTTGGCAGGCATGTCGACCTCCGAGCCCGCGCCGCGAGCAGCCAGCGGTGCGCCCATCTCCGCCGCCACCATGCAGTTCGTACCGATGGCGGAACGCATCATCGATGAGCTGCTGGCGAGTGATCCGGCGCTGGCCGGTGAGGCCGGCGACCACCGCTTCGACGACCGGCTGCCGGACCTGTCGGCGGAGGGCGTGGCCGAGCGGGCAGCCATGCTGCGGGACGCCTCGGCTGCTCTGTCCGGTGTGGACACCGACGACCTGGACGAGGCCGAGCAGGTTGACCATGAGCAGTTGCTGTCACTCGTCGAGCGGGTCCTGTTCAGGCTGACGGAGACCCGGGAACACGAGTGGAACCCATTGGTACACAATCCCGGTGACCTGCTGCATGCATTGGTGGCGCGCGAGTTCGCGCCGGCCGAGCAGCGGCTGGAGTCGCTCGCGGCCCGGCTGGCCGAGGTGCCGGACCGGCTGGCCACCGCACGGGCCGGCCTGACCAGCAGCCCGCGCATCCACCTGGAGACCGCCGCCGGACAGTTGCGGGGCACCGCGCAGTTCGTGCGCGAGGAGGTGTCCGCCCTGCTGGCCGAAGCCCCGGCATTGCGGTCCTTGTTGAAACCACGCATCGACGCGGCCGCCGCGGCGCTGGACGGTTTCGCTGAGTGGGCCCGAAACGCCGCGGCGAACGAAGGTCGCGACGCCGAGGCTGGGTCGCCGGCTGTGGGAGGCGAAGCTCTGGCACACCCTGGACACCGAGCTGACCGCGGCCGATGTACTGCGGCGGGCGTGGGAGAACCTGGACCGGGTCAGCGCGGAGATCCGCGAGGCGGCCGCGCGACTGGTCGGCGGCCGGGCTGATGACGACACCGTGCGGGCGGCGTTGAACCAGCTCGCCGAGGCCCACCCCAACAATGACTCCATTGTGGAACTCGCCGGGGTTGCCCTGGGGGAGACCACGGCGTTCGTACGGGAGCAGGCGTTGGTGTCACTTGTGGACGATCCATGCGTGATCCAGGAGATGCCCGAGTTCGCCCGCGGTGTCGCGGTGGCCTACTGCGACGCGCCGGGCGGGCTGGAAACGGCGGACGTACCCACGTACTACTGCATCGCGCCGGCGCCGAGCGAATGGACCGCCGCACGGGCGGAGTCGTTCTACCGCGAATACAACGACCACATGGTGCGCAACCTCACGGTGCACGAGGCGGTGCCCGGCCACTTCCTGCAACTTGCCCACTCCCGGCGGTACGTGGGCAGTACCCGCACCCGGACGGTGGCCCGGTCCGGTCCGTTCGTCGAGGGCTGGGCGGTGTATGCCGAGCAGGTCATGGCCGACCACGGCTTCGGCGGGCTGCCGATCCGGTTGCAGCAGCTGAAGATGCAGTTGCGGATGACCATCAACGCGATCCTCGACCAGCTGGTGCACTGCGAGGACATGACCGAGGGCGAGGCGATGACGTTGATGACCGGTCGGGGCTTCCAGGAGGAGGGCGAGGCGGCCGGCAAGTGGCGCCGGGCGTTGCTGACCTCGACCCAGCTGTCCACCTACTTCGTCGGTTACACCGAGGTCGCCGCCATTGGCGCGGCGCGCCCGGCCGGCACCAGCGTGGCCGCCTGGCACGACGCGATGCTGGCGCACGGTTCGCCCTCGCCGCGTCACCTGCGCGCGCTGCTCAACGTCTGATGCCGCCGAGCAAGCCGCCGAGCAAGCGCCGCCGATCTGGGCCTCGGTCACAGCTGGGCGTGCTTCGGTGCCCCTGACCCGGCCAGCCCGGGGAGGCGATAGTCTTGGGGATGTCCCCGCAACGCAGCGGACCCCTTCACCCCTGCAGTATCTGAATACCTGCAGAACGAAACCCTGCGGAACGAGACGACCGCGGGAACTGACACCATGAGGAGCGGCACGAAGTGGCCACCATCGAGGGAATCGTCGCCCGGGAGATCCTTGACTCGCGGGGCAACCCGACGGTCGAGGTAGAGATCGGGCTGGACGACGGAACAATTGCCCGCGCGGCGGTGCCGTCGGGCGCCTCCACCGGAAAGTTCGAGGCAGTCGAACTGCGCGACGGCGACGCCAAGCGCTACGGCGGCAAGGGCGTGCAGAACGCGGTCGCCAACATCGCGGACCGCATCGTGGAGGAACTCGTCGGCTACGAGGCCAGCGACCAGCGCGCCATCGACCAGCGGATGCTGGATCTGGATGGGACGCCGGACAAGTCCAGTCTCGGGGCGAACGCGATCCTGGGCGTGTCGCTGGCGGTGGCGCGGGCGGCCGCCCGGTCGGCCGAGCTGAGCCTGTTCCGCTACCTGGGCGGCCCGAACGCGCACCTCCTGCCGGTGCCGATGATGAACATTCTCAACGGTGGCGCCCACGCGGACTCCAATGTGGACATCCAGGAGTTCATGATCGCGCCGATCGGTGCGCCCACCTTCCGCGACGCGCTGCGCAGCGGTACCGAGGTGTACCACGCGCTCAAGTCGGTGCTCAAGAAGAAGGGCCTGTCCACCGGGCTCGGTGACGAGGGCGGCTTCGCGCCGAACCTGCCGGCCAACGTGGCCGCGCTGGACCTGATCGCGGAGGCGGTGCAGTCAGCCGGCCTCACCCTCGGTACGGACATTGTGCTGGCCCTGGACGTCGCGGCCACCGAGTTCCACTCGGCCGACGGCTACACGTTCGAAGGCGCCCTGAAGACGTCCGACGAAATGATCGCCTACTACCGGAAACTGGCCGAGACCTACCCGATCGTGTCCATCGAGGACCCGCTGTCCGAAGAGGACTGGGCCGGCTGGAAGGCGCTTACCAACGCGCTCGGCGACCGGGTGCAGATCGTCGGTGACGACCTGTTCGTGACCAACCCGGAGCGGATCGCCCGCGGCATCGCGGAAGGTTCCGCCAACGCCGTACTGGTGAAGGTGAACCAGATCGGTTCGCTCACCGAGACGTTCGACGCAGTCGAGCTCGCGCACCGGGCCGGCTTCCGGCGATGATGAGCCACCGGTCCGGCGAGACCGAGGACACCACCATCGCCGACCTGGCCGTCGCCATGGGTACCGGGCAGATCAAGACCGGCGCCCCGGCTCGGTCCGAGCGGGTGGCGAAGTACAACCAGCTCCTACGCATCGAAGAAGAGTTGGACGACGCGGCGCGTTACGCCGGAGCGGGTGCGTTCCCTCGCTACCGTAGCTCCTGACCAGAGCCAACCCGCCGGCTTGGGCGCGGTCCGGGCACGCACACGGCGTTGCGGACCGAACCCAAGCCGGTGCCGGCAGTCCAGGCGCGGGGGTGGGATGAGCCAGCGACGGATGCCCAGCGGGCAGCGGCCGGCCAGGGATGCCGCGCGGCCCGCGGCGGGTTCCAGCCCACGCGCGGCCAGCCAGCGGACCAGGAACCGGCGTGCCGGCGCGCGGGTCGATCCTCGCAGCGGCATCCGCCGGGCTGCCGGGCCGGCCCGCCGGACCCGGGCTCCTCGCCGGCCACGCCGGATTTCCGGCCGGGCCGCGGTGCTCGGGGCGCTGCTGATCGCTCTCGCATTCGCCTACGCCTACCCGGTGCGGGTCTATCTCGAGCAGCAAGCACACATCAACGCCCTGAAGGCGTCCCAGCAACAGCAACGGCAGCGGATCGTCGGGCTGACCGAGTCGTTGGCACAATGGAACGACGACGAGTACGTCATCGCCGCAGGCGCGGACCCGGTTCCAACTGGTGCGCAAGGGCGAGCTGCTCTACGTGGTGGTCGATCCGACCGCGACTCAGGCCGGCACCGAGGATCAGCGGGTCCCGTGGTTCTCCCAACTGTGGGCCAACCTCGAGGAGCTCGATTCGCCATCCCCTCACTAGCCCGCGCGCCCGGTGTGGTGAGGTGGGCAGGTGGATGACGAACAGCCGCTGAGCGAGGCGGACCGGGCCATAGTCGCGGCACAGCTCGGCCGGCCCCCGCGAGGCGCCCGCGCGGTGGCGCACCGGTGCCCCTGTGGCCTGCCGGACGTGGTCCAGACCTCACCGCGACTGGCCGACGGCACGCCCTTTCCTACGCTGTACTACCTGACCTGTCCGCGTGCGGCCGCCCTGGTCAGTACCCTCGAGTCGGCCGGCTTGATGCGGGAGATGTCCGGCCGCCTCGCTACCGACCCGGAGCTGGCGGAGCGCTATCGGCAGGCACACGAACGGTATCTGGCCCAGCGTGCGAGCATCGCCGAGGTGGCGGAGATCGCCGGAGTGTCCGCCGGCGGTATGCCTACCCGGGTCAAGTGCCTGCACGTACATTTGGCCCAGTCGCTGGCCGAGGGCCCGGGCGTCAACCCGTTCGGCGACGAGACCCGGGCCATGATCGGTCCATGGTGGACGGATGGGCCCTGCGTGTCGGATGGGGCCGGCAGCTGAGATGCTGATCACCATCCGTCGGGCCCGCACCGGCGACGTCCGCGCGATCCGTGGCTTGATCGACGTCTACGCGACAGACCGGAGACTGCTCTCGAAAGCCACGGTCGCCCTGTTCGAGGACGTCCAGGAGTTCTGGGTGGCCGAGGCATCCACCAAGGGTCCGCCGACGCCGGCGGAGGTGGCCACATCGTCGGCTGCGGCGCCGTACACGTCATGTGGGAGGACCTGGCCGAGGTGCGTACGGTGGCGGTCGACCCGGGCTTTCGCGGCCAGAAGATTGGCCACCGTCTGGTTGCCGCGCTGCTCGACGCGGCCCGCGATCTGGGCGTACGGCGGGTGTTCGTACTGACCTTCGAGACCGCGTTCTTCGGTTCGTTCGGATTTGTGCCGATCGGCGGTACGCCGGTGCCGGCGGACGTCTACGAACAGTTGCTCCGCTCGTACGACGAGGGGGTGGCCGAGTTCCTGGAGCTCGAACGGGTCAAGCCGAACACCCTCGGGAACACGCGCATGCTCCTTCATCTCTAGGCTCTAGCCATGACCCGGGTGGCGGCGATCGACTGTGGCACGAATTCCATCCGCCTGCTCGTCGCCGATATCGCGGATCCGGCTGGCACGCTGACCACGGTCGTACGCCGGATGGAAGTGGTCCGGCTCGGGCAGGGCGTGGACCGCACCGGCCGGCTGGCCCCCGAGGCGATCGAGCGGACCCGGGTGGCACTGTGCGGATATGCGGAAGAACTCCGGACGCTCGGCGCCGAGCGGGTGCGCATGGTGGCGACCAGCGCCAGCCGGGACGCGGCCAATGCCGGCGACTTCCGGGCCATGGTGCGCCAGACCCTGGGCGCCGAACCGGAGGTCGTGACCGGCCAGGAGGAGGCCCAGCTCTCCTTCACCGGGGCGGTGCGCGGGCTACCCGTGGATACGCCAACGCCATACCTGGTGGTCGACATCGGCGGTGGCTCCACCGAGTTCGTGGTAGGCGGGCGGGACGGCGCGCCCGAGAACGCGATCAGCGTGGACGTCGGTTGTGTCCGGATGACCGAACGGCATCTACGCGACGACCCGCCCACGCCGGCACAGGTCCAGGACGCCGAGGCGGACATTACCCAGGTGGTGGACCGGGCGCTCGATGCGGTGAGCGGCCGTAGGTCGGGCACTCTCATCGGTCTGGCCGGCTCGGTGACCACCGTGACCGCGCTGGCACTGGGGTTGGACACCTACCGGCCCGAGCGAGTGCACCACGCCCGAATGACCTACCCGGAGGTGGCCGAGCTGACCGACGAACTGCTCGCGATGACCGTGGCCGAGCGGCTAGCGCTGCCGGTCATGCACCCGGGCCGCGCGGATGTGATCGGAGCCGGTGCATTGATATTGCGCATTGTGATGGATCGTGCCGGCGCGCCGTCGGTGGTCGCCAGCGAACACGACATTCTTGACGGGATCGCCTACAGCATTCTCGGTTGACCAGACCTGGCCCGGCCTCGCTGGGCCGCGGTCGCGTCGTGAGCCGGACGGTTGGGTGGCGGGCAGGGTCGCGGAGGACTACGGTCCGGGGCGCACTCACATCCGTACCTGAGAGGAATCGGCATGGCTGAACAGGAACGAGACCGTCCGGCCACGGGCGGACCGACCGAGTCACTGGGGTCGGCGCCCGGCCAGGAGGCGTTCGGCGACGCGCCGCGCCATGACGGCACGAGCACCTTCGGCGACGCGCCCGCTGAGCAGACCGTGGGCAGCGCGCCCCGCTCGTCGGGCCGTAATCTTGGGCTGCTGGTCGGCGGCGGAGTGGCTATCTTGGCCGCATTAGGGGCAATATTCGGATTTCTGGTGAAGTAAGCGCCACGGCAGCCGGCCGGGGTGGCCTCGGACCCGATACGGTAACGCCGTTCACGACCACCCCGGAAAGGAACGCACGTGACCGAGCAGAACAGCCCGTCGGCGCCACCGCCGCAACCCGTGCCGCCCCAGCCGGCACCGCCCACACAGCCGAAACACGCGGCGGAGCCGGCGGTCCCGCCAGCGGCGGCTCCGCCCCAGCCGGGGTCGATAGAACCGCCCGCTCCGGCGGCTGCGCTCGCCGCTGCCGATGCCGGCCCGGTGCCCGCCAGCGTGGCCGCTCAGCAGGCCGCCCAGGTGCCACAGCAGGCTTTCGGTGCGGCGCCGGCGGGGCCTGCCACGGAAAGTTTCGGCGCGGCGCCCAGCCGAACCACTCCCACTCCCACTCCCACCGCGCCCGCGGGCGCGGAGACCTTCGGCGCTGCCCGCGCGCCCGCCAGCGCTGTGCCGGGCAACGCCGCGCCCGGCAGCGTCGTGCCGGCCCAGTCCGGGACGGAGACGTTCGGCACGCCCCAGGGCGAAGCGCCGGCCGCACAACCGGAGGCAAAGAAGGGCGCCAGACGCCTGCTCGGCCTGATTGTCGCGATCATCGTCGCCATCCTGGTCGCCGGTGGGGTCTTCCTTGTGCGCCAGCAACTGGGCGGAAACCCGCTGAAAGATGCGGCGGTGGGCGACTGCATCGGCAACGTGGCTCAGCCGGGCGAAGGCCAGGACGTCGACGCCAACGACGCCAAGCTGGTCGACTGCGCCAGCCGCGACGCGCTGTACAAGGTGGAGGGTCGGCTCGAGGACAGGACCGAGGCGCAGGCCAAGGCCGACGACGTGTGCGACGCGTTCCCGAGCGCCAGGGCCAACTTCCGGGCGATCAACCCGGGCGGGAAGGGTTTTGTTCTCTGCCTGACCCCGATCCGGTAGCCGATGGCGATGCCGGGTGCCAGGTCCGCGGCGGCGGTGGCCCGTAGCGCTGCCACCACGCCTGACCTGGCCAGGCTGGACGCGGTGATCAGCGAGTGCCGGGCCTGTCCGCGCCTGGTTGCCTGGCGGGAAGAGGTGGCGACCACCCGGCGGGCCGCGTTCCGGCACGAGACGTACTGGGGCCGGCCGGTGCCGGGGTTCGGTCCGGCCGACGCGCGCATCGCCATCCTCGGCCTGGCGCCGGCGGCGCACGGCGGCAACCGGACCGGCCGGATCTTCACCGGCGACCGGTCCGGCGATGTGCTGTTCGCGGCGATGCACCGGACCGGGCTGGCCAACCAACCCACCAGCGTTTCTCGCGATGACGGGCTGCAACTCGATAGACACCCGAATATTCGCCTCGGTCAGGTGCGCGCCACCGGGCAACAAGCCCACGCCGCTGGAGCGGGACACGTGTGCCCCCTGGCTGCACCGGGAGCTGACGCTGATTCGTCCGACGTTACGGGTGGTGATCGCCCTGGGCGCGTTCGCGTGGGCCGCCTACTGGCCCGCGTTGAAGAACGTCTACGGTGTTCAGGCACCGGCCCCGCGCCCAGCCTTCGGACATGGTGTGCGGGTCGACCTGCCCGGCGCGCCGACATTGCTGGGTTGTTACCACGTGAGCCAGCAGAACACGTTTACCGGCCGGCTTACACCGGCGATGCTGGACAGCGTACTGGCGGCGGCCCGGGAGGCCGCGGGCTAACGGTTGGGGGGTGGCCGTGTCCAAGTTGGTCCGGTGGGTTCCGCTGGCAACGGTGGTGGCGCTGCTCGGCGCCGCGATGCTGGCCGCGGTGTACGGGAACCCGACCATCCAGAACCGTCCGGTGGTGCCGGCACCTTTCGTCGAGAGGCCCGACCGGGAAGAACGCCAGCCTACTGCGATCGCCGGCCCGCCCAGCGAGGTTCCCAGCCCACCGACGTGGGTGGGTTGGCTGATGACCGCCTTGTGCATTGTGATGGTGCTCGCTGTCATCGGCCTCCTGGTGTGGCTGCTCATCCGCAACCGGCTCGCCGGACGCTCCCACGACGCCCTGCCGGAGTCGGAACCTGAGCCCACCGCGGCGCAGACCGCACGGCGGGTCTGGCAGGTGCTGGACCAAGGACTGTCCGACCTGGACGAAGACGATGCCGATCCACGCCGGGTCGTCATTGCCTGCTGGGTACGGCTCGAGGAGGCCGCCGCCGCGGCCGGCATCTCCCGGGCCGCTGGCGAGACCTCCGCCGAACTGGTCTCCCGGCTGCTGGCCGGCACCGCGGCAAGCCCGACCGTGCTGGATCGCTTCGCCGCGGTGTACCGGCACGCCCGGTTCGCCACCCACACCGTGGACGTCTCCATGCGTGATGAAGCCCGGGCGGCACTGACCCAGCTGCGCGACGAGCTGGTTATGGGCGTCTCGTGAGCAACCGCCGCCTGCCGCGCCAGCCTCGCAACGCCCAGCCGGACATTGCTCAGCTCGACGAACTCCTTGAGTTCTCCGACGGACCGCCCGTCCAGGTCCGGGCGCAACGGCCGCGGCGGTGGCTGGCGCCCACCGCGATCCAGGCGTTCCTGCTCTCGGCCGTCGCCTACACATTGTTCGCCGTGGCGAATTTGAGGGCGCCGTTCCCGCTGCTGCTTGCGCTCAGCACGGCGGTGGTGGGAGTACGCCAGGCGGTCAAGGCCAGCCGCGAACCAGATTCGCGCCGGGTGGTCGACGCGGTCCGGGCACCCGCACGTACTGGAACGCTCGATGTCGCGGGCTGGTATGAGGGCGGCGACGGCATGCGCGACGCCATCCGGCGCTGGGATCGCCGGCTCGACTGGGGCTCCGGCTCCGCGGATCGCTTCCAGGGCACGGTGGTGAACCGGCTGGGTGAACTGGCCGACGAGCGGCTGCGACTGCGGCACTCCATCACCCGGGCGAGCGACCCGGTACGGGCCAGAATGCTTCTGGGCGAGGATTTCTGGCAGCTCCTGCACGAACCGATCGTCCGGGTGCCCAAGCCGAAAGAGATCGCGGCCGCAGCGAAACGGCTGGAGCTACTGTGAAGCGGCCTCAGACCGACGCGTACTGATTGATGGGGGATAGATGGTGACACAGGCGCGACCGCTTACGGTGGCCGAGGTGGGTGAGCTCGCCGCACAGGTGCTGGACGCGGTGGGCACGGTCGTGGTCGGCAAGCGCGAGTCGTTGCGGCTCGTCCTGGCCGGCATCCTGGCCGGTGGGAACGTGCTGCTGGAGGACCTGCCCGGATTGGGCAAGACGCTGACCGCGCGCTGCTTCGCGCAGGCACTGGGGTTGAGCTTCCGCCGGTTGCAGTTCACCCCGGACCTGCTCCCCGCCGACGTCACCGGGTCCTTCCTCTACGACCAGCGCAGCCACGAGTTCACCTTCCGGGCTGGACCGATCTTCACCAACCTGCTGCTGGCGGACGAGATCAACCGGACACCACCGAAGACGCAGTCGGCGTTGCTGGAAGCGATGCAGGAGAAGCAGGTCTCGGTAGAGGGCATGACCTATGCCCTGCACCGCCGTTCCATGTGCTGGCCACCGCCAACCCGATCGAGCACGAGGGGACCTACCCGCTGCCCGAGGCGCAGCTGGACCGATTCCTCTGCGGGTGTCCTTCGGCTACCCGGCGCCTGACGAGGAGTGGGACGTGTTGCGCCGCCGGTTATCGCCGCCGGCGTGAGGAATCCGTACATGGACCCGGTGGTGGACGCCGCCACGCTGCGCGCCATGCAGGCGGCGCTTGAGGACGTCGAGGTGGAGGACTCGGTCGGCCGTTACATCGTGGCTCTCGCCGCGGCGACCCGGGATCACCCGTCAGGTGCTGGTGGGCGCCTCGCCGCGCGGTTCGCTGGCCCTGATGCTGATGTCGCGCGCGGTCGGCGGCGCTCGACGGTCGCGATTACGTGGTGCCGGAGGATGTGAAGGAGGTGGCGGTGCCCGCCCTTGCCCACCGCATCACCCTGCGCCCGGAGATGTGGCTACGCCGGGTCGACTCGGCCAGCGTGGTGGTGGAGGTCCTGCGCCAGGTACCCACGCCGGTGAGCGCGGCGTGCCGGTGAGCACAGCGTTGGCCCAGCACGGCGAGCTGGCCGAACCGGTCCCGCCGGCGCAGCGGGCATGACGTGGCGCAGCCCGAATCATTCTGGACGCCCACCCGGGCGCTCGGCCGGGCGGTGTTGCTCACCGGCACGTTGGTCCTGCTGGGGATCTTCCTCGGTCGCCTCGACCTGGTGGTGTTGGCTGCGCCGTTCGCCATCGGCGTCGCCTGGGCCATGCGGTCGCGGCCCACCGAGCTCCCGAGTTGTCAGCATCGGGGTACCCGCCGACCCGGCGGCCGAAGGCGGCGCGACCGCAGGTCGCCGACCCGACCGTGTCCAATCCGGACGCTGGTCGGGCCCGGACCTCGCGTCCTGCGCGTGCACCATTCGACACTGGCTACGCCTACGGCGGCACAGACCGGCCGTTCGGGATCACGCTCGGACCACATCGCAGCTTCGATGTCGACCTGACCGGCAACCGCGCTGCGCTGGGGTCTGCACCCGTTCGGGCCGGCCGCTGCGTACGCGGTGGCCGCGGACGGGTTGCTGCTGAGCGCGACGGCCGCTGTCGCCGGCCGACCGGCGTGCGGGTCTATCCGCGTGCCGCGCGTTCCAGGCGGTCGAGGCCATGCCCCGGGCCGCCGCACTGGTCGGGGGTGCACCGTTCCCGCCGGCCCGGCGAGGGCGGCGAGCTGGCCGGCGTCCGCGCTTGCTCCAGGCGACCGGCTTCGGCGGGTCGACTGGCGGGTCACCGCTGCGCACCCGGCAGCTGCACGTGGCCGCACACCCTCTCCGACCGGGACGCCGAGGTGGTGGTCCTGCTCGATGTGCTGCACGAGGCCGGCCGCTCAGGCGGGGTGCACGGCGCGGCGTCGGTGGTCGACACCACGGTCCGGGCCGCCGCGGCGATCGCCGAGCACTACCTGCACCGGGGCGACCGGGTGGGGCTGCTGGAATACGGTCGGGCCTGCCCCGCAGTCCTGCGCCCCGCCAGCGGCCGCCGACATCCTGCACCGGCCCTGGAGTGGCTGCTGACGTGCACGCCGATCCGTCACGCACGAGCGCGGACGACCACGGTGTTCGGATCGTCCGCAGTCTCTCCCCGGATCCGCGTTGGTTGTCGTGCTCACCCCGCTGCTGGAGTCGAGCGGCGCGGAGCATGATCGCCGGACTGGCCCGGGCCGGTCGGTTGGTGGTGGCCATCGACACGCTGCCGACCAGGCTGGCGGCCGCGAAGGCGGACGTTCATGGCCAGTCGTGGCCCACCGGCTGTGGCGGCTGGACCGGGACAACGACCATCGGCCAGCTCCGCGAGATGGGCGTGCCGGTGACCGCGTGGCCGGCGCCGGGCAGCCTGGACCAGGTGCTGCGGGACATGACCCGCGCTGGCCACGGCGCCCGAGGATCGGTGCTCCGATGAGTTCGCGACTGGCGCTGATCCGCGCCAACTCCCGCAACCAGGTCGCGGCCACGCTGTCGCGGATCCGGCGGACGTCGGGCGGCCCAGCCCTGGTACGGGTCATCGCCTGTGTCGCCGCCATGGTGGCCCTGGTCACGTCGCTGCCGTTGGACCAGGTGCTCTCGGCGCCGCCGTCGGTCGCGTGGCGGGTGGGAGCCGGCGGTGATCGTGGTGAGCGTGGGAGTCGGCTGGGTGCCGCGCAGCCGGTTCGTCGGGCTGATCGCATTGGTCGTGATCGTGACCTGGTTGATCAGCACCATCGGGTTCGCCGAACCGGTCACCGTACCCAGTGTCGGCTCTGCTGGCCGCATCGCTGTACCTCATGCACGCCGCCGCCGCTTTCGCCGCGGTGCTCCCGTACGACTGCGTCCTCAGCGCCGGTGTGCTGGGGGCGTGGCTGGTCCGGGCGGGTCGGTGCTGGGGCCAGCCTGGTGGTGGGTCTGCTCGGTATGGCGGTTGCCGGCCAGTTGCCTGCGGCGAGCTCGGTGATCGGCCCGGTAGTCGGCTCCGCCGTGGCGGCTTCACTGGTTGGCCTGCTCGCCTGGCACGCGCATCAGCGCCGCGGCTGAGCCGGTCCGGCAGGCACTGCGGCGGTCGTGAGTTCGGTGACAGTGACCGATGTTCACGTGCCGACCGGAGTAGCGTTTGATGCGTGAAGCCGAAACGGATTCTCGTTGTGGGTGCCGGTCACGTCGGTCTATATGCAGCGCTGCGCCTGTCCAAGAAGCTCCGCTGCGGGCGAGGCCGAGGTCATGGTGGTGGATCCCCAGCCGCACATGACGTACCAGCCGTTCCTGCCTGAGGCGGCGGCCGGCAACATCTCGCCCCGGCACAGTGTGGTTCCGTTGCGCCGGGAGTTGCGCCGGTGCCGGGTGCTGTCCGGAGAGGTCACCAAGGTCGAGCACGCCCGCAAGTGCGCCATCGTGGCGCCGATCGTCGGCCCGGTGGTGGAGGTCGAGTACGACCACATCATCTGCGTGCCAGGATCGGTCTCGCGAACCCTGCCGATCCCCGGGTTGCGGGAGCACGCGCATCGGGTTCAAGACCATCGGCGAGGCCATCTATCTGCGTAACCACGTGCTGGACCGGCTCGACGTGGCAACCACCACAGTGGACCCGGAGACCCGCAAGCGGGCGCTCACCTTCGTGTTCGTGGGCGGTGGCTACGCGGGCATCGAGGCGCTGGCCGAAATGGAGGACATGGCCCGTGTCGGCGATGAAGTACTACGACAACATCGAGGCCTCCGACATGCACTGGGTCCTGGTCGAGGCGACCAACCGGATCCTGCCTGAGGTGGACCGGGACATGGGCGCCTACACGGTCGTGCAACTCGACCGCCGAGGAACATCGATGTCCGGCTGGACACCCGGCTCGAGTCGTGTGTCGACGGCGTGGTCAAGCTCTCCGATGGGGACAGCTTCCCGGCCGACACGATCGTGTGGACGGCCGGCGTGAAGCCGTCGCCGATGCTGGACTTCACCGACCTGCCGCGTGACGATCGGGGCCGCATCACCTGCCTGCCCACTCTGCAGGTCATCGGGCCCGACGGCATGGTCGTGCCGGGCGCGTGGAGCGCGGGCGATGGCGCGGCCGTGCCTGACCTGGCCTCGTCCGTACCGGGTGAGTTGTGCTCGCCGAGCGCTCAGCACGCGGTGCGCCAGGCGGTGCGGCTGGCGGACAACCTGCGGGCCGAGTTGCGCGGCACACCATTGCGCGACTACAAGCACAAGCATGTGGGTTCGGTGGCCAGCCTTGGACTCTACAAGGGAGTGGCTCAGGTCTACGGGATCAAGGTGCGCGGGCTGCCGGCCTGGTTCATGCACCGCTCGTACCATGTGAGCCGGGTGCCCAGCCTGAACCGGAAGATCCGCGTCATCGTCGACTGGACCCTCGCTCTGCTGCTACGGCGGGAGGTCGTGTCCATGGGTGAGCTGCACTCGCCACGCCAACCGTTCACCGAGGTCACGCCCACGGTCACCCTGGCCCGCGCCGCGGCAGAGTAGGCCGCCGCTCAGCGAGCGATCTTCCACGTCCATACGTCGACAATGGACTGTCCCGGCCCGAAGAGTTGATCCATGGTCGCGCGCAGCGCCGGTTGGTTGGACACCGGCGCCAGCGCGACACAGTCGGCCTTCCAGTAGTCGAGGTCGGCCCGCGCCTGGGTGCGATCGGCGTCGGTGACCTGGGGAATCTGGCCGGTCTCGGCCACCTGGTTGAGCAGTTGCGACGTGGGCCGCGGGTAGATGCCCATGGACGAATTCCCGCCGGCCGCGTACGGCCCGATGAAAAAGCCCTCTGGGATGGCAAACGCGGCGTTCGCCTCCGCCGGCCAGCGCATCAGGTCCGGCCCCCACGCATTGGGTGCGGGAATCAGCATCATCACACCGCCGTCCGGCACGCACTGCCGCCAGGCGCCGGTGGAGATGAACCCGGGCACCGGTGCTCGCGAGGTGGTTTCCAGCGGCAGGGGCATGTTCGGCAGCAACGCCGCGATGATTGCCGCCGGCACCACGAACTTGACGAAGCGGCCAGCGGACAATGCTTCGTCGATCGCGGACGCCAGCAGGATCGCACACAGGGGCAGCAGCGCCAGCGCGTAGCGGGTGGGCAGTGCGGCGTTGATCACGGGCAGGTCGTTGAGTAACGCGTACAGGCTCGGTAGTTCGGTCTGGGTGCCGTTCACGGTGACGGTCGGGCCGAGTGAGAGCCAGAACATGAGAAAAGCGGTGAAGCCCAGGGCGAGGGTCAGCGGGGAACGTCGCCGGAGGATCAGCGCGGCGACCACGATGATCACCAACGGCAGGCCCAGGTAGGCGTTGAACTCGGCCGCGCTGGTGGACAGCCTGTGGATATCCGGGGAGCCGCCGATCGAGAGCGGCGAGAACAGCAGGTATGTGGCCAGGTCGGCGTAGAAGAACCGTCCCTCGAAGGGCGCGTTCGGGGTGTGCTGGGGACCCTGGAATTGTGTCCACAATGGATATGCCAGCAGGATCAGGGTGAGCCCGGCCCCCACCGCGAGTCCGCCCAGGACCCGCGGCGCCACCTTGCGGCACCATCGGGGTCGCAGCAAGGCGTAGCTGAGGCTGAACAGCGCAAGGCCCAGTGCGGTGAGGAACAGGACCTCCTCGCCGACAAATACCTGGGCCGAAACCAGCAGTCCCAGGGCGAGGCCGGTGAGGATGGTGCCCTTCGCGCTGGCGACCCGGGTCAACCGGATGACGCAGTAGACGATCGGCGGCACCAGGTACTGGGCGGTCATGTGGATATGGCTGTTGGACTGGGAAATCATCCCCGGTCCGAATCCCGCCAACACTCCACCGACGAGGGCGGCCCCGCGCCGCAGGTTGAGCGCCCTGGCCAGCACCAGATACCAGCCCGCGGCGGTGGCGGCCAGGTTGAACGCGACGCTGATCGCAAAGGTGGTGGCCGGCCCGAACAACGCGGTGACCGGAGCCATGACGACGCCGAACAGGATGCTCGACGCGTTGCTCATCAGGTTCACCCCATCCGGGGCGTTGAGCCGGTCGGTGACCAGGGAGAAGTCGCCGGTCCAGAATGTCACCCCGTGCGCCAGGAACCATTCGTTGAGGGCCTGGTCGCCCACGTTCTCGGCCAAGGCCCTGGTACCTGGATGCGGCCAGAACCCGTGCACCAGCCAGACCGCGAAAGCGACGAAGATCAGCGCTGCCGCGACGTCGAACGCCCCCGGTGTCGCCAGCCAACCCGCCGTTCGGCGCCGGGCGGCGGTGACCCAGGTCGGTGCGCCGACGTTCGCAGGCTTGTCGGCAGTGTCCCGTAGTGGGCTGGCGGGCGCTCCGGCAGCGACCGGCTGGTGGGAGGCACTGCTCACGGGCGCTAAGGTAACACCCCGAATAGCCGCTTCATAGCGACCGGCGCGGCAGGACAAGCCGGGCATCGAGCCGCTAACGTGGTGGCAGCCCGCCCGGGTGGTGGAATCGGCAGACACGGCCGCCTTAAAAGCGGCTGCCTTTCACGGGCGTGCGGGTTCGAACCCCGCCCCGGGCACGCGGAGCCTCCGTGGAAGATCAGCGGAGGCCAGGCTGCCTCTTGATCACAGAACCGGCCGGATGTGAAGGTGGTCCGCTTTCTCGGCCAGCCGCGGTTGGGCCGAAATGAGACGTCTGTCGCCCGCTCCACCAGGGGTCGCGCGCTACGCTGGTAGGTCAGATGTCAGGTAAGACGACCTGGAGGCCTGCAGTGCGTAGTTCCAATCCGGTGCTCACCCGGCTGACGCCGGAGACTCAGACGGGCTACCCGCCAGCCAACCCTTATGGCCAGCAGACCGACTACTACACCTCGCCGGTTGAGACGTCGGTCAGCGAGCGCCTCACCATCGATGACGTTGTCGTCAAGACGGTGACGCTGCTCGCGGTGACCGCAATCAGTGCCTTCATCGCTGTTTCCATTATTCCGTTGGACCTCTCGCGTCCGGCGGCGATCGGCTCCGCCATGATCGGCCTGGTACTGGGCCTGATCATCAGCTTCAAGCAAATCACCAACCCGCCGCTGCTGCTCACCTACGCGGTGGTCGAGGGCGTGTTCGTCGGCCTGGTCAGCAAGGCCTACGAGATGGCATTCGACGGCATCGTCATCCAGGCGGCTGCCGGAACTTTTGGCATCTTCCTGATCATGACTGCGCTCTACAAGTTCCGGGTCATCCGGGCCACGCCGAAATTCGCGCGTGGTCTGATGGCCGCAGTGGCCGGTATCTTCGGCATCATCCTGGTGAACCTCGTGCTGAGCCTGTTCGGTGTCAACACCCATCTCCGCGACGGCAGCGGGTTGGCCATCGTGTTCAGCCTGGTCGTGATCGTGATTGCCTCTCTCACGTTCATTCTGGACTTTGCCCTGATCGAGGAGAGCATCGCCCGAGGCGCTCCGAAGAAGATGGCCTGGACCTGTGCGTTCGGCCTGCTGGTCGGCCTGATCTGGGTCTACCTGGAAGTGCTGCGTCTGTTGAGCTATCTGCGTGGCCGGGACTGACCCCCAAGGAACTTCGCTATCGGCGGCCGTGCGGCTTCGCACGGTCGCCGATCGTCTCGTGGGACGGGTCAGCCACTGGACAGACGCACGGTGGGCCATGCGACCGGCCACCGATGCGGGCATAGCCCCAGGCACCGCGGCCGGCCCGGCGACGGCAGCAGGCGCGGTCACCCGGGCGGAGGCGATGTTCGCCCTCATCCAGACCCTCGCGGATCTCGGCGCCGACGCGGAAAGCCGCGCTCACCTGCGCGTGTCGCGACTCGACAACGATCTCGCATTGGTCGACCAGGTGCGCGTGATGGTACTGGACCTGTTGCGAAGCTCCGCGCCGGACGCCCTCCTCGACCGCGCCGTCACCGCCATCACCACCACGGCGGCGTCGCTCTAACCAGGCCGCGCGTGCGTGCCAGGCGCCACAGCAGGTGCTGCCGTGCACCTGGGACGTGTTGACCACTTACAATGCCTGCCATACGATTTCAGCGATCGTGCCGCCCCCCTCCACTTGGGAGTCCGACCAGTGACCGAGCAGGACCTCCAGTCCCGGGTGCTGGAGGATCTCACCGAGGCTGTCAACTACCGACGTTGGCTGGCTGGCCTGGCCAGCCCGTACCTCGGCAACGACCCGATCGAGATCGGGGCCGGCAACGGTGCCTACGCGGCCGAGTGGCTGCCCACGCTCCCCCGCATGACCGTGACCGAGTCCGACGACGGCCGGCTGAAGGTACTGCGCGAGCGATTCGTGGACGACCCGCGAGTGACTGTCCGCCGCCTGAAGCTGCCGACCGGCGAACGAGGCGCGCACAGTGCGGCGGTCGCACTCAACGTCCTGGAACATATCGAGGACGACGTTTCGGCGATGCGCGGTGCGGCGCACTTGGTGCGCCCTGGGGGTGCGGTGGTATTGATCGTGCCGGCGTTTCAGTTCGCGATGAGCCGATTCGACCGCAGCGTCGGTCATTTCCGCCGGTACACCTGCGACTCACTGTCCACTGTGCTCACCGATGCCGGGCTGACTATTGAAGAACTCCGGTATATCAACCCCATCGGCCTGATCAACTGGTACCTGGTGTGCACTTTGCTCGGCTGGTTTCCGCGCAACGGGCCTCTCCTGCGCGGCTACGACCGGACCGTTGGGCCGGTAGCCAAACGGCTGGAGCGCCGCTGGCGCCCGCCGTTCGGACAATCCGTATTCGCCGTCGCCCGCACCCAGCTTTGACCGGGTCGTACCAGGCACGCTGAAAAGGGGCCGTCGTGAAGCTTTCGATCTTGATGCCTGTTTTCAACGAGGAGGACCGGCTCGGCCAGGCGCTCAAGCAGTCACTCGCAGTGGACTACCCGTGCGAGATCGAGCTCGTTGTGGTCGACGACGGCAGCTCCGACCGGACGCCGGACATCCTTGCCCAGTGTGACGACAGCCGCCTGCGCGCCATCAGCCATCCCCGCAACCGTGGCAAGGGCGCCGCGATCCGGACTGCCGTCGACTCCGCCACCGGTGATTACATGGTGATTCTTGACGCGGACCTCGAATACGACCCGCTCGACATCCCAAGGCTCCTCGAACCGGTTCTCAACGGCACCGCCACGGTCGTCTATGGAAGCCGGAGCTTTGGCGGCCACGCCGCCTACTCGTTCTGGTACGTGATGGGGAACAAGGGTGTCACTCTCGCCGCGAACATCCTCTTCAACTCGTACATTGGCGATCTTGAAACGTGCTACAAGCTGATGCCGATCGAGCTCTACCGGTCGCTGGACGTGCGGTCGCGCGGATTCGGCATGGAAGCCGAGATCACCGGAAAACTGCTACGCCAGCGGATGCGACTGCACGAAGTCCCTGTCCGCTACACCGCGCGAAGCCGGGAAGAGGGCAAGAAAATCACCTGGCGCGATGGCGTGCAGGCGCTCTGGATCCTGGCCCGGGAACGGGTCCGGCGAGTCCGGGCGCGCAAGCCCAGTGTGCCCGTGGCGGCGGGATAGCGGCCGCCACAGATCAGGGGTCAGGAGAGGCGCTCGAGGACCATGGCCATGCCCTGGCCGCCGCCCACGCACATGGTTTCCAGGCCGATGGTCTTGTCGTGCCAGTCCAGGGCATTGAGTAGGGTGCCGGTGATGCGCGCACCGGTCATGCCGAACGGGTGGCCGACCGCGATGGCTCCGCCCATCACGTTGAGCTTCTCCAGCGGTACGCCGAGCTGTTGGTAGGACGGGATGACCTGGGCCGCGAACGCCTCGTTGATCTCGACGAGGTCGACGTCGTCGATAGTCATACCGGCCCGGGCCAGGGCCTGCCTCGAGGCTTCCACCGGGCCCAGACCCATGATCTCGGGGGACAGCGCGGTCACCCCGGTGGAGACGATCCGGGCGAGCGCAGGGACCTCCAGTTGCGCCGCTCTGGCCGCGCTCATGATGATCACCGCGGCGGCGCCGTCGTTGAGCGGGCAGCAGTTGCCGGCCGTGATCCGTCCGTCCGGGCGGAACACCGGCTTGAGCGCGGACACCGCCTCCAGCGTGACGCCAGCGCGCGGACCGTCGTCGGTGGACACCACGGTGCCGTCCGGCAGCGTCACCGGGGTGATCTCGCGGGCCCAGAAGCCGTCCGTGATGGCTTTCTCGGCCAGGTTCTGCGACCGTACGCCGAACTCGTCCATCTCCTGCCGGCTCACCTTGTGGGCCTGGGCCAGGTTCTCCGCGGTCTGTCCCATGGCCAGATAGACGTCCGGCAATTCGCCTGACTCCCGCGGGTCCATCCACACCTGGAGCGTCGCCTTCCTGGCGCCGCAGCGAACGCTCCTGTGCCGCGGCGAAGATGGGGTTCTGCCATCCGCCGCCGACCAGTTCCTGTGCCGGCGGCGGAAGTCCGTCCGAACTTCCCCGGGCGAACCGGGACACCGTTTCCACACCGGCCGAGATGAACACGTCCCCTTCGCCGGCCTTGATGGCGTGCATCGCCATTCGTGTTGTCTGCAGGGACGACGAGCAGTAGCGGGTGACCGTGGCGCCGGGCAGCCGGTCATGGCCGAGCAGGACGGCGACCACCCGGGCCATGTTGAAGCCCTGCTCGCCGCCGGGCAGGCCGCAGCCGAGATAGAGGTCGTCGATGGTGCCGGGATCGAGTTGGGGGACCTTCTCCAACGCGGTACGCACGATGGTGGCGGCGAGGTTGTCGGGACGCAGGTCGCGCAGTGATCCCTTCGCGGCCCGACCGATGGGAGAGCGGGCAGTCGCGACGATCACGGCGTCGGTCGGTTGGAGAGCGGCCATGCGGTCACGTTACCCGCCGGTAGCCACCAGGTAAATGTGATGTTGCCCGATGCGGGATCAGTCGTTGATGGACGAGGACAGGTGCGCGGCCGTCGCCAGTTCCGGGAACAGTGCGTAGGCCATCACCCGGTAACCGTCGGCGGAGGGATGGAAACCGTCCTCGCACAGCATGCCCGCGTCAGCCCGGAACACCGGTCCGACCTGCCCGGCCAGGTCCACCACCCTGGCTCCGGCCGACTTGGCCGCGCTGGCCTGGGCCCGCGCCACCCGGCGCCCGTACCAGCCGACGACCTGGCGCAGCGGCTGGGCGACCGCGCGAAGGGCGCCAGATCGGGGCAGGTGCCGACGATGACCTGGGTGCCCGCATCGCGCAGGCGGCGCACCGCGGTGGCCAGGGCCGCGGCGGCCTCGCCGGGCCGGCCCAGCTGGGTCGCGTCGTTGGTGCCGACCAGGATTACCGCGAGGTCGGGCCGACTGCCCAGTTGGGCCCGGGCCACCTGGGTGGCCAGATCGGCGCACCGGGCGCCGGAGACCGCCACCGTCGAGAGCGAAACGCTGCCGCCGGCTTCGGCCAGCATGCGGGCCAACTGACCGCCAACCGTGTGCTCGACCACGTCCACGCCGACCCCGAGCGCGGACGAGTCGCCGAGCAGGACCAATCGCAGCGGCGGCTTGCCGTTCTTGCCCAGCGTTGCCCGTACGGCCAGACCCAGGTCCGGTTTGGCATAGCGGCGCGATCTGGCGGCGACCGCCTCCGCGGCGTCAGCAGCGCCGCCCCGCCCACGGTCCCCGCGATCAGCGCGATTCCGGCGGCCTTGGCCAGGCGACGGACGATGAGCGAGGTGTTCACGTCGTCTCCCTAGTCCGAGGTGAGGGGGCAGCCGCGGGTGCCGGACTGTCCGGGGCGCCTGTCAGCGAGGGTACGGGCAATCGGTCCATATTCGTAGACCCACGGCTGCCCGCACCGGCCAGCAGCGACCGCAGCCGGCGGCCAAACCGGACGGCACGGGACGTCTGTGGTGTGGCGCCGGCCGGTGTGCGCAGGCCGTGCTCGACGCTGACCTCGGTGCCTGGCTCGTGCACCGCGGCCACCGCGGCCTCCGACAACGACATCGGTGCGGACACCGACCGTTCGGCCGTCGCCGCCTCCCATTCGGGGGTGTCGGTGTACCGGCCGAGGGCGGACAACGCGGCCGGCAGCACCACGCCGGCGGCGGTGCGGTAGCCCTCGTCGGAGGGATGGAAGCGGTCCGCGCCGAACATCCGCTCCGGCGCCGCGTCGAACTGCGGCCCGATCAGGTCACCGAGTGAGACGGTCCGCGCGCCCGCCCGTACCGCGGCAACGGTCTGGGCCGCGGCGAGTTGGCGGCTCCAGCGCCGGGCCAGCCAGCGCAGCGGCGGTAGAATAGGGCGGATAGTGCCCAGATCAGGACAAGTCGCCACGACCACCTCGGCGCCTGTTTCGCGCAGCTTGGTGACCGCGTCGGCCAGGTAACGCACGGCGGCGGCGTCGCTCACGCGGGTCGTCACATCGTTGGCCCCGATGAAGATGATGGCGAGATCGACGCCGGCCTCGATGGCGATGTCCGACTGTGCGTCGAGCCACGCCGAGACCGAACCGACCACGGCTGGGCAGGTCAACCGGACCGGTCGGTGGATCGCCTCGGAGATCCAGGTGGCCAGCAACGCGCCGGGCGTCTCAGCCCGGGTACGGACGCCGAAACCGGCCGCGGTGGAGTCACCGATGACCGCCAGGCGCAACGGCTCGGCCCCGGCGTATCGCAGTCCGTAGTCCCCGCTACAGCGGGGCGGCGGTTCCTCGGCGCCTGGAATGGTGAGCCGGGCGATGAGCACCTGACCGGCCAGCACGCCGACGCCCAACGCGCTGGCCGCGGAGAGCGCACCGCCGATGTAAGCCACGATCGCGGCGAGATTGCGCCCCTTTGGTGCCTGTTCACGCATCGCCGTCCCCCTCCGCGCCTCACCGCCGCCACCCGCCACAACCGCTGCCAGGTCGATACATCCATGGTGCCGCAAGCCGGCCAGCCCCGTTGCGTCGTCGCTGCGACAGAGGGTTTACTCGTGGCCCCTGATGGTTATGGTTATGGCATGGTCGCTCGACTGCGCCGACGCAACGCACTCATGGCCTTCGCGCGGGCCTTCAAGCCGGGCACACCCGGCGTGGGGATGCGGGTGGCGGCGATCCCCCGGATGATCCGGGCTTCGCTGCGTGGCGAGTACGACGGGAATCTGCGGCTGATGTTGATGGCCGCCGCCAGCCTGTACATCGTCTCGCCCCTGGACGCCGTACCGGAGGCGGTCTTCCTGTTCGTCGGACTGATCGACGACGCGTTCGTGGTGAGTTGGCTGGCCGGCGCGATCCTGTCGGAAACGGAACGGTTCCTGGAGTGGGAGAAGAACCAGGGACGCGGCCCGAGGGTGGTGGCTGGGCAGGCACGCAGGAGCTGATCAGGGCTGCCGCTAGGCTTCGCTGATGCGCTATGTCGACAACGTCGTCGAGCTGATCGGCAACACGCCGCTCGTTCGCCTCCGCAACATCACTGCGGGCATCGAAGCCACCGTCCTGGCCAAGGTTGAATACTTCAATCCTGGCGGCAGTGTGAAGGACCGAATTGCGGTCCGTATGGTCGATGAGGCCGAAAAGGCCGGACTACTCCGACCCGGTGGAACCATCGTCGAACCCACCAGCGGCAACACCGGTGTGGGTCTGGCTCTCGTCGCTCAGCTGAAGGGCTACAAATGCGTTTTCGTCTGCCCGGACAAGGTGAGTGAAGACAAGCGCAACGTACTCAAGGCGTACGGTGCCGAGGTGGTGGTTTGTCCCACCGCGGTGGCTCCCGAAGACCCACGGTCCTACTACTGCGTGTCGGACCGGTTGGCCCGCGACATCCCCGGCGCCTGGAAACCCGACCAGTACGCCAACCAGAACAATCCGCAGTCGCACTACGAGACGACGGGGCCGGAGATCTGGGAACAGACCAGCGGGCGGGTCACTCATTTCGTGGCCGGAGTCGGCACCGGGGGCACCATCAGCGGTGCTGGTCGCTACCTCAAGGAGGCCTCCGACGGGCGCGTGCGGGTCATCGGCGCGGACCCGGAAGGCTCCGTCTACTCAGGAGGGACCGGCCGGCCGTACCTTGTGGAGGGTGTCGGCGAGGACTTCTGGCCCGAGACATACAACCGCACGCTCACGGACGAGATCGTGGAAGTGTCCGATAAGGATTCCTTCGACCTCACCCGACGGTTGGCCCGCGAGGAGGGCCTGCTGGTGGGCGGATCCTGCGGCATGGCCGTGGCGGCGGCGCTGCGGGTGGCCCGGCAGGCATCGCCCGATGACGTCGTGGTGGTTCTGCTCCCGGACGGCGGCCGGGGCTACCTGTCGAAGATTTTCAATGACGAATGGATGTCCCGCTACGGCTTCCTGCGAACCGAGGATCGAGAGTCCACAGTGGTGGATGTGCTGGCGGGTAAGTCCGGCCGGATGCCGGAAATGGTGCACGTGCATCCGACCGAAACGGTGCGCGACGCCATCGACTACATGCGCGAGTACGGCATCTCGCAGCTACCGGTCCTCAAGGCGGAACCACCCGTGGTCACCGGCGAGATCGCCGGCTCGATCGCGGAACGCGACATCCTGGACGCGCTGTTCACCGGGCACGCGCACCTGCACGACATGGTGGAACGGCACATCGGTCCAGCCCTGCCGATGATCGGCGGCGGCCAGCCGGTGAGCGAGGCGGTGGCCATGCTCGGCGCAGCCGATGCCACCATCGTGCTGGTGGACGGCAAGCCCGCCGGGGTACTCACCCGCCAGGATCTGCTCGCCTACCTCGGTACCACCGCCTGATGCTGGCTGTCAGGGCGTGAGCGATGGGTTGTGGACTGCGGGGCGTCCACTCTCCCCACGATCATGAACGGTGACAGAAACCATCCCAGGTCGCCCGAAACGGACACGACGTCCGTTGAATCCGCAGGCGCGGGTCGTATTTTCCTCGTGCGGGGCTCACGCGGGCCCGCCAAACGGCCAACGTCGCGGTAGGGGAGGGGCTTTGACAGGACTGGACCTGGACCAGGCGGAGTGTCCCCCCGACGTGGTGGATCGCCTGCTCTGGCGGGGTGCGCAACGCATCCTGGACCGCCACACGCTGCGCCGGGACGGAACGTGCCGGTGGTGTGATCGGCAGGGTCCGTGTTCACCCCGGCGCCTCGCCCAACGTGCGGACGCCAAAGCGCGCCAGCCGTGGCACGACGGCTGGATATCCCGTACCGAGGTCAGCCGGCTGTTACCCGCGCCGGAGATCGACTATGTGGCGTTGATCGCCTCCGGCGAAGGTGTCGCACTGCCAGGCCCACGTAGACCGGCCGGGCAGGGTTTTGGCCGGTACTGACACCGGTGCCGAGGAAAACTCCAGAAACTCTTCCCTCGCGGTAACGGTGCCGGCGCCCCCGCCAGCGCTGACCGGGACCGCACGACCCGCTCGTTACGGAGCCGGCATGCCTCCGCCGGCGAAGCGCCTCCGGCCAGGCGCAGCCCTGCGCGAGCGGGCCCTGGAGGGCGAGGGTACGGGACTTTCGGTTCCCCCGCATTGATCGCGGTCACGTACCCTCGCCCCGCCATCTTGTGCTCTAGGTTGAACGGTATGGCAGAACTTCTCTCCGCGGACGAGGTCGCCGCCAGCATCGCCAATCTGGACGGCTGGTCGGGTAGTCCCACTGCGATCACCCGCACGGCTGAGTTGCCCACGTTTCTCGGAGCGATCGCCGTGGTGGACCAGGTCGCGGCCGTGGCGGAGCAGATGGACCACCACCCCGACATCGACATCCGGTGGCGCAACCTCACCTTCACCTGCGCCACCCACTCGGCCGGTGGGGTCACCGCGATGGACCTCGACCTGGCTCGACGGATCGACGACCTCGTGGCCGCCGCCAGCTCGGGCTGATTCTGTTTCTCGGCCGTGCCCGTGCCTTCTGGCTGGGAGACTAAGGGCCTACGTGCCATGAGGAGCTGACCGATGATCGAAGCGGACACGATTGACCGCCTGGTTCGGCTGAAGCCCAACGGACTGCCGGTGCTCTCGATGTACGTACACATCGACCAGGCGGACGACCGCGACACCGACACCCGGGTGCAGAGCCTGCTGGACCAGGTCCGGCCGCTCGCCGACGACCAGTCGCTGGATCGCGAGGTGCGCCTGTCCATGCGGGAGGACATCGAGCAGATCGAGCTCGCGGCACGGCTGGAGCGGTGGAACCCCGGCTCGGTAGGGATCTTCTCCAGTAGCCGTCAGGGCATCTTCGAGCAGGTGGCGCTGCCCCGGACAGTGGCCGACCGGGTGGTGGTGGACACCACTCCCTTTGTCCGCCCGATGTTGGCGGTACTGGACGAGTTTCACCGGGCCTGTGTGGTCCTGATCAGCAAACGTTCAGCCCGCGTCTGGGAGCTGTACCAGAACGAGATGCGGGAGGCCACCGCCTTTCGTGACCTCACCGTGCGCAAGCCGAACTACGCGGCCTGGCGGGCCGAGCACCGTATCCACCACCGCAATGATGAGCTGGCCAAGCACCATTATCGCCGTACCGCCAACGTGCTGGAGCAGATGTTCCGGGCTGGCGGGTACGAGTTGCTGGTGATCGCCGGGCAGCAGCACGAGATCCCGGCGTTCGTGGAGTTCCTCCCGCGCGACCTGAGTTCCCGGATCGCCGGAACTTTCGCCATCGACGAGTCGGCCCTGCTCGGCGATATCAAGATCGAGGCCCAGGCCGTGCTCGACCTCTACGAGCGGGACGAGGAAATCCGCATGGTGGCCGAGGTACTGGACCGCGCCGCGATGGGTGGCCTGGCCTGTACCGGACTGGCCGACTGCCTGTGGGCGGGATCGGTGTCAGCGGTGCAGTTGCTTCTCGTGCAGGAAGGCGCGATGGTCCCCGGTGTGGTCTGCCCCGAGACTGGTTGGCTCGCCCTGTCCGGTGAAACCTGCCCGCAGTCCGGCAAGCCGACCCAGCCCGTGCCGGACATCATCGACGAGCTCGTGTCCGCGGTGATCGACGACGGCGGCGCGATCGAGCACGTCCAAGCCGACACCGACCTGGCCAACCTGCAGGTGGCCGCCCGCCTCCGCTTCCCCCTCCCACCCCGCCCCTAAATTTGATCTTAGACGGACACCCACCCGATTCGGTAGCAATGCCGCCAACCAACGTCGGCCAGACAGGCCCATGCCTACGGGGCAGGTGAGGCCGTTGGGGCCGTGATTGCAGTAGCGACCGGGCTTCTTCCGTTCGACAGGTATTGCTGGTCGCAGTCGAGACCATACGAATTCGCCTGGCAATTCGAGTGCGGAAGCGCTGGATGAGACTGCCATGTCCCGTGGTCAGTCGGCGGAGGCGGACGTCGTAAACGACAATTGCGCAGCGGTGACGGGCGAACAGCGCCCTGTGGCGAGCCGGAATCTGTCGGCAATTGGCCCCCGAATTGCAATTGTGCACCACTTGAACAAGGTGCGAAGCGAAGCGCACGTTTCGGGGTTGCCGAGAATTAGCTCAAGATTCAGTCGCGCAACGATCTGCCTGCCATGGTTGACTTCGTCAAACGTCCCCGCGAGTGATCGCAATTCAGACTTTGGGTGTCTGATCTCTTCGACGTCGCCGAGGTGGTTCTCGAGTTGAGTGCCCAAGACCTGATTTACGGCATCGGCGTCTGCAAAGTAATATGCCTCGAGCATGTTGACGAGAAAATGAACTGATGCCCTCCCCTTTTGGTCGGTTGGGAGTGCGCTGTCCAGGCATGCTCGGTACCTATTGAACACTTCCTTGTGAATATCCAGTCGGTCATGCTCTAAATCGTCCACTATAATTACGAAGGAGTCGGAATCGGATCTTAAGAAATTCCGGGCCGGCAGTCCAATGTCGGTCATATCAAGATTGGGGATGGTTTTGCCACTCCCGACCATCCGAAGTTTTCTCTTTTCGGAAGTAACTGGTGATCGCTGGCCTATTCGACGTATTACGGTAAACGTGCAGTTGCCATCGATGGTTAAAGGCTTCAATAGTTCTGGAAGGAAGTCTTGTTCACCCTTACCGGTCACGAGCATGCCGAATTTGTGGTATCGCCACACTTCAGCAACCGAGCCGTCACTCATCGAGGTCCTCGACAGTCGATTGGGTTTGTGCTTGAGCGCCGATCGTCTCGGACATGTATAGGGCGCCAACTGCGTACTCATCCAGCAGATCTTGGATATCCGCAATTTGTGACAGCCTGCGGAGACGAGTTCGCCCAGATTCGGACTCGGCCACGATTATCTCCTCTGCCCCAAACTGGCTGATCAATACGGGCGAATGGGTGGCGACGAGAATTTGGTTTCGCCGAGAATTGGCCGATTCCTTGATGGCGTCGGCTAAGACTGCCAGCGCCCAAGGGTGCAGCGATATCTCTGGCTCGTCGAGAAGAATCAGTCCGTCTTTGTTTCGGTCCTCCGAGAATAGTGCGGTCAGCATAAGGAGTAGCTGTAGGTGACCGTCGGAGACACCAGAGGCAAGTATGGGCCGAGATCTGTACTTTTCGAAGAAACTGGCATATACGGCGCTGGGTCCCGTTTGCTCGATTACCAAATTCTCGAATGAGGGAAATGCCCTCGACATATAGTTCATGATGAGATCAAATCGGTCATCACGAACTTTGCGATCATGGAGATTGCGTAAGACCGACCAAACGTTCTCGCCGCGTTCCCAAAGACGTACGTCTGGACTTGACTCCGAGCCCTGAGTCCTAATTCGATGGAGGTGAAACGACCTCGAGTTGTAGTAGCGAACGAGATGCAGTAGGCGGTCGAGGGAGCCGGCCGCCTCGTCCGCGGGATTGAATCCTAGATATAGGTTGAGGGTAAGTTTGTCGGCATCGCGGAGTTCGTATGTCCCACTCTGCTTGACTGCACTATTGTAGAGTTGTGCCTGCTCCCTGCCGACATTCCGGCTTATCCGCGGCATCATCGGTTCGCTTCGTTTTATCAGGGTCTCGCCGGGCATGGAATCGATGCGTCCCGACGTGAGGTCGAAGGTGAGTGAATACTCAACAGCATCCGTATGGAGCGTGATTGATACTCGCTGCTCATTCTCGGGAGCACCATCGAAAAGGATGCCGATTCCGTGGCTTCGACTTGCCGATGCGAGTTCGACTCCTCGGATGGCGCAATCTCTTACGAACCACAACGTGTCGAGCAACGTTGATTTGCCCGAACCGTTCGGACCGAAAAGCACGCCTACAGGGCCGAGGTCCAGTTGGACGTCGGCCAGAGCCCGATAATTGCGGATGTGTATCTTCTCGATGCGAGTGGCCATGGTCGTGTCTCATCTCCGACTGCACGTCCTACAGAGCGCGCAGACCCATTGTGCACTTTCGTGAGCTTCATCTCGCAGCCAGGTGGCGTGGGTTCGGCGGCGGCGATCCTAGCGGCCCGGTCAGTGGGGTGTTCAGTACGGTGTGCAGGCTGTGCACGGGCACCTGCCCATCAGCGGCATGCAACGCCAGGGCACCCGCGGATGCGCCCACTCGCCCGGCCGATGCCGTCATTGCCGGTTCGGCCCGCCACGGTGGCGCGGAAGGGCACTCCGCCACTCGGAGGACGGTGCAACGGTCTAGCCTCTCGTTATGACCTTGGGTTTCGAGACGTTGGCCATTCATGCCGGGCAGGAGCCTGAGCCGCGTACGGGTGCGGTGGTTCCACCGATCTACCAGACGTCCACATATGCGCAGGATGCGGTCGGATCGCCCCGTGAGGGCTATGAGTACTCCCGGACCGCGAACCCGACCAGGGACGCGCTGCAGGAGTGCCTGGCCGCGCTCGAAGGCGGCCGGCGAGGGTTGACCTTTGCCAGCGGCCTGGCAGCCGAGGACACCCTGCTGCGGGCCGTCTGCCAACCGGGTGATCACGTGGTCATCCCGGACGATGCGTACGGTGGCACGTTCCGGCTGTTCGCCAAGGTCGCGCAGCGGTGGGGACTGGACTGGTCCGCGGCCCGGATCTCCGACGTCGACGCGGTGCGCGCGGCGGTGCGGCCGAACACGCGCGTCATCTGGGTGGAGACACCCACCAACCCGTTGCTCGGCATTGCGGACGTCGCCGCGCTGGCTGGTGTCGCCCACGACAACGGTGCCTTGCTGGTGGTCGACAACACCTTCGCGAGCCCGTACCTTCAGCAACCGCTGGCCTACGGAGCCGATGTCGTTGTGCACTCCACGACCAAGTATGTGGGCGGGCATTCCGATGTGGTCGGTGGCGCCCTCGTACTGTCCGACGATGGTCTGGCCAGCGAGCTCGCCTACCACCAGAACGCCATGGGCGCGGTGAATGGGCCATTTGACGCGTGGTTGACGTTGCGCGGTGTGAAGACCCTGGGCGTACGGATGGACCGGCACTGTGACAACGCCGAGCGGGTGGTCGAGTTCCTTTCTGCGCACAAGGGTGTGGCCGAGGTTCTCTATCCGGGACTGCCGCAACACCAGGGGCACGAGCTCGCGGCGAAACAGATGCGCCGTTTCGGGGGCATGGTGAGTTTCCGCGCCGCCGGTGGCGAGGCGGCGGCGATCGCGATTTGCAACCGCACCAAGCTGTTCGTGTTGGGCGAATCGCTCGGCGGCGTCGAGTCACTGATCGAACACCCCGCACGGATGACCCACGCCAGCGTCGCTGGCTCGGAGTTGGAGGTGCCGGCCGACCTGGTCCGGCTCTCGGTCGGCATCGAGACGGTGGACGACCTCATCGCAGACCTCGAGCAGGCACTGGACCAGGCCTGACCGAGCTATGACGCGTCCGAATGGTGAAGCCGCTCGTTGGATGAGTGGGATGTTCGCCAACCACTCCTGGGTCGGGGCCACCGCGGAGCAGATCGCGCACGCGGTGCGCCGCGGCGACGCCACCGCGACCAAGGTTGTCGCGGATCACCTCGACCACGCCCGTGTCGCCAACCGCGTGCTTGACGCGATCCGGGTGCTGCGGGACAGCGAAGCGATCGCCGAGGCGGAACTGGTCGATGATCAGCCCGACCTGGCCAACCTGCCGCTCGCCGGGGTGCCGGTCCTGGTGAAGGAGAACACCCCGGTAGCCGGCCTGCCCACCTGGAACGGTTCACTGGCGGCCCGTACGCCGATCGAGTCGCAGGACCACGAAGTCGTGCGGCGACTGCGTGGCGCCGGCGCGATCGTGGTCGGTGTATCGCGGATGTCTGAACTCGGCCTGTGGTCGATGACCGACGACGCGTCGGCCGTCACCCGCAATCCGTGGCGCAGCGACCGCACGCCGGGTGGCTCGTCCGGCGGCGCCGCGGCTGCGGTCTCGGCCGGCATAGTGCCTTTCGCGCATGGCACCGACGGGCTGGGCTCGGTACGTATCCCCGCGGCGTGTTGCGGCCTGGTCGGTTTCAAGCCCGGCCGGGGCATTATCCCGCACCGGCTCGGGATCAGCGACTGGTTCGGCCTGGCCGAGCACGGCATTCTGGCCACCACCGTGGCGGACGCGGCCCTGGGCTTCGCGGTGCTGGCCGGGCGGCTCCCGCAGCCGCTGGCGGAACCCGCCCGGCTGCGGGTGGCGGTGTCGTTGCACAGCCCCATGCACGCTCTGGCGCCCGACTCCGACGTGCGCGACGCGGTGGCCCAGGCGGCCCGGCTGCTGGTCGGCTTCGGCCACTCGGC
Organism: uncultured Actinomycetota bacterium; assembly: GCA_963742855.1. Classification (GTDB taxonomy): domain Bacteria; phylum Actinomycetota; class Actinomycetes; order Mycobacteriales; family Micromonosporaceae; genus CAVUNP01. The sequence continues at coordinate 317,983 of CAVUNP010000023.1, read as the reverse complement.
GATCAGTGCCGATCCGGCCTATCCGGCGCGGCTGGCAATGATGGGCACCGGCACCTGGTTCGCGATCGCCCAACGCGAGGCGGCCGGGGCCGACGTGGCCAACCTGCAGCCACGTACCCGCCGGCATATGGCCCTCGGTGCGCAGGCGCTGCGGCGCGGGCTGGTCCGGGAGGGCGAACGGGCCGACTGGCGCGAACGGTGCCTGGCCTGGTTCGGCGACCGCAACGTGGATCTGATCGTCACGCCCGCGCTGGCCGGGCCACCACCGCCGGCCGCTGACTGGTCATCCCGTTCCTGGCAGGCGAATCTGGGCACCTGCCTGCGTTTCGCGCCCTACACCGCGGCCTGGAACTTTGCCGGCCTACCGGCGATCGTGGTGCCGATGGGCGTACGCCGGGACGGGTTGCCCGCCTCCGTTCAGCTCGTCGGGCCCGCCGGCGCCGAGGACCTGCTCCTGGCGGTGGCGGCTCAGCTCGAACTCGCCGCGCCGTGGCGCCCGCACGCGCCGGGCTGGCCGCGGGTGTCGAGCGGACACGAATCGGTCACGAGCCAAACGGCTTGACCACCATCAGGACGATCATCAGCACGACGCCGGCGAGGATCAGCAGGCCAGAACCGGTGACCCGGCCGACGATCTCGTCGATGCGCTGCTTGGCCCGGATGTCGGCTTGCATCGCTGCCGTCGTCGGGTCGTCGTCCGGTGGCAGGGATCCGGCCAGCGGCGCCGGCTTGGGCGGACTGATCGGTGTCTCCCGCATCACTGGGTGCAAGGTGGGCGGTTTCGTGGCCAGGTGACTGATGATGCGGGCCGCCCGGCGGGCAGCCGGGGCGGTGTAACCGAGTGCGAGCGCGACCGTGAACAGATAGACGGTCATCGAGATGATCACCCATGGCGTGGCGAACGTCACCTGGTCGCTGGCTCCCACTGCGGCGACGCCCAGGAGGGCGGCGAGCACGGAGCCCAGACTGAACGCCAGTACCGCATTGCTGGCCGCTCGTACGCCTTCCACACTGCGCCGGGCGATCATGCGACCGGCGAAGAATGGCGCGACGACCATTGGGCCGATGACAAGAACCACCGCGATCACATGCAGTGTCACCACGAAAGTGCTCACGCGGTGATTTTATCCGCAAACAGGCAGGAAATTGCTGATGGCGACGGCTGTCGACTCCGTCTGTTTGACGCCGCGCTACCAGCGAGGTGCATGCGTCATTGATCGACTCCGGCTGGGGAACCAGGTCCACCAGGGCGTGGGAGTATTCGGGTATGACCACTGCGCAGCCAGCGACGGAGCTGGTGCGGCTGGAAGATGTCGAAGCGGCCCGAACGCTGCTCGCCGACGTCGTGCGCCGGACTCCACTCGAACCCAGCCGCCCGCTCACCGCGACCCTGTCCGGTGATGCCTGGCTCAAGTGCGAGAACGTCCAGCGCGCCGGGTCGTACAAGGTGCGCGGTGCGTACGTGCGCATCTCCCGGCTCAGCGAGGCTGAGCTGGCCCGCGGTGTGGTCGCCGCCAGCGCCGGCAACCACGCACAGGGCGTAGCTCTCGCGGCCAGCCTGCTGGGCACCCGGGCCACGGTCTTCATGCCGGTCGGGGCCGCGTTGCCGAAGGTCGCCGCGACCAAGGCATACGGCGCCCAGGTCGAGCTCGCTGGCGACACCGTGGATGAGGCGCTGCTTGCCGCGCAGGAGTTCGCGGCGCAGACCGGGGCTGTGTTCATCCACCCGTTCGACCATCCGGACGTCATCGCCGGTCAGGGCACAGTCGGGCTGGAGATCATCGAACAGTTGCCGCAGGTGCGCACCATCGTCACCGGTGTCGGTGGTGGCGGTCTGATCTCCGGCATCGCCGTGGTGGCGAAGGCGCTCAACCCGGCCATCCGGATCATCGGCGTCCAGGCCGACGGTGCCGCCTCCGTGCCGACCTCGCTGAAGGCGGGACGACCGGTACGGCTGCAGTCGTTCGCCACCATCGCGGACGGCATCGCGGTCGGCCGGCCCGGCGACCTCACCTTCGCGCACATCAGCCAACTCGTGGACGAGGTCGTCACGGTCAGCGAAGAGGACATTGCCCGGGCACTGGTCATGCTCCTGGAACGAAACAAGCTCGTGGTGGAGCCAGCGGGCGCGGTTGGTGTGGCCGGGCTGATGTCCGGTGCCGTACGCGCCGCCACACCGGTCGTGGCCGTACTCTCCGGCGGCAACATAGATCCGTTGCTGATGATGCGGGTGATCGAGCGCGGCCTGGCCGCGGCCGGCCGCTACCTGCGCATCACGGTGCGCTGCAGTGACCGGCCGGGCTCGCTGGCCGCGCTGCTCACCCTGATCGGGCAGCAGGGCGCCAACGTCGACGACGTCATGCACAAGCGGCACGACCCGCGACTACGGCTGGGCGAGGTGGAGGTCGAGCTGTCCGTGGAGACCCGCGGGGCCGAACACTCCGATCGCCTGGTGCAGACTCTGAAATCAGCCGGGTACGAGATCACATTCGCCACCCCGGGCCCGCGATAGCCAGCGCCCGGTCGAGGCCCTCGGGCGCGGTCGAGGCCCGGTCGAGCTCAGCCGGCGAAGGGCTCGAAGCTGATCACCGTGACCTTGATGTCGGCCCCGCTCGGCGCGGTATAGGTGACGGTCTGGCCGGCTCGGGTACCCATGATCGCCCGGCCGAGGGCCGATTCCGGGCTGTAGACGGTGAGCTCGGTAGTGGCCGAAATCTCCCGCGAACCGAGCAGGAAGGTCTCGGTGTCGTCGGCGTCGTCATCGAAGTAGATGGTCACCACGGTGCCCGGGGCGACCGCGTCGGCCGTGGGGGCATCGCCCACCCGGGCGGTACGCAGCAACTCCTGGAGGTAGCGGATTCGCGCCTCCGCCTTGCCCTGCTCTTCGCGGGCGGCATGGTAGCCACCGTTCTCGCGCAGGTCGCCCTCTTCCCGCCGGGCGTTGATTTCGGCGGCGATCACCGGCCGGTTCGCGATGTGCTGGTCGAGCTCTTCCTTCAGCCGGTCGTGCGCATCCTGCGAAAGCCAGGTGGTGGACGCGTCGGGGTCGGTCGTGGACACGGTTATCTCCTCGGCGGTCGCATGTGGATTCTCCAAGGTACCAGTGACTGGCGTTACCTTGGCCGATCGTGCTGGGGCGAGTCAGCACCGCTGTCCGTTTTGGGTGGCTAGGCGGGGCCGCAGCCGGGCACCTCCGCGGTCACCGGCCGCTTCGTGGTGACCAGGGTGTAAGTGACCTGGGTGGTGGTCTCGCCGGCCGCGCCGGCTGGGACCGCAACCTCCACCTTGCCAACCTGCTCGCCGTCGCGGGTATGCCCCTGCACTGTGCACAATGCTGGCTCGCCGGCCGGCTTGGTGACCTCGAACAGCACCGTGACCTGGGTGTCTGTCAGGTTGGTCACGGAGATGACGCGTACCTGGTACGGCGCCAGCGAGTACTGCTGATAGAGCTTGACCGCGATACCGACGCCGGCGACCACCACCAGGGCGGCGAGGGTGTAGGACACCCAATGGCGACGACGCTGGCGCACCGGATCACGCCGACGCCCGTACCGCCCGGCCGGGAAGGTATAGGAATCGGCGTCGCCGGACTCCGAGGTCGTCGTGTCGGGTACTGGTGATGTTTGGGACACGGCGGCGGTGCACCTCCTGTCGTACGGGTGGGCTAGCGTTGTCATCCTCCCAGTAGTCCGCGGACGGACCCGCATCCGGAGGAGTTTTCAGTGACCGAGTCGGAAACACCGTTACGCCTGATGGCCGTGCACGCCCATCCCGACGACGAATCGAGCAAGGGCGCCGCGACGATGGCCCGCTACGTGGCGGAGGGCGTGGAGGTCATGGTGGTGACCTGCACCGGTGGTGAGCGTGGCAGCGTGCTCAACCCCAAGATGGCGGACCGGCCGGAGGTCCTGGAGAACATTTCCGAGATCCGCCGGCTCGAAATGGAGACCGCGCGGGCAATTCTCGGTGTCCGGCAGGAATGGCTCGGGTTCATCGATTCGGGGCTTCCTGAAGGCGATCCGCTGCCGCCGTTGCCGGAGGGCTGCTTCGGGCTGATCGACCCCCAGGACGGGGCGCAGCCGCTGGTACGACTGATGCGCGAGTTCCGGCCACATGTGGTCACCACCTACGACGAACATGGCGGCTACCCGCACCCGGACCACATCATGTGCCACAACGTGAGCGTGGTGGCCTTTGACGCGGCTGGCGACCCGGAGCGGTTCCCAGAGGCCGGGGATCCGTGGCAACCATTGAAGCTGTACTACAACCTCGGCTTCTCCCGGCAGCGGCTGCAGGCCCTGCACGAGGCGATGTTGGCGGCCGGGCACGAGTCGCCGTACCAGAAGTGGCTGGACGAGTGGACTGACAGCGACGACGCACGGGACAAGGGCAGCCGGGTCACCACCAAGGTGGAATGCGCGGACTACTTTGCGGTCCGCGACGACGCGCTGCGGGCGCACGCCACCCAGGTCGACCCGGACGGATTCTGGTTCAAGGTGCCGATGGAGGTCCAGCGGGCCGCCTGGCCGACGGAGGACTTCGAACTGGCCAGGTCTCTGGTGGACACCACCACACCGGAGGACGATCTGTTCGCCGGGATACGTCAGACCCAGGTCTCCGCGGCGAAAGGAGCTACGACATGATCCAGTTTCTGGCCGAGAACAACTTCGGTGACACCCGTCAGGGCAGCCTCGCCGGGCCGACGGGGTTGGTCATCATCCTGCTGCTGGCGGCCGGCACGATTTTCCTGATCCGCAGTATGAACGGGCACCTTCGCCGCGTGCCGCAGCAGTTCGACCAGACACCTGACCCGGCCGACCATGGGCCAGCCGAGGTGGAAGACAACAAATAAATCGCCCGGAGGGGCACGACCGGTTCAGATAGCGCGAAATCCGGAAAGGGACTAAGGTCCGGCGGGAGTTCACGCATCGGAGGGGACCAATGGTCGGCGCTGCCAGCCGCCGCGGCTTCTCGGCTGCGGGCCAGGTGGCGATATGTGTCGCCGTCGTGGCCGTGGCGCTGGTGGCCGCCGGCGGCTTCCTGGCGGCTGGGTTTCGGTCCGGGGTGTCGGTGGCCGGAACCGACCTTGTCATCGCCCTGCTGGTTTTCGCGGTATCGCAGTGGGCCCGTATCCCGGTGCGGGTGGGCGCCGGCGTTGTCATGGTCGCTTGGGGTGAGGTCGGCATCGTGGCTCTGATCTGCCTTCTGCCCTGGGCCTTCGTGCCAGCCGTGGCAGGTGCCGGCGCGGTGATCGCCCATGCCCAGCGGATGGTCGGCGCTGGTCCGGCGAAGCGGGCCGGTCTGATGGTGGCGATGGCGTCGGTGACACTCGCGGCGACCGCGGCGACTTCGGTGGTGGCGTTCTCCGGTCTGGTCACGCCGGTGCGGGTGGACCCTGCGCAGCGGGCCACCTTCCTGGTCGTGCTGCTCGCCATGCCGGTGTTCTATCTCGTCCTCAGCATCATCATCGCGTTCTGGATCGCCGGCACGAGCGGCCTTGCGCTCAGCCAGATCTGGTGGCAGGCGCTACGCGGGAAGCGGTCGATGCTGGTCGGCAACGTAGCCGTGGCGCTGGCCGTGGCCGTGGTCATCGCGGTTCATGTGTCGTGGCTGGCTCTGTTGGCGCCGGTCCTGTGGTTCCTGCATCAGCTGTACGTGCGGGACCAGCGCACCATCGGCCAGCGTCGCACCTGGGCGGCCCTGGCCGACGCCACCCGGGCATTGAGCCAGTTGGACGAGCGTGCCGTCGCGTCCGCCGCCCTGCGCGGCGCCGCGGCGGTGTTCTCGCCGCACTCGGTGGAGATATGGCTACGCCGCCCGTCCGGTCGGCATCGGCGCTACCTCGCTCGTACCCGGGAGTTGCTCGAATCCCGGGACGCCGTGCGGGAGACCGATGACCACGAGCGGCCACCCGACGGCGCCAGCCAACTGGCGATCCGTCAGCTTGTCGTGGGTGGCCAGCGTATCGGCGAGCTGAGACTGGTGTTTCCCAACCGGCCCGGCCGTCGTCAGTGGACGCTGCGGGTGCACGAGCAGCACGCGTTCTCCACGTATGCGGACGCGGTCGCCTCCGCCCTGCACGATGCCTCAGCCAACCGGCAACTGCAGGCAATGGCCGCCCGCGGTGCATATGACGCCGTGCACGATATGCTGACCGGGCTGAGCAACCGGTCGACGCTGATCGCCCGCGGCAACGCCCGGCTGACCCAGGCGGCCGCGACCGACCGGGTGGCGCTGGTGTTGTTGGACCTCAACGGCCTGCGCACGGTCAATGACTCGCTCAGCTATCCGGCCGGCGACGAGCTGTTGCGGGTACTGGCCCGGCGGCTGGCCGACGGCCAGCTCGCCGGAGAACTGGTTGGCCGGCTGGGTGCGGACGAGTTCGCGGTGCTGTTGATCGGGCCGGGCGCGGATCTGGCCTGGGCCGAGCGGCGTGCGGCAGAGTTGATGTCGGTCCTGGCCGCGCCGGCCGAGGTGGTCGGGGTGACCATCGCGATGGAGGCTTCCGCCGGCGTCGTGGTTGCCGCTGCAGACGAATGCGACCTGGCCGAACTGCTGCGCCGGGCGGACGTCGCCCTGCACCTCGCCAAACGCGACGGCCGGCCACTGGCGCACTACGACCCCACTGGCGATGCCGCGAGCGTCGACCGGTTGGCCTTGCTGGCCGAACTGCGCGACGCGCTGGCCACCACCGGCGAGCTGATGGTCTACTTCCAGCCGAGCGTCGACCTGATCACCGGTGCGGCAGTGGGTGCGGAGGCGCTGGTGCGGTGGCAGCATCCGCGTCGCGGCCTGCTCGGCCCGGCCGAGTTCATCCAGGTCATCGAACACAGCGATCTTGCCGACGGGTTCACCCGGCATGTGCTTGACATGTCGCTCGGGGTGGCCGCCGGCTGGGCCAGGGCTGGACTGCCGGTGGCGATATCCGTGAACGTGTGCGCACGGTGCCTGCTCGACCCCGGCTTCCCGGCGGTCGTCGAGGGCCTCCTGGCCAGCCACGAAGTCCCCCCGGACCAGCTCATCGTGGAGATAACCGAGGCCGTCATGGGCGCTGAACTCGATGTCGTGACCGCCGTGGTCGCGGCGCTGCGCGCACTCGGCGTACAGGTGTCGGTGGATGACTTCGGCACCGAGTCTGCCTCGCTCGCGTTGCTCACCGGGTTCGCGGTGGACGAAGTCAAGATCGACCGGTCGTTCGTCGCGGCCATGGGTGACTCGGCCGCAACCGCCGCGATCGTACGGGCAACCGTTGATCTGGCCCGCCAGCTCGGCCTGCGGGTGGTGGCGCAGGGGGTCGAGCAGCCGGAGGAGCAGGCCATGCTGCTGCGACTGGGAGTGCACGCGGGGCAGGGCTATCTGTTCGCGCCGCCACAACGGCCGGCCGAAGCCGCCGAGACGATCCGCGGCATGCTGGCCCGCGCGTAGGCGCGGCTTTCAGGGCGTCCCCGGCCTTGCCGCAGCTTGTCTCAATGCAGTTTGGACTGCCAGTCCGGGGGCACCCGGCCGGCCGGGCCTGGCACCGGTTGGTCGACCGGGTGGCTGTCCGGCTTGGCCAACGGTGGGCCCTCCATGTAGGCGGACAGGTCGTAGTTCCAGAACCAGTCCTCGCCCGGCTCGAAGCTGCGGATGATGGGATGCTCGGTCTGCCGGTAGTGCGCCGTCGCGTGCGTGTTCGGTGAGTTGTCGCAGCAACCGATGTGCCCGCATTCGGCGCACCGGCGCAGGTGCAGCCACCAGCTGCCACTCGCCTCGCATTCGACACAACCCGTACCGCTCGGCGGGACCGTCGGGTCAACGCCAGCTGTCTCCTCCATGACGACCCCCTCGCCTCATCCCTTCCACCGTACCGATCCTGGTTCGCGCCCATATGCAAAGCCGGATCTGAACCCGCTGGTACGGCCTCGGCCTACTCTCCTCGGAACCTGGCCCCTCGCTCGGCCACCAACGTGGCCCGCCGCGCCACCACGTACTCCGGCCGGTCGGTAACCAGTACGTCCACTCGGCGATCGGCGAGGAAGTGGTCGATCAGGGCGTCGTCGTTGACCGTCCACACCATCGCCCCGATGCCATGGGCCGCACACTGCCGTAGCACCCCGAGTCGGGCCAGCGTCTTGTCCACCGCCACCCAGGTGGCTGCGCATGAGCGCACCCGGCGCAGCGGGCGCAGTTCGCTGAGCCGGTATGCCGGACGCCGCAACAGGGGAATCTCGCTGGGGTCCCGCCCCAACGACAGGGCGGTGCGCACCCCGGGAAACCGCGCGGCGATGCGGCGAAGCGAGCTATCCTCAGGCGTCGCGACGACGTAGCCGGACTCTCCCAGGATGTCCGACGCCAGCGCCACGACCTGCTCCTCGTAGCCGGACTCCTTGATGTCCAGATGCCCCATGGCGCGGCCGGCAAGGTCGGCGAGGACGTCCTTCATCAGTGGTACCCGGTAGCCGACGGACTCGCACAACTCTCGATGGTCCATGGTGGATAGACGCGGTCCGGTGCGGCTGACTCGCTCATCGTGAAAGCAGACAAGACAACCGTCGGCCAGTCTGCGGACATCGAGTTCCACGTACTCCGCCCCGGAGGCGCAGGCCCTACGGAACGATTCCTCGGTGGCGCGACCGCCTTCACCGCGCCCGGCATGCGCCGACACGCCCGGCTTCAACGGCATCCTGACACCCTAGCAAATCAGACGAAAATGGCCGAAATCCACCAAGTCGAGGCGCGACACTGGGCTTGCCTTCGCCTGTTCCCGGGCCACTTGCCCAGCAGAACATTGGCAGCAGTAGTGCTCAGATCATCCGTTCGTGCAGCGATAGTTACGCGCGTGGGTGGGTCGGTTAGTCATGCTGCAGGATCTCCAGCGCTCGGGTGATAGGCGTGGTGGTGGTGGGGAAGCTGCGGGTCATGGCGACCAACGTTGAAGGGCTGTTGCCTCGGCGCCGGAGCCAACGTCGGAGCGCGATGTACGCGAGGTCGTCACCTTCGCGGTGACGCAACCGAAAGGCGTCGATGATGCAACGCTCCGAGTTGTAGATGCCGATGGTGGTCTCGCTCTCCACCGGAAGTTCGCCGCGGCCGACGTCGAAGGTCGCCCGGTCGAACATGTGCCAGGTCACCGGCGCGGCGACAGCAGGTCGGTGTGCGTGAGCGGGCAGGGCGACGTCGATAGCGGCGGGGTTCGCGTCGGTGAGGTCGTGGTGGGCGAGCGCGGTCGTGAGGCACAGTGTCGCGCGTGGGGCTCGTCGAGCGATCTCGATGAGGCCGAGGTCGGCCATCGCCTCCGCATCCACCCTGCGGTACAGCCCGCGGGCAATCGGTTCAATGAGACCGTCGTCGCGCAGCGCATATAGGCGGCGTTTCGTCAGTCCGACTGCCATCGCCTCGCGGTAGGAGAACGTGGCGGGCAGGCCGTCCAGGCTGTGCTCGACCAATTTCCCTCCTTGCCGGGAACAACCCTCTAAAGACTAGGCTAACCTGTAGAGGATCGTTCCGGAGCCGTCGAGGGCCGCGCTGGGTCGAACAGGCCGCTCGGCTGGCATCGCGGCCTGTGGGTTCGCCCCGTCGAACGGCCGGCTTGAGTAGGACGACTCCGCCGTCGAACACCCACAGCGTCGTGGGCGCAGCCGCGTTGCGGCTGGTCTTGGCAGATCTCGTTGCTGTACCCGGTGACGGATCATTTGGCCGACAAGATCTGCGCCATGTAGGAATGGCACCGCAACATGGCTGTTGCGTCCACCCGATTCCGTGATCTTGCCGACCTGTTGCTCATCTCGCAGCAGGAGACGATCGACGGGGGTGCAGTGCAGGTCGCCCTGGCCAGCGAGGTTCGCCGCCGTACGGACCAGGGCATTGAGATCCGTTTGCCGGCCGAGTTCGAGGTCCCCGACCGGCGGTCGTGGATATCGGGCTACCCTGCAGCAGCCGCCCTCGTCAACGGCCTCAAGGGCTGTCGAACACTTGAGGATGCGACCGAGGCCGCGCACGTCTTTCTGACGCCATTGTTGGGGAGCACCGACCCCGGGACCTGGAATCCGACGTCAACAGCCTGGATCCCCAAGCCCAGGTGACCGTGCTTGCTCATGTTCCCGAACGAGTGTGGGAGAGTGAAGCTGTGAACCGGCTCGGTGGCGCGACCTCGCCCTACCTCCTGCAACACGCCGACAATCCGGTGGACTGGTGGCAGTGGGGCGAAGAGGCGTTCGCGGAGGCCCGCCGACGGGATGTGCCGGTGCTGATCTCCGTGGGGTACGCGGCCTGCCATTGGTGTCATGTGATGGCGCACGAGTCCTTCGAGGACGACGACATCGCCGCGATAGTCAACGCGAATGTGGTAGCGATCAAGGTGGATCGCGAGGAGCGGCCGGACGTGGACGCGGTGTACATGACCGCGACGCAGGCCATGACCGGCCAGGGCGGCTGGCCGATGACGGTCTTCGCGACGCCGGACGGGCAGCCGTTCTTCTGCGGCACGTACTACCCGAAGGAGCCCTTCGGGCGCCTGGTGGAGGCGATCGCCAAGGCATGGCGCGACCAGCGGGCCGAGGTGGTGGCCCAGGGTGCGGCCGTGGTCGAGGCGATCGGTCGCTCGTCGGGCAGCGGCTTCGGTGGGGTGCCTGGCGCGGTGGACGAAGCTGCCCTTGACGCGGCCGGCGCGGCGCTGCGCGGTGAGCACGACCAGACGTACGGCGGTTTCGGGGGTGCGCCGAAGTTTCCGCCGCATATGGCGTTGCTGTTCCTGTTGCGGCAGTACCAGCGCACCGGCGACGAAGCGACCCTCGAGATCGTTCGGCACAGCTGTGAGGCGATGGCCCGCGGCGGTATCTATGATCAGCTCGGCGGCGGATTTGCTCGATACTCGGTGGACCAGCAATGGATCGTGCCGCATTTCGAGAAGATGCTGTACGACAACGCGCTGCTGCTGCGGGTGTACACGAACCTGGCCCGGCTCACCGGTGATCCGATGGCGTCGCGGGTGGCCCGGCAGACGGCTGAGTTCCTCATCCGCGACCTGGGTACGGCCGAAGGCGGCTTTGCCTCGTCCCTCGACGCCGACGCCAACGGGGTGGAGGGACTCACCTACGCCTGGACGCCGGCGCAACTGGTGGAGGCGTTGGGCGACGCGGACGGGAGCTGGGCGGCCGACCTGTTCGGGGTGACCGAACGGGGCACGTTCGAACACGGTACGAGCGTGCTGCGGCTGGCCCGCGATGTTGATGACGCCGATCCGGGCATCCAGCACCGCTGGCAGGACGTCCGGCAGCGCCTCCTGGCGGCACGTGCCCGGCGGCCTCAACCGGGCCGGGACGACAAGGTGATCACTTCCTGGAATGGTCTGGCCATTGTCGCCTTGGCGGAGTTCGCCGCGATGACCGACGGTCCCCTGGCGCGGCGGGCGGGTGAGGCCGCCCAGCAAGCGGCGAGGCTCCTGGCTGACCTGCACCTGTCCGAAGGTCGGCTGCGTCGCGCGTCCAGGGATGGCGTGGTGGGGCAGCCCGCCGGCGTACTCGACGACTACGGCACGGCCGCCGAGGCGTTCTGCGCGATACATCAACTCACCGGGCGGCCGGAGTGGCTGGTGCGCGCCGGCGCGATTCTGGACATCGCGTTGACCCGGTTCGATGACGGCAACGGCGGGTTCTACGACACAGCCGATGACGCCGAGCGTCTGGTGACCCGGCCGGCTGACCCGACCGACAACGCCACCCCGGCCGGACTGTCGACGATGGTGGCCGCGCTCAGCAGCTACTCGGCGCTGACCGGGCAGGCCCGTTACCGCGAGGCGGCGCAACGCGCGCTGGGCACGATCGCACGGGTGATCTCGCGGCATCCGCGCTATGCCGGCTACTCGGCCGCGACCGCGGAGGCACTGGTTTCCGGTCCGTACGAGATCGCCATCACCACTTCCGGCGACCACCACGAGCCCTTGCTGTCAGCGGCGTGGCGACTCGCGCCGCCCGGCTGTGTGATCGTGGCCGGCGCCCCGGATGCCCCTGGCGTGCCGTTGCTCGAAGGTCGCGACCTGCGCGACGGCCAACCGACGGTCTATGTCTGCCGCGGCTTTGTCTGTGATCGCCCGGTGACCACGGTGGAGGAGCTCGCCGCCATCCTGCCGCGCCCCTAGCCTAGCCGCCAACCGGCCGCACGGGCGAGGCCAGAAGCCTTCTGGATCGTTGGCCAGGGTGACGTTCCCTGTGCCTGAGAGAAGAAGCTATGGCCGGTCTCGCCGGCGCACTCAACGCGCCCGGATCCATCGACGCACTCACCGGGGCTCTCGTCCCGCGCGGGGCCGACACTGCCCGGTGCCAGTTGGAGAGCCCGGCCGGCGCGGTACTCGATGTGGCCATGCGAGCCGGCCTGCCCGCGGTGACCCGGGTGGTGAACGAACGTGACGTCTCCCGGCTGATCGCGGCGTTCGCGGTGGACGGGATCGCGTCGGTGACCGCGTTGGACGCGGACTACGCCGCGAATGGCCCGGCCGGGCTGCTGGGCGGAACCGACCAGTACGCGGTGGTGCTGGCCGACTCCGAGGCCGAGGCCTTGGTGCTGGCCCGCAACGGGGATGGGCCGGGCCTGTACTACGCGCGCTCCGGCGACGGATGGCTGGTCGCCTCGGAGCCGGGCGCACTGGTTGCGGCGGGCGTCGGGGCCGAGCCCGATGTCGAGGTGGTGCGAGCTTTCATCGAGACCGGCGAGTGCGACAACACCGAGCGTACGTTCTTCGCCAGCATCTGGCGGGTGCTGCCGGGCGAGGTGGTGGTACTGACGGCCAATGGCGGTCTCGAGACGTTCGGGCGGGCACCGGTGCAGCGCGGGACGTCTACCGCGGCGGCCCTTCTCGAGGGTGTTCCGGACGGCAGGGTCGCGGTACTGCTGGGTCCCGGTCGGGCCGGCGCGGCATTGTTGGCGACCGCCTTGTCACGCAAGGACCGGGTACGACCGTTGCCGGTGCACACCGCGACCTTTCCGAGCCTGGAGTCGGCCGCGTCACACACGCCGGCCGCCCTGGTGCCGATCAAGTTCGGGACGGTACGGCATACCCCACACACGTTCGATCCAGCCGATCTGGACTTCGACCTGTTCCTCGCGGAGATTGGCGAGCCGGTGCCCGATCTGGCCGCGTACGTGTTGTGGGCGGTGGCGCGGCGACTCGGCGACGGTGTGGACCTCTTGGTCGACTCGTCGGTAGGGCCGGTCGCCGGCTTCGCCCGACTGGCTGATCGGGTCTCCGCCCGCTACGGGGTCACGGTGCGCAGTCCGTTGCGCCAGGTGGACGAGCCGGGCGGCATCACCAAACAGGAACTGGACCGCATCGCCGGCCGGAACCTGCCCGCCTCGGTGCGCAAGTACGCGGCCAAGGACTCGGCCGGTCCGGTCACCGCGCGGGATGTGCTGCTGTCCCAACAACGTACCGTCGCGGTCGCTTTGACCAGTTGCCGACCGTGGTCCGATCCAGCGTCCAATGTGGACCTGTTGCGACGACTCCATGCTGGCGAGCCGGTGGACGCAGACATGCTGTTGCGGTCCTTCCTGGTGGAACGTTGGCTGAGCGTGGTGGGGCCGGTCGGGGCTGGCGGGCCTGCGGCCGGGCCGGACGACATCGTGATAGGCGGTCAGCCGTGGACCCGGGTCCTCATCCGCACGGACGTCGTGGCGCCCGGTGACCAGGTGGTGGCCAAGGCCGCGTGGACGGTGGCCGACAAGGTCGCCGAGCTGGTCACCGAGAAGTCCTATCGAGACGGCCTGCGCGGGCCATGGTTCGCCGTGCTGGCCGGCAAGCCCCTCGCGGTGAGCCAGCGCCGGCTCCGTCCATTGTGGGAGATCCAACCTGGACGGCTGGCCCGGGTCCTGGCCGGCATCGCCCGGCATCGGCTGCCCCGGCTCAGCGAACCGTGGACCATGCAGGTCGCCCTCGACGAGGGTCGAAGGTGGCGGGTGGTAGCCGGCACCCTGGTCTCGTTGCTGTCGCCCAGCCTGGCGCAGATCTGGCTGCCCGAGTCGGCGGTGACGCTGTTCCCACCACGATCGAACGCGGTGTCGCCGGCCGACGCGGGGGTCGTGCGCGGACCGGCCAAGCCCGACGCGGCGGCCGCGGCACTGCTGGACGCGTTGCGCTACTCGTTGCCGTCGCATCTGGTCAGCACCCTCGCCGGTTGCGCGGTGGTCTCGGCCGACGAGGCGGGCAGCCGGCTGCTCGGGTTCGCGACGGGTCCGAACTCCGGCGCCCGACCCCATCCGGATGTCCTGGTGGCCGATGTGTTCGCCGACAATCCAGCGGGTCAGGGCAACCAGTGCACTCCGGTCGTGCTGGCCTTCGAAACAGTTGCCGAGTCCGGCGACGCCAGTGATGGGCCGGTGGACGGGTTGGCGATTGTCCAGGCGAGCCATCGGCTGCCGGCCAGCCGGCCGGGCCCGGACGGCGTCCGTGCCGGTAGCCCAGCAGTACGGTCAGGATCCGGACAGGGTACGGCGGAGGTTGGCGTCCTTCACCTCGACCATCGCACTCAGTCCACTTTGGAACACCTCCATGCTGGCCCGGATCCCCGGGTCGGCTGAGGCGAGGATACGTACGGCCAGTAGTCCGGCGTTGCGCGCGCCGCCGATCGACACCGTGGCGACCGGCACGCCGGCCGGCATCTGCACAATGGACAGCAGCGAGTCCATCCCGTCCAGGTGCTTCAACGGCACCGGAACACCGATCACCGGCAGCGGAGTGACACTGGCCAGCATGCCGGGCAGCGCGGCCGCGCCGCCAGCGCCGGCGATGATCGCGCGCAGGCCCCGGCTGGCCGCGTCCCGGCCGTATTGCAGCATCGGGTCCGGCGTGCGGTGCGCGGACAGTACCCGTACCTCATATGGCACCTCGAACTCGGCCAGTGCTTCGGCCGCGGCCTGCATCACGGTCCAGTCGGAGTCGCTGCCCATGACCACGCCGATGATCGGGTCACTCATGCACGCCTTCTTTCAGCCAGTACGCGGCTCGCGCGGCCCGCTTGCGGACCAGTTCCAGGTCGTCTCCGAGTACCGTAACGTGTCCGATCTTGCGGCCGGGCCGGATCTGCTTACCGTAAAGGTGAACCCGCGCGCCGGGGTCCTCGGCGAAGAGGTGGTGCATCCGTTCGTCCACACTCGTGCGACTCGGTGGTCCACCGAGGACATTGGCCATCACGACCACGGGTGCGGTCAGCGACGTGTCACCCAATGGGTAGTCGAGCACGGCACGCAGATGCTGCTCGAACTGGGACGTCCGGGCACCCTCGATGGTCCAGTGTCCGGAGTTGTGTGGGCGCATAGCCAGTTCGTTGACCAGTATCCGGCCACCGTCTACTTCGAACAGTTCGACGGCCAGGATGCCGACCACGTCCAGTTCGGTGGCGATGCGGATGGCCAACTGCTGGGCCTGCAGAGCCAACTCCTCGTCGAGCCCGGGCGCCGGGGCGATCACCTCGATGCAGATGCCGTCGCGCTGCACCGTCTCCACCACGGGGTAGGTGGCCACCTGCCCGAACGGGGACCGGGCCACCACCGCGGCCAGTTCGCGCCGCAGCGGTACCCGTTGTTCGGCAATCAGTTCGGTGCTGGCCAGCAGCGTGGCAGCCTCGGCGGGATCGCGGACGAACCACACGCCCTTACCGTCGTAACCACCGGTGGTGGCTTTCAGGACGACCCGGTCGCCGTGCCGCGCGGCGAAGTCGGCCACCTCGGCCACGGAGCTGACCGGTCGCCAGGCTGGTACGGGCAGTCCGAGATCGCTCAGGCGCTCGCGCATCAGCCGCTTGTCCTGGGCGTGGCGCAACGCGTCCGCGCCCGGATAGACGGTGACGCCGTCGGCCACCAGCGCCCGGATGTGCTCCGTCGGCACGTGCTCGTGGTCGAAGGTGACCACCTCGCAGCCGGCCGCGAAACCCCGCAGCGCGTCAAGATCCGTGTGGCTGCCGATCAGTGTGTCGGGGGCCACCAGAGCGGCACCGTCGTCGGGTGATTCAGCCAGTACCCGCAGGGACTGGCCGAGCGAGATCGCGGCCTGGTGGGTCATCCGGGCAAGTTGCCCACCGCCCACCATGCCGACCACGGGTAGTCCGGTTCGGTGATCCATCGCCAGCAAGCTTAGAGCGCGCCTCATGCCGGGTCCGAGCGTGGCGTCCGGGCTATCGCATCCGGTGGCGCGTGCCCCAAGATCGACCAGTGCGGGCGGTGTCAGGACATCTTGCCGAGGGCGCCACGGAGGCGTTTTTCGGACAGGGCGCCGAAGACGATGAGGACGAGGCCGGCCACGGCAACCAGCACGGCACCGGCGATCGCGCCCTGGATCAACAACCGGATCATCTGGGTGACCGCGACCACCACGGCGATGGCGGCGCCGCTCACCACCGGTGCCCGCCGGCGCCGCCACGAACCGATGATCACAGCCACGATCGCCGAGGCGAACAGCGTCACCCAGCGCCATATCGGGTCCTCGCCGATGAGTACCAGCGCGAGGCTCGGCAGGAACCCGCCGGCCAACGCCGCACCGTAGGCACTCCACGAGGACAGCTCCGGCCGCCGGCGCAGTTCGACCGCCCCGGTGAGCACCGCCACCGCCGCGAACGGCAGGGTGTAGGCCTCCGGCAGGGCTACCTCGACGGAGTACAGCAACAGCCAGCACGCGGCGAGTTCTGCCGCCAGCGCGGCCCGCACGAGCCACTGCCGCCGAATCACTGGCCGGTCCCGGCGCAGGGCCGCCGCGCCGAGCAGCAATCCCCAGATGGTCAGTACGGCCGCGGCGTGGCGGGCTGTGCCGAGGGTCAGCAACAGCGCCAGCACGGCGCCCACGGCAGCGCCGAGTTCGAGCACGCCAGCCTCACCGGCCCCTCGCCGCGCTCCGGCCATGACCTGGGCCGCGCGGACCCTTGCCATTCGCGCCTGCTCGATTGCCGCCGCCCCGATCCTCGCCGCCCCCTTCCGGGTCGGCCGGAAACCTGCGGGAGCTCCGTCGCCCGGCAGGACATCGCCCCGCCGCCCGACTCCCGCCGCGCCCGTCGTGCCTGTCGCATGTTCGTCGGTCGCCGAGTCCGAGTGCGGGACCGAGTGCGGGACCGAGGGTGGGACCGAGGACGGGACCGGGGCCGGCGGGCTGGTTGTGCCGTACATCGCATTGTTTGGGCGCGATGAGATGGCCGCGGCGGTAGCGACGAGCAGGGCACAGACGGCGAGGATGGCGAACGCGGCCGGGCGGACGGACTGGCCCGCGGCGGCGAACGCGGCTACCGGCAGGGCAAAGCCGGCGCCGGCGCCGACCAGCCAGGCCACCATGCGGACCGCGGGGTCCCGTCCGGCCAATCCGGCCGTGGCCGCGGCAGCGAAGACCAGGCCCAGGGCGACCAGCGTTGCCGACCGGGTGGCCAGGCTGCCGGCGAGTCCAGCCGCGCCGGTGACCGCGCAGACGACGGCGGCCGTTGCCCGCAGCAGGTGGGCGGCCGAGGGCAGGGTCGGCGGTGAGAGCGCGGCGCCGAGGCCGGTGGCCACGGCCACACCGAGCGCGACCCACGAGGTGACTGGCGGCGGGGCTCCGACGGCGCTGGGCACCACCAGCGCGAGGCAGGCCACTGGCGGTAGCGTCGCCGCGAGCAGGTACCGCGGCCCGCCCAGCGTCAGCGCGATCATCGCGGTGACGCCGGCCAGCAGCAGCAGTGTCAGCATCGCGGTGCGGGCACCCTGCGGCAGAGCGGATTGTGGGTAGCCCAGCCAGACGTGTGGCAAGGTGCGGTAGGGGCCGACCAACGCGGTCAGCCAGGCCGGCGCGCTGGCCACGGCGGCGAGCAGTGCCGCGGGCACGCAGGTGACCACGATGACCGCGATCGCGGGCCGATCCGCCCGCGCCGCAGCCTCGGTATCCGCCGTGCCTGTCCCGCCGGTCCGGGACGCGGTGCCCGCATCCGCTGTGCCGCTGGCCGACGTGGCGCCCACGGCCCGCGCGGTGCGGGGCAGGGTGGCCGCGGCGACGGCGGCGACGAGCGCGGCTGCGGCGGCCCACAGTTGAGCGCGCGAGTCGGTGTGGCGTAGGTCGGGATTGGCGGCAAGGGCGACCACCAGTGCGCAGGCGCCCACCGCGAACGCCGGGAAGGCGCCCCAGTCGACCCGGGCGGCCCGTAACGCGGTGACCACCAGTACCCCGAAGGCGGACAGGGTCAGCGCTGCACCGAGGACGCCGGTGCTGGTCGCGCCGCTGGTGACCGCGATCGTGGCGGCGGCACCGGGTGCGGCCAACAGCGCGGCCCCGGCAGCCACCCCGGCGACCCGGCCGGTCCAGGCCGGCGCCGGCGCGAAGTACGAGGCGCGCATGTGTGCGATCGAGGCGACACTCACGCCCGCTGCGACGACAGCGCTGAGCATGATGGTAGTGGGGCCGGCCGCGACGGTGGCCACCGCGGCCGCGTAGAAGCCGAGTATCGCCGCGCCGGCCAGACGGCGGTGCACCACAGCCGGGGGACAGCCTGCCGGGGCGAGGGCTGCCGCGACGCCGATGCCGACAGCCAGCAGACCGGAGATCACCATTGGGGTGAAGAACGGCAGGCCGAGCGCGGCGGGCGCGGCCAGCCCGGCCAAGGCGAGCGCGACGAAGCCGAGGTCTCCGCCGTTCGGGGCCGGGACCAGGGCCCAGGCCGCCGCCGCGGCCAGCAACAGGCTGGCCGGAACCTGCCATCCGTACGGCGTCCAGGCGCTGACCTTTTCCGTCCAACCGGGCAGGTCGGCGGCCCAGAACGGTGCGGCCGCTGCGGCGGTGCGGGCCGCTTCGGCCGAGGCGATGCCCGCAGTGGCCAGGCCAATGACGCCGGCCACGACGCCAGCGCCCAGTCGGGGACCGCGCCGCCATACGTCGGGCAGCGCAACCACACCGAGCGACACGATGAACACCATCGCGGTGGTGGTGACCAGACCGATCCCGGGCACGGCCACGCTCACCAGCCGGGCCAGCGCGAAGATCACGGCGGCGGTGGACAGCGCGGCGCCGAGGGTCAAGCCGTCGATCCTGCGCATTCGTTGGCGCCCGCGGACGGGTTCGGGCCGGTCGATCGTGCCGTCCACCGAGTCCACCAGCGTGCTGACCGCGGCGGGTATGGCGGTGACACCCCCGAACAACCCTCCCGGCGACGCTTCGAAGGCGCGGGCGGCGGCGGTGGCGAGGGCGGCCACCGCCAGCAGGACGGACAGGCCGATGTCAGTCGGTTCGACGCCATCCATGACCACGCTGAGCACGACGCAGCCGGCCGCCGCGAGCAGTGCGCCGCCGGCGCTGCCGGTACGCGGCAACGGGGTGGCCACCTGCGACAGCGCCGCGCCCAACACGCCGCCGGCCGTCGCCAGCAGGGTCACGGGCAGCAGTACGCGGGACTCGGCGCCGCCGATCCAGGCGATCGTGCCGACCGCGATGGGCAGGGTGAGGGCGGCCACGCCAGCGGCGCAGTCGGCCACCCGGTCCGCGTACGGACCGAACCGGGCCGGCCAGCCGGCCGAGG
Organism: uncultured Actinomycetota bacterium; assembly: GCA_963742855.1. Lineage (GTDB taxonomy): Bacteria > Actinomycetota > Actinomycetes > Mycobacteriales > Micromonosporaceae > CAVUNP01. Next base: position 298,496 of record CAVUNP010000023.1, on the reverse strand, counting down.
CCAACGTGATCGTGGCGGCGACCAGAGCGAGCAAGCCGCACACCGCGGCGGTGAGTTCGGCCCGCAGCAGGCTGGTGAACAGCGCGTAGAGGCCCAGCAACGCGCCGCTACTGGCCCGCACCATGGCGCTACGGCCGGTGTCGGAGTACAGCGCGGCGGTGGTCACGGCGGCTGACCCGACAGCGGCCAGCAACGGTATGGCCCACCAGGTCAGCGCTCCCGTGGCCGGCGCGGCCAGGATGATGAAGAACGCTCCAGCCGCCACCGCGTCGGCGCGGTGCCGGGCTGGCATCGCCGCCGCGGCAAGGATCGTGAGCAGCACCGCCGCGACCGGAACCTGCCAGCTGTTGGCGCGGACCCGGTCCAGATAGCTGAGCACGTCGGCGGACCACGGCGCCGGGGTGACCGCCGCCCGGACCGCGGCGGTGCCGGTGACCAGCGCGTTGCCGCCGACCACCAGGGCTGACAGGGCGGCGCCGATCAGGCTGCCGATCTGCCACCCGGAGCGCGAGCGGCTGGGTAGGTTGCCCGCGGCGACCGCGATACCGGCGGCCACCGCGGTGCTGGCCAGGAGGGTGTAGTCGGGCAGCACCAGCGCGGCGATGCGGGTGCCCGAGCCGACCACGGCGAGGGCGGCCACCGCGGTGGACAGGTGTCGCAGCCGGTCACGCCCGCACCGGTGGCCGGCCACCACACCGACCCCGGCCGCGAACAGCAGGACCAGGCACGACCGTACGGCCTGCCGGAGCGTTGGCGCCTCGGTCTCGCCGATCACGGCGAGGGTCGCCGCTGCGGCCAGGGCGAGTCCGAACAGCACCCAGGCCAGCTCGCGCAGCGTCCGTGGCCAGGAGGCGGCGGCCAGGCGGGCGACGGTGATGTCGCGGCTGAGCAGTTCGACGGCGCCCAGGTTCTGTACCGCGACCAGGGCGAAGACGAGGGCAAAACCGTCTCGGTCGGCGTCGAGTTGGATGGCCATGAGCGGCAGCAGAGGTTGGACCGCCAGCAGGGCGGCGAACTGCGGCGCCCGCAGGTGCGTGGCGAGCCGGTAGGCCGCGGCAACCCCGGCAACCAGGGCAAACAGGATGGCCGCGTAGAGCGGCACCGGCACGTTGCCCAGGTCGGCCAGGTCGGAGCTGTAGGCCGCGTACCCGTCCAGGAGGACGAGCAACAGGCCCAGCCCGGCGATGGTCTCCGCGGTGGCGGTGAGCGTGCGCCGAGCCAACAGCACCGGCACACCGAGCGCGAGGGCTGTCGCGATCGCCAGGATGAAGGCTCGGCCACCAGTCTGCGCGGTGCTGTAGAAGACCCAGGTGATGGCGATGATGGCGATGGCCACGAGCACGCCGCCGAGGCTCAGTAACGTGTTCTGGGCCGACCGGGGTGAGGTTTCCGCGCCGGCGTCAGGGTCGGGTGGCGTGAGTGGCATGGACAGGGTCGGCGGTACGACGCCCTGGCGTGGCACTCGCTGGCGCCTGGGTGTTTTGGGCGACTCCTCGGCCAGACGTTGGGCCAGCGCCTGCGTCAACGCCGCGCGCTGGCTCTGGATCTGTTGCCGCCGGGCCCGCAACGCGGACTGATCCTCGGCCAGCCGTCGCGTCTCGCCGTCGAGGCCGGCCAGCTGCTGGTTGAGTCGGGCCAGGGCCGCCGCGACCGGATCATGGCCGCGGCCGCACGACGTGCAACCATCGACATCGTTGGCGACGCCGCCACACGTCGGGCATGGATAGGTGTCCACCGGAGACACTCTGCCGAATACCGACGGTGTGCGCTACATGTCCGTCGGCAATGGTTGCGGTCGACCCATGCTGCGAAACTCCCAACCACCGTCTATCCACAGTGGCTGGTCGAGGCAATTAAGACCGTCGATGATCCGTCGCCCGCGCACCAGTTGCGCCACAGCGTGCGGGTCGGCGTAGCGGAATTCCTCCCACGCGGTGAGCACACAGATGAGATCGGCGTCGGCCACCGCGTCATCGAGACTGTCGGCATATTCGACCTCCGGCAGTTCCCGGCGTGCGTTCTCCATACCCTGCGGGTCGTAGATCCGGACAAGGGCGCCGGTGCGGGCCAGTGTTGCGGCCACTGCCAGCGCGGGGGAGTCGCGCACGTCGTCGGTGCCTGGCTTGAAGGTGGCGCCCAGCACCGCGATGCGCAGACCGCTGAGATCGGGTCCGGCCGGACCGTACGGGCGGCCGAGCAGTTCGGCCGCGAGTTGCATGACCCGGCCGCGCCGGCGTTGGTTGATCAGATCCACCTCATGCAGGAACCGCAGCGCCTCGCCGGCGCCCAGTTCCTGCGCCCGGGCTTGGAAGGCGCGGATGTCCTTGGGCAGGCACGCGCCGCCGAAGCCGATGCCGGCGCGGAGGAATTTCTTGCCGATCCGATCGTCATAACCGATCGCCCGCGCGAGTTGGCTGACGTCGGCGCCGGACGCCTCGCAGACTTCGGCCATCGCGTTGATGAATGAGATCTTCGTGGCCAGGAATGCGTTCGCGGCGACCTTGACCAGCTCGGCGGTGGCGAAGTCGGTCACCACGACGGGCACTTCCCGATCTTCATTGACGGCCAGGTCGAACACTCCCTTGTGGGCGGCGAAGAGCATCGAGTGCGCCCACGCGGACTTCACGCCGAGGACCAGGCGGTTGGGTCGCAACACATCCTCGACCGCGAAGCCTTCCTGCAGGAACTCGGGGCTCCAGGCGACCTCGATGTCCAGGCCTTGCGTGGCGTGCTTGTCGACGAGCTTCTCCACCCATTCCGCGGTGCCCACCGGAACCGTGGATTTGCCGACAATCAACACTTTGCGGCTCAAATGCGGCACCAGCTGACGTTACTGCGGTTTCCACATAGCTCAGATCCGCCCCGAACCCGTCGCGGCGCTGCGGCGTACCGACGCAGATGAAATGCACGTCGCCGAAATCGGCCACCTCGCGGTAGTCGGTGGAAAACCGCAGCCGCCCGCTGGCCAGGTTGCGGCGTAGCATCTCATCCAGCCCAGGTTCGTGGATCGGCACCTCACCGGCGGCGAGCTTGGCGATCTTCGGTTCGTCCACATCGAACCCGAGCACCTCGTAGCCCAGTTCGGCAAAGCAGATCGAATATGTGGCGCCCAGGTAGCCGGTGCCCAGAAAGGTCAGTCGCGGGCGTTGCCCGCCGCACGGCTTGGCCACCGCGGTCGGTTGCTGTGCCTGCGCGGGCGGATACGTCTGAGTCGGGGAATAGGGGAAGCTCACACGTCTCTCCACTCGCTACGCGATCGGCCTTGGGGCCAGCCTAGACCCGGTGGAGTATGCCGGCCGCCCGATGTCGCGCGCTGCGGGCAGTCGCAACATCGTCACCACATGAGCGCGTTCGGCGACGTGCCGCGGCGTCTGGTCGCCCGGCCTGACCGGACGGACCGTTTCCAACCCCCGGTCAGGACTATCCTCTCTCCCGGATTACTCTCGGGTAGCCAGAACGGTCGTTCAGGGGAGGTTCGACGTGTCGTTCGATGTGTACCAGTTGACCGAAGATCACGAGGCGGTACGGGCGGCGGTGCGGGCGGTGTGCGAGGACAAGGTCGCGCCCCAGGCTGCGATCGCCGACGAGACCGCGGAATTTCCCTGGACCTCGTACGACGCATTGCGTGCTTCGGATTTTCACGCGCCACACATCCCGATCGAATTTGGCGGCGCCGGCGCGGATGCGGTGGCCACCGCGATCGTGATCGAGGAAGTAGCCCGGGTGTGTGCGTCGACCTCACTCGTACCGGCCGTGAACAAGCTGGGGACCATGCCGCTGCTGCTGGCCGGGTCGGCCGCCATCAAGGAGCGCTACCTGCCGCCAGTGGCCCGGGGCGAGGCCATGTTCTCGTACTGCCTGTCCGAACCGGAGGCCGGCAGCGATGCCGGAGCGATGCGTACGCGGGCAGAGCGCGACGGCGACGCTTTTGTTCTCCATGGCACCAAGCGGTGGATCACCAATGCCGGCATTTCGGACTATTACCTTGTTTTCGCAGTCACCACACCGGGTATCGGTCCCCGCGGCATCTCCGCGTTCGTCGTGGAACGTGCCGATCCCGGGGTGAGCTTCGGTGCGCCGGAGAAGAAGCTCGGCATCAAGGCGTCCCCGACCCGGGAGGTGTACCTGGACAACGTCCGGGTACCGGCTGATCGCATGATCGGCGACGAGGGCAGCGGATTCCGGACCGCGATGCGCACGCTGGACCACACCCGCGTCACCATCGCGGCGCAGGCGGTCGGCATCGCCCAGGGTGCGCTCGACTACGCCCTCGGCTACGTCAAGCAGCGCCAGCAGTTCGGCCGTGCGGTGGCCGAATTCCAGGGCATCCAGTTCATGCTGGCCGACATGGGCATGAAGCTCGAGGCGGCCCGCCAGCTCACCTACGCGGCGGCGGCCCGCTCCGAGCGATCGGCGCAGGACCTCACCTACTTCGGTGCCGCGGCCAAGTGTTTCGCCTCCGACGTGGCCATGGAGATCACCACCGATGCGGTCCAGCTGCTCGGCGGATATGGCTACACCAAAGACTTTCCGCTCGAGCGGATGATGCGCGACGCGAAGATCACCCAGATCTACGAGGGCACGAATCAAGTACAGCGGATCGTCATGGCGAAGCAGTTACTCAAGGGCGCCAGCTAGGGTGTTTCTGCAGGTCACGGACCTGACTGCGAGCGAGTAGATCTTTCGGTTGGATTCGGTTGGTAGCGCTCGGTTTCGGTGGTCATCCTGGGCAAATCCTGGGCTGCGAGGCGACCAACTCAGATGAATCGATTGCCGAGTGTTGCAAGGCGGTGGCGCAGGCGGGTCTACGCTGCGTCATCATCAGGCGCTATTGGTGACGTCGAGCAGGTCGCGACGGATCGCCGTACTCCTGGAAGGCTCGACAGCCACGACGTCGAGTCTTTGGACGCATCGACGCCACCCCTTCGATCGATCCGACTCGACTGTTCGCTGAGTGGACGTGCCGGGCATCGCCCGGCACGTCCGCTGACAGCGCGCGGCCCAAAGCCGGCAGCGCAAGGGAGAACGGGCCGGGCTCGCCGGCGGGGGTCTGGATATAGACGATGCGGGGAAGGCGAGCCTGGGCCGCCCTTGCGCCGCGGACTGGGTCGGGCACGGTGCGGGACGTGCGGGAGCGATACGCCCGGACACTGACCAGCCAGAGCAGCGTGGTCTGATATGCGCCTACTCTCGATCTCCAAGAGGCTCATCGGCGTATCACCCGCTACCAGTTAGCCACCAGGCCGCTGCCGAACGATGCCGCCAAGCAGATGGGGAGGGCGAAGCGCGGGGCCGAGCCCAGGCGCCTTCAGTTGGCCTGGGTACGTGGGGCTACCGGCTGGATTAGCGTGAACACCTTGAACGGGGACGGCCGGTCGGCGATCTGCACGCAAGCGTCGTATGGTCCGATCGATGGCGTCGACGGTCTGGGCGCCGCACTGGCCTCAGGAGATGCCTGGCGAACAGGTGCCTCGCAGAATCTCGAGTATGGGATTCGCGTTGACGAGGACGTCGAATGGTCCGTGTTCACCGTAGAAGCCACGGGCACCAAGCTGGGCTTATGACCCAGAGGTCCTCAGGTTCAAATCCTAGCCCCGCTACAAAGAAGTAGCAGGTCATGGGCCCTGTTCTCGAAACTCCGAGGGCGGGGCCTTGATTGTTGGTTAGCAGGTTGTTAGCGGGACCAGCCGTCAAGATTCGTCAGTCGCCGGCATGACCGTGTCGCCTGCCAGGAGGATGGGTTCTGGCGAAGATCTTGTGACGTGTGTCCGTTCGGCCGAGTGCCGGCCGGGGGCATTACACGTTTGATCACCGTGTACTTCTGACAGCTTTCATCCGCTGTTCCCTCATTTGGCTGGTGTTGTGGTGGATCGCGTCCATCGCGCTGGCGGGCTCGTGATCTTCGAGGCGCGTGCGGCGTCGGACAACGCGTCTTGTCCGGGCTGCGGAACGGTGTCGTACAAGGTGCATGGCCGATATTGTCGGCAACTGTCCGATGTCCCTGTTTCTGGTCAACGGGTGGCGGTACGGCTGCTGGTGCGACGGTTCCGATGTGCACAGTCGGACTGCGGCCGAGCGACTTTCGCGGAACAGTTCGACGGGTTGACCACACCGCATGCCCGCTACAGTCCATCGGCCTTGGCGATGGTGACCGCGATCGCGGTGGCCCTCGCCGGCCGGGCCGGCGCCCGCCTGGCCCGAGCGTTAGGCATCGTCGCCGGCAAAGACACGATGCTCAAGCTGCTGCGCCAGCTACCCGAGCCGGCACAAGCGAACGTTGAGGTGCTGGGCATCGACGACTTTGCCCTGCGCCGTGGCCATGTGTACGGCACGGTGCTGCTGGACATGCTCACCGGTCGGCCGGTCGATGTGCTGCCCGGACGCGACGCCGGCCCGGTCGCGGACTGGCTGCGCGCTCACCCCGGCGTGCGCGTCGTCTGCCGGGACCGAGCGGGCGCGTACGCCCTTGCCGCCCGCGACGGAGCGCCTGACGCGATCCAATGTGCTGACCGATGGCACCTATGGCACAACCTGGCCGGGCATGTCGAGCGTGCCGTCGCTCGCCACCACAGCTTTCTAAAGCCGGCCACGTCCATCACCGACACGTCGTCGGCCACTTCCCCTGCCACCGCTCCGCAGCCGCCTCCGACCGCCGAACGCCCCGACCATCCCACGGCCGAGCTACAGTCCGCGGTGGTGGAGCGGATCCGCGAACGGCATGCGACCATCCAGGCGTTGCAGGCCGGCGGACAGGGCCTGCGGGAGATCGGGCGGCAGTTGGGCCTGGACCGCAAGACCGTGCGCCGGTTCGCCCAGGCCTCCAGCGCCGACGACCTGATCGCCAAGGCCTTCGACCGTCCCACGGTTCTTGACGTGCACAAGCCCTACCTCTGCCAGCGGTGGAACCAAGGCTGCCGAGACGTCACCGCCCTGCACACCGAACTCCAGCAACGCGGCTACCGCGGCAGCGTACGAACCCTCTACCGTTTCCTGCAGTCCTTGCGCGGCCTGGACTCCAGCCACGCCGTCGCGCCCGGGCAGCCCACACCGCCGAGGATCCGCCACGTCACCACCTGGCTGCTACGCCGGCCCGAGGACCTCGACCGCAGCGAGCAGGCCACCCTCGCCGACATCCAAGCTGCCTGCCCCCAACTGGACCGGCTCGGCAAGCACATCACCACGTTTGCCAAGATGATGGTGCACCGCACCGGCGCCGACAGCCTCGACACGTGGCTGGCCAATGTCGAAGCAGACGAAATCCCGGAACTACACACCTTCGCCCGCGGGATCCGCCAGGACTACGCCGCAGTACGCAACGGGCTCACCCTGCCCCACAACTCCGGCGCTTGCGAAGGCGCCGTCAACAAAATCAAGACCATCAAACGGCAGATGTACGGCCGCGCCAGCTTCTCCCTGCTACGCAAGAGAATCCTGCTCAACGCGTGAGCCTCACCCAGACCGGCCTCTTCACAAGATCATCGCCAGAACCCATCCTCCTGGCAGATGACAGACCGAGGCTAGGTCGGTGCGACGCAAATGAGGTCGTTGGTGGGTGGGCGAGGTACCAGCGACGGTTCGGAGTGCCGACGGGCCACATCGGTCGTCGCCAGGCTGTAACCATCAGGCGTCGGCCTCGGCACGCCCGCAGCAGCTGGCCTCGCGGGGGAGGAAGAGCTAGCGCATTGTCCGAAATGGACGGACTTCCATCGGTCGTCGCTAGACCCGCAGGCTAGGGTTGTGGCCTCAGTGGGCATCGAGCGTAGGCGAGGCAACGCCCTGGTCACGGGACTAACCCGGTTGCCAGGGCGTTCATCGTCTCCGGCTTATGATCTTGCATCGTGCCCAATACGCGCCCAATCCCGTTCACGGGGTTGCCCTGTTCGTCGGTCTCGGTCGGGTCTATGCCCTGCCGTTGTCGCGTCTCGTCGATGAGTCCGTCGAGGGCTGCGGCGATGGCTTGGTCACGCTCGCGGGTGGCGTGTTGGTAGATCATCGCGGCGCGCGTGCTGGAGTGGCCGATGCGTGCCATGACCTCCTTGAGCGTCGCGCCGCTCTGGGCCGACCAGGTACTACCGGTGTGCCGCAAGTCGTGCAGATGGAGCCCTAGGGCGGCTGGAATGCCAGCCTCCGCGGTTGCCCGCTTCCACACGCGGTTGAAGTTGCGTCGGCGAGGTATGCCGCCCTGCGGCCCGATGAAGAGCCGTCCGTCCGGGCCCGGCTGTGCGTAGTGCGCTAGAGCTAGATGGTGCTCGACGTCGGGCCGCAGGGCGCGAGGAAGGCTGACCCGTGCGTTTGCCTGCCTCGCTCTTTGGATCGTCGTCGACCTGGGTTCCGTCTTCCATCTCGGCGGTTGCTTGGCGGACCCGGACCTCAACCGCCTTCAGGTCCAGGTTGTGTCTGCGGAGCGCGACCAACTCACCAAATCGCAGTTGAGCGAAGGTAGCCAGCAGCACGAGCAGTTGGTACCGGGGCTGAATGGCTCGCACGATGGCGAAGACCTGATCGAGCGTCACGGTTGGTCGTTCCTCTGTCGCGCCCGTCCCGCGCCTTTGATCCGGCAGGTGTTCCGGCGGATCATGTCGTCATCTACGGCGGTGGCGAAGATAGCGTGCAGGATGCGGTACGTCTTGGCCACGGTCGACTTGCCCACGCCATCGGCGAGCGTGGCTTCTCCATGTTCGGATGCGGCCGGGGTTGATGTCGCTGATTGCTTTGTGGCCTAGCTGTTGTTCGGTGACGTGAAGACGCAAGAGGCGTTGATAAAACCTCCTTTGCGTACGTGCCTTCAGTCTCGCTCCGCTACCCATTTCTCGGCGAACTCCTTGAGGGCGACCTTGCCGGCGTCCGGGTCCAGCCAATCGCCCCGCAGCATCTCCGCCTCGGTTGTGACTAGCCAGCGTTCCCCGTCACGCTTGGTTTTGAACGTCCTCGGGGCCAGGCGCCGGATGCCGTCCTGTCCGGTGTAGCGGACTTGCCAGCCAACCCCGGAGGCGAGGCGCCGGACGGTACTCGAAGCTACGTTCCTGCTCGATGATGCCCTCCGCTGCGATGGACGTGTGCACCAGTCGACTGTACCTCGGCCAGCACCCGTTCAGAGATGCGAACGTGGCGCCCAAATCGCTTGAACTCGATCCGTCGCTCCTCCACCAATCGGCGGGGAAGCGTTCCGTTGTGCCCAGTCGTTCTGCGACTTCCACAATGGATAGAAACCGTTCAGGATCAGTACGTGGTGGTCGTTTCATTGATTGTCCTTGACTAATGAAAGGGGTTCGGGATAGGTATTTCTCTTCATCTGTCCTCTGTGGAGTTATCAAGCATCAGTTACCTTGTGAGGGTGAGTGCGCGGCCGCGAGCGCGGCTCGAGCGGCTTGTTGCTGCTCACGTGCGAGGGCAGCGGATGTGTTGGCAAGTAGGGTGTCTCCGGTGGTGTGCCAGCCGGCGCCGACGAACTGGAGGAAGTTGACGACCAGCGTCGTGGTCTCCTGCTCCTCGCCCTGGTCGACGGGCTCCGGCCCCGCGGTGAAGGTGCGCCGCCAGGCGGTGCGCTGCCCGCGCAGGAACCTGAAGGTGATGGAGTACTGGCGGGACTTGGTGAAGAAGTGGCCGCCGAAGCCGAGCATGTGTGCCCACCGGCGCAGCCGGCGCCATTCGAGCGGCCGGCCGAGCTGCCAGCAGGCGTCGACGAGCCGTTCGAGGTGGGTGCCGTCCGGGTTGGCGTAGACGTCGATGCTCGGCGGACGTGATCCGGCCGGAGTTGTGGCCGGTGACTTCGGTGGACTTGGTGGCGTACTTGGCCAGGTAGCCGGCAACCATCCCGTCGGTGACGTCGCCATCGGCAGCGACGGTGATGATGCGGGTCTTGACCTGCTCGCCCCACGCGATCGTCCATCCTTCCGGCCGGGCCGGGTGCGGGTCGGTGGTGAACCTGGTGGTCTGGGCGGCGTGCTCGACCGCATCGACCAGGTCGCCAGCGTCGAGGCCGGCCGGGGCGGGCAGCATGACGCCGGGGAGGTCGGGGTCGGCGCCGTCGAGGCGGATGATGGCGTGGAAGTGGATGACGGCCCGGCGTTGCATCTCGGCCGCTTTGCCGTACTGGAGCTTGATCGTTTTCGGGTGGATGCACCGGGAGCGGGCCCGCCGGCGCAGGTACCGGTCGATCCGGAGTAGACTACGGCGGCTCCGTCCCACCCACGACCTTCGGCCGGCATCGGACCTATCCATCCACGCCGCCCTGGACAGACGACGCGGAGTTGGACCGCACCGTGGATGGTTCCCACGTTCACTGCTGCTCGCTCGACGAGTTAGGCACCCGGCTTTACCCCTGCGGCATCGCCACGGCTACGCCGTAGACCTTCACCATGGCCTCCCAGCCCCAGCATCCGAGACCGGACCAGGAGTTCCCCGCCCGCCATCCACGACGACCGTCGGGTGCGCACCGCGTGCCAGCCCACATCCACCGGGTTAGAGCTGGCGGCACATCAAGAGGCGTAACAACACCGGTTCCTCGCGTATACCTTCTCGTCCCGCTCACCGGGCCCGACCCATCCGGCAGTGCCAGGCCGACCCGACTTCGTCGAGGCTGCTCCCACCCTCCCCGGCGATCCCCGGATCAGGCTGCCTCCAGCTCCACCCCACCGCTACGACGGCAAAGGTGGCGGCGGTCTCTCACCTCCGCTCGAACAAACAGCGCCTCGTGGCGCACCGGAATCTGTACCAGAGCCAATTCTGCTGTCCGCCAGCCGGGACTCAACTGTCCGTCAACAAGCATGTTCCCTGTCGCGAGCACTGGACCGGGGCGGCATGTTGTTCGGCTGTCCAGCCGAGACCTGGTGCGTGCGCTGGTCTGGCGGGCGGCGACCACTCGACATTGCCCGTGTCGAGCGCCGCATCTGCTGGTCACGTTGTCGGAGACCGGTCGGCGGCACATGGACACTGCCCGGGCGACGCGAGCGTGCCGGCCGCGACCCGGGACCTTCGGGCTGTGGCGCTGCCGCCTGTCCCTTCTACGGGGACCGCGCGGCGGCTCGATTCGATTTTAGACTGCGAATTCCGAGAGAAAGAGTGACCGCGCCGAGGAGGACGGAAAGCCGGTACTCCGCTTCCCGTGCACGGGCACGGGTCGGCCACCCGGTTTGCCGGCGGTGCGGGACGCCCCTGGCCGACGTCCGCGTCGCCAGCTCACGACCTATACGCCGGGAGGAACCATGAGCACCGTTGCCGCGCCTGCTACCGGGCTGTCCTCCGCCGCGGAGCAGGCCGACCTGGACGCGCGAGGGTGGAGGCCGCGATCGACGCCGGCGAGGCCTCAACGCGCCGCCAATCCGTTCTTCGGCGCGGCGCGGAGGGCCGGACCCGGCGAGCCACGTGGGTGCCCTCGCCGTGGCGTACCGCTGGCGGGCGATGACCAAGGCCTTCATGTTCACCACACTCGCCGGGCTCGGTGTCATGGCGCGCCGGCTGAACGAGGAACAGGCACCCTCGCGTGTGTTCCTCGGCGCCTTCCAGACCGTGTACCAAGTGATTGGTGACGACCTCGCCAACGCGGCCCCGGAGTTCAGCGCCGTAGCACCGAAGGGCCCGGACGGCATTCACTACGTGTGGTGGGAGGACACCATCGTCGCCCCGGTCGAGGCCCTGGTGACGGCCGAGATCCGCGACCGAGCGGCCGAGCTGCCGGTCGCGGTGACCGACCTGCTGGCCAACATGGACCGGCTCGCTACCGAACCGCTCGGCGCCGCCGTGCAGTTGCGGGTCGTGGAGACCATCGCCTTGGACATCGCCGTGGCGTTCCGGCGGATGTACGGCAAGGTGGAGGCTGACGGCTCCGCACTCTTCGGCCACGACGGCGCACTGGAATGGGTCGACTCCCACATTCGTGCCGAGACTGTGCACGCCGCCCAGGTCAGCGCCGACGAGACGGGCATGACCAGCCTCGTCGCCTCGCTCGCCGAAGCCGACGAGTTCGTGCGGCTGAGCGTCGAGTACGCCGAGCACTGGTCTCATTCGCTCGCCTCGTTCGTCGACTGTCTGGTGGCCGCCGGCTAACCGGGGTGGCCGGCGCCCGCCGCTGTCCACCCATTGTCTACAAAGGAGACTTTGATGCCCGACACCCCGGCCGGCAAGGCGCCAAGCCTCGAGCGCACCCGCCGCGTCGCCGCGGTCTCGATCGACGAGGGACGACTCGCTGCGGAGCTGAAGGTGATGGACGGGCTTGAGTATGCCTCCTCGTACAGCGATTTCGCCTTCGGGCAGCTGCGCAACACGATGCTTTGGAACTCGTCCGGGGTGCTGGACGAGGCCACACTCGGCGACTACCCGGGCGCGGCCCGCCCGACCGAGCACGGCCGGATGCTGCCCTATGTGAATGAGTTGATCACGGGACTGTTCCGGACCGAATACCTGAAGTTTGCCCGACTTCTGGTGCTGCCGCCGGGCTGCGTGATGGTGCCGCACCGCGACTATCTGGAACTCGACCGGGACATGATCCGGATCGATGTGCCGCTGCGCACCTCCGAGCGGTGCTTCAGCTCCCAGGGCGACGCTGTCTTCCACATGCGCGTCGGTGAGATGTGGTTCCTCGACGCCACCCGCACCCATACCGCCGCGTCTTTCTCAGACATCGACCGCATCCATCTGACCTGCGACTTCATCGCCGACAGCATCGACGACGTGCTTGCCGCGCCCGCCGAGCGGCAGCCGGGCGTGCCGGCGGAGAACATCGCGGCCCGCCGCCCGCTGCGCCCCGCGGAACGCGACGCGCTGCTCGGCCTCGCGGAACTCATCGACATCAGTAACTATCGCGACATCATGGCCGTGTTGACCAAGCGGCACTTCGAGGTGGACATACAGGCCCACGAGGTGTTCAGCTGGTTGCGGGACATCGCGGCCGCTTCCGGCCGGCCTGACGTGCTGGAGCGGGTCGCCAGCGACGAGCAGTACTACCTGTTCAGTCGCTGATTCCCCGCTCGCGTGGGCTACACGCTCAGTCGACTCTTCACGTCGGCGAAGAACGGGATGTGCCGGTAGTCGCCGATCTCCGGGTCGTATTCGGTGTACTCGTTGGTGAACGAGAGCAGTTGCTGACGTACGGCCTCCACCGGCTCGCTCTGGATGCGTCGCTCGATCCGCTGGATCTCAACCAGGAATTGCTCCAGCACGGCGGGCAGCTGTGGATTCAGGCCGATCCGGCCCTCGTACAGCCGGATGCCGTCGTGCTTGAACAGGTAGTTGTACAGCAACTGTGAGGCGACCGCGTCGTAGTTGGGTCGGGGGATGCCCTCCACGGCGTACCGCAGCAGCCGCTCGGCCAGGATGAACTCGTAGGTCCGCAGGGCCAGGTCGGCGGGCAGCCGTTCGTCGTGCAGGCAGGCCAGCATGCCGGAGACGTCCACGCGCAGCTCCTCCAGTCCCGCCAACGGCTTGGCGCTCTTCGCCGGGAGGAAGTCCGGGATCGGCATGTCGCCCTGCCGGTGGTGGTATTCGTGCAGCCTCACCCACCACGACGACGCCTGCTGGATCACAACGTCCGACGCGCCCTGGATGGCGGGGAAGCACCCCCGCTCCATCACCTCGTCGATCATCTTCTGCGTGATGCGCTTGTGCCTGGTCACGAACTTGTCGATGAAGTAGAAGATGAGGTCGTCGGGCCGCTGGATTCCGTCCAGATGGTTCTCCGGGAACAGGGCCACCACCGTGCGCGCGCCGAATCCCTCGGTCCGCCCGGTAATGATGACGGGCATGGTCGGACTCGCGTAGCGCTCGGCGAGATGCGGATCCGTTGGCAGGGTGTCGTATGTCAGGTAGTCCAGCTTCAGGCGCGGAAAGTAGGACGCGTCGAAGAGCGAGAATACGTGGTTGTCCCGCCGGGTGTTGATGTGTGCCTTGACGGCCTCCATCCGGCGGCCCGGCTGGAATGAGCGGAGGTCCTCCAGCAGGGCCTGAACCGCCGGCTGCCGGCGGAGCCGGCGGGACCCCTCCAGCCGGCGGGTCACCTCCCGCAGCGATGCGTCCTCGCGGAGCCGGGCGCTTTCCGGCAGGTTCTGGCGCATCTCGTTGACCCGGGCGAATATCTCTTCCATTCTGTCCGTAGCACTTCCTTCCATCGCAGCTGGTGAAAGCACCCGTGAGCTTGTGCCGACGAAGTTCCGGATGTTGGCGGTTCTGCCGAACGTATGAAATTCGCGGGGCATCGGCGAGTCACTGAAACCGGGGCGATGCGCGGAACGACTGCGGTCAGGTGGGCCAGCCCGTGCTCAAGGTGTGCAGCAGTTCCGGCGGCGCGTCGAGGAACCGGTGATGCCGGCCGGGGAAGACTTCGAAGGTGGTCTCCGCGCACGCCGCCCAACCGGCCATCTGTCGCGGCGGAACTTCGGTGTCATCGGCCCAGCCGATCGCGGTGACCGGGCAGTCCAGCCGGACGGGTTCGGGCATGACGTACCGCCGGCACACCTCGATGTCGGTGCGTAGCACCTTCGTGTAGAAGGCGACCAGATCGGGATGCGGCTGCCGGCCCGACTCGCGGATGGTCTCCGACAGGTCGTGCGCCAGCCCGGTGTCGTCCATGTCGAGCATCCGCCCGACCGGCCCGTCCTGCGGGGCGACCTGCCCGGAGACGAACAGGCGCCGCGGCATCGGCAGGCCCGCGCGCTGCAACTGGACGGCCACCTCGTAGACGGCAAGCCCGGACCAGCAGTGGCCGAAGAGGGCGTACGGGACGTCCAGCTGGGGCCGCAGCCCTTCGATCAGGGCCGCCGCGAGTTCCTGGAAGGTGTTCGGCATCGGGTCCCCGTACCGGGTGAGGCGGCCGGGTAGCTCCACCGGCAGGAACTCGACGGAGTTCCGGCGTTGTGGCCAGCCGTCGAAGATGTTGGCGCCGGAGCCGGCGTGTGGGACGCAGAAGACCAACCCGCCCGCGGCGCCCGACGGGGGGCGCGGCAACCACCGGGTCGGGGCATGGCCAGGAAGCGTCATCCGTCAACGCCCGACGAGGCCATCAGGGCTGCTCCCCGGTCAGCGGTGAACCGCGACGGGTCGGCGCCGGGGCGACCGTCCGATCGGCGACGGCCAGGTCCTGGCGCACCCGCTCGGGTGGGTAAACCAAGCGCAGCAGCGGGCCCGCCATGGCCGTGGTGGCCAAGGCCATGACCACCATCAGCGAGTAGAGGCGCTGGTCGAGCACGCCGATCTGCAATCCCACCGACAGCACGATCAGCTCGGTGAGGCCGCGGGTGTTGATGAGAACGGCGAGCACCACCGAGTGCCGGGACTGTACGCCGACCGCCCGGGCGCTCAGGAACGCGCCGAGGAACTTGCCTCCGACCGCCACCAGGAGGATCAGCCCGAGTTCGCCGTACGCCACCGCGTCCACCGATGACAGATCCACCTTGAGCCCGGCGACCATGAAGAAGACTGGCAGGAGCACGGTCGAGCAGACCCGCTCCAGCACCGGCAGGGCCTTGCGGCGCAGGGCCGGGGCCCCGTCACCGGGCAGGACGGCACCGAACAGGAACGCTCCGAAGATCAGATGCAGACCCAGCCGGTCGGTCACCGCGGCCGACAGCCACACCCCCGCCGCCACCACGAACAGCACGGCCGCCGCGCCCGTGCGGCCAGCCGGGCCCCCGTGCCGGCGAGCTTCGCCGCCAGCGGGCGGACCACCCAGATCAGCACGGCCGCGTAGGGCAGTGCGAGGACCAGCAGCCAGGCGTCGCCGGCCCCACCGGCCAGCGCCGCGACCACGGCCAGCAGCGACCAGGCCAGGACGTCGTCGATCGCCGCGACGGCGAGCGCGATCCCGCCGATCGGCGTATGGATCAGGCCTTTGTCGGTGAGGATCCGCGCCAGCACCGGGAACGCCGTTATCGACATCGCAGTACCGAGGAACAGCACGAACGCGAGCGTGGGCAAGCCCGGGTGGTCGCCGAGCAGATACCACGCCAGCAGCGAGCCCAAGGCGAACGGCATAGCGATGGAGCTCACCGACACCGTCACCGCGAGCCGCCGCTGTCCGGCGAGCAGGTCGTAATCGAGGCCGAGGCCGACCAGGAACATGAACACGCAGACGCCGACGTCGGCGATGTGTCTCCAGCGGGGGACCCACCTCGGCCGGGAACAGCGCGGTGGTCACAGCGCCGTGAAGAGGGTCGGTCCGACCAGAATCCCGCCGAGGATCTCGCCGATCACCGCGGGTTGACCCAGCCGTCGGGCGACGGTGCCGAGCACGTGGGCTACGGCGACGATCACCGCCAGCCCGGGTAACAGCTGGCCGGCTGTGGACAACGGCATGCGGTACTCCTTGCGGTCACCGCCCGGGTCACGCGCATCCGACTGGTCGCGGGTAGCCGGGTTGGGGCAGTCACGGAAGCGGAGCGCGGCGCGGTACCAGTCCTCGACGCTAGGGCCCGCGGCCGGCCCGCTGGAGTCACGTGAATGGGCGACGGCCCGTCCACCGCGCGCCACCTGGGGTTTATCCGAGGTCCACGAAGGGGGGACACCGGCACGCCTTGACCGGTTCGCAGCCCTTCGTTTACCTGGTATCGAGCTCAACTCAGCCACTGCCGGAGGAGCGCCCGTGCACCAGAACCAACGCGCTGCCCTGCAGCCGCGCCTCGCCGACCCTCCTCCGCCGACACCGAGCCTCGGCTCAGCCGGCGCAGCGCATGGCCCGTTGGCCATCCCGCCGGCAACCATGCGCGCGCCGCGCGCTGGCCGCGGACGCCGGTATCGACGAGTTCGCCGCGCTCGCCAAGGCAGCGGCCGTGTCAGCCGCTCGGCTGGCCCGGCCCGGCACGTCGCTGCGCGCCCGGATGATGCAGGGTAGCCGCGAGCGGACCACCCGCGCGGTCGATCCGGCCGCGAGCTTCCGCTCGGTGCTCATGGTCGATGATCGTAAGCCCGCCGAAAGCCCGGACCAGGTGGTCCTTCGGGTGTCGCCGGACGGGACACGGCTGTACGCCGAGATCACCGCCGCGTCCGCGGACAGGCCGTCGGTACAGTGCTGGGCCCGGACGTATCTGCACCTGTTGGCCCGGCTGGCCGGTTGGCCCGACGAGCCGGTGGGGTCCCACCCTGGCTGATCACCGATGAGGAACGGCAGCGCACTCGTCCTCGCCTGCCAACCCCAACCAGGACCCGGAGCTCCGTTTCCGTAGCATGATCGAGCCCTTCGAGCAGCAGGTCGCGCGTTCCCCCGACGCGGTGGCGCTGGTCGACGAGTCAGGCGCCACGGTCACCTACCGGAGCTAAATCAGCGCGCAAACCGGCTGGCGCACTTCCTCCGCGAGGCCGGTGCCGGTCCCGGCGACCAGATCGGGGTCTCGTCTGGAACGCGGCGTCCCGCTGGTGGAGGCCATCTACGCGGTCGTCAAGGCGGGCGCGGCCTATGTGCCGTTGGATGCGACGCTCCCTGACGCGCGGCTGGCCTACATGATCCGGCAATCTGCGCCGATCAAGGTGTCGACGGACCCGACCTGCCGCGCTGGGATCCCGGATGGTGACTGGCGCGTGGTGCTCATGTTGTCTCGGAGCAGGTCGCGTGGGCCGGCTTCGCGGCGACGAACCCAGACGCCGGCGGCACCTCCGCCGACCTGTCACCATTTTTTACACCTCAGGGTCCACGGGCCGGCCAAGGGCGTGGCCTACCCAATCTACGGCGCCCGGCCAGCCTGGACTGGATGCAGCGGCAGTACCCCTTCGGGCTGGTGGGCGCCGCCGTCGGAGACCTCCGCGGGCTTCACGTCTCTGATCTGGAGATCTTCTGGCCGCTGTGGCACGGTGCCCGGCTGGTGGTGTGCCGGCCCGACGGCCACGGCGACGCGCGGCACCTGGCGAGGGAGGCTGGTCCGAGGAGCACCGCATCAGCACGCTCTTTTGGTGCGCGACCATGATGGCGCCGTTCGTGGAGCACGTGGACGCCGGGGGGCGACCGCTCTGCGCTGGGCATTGTGCGGCGGTGAGCCGCTCACGCCGCGAGTCCGCGACCGGTTCTACGTGGACGCTGCCCGCCACGACCCTGGTGGGGCGTCTGCGGGCCGACCGAGGCCGGCACCGTCGTCGACATGCCCTTGACACCGAATCCCGGTGCGCGTGTCCCGCTGGGGCCGCCGGAGAGCATTCCGGGCGTTGGTGCTGGACTCGCGATTGCAGCCGGTTCCCATCGGTATGCCGGGCGAGTCGGTACGTCGCGGGGCGAACGGGGCTGGCTCAGGGGTACTGGCGGGCACCCGGCCGGGACCGCGGAACGATTCGTGCCAGCCCGTACGGGCCGCCGGGTCGCGGATGTACCGCACCGGGGACCTCTGCCGTACGACGAGGACGGGGTGCTGGAGCATCTGGGTCGGATGGACCGGCAGGTGAGATCCGCGGGCTGCGGATCGAGCTCGGCCAGGTCGAGGCGGCGCTCGCGGCCCACCCCGCGGTGGCGGACTGCGCCGTCGTCCCGCACGGCGAGCCGGCCCGGCTGCTGGCGTTCGTTGTGCCGGCCGGCGCGGAGGGTCCGGACCGGGTGGACACCGCGGCCCTGATGGACGACCTGTCGGCCTACCTGCCGCAGCACATGCGGCCCGAACGGATCGTCGTGGTCCCGGCCATCTCCGCGACCGTCAACGGCAAGCTCGACAGCGCTGCGCTGCTGAAGCACGTCCCGGACCGCCCGATCGAACCACCGGCCGACGAATTGGAAGCCAGCCTGGTCGCCCTCTACAGCCGGTTACTGGGCATCGCACCGGTGAGCGTGCTGGACAACTTCACGCTGCTCGGCGGCCATTCGATGCTGGCCTTCCAGCTGCTCGACGAGTGCGAGCGCGAGCTGCCGGCGAAGCCCGACGTCACCGCCCTGCTCACGGGGACGCTGCGGGAGGCGGCCGGGTCGATCCGCCGGGCCGTCCAAGCTGGCTGACCCCGCCGGCGGGCGAACAGCCACCGTTTCCTCGGCTCGATGTCCCGCGAAGTGGGGAGGCGCCGGCCACGAGCGGTTCCTCAATCATCGAGATGCAACGGACAATCTCGTGGATGGCGGTCGGATGACGAGTCGGATGTGCCGCGCCCGAACTCGCCGAGCTGGCGCCGAGCAGGGCCTGGACGGCGGCGCCGATGCGCGAGCGCATCGCGGCCCTGTCCGTGCTCCTCGTCCTGATGGTGATCGGGACCGCGGCGACGCTGTCGCTGCGGCCGCCCCAGCCGCGCTCCGGATCGCGCCGGCCACCGAGTTCTCGGCCGAGCGCGCCACCTCGCGGCTCGGCACATCGCGTCGGTCCCACACCCGTCCGGATCAGCGGCGTCGACGCGGTACGGGCGTACCTCGTGGACTCGCTGCGGGCATTGGGTCTGGAACCCGAGGTGCAGACCCGGGTGGCGGCCCGGTCACCCGCGTCCGGCCGACCGACCGTCGGAACTGTGTCCAATGTGCACGCCAGGATCGCCGGGTCGCAGCCGACCGGGCGGGTTCTCCTGGTCGCGCACTACGACTCCGTACCGACCGGACCCGGCGCATCGGACGACGGCGCGAACGTCGCCGCGATCCTCGAGGTGGTACGCGCGCTTCGGGCCGGCCCGGTGCCACGCAACGACATCGACGTACTTTTCACGGACGCCGAGGAGCCGGGACTCCTCGGTGCCCAGGCGTTCGTGGATTCCGGCGCGGCCGGCGACCCGCGGCGCGTCGTGGTGGTCAACCTCGAGGCGAGAGGCGTCTCGGGACCGGCGACGATGTTCCAGATGGCGGGCACCGGACTCGTGGGGGCCGTCCAGGCGGCCGATCCGGTCACCACCTCGTTCGCCGCCGCCGTATACCAGGTGCTGCCGAATGACACCGACCTCACTGTGTTCCACGAAGGCGGCATGCGTGGGCTCAACTACGCATTCATCGACGGATCTATGCGCTACACACGCCGCACGACGACATCGCGCATGTCAGCGGCAGCAGCGTCCAGGACATGGGCGAGGCCGCCTTGGCATCGGTCCGCTCCCTCGCCGCGGCGGACCTGGCGGCGAGCGGGTCCGGCGCGACCTACTTCGCGCTGTTCCGAACGGTCGTTTCCTATCCGGCCTGGCTCGACCTGCCGCTGAGCGTGCTCGCGCTCATCGGCTACGTGCTGCTGCTGTGGCTCGGTCGGCGGCGCGGCCTGCGGCTGCGGAACGTCGTCGGGCGGCCGGCCCGTTCGCGGTTATGGTGCCCGGCATCGTGACGATCGGGATCGGCGGCTGGTGGCTGCTGACCCTGCTGCGACCGGACTTCGTCCTGGGCCTTGGCAGCATGTACCGTCCCGGACCGTACGCGCTGGCCGAGGCGGCGCTGCTACTCGTGCTGCTCGTCGCGTGGTACCGGTGGGCCCGCCGGGGCGCGTCCGGTGGAGGTCGCGGCTGGGTGCTCGGCTGGTTCACCCTGTTCGCGCTCGCGTTCGCCGTGCTGCTGCCGGGCGGGGCGTACCTGTTCACCTGGCCAGCCCTGGTCGGCGTGGCTGGCCTCGGGGCGGCGCTGCGGTTCACCGCACCCGGTTCGCCGGTGCGTACGCTCGCCGGCTGCGCGACCGCCGTACCGGCGATGGCCTTGGTGCTGCCCGTCGCCCTGCTCCTGGTACCGGCGCTGGGGGTTGCGTTGAGCGCGGCCCCGCTGCTGTTCGCGGTGCTGCTCGTCGCCGCGATGGCGGCCGTCCTGGAGCCCTTGCCGCGCCCCCGGCTGCTCACCGCCGGCATGGTCGTCATGGCATTGGCGGCCGTGACGACGATCGGGATCAGCACTGCTGTGGATCGCTACGACGCCAGCCGGCCGCAGCCGGTGAGCCTCGCGTACGCGTATGAGGCCGACACTGCTACGGCGATCTGGGTGAGCCTCGGCGGCCCGGACCAGCCGCAGGTCGGCCAGTTGCTCACGGGTGGGACCGTCCGCCTCGACGATCGGGTTCCGCCGCTCGCCGGAGACGACCTGAGCACTGGTCCGGCGCCGGTTGCGGCTGCCCTCGCCACGCCGCAGGCGGACGCACCGGTCACCGGCGAGGCCGACGGGATTCGGTCGATCCAGGTGCGCATCCGGGTTCCCGCCGACACGTACCTCGTCGATGTCTACGCCGACACTACGTCGCACGAAATCGTTGGCGCGACGGTCAACGGCGCCGCGCTCGCTGGCGGCAGCAATAGGCCGAACGCCATCGGAGATTGGCGCTGGGGGTTCCGCTACGCGGCGCCGCCCGCGGACGGGCTGGACCTGACGCTGCGCGAACGGGGTTCCGGGCCCCTGCGGATCCGGGTGGTGTCGACCGCTCCCGGGCTACCCGGTGGCGTCGGCGCACCCACGCTCCGTCCGGACGTCGAGCTGGACCGGCTGGCCAGCGGGGCCGGCGCAGACGTTCGTCGTGCGAACCTTCCAGCTGTGATTCCCTGGTTCTGGGTCCCGGCTCACCGTCCACCGAGGACACTGGACGGGCTACCCGGTGGTCGCGGCGGCGAGCTGCTTGACGTGGGCCCGCTCGTGCACCGACAGCCGCTGGGCGTAGGCCAGGATGCTCAGCTGCAACGGTTTCCCGGCTCCGGTCACGGTGGCCGTCCGGGCCAGGCCGCCCGCGGCAAGGGCCGCAGCCAGGCCAGTAGGTCCGCCCGCTGCGCGGTGAAGGCGCGCAGTGAGGTCCGGAACGCGAGGTCCGCGTAGCCGCAGGTGGCGGTCTTTGTCCGTGGGTTGATCGCCCGGATCGTGGGCCGGTCCTCGTCGAAGATGCGAGCATGCAGTCGCCCCAGAGGTCGGCGCAGCAGCGGAGGTGGGTCAGAACCTCGTTGGACGACCATTCGCCGGGAGCCGGTCTGGCGCGCAGCCGAGCGGCCGGCACCCCGGCGGCGGCCGAGGTGATGCGGGCCGGCGTCTCGGTCATGATGGCGAGGACCTCGGCGATCGTGAGCGACCGGCGGGACGCCGGTCAGGTCGATTCCGGCCGCGCGCCCACCGGGTGCCACCCGGCCGGCGGGTCTTCGCCGACCCGGCCGTCGACCGCCTCACGGAGCAGGTCGGCGTGCCCGGTGTGCCGGCCGTACTCTTCGACCAGGTCGCAGATGAGGCGGCGCAGGCTGAGGTGACCGCCGTCGGACCGCGACTTGTGCACCAGTTGTTCCAGGCCGCCGATCGGCTAAGGCCGCGCGAGACTGGCCCGGGACCGCGCGACGGCGTCGTCCCAGAGCGCGTAGAGGATCTCGGTCGGTCGTCCGCGGGCCGAGTTGAACTCCCAGTCGTTGTCACCGCCCCAGCCGTTGTTGTCCCACCGGCGGTCCCAGTGGGTCGCCGCGCAGCTTGGAGTCGTCGAGGCGTAGTCCTCCTGCGCCGCCAGATGCTTCAACAGTCCGCCGAGGTAGGTCAGCCCCGTGGCGCCGAACCTGGGCCCGCAGCCCGGCCCGTCGAGACCTCGTCGGACTTCCAGCGGAACGTGGTGCGGAGCCGGTCGAGCATGCCGACCAGGTGCTCGGCCTCGGTCCCGGCGAGCGGCGGTTCCCACGGCGTGTCGGAGTTGGTCATGGCCGACGACTGTACACCGCATCCACAGGCACCGGTCGGTCGGCGCGGCTCCCCGGTTCCGGGGACGTTCGGCCGCGCCGGCCGCGGGCTCAACGTCGCCGGCATTGTGGATGCCTCGCCCCGCGTCATCGGATCGATCCATCCCTGGCATCGATCTCGTCCGCCCGCAGCCGTACCGCACCGCCGACCTGGACGGCGTCTTCGCGGACCTGCGGCGTGACCATCCGGTCTTCTGGCACGGGCCGAAGAGCCGGCCGGGTCTGTGCGGTGACCCGCCACGTCGATGTGGTCCGGGTCTACCCGGACACCGACACGTTCTCCACGAGCACCGGGATGACCATCCACACGGTGCGGCCCAGAGCCGGATCCCGCCACCGGCCTCATGGTCCGAGGTCACCGACCCACCCGCGCACCGGCGGCTGCGCCGCGGCATCGGAGCCTTCTTCTCCGACGGTGCGGTGGCGGCGATGGGCACTGCCATCGACGGGGACCTGCGTGGTGCGGCTGTTGACCGACATCCGGGAGCGCGGGGAGCCGGTGGACTTCGGTGGACGCGGTCGCCGCCCGGGTCCCAACCCCGACGCGGCCGGCCTGCTGCTCCCGGGCTGCCAGCCGAGGACCTGGACATGGATCACCGCCCGTACGTCGGAGGTCTTCCGCGCCGGTCCGGGTGCGGGCGTCGACAAGGGCGGGGTGGCCGACGACCTCGGCAGCGGGCCCATCAGGCCAACGCCGAGCTGATGAGCTATTTTGCGCGGCTGGTCCGGTCCAACCGCGGCGGGCCGCGCGGCCTGGTCCGGCAACTGGCGGAGGGCACCGGGACCCGGAAGGGCTGAGCACCGGCGAGGTGATCCTCAACGCGCTCAACCTCGCCGTCGCGGGCACCCAGACCACCCGCAGCTCGCTGAGCAACATGATGCTGGCGCTGACCCAGTTCCCGGACACATTCGACCTGCTGCGCAACGAGGGGCTGGTGCCGACGGCAGTCGAGGAGGTCGTCCGGTGGGCCAACCCGGTCCGGCACCTGACCCGGACCGCGACCCGCGACGTGGCACTCGGCGGCCAGCCGGTCCTTGCCGGCGATCCGGTGGTGGTCTGGCCGTCCTCGGCGAACCGTGACGAGTCGGTGTTCCAGCTCCCGCACGTCTTCGACGTACGGCGGCACCCGAACCCGCACCTGGGCTTCGCGACCGGAGCCCACAGCTGTCCCGGGTCGGGGCTGGCCCGGCTACAGCTGCGCACCACCCTCGCCCGGTTGGTGGAGCTGTTCAGCTCGGCTCAGCTCGCGGGGCACCCGTCCCCGTGCAGTCGAACTTCCTGGCCGGGTACGCGACTGCCCGTGCGGCTGGGCGTCCCGACATGACGCGCTCCCCACTTTATGGGACAGCCGGCCACCGGGCCCCGCTGGATACGTTGCAGGGCATGACGGTGGGGACGCTGGCCGAGGTGTTGTGGACCCGGCCGAGCGCGACCCGGCCGTGATCGGCTACGAGAGCATCGGCGCATCTGGGTTTATCGACGAGCTGAGCTATGGCCAGCTGGCCGCCCGGGCGACGGCGCTTGCCGAGTCGCTGAGTCGTGGCCCGGACGGGTCGTGGTTTGGCCTACCCCGCCGGCCTGGACTACGTGGTGGCGGCTCTCGCCGGTTTCCTCGCCCCGGGCGGCCCGTAATCCCGGCCTCGCCGCCCGGCACCCCCCGGGAAGCCGCGCGGCTGTCCGGGATCGTGGCTGATGCCGACCGGCCGCGATGGTGGCGCCCCGGCCCGCCCTGGAGTTTTCCGGCCTGACGGCGTACCTGGTACCCGGGACCGGAGGCCGACGCGGTCCGCCGGCCGGCGACCGCGGGCGGTCACCGCGGCCGACGTGGCCGTGGTTCAGTACACGTCGGGCAGCACCGGCCAACCGCGCGGCGTGCTGGTCCGGCACGGGAGCCTGGTCGCCAACACCGCCGCCATCGCGGAGCGGTTCGGGCTGACGCCGTCGAGCCGCGGGGTGACCTGGCTGCCGCCGTTCCACGACATGGGGTTGGTAGGTGGATTGTTGACCCCGATGTGGGCCGGGATCCGGTCCGCATCATGGCCCCCGGCGACTTTCTGAAGGCGCCGCTGCGATGGCTGCGCCTGATCAGCGAGAGCGGCGCCACGGTCAGCGGCGGCCCGAACTTCGCTTACGACCTGTGTGTGCGCCGAGCCTGGGCGGACGACGCGCTCACCGGGCTGGACCTGTCCGGCTGGCAGGTGGCGTTCAACGGCGGCGAGTTCGTCAAGCCGCGTACCCTAGGCGCGTTCACCGAGCGGTTCGCCTGGGTCGGCTTCCGGCCGCAGGCCTTCGTGCCCTGCTACGGCCTGGCGGAGGCGACCCTGATGGTGAGCGCCGGCCACTGGTCCGGGCAGTCCGACCGGGTTGCGAGCTGTGGTCCGCCGGTACCCGGACAACGGGTCGAGGTCGTCGATCCGGTCCGCGGCACCCCGACCGCCGAGGGCGATGAGGGCGAACTCTGGGTGGCCGGGCCGCACATCACGCCGGGCTACCTGTCCGGCGATGCAGCCTCTTCGGTGAGCTGGACAGCGTGCGCTTCCTGCGGACCGGCGACCTCGGCTACCTCCGGGAAGGAGAGGTGTACGTGACCGGACGAGCCAAGGACGTCATCGTGGTGCGGGGCGTGAACGTCCACGCCGTGGACATCGAAGCGGCGGCGGTCGAGGCCGTGGCAACGGTCGCCGGCTCGGCCGCCGCCTTCGTGGTCGGTGGCCAGAGCCCGTCGTGGAGCGCGCTCGTCCTGGAGGTGCGCGGCCGGCCCGAGCCTGGTCTGGCGGTCGCGGTCCGGGCCGCGGTGCTGGCCGCGACCGGGCTGGCGCTCGGGCTCGTCGTATTCGCGGGCCGGGCACCGTCCCGCGGACCTCCAGCGGCAAGGTCCGGCGGTCGGACTGCCGCGCTGCGCTGCTGGCCGGCGAGTTCGATGCCGCCGTGGTCACCGAACCCGACCGGATCAGGGAGCTGGCCGGCGGGCGCCTGCGGCCCACGGTCACCGAAGGGCTGACCGTGATCATCCGCGGGGTCGTGGCCGGCGTCTGCGAGGCCGTTGACTGCGGCCCGGCCGATCACCTGCTCGATCTGGGGCTGGACTCGCTGCGCGCGGCCGAGGCGGCGGCCGTGATCTTGCAAGTCACTGAACCATCTGGGAGGAACCCGCTGTGACCGAAGTGCTGGCCGGCTCCGTCAACGCCGGCGATGACGATGCCGACCGCGAAGCTGTCGAACAGGAGCGCGCCAAACTGCGGGAGTTCGTTTCGAAGGGCTGAGCGCGGACGACATCCAGTCGGGCGGCTGGTTCACGAAACTATGCGCCCACGCGCTGCGGTCTTACACCGAGCACGCCACCTGGGAGTACTTCCAGCAGAAGTATAAGGGCGTGCCGGCCGACGGTATTGTCGGGCAGCAGATCAAGCTGGCGGCGAAGAACGCCATGATCGAAGGCGGGATCACCTTCAGCCTCTACACCGGGACGATCGCCGCGACTATCGGGTCGCGGGGCGGCGCCAGCCCCGCCGCTGTTCCGGCTGGCGTCGTCACGTTCATGGTTGACCTGACGTACATCACCCGGCTGCAGATGCGCCTGGCCTATGACATCGCGGTGATCTACCGGATTCCCCCTGGACGTGGACGATCCCGAAGACATGATGAAACTCGTCCGGGTGGCATTCGGCATAAAGGCCGGAGAGGTCGCCCGCAGCAGCATGAAGTTCGTACCCAGCCTGGTACGGCAAGTCCTCAAGAAGTACTACTCCCGGTCCGGTCCTTGCCGCCGCGAAAAGCCTTCCGTTCGTCGGGAAACACCTCCTGCAACGCAACATCATCAAGTTTGCCATCCCCGGCGTCGGGATCCCCCTCACCATCTTCGTGAACCGCTACACGACCGTGGCCACGGGACGCCACGCCAAATCCGTGTTTCGTGACGAAGCAGAGGTGATCGAACTCGCCGACACTTTGGTCCGACGTACGCGGCACCCGCGGCTGATGCTGTGGGTCGCATGGCTCGTCATCAATGCGGACGGCAAGATCACTGACGCCGAGCGCCTGCTGTTCCAGCGGCTGACGAGGCTCGCCCGGGAACTGCATCAGGTCGATGACGAGCAACTCGCCAACGTCGTTAACATCGATCCGGACGAGGTGTGGCGCCGCGTCGACGCCGAGCCCGGGGATATCAGCGACGTTGTCTACGCCGCTGAACGGGTCGCCACCGTCGACGGGGATCTCAACACGCACGAGAGGGCAGTCATCGGCGAGCTACGGGGATCGTTGCCAGCGACGCTAACCCGCGGCGTTGCGGCCGGCGGCGCGTCTCTGGAAGCAGTGTTGTCTGTTGTCACCTTCCGCCGTAGCCCTCCGGCGTATGGCCCAAACCACGTGGACGTGCTGCGATGTGTCCGACAAGTCGGCTTCCTGCGAATGAGTCTTGTGAGGCATCGCGCGCCCCCAAGCTCGCGGTAGGCCCACACAACATGAGGGCCTGACCTTGATGGAACGAACCAGTCTTGAGGAGTCGAGTAGATGACGTGGCTCAAGGTCGTCGGAGTCGTGGTCGCAATGGCCTTGCTGGCGGCGTGCGGCAAACCCGACGACGCCGAGACGACCACAGGCGCCGGCTCCGGGTAGCCGACACCGCCAGCGCGATCGCTGCTGCCGACACCTGGATCAAAGCGATGTGGACGGGCGACACCACGACCGCATGCCGACTCGTAACACATGAGTTCGTCCGACAGGTCTACGAAGACAGCCAGAAGACCAACGGCGACAACATAAACATCCCGATCGGTCAAACCTGCGAATCTCAGGTCGCCGCAGTGTCGACCTGCCAAAGCTTTCGGGGTCACCCTGGGTGCATACGAGATCACGGTCGTGGCCACGACCGACACCACCGTCACGGTGAAAGTCACCTACGCCGAGACCGGACGCACGCCGAGCGGATACGTCCTGACCAACACCGACAGCTCCTGGAAAGTCCACGGCGACGTGAGCGAACAATACAAGCAAGCAGAGGCATCGGCCTCTGCCTCAGCCGCCGTTGCCAACAGCTCCCGATGGCTTGAGAACTGGTGCAAGATTGAAAAGGGCATGACCAAGGAACAGGCCGAGGCACTCATGGGCGCCCCGACAGCCACCTTCGACGCCACACGAGGAACGCCCCAGGACCAATGGCAGCAAGGCGCATTTTCATTCACTGCGTTCTTCGACACCGACAGCATCGTCAACGGATTCTGGATGAACACCGACAGCCTCGGCAAAAACGACCTCGCTAAAGTGCCCTGCTACAAGAACCGGTCGTAGCTCGACGACGCGGTTGGCGGCCGGCCGTGGAGTTGACTACGTCGTCGACGAGCGTGGTTGGATGGTGAAGCTGTTGTGGGCGTTGTAGCCGTCCGCGTCTGCCACCGGCAACCTGGCCTGCGAGGTCAGATGGCGCGGCGACGTATGGTGAATAGTCATGACTGGCCCCTGAGCTGCCGGAACACGGTTCGCATTCCGCAGTGTATGGCCCACCGAGAAACACCAGGTGGAGCGCCTTTGATCGCCGAGGTTAGCGATCAAGCCCTCGATCGTTTGTAGGACGATTGGTAGGGCGGACGGGACGTGGCCCGTGGCACAGCGCCTACGCGTCGCTCGCTTCCTGCCCCCTCCGGAGGCGTAACGAGCCGCGCGGCCGTCCGCTCGGTCCGAGGCGAATGGGCGGTCGGCACGATCGCGCGACCCTCCGGAGACGTCATCCGTTGGAACCTCCGCACCAGACGCGGTGTCCATAACGGATGGCTGTTTAATTCGCCCCGTGGTCAAACTGGCAGGGTAACGTTGTCGGTCCGCGGCGCGACGGAACGCCGGTACTATTCGAAACGGCGGGCGTCGGCTGCCTCCGCCCATTCCTCCAGGGCTGCCAGGGCTTCGGTCGGAAAACGGTCAAGCCGTCGCCATGACGACGACGCCACGATGATGCGTCGGCACGACTCCTTCCCTTGACCCGCTCTGACGCCAGGCAGTCCGCGTCCTGTAGCGCTCCCAGAGCGCCTAGCGGCTCAGCCCTGACTTCGTTAGATCCCCATCGGCGACTTCACGTGCGGCTCCAACGGATTCGCCCAGCACCGTATGCGCGAAACGATGCACGCAGGCGCGCGGGCCGAGCGATCGCCTGCACCATCCGCTCGAACGCACGCTCGCGCCACCGAGGTCGGAGTCCACGGGTCTGTATTCTCCAGTGGCGAGGCCGAGGACGAACCTTTCTGGGGATGAGTTCGATCGCCGGCGAACGCAGTCAGGGGCCGCACCGCGGTACAGTCCGAATGTCGGATTCCAGGGCACTGGGCAAATCCTGGGCTGCGCCTCCGTCAGGCGGAGTTTTCGCAGTTCAGGGTACGCGTCCCCAGAGACCACCCAGATCTACGAAGGCACCAACCAGGTCCAGCGCGTCGTCATGAGCAAACACCTCCTCAAGGACTGAGAAGCTGCGTTTACGCAACTCAGAGCCACCTCGCAGTTTCTTCGTCCGGCTGGGCGGCGCTGAGATGTCGGTGATTCATGAAACCGCACCGGCCCGATCGCGGCCGGTGCGCTTCGTAGGTAGCGGTACTGCGTTCAGGTCGGTGGATGCCGATCATCGAACGGCGGCATGAGAAGTGCTGGGGGAAGCTGGCGTGTAGGTCCGCAGTGGACAGTCGCTGAGGGATTGGAGATGGGCGCGACCCATTGGTAGCGGCGATTGGGCTTCGTGGCGTTGCGACGGCGGCGACGGTGCCGGCCTCGGTCAGAATGCGTAGTTGGTTGAGCACAGCGGTGCGTTCAGGGGCGGTTCGCGTCGCAGCTCTTACGGCGTAGCGGTCGGTGACGGTGGATACAGAACTAGCTGGGGTGAAGTCGCGATGGCGATCAGCTGATCGATCGTCAAGGGCGGCTCGGGGCGGGTCGGTGTTGGCGGTTCTGTTTCGGGACACGTTCATCGCTGAGGCGACGATGAAGGTGTTCCCGACGTAGACATAGACCGTACGGCTGTGGACGCCCCGCTGGTCCTTGCCGAGATCGAAAGTCTCTATGTGTTCGCTATGAGGTCCGATCCGACATGTCGCCTTGGCAGTCGCGCCGCCGCAACGCCCGGCTATCTGGTCCGGGTCCGGCGCGGGCCCCGGCGCCACAGTCACCAGAATGATCCCCGTGCCGGCGTTGTCGGTGACCACGGCGGTCGCTGAGATCCCGCCGTTGCTTCCCATGATGTCGGGAGCGGCGACGAGCGCGGCGGTACCGGGTCGAGCCGGATTGTCGGTCAACGTCGCCTGCGGCAGGATCCGCGGAATCGTGTCGAGGAGATAGCACGACAGCCGATCACTGGCTTCCGTCGCGTCCACGAGGCCGCCCACTAGTCGCTCGCAGGTGGCCTCGTCCGGGGCGCTGGCGACGGGTTGCGCCACGTCGTGGTTGGTGCCCAGCGCGGGAAGCAGGCCGGGGACCGTCACGGCGACCAGGAGTGCACCGCTCACCGCAGCGACACCGCCGAGCGCGTAGCCGGTACGGCGCAGACGCCGCGACCGTCGACCCGCCGTCAGCACGTCGGTTGAGGTCAGTCCGAGTGGAGGCTCGTCGCGAACATGGGCTCGCAGCGCTTCCGCTAGGTCGTAATCCCGCACGATCTTTACTCCTTCGTCGAAGCGAGCGCGCTCAGGTGCCCGCGCAGAGCGGCAACGCCGCGCGCAGTCTGGCTCTTGACTGTTCCCTCGGCGACGCCCAAGACGTTCGCGACCTCGGCAACCGAAAGGTCTTCGAGATGGCGGAGCACGACCATCGCACGCTGTTGGGCCGGCAGCAGCATCAACGCTCGCCCAAGATCTATCCGCGTTTCCGGGCCGGTGTCCGGCGCTGCCGCCAGGTCAGGCGGGTCGGCCACCACCGACTCGCGTTGTCGATCCCGACGGTGTGACAGGTACCCGTTGACCAGGATTCGCCGCGTGTATGCGTCTATTGAGTCCATCCGGATCGTTCGCCAGTGCCGGTACAGCCGCACGAACGTTGCCTGCACAAGATCCTCTGCCGTGTACCAGTCGCCGCACATCGCGTACGCCAGACGCCGCAAGGTCGCTACGCGCGCGGTGAAGTAGCTGGTGAATTCCGGCTCCCATGCCGCTGCGCCCAACGCGCACCTCCCATCGCCCGCACCATGTACTCGCCAGCCGCCACTTAGGTTCAACGCTCCGGCGGTAGATCCGTCACAACGCCCGGACCAGCGTTAGCGCGCCTGACGTCCGGCGGGTGTTCAACGCGTTATGCATTCGTAACCACGAATTCAAAATGTAAGAACCCCTGACTCCGGGTGTCATACGTTGTCATCTTTGGATGGATTTTCTTCGTTATGTTCCCGTGTTGTGGCGACAGCACGACTACGTACGGTAACGGCAGGCGCTGCGTGGCTCACGAGACCGGGTCCACATGAACGGTGAGCGAACGCGGCAGCGGCGGATCCGCGCGACTATCCATCCTGCGCCGCAGGGGTGCGCTGGTCGTGTACGCGTTCCTGGGTACGTGCCTGCTGGTCGGGACTTCCGTGTGGATCGCACCCACCTTGCGGTCACCACGGCAGGCGGCGGCGGACGCGGCACCCCCATCACCGTCGGTGGTAACGGCGGTCGCGGAGCGGCGGGTCCTGGCGGAGCCGCTGGTGCTGCGTGGATCCGTGGTCGCCGGAGCGTCGGTTGCGATCCTTCCGCCAGTGGGAGCCGCGGGTCCGACTGCCGTGGTGACCAAGGTCGAGATGAAAAGCGGCGATGTAGTCAAGAGCGGTACTGTTCTCCTCGAGCAGTCCGGCGCCCCTATTATCGGTCTGACATTGCCATTTCCGCTGTACCGCGATCTGGTCGGAGGCGCGAGCGGCCCGGACGTGTCGGCTGTGCAGCAGGCGATACGGGCACTCGGCTACGCGACCTCCACCTCAGGCACCGTCGACGCGGCTACCCAGTCCGCGCTGACCAAGCTGTTCAAGGCCCGGGGTTACGCGGCGCCGGTGCCGGACGGCGCCGCGGCGGCGCTCAAGCAGGCACAGGCGACCCGGGACGCAGCCGTGGCCGCCGGCTCCAGTCTGGCGGAGGCGGATGCCGCCCTACGCGTGGCGCAGTTGGCGGCGGGCCCGTGCCTGCCCCGTTCGTGGGTTGTTCGGCTGACCAAGCCCGAGCACAAAGTGACCACGGTGACCGCGACGGTTGGAGCTGTGTTGGCGGCGGACACCGCCATCATGACAGTCGATGGCGGAGTGCCGACGATTTCGGTCCTCGCCACGAAGGAGCAGGTAACCCTCATCCAGGTGGGTCAGAAGGCCACCGTGACCGATGAAGTGAGCGGGGCGGTCAGCGAGGTGGCTGTCGCGGCCGTTGGTACAGAGGCCTCCACTGACAAGGGATCGGGACTGGTGGGTTTCCAGGTGACGCTCAGCTTTTCGGGAACGCCCTTTAACGCACCGGACCGAACCGTTCGGGTCGACCTCACGTCGTCGCAGACGTCGCATGAAGTCCTGGCTGTGCCTGTCAGTGCTGTCTATTCCCGCCCGGACGGCAGCACCTTCGTGACGGTGTTGCTACCCGGCGACAAACAGACCGACATTTCCGTGACGTCGGGGCAGGTTGCCGGAGGCTGGGTGGAGATAACGGTGGTGGCCGGCCCCGCCATCGAGCCTGGCGCGCGTGTTTTGGTTGGAACCAAGTAGTGTTGGACCTGCATGAGGTCAGCCGCACGTATCACGACGGATTTCCTGTGCATGCGTTGCGCGGGACGTCGCTGCACATCGCTGCTGGCGAGTACGTGACCATCACGGGTGCGTCGGGTTCGGGTAAGTCCACATTGCTCAATTTGCTCGGTCTTCTCGACCTGCCAACGACGGGTCGGTACCTGGTTGCGGGCGCCGAGACGACGAATCTGACGGAAGCCACCCGGGGCGCGATCCGGGGGCAGGTGTTCGGTTTCGTATTCCAGGCATTTCATCTGCTCGCCGGGC
The DNA here is from genome assembly GCA_963742855.1 of uncultured Actinomycetota bacterium. Lineage (GTDB taxonomy): Bacteria > Actinomycetota > Actinomycetes > Mycobacteriales > Micromonosporaceae > CAVUNP01. Next base: position 265,986 of record CAVUNP010000023.1, on the reverse strand, counting down.
GCACATCGTTGGAGAACGTCGAGATCGGCATGATGTATGCACCGACGGGAGTCGCCGATCGCCGTAAGTCGGCGGCTGCCGCGCTGGAGCGCGTCGGGCTCGGCCACCGCGCGGGCGCCGATCCTCGTACGCTGTCGGGCGGCGAGCGTCAGCGCGTCGCGATCGCCCGGGCGTGGCGAACTCCCCGCGGGTGCTGTTCTGCGACGAGCCGACAGGCAATCTCGACAGGAGCAACACTGGCAACGTACTAGAACTTCTGGATGAGCTTCATGCCGACGGTCTCACGGTGGTGGTCGTTACCCACGATAACGAGGTCGCCGCAAGGGGGACCCTCAGACTGTCGGTCTCCGATGGCCTCGTGAGCGCGGCATGAGAGCCGATCGTGTTGCCCTGGCGGCTCTCGGAATCGGTTCAGCTCGATTTCGTGTGCGCGATTGGGCGCGGGAGTCGATGCTGTCGGTGTCCCGGCACGTCGGTCGGTCGCTCGTGACCACCGTCGGCTCTGTTCTGGGCGCGGCTGCTTTTGTTGCCACGCTTGGCATTTCCACGACCATCGGCCAGCAGGTCAGCGACTCGTTCGACGTTCGTCGCGCGACGGAGGTCCGGGTCGTGGCCGAACAGAAGGATATTGGTCAGGCGTGGCTCGCGGACAACCGCATGGCGCAGTTGCGCGGCCTCAACGGCGTGGCAGCGGCGGGCCGGCGGACAATGGTCGGTCAGTTTCCTATACGTCGGGGCCTGGGCGCCGTGGCTGCGCCTGTCGAGGTCATCGGTGCCGATCCTGGTGCGGTCAAGGTGATGGATCCGCACTTCGTGATCGGTCGGACGTTCGACGCGTTCCATGAAGATCGGGAAGTACCGGTGGTACTCCTGTCCATTCGGGTGGCCGGACACCTGGGCGTCTCCCGCGTCGGCGTTGCGGTCTTCATCGGGGACCGGCCCTTCACGGTGATGGGCATTTTCGATGATGTGGCCAGGCGTCCAGAGGCCTTGCTCGCCGCGGTCGTACCAGCAACCGTGGCGGATTCCTTCGGACTGATAGGTGGCGCGACAGCCGAGCGGGACGTGGTCATCGCCACTGCTCCCGGTGCGGCGCAACTCATCGGGCAACAGGCTCCGTTCGCCCTCTACCCCGAAGATCACGAGGCGTCGCAGTCGATCGCTCCACCCGATCCCAGGACGTTGCGGCGCGAGGTCGAGGCCAGCGTGACCAGATCCAGTCTGATTCTGAGTCTTGTCGCGTTGGTGATAGGTGCTATCTCGATCGCGAACTCAGCAACTGCCGCGATTGCCGCCCGGGTGCCGGAAATTGGTCTGCGCAGAGCCGTAGGCGCCCGCCCAGCGCATATCTTCGCGCAGTTGCTCGGTGAGACAACCAGCCTCGGCGCGCTCGGCGGGGTCGTGGGCTTTATCGTCGGCATCGGGGCCACCATCGTCATCAGCCTCATCAATCGGTGGAGCCCGGTCCTCGACGTCCGAACGGCGCTGGTCGCCGCCGCGGCCAGCGCCGGATTCGGCCTCCTGGCCGGCTTGTTACCGGCGGTCCGCGCGATGGGGATCCAGCCGGTCGCGGCGCTGCAGCGGTAGTGGTGGCCTCTCCCCGAAGACCGAACAGAACCTTCGGCGCGCTGCCCTGGGGACGGGTTTTCGTCGTCTGCTTTTTGGCGGCTCGCGTCCAGGTCCGTCAAAGGCCACCTGAACGCGAACCACGCCGGCGCCTCAGAACAGATCGGTCAACACCAACGTCACGGTGAGGGGTCTCCAGACAGCACGATGGCGGCGGCCCCGGCCCCTTTGAGGTGAGACCCGCCCGCCGCCGAGAAAGTAGGGGAAGTGGTTAGGTCGCCGCGGTCGGGCGGTCAGCGACCCGCTCGCGGTCAGATCGCTGAGGACCGTATCTATGGCCTCTGGGGGTCCACGTACCGCATGGATCACGGGAATCGTCGCAGCGCGTGATCCATGCGCATGGTGGCGTTACCGGGGCGGGGTCTCGTCGTCTGCTTTCGGCGGCGGGGTGGTGAAGCCGGGGAAGCTCGGCGGGTTGCTCGAGTACTTGGGTGGCTGGAATCCGCTGAAGCCGGCCAGACTCGGCGCGTCGCGGGCGGTGGGCGCCTCGTCATAGTTGACCGGATCGTAGGCCAGGGTCGGGCTGTACGCCGGCGCGGCGGCGGCGGAAGGCGTGGTGTAGATGGGTGCGGCCGATGACGGCGTCGGATACGCGGGCGAGCCATCGAAGTTGAGCGGGTTCGGCCGCTCACCCCGGCGCCACCTGCGCGGGCTGAAGACAGTGATCAGAAGCGGCACAGCCAGCAGCGATGTGCCGAACGGTACTCCAGCGTGCAGCACGTCGTTGACTCCGAACAGGTTCGCCGGCATGGTGGCAGCGAAGCCAGCCTGGTCAAGCACCGCCCAGGCGCCGACCCCCAGGTAGAGCAGGCCGCCCAGGACCGGCCCCATGGGTGAGACGCCGGGCCAGCACCAACACCGAATAGAGGCGAACCCCCGACGACCGCGGCTCCCAGCCCGAGCAGGCCCTTCGCCATGTCGGCGTTGCCTTGCGCGGTGGCATCGGCAAACCAAGCGGCCGAGAAACCAGCGCAAATGTAGACGATAGGGGTCAATATCAGCGCAAGCAGGACGCTTAGGAGATGACGCATCTGCACTCCTCAAGACGGCAACGCACGCACCGTAGCGTGTCGCCGCTCGCCTTGCCATGCCGCATTCGTGAGCCCTGTCGGCAGCTATGTGGCCCCGGCACATACCCGGCGGTGGCGCCATGGCGGCAGATTGTCCGAGTTACCTTGCGTTGGGCGAGCCAGATCACCATGGGGTCGGCCGCGCAGAAGGTTCGTGCTGGCAGGAGCAAGATTGTGGTGCACCTAACGGGAGGAGACGCGATGACCGCGGGCGAACTGTTGTGGACCCCTCCGGCCGACGTGCTCGAACGGTCCCGGGTGGGTGATTTCATCCGGTGGCTGGAGCGCACCGGGGGCTGCAGTTCACCGGGTACGCCGAGCTCTGGCAGTGGTCGGTGGACCGACCTGGACGGCTTCTGGTCGCTCGATCTGGGACTACTTCGACGTGGTCGCGCACACCCCGCCGATCGCGACGCTGGCCGACGCGGACCATGCCCGGGGCACGCTGGTTCCCCGGCGCCACCCTCAACTATGCCGAGAACGTGCTGCGCATGCCGGGCCTGGCCGACGACGATCCGGTCGTGATCGCGCCTACGCGCAGACCCGGCCGCCGGAGCACCCTGACTGCGGCTGAGCTGCGCGAACAGGTCCGCCGGGTGGCGGCCGGGCTGCGCCGGCTCGGCGTCGGCGAAGGTGACCGGGTTGCCGCGTATGCCCCGAACATCCCGGAGACGTTCGTCCTGCTGCTCGCCACCGCGAGCCTGGGCGCGATCTTCTCCGTCCTGCGCGCCGGAGTTCGGCACCCGTTCAGCGTCGCCGACCGGTGGCAGCAGATCGAGCCGAAGGTACTGGTGGCGGTCGACGGCTACCGGTACGGCGACAAGCCGGCATCGACCGCCGGGTCGAGGTAGCCGCGATCCGCGCCGCGCTACCGTCGCTGAAGCACACGGTGGCATTGCGTACCTCGACCCGCGGCGCCCCGAGGGCGCGATGGGCTGGACGCTGTGCGGCGGACACCGACGAGCCGCTGAGTTCACCCCGTGCCGTTCGACCACCCGCTGTACGTGCTCTACTCCTCCGGCACCACCGGACTGCCCAAGCCGATCGTGCACGGCCACGGCGGCATCCTGCTGGAGCACCTGAAGATGCTGGCCCTGCACCACGACCTGGGCCCGGCTGACCGGTTCTTCTGGTTCACCACCACCGGCTGGATGATGTGGAACTTCCTGGTCTCCGGGCCGGCGGTGGGCGCGGCGATCGTGCTGTTCGACGGCAACCCGGGCGCACCCGGACCTGGGCGAGCTGTGGCGGCTGGCCGAGAGACCGGCACCACCTACTTCGGCACGTCGGCGCCGTTCCTGCTGGCCTGCCGCAAGGCTGGCCTGGTGCCGCGGGAGTTCGCCGACCTGTCCGCGCTCGCGCGGCTCGGCTCCACCGGCGCGCCGCTGCCCGCCGAGGGTTTCACCTGGGTGTACGAGACCGTCGGCGACCGTCCCTGCAGCTCCAGTCGCTCTCCGGCGGCACGGACGTGTGCACCGGCTTCGTCGGCGGTGTGCCGCTGCTGCCGGTGTACGCAGGCGAGATCGCCTGCCGGGCGCTGGGCGCCAAGGTGGAGGCCCGCTCGCGCCGACGGCACCCCGGTCATCGGCGAGCTCGGCGAGCTGGTGATCACCGAGCCGATGCCGAGCATGCCGGTGGGCTTCTGGAACGACCCGGACGGCATCCGCTACCGCGAGGCGTACTTCGAGGTCTATCCCGGGGTCTGGCGGCACGGCGACTGGATCACCGTCAACGAGCGGGGCGGCTGCGTCATCACCGGCCGGTCCGACGCCACCCTCAACCGCGGCGGGGTGCGGCTCGGCACCGGCCGAGTTCTACTCCGTGGTCGAGGGGCTCGACGAGGTGGTCGACTCGGTGGTGGTGCACCTGGAGGACGACGAGGGCGGCGCGGGCGACCTGCTGCTGTTTGTGGTGCTCGCCGACGGGGCTGGAGCTGGACGACGGCGATGCGGGCCAAGATCTGCCGCGAGCTGCGCACCGCCCTGTCGCCCGCGGCACGTGCCCGACGAGATCCACCAGGTACGCGCCGTGCCGCGCACCCTGTCCGCGAAGAAGCTCGAGGTCCCGGTCAAGCGCATCCTCACCGGCACCCCGTTGGAGAGGCGGCGGCGAAGGGCGCGCTGGTCAACCCCGATTCGCTGGCCGCGTTCGCCGACCTTGGCCCGTGAGCGCTTCGCGACCGAATCCGAGCCGCGCGATCGGCTGATCCTGTCTAGCAGGACTGATGCAGGTTGCTGTCTGCGGTCCGGGCGACTGTTCTGATGGCGAGGCACGGTCGGCCTTCGCGGTCGGCCGGGCGCTTGCCCGCCATGGCGCCACTCTCCTTTGTGGAGGCACGGCCTTGTGGTCTCGATCCGGCCCGGCCAGGACCCGGCGAGCCGCTCGCCGGATGAACGGCAACGCTATGTGGTGAACGGCGGCGGTTAGGGCGTGACGGCACCGCCCGTTCAGCGGCGAGGCGGGACTCGACGCGGGCCGGGTCGAGGTTACGGCAGAGCACCACCGTGCACCGGCCAGCAGCGGCGCCAGCAGCCAGGCGACCGGGTCGGTGACCGGTCACCGTCGACGAGGATCCGGCCGCCGGCGGCACGGCAACGGAGCGGGCAGCGTCGACCAGGTCGCGCGTGGCTCAGCACCGGTCGGGTCCGCCGGTGCGCTCGGGGACACCCGGGGAGCGGCGTGAAGTGGTCGCCGTGTCCGCGTACCTCGACCGCGTAGTCGAGGGTCCCGGTCGGCGGGCCACCTGCCGCAACGGCAGCGCGAGCGGGGCCAGCGCCAGCGCGTACGCGCTCGTCGGCGACCATGGCGCCTCGTCGAGCCGGTCAGCGGCGGCGAAGAGCACGATCCACCGGGCCCGGGCTGTCGTCCCGGACAGGCTGATCGCAGCCCGGCGGACCAGCAGCCGAGCAGATCGCGGCGGTCTGCCAGTGCGGCGGCAACCGCACCGCCGGCCGACGTCGCCCGGCCCCAGCCCGGCCCATCGGTCACCAGGTTCGCGGTCTTGGCCACCCAGTTCGCCAGGGTCGCGCCGGACAGTTCTGTGCGCTCGGCGGTGGCGTCGTCGAACCAGGTCAGCAGTGGCCGGCTGGGGTCGCTGGCCGATCACTGCAGCGAAGGCGGTGATCACCGGGGCGAGTGTTGTTGGCCATGTCGGCTCCACGATAGTCGACGGCGAAACGTACTCGAGACGCACTGTGCGACGGACGGCGTCGTGGGCCCCCTAACCGTCCGTTACCGGCGTAGGCTTGCCGATTGTGTTATGCCGATGTCATTCTCCGTCGGAGGAGAAGCCCTGTGACCGCTACGCCACGCCCGCGTACTCGTCGACGCCACGAGTGTCCCCGCAGACCGCGGCGGCGTTGGCCGATACGTCGACGGCCTGCTCGGCGCCCTCGGACGTCCGCGATGGCGTGGACCTGGCGGTGGTGAGCCTGCGCACCGACGCCGGAGCGCTATAGCGCCTGCTGCCCGCCGCGAAGGTGGTGCCCGCCCCGGCCGCCGTCGGCGCACCGGCCGGCCCGGCTCGCCTGGGAGCAGACCGGCCTTCCGATGCTCGCCCAGCAGGTGGGCGCGAAGGTGCTGCACTCGCCGTTCTACACCTGTCCGTTGCGGGCCGGCTGCCCGGTCACGGTCACTCTGCACGATGCGACTTTCTTCACTGAACCGGAGCATTACGACAAGTCTCGCCGGACCTTCTTCCGGTCGGCGATCAAGACGTCGCTGCGCCGGGCGGAACGGGTGATCGTGCCCAGCAAGGCGACCAGGGACGAACTCGATCCGGCTGCTCGACGCCGATCCGACCCGCATCGACGTGGCCTACCACGGTGTGGATCACTCCGCCTTCCACGCGCCGAGCCCCGAGGAGAAGGCCCGGGTCCGGGCCCGGCTCGGCCTGGGTGAATCGGAGTATGTGGCCTTCCTGGGCGCGAAGGAACCGCGCAAGAACGTGCCCAATCTCATCCGTGGCTGGGCCGCCGCCGTAGTCGACCGGCCGTCGCCGCCCGCGCTGGTGCTCGCCGGTGGTCAGGGCCACGACGACGAGATCGACCAGGCGGTGACCAGCGTGCCGGCCAACCTACGCCTGCTGCGCCCCGGCTACCTACGGTTTGCCGATCTGCCTGGATATCTCGGTGGTGCGCTGGTCGCGGCCTATCCGTCCTACGGGGAGGGTTTCGGCTTGCCCGTCCTGGAAGCGATGGCCTGCGGTGCTCCGGTGCTGACCACACCCCGGCTGTCCCTGCCCGAGGTAGGTGGTGACGCGGTGTCCTACACCGGCCCCGACCCCGACGACATCGCCCGTGACCTGGGCGCACTGCTCGACGATGAGCCCCGCCGGCTGTCCCTGGCCGCGGCGGGGCTGGCCCGGGCGAAGGAGTTCACCTGGGATAGCAGTGCCGAGGTCCACATGAGCGCCTGGGCTCGCGCGGTCGCCGCCTGACCAATCGGCAACCGGGGTAGCAGCGAGGGGGGACCAGGTCGGGCATGATGGGCTGATGGAAACGGGATCGCTCTACTCCGTCATACCGGCCGGCGGGAGCGGAACGAGGCTCTGGCCGTTGTCCCGGGCGAACCATCCGAAGTTTCTGCACGCACTGACCGGTACGCCGCTGTCGTTGCTGCAGGCCACCTCGACTCGCCTCGCCCCGCTGTCCAGCCCGGACATGACGTACGTCGTGACCGGTGTGGCCCACGCGGCCGCCGTGGCCCGGCAATTACCCAACGTGCCTGGCGAGAACATCCTGGTCGAACCCAGCCCGCGGGACTCCTGCGCGGCGATCGGGCTCGCGGCGGCGGTGATACTGCGTCGCGATCCTGACGCGATGATGGGATCTTTCGCTGCGGACCACCTGGTCAAGGACGAACCGGCCTTTGTCGCCGCAATCCAGGCGGCGGTCGAGGGAGCTCGCGAAGGCCGGCTGATGACGGTCGGTATCACCCCGACCCATCCGGAGACCGGCTACGGCTACCTGCAATGCGCCAATGCGGACTCAGACGGCGTACGTGCCGTGGTCGAGTTCAAGGAGAAGCCGTCGGCCGAGGTGGCTGTGTCCTATCTGGCTTCCGGCCGGTACCTGTGGAACGCGAGCATGTTCGTCTGGCGTGCCAGTGCGTTCCTGGCCGAGCTGCGCCGCCAGCAGCCCGCGCTGTACGAGGGAATCGACCGCATCGCGACAGACTGGGGTACGCCGCGGCAGGACGCCACCCTCGGTGAGGTCTGGCCGGCCCTGCCCAAGATTTCGGTCGACCACGCGGTCATGGAAGGCGCGGCCGATGCCGGCCTGGTCGCGACGGTGCCCGGCGACTTCGGCTGGACCGATGTCGGTGACTTCGACACTCTGGGCCAGGTGCTCACCGCGATGGAGGGCGGCACCTACGACGACGCCGGCAATGTGATGGTGGCCGAGCCATCCGACGCCGCGGTGCTGCTGCGCGACACCAGCGGCTCGGTTGTGGTGGCCCAGTCCGGCCGCCTGGTGGTGACCCTGGGCCTGCAGGACATGGTCGTTGTGGACACGCCTGACGCGCTGCTCGTCTGCAGTCGCAAGCGTGCCCAGGACATCAAGTCCATCGTGGACGATCTCAAGAGCCGCGGGGACGGCCACTACGCCTGACCTGGTCGGGCCGGGCCGGACGATAGGGTACGGCGGCATGGGGATCTATCAGGACGCGCTGGCCACCGTGCACGCGTGGGTGCCGGGCGACGAGCGCGGATCGGATCTGCGGCAACGGTTTCTCGATCTGCTGGAGGCGCAGCCGGGCGCGGTCCGCGCGGACCATCCAGGTGCGCACCTCACCGCGAGCGCACTCGTGGTCGCCGCCGAACTCGATCGGGTCCTGCTGTGCCTGCACGGCCGCATCGGTAGTTGGATGCAGCTAGGCGGCCACCTGGAACCGGCGGACGGCACCGTCGTCGACGCGGCCGCCCGTGAGGCGTCGGAAGAGTCCGGCATCAGCGGTTTGATCGCCGACCCGCGGCCCATCGATCTCGACGTGCATCCGGTGCGGTGTCGCCACGGTGCGTCGTTGCACTATGACATCCGTTTCGCGGTGTTGGCACCGGCCGGCGCCGTGCCCACGATCAGCGCGGAATCGCGGCAGCTGGACTGGTTCGCCCCGGACGCTCTGCCCACGCCACTGGCCAGCGCTACGGATCGGCTGGTCGCGCCCGCCATCGCAGCGGCCAGTCGGCTGGCGATCCGCGGCCGCTAGCTGGAGAGGTGCGGCGGGGCGGTCGCTTCGCGGACTGGATCAGCCACACGAACCCCCGTTGTGGACCGCGCCGCCGCGAGCATCCAGAATCTGGCGAACAGTTAGTGTCCCGAACTGAATGGCTGCCGTCGACAACATTTGGCTACGGCTGAAACATGCCGGTCACGGGCATGGAGTAAAGTGCCAGGCCCGCCCCTGGAGGTCCTGACGTGTTGCGGATCTTCTTCAGCGCCGACGACATCGCCCGTACCCGGATCGCCACCGGGCCTGATCCCCTGTGGGAAACGATGCTGAGCATGCACATGCTGCGCGGCGACCAGGGTGACCCGACGCAGGCCCAGTGGCGCAAGAGCGCGGTCGCCGCCCTGCGTGCCAACGGCAACCTGCCAGGCCTGCGCACCCTTTTCACGCTCAATCCCACCTCGGGCTACTTCCCAGACTTTCTCACGCCATTTCCGGCAATTGATGGCCTGGAGGCAGGCATCGACATGCTGGCCCACACGCCGACCGCGCTGATCCGGCGGGACTTGGACGTGCTCGGGCTTGAACGGCCGGTCACCAGCGACGTCAGCGCGCTCGTCTCCGCCAGCGTCGGCCCGGAGGCGATGCGCCAGCTCGTCACCACCATCCGCGCATACTTCGAACTCGCGCTGGCCCCGGTGTGGACGCGGCTAGAGACCACGGTGGCGGCAGATCGCAACCGGCGGGTGCGCGCGGTGGCCGCAAAGGGCGCCGAGGGACTGCTGGACAGCCTGCGACCGACCATGCGATGGCACCACGATGTGCTGGAGGTCGACTATCCGGTGGATCAGGAGATGCAACTGGCCGGTCGGGGCCTGTTGCTCGTGCCGTCGTACTTCTGCTGGCGATATCCGGTGACCTTGCTCGATCCGTCGCTGCCGCCGGTGCTGATCTATCCGGCCGAGCGGGCACCAGTTGTCAGCGCGCTGTCCGATGCCAGCCGGCGTGCGCTGGCCGCGTTGCTCGGCAGTACCCGGGCCGGCGCACTGGCCGCCATCGGTACCGGCTGTTCGACCACAGAACTCGCCCGGCGGGTGGGCGTCTCACCCGCGGCGGCCAGCCAACACGCCACCGTGCTGCGCAACGCGGGTCTCATCGCCAGCCGGCGCGAAGCCAACACGATGATGCATTCGGTCACTCCGCTGGGCACCGCCCTGCTCAACGGCGCCTAGGTTCGGCCCGTGGCCCGCTGCCTGGTCCATGATCGCACGGAACTGGGCACCATCTGTGGTCCCCAACTCCGCGCGATCACGCCTTTGCCGGACTGATCAGGTGGCGCCGACGAAGAGGCGGACAGCGATCGTGCCCGTCTCTGTGATGGTGCCCGTCTCTGTCATGGTGCCCGTTTTTGTGATGGTGCTCAGTCCAACGGCGGCGAGGGCACAGCGGAGCCGGTGTAGATCGGTGCCCAGCATGACCAGTTGGCCCACGTCGGTGGGATCCTTGGCGGTGGCGCTGAGCACGGCGGTGGTGAACGGCGGCGCACCACTGGACGGGCCGGACACCTCGATGACGGTGGTCGCCGCGGTACGCAACGTGGCCACGACCCGGGCCACGACGTCCGCTTGCGGACCAACCGGCTCAGCCGCTTGCGGACCAACCGGCTCAGCCGCTTGCGGACCAACCGGCTCAGCCGCTTGCGGACCAACCGGCTCAGCCGCTTGCGGACCAACCGGCTCGGTGAACGACACCGGGTCGATCAGGTTGGCCGCGTCCGACAGGCCAGCGGCTCGCGCCTCGGCGGTACCCAACGCGAACAGGTCCGCCTCCGCGCCGCGCACCAGCGCCTGCGCACCGGGGCCGTCGGGGCGGGGCATGTCTACAGTGGAGTCATCGGTCAGGAAGCCGCGGATCACACCGACCGGCACCTGGTCGAACTTGCCCTTGACGAGTTCTGCGGCGCCGCAGAGTTCGTCGATGACGGCCATCTGGGTGAGCAGCATCTCATTGCCGTACGGGTCGAGTTCACCGCGATAGTCCACAATGGGCGGTAGCCCGGCGGCACCGAGAGCCACATCGGTGAGTCCCACCCGCCAGGGCCGACCCATCGTGTCGGAGATGATGACCGCGACATCGAGGCCGAAGCGGTCCTTCAATGCGGCCCGCAACGCCCGCGCGGATGCGTCGGGGTCCTTCGGCAGCAGCACGAGTTTAGATGGATCCACATTGGAGGCATCGATGCCGGCGGCCGCCATGACGAAGCCGTGGTGGGTCTGCACGATGCGCGTGGTCCCGCGCCGGGCCACGACCCGGGCGGTTTGCGCGGTCAGGATCTCGTCGCGGGCCGCCTCGCGCATCGGCCCGGCCGGTGGCACGTCGACCAACTGACCCTCGGCCTTGGATATGATCTTGCTGGTCACCACCAGCACGTCCAGGTCCCTCAGCCACGGCGCGGCGGCATGGATGGCAGCGGCCAGATCGGTGCCGGGACTGACCTCCCCCAGGCCGGTGACCGGCAGGACCTCGAGACGCTCAGGCATCGCCGGCCGGCCAGACTCCGGCGGCAGCCAACGCGGCCGAGACCATCATTTCCGTGGCTGACTCGTCACTCATCCATAGCGCAGTCGCATGTACGTTCAACGACTCCACCGCGGTGGACGCGTCGCTGCTGTCCACCAGCCAGGCGTCGAGCAGCCCTCCGGTGGCGCGCGCCCCGTACAGGCCACCGACGCCGGCGGCGGTGCAGTCCACCCCGATCGCGGCAAGACAGCGATCCGCCATGCCGCGTACTGGCGCGCCACCGATGATGGGCGAGATGCCGGCCACCGGGACGCCAGCGGTGACCGCCTCCCGGATGCCGGGGACGGCCAGGATCGGAGCAATACTCACGACAGGGTTGCTCGGGGCCACCAGCAGCACGTCCGCCTCGGCCAGGGCGTCGAGCACACCCGCCGCCGGCTTGGCCGTCTCGGCGCCGACGAACACGAACCGCTTCGCCGGCACGCCACCCCGATGCCGGATCCACCACTCCTGGAAGTGCATCGCCGACTCGCCCGTACCGTCGGGGTCGGCGACCACCACGTGGGTCTCCACCCGGTCGTCGCTGGCCGGGATCATCCGGATGCCGGGCTGCCACCTGGCACACAGGGCGTCAGTGACGGCAGACAGTGGGTAGCCGGCGGCCAGCATCCGGGTCCGGACCAGGTGTGTGGCCACATCCTTGTCACCGAGCCCGAACCAGGTCGGTTCGGCCCCGTACGCGGCGAGTTCGTCCTTGACCGTCCAGGTTTCGCCGACCCTGCCCCAGCCACGCTCGGGATCGGCACCGCCGCCGAGGGTATACATGACACTGTCCAGGTCTGGGCATATCCGCAGGCCGTGGAGAGTGACGTCATCGCCGACATTGACGATGGCGGTGACCTCTCCGCCGTGGCGTGCGGCCCAGGCCCGGACACCGACGAGAAAACGAGCCCCGCCGATACCTCCGGCGAGCACCACAATGCGCATGCTGTCCATCCTTACTGGCGGCCCAAACAGCGCCCGCAGCGGGATGGGACTACGCTCGGGCACGTGACGGCCCCTCGTGCTCCGTATTCAACTGCGTCGACCCCGACCACCGCGCCCGCACCTGCCGGTGGCCCGCTGGCCCGGCAGTTCACCGAGCCGTTGCGGGAACTGAGCGTGCTCGCCCTGCTCGCCGGCAACGCGGTCTTTCTGTTCCTGGGGTTCAGCCACCTCTTCCTGGTCATCGACCGTTGGGCGACTGATTTCGGACTGCGCTGCGCCCAGGTCTTCTCCACGTTCGTCGGACCGATCGGGCTCGGCCTGCCCATCGCGGCGTTGTTGCTGGCCACCCACGTGGCGCCGATGATCCGGCGAGCCAGGCTGGTGTTGATTGTGGTGTTGTCCGAACTGGGTGTGAGCGCGCTGTTTGGAGCCATCACCTTCCTGGGTGGATTCGCGCACGATCTGTCCTCGGCCCGGAACACCATCGAAAACACGCTGTGGCGCGCCATCTGGCTCGCGTTCCTGGTGCTCGCCGGCGTCATCGCTGTGCGCCTGTGGATGGGTCTGTACCCGAGCGCCAAACCAGGACCGGGCACCTACGGCGGGTACGGCCAGCCCTCGTACGGTCGGCCGTACCCGGGCCAGCCGCTCTACCCCCAGGACGTGCCGAACTATCCGGCCGGCGCGGCAGCCGTCCCCGGCCAGCCCAATTCTCCGGCGGCGCTATCCCAGCCGATCCCGGTGACCGGTTGGCCGATCGTGCCGCCGCCGCCCCGGCCGGAGCCCTTGGTCGTGCCGACCGGAGACCTGACACAACATCTGCCCACGGTCCAACCGGCGAGCCCGACACCCGCCCCGCCAGAGTCCGAGCCAGCGGCCGGGAAAGCCCCCGAGGATGTGTCGAATGGCATCGGGCCGGCCGTTGACGATGTCGACCAGTCGGCCGTCGAGGGTGTCGACCAGTCGGCGGTCGAGGCTGTCGACCAGTCGGCGGTCGAGGACGTCGATCAGCCGACCGCGGCGCCGGCCCCAGCGCGAGCCGAGGCACCGGATGTGTCCAGCGAGCCGCCGACTCAACAGATACAGCGGTGACAGGACCCACACTCTGGGGCTTGATGAAACCAGCGGGGCGTACGCTTCGCTGGTGTCAGATGGTGCCGAGCCGGCTTCCGTAGGTAACGCGCCGAATGCCTCCGCGGTGCGCCGCGCCTTGCGCCGGGCCACCGAGGGTCGAATCCTCGACGTGACCGAGTCGGCGGTGCTGCTCGCGGCCCGCGGTGAGGCCCTCGACGAACTGTTGGCCGCGGCCGGTTCGGTGCGTGACGCCGGGATTGGCGTCGGCTGGACGGCCGAGCATCGTGACCTTCTCCAAGAAGGTATTCATCCCGCTGACCCGCCTCTGCCGGGACCGCTGCCACTACTGCACGTTCGCCACCGTGCCGCATCGGCTGCCCGCCGCGTTCCTGGAGAAGCACGAGGTGCTCGCAATCGCCCGGGCGGGCGCGGCACAGGGCTGCAAGGAGGCGCTGTTCACCCTCGGCGACCGGCCGGAGCAGCGCTGGAGGCGGCCCGGGAGTGGCTCGACGAGCGGGGCTACGACTCCACATTGGACTACCTGCGTGCGTGCGCGATGGCGGTGCTCGAGGAGACCGGGCTGCTGCCGCACCTGAACCCGGGTGTGATGTCCTGGTCCGATCTGCAGCGACTGCGACCGGTCGCGCCGAGCATGGGCATGATGCTGGAAACCACCGCCGACCCGGCTCGTGGTCCGACCCCTGGCGGCCCGCATTACGGCTCCCCCGACAAGGAACCCGCGGTGCGGCTGCGAACGCTGGCCGACGCCGGCCGGGTCGGCGTGCCGTTCACCACCGGCATCCTGATCGGGATCGGCGAGAACCTCACCGAACGGGCTGAGTCGCTGCACGCGATCCGGCAGGTCGCTCGCGAGTACGGCCACCTCCAGGAAGTGATCATCCAGAACTTCCGCGCCAAGCCGGACACCGCCATGCGGGCCATGCCGGACGCCGAACTCGCCGACCTGGCCGCGACCGTGGCGGTGGCACGGCTGCTGCTCGGCCCCAAGGCGCGCATCCAGGCACCCCCGAACCTGCTCACCGCCGACGGCGACCGGTATGCCGATGAGCCTGTTGCTGCGCGCCGGCATCGACGATTGGGGCGGCGTCTCGCCGGTCACGCCGGACCACGTCAACCCGGAGCGGCCCTGGCCGCAGATCGAGACGCTTCAGCAACTATCGGCACAGGCCGGATTCACGTTGCGGGAGCGGCTGACCATCTACCCGGAGTACGTGCGCGGGTGGCTCGCCGGTGCGCCGTGGCTCGACCCGCGGCTGGCGCCACACGTGAGCGCGCTGGCCGACCCGGATACCGGGCTCGCGGTCGAGTCGGCCAAGCCGGTCGGCCGGCCGTGGCAGGAGCCCGACGAGGTCTCCGGTCCGGGCGGACCGACCTGCACGCCACCATCGACACCACGGCGGCGCAGCAGCGACCGCCGCGGCGACTTCGACAGCGTCTACGGCGACTGGTCCGAGGTGGCCGAGCATGCCCGGCGTCACCGGCGCGCCGACCGCAGCGCGCCTTGACAACGACGTACGGGCTGGGTCTGCGGCTTGGCCGCCGAGAACCCGGCCGCGCTGCTGGAGCCGATGCACGGACGTGGCGTTGGCGCTGTTCGAGTCGGACGGGCCGGCGCTTGACGAGCTGTGCCGGCTTGCCGACGACGTGCGGCGCGACGCGGTCGGCGACGACATCACCTACGTGGTAAACCGCAACATCAACTTCACCAATGTCTGCTACGTCGGCTGCCGGTTCTGCGCCTTTGCCCAGCGTGAGCGGGACGCGGACGCGTACCGGCTGTCCATGGACCAGGTCGCCGACCGGGCCGAGCAGGCGTGCGCCGACGGCGCAACCGAGGTGTGCCTCCAGGGTGGCATTGACCCGAAGCTGCCGGCCACCGGCTATGCCGACATCGTCCGGGCGATCAAGAAGCGGGTACCGCGGATGCATGTGCACGCGTTCTCGCCGATGGAGATCGTCACCGCGGCGGCCAAGGCCAGCATGACCGTGCGGGACTGGCTTGACCGAACTCCGCGAGGCCGGTCTGGACACCATCCCCGGCACCGCCGCCGAGATCCTCGATGACGATGTTCGCTGGGTGCTGACCAAGGGCAAACTGCCCGCCGCCGCCTGGGTCGAGGTCGTCAGCACCGCCCACGAGCTCGGCATTCGATCCAGCTCCACCATGATGTACGGGCATGTCGACCATCCCCGGCCAGTGGCTGGCCCACCTCCGGGTGCTGGCCGGCATCCAGGACCGCACCGGCGGGTTCACCGAGTTCGTGGCGCTGCCGTTCGTGCACCACAACGCGCCCATCTACCTGGCCGGCATCGCACGGCCGGGGCCGACCTGGCGGGAGAACCGGGCGGTGCACGCGATGGCCCGGCTGTTGCTGCATGGCCGGATCCAGAACATCCAGTGCTCCTGGGTGAAGCTCGGCGACGAGGGCACGCTGGCGATGCTCCACGGCGGTTGCAACGATCTGGGCGGCACCTTGATGGAGGAGACCATCTCCCGGATGGCCGGTTCGGAGTATGGCTCGGCACGAACGGTGGAGGAGTTGCGTCAGGTGGCCAAGGCGGCCGGGCGGCCGGCCCGGGAACGGACTACCACCTACGCGACCGTTTCTCGTTAGAGACAGCCCCGCTATCGAGGAGAACCGCAAGTCCGCCGTTGGTGCTCATACACGTTGATCTTGGTTTTTGGGCGTAGCTGGAGAAGAAAGACAGGAAATTCGGCGTGTCGTGTCGCCTTTGCCCGTTACCAGACGGCGAGGTCGCTCGATAGAGAGGCAGCAAGCACCCATTGGGCACCGGTACGAGCCGGTCGGAGACCGGTCGCCCGGGAAGTGCATGCTACCGGCCGTTTGTACCAGTGTGCGCCTGATTCGTCTGCGAGTCACATCCGCCACGCCGTCCAAAGAGTGTATTTACCAGGTTCGGCTTGACGGGGCACGCACTACACGCGTGTAATTCCAACGGGGAAGTTCACAGACGGGGCAGCGACATCGCTCCGCACAGCGGCTCCGCACCTTCGTGGGCGGGGGCGAGAAACAGTCGGACACGTGCGTCTTCGCGTGGGGGGTTGCGCCGGCCGGGCCGGGGCACAGCAAGGAGGCAAGAATGGACAGCGACCGATTGGTCGTGATGGACCTTCTGGGGAACGCTCCGGAGTGGCAGGAGCGGGCGTTGTGCTCGCAGACCGACCCCGAGGCATTCTTTCCCGAGAAGGGTGGTTCGACCCGGGAAGCGAAGCGGATCTGCTCGCGGTGCGAGGTCAAGGGCGAATGCCTGGACTACGCCCTCGGTCACGACGAGCGGTTCGGAATCTGGGGCGGGCTTTCGGAGCGGGAGCGCCGGCGCCTCAAGCGTCGAGTCGCGTAGGGCGCAGTGGTTGGCCCGGCCGGGTGACTGGCCGGGCACCGCAAGGCCCCCGGGGAACCTGACCTGGTCAGAGCAAGATCCCGTACCGAATCATGATCAGACATGGATCAGTCCGTCTGGATTTCGTCCGGATCCAGGCCCAGCAGGTTGGCCACCTGCTCGACGATCACATCGTGGACCAGGTCGGCGAGGTCGTCGCGATCGACGGCCCGAAACTCCAGCGGCCGGCGATAGAGCACGATTCGGGGCGGCATATCGGATCGACCTGGGCGACCAGGCAGCAATCGTGCCAGCGGGACATCTCCGTCTTCAAGGACATCAGTGTCGTAGACGTTGAGGTCAGGCGGAACTTCCTCGACCGCGAACTCGACTCCCGCCAGCTCCGTGGCGTAGCGCTGCTCGAGTGACTCGACGGTGTCCAACACCAGGTCGTCGAACACCTCGGCCCGCGTCCTGGCCAGAGGCACCGAGGCGGGCACCAGGCGACCCCGCAGGCCCCGGCCGTGCCGATCGCGTCGAGGCCGTCGCCCGGGACCGCGCAGGCTCGCGCCGCGTCGGCTGCGGGCGTCCGAGTCCTGGGTCACCTCGCCAGCCTAGCGCTGTGACGGCCACATCATCGTCGGGCGATCTTAGTTGGTTCGGCGTGTCGTCCGGCGTGCCGCTCGCGGGCGGACCGGGCTGGGCGATACGTTTCAGCTTCGTGAGCATGAGGCCCCCCTCAACTCGCCTGCGTTGATCGACTCCGTCGAAGGTGAGCGAAAGGCAGAACTCTGGTGAGGTCACCCCGGCGCTGTTCCCGTAACGGATGTCCCAAAATGGCCGTCGCTACCCTGACCTACGTCTACGCGGACTCCACCGCGGTGGTCGGCCCCCTCGCCGCCTTCGCCGAGCCGCACTCGTACGACCTTTGTGAACCCCATGCCCGGGGCCTCACCGCCCCCCGTGGCTGGGAACTCGTCCGGCACGAAGGTGCCTTCGAACCGCCGCCGGCCAGCGCCGATGACCTGGTGGCCCTGGCCGAGGCGGTACGCGAAGCCGCCCGACCGGCGCCCCGACGCGACGAGCCGGCGGGCCGCATGCCCGGCCGGCCGCCCACGCAGGTTGGCCGCCGCGGACACCTGCGAGTGATCCCGCCACCGCCCGCGCCCCGCTAGTCTCTGTTGCCCCAATATGGTCCTCTAATACCAGTATGGGTGGGGGCCATGACGGACGGTGCGAGGGATCTCACCTTCCTCGGTGTGCCCGGCTGCGATTTGTCCGATGTGGAGTCCTACGCGGGTGCCGACGTGGTCATCCTCGGCGCCCCGTTCGATAGCGCCCCGTTCGACAGCGCCCAGTCCTATGGCGGTGTGCTTGATGGCGGCTTGTTGCGCCGCCCCGGTGCGCGGTTCGGTCCACCGGCTATCCGGCGGGCCTGCTACCTGCCACCGGACGGTTCCCGGCCGTCCCTCGCGCTGCGGGTGGACCCGTTACAGGACCTCAAGGTGCTGGACTCCGGCGACGTCACGATGGGCGGCGGCGAGATCGACCAGTCCCTGGCCGCGCTGGAAGAGGCGGTCTACCGGGTGGCGTCCACCGGCGTGATGTCGCTGATCCTGGGCGGTGACCAGTCCGTCACCCTGCCGGGCGCCACCGCCCTGGCCCGGGAACTGGGCTACGGTCGAGTCTCGTTGATCTCCTTCGGCGCCCATCCCGGCACGGCCGACAGGCAAGCCGGCTCGCTGTACGGGCACCGCACACCGATGCGTCGCCTGATCGAGTCGGGCGCGGTACGGGGGGAGCGGCTCCTGCGGTTCGGCCTGCGCGGATTCTGGCCAGATCCGGCCACCGGGGAGTGGATGGCGCGCCAGGGCATCCGGTCGTACGGGATGACCGAACTGACCGGTCGCGGAATGGACGACTGTCTCGCGGAGGCTTTCGGTCTCGCCACCGAGGACTCCGACGGCGTATACCTCTCGGTGAACGTCGACGCGGTCGACCCCGGCAGTGCTCCCGGCACGGGCGCACCGGAACCGGGCGGGCTGACCGCGCGAGAACTGCTGGACGCGGTGCGTCGCTGCGGCCGCGAGCTTCCGCTGGTCGGGATGGACGTGGTGGAGGTTTCGCCGCCGTATGACCCGGCTGGCATCACCGCGTACCTCGGCAGTCGGGTTGTCCTCGAAGCACTGTCCGGCCTCGCCCGCCGCCGTCGCGACGCCCGGCCCTCCTAGCGCCGGATGCGTCCACTCCCGACCATCCACATCGGTCAGAGCGGATGCATGGTCTACATAGGAGAGTCAGGGCTGGGTCAGGAGCGCAGCGCCGACGCCACGATGTCCGCGGCGGCCTGCTGGACCTCGGCCAGGTGATCTGGACCACGGAACGACTCGGCGTAGATCTTGTACACGTCCTCGGTGCCGGACGGGCGTGCGGCGAACCAGCCCGATTCGCTGACCACCTTCAGGCCGCCGATGGGGGCACCATTGCCGGGCGCTTCGGTGAGCTTGGCGGTGATGGGGTCGCCGGCCAACTCGGTGGCCGTGACCTGGTCGGCCGACAGCCGCCCGAGCACGGCCTTCTCCTGCGGCGTGGCCGGAGCGTCGATGCGAGCGTAGGCCGGGTCACCGAAGCGTTCGGACAGCCGGCGGTAGCGCTGGCTCGGTGACTCGCCGGTTATCGCGGTGATCTCGCAACCCAGCAGGCACAGCAGGATGCCGTCCTTGTCGGTGGTCCAGACAGAACCGTCGCGGCGCAGGAAAGACGCGCCCGCGCTCTCCTCGCCGCCGAAGGCGACGCTGCCGTCCTCCAGGCCAGGCACGAACCACTTGAAGCCGACCGGCACCTCCAGCAGTTGACGGCGCAGGTCGGCGGCGACCAGGTCGATCATCGCGGACGACACCAGGGTCTTGCCCACGGCGGCGTCGGCCGGCCAGTCGGTCCGGTGCCGGTACAGATAGTCGACCGCGACGCTCAGCACGTGGTTGGGGTTCATCAGTCCGGCGTCCGGCGTGACGATGCCGTGGCGGTCGGCGTCGGCGTCGTTGCCCGTGATGATCTGGTAGTCGGCCCGCCGTTCGATCAGTGAGGCCATCGCGAACGGCGAGGAACAGTCCATCCGGATCTTGCCGTCCCAGTCCAGTGTCATGAAGCGCCAGGTCGGGTCGACCAGTTCGTTCAGCACGGTCAGGTCCAGGCCGTAGCGGGAGGCGATCTCGCTCCAGTAGGCGACGCTGGCGCCACCCAGCGGATCGGCTCCGATGCGCAGGCCGGAGGTCCGGATGGCGTCCATGTCGATGACATTGGGCAGGTCGCCGACGTAGCTGTCCAGGAAGTCGTAGGCGCCGGTGGTGTCGGCGGAGCGGGCCTGGGCGGCGGACACCCGACGTATCCCCTTGAGGCCGTCGGCGAGCAGTTCGTTGGCCCGGTCCTCGATCTGTTTGGTGACATCCGAGCCGGCCGGGCCGCCGTTGGGTGGGTTGTACTTGAACCCGCCATCGGCTGGCGGGTTGTGCGACGGGGAGACCACCACGCCGTCCGCGAGCCCGGTGGTCCGGGAGCGGTTGTGCGTGATGATCGCGTGTGACAGCGACGGTGTCGGGGTGAATCCACCGCGGCTGTCCAGCAGCACCCGTACGCCGTTGGCGGCAAAGACCTCCAGTGCGGTGATCATCGCGGGTTCGGACAGGGCGTGCGTGTCTCGGGCCAGGAAGAGCGGGCCGGTGATGCCATGGCCGGCCCGGTATTCGCAGATGGCCTGGCTGATGGCGGCCAGATGGTCCTCGTTGAAGGCCAACTGCAGGCTGGACCCGCGGTGGCCGGAGGTTCCGAACGCCACTCGTTGGCCGGTCTCCGCCGGATCGGGATGCTCGGTGTAAAAGGCGGTGACCAGGTTCGCCACATCAATGAGGTCGCCCGGGTGCGCCGGCTGGCCGCTGCGTGGGTGGGTCCGGCCGTCTGACACTGGTTCCCCCTGGACATCCTCGGGCCTTGAACGACAAAGCCTTGACACGACACTGGTCCTTGACAGGACACTGGGCACCGTCCTGACACGACACCGGGGCCTCGAAGCGACAGTAGCGGACATCTCGCCGGCCTAGGTCGGGGTGTGCGGAGCCGGTTGCAATCCACGCGGCAGGGCGATCAAGCCGGCGCGGCCGGCCAGGCTACCCTGTCCGCGACAAGGGAAATGTGGCTGAGGAGGCATGTTGGAAAGCAGTGTCCGTGTCGTGGCGTTCGACCTGGATGACACCCTGGCCGTGTCGAAATCCAAGATCGAACCGCAGATGGCGCAACTGCTTGCCGCGTTGCTGGCCGAGGTCGAGGTCTGCATCATCTCCGGCGGCCGGTTCGAACAGTTCGAGACGCAGGTGCTCGACCATCTCGACGTGGATATCGCCTTGCGACCCCGGCTGCACCTGATGCCGACCTGCGGCACCCGTTACTACCGCTGGATCGATGGCGACTGGGGGCGGGTCTACACCGAGGACCTGACCGAGGCGGACAAAGCCCGGATCATCTCCGTGCTCACCGACGGCGCCAAGGAACTGGGCCTGTGGGAACCGCAGCCGTGGGGTGACATCATCGAGGACCGCGGCAGCCAGATCACCTTCTCGGCGTTGGGCCAGAAGGCGCCGCCGGAGCGCAAGTACGCCTGGGACCCGGACGGCGAGAAGAAGCAGCGGCTGCGCTCACATGCGGCGCGAGCGGCTGCCCGACCTGGAGGTTCGCAGTGGTGGCACGACCTCGGTCGACGTCACCCGCAAGGGCATCGACAAGGCGTACGGCATGCGCAAGCTGATCGAATTCTTGGAGCTCGAGCTCGCGGACGTGCTGTTCGTCGGGGACCGGCTGGACGAAGGCGGAAACGACTACCCGGTGAAGGCGATGGGTATCGAAACCGTCGCGGTGCGGGACTGGCGGGAGACGGCCGACTACGTCCAGGGTTTCCTCGACCGCCGCGCCGGCGCGGCCTGACGGACTATCAGTTCCAGCGGGGTCGCGTCGAGGATCTAAGCTGCACGGAGTCGGCGCACTGCGCCGGCGCGCGCGGTAGCGGCGGTTTCGCCTATGCCAGTGACAGACCGTGACAGTGGAGGGGTGCCCGGTGTCGCTCGACCCACAGCTGTTGGAGATCCTCGCGTGCCCGGACACGCACCACGCGCCGCTCACGCTGGACGAGGCGGCGCAGACCCTGACCTGCACGGAATGCGGCCGGATCTTCGAGATCCGTGACGGCCTGCCGATCCTGTTGTTGGATGAGGCCCGCAACGCACCGTCGGAGGCGTGATGGCCGCGTTGGAGCCGACCGCCGGCATCAGCGGGCACCGGCACATCGAGGAGTCGCTGCTCGATGACGCAGACGCGCTCAACCGGGCCGACGCGTCGGGCATGTTGCGCGCGCTCGCGGCCGCGGGTGCACAGGTACGCGAGTCGGCCGCACTGGCCGCGGAGGCCAACCTCGCTTCGCTGGCAGACGAGGGCCGACCCCGGGCGGTCGTGGTCGCCGGGGTGGGCACCGCCGCACGTACCGGGGACCTGTTGGAGACAGTGGCCGGACCCCGTTGTCCGGTGCCGGTGGTGGGACACCGCAGTGCCGGCATTCCCGGCTGGGTCGGCGCATCGGACGCGGTGATCGCGGTCTCCGCGTCCGGTCGTAGTCCGGAGGCACTCGCCGCCGCGGAGGCGGCTGGACGCCGGGGCGCCCGCCTGGTCGCGATCGGGCCGCCGGACTCCGAACTGCAGGCTCTGGCCGAGCGTGCTCGCGCTCCGTTCGTACCGGTGCCGCGGCGGGCTCCGGCCCGGGCCAGCCTGTGGGCGCTGACCGTGCCGGTTCTGCTGGCCGCTCGCGCGCTCGGTCTGGTGCGTATCGCGGAGGCAGACTTCGCCGAGACCGCCGCACGTCTCGATGCCGACGCCGAGCGTTGCCGGCCAGGTGCGGAGTCGTTCGTGAACCCGGCCAAGGCACTCGCGCTGGACCTGGCCAACTCCATCCCGATCGTGTGGGGCTCCTCGCCGCTGGCCACGGTGGCTGCCCGTCGGGTTGGCGACATGTTGTCCGCCAACTCGCGTTATCCGGTGGTAGCCGGCTCGTTGGGCGAGGCCGGTCGCGGTCGGGTCGGCCTGATCGACGGTATCTACGGCGGTTTGGTCGAGTCGGAGCGCGACATCTACGCCGACGAGGACCGCGCCAGTGCCGCCACCCGGCTGCGGGTGCTGCTGCTACGCGACGGTGGCCTCGAAGACGACAACGCCGGTGCTGGCGAGCCGTCCGTGGTCGAGGAACGCCGCGCCGACGCGGTGGTGGAACTCGCTGCTCGCCGGGGGGTTCGCTGCGGCGTCATCCAGGCCGAGGGGGGTTCCCCACTGGAACGGCTGGCTTCGCTGATCGCCGTACCCGACTTCGCGTCGGTCTACCTTGCCCTGGCGCACGGCCTGGACCCGACCGCGGTCCCCGCCGTCGACGAGATGAAGGAGTTCACCCGCCGATGAGTGCCGCCGGTGGCACCCGGGCAATCATCGCGGCTCTGGCCGCGAACCTGGGCATCGCGTTGACCAAGTTGCTCGCTTTCGTCCTGACCGGCTCGTCCTCGATGCTGGCCGAGGCCATCCACTCGGTGGCTGACTCCGGTAACCAGGGCCTGCTGCTGCTCGGCGGCAAGCGGGCCCGCCGGGAGGCGACGCCGCAGCATCCGTTCGGCTTTGGCCGGGAGCGCTATGTCTACGCGTTCATCGTGTCGATCGTGCTGTTCAGCGTCGGTGGCCTGTTCGCCCTTTACGAGGGGGTGCACAAGGTTCAGCAGCGCGAGGGCATCCACGAGTGGCAGTGGGTGCCGTTGGCGGTCCTGATCATCGCGATCGGGTTGGAGAGCTTCTCCTTCCGTACGGCCATCCATGAGTCCAACCCGATCCGCGGCAAGGCCACCTGGGTCCAGTTCATCCGCCGGTCCCGGGTTCCGGAGTTGCCGGTGGTGTTGCTGGAGGATTTCGCCGCCCTCATCGGTCTGGCGCTGGCCCTGCTCGGCGTCAGCCTGACTCTGGTCACCGGCGATGGTCTGTACGACGGCATCGGCACCATCCTCATCGGCGTGTTGCTGGTCGCGGTGGCGTTTGTGCTGGCCATCGAGACCAAGAGTCTGCTGATCGGCGAGTCGGCCACCGAGGAGGACGTGTCGAAGATCGAAGCCGCTATCGCGGGCAGCGGCGACATCGAGCGCATCATCCACATGAAGACCCTTCACCTCGGACCGGAAGAACTGCTGGTCGCGGTGAAGGTCGGTGTGCCGCGGGCCGCCCAGGCCGAGGATGTCGCGCGCGCTATCGACGCGGCCGAGAAGCGCATCCGCGACGCGGTGCCGATCGCCCGGGTCATCTATGTCGAACCGGACATCTACCGGTCTGCTGGCAGGAACGCCGGCAACAGCGGCGGGAGGTCGGGAACCGGTCGGGCGGCGGGAAAGAAGTCACCGGCGAGGCCATGAGACCGTTGATCAACCCCGTTCGTGACTATGCCTGGGGCTCCCGCACCGCCCTCGCGTCGTTGCGCGGTGAGGCTACGCCGTCGCCCGGTCCGGAGGCGGAACTGTGGATGGGCGCGCATCCGTCCGCCCCCTCCCTGGTGTCCGAACAGGACGATCACGCGATGTGGCGCCAGGTACCGCTGAACGATCTCATCGCGAAAGACCCGTCAACGGTTCTCGGCGCCGCCGTACTGCAACGGTTCGGCCCGCGCCTGCCGTACCTGGTGAAGCTGCTGGCCGCAGCCGAGCCGCTGTCGTTGCAGGCTCACCCCGACAAGGCACAGGCCGCGGCCGGCTACGCGGCCGAACAGGCGGCCGGGATCACGCAGAACTACACCGACGACAACCACAAGCCCGAACTTCTCGTCGCGCTCGACGAGTTCGACGCGCTGTGTGGATTCCGTGATCCGCGGGCATCGGCGGACCTGCTCGCCAGCACCGGCGTACCAGCACTGGATCCGGTTGTCCAGGCGTTGCGCACCGGGCCCGAGGCGGACAGCCTGCGCGCCGCGGTGAACTGCTGGTGACCTGGCCCGGCGCGGACCGGCCGGACCTCGTCGCGGCCGTGGCGGCATCGGGTGTGCCCCTCGCTCGCGAACTCGGCCAGCGTTATCCGGGCGACATGGGTGTGTTGGTCGCGTTGCTGCTCAACCAGGTGCGGCTCCAACCGGACGAGGCCGTCTTCATGCCGGCCGGGAACCTGCACGCCTACCTGTCCGGGTTCGGCGTCGAGGTCATGGCGGCCAGCAACAACGTCCTGCGAGGCGGGCTTACCCCGAAAGCCGTTGACGTGGCCGAACTGTTACGGGTACTGCGCTACGAGGTGCTCCAGGATCCGGTCGTACGTGCGGTGGCGCTGGGCCCGGGGCTGACCGGCTGGCCGGTGCCGGTCGCCGATTTCGCGCTCATCAAGGCCGTGGCGGGAGACGATGCGGTGGTGCTGCCGGGCGGCGGGCCACGGATCCTGTGTTGCCTGCACGGACCCGCGTCGCTGCGTGCCGGTGATCAGACGATGGAGCTTGTGGCTGGCCAGAGTGTTTTCGTGGCCGCGACCGAGGCTGCGGTAGAGGTCAGCGGCATGGGTGCGGTCGTGTTCCAGAGTTCCTGCGCCTCATCCGGATAGCACGCACATAGCGCACGGGGTGGCAGCCATCGAGTGGGCATCCACTCCAAGGCCAACCACCCCGTGCTTCCCCCCGGTTTGGTTCCCCCGCGCGTGCATCGGACCTTCGTCGCGATAACGCTGCGTAAGGAAAGAATGACTCTCCGTCAACGCGATGTCAAGCAGAAGGCCCTGGAAACTCCGGATTGGTCCAGAATCGAGGAGATTTCTCCCCTACTGCGGCATTTTCGGGTGACCGCCTCGCGCGGCCCTCTGCCCACGCTCAGGCGGTACGGGGATCGGGGACTGCCCCAGGTCCGTGATCCATGGGAGAAATGGACCCTCCAGCGGCCACGATGACCATGGATCATGCGATGCGGCTTCGGAGACTGGCCCGCGGTCGCCCTGGCGTGCGCGGAGTGTCCGTGATCCTGTGCGTTCTGGACGATTTGGGGCTGTTCCGCAATCGCCTGGGGACGTTGTCGGGTCGCTCTAGTCCGGTACATCAACGCCTGCTGTTCGTGGTTGTCGCGGGCGCAACGTCCAACCCCGGTGATCATGCTTGCGCAGGGCTAACGCCTTGATCAGCGGGCCTACTGGCGCTGGCGAGCGCGGTTTTGCAACAGCCTCTGGGCACACCGTTTCGTCCGTGATCATGTAGGCATACGGGGCTGGGCCCGTGCTCGTGATCCATGGCGAATGTGGACTCTCCAGCGGCCACAATTCCACGCGGATCACGCGGTGCGGGGCGGTGCGCGGGTGGGTGACTGTGGGTTTCCCGTGATCCGTGGTGAATGTGCTGACCCCCATGACAGGCATGGTTGCGGTGAGTTGGGACGCTCTGTGGTCTGGTGGTACGGGCTTTGTTGTTGGGGCGCGTAAGGTGACTTGTCGGCCGTACCCGATCGACGGACCTCAGGAGTTAGCGAGAATGACCAGCACGTTGCCGGCGACGGACGTCGCGACCCGGCCCCAGACCGTCGCCGAGGGTGACTTCAAGGTGGCCGACCTTTCCTTGGCGAGCCTTTGGCCGTAAGGAGATTCAACTCGCCGAGCATGAGATGCCCGGTCTCATGGCTATCCGGAAGGAGTTCGCCGAGTCGCAGCCACTGCGGGGCGCGCGGATCTCCGGATCGCTGCACATGACCATCCAGACCGCGGTGCTCATCGAGACGCTCGTCTCGCTCGGCGCGCAGGTGCGGTGGGCCTCGTGCAACATCTTCTCCACTCAGGACCACGCCGCCGCCGCGATCGCGGTAGGCCCGACCGGCACGCCGGAGGCGCCGGCCGGCGTACCGGTGTATGCCTGGAAGGGCGAGACGCTGCCCGAGTACTGGTGGTCCACCGAGCAGGTGCTGCTGTGGCCGGACGGCGCCGGGCCGAACATGATCCTCGATGACGGCGGAGACGCCACCCTGCTCGTACACAAGGGCAAGGAATTCGAGCAGGCCGGTGCTGTACCCGAGACCGCCGCGTCCGACTCTGAGGAGTACAGCGTCATCCTCGACGTGCTGCGCCGCTCGCTGGCGGAGGACGCCCAGCGGTGGACCCGGATCGCCGGCGGCGTCAAGGGGGTGACCGAGGAGACCACCACAGGTGTGCATCGCCTGTACGAGATGCACCGGGCCGGCACTCTGCTGTTCCCGGCTATCAACGTTAACGACTCGGTGACCAAGTCGAAGTTCGACAACAAGTACGGCTGCCGGCACTCGCTCATTGATGGCATCAACCGGGCGACCGACGTGCTCATCGGCGGCAAGGTGGCCGTGGTCTTCGGCTACGGCGATGTGGGCAAGGGCTGCGCGGAGTCGCTGCGGGGCCAGGGCGCCCGGGTCATCGTCACCGAAATTGACCCCATCTGCGCACTGCAGGCCGCCATGGACGGCTACCAGGTGGCCACATTGGACGATGTCGTCGCCACCGCGGACATCTTCATCACCGCCACAGGGTGCTTCGACGTGATCACCGCCGAGGACATGGCGAAGATGAAGCATCAGGCGATCGTCGGCAACATCGGCCACTTCGACAACGAGATCGACATGGCTGGGCTGGCCCGGCGGTCCGACGTCAAGCGGGTCAACATCAAGCCGCAGGTCGACGAGTGGGTGTTCGAGGACGGGCATTCGATCATCGTGCTGTCCGAGGGGCGTCTGCTGAACCTCGGCAACGCGACCGGGCACCCGTCCTTCGTGATGTCGAACAGCTTCTCGAACCAGACCATCGCCCAGATCGAGCTGTTCACGAAGCTCGATCAGTACCCGATCGGGGTTCACACGCTGCCCAAGCATCTGGACGAGAAGGTCGCCCGGCTGCACCTGGACGCGCTGGGTGTGAAGCTCACCGAACTCCGCAAGGTGCAGGCGGAGTACCTCGGTGTCCCGGTCGAGGGCCCGTTCAAGCCGGATCACTACCGCTACTGAGAGTTCATCGCCAGCCGGCCGCCGCAGTCTGACGACGCGGCGGCCGGTTCGATTTCGGTCACTGTTGCGGCAACGTGGGGGTGTCGACGCCACGTTCGGATGGTTGTCGGCCACACCGGCTTGACTTCCCTGGGGGCATCAACGTTAAGGTTGGCTCGCCTAACTAAGGTATGCCTAACCGATGCTGACTGTGGAGTCGATGTGAGCCAAGCGTTCCTCGGCAACTACCTGATCGGGCTCCGCGAAGGACTCGAGGCGACGCTCGTGGTCAGCATCCTCGTGGCGTGCCTGGTGAAGTCCGATCGCAGCGGCAGGCTGCCCCAGGTCTGGCTGGGCGTCGGCGCTGCCGTCGCGTTGTCGGTCGGCTTCGGCTTCGTGCTCACCTACGTCGCCGAAGATCTGCTCGACTTCCAGCAGAAGGAACTGTTCGGGGGGATCACGTCGATCCTGGCCGTCGTATTCGTCACCTGGATGATCTTCTGGATGCGCCGGTTCGCCCGCAGTCTGGCCAGGGACCTGCGCGGTCGGCTGGAGCAGGCCCTGGGCATGGGCACCCTCGCGGTTGTGGTCATGGCCTTCCTGGCCGTGGCCCGGGAGGGACTCGAGACGGCGCTGCTTTTCTACACCGCGGCGCAGGGCGCGACGACGTCGAGCGGGCCGTTGCTGGGCATCAGCGCCGGCGTGGCGACCGCGGTCGGTCTCGGCTGGTTCATCTACGCGCGGCGCGATCCGGATCAACCTCACGGTGTTCTTCCGTTGGACCGGCCTGGCGCTGATCCTGGTCGCCGGCGGCATCTTCAAGTACGGCGTCCACGACCTGCAGGAGGCCGGCGTGGTGGCGCGGACTGACCACCTACGCGCTTCGACCTTTCCAGCTACTACGACGGCAGCACCTGGTATGCGGCCCTGCTCGGCGGGATGATCAACTTCACCGCGACCCCGAGCGTGCTGGAGGTCATTGCCTGGGTCGCGTACGTGGTGCCGGTGCTGGTGCTCTTCCTGCTGCCCCAGCGCACGCCTGCCACCGCCGCGCCTGCCACCGCCGCGCCTGCCACCGGCCCCCTGCCACCGGCACCCCTGCCACGCCGGTCGAGCCAGCGGCCCGCCCGACCTGACCTCCCCTTTGCTCTGCCGGACAACCCGCCCCGATACCGCCTCACCGGACCTCTCCGACAAAGGAGTTCTTCGCATGCGCACAGTCCGTCTGCTCAGCCTGGCCGCGGCCTCGGCTGGCCTTGCGATCGGCCTCGCGGCCTGCAGCAAGGATCAAGCACCGGGCGCCGCCGGTGCCGGCGGTGAGGTGGCCGTTGCCGCCACCGAGACCGCCTGCACCCTGGCGAAGACCGACCTGACAGCGGGCGTCAACAAGTTCACCATCACCAACAACGGCGCGAAGATCACCGAGTTCTACGTGTTCCAGGGCAGCAAGGCCCTCGGCGAGGTGGAGAACATCGCGCCGGGCACCAGCAGGAGTGTGTCCGTCGAGCTGGCGGCCGGCGCGTACGAGGCCGCGTGCAAACCGGGCATGGTCGGCGAGGGCATCAAGCAGGCCTTCACCGTGACCGGTACGGCCAACTCGCTGTCGGAGGATGAGAAGCTCGCCAACGCGGTGAACAACTACAAGCAGTACGTGCAGAGCCAGTCGGACCTGTTCGTACCGAAGGTCACGGAGTTCACCAACGCGATCCGGGCCGGTGATGTGGCCAAGGCGAAGGCGCTCTACCCGGTGGCGCGCAGCTACTACGAGGCGATCGAGCCGGTGGCGGAGAGCTTCGGCGACCTCGACCCGGCCATCGACGCCCGCGAGGAAGACACTGAGCCGGGTGTCGAGTGGACCGGCTTTCACGTACTGGAGCAGCACCTGTGGGTCACCGGCGACATCTCCAAGGATGCAGCCCTGGCCGACAAGCTGGACGCCGACGTGAAGAAGCTGAGTGAGCTGATCAAGACGGTGGAGTTCAAGCCGCTCGAGATCGCCAACGGCGCGAAGGAGCTGCTCGACGAGGTGGCTACCAGCAAGATCACCGGCGAGGAGGAGCGCTACTCGCACACCGACCTGTGGGACATCCAGGCGAACCTGGCTGGTGCCCAGGCCGCGATCAACACGCTGCGCCCGGCCCTGGTCGAGCGGGATGCGGCCCTGATGGCCGAGGTGGACACCCAGTTCGCCGCGGTGCAGAAGCTGCTCGACACGCACAAGGCCGGCGACGGCTACAAGCTCTACACCGAACTGGCGCCGGCCGACACCAAGGCGTTGTCAGGCGCGATCAGTGGCCTCGCCGAGCCGATCAGCAAGGTGGCGGCCGCGATCTCGACCGTGGCACCGGCGCCGTCAGCGTCCGCGTAGTCCACACCGGGTCCGAACCGGCCCGGTGACCTGGCTTCGGCCCGGTCACCGGCACCGGCATTTGCGCAGGAGGGTTGGCATGCCTGAGAAACTTCCCCGGCGACGGGTGCTGGGACTGGCCGGCGCGGGTGCTGCCGGACTGGTCACCGCGGGTGCGGTCGGCGCGGGGTTGCGCGGCTCGGCCGGACCGCCCTCTCACCCAGCCGCCTTCGACTCGGCGTCGGCATCAGTTGCCTTCCTGGGCGAGCACCAGGCTGGCATCATCACGCCGGCCCAGGACCGGGTGCATTTTGTCGCCTTCGATGTGATCACCAAGAAGCGCGAGGACCTGGTCGCGCTGTTGAAGGCGTGGACCGTGGCAGCGCAGCGGATGACCGCGGGCAAGGACGCCGGCGCCGTCGGCGCGGTGAGTGGCCCGCCCGAGGCGCCGCCGGACGACACCGGGGAGGCGATCGGCTTGCTCGCCTCGCAACTGACCCTGACCGTTGGGTTCGGCCCGAGCCTGTTCCGGGATGCCGCCGGCGCGGATCGGTTCGGCATCGCCGAGCGCCGGCCGGCCGCGTTGGCCGACCTGCCGCGCTTCCGCGGCGACGCGTTGCGGCCCGAGCTGTCTGGCGGGGACCTGTGCATCCAGGCCTGCGCCAATGATCCCCAGGTAGCGGTGCATGCCATGCGCAACCTTGCCCGGATCGGCTTCGGCGTGGTCAGCGTGCGGTGGTCGCAGCTGGGCTATCGGGCGCACATCGTCCACCTCGCGAGTCGCAGCAGACCCCGCGCAACCTGATGGGTTTCAAGGACGGCACCGCCAACCTCAAAGCCGAAGAGACCGACGAACTACGTAAGCATCTGTGGGTGGCACCGGGCGACGGACCGTACTGGATGGAGGGTGGCTCCTACCTGGTCACCCGCAAGATCCGGATGATGGTGGAGACGTGGGACCGCACCTCGTTGAGCGAGCAGGAGGCGATCTTCGGGCGGGACAAGGGCGAGGGCGCGGCCTTCGGCAGGAGCGGCGAGTTCGACCGGCCGGACTTCGCGGCCACCGGCGCCGACGGCGAGCCATTGATCGCCAAGACCGCACACGTGCGCCTGGCTCATCCCGACTTCAACGGCGGCGCCCGGCTGTTGCGTCGCGGGTACAACTACGTCGACGGGTCGGACGGTCTGGGCCGGCTCGATGCCGGGCCTGTTCTTCATGGCCTACCAGCGCGATCCCCGCAAGCAGTTCGTCCCGGTGCAGACCCAGTTGGCGTCCAAGGATGACCTCAACGAGTACATCCGCCACGTCTCCAGCGGCCTGTACGCCTGCCCGCCCGGTGTCCAATCGGCCGACGACCACTGGGGCCGCGCCCTCTTCGCCTAGGGCGGCTAGGGGCGCCTGAGGGCACCCAGGGTGAGTTCGGGCCATACGGTCGCGGCACGCGTCCGTACCGCGGCCAGCCGGCGTAGTGCCCGCTGGTGCCGTTCGGCGTGCACGGCGGCGAGATATGCCCATCCCGGGGTGTTCGGCGGTGGTGGCGGGTTGGTCACGGCGGCGACCTCGCGGGCGAGACGCTGGCCGATCTCGGTGCGCGCGGGCTCGCGGATGGCGCGATTGCGGGCAAGGTAGTTGCGTACGGTCAGCGCCAGGTCGTCGTCGAGGCCGGTGAGGTCGAGGGTGGCCGCCCAGCTGCCCAGTCCGGCCGGCATCTGCGGTACCCAGCCCCACGCGGTCGGGGTGCGTTCGTGGATGACCACGGTGCCGGCGGTGTGATCGCCGATGCGCTTGCTCTGCGGGTTGGCGACCATTGTCCAGACCGTCACCAGCCAGGTGAGCGGCGGCAGGACGAGGCCGGGGAAGTCGGTCGCGACACCGACCAGGGTACGGCTGAAGGAGTGCCGGAAGGTGATCGGTCCGCCGTCGTCCCGGACCACCCGCAGGCCGAGGATGAACTTGCCCGCGCTGCGCCCGCGGGTGAGGGTCTCCAGCAGTACCGGGAATCCGATCAGGGTGATCACCAGCGGAACAAGGATCAAGGCCAGCTGGGCCGCGGCGGTATCGAGGGTGACCACGCCCAGATGCGAGCCGAGCAGCAGGAGCAGTCCGGACACGATGGACAGGCCGTAGAAGAGGACAACCTGCACGACCAGATCGATCATGCGGGCCAGCACCCGGGAGCCGAGCCGGGCCACCCTGACGTCCAGGTGTACCGCCTCGCCGGTGAGGAACCGGGTCTGGCCGGTGTCGCCCGGGATGGGGCTCGCGTCGAGGGTCACCTCGCCAGTGTCCCTGACGAGTACGCTCAGCGTGGCCCGGGGAGCGGGCCGGGACCGGGGAGATTTCGTGGACCTTGACGCCTTCGTCAGCGAGCACGGGGCGGAGTGGAACCGGCTGCAGGTGCTGGCTCGCAAACGTCGCAAGATGACCGCGGCCGAGGTCGACGAGCTGGTGGTGCTCTACCGCCGTGCCGGCACCCACCTGTCCGTGGTGCGTAGCCGGTCCGGGGACGCGACACTGGTGGCTTGGCTGTCCCGTCTGGTGTTGGAGGCGCGGGCCGCCGTGACGCCGCCGACCGGGTTCACCCTGGCTTCGGCGAGCCGGTTCTTCGCGGTCTCCTTTCCCGCTGAGGTGTACCGTGCCGCAGGCTGGTGGGTTGGGGTGGCCGTCGGTTTCCTCGGCCTCTGCGGCCTGCTGATCACCCTGGTCGCCGGCGACTCGCAGATAGCGGCGCACTTCCTCGACCAGGACCAGATTGACAGCCTGGTCCACAACGACTTCGAGGCCTACTACTCGGAGTTCGCGCCGCAGAACTTCGCCGCGCTGGTCTGGACCAACAATGCTTATGTCAGCGCCATCTGCCTGGCCGGCGGCCCGATCATCGTGCCCACCCTCTACATGCTGTGGACGAACATCCTCAACGTCGGCCTGACCGGTGGCGTGATGGTGGCGGCCGGGCGCGCGGACGTGTTCTTCGGGTTGATCATGATTCATGGAATGCTCGAGTTGACCTGTGTGTTCATCGCGGCCGGGGTGGGACTGCGCATCGGCTGGGCGTGGATCGCGCCCGGCCCGTTGCGCACCCGGGCGCAGGCCTTCGCGACGACTGGCAGGTCCGCCATGGTGGTCGCGCTGGGTTTGGTCGTACCACTGTTCCTGAGCGGCCTGGTCGAGGCGTTCGTGACACCGACGCCGCTGCCGGTGCCGGTCAAGCTGGCGATCGGTGCGCTCGTGTGGGTGGCGTTCCTGGCCTACGTTTGTGGGTATGGTGCCCGGGCCAGGTCACTCGGCCAGACCGGTGACGTGGCCAGCTCAGATCGCGAGACCTTCGCCCCGACGGTCTGACCTGAACCCCGACCGGCCGGGATCTACAGGCGGCCCTTGGCTTTCAGCGAGAGGTAGGTGTCGGCTACCTGGGAGGCGAAGGTCTCCGCCGGCGCGTCCACCACGTGTACGCCGTACCGGGTGAGCGCGGCGCGGACGCGGCGTAGCTCGATGAGCCCACGTTCGGCGGCTGCCGCGGTGTGCAGGTCGCCGGTCGTGCCGCGTTGGCCGGCGAGGGCGTCCAGTGCGGGGTCGTGCACCGCGGCGAGGACCACGGTGTGCCGCGACACGAGGTTCGGTAGCACCGGTAGGAGGCCCTCGCCGAGCGCGCCTGGCTCCAGGCTGCTGAACAGCACCACCAGCGCCCGCTTGCGTTCGACAGACAGAACCTCGGCCACGACATGCCCGAAGTCGGTCTCCACCAGTGCGGGCTCCAAAGTGGACAGTGCGGCCATCAGCTTGGGCAGGGATCGTTTCGAGGAGGCGGACACGTTCGCGTGGGTGACGGTGTCCACCGCCAGCAGGTCGACCCGGTCGCCGGCGTGCGCGGCCAGGCTGGACAGCAGCAGCGCGGCGTCGATGGCGTGGTCCAGTCGTGGTTCGCCGTGCCGGCGCAGCGGGTCGCTGACCGCGGCCACCCGGCCGGCGCTGGTACGGCCGGTGTCGATGACACACAGCACCCGGCGGTCCCGTTCGGGGCGCCATTGCTTGACCACGACATGCTCGCGCCGGGCGCTGGCCCGCCAGTCGATCGATCGCGGGTCGTCGCCGATCACGTACTCGCGCAGGGAGTCGAACTCGCTGCCCTGACCCCGTCCCCGGGTGACGAGCTGCCCGTCGATCACCCGTAGCCGGGACAGCTTCTCGGGCAGGAAGCGGCGGGAGGTGAACTCGGGCAGAGCCCGCAGCGTCCATGGTGGAGTGAGCTGGTCCGCGCGTCGCCCGCGCAGCTGGCGGAAGGCCAGACCGAAGGGGCCGTACGAGCGGATGGTGACCCGCGCGGCCGGGCGGTCTCCACGGCGGGTGGGCGTGAGCGTGGTTTCCAGCACGGTGCTGTGCCCCGGGTCCAGGTCGACCAGGTGGGCATACGGGCCGGCCGCCGCGGCGGACGGTACCCAGGCATCGCGAACGAAACCCCGCAGCGCCCGCACCGACGTATTGGTCAGCACCAGGTTGACCGTGGCCGTCTCTCCGAGGCGGACCTGGTTGGGGCCGGTACGGTGCATGGTCACTTCATGGGCGGGCGCCGCGACGAGCCAGTCGAACAGGACCGCGAGGGCGACCACGGCGCCGACCACGGCCAGCGGCAGCCACACCGATGTGCCCAGCACCGCGCACACGACGACGGTGGGCAGGCCGAGTGCCGCCAGGGCGGCCGGCGTGCGCCAACTGATCATCGGTGCCCGCTACCGGGGTGTCGGTACGGTGGCGAGCAGCGATTCGAGCACCGAGTCGGCGGTCACGCCTTCGAGTTCCGCCTCGTGGCGTAGCCGCACCCGGTGCCGCAGGGCGGGGCGGGCCACTGCCTTGACATCATCCGGCGTCACGTAGCCGCGGCCACTGAGCCAGGCGAATGCCTTGGCGGCGTTGAGCAGGCCGGTCGCGCCACGCGGCGACGCGCCGAGTTCGAGCGAAGGCGCGGTGCGGGTGGACCGGCACAGGTCGACGATGTAGGCGAGCACCACGTCGGCCACCTGTACCCGCTGGGCGAATTGCCGGGCTGCGGCGAGGTCGGCGGCGGAGGCGACGGGCCGCAGGCCGGCCGCGGCCAGGTTGCGTGGGTCGAATCCGTTGTGGTGGGCCCGCAGTACACCCAGTTCTTCGTCCCGGTTCGGCAGCGCGACGGTGAGCTTGAACAGGAACCGGTCCAGTTGCGCTTCGGGCAGGGGATAGGTGCCCTCGTACTCGATCGGGTTCTGGGTGGCCGCGACCAGGAACGGTTCGGGCAGTGGCCGGGGCACACCGTCCACCGATACCTGCCATTCCTCCATGACCTCCAGTAGCGAGGCCTGGGTCTTCGGCGGAGTCCGGTTGATCTCGTCGGCCAACAGGAGGTTGGTGAAGACGGGACCCTCCCGGAACTCGAACGCCGCCGTGCGGGCGTCGAAGACGAGCGATCCGGTGACGTCGCTGGGCATCAGGTCGGGGGTGAACTGCATCCTCTTGTTGTCCAGCGACAACGCCGCGGCCATGGCCCGCACCAGCAGGGTCTTGGCCACGCCGGGCACGCCTTCGAGGAGGACGTGGCCGCGGCACAGTAAGGCGATCACCAGACCGGTGACGGTGGCGTCCTGCCCGACCACCGCCTTGCCGATCTCGGTCCGCAGCCGGCCGAGCGCCTCGCGGGCGCTCTGCTCGTCCGGATCGGCGATGCCCGTTGTTCCGGCGTGGATGGCCTCGGCTGTCATGCTGCCTCCTCCGCGAAAAAGAGCGCGTCGTCGATCTTGGTCATGTGGTCGCTCCTTGTGACGGTACGGGCGGGTGCGGGGTGTCCGGTGTGGACAGGCCCAGGGCTGCACGGGTGCCAGCGGCGCTGTCCGGCGGGGCCAGCACCACCGCAACCAGGGCGTCCAACCGGCGTACGGCCTGGGCGAGGGCCGCGTCGGTGTCGGGCACGGCGTCGTGGAGGATCTCGCGTACCACGGTTTCGGGCTGGCCCACGTCATGCGCGATCTGCCGTACCAGCTCATCGGCGCCGGCCGCGCCCTCCAGCGGGCCGCTGCCGTACGGGTTGACTACCTTCGCCATCCGGCTGATCGCGGCCGTCCGCAGAGCCTCCAGTGTGGACGCCCGGGCGTTGATGCGATGGTAGAGACGGCCCCGGCCGGTGACTGTCTCCGCTGCCGGAACGACCACCGGCAGCGGCTCAGCCACGGGTGGGCCCAGTCGGCGGCCTCGGGCGATGGCCAGCAGCAAGGCACCGACCGCGGCCAGCAACAGACCGCCCCACAACCAGGACGGGAACGCGTCCATGGTGGTTGATCCGGTCCGGTTCTGGTCCGGGCGGTGGTACTCCGGTAGCCGCACGGGTGGAATGTCCATCTCCGGCAAAGGTTCGGCCCGGTGTACGTCGACCCAGATCACCCGGCGGTACTGCCCGAGCAGTGCCTCGGCCAGGGCCGCGTTGCCCACCTCGTTGATCCGGTCATTGCGGAAGGGATCGTTGGCTCCCACGTACACGACCTCGGTGGTCGCGACCTCGAAACCGGCCACCGCGCCGGAGTAGCAGCTCATGGTGGGCGAACCGCTCGCGCTATCGACGAGGGTGTACGACGTGTCGAGCACCGCGGCCGGCCCAGCCTCCATCATGGACGGTTCGGAGCAGTTCGGCGGGACCGTCTTGGTGACCCACCGGCCGATCCCGGGCAGTACCGGAATCAGGCCATAGCCAAGGCCATGCACACCGGGTTGGACCAGCACCACCCGGCGGCTGCCCGCGATCGTCGTGACGTCTGGCAGAAAGGTCGGGGACAGGTAGTCCGGCGCGGTCACGAAGACCGTTGACGGTGATCCGGCCGCGGCCTGGCGCGCCTCCTTCGACGAGGTCACCCGCTCGATCGTGATGCCGCGTGCGCGCAACAGGGCTGCGAGTTGGCTCCCACCGTGGTTACCGGTTCCGGTCGGGGACAGCGTGCCCGGGTCGCTCAGGTCCGGTTCCTCGATCGCGTGCACTATGGCTGTGCCGATCCAGAGCACCGCGAGTACGGCGAACGGGATGACCGCACGCAGCCACCGCCGGGGCCGCTGTCGCCCCTTGCCATCGGTGGTCACGCGGCACCTCCGGTCTGCCCGGCCGGAGCGAGCAGCGCCGCGGACACGTCGCGGGCGGCCGCCCGCAGCGCGTCGTCATCCGCCGCGTGGGCCGTGCGTAGTCCGTACCAGATCTCGGAGAACACGGTGATCCCGACACCCAGCGGGGATGCCAGTTCGGGTCGGGTCCGGGTCGCGTAGGCAGCCAGTTCCGTGACTGTCCAACCAGGACTGATCGGGATCACACCCCGGTCGACGAGGTCCCGCACGATGGCGCGCAACCGTTCCCGGACCGCCTCCTTGTAGCGCCCGGCGGCGGCGAGCTGGTCCGCGGTCAGCGCCAGCACCTCGGCCGGCAGATCGGGCAGTTCGTCGTCGGCCAGGTCTTCGACCGCCGCCGGTGCCTGCTTCGCTGGCCGGCGCCGCCGCCACCGCCAGCGCCACTTCAGCCGACCGAGCCGGAATCGCAGGCGGTTGGCCCTCGGTGTGCGATCGGCGCGTTCGCCTCGCCGGCGACCGCGCAAGGACCAGTTCCACGGCAGCCAGCTCGGCCAGAAGTACCAGCCGAGCGAGATCACGATGGTGGCCAGCAGGGACAGGAAGGCGAGCGTGGGTACCCCGCCGGAGAGGTGGTCGGCCAGGAGGCCGACGAACTCGTTCCACCATCGGCTCATCGGGGCGACCTCTCGGGGCTGGCCGCGCGGCGAAGCGTTCGGCTCAGGGCCAGGTCCAGGCCCTCGGTGCGCATCTGGGTTTCCAGGTGCAGCGCCACATCCAGGCAGCCGAGAACCGGATATGCCAGTGCGTTGACCACCAGCCACGCGCCGCTGAGCAGGAGAGTGTCCACGGTGGTCGAAGGCGAGGAGTAGACCAGGTTGATGATCGCGACCACGGCGAGCGACAGGCCCAGCCGGATCAGCAGCCAGGCCAGATAGCCCAGTACCCGGATCCACATGCCGCGCAGGAAGTTTCGGCTGGTCAGCCGCAACGACCGCAGCAGCGCACCGAACGGTCCGCGGCGGTCGATCACCGCCGAGGTCGCGGCCAGCCCCAGCAACCCGTACACGAACGGCCAGAACAGCGCGGTCAGCAACACCGACAGGAAGAGGCCGACCCACCCCAGCGGGGCCGGCAGCAGCAGGAAGGCCCAGGCCGAGCCGGCACAGACGACCGCGCCGATGAGGCTGGCCACCAGCGCCGGGGCCAACCGTGATCGAGGTATCGCCGGTGTCCTCGGGCCGAGCATGGCGCCCGGCGAGTGCCGTGCGGCCATCGCGCCAAGGCTCGCGATGGACAAGGCCTCGGTGCCGAAGCCCACCGCGATCATGACGCCGAAGATGAACAGCGAGTCATCGGCGGGCAGGTACCGGTTGTCCACATCTGCCATCCGGCGCAATGGAAAGAGCAGGGCCTGTTCCGCCAGGGCGAGGCTCACGCCCCACGCGATCAGATGGCCGCCGCGCGCGCGCAGCAACACGACGGCAGCGTCGAGCAGCTCGCCGGTGGTGAGTGGCCGCAGCGGGAGGACGCCCGGCTGGGTCTGGTCGCGCACGAATGCTCCCCTTGGTCGGGCCCCATGGTGTCATGCGCGGGCCCGCGCCGTGATCCCGGCGAGCGGTTATGTCGGCACCGTCAGCTCGGCCGTGGCGGGACTTGCCGATATTTCCAGATATGCACCGGCTTCGACCGCCGCGCGGGCCTGGTCTCCGGCCCGGATCGCTTCGACCAGCTGGCCGTGGTCGCAGTACTGCTCCGGCTGCAATCCGCCGCCGAACTGGCTGGTCAGGCTCGAACGAAGGGCGGCGGAGAAGTCGTCGTAAAGCTCGGCCAGGATGCGGTTGTGCGCGGTCGCCACGACAGCCTGGTGGAACTCGACGTCGGCGTCCACGAAAGCCGCCGCGTCACCGTCCTGCCAGGCGCTCTCGCGGCGGGCCAGGGCCTCATCCAGGATGGACAGGTCTGCCGAGGTCCGCCGGGCGGCGGCGGACCGGGCCGCCTCGACCTCGAGCGCCCGGCGTACCTCGATCACCTCGGCCAGGTGCGCGTCGGCGACCCGCCGGGCCACCGCGCCGGCGAGTTCCCGGTCGGCCACGACGTATGTGCCGGATCCCTGTCGCCGTTCCAGCAGGCCGGCATGCACCAGGGCGAGAACGGCCTCACGCAGGGTGTTGCGTCCCACGCCCAGGCTCGCGGCCAGGTGAGGCTCGGGTGGGATGCGGGTACCCACGTCCCACTCGCCGGACGAGATCTGGGCACGCAGTTGCCCGATCACCTGAGGTACGAGTGAGCTGCGCTCGGTTGATCGCAGTGGCATCGGTTACAGCTCTGGCCAGAAAGTCATCCCATGATTCTATGATTAGTTGGTGTCATCCTCCAAGAGCGCGCGTCCTGCCGATGACCCGTACCAGCCGGCCGCCGCTAGCCCGCCTGCCGCCGCTAGCCGGCCGGCCGAGGCGGCGACCGGTGGCCTGCTGGTCCTGCTGGTCATCCTGTTGGTGGCGAGCAACCTGCGCGTCGCGATCACCAGCCTGGGAGCGTTGCTCGACGAGGTCAGGCTGGGGGTTGGCCTGACCCCGACGATGCTGGGCGTCATCACCGCCCTGCCGACCTTGGCGTTCGCCGCGTTTGGAGCGCTCACTCCTCGGCTCAACCGCCGCTTCCAGCCGACCACCCTGCTGGTCGCCGCGCTCGGCCTGCTGGTCCTCGGTCAACTGCTGCGAGCGGCCACCTCTTCCGTCCTGTTCTTCTTCCTGGCAAGCGCGGCTGCCCTGGCTGGCATCGCGGTGTCCAACATCCTGCTGCCTGTTCTGGTGAAGCGGTACTTCCCGCACCGGCTCGGTGTCGTCACCGGGTTCTATACCGTCGCCATGATCGCCGGGAGTACGACGGCCGCGGCCGTTTCGGTGCCGGCGGCCCACCTGGTCGGCTCCTGGCGTGGCGGTTTGGCCGCCTGGGCCGGCTTGGCGTTGGTCGCTCTGGTGCCGGTGCTGCTGCTGCGTGCCCGGCCAACTGGCGCTGCCGTACCGCCGGCCGATCACCGGGCGATCCGGCCCAGCCGGACCCGGCTCGGCTGGGCCATGGCGGTGCTGTTCGGCATGCAGTCCTTCGCCGGCTACGCGATCATGGGGTGGCTGCCGCATGTGTTCTCCGATGCCGGCTTCTCGGCCCAGACCTCGGGGCTGCTGCTGGCCCTGCTGATCGGCACCGGCCTGCCGTTCGCGCTGCTGATGCCGGCTATCGCCAGTCGCTGGACGGATCAGCGGCCGTTGCTGATCGGACTCGGCGCGGCCTCGCTGGTTGCCTACCTGGGCCTCGCCCTGGCTCCGCGCTCGGGCGTCCTGGTCTGGATCGGCCTACTGGCCATAGGCCAGGGTGTGTTCCCCCTGGCCCTCTATCTGATCGGCGTCCGGGCCCGTACGCACGAGGGCACGGTGGCGCTGTCGACCTTCACCCAGAGCGCGGGCTACCTGTTCGCGGCCGCCGGACCGCTGTCGGTGGGGCTGCTCTACGAGTCGACCGGTGGCTGGAGCGCGTCCT
Organism: uncultured Actinomycetota bacterium; assembly: GCA_963742855.1. Classification (GTDB taxonomy): domain Bacteria; phylum Actinomycetota; class Actinomycetes; order Mycobacteriales; family Micromonosporaceae; genus CAVUNP01. The sequence goes on along the minus strand of CAVUNP010000023.1, from coordinate 225,201 downwards.
TCGGTGTGCTCATCGTGGCCTTGCTGATCCAGTTGGTGGCCGGCTTGCTGGTGGCTCGCCCCCGGATCCTGGAGGACGAGATCCTGGCCCGGCGGGCGCCGGTGCCACCGATCACTCGGCCGATGGGCGAATTTCCGACCGATTCCACGGTGATCACGCTGGGTGAAGGACTCGGTGACGGATCTTGCCGGTCGGCAATGCGGGCTAAGCCGGCTAGGACGAGTACTGTCGGTGCCACGACCGGTCTGACCGAAAGCGTGGCCAGACGGGCCCCCCACGCCCCCCGCACGAGATGGAATATTGGACGTCATGAGAGCCCGCGTCCTGGTGGTCGACGATGACCCAGCGCTCGCCGAGATGCTCGGCATCGTGCTGCGCAGCGAAGGTTTCCTACCTTCCTTCGTAGCCGATGGTGAGCGCGCGCTTTCCGCATTTCGAGAGGCTCGCCCCGACATCGTGCTGTTGGACCTGATGTTGCCTGGTATGAGCGGAATCGACGTGTGTCGTGCGATCCGGGCGGAAGCCGGCGTGCCGATCGTCATGCTCACGGCGAAAAGTGACACCGTGGACGTGGTGCTCGGGCTCGAATCGGGCGCGGACGACTATGTGGTCAAGCCGTTCAAGCCCAAGGAACTGGTGGCCCGGATGCGGGCCCGGCTGCGTCGGGGCGAGGATGTGGCGCCGGAGCTGTTGACCATCGGCCCTGGCGGCAACCAGATCACCATTGATGTGCCGGCGCACACCGTGTTGCGCAACGGCGATGAGGTGAAGCTCACGCCACTGGAGTTCGACCTGCTGGTCGCGCTGGCCCGCAAGCCTCGCCAGGTGTTCACCCGCGAGGTGCTGCTCGAGCAGGTGTGGGGTTACCGGCACGCGGCCGATACCCGCCTGGTCAACGTCCACGTGCAGCGACTGCGGGCGAAGATCGAACCCGACCCGGAGCGTCCGGAGGTGATCCTCACCGTGCGAGGTGTCGGTTACAAAGCTGGTACGGCCTGACAGCCGGGTCATGCTCCGTTCGCCGCGCCCCGCCTCCCTGCTCGCCAAGCTCCGCCGGACCTGGCGACGATCGTTGCAGTTGCGCGTCATCACGATCAGCCTGCTCGCGTCGGGCGCCCTGATGATCACTTTTGGGCTGATCGTCGGCAAGGTGATCACCAACGGCATGGTGACGGCCCGGCAGGAGGTCGCGAAGCGATCCGTCGACGACGGGACCTTGTACGCGAGCTCGCAGTTCAACAGCCAGATTCTCAACCCTGAGGACAGCCGGGCCGGCCTCATCGTCAGCGAGGTTGTGCGCACGCTGCAACAACGGGAGAACGGCCTGACCGTGGCCATCCTGCCCGGTGTCGATCCCGGCAACGATCCACATGGCAGCCGGGCCGCCCCGGTTCGCAGCCGGGGTGCCCCGAACCTGCCCGCCGACCTGGTCGAGTCGGTGCATGAGGACGGGTACGCGAGGGTCTGGCGCAACCTGGATCTCGGCGACGGCAAGGGCAAGCGGCTGTACATAGTGTTCGGCCGGGTGCTGGACCTGAACTGGGGCCAGGTGCAGATGTACTACCTGTACCAGGTCGACGACGTGGTCGCGCAGGCCAACCTGGTCAGCAACACCATTCTGGCCACTGGGTTCGCGCTGGTGATTCTGCTGGTGCTGGTGGTGTACACGGTGACGCGGATGGTTGTGCGCCCGGTACGGGTGGCCGCGCGTACCGCCCAGCGGCTGTCCAACGGCCTGCTCGACCAGCGCATGGAGGTCAGCGGCGAGGACGACCTGGCCGCGCTGGCCGCCTCGTTCAACCAGATGGCGGAGAACCTGCAACGGCACATCCTGCGGCTTGAGGACATGTCCCGCTTGCAGCGGCGATTCACCTCGGACGTCTCGCACGAATTGCGTACTCCGCTGACCACGGTGCGGATGGCGGCCGACCTCATCTTCAATACCCGCGACGAATTCGATCCTGCGGTGGCCCGCAGCGCCGAACTGTTGCAGGCGGAACTGGACCGGTTCGAGAACCTACTGGCCGAACTGCTGGAGATCAGCCGGTTCGACGCCGGTTTCGCCGCGCTCGACTCCGAGCCGGCCAACCTCGGTCCGCTGGTGCAGCGCGCGGTCGACCGGCTGGCCACCGTGGCCGAACGGGCCGGCGTCGCCGTCGAGGTGGATCTGCCCAACGATCCGGTGGTGGCTGAGGTGGATGTGCGCCGGGTCGAGCGGATCCTGCGCAACCTGGTCGGCAACGCGATCGAACACAGCGAGGGCAAGCCCATCAAGGTCCGTCTCGCCAGCCGCGAGGGGGCCGTCGCGATCACCGTTCGGGACCATGGCGTAGGTCTCAAGCCGGGCGACGAGAAGCTGGTGTTCAACCGGTTCTGGCGCGCCGATCCCTCCCGGGCGCGGCAGACTGGCGGCACCGGACTCGGACTTTCCATCAGCGTCGAGGATGCCCGGCTGCACGGTGGTTGGCTCGAGGCATGGGGAGCACCCGGCCAGGGCGCACAGTTCCGGCTGACCCTGCCTTCGAGGGCCGGTGACCGGCTCACCTCGTCACCGCTACGCCTCATCCCCGGCGACTTCCGGCCGCCCACTGAGGCGGTGCCGGAGCAGCGGATCCCGCTGGCGACGGTGCAGGTACGGCCGCTGTCCGGCGACCGCAAGACCAGACCGGACGTCAAGCCGAACCCGAAGGCGGACGGTAAGTCGGAGCCGGCCGCGGTGTGGGACGGGGGTCGGGTCGATGGGTGAGCGGACCTGGATGGGCCGGGCCCAACGCGTGCTGGGACCCGCTCTGGCCATGGCAGTGGTACTCGCCGCCGTCGGCGCCTGCGGGGTGTCCGCGTCGGGGCCGCCGGTCAAGATCGGCGACAAGATCAGCGTGCCGGGCGACATGGGCTTCGACGACGCGCCGAAGATCCCCTTCGGGCCCGACAACACGAGCGACCCGGCGGTACTGGTCCGCTACTTCCTCAAGGCCGCGGCGGGCGGCGCCGACAACGCGCCGACGCGGTTGCAGGAGTTCCTGACCGAGAAGGCCCGCAACACCTGGCAGCCGCCCACCGTTGCCGAGGGTCAGACCATCCCGCTGACCGTCATCCGCATCATCGATACGCCGGTCACCCGCCTGCAGGTCAACGGCCGCTACCCCGTCGAGATCAAGTATCAGGTGGTGGGCAGCCTCAACGACGATGGACTGGTGAGCGACCTGCCCGGTGACTCGTCGGTCGTGCATGACATGACCTTCTATGTGGTGTTGCAGCCCGACGACAGCCTGCGCATCGACCAGGTTGAGGGTAACGACCTGCCGATGGGGCCGTGGCTCAGCGACGATGCGCTGACCGACCTGTACCGGCCACAGACCATCTACTTCTGGGACGCCACCAACACGCACCTGATTCCTGACGTGCGGTACCTGCCACTGACCTTGGGCCGGGACCAACGCGCGCAGAGGATCGTGCAGTGGCTGCTGGACGCCCCGTCGCCGTGGTTGACTGGCGCCCAGTTTGCCCAACGCCTGCCCTCGGGTGCCGCGATCAAGGAATACGTGACCAACTCGAATGGCACCTGGACGATCAATCTCAGCGCGGCCAGCGGAGCGGGCGGGGCGGAGGCCGTGCGCAACCTGTACTACCAACTGCAGTCGTCGCTGCGCAGTGCGAACACCACGCCCTCCATCAACCTGAAAATTGAGGGCCAGCCGCAGCCCGTGCCCGGTAACGAGGGATACCTGAAATACAACCTGTTCAACGGGCTGTCCGCGACGGACACGACCAGCTTCGACATCGATGGCGACAAGGTCGTCGCACTGTCGAGTGCCGGCAGCCCGCCGAACGTACTCAAGTCGGCGGCGAACGCGAACGTGGCCTACGCGGCCGTCAACCGGGCCGGCACCGTGATGGCGTTGGTCCACAATGGAACCGATGGCAAGCGGACGCTACAACTCGTGCGGGATCCGGATGGTGCTGCCCGAGACGCTCAGCTGCCCCGAAACAGCAAGATCGGCCGTCCGATCTTCATTCCGGGCACCGACGTGGTCCTGGTCCCGTCCGATGGCCATCTCTGGCTGGTGCAACCTGACGGCAGCGTTTCGGAGATCAACCTGCCCCGGCGGGGCTACCTGAGTTCGGTGTCGGTGTCGCCGGACGGCCGCCGGATCGCCTGGGTCGTGGACCGTGAGGCGTACGTCGCGCCGCTGATGCCCAATGGCGCCACGGTGAGCATCGGTGCCAATCCCCGTGCGGTGCTGCCGAACCAGCTCAACGCGACAGCGATCGCCTGGACCGGCGAGGCCTGGCTCTACGTCGTGGGCACCTCGGCCAGCGGCGGCCCGGCGATGTTTCGGACCACAGTGGACAGTGCGGTGGCCCAGCGGGTGCCGACGGACAAGCTGACCGGCCTCCCGATCGACGTCGTCGCCCTGGCCACCGCTTTCCCGATCAATCCCGGTCAGGTGCTGGTGTTCACCCCGCAGGGCCGATTCACCTTCAGCCCCGCGCTGTCGACCGGCAACGACTACAAGAACCCGTTCTACGTGATCTGACCGTCCGCTCAGTGGTACTTATCCACAGGTGGCACTGGCGGCTGGCCAGCGCCTATCGCACTGTTGCGGTATGGCCTTGGCTCGGTTGTTCGCCGCGGGCACGTCGGCGGTGGCCGGCCTGCTCGACCTGGTCCTGCCGGCCGATTGTGCCGGGTGTGGCGGACCGGCGGGCTGGTCGGGAGTCTGCGATGGATGCCTGCGCGCGTTGACCGGCGCGCCGCGTGCGGTCCGGCCGTCACCGTCGCCACCGGGCCTGCCGCCCTGCTTCGCCGCGGCCGAGTACGCCGGGCCGGTGCGCGGACTGATCCTCGGCTACAAGGAACGCGGCCGACGCGCTCTGGCTGGCCCGTTGGGAGACGCGCTCGCCCGGGTGGTCCTGGCGGCGTGGCCGGTACGTTCAGCGGCGGGCCTAGACCCGATGGACCCGCTTGCCCTGGTGCCGGTGCCGTGCACGCCGGCCGCCATCCGGGCCCGGCACGGCGATCACATGCTGCGGCTGGCCCGGCGGGCTGCCCGTGCGCTACGGGACGCGGGCTGTCCGGCTGAGGTGGCCACACCGCTGCGGGCCCTGCCCAAGAACGATTCCGCCCACCTCGACCGGTACGAGCGAGCCGCCGCAGCCAGACACGCCTTCGTCCTTCGACCCGGCGCGGCGCAACCATTGCACACAATCGCCGATCGGGCCGCGGTGGTCCTTCTGGATGACATCCTCACCACCGGTTCCACCATGGCGGCCGTGGCTGGCCGGTTGCTGGAAGCGGGCGTACCGGCGGCCTTCGGTGTCACCCTTGCGGCGACACGACTGCGGCGTGGCGACAACTATATGTGACACAGCGCGACCAAGGTGTGCATTGAGCGTTTCTTAACGGACGGGTAATTGAGTTGGGGATGACGCGGCGCCTTCGAAGGATTAGCGTCGCAGGTAACGGGCAGTGTGTTAACCCGGAGGGAGTCATAGTTCACCTGCCCGACCCGCATGGGGGAGCCCAGCTACCGAGCTTTGCGTAACGTCGCAAACACTGTGGGGGAGGTCAGGCGTGGACATTGTCGTCAAGGGCCGCAACGTGGAGGTGCCCGAGCATTATCGGGTGCATGTGGCAGACAAGCTGCAAAAGATCGAACGTTATGACTCAAAGATCATCAGAATGGACGTGGAGCTGTCCCACGAGCGCAATCCGCGCCAGTCGGACAGTTGTCAGCGGGTGGAGATCACCTGTGTGTCACGCGGTCCGGTGGTCCGGGCCGAAGCCTGCGCCGCCGACTTCTACGGCGCACTCGACCTCGCGATCAGCAAGCTGGACACCCGTTTCCGTCGCGCCGCCGACCGGCGCCGGGTACACCGCGGGCGTCGCGCACCGATCTCCGTGGCCGAGGCCACCGCACCGCTGGCGGCGTTCGCGCCGACCGAGGAGGAACTCCGTAGATCCTCGGTCGCGGTCGCCGAGCGCGAGCGTGAGGAAGAGCTGGAAGACAACGACCAGCCGTGGCACATCGTGCGAATGAAGGAGCACCCGGCTGAGCCGATGACCGTCGACGATGCGTTGTTCAAGATGGAGCTCGTCGGTCACGACTTCTATCTGTTCCTGGACAAGGATTCCGGGCGGGCCAGCGTGGTCTACCGCCGCCGCGGCTACGACTACGGGGTACTGAGTCTCGCCGACACCCACTGACGCGCCACCACGTACTACGTACGACGCACCGGCACGGGCCTCAGGGGAGGCCCGCTCCGGTGCGTGGAGGTCAACGGACCTGTGCGTAGAGGATGTCGTCGATACGGGTGCCGTTCGGGCCGGGCAGCCGGGAGTGCTGGTAGCCCTCCCGGACGAAGCCGGCCCGCTCGAGCACTCGCTGGGAGCCGAGATTTTCCGGTGCCGTGCCGGCGATGACCCGTGGCACGCCCACGACGTCGAATCCCCACGAGGTGACCAGCCGGGCCGCGCGGGTGGCGTATCCCTTGCCTCGCCACTCGGGCATCATGCTGTACCCGATCATCGCCTGGCCGGTGGACTGTTCCCAGTAGTAGAAGCCGATCTCGCCGGCGTAGGCCGAGGTGGCGGCGTCGCGGATGGTGAAGTAGGCCCGCTCGCCGGCCAGCCAGCCCGCCTCGGCTCGGGTGCAGGTGCGCTCGATCCGCGCCCGGTCGGGTGCCTGCGGCGGTACCGACGTGGCGATGATGTCCGGTAGCGAACGCAACGTGTACGTGTCATCGATGTCGTCCGGGCCGAGTGGCACCAGGGTGACCACGCCGTCGCTGAGCTGGCCGCGCCCGGATGTCCGGGAGCCGGGCAGGTCGGGTAGTACCCGCTTGGTCGGGCCAACCGGGTCGGTGTGCAGGCGGGTCCACACGATGAGGTCGTGCCGGCTGCCATCGCGGCTGGCCCCGCCGAGACGCTGTACACCCTCCCGGGTGAAGCCGGCCGCGAGGGCGACCCGCTGGCTGGACGTGTTCTCCCACTCGGTGCGCAAGGTGATCCGCTCAACGCCCTGCTCGAAGGCATGCGCGGTGAGCAGCCGGGCCGCGCTGGTGGCCACGCCCCGTCCCCGGGCCCAGGGGGCGACCCAGTAGCCAACCTCGGCGGTCAGTTCCGCAAACCGGCGCAAGCCGCCGCCTCCGAGCAGCCGGTCGGTCTGTGGGTCGGCGAAAGCGAAGGCGAAGTTGCCGGCCGTCGCGGGTGGGCTGCTGTCGTTGATCCAGGCCAGCGCGTCCTGGCGGGTGTACGGGCTCGGCATGGCTGGCACGAACCGGCGTACCAGCGGGTCGTCGCAGCCGGCCGCCAGGTCCTCGGCGTCGTCGGTGCGGTAGTGGCGCAACACCATCTGGTCCGAGACGGCGACGACATCCGGTCGGTTGGCATCCATCTGGCGAGGTTAGCGGGGGTCGGTGGAGAGTTTCGCCCCGGTCCAGCAGTCGCGGCGCTCGCCCCGTTGCAGGAGACTTCCACGGGCCAGGCCTTCCACGGTGAATCCCGCCTTCTCCGCCACCCGCCGGGAGGCGTCGTTGCCCACGTAGGCCGACCACTCGATCCGGTGCAGGCCGAGCGACTCGAAGCCCCATGCGCATACAGTCCGCAACGCGGCCGATGCGTGTCCACGGCCGCGGGCCCACGGTGCGACCAGATAACCGACATCGCCGGTGCCGGGGCCGGTCAGCCGCAGTTCGATGGTGCCGGCATAGGCGTCGCTCTTGTCGATGATCGCGAATGTCGCGGCGTCGCCCCGCAGCCAGCCGCCCGGGGCATGCTCGGTGACGAAGAATTCCGCGTCCGCCCGCCCGTACGGGATCGGCACCGTGGTCCACCGCGCCGACTCGGGATCGCCGGCCGCGGCGACGATGGCCGGGATGTCGTGGTGTGCCACGGGCCGCAGCGTGACGCCCGACCCGTGAAGCCGTGGCTGCTCGGCGCTGAATGTGGTGGCGCGCAGCGCTGCGACCGGGTCGGTCGGCGCGTCGGCCTCGCGCAACTGCCCCGGCAGGAGCGAGCCGGTCCAGGCGTCGACCGGCGTACCGTCCGCCCGGCTGATCGACTGCCGGACGACGCCCTCGACCCGTACCCCGATCCGCTCGGCGACCAGGCGGGAGGCGTGATTGCCCAGCTCGGACCGCCAGATGAGCCGGTTCAGGTCGAGGGACTGCATGGCCCATCGGGCGACGGCCCGTGACGCGGCGGTGGCTGACCCCTGGCCGCGGGCCCACGGCGCGGTCCAGTAGCCGATCTCTGCCTCGGCCCGGGCCGGGTCGATCCTGACGAGGCCGTTCGAGCCGAGGAGCTGTCCGGTGGCCTGGTCGAATACGCCGAGCGGCGCCGAAGATCCGGACTTCCAGGAAGTTTCGGTAACCGTGGTCACAAATCCCTCAGCGTGCCCGAGTTCGTACGGGCGGGGGACCGTGGTCCAACGTTGGATCAGCGGATCCTGGCAGGCCCGGAAAACGGCGTCGGCGTCGTCGGCCCGCCAGGGGCGGATCACCAGGCCCGCCTCGACGATCTCGACGCCTGCCGGCGGCACTAGGGCGTTCATGACGCTGATCATGCCTGGACGCGGGAGGGATACCCAGTGAGTTTCGCCAGCCATCCACGGTGATCGGTATGCCGGACATGTCGGGGGTCACGTCGCGCCTGTCGCCGGTGGTGATGTGATGGACACTGGAAGGGGCAGTCGACCGGCAGCCTTGGGTGATTTGTCTCGTTCCGGCTACGCCGAGAGGTCGGGGGAAGCAGGTTCGGGCAAACACCGCCTACGATGGTCGCGGCAGACGTGTTGCGCTGTTCTGCTCGCGTGCTCGCAGCAAGTGGTAGGGAGCGTTCACCCGTGTCAATCATCGACAGGATCATGCGGGCCGGCGAAGGTCGGACGGTTCGGCGACTCAAGGCGATCGCCGATGCCGTCAACTCCATCGAGGAGAACTACACAGATCTCTCCGATGAAGAGTTGGCCGCGCTGACCCAGACGTACAAGAAGCGATACGCCGAAGGTGAGAGCCTCGACTCCCTTCTGCCCGAGGCGTTCGCCACCGCCCGCGAGGCCGCGGCCCGCGTGCTCGGCCAGCGCCCGTACGACGTACAGGTCCAGGGCGGTGCCGCGCTGCACTTCGGCAACATCGCCGAGATGAAGACCGGTGAGGGCAAGACCCTGACCAGCGTCATGGCGGTGTACCTGAACGCGCTCGCCGGCCAGGGTGTGCACGTGGTCACGGTGAACGACTACCTGGCCCGGCGCGACGCCGAGTGGATGGGCCAGGTGCACCAGTTCCTCGGCCTGACTGTGGGTGTGATCCTGCCCAACCGGCCGGCGTCGGAGCACCGCGAGGCGTACGCCTGCGACATCACCTACGGCACGAACAACGAGTTCGGCTTCGACTACCTGCGCGACAACATGTCGTGGACCAGCGAGGAGTTGGTGCAGCGCGGTCACTTCTTCGCCGTGGTCGACGAGGTCGACTCCATCCTGATCGACGAGGCCCGTACCCCGTTGATCATTTCCGGCCCGGCCGAGCAGTCGGCCCGCTGGTACGGCGAGTTCTCCCGCGTGGTCGGCCGGCTGCAGCCCGGCAAGGACGGCGAAGGCGACTACGAGGTCGACATCGCCAAGCGCACCGTGGCCATCACCGAGGCCGGTGTCGCGAAAGTCGAGGACTGGCTGGGCATCGACAACCTCTACGAGTCGCTGAACACGCCGCTGGTCGGCTACCTGAACAACGCCCTGAAGGCGAAGGAACTCTACAAGCGCGACAAGGACTACATCGTCAACGACGGCGAGGTCCTGATCGTGGACGAGTTCACCGGCCGCATCCTCTACGGCCGGCGCTACAACGAGGGCATGCACCAGGCCATCGAGGCCAAAGAGGGCGTGGAGATCAAGCAGGAGAACCAGACTCTCGCCACGATCACGCTGCAGAACTACTTCCGGCTGTACGACAAGCTGGCCGGCATGACCGGTACGGCCCAGACCGAGGCAGCCGAGTTCAACAAGGTCTACAAGGTCGGCGTGGTATCCATCCCGACCCACCGCCCGATGGTCCGCGAAGACAAGTCGGACGTGATCTACAAGAGCGAGAAGTCCAAGTTCAACGCCGTTGTCGAGGACATCGCCGAGCGCCACCAGAAGGGCCAGCCGGTGCTGGTCGGCACGGTGAGCGTGGAGAACTCCGAGATCCTGTCGCAGATGCTGCGCCGCCGAGGCATCCCCCACTCGGTGCTGAACGCGAAGTACCACGCCAAGGAAGCCGAGATCATCGCCCAGGCCGGTCGCCGCGGCGCGGTCACGGTGGCCACCAACATGGCCGGTCGTGGCACCGACATCCTGCTCGGTGGAAACCCGGAGTTCCTGGCGAGGGCCGAGCTGCGAAACCGCGGGCTGGACCCGGACGAGTCGCCCGACGAGTACGACGCCGCACTCGAGGACGCCATCCCGCGCTGGAAGAAGCAGTGTGACGAAGAGGCCGAAGAGGTCGTCGCAGCCGGTGGCCTGTACGTCCTCGGCACCGAGCGGCACGACTCGCGCCGCATCGACAACCAACTGCGCGGTCGGTCCGGCCGGCAGGGCGACCCGGGCGAATCGCGGTTCTATCTGTCCCTTCAGGACGATCTGATGAAGCGGTTCCGGGCCGGTGCGGTCGAGGCGGTCATGGAACGGCTCAACATCCCCGAAGATGTGCCGATCGAGTCCAAGATGGTCAGTCGGCAGATCCGCAGCGCACAGACCCAGATCGAGGCGCAGAATGCGGAGATCCGCAAGGACGTCCTCAAGTACGACGAGGTGCTGAACAAGCAACGCCAGGTCATCTATGCCGAGCGGCGCCGGGTGCTGGCCGGTGAGGACCTGCACGATCAGGTCTCGCACATGATCGACGACACGATCCGGGCGTACGTCGTCGGCGCCACCTCGAACGGCTACGCCGAGGACTGGGACCTGGACCAGTTGTGGACCAGCCTCAAGCAGCTCTACCCCATCGGCGTCACCGTCGAGGACCTGGAAGAAGAAGCCGGCTCGCGGGCCGGGATCGACAGCGAGTTCCTGAGCGCCCGGTTGATCGAGGACGCACACGAGGCCTACGAGCGGCGTGAGGAAGAGCTGACCTCCGAGGTCATGCGCGAACTCGAACGCCGGGTCCTGCTCGAAGTCATCGACCGCAAGTGGCGCGAGCACCTGTACGAGATGGACTACCTCAAGGACGGCGTTGGCCTGCGCGCCTACGCCCAGCGCGATCCCCTGGTGGAGTATCAGCGCGAGGGCTTCGACATGTTCAACCAGATGCTGGAGGGCGTGAAGGAGGAGGCTGTCGGCTTCCTCTACAACCTGCAGCCCCCGCAGCAGGCGCCCGAAGCCGAGGTCGGGGCCGCCCCGGTGAAGCTGAAGCAGATCAGCCCTTCCACCCAGCGTCGCCAGCAGCAACTGCTCTACTCTGCGCCGGCCATCGACGGCGAAGCGGGCAGTGGTGCTGCCGTGATGATGCAGGAGACCGCGCCCGCGCTCGGCATCGGTGCGGGCGGCACCAGGTCCGGCCAGCGGCAGACCGCTGGCGCGGCTGGCAAGTCCGGCGGTGGCCCCGCTACCGCGCGCTCGGGCGTTGTCGGTGCACCAGCCGGTGGTAGCTCACCGGGCGCGCAGGCCGCCAACCGACGCCCCGCCCCCGGGCAGGCGATCGGCTCCGGTCCTTCGCGCAACGCGCCCTGCCCCTGTGGCTCGGGCAAGAAGTACAAGCGCTGCCACGGATCTCCGACTGGCTAGTGTTTGTCCAGACCGCGAGGCTGTCCCGCATCGTGAGGCTGTCCTGCACCGTGATCGTGGGTGTTTGCTGTAGCTCGGGGTGCAGCAAACACCCGTGATCACCAGCGGTGGCTTGGTGCGCCGCGAGGTCGTCCTGCGCTGTGATCACCGTGGTTTGCTGCACCGTGAGGCTGTTCTGCACCGTGATCGTGGGTGTTTGCTGTAGCCCAGGGTGCAGCAAACACCCGTGATCATATTGTGGCGCCTCATTCCGGCGTGATCATGGTGGTTTGTGTAACGCAAGGGCATCTGGCGCCGCGAAGTCGTCCTGCGCTGTGATCACCGTGGTTTGCTGCACCGTGAGGCTGTTCTGCACCGTGATCGTGGGTGTTTGCTGTAGCCCAGGGTGCAGCAAACACCCGTGATCACCAGCGGTGGCTTGGTGCGCCGCGAGGTCGTCCTGCGCTGTGATCACCGTGGTTTGCTGCACCGTGAGGCTGTTCTGCACCGTGATCGTGGGTGTTTGCTGTAGCTCAGGGTGCAGCAAACACCCGTGATCACGTTGTGGCGCCTCATTCCGGCGTGATCATGGTGTTTTGTGTAACGCAAGGGCATCTGGCGCCGCGAGGTCGTCCTGCGCTGTGATCACTGTGGTTTGCCGCACCGTGAGGCTGTTCTGCACCGTGATCGTGGGTGATTGCTGTAGCCCGGGGTGCAACAAAGACCCGTGATCATGTTTCGGCGCCTCATTCGGGCGCGGGGCCTGGCGACGTGCGGGCGTCGCCAGGCCCCACATCCCAGCGACCGACGTGCGGCGGCACTCGATCCCGGGAGTTGACGGTCCACATGCGACGGAGTGGTCCCAGGTCGCTATGTGGAGGTCCATTGTGGAGGTCCAATGTGGATGTCTATTGTGGATACCCGGGACGTCCACCGGGTCCAGCCTCGCAGTGGACGCCCCGGGTGCTTTGTTTCGTCAGCGGCATTCGGACGAGGTGCCTCGTGGTGACCATGGCGACCCGTCGTGACCGTCGTGACCGTCGTGACTAGCGGTGACCTGTCGTGACCGTCGTGACTAGCGTGACTGTCGTGACCGTCGTGACTAGCGGTGACCGTCGTGACCGTCGTGACCCGACCGGAGCCGCGGGCGTTAGACAACTTCGAGGTGGGTACACAACCAGCGGCCGCCACTGCGCTCGATGCGCAGCGCCATGGCCCACACCTGGTCGCGCCGGGCCAGCACCACGGCGATCTCGGCGACGCCGTCGATGGTTTCGCAGATTTGTACCCGACGTATCACGATCCGGTCGAGCGGGCCGGTCTGGTGCACGCGCCCGGTCCGGGGCGGCGCCACTGTGCTCCGGGGAACCGCGGCGCTCTGTGGCACCACGGGCTTCCCAGTCACGACTGCGTTCTGTGGCGCCACTGCGTTGCGGGGAACCATCGCATTCTGCGGGGATGCGGCATTGTTGGGTGCCAGCGTGGCCCGGCGGAGTCCTGACGCGCCGAGGTGAGCGAGCCCCTTGGAGCGCCATCCAGTGGCTGGGTGACCACTGAGACGGTCAGCGATGTCGGCGAAGTTGCTCGGCAGGCACAGCGGGCGTAGGTGGGCTAGCGGCCGGTATCCACCGATCACCTCCACACAGGTGGCCAGCAGTCGACGGGTGGCGCTGCGTACCGGTGTCGCGTCGCGGTGCAGGTCGGCGAGTCCAACGTCGTTGCCGAACCCCGGCCACCCAATGCCGGGCCGCCGGACGCCGGGCCGCCCAATGCCCGGCCGCCCAACCTCGGGCCGGCGAACTCTGCGCTGCCGAACTCCGTGTCCCCCAACCCCGTGCCGCGCAACCTCGTGGACCGTCTGACTGTGGGGGCAACGGCCGTCCGGTCCGGATTCCGCTGCCGGATGGACTCCGGGCGGGCCACCTCGAACGGCAACTGTATGGCTGCCGGCGGAGGCGAATCTAAACCTGCGGTTTCGCGCTCGTCGTCTGTTGGCGGCTCCGAGCGGGGGGCCGGCAGTACGCGGAGCCCGACCGTGCCAGGGGCCAACGGGTCAGCTGCGCGGGCTATGGCGGTCGCGTTCATCGTGGACCTCCCGGAAACCTACGTTTGCTTTCGTTTGCCTTCCACCAACAGTTGTACGTGATCGGCAGCAATGATCGCAAGGTTTCTACGTTTGCTTTCGTTTGCCTCTGTCGATAGGCAGGCGCGTCATGAGCCTGGAGCCCCGGCCGCGCTGCCGCCACAGGTTATTGCGGGGAGCCGGAGGCGCCGGTGGGCTAGTCGGTGTGGTCGACCAGCGGGTTGGTGCGGACAAACTCCGCAGTCTCGGCGTACTTGGCCGTGATGTATTCCTCTAGCTTGGCCCGTTCGATCCGCCACTGGCCCCGGCCACCGATCTTGATGGCGGGCAGCTCGCCGCTTCGTACCATGTGGTAGATCTGCGACAGCGATGTGGCCAGCTCATCAGCGACTTCCTGCATTGTCAGGAAACGGGCGGCCATGCGCGAACGATACTCTGCCCGGCAGCACTTGGCTCAGTTTGCCCTCGCTTGCCTGTGAACTGGGGTATCGGCGGAGGTCGGATCCTTCAGCGCCGCTGGATCCAGATCGCGCGATGGGAGCGGGCTGGAGTACACGATGGTGGTGGTGACGCCGCCGAGGGTGGCGATGCGCCCCGCGACCTGTTCCAGGTGCCGCATGGATCTGGCCGCCACCTTGAGGACAAAACAGTCCTCGCCTGTCACGTGGTGCGCCTCGAGGATCTCCGGCACCTCGTCCAGCATTCGATGAAACGGCCCGTAGTTGCCGGTCGGGTACCGCAGCCGGACCAGGGCAAGGATGGACAGGCCGATCCGCTCGGCCGACACGACGGCCCGGTAGCCGGTGATGACGCCGGTTTCCTCCAGTCGTCGTACCCGCTCCGCAACCGCGCTGGGCGACATGGCAACGGCTCGCGCCAATTCGGCGTAGGACGCTCGACCCTCGCGTTGCAGTACCGACAAGATGCGCCAATCGGTGGAATCCAGGTCAGCCGCAGAATCAAGCGCCATGTTCACAAAGTACCGTTGAATGAGCGGCGAAACTACAGATGTGCCGTCCAGTGGCGGTTCGATACCGCTGCGAACCTCATAGCGTGATCGTCATGACAACGACAACGCGTAGCCCTGCGGCTGCCTTCTTCGCTGCTCGGCTGGCCTTCCAGACCGACGTCTCCGACGCACATCTCGCCCTGGACAGTGGCCGGGCCGGCTTCGTCCTGATCGATTCCCGAGGACCCGCGGCCTGGACGCAGGGGCACATCGCCCAGGCCCGGCATATGCCGACTGCCGAGATCGCCACCCGGGCGCTGGCCGAACTCGACCCGACCGTTGCGGTGGTGACGTACTGCTGGGGTCCGGGCTGCAACGGCGCGACCAGGGCCGCGCTCGCATTCGCCGAACTCGGCTTCGATGTGCGCGAGATGATCGGCGGGATCGAGTACTGGATTCGTGAAGGCTTTCCGATTGTGACCGGGCAGCGAGCGCCAGCGAGCCCCGCAGTCGCGAACGAATGCGGCCGGTGAGCGCGAGGAGCGAGCCCAGCGAGCCCCGCAGTCGCGAACGATGCACCACGTTGTTGGCAGGGTGGTGCAGGCACCCGACCCGCTGACCGCGCTGGTGTCCTCGATCAGCTGCGAGTGCTGACGGTGTTTGCTCTGGCGGCCGTGGCGGTGTACTACGTACCTCGACGATGCACGAGCGAAGAGGGTGGCGGGGTTGACCGATTCGGTGCGGGTGTACCTGCCCGCGACGCTGCCGCTGCTGGCCCGACTGCACTCGGATGGTCGGCTCTCGCTTCCCGACGGCTTCGCCGGTCACGCGGTCACCGCTGACCTGCGCGAGTGGTACAAGGAGGGTGACGAGGAGGAGTTGGAGTACGTCGCGTTCACCCGAGCGGCGCAGGATGCGTTGGCGCTGCTCAGCTTCGACGCCGGGGCACCCCGGCGTCGTGCGGTGCTCTCCGTCGACGTTGCCGCGCGGCGGGTCGTACCGCTCGATCGGACGCTGGGGTCGAGCGCGGTCGGCGCGGGTGAGCATCTCGACCTGTCCGAGGTGGCCGCCGTGCACGTCGACGGCGTCGACGCCGAAGCGGACGTCCGAGCCGCGGCCGACGCGGTTGTCAAAGCCGCGGACGGCGACCGGGACGCCCAGTTCACGCTCGACAGTGCCGAGGACCACGAGCTCGAGTGGTACGACGTCTCGGAGTTGGCCGACCTGCTCGCGCAGTTCTGACTCTCTACGTGGCGTCCGTTACCCGATCGGCCCGCTTCGGCTCTTCGGGATTTATGCGGCTCGGCTCGGCGGCGTGGTGGGTGGGTTCGCTGATAACGCCGTCGAGGTTCTCATCGTCAAAGTCGACATCGAACCGCTGGTCGCCGGCACGTGAACCGGCCCGCCGGGCTTCATCGTCTTTTCGAGCAGCAGCGCCGTTGCGGACAGCAGCAGCCGGCGCGTCAGCCTGGCTGGACTCCTCGGGGCTGGACTCCTCCGGCCGGCGCAGGGTCCGGCCGACCAGGATCATCGCGCCGATCCCGCCGACGAAGAGGATCAGCATGCCGCTGACGAACCGGGAGCCGCTGACATAGCTCAGCGCCGCCCTGTCGTCGTCCGAGAAGCCACCCACGAGGGTGAACAGGCTGCTGCCGCCAAGTTGAGTGACCAGCTCGCCGAACAGGGCAACCAGGCCCGGGGTGGCGCCGGCGAGCAGGTACCAGCCCCAGGCCCGGCCGGATTCGCGGCGACGCAGGTACAGGTAGGCCACAACGGCGGCGACGAGACCGGCGATGAACGCGCTGAGAAAGACGAACCGTTTCGCGGCGTCGGACCGGGAGGCGATCGACACGCCCGCGCCCAACAGCGACTTCAACGGGGACTGGAACAGGTTCAGCACCGCCCCGCAGATGAACACACCCAGCGTGGCCGCGACACCGGCGGCGAGCGGGGCGGCGGCGAGCCCGGCGGACAGGCCGGCCAGCACAGCGGCTACCCCCACCGTGGCCGCGATCACACCGATGGCCTTGGTGACTCCGAATGTGAACAGGATCACTGCCGCGATCACCAGGCCCAGGGCGGCGCCCCCAGCGGCACCGAGGATCAGTCGCCGGACCACCGTACGGGTCGCCGAGCTGGCCGGACGGGCGAGGCGACTCGCCGTGGCCAGTCCGGCGGCGGCGCCCGCGACCAGGGCGGCGACCACGATGGTCGGCAGCATCAGGGCCACCGAGGAGACGAACACAGCAGGGTCCGCGACATCACCCGCGAAGGCGGCACGCACGGACCACATGGTGGCTGCCAGCCACAGCAGGCTGAGGACAAAAAGGACACCGGCTCCCAGTGGGGGCGCGATGTCCGAGGAGTCATCCGGCTCCGGTGCCGGAGACGGAGGCGGGGTGTGGACCGCGGGCGAGTGCGCGTGCGTGGCGGTCCGTGTTTCCTCAGCCAATCTCTGCATCCATCTGGTCGCGGGGCGTTGAGCCGGTGGGCCCGTCGCCGCAGGTGTGGCCGGGGGTACGGCCGGGCCGGGTCCGGTCAGTCATGGTGGCCCGGCCGAACCTGGCCACCAGGAGTGACGCAACGTGAGGCGATAGTACGTGGCGGCTGGACAGTCCAGAACGGCCGCCCGGCCATGGGAAGATGGAACAGAAAGTCTTGTGTCGTGCGGGCCGACCGGCAGCCAAAGTGGTTGTCGGACGCCTCGTACGCCGTCAAAAGAACACCCGTCGCGATCCGACGTAGGAGTCAGGTCATGGATGCCCTTTTCACCGTGCCGGAGCCGCACAACGAACCGGTCCGTAGTTACGCCCCCGATACCTCCGAACGTGAGAGCCTGCGTGGTCGCCTTGACGCGCTCGCCGCGCAGCGCCACGAACTCACCATGACCATCGATGGTGTGAGCCGCATGGGTGGCGGTGCCGCCATCGATGTTGTTGCGCCGCACCGTCACCGGCACGTGCTCGGCGTCACCCACAATGCAACCAACGACGATGTCGCCGCCGCGGTCGCGGCCGCGAAGCGCGCGGCACCGATGTGGCGGGCCCTGCCGTACACCGAGCGCGCCGCGATCATGTTGCGGGCGGCGGACCTTTTGTCCGGTCCGTGGCGCGACACGCTCAACGCGGCCACCATGTTGGGTCAGTCGAAAACGTGCTATCAGGCCGAAATCGACGCGGCGTGCGAGCTCATCGACTTTCTCCGATTCAACGTCCACTTCGGACAGCAGTTGCTCGCCGACCAGCCGAACTCGTCGGCGGGCGTGTGGAACCGTTTTGATCATCGGCCGCTCGAGGGCTTTGTCGTGGCCATCACGCCGTTCAACTTCACGGCCATCGCGGGTAACCTGCCCACCGCGCCGGCCCTGATGGGTAACACCGTGCTGTGGAAGCCTTCGGTGACCCAGCAGTTGGCCGCGCACCACACGATGCGGCTGCTCGAGGCGGCCGGCCTGCCACCGGGAGTCATCAACCTGGTCACCGGGGACGGCACCGCAGTCAGTTCGGTTGCCCTGACCGACCCCGATTTCGCTGGCCTGCACTTCACCGGTTCCACCGCGACGTTCCACCAGTTGTGGCGGACCACCGCGGCCAACCTGGACACCTACCGGTCGTACCCGCGCATTGTGGGCGAGACGGGCGGCAAGGACTTCGTCCTCGCGCATCCCAGCGCGGACGTGGACGCGCTGCACACCGCCCTGGTACGCGGCGCGTACGAGTATCAGGGCCAGAAGTGTTCGGCCGCGTCCCGGGCGTACCTGCCACGGTCCATCTGGGACGGTGGGCTGCGCGACCGGCTGGCGGCGACGGTCGAAGGACTCTCCTACGGCGATGTGGCGGACTTCAGCAACTTCGGCGGCGCGGTCATCGACCGGCGTGCGTTCGACAAGCACGCCGCGGCGTTGGACCGTTTCAAGAACTCCGGGGCGTGCACGGTGCTCGCTGGCGGCACCTGCGACGACTCCGAAGGCTACTTCGTGCGCCCGACGTTGGTGTCGAGTGCGGACCCGACACACGAGTTGTTCACCACTGAGTACTTTGGACCGATTCTTGGTGTGTACGTGTACGACGACGCCGATTTCGAAGCCACGGTCTGCCTGGTGGACGAGACCTCGCCGTACGGGCTGACCGGCTCCCTGTTCGCCACAGATCGCCGCGTGGTGGACTGGGCCGGTGACCGGCTGCGCTATTCGGCCGGGAACTTCTACGTCAATGACAAGCCGACCGGAGCCGTGGTGGGCCAGCAGCCGTTCGGTGGAGCGCGGGCCAGTGGCACGGACGACAAGGCAGGCTCCTGGCACAACCTGGTTCGGTGGCTGTCTCCTCGGGTTATCAAGGAGACCTTCGTGCCACCGACAGACCACCGCTATCCGCACATGGGCTGAGGCCTGTTGGCACTGTCGCGGCTGTCCGACGTGGACAGTCGCGGCAGCAGGCTCAGGTGGTTCTTGTGGATCGGGTTTGGCGGATCGGGTTCTGAGGATCGCGTTTTGAGGCATTAGTCGCGTATGTCGCCTCTGCGGTCGCCGGCTGGCCCTCCCGCATCGTGTCGCACCGAGGCGCTAGCGTCCTTACCGCGGGATGTCCCGAGGTCGCCTCCGGCGGTGGAGCCCGGCGCGCAGGGGAGGAACGATGGCATCAACCCGGTCGAAAGACCGTGAGCTGATCGCGACGACCAGTGGTCTGGTCGAGTTCCTGCGCGATGTGGCGCTTGCTCGGCAGCGCAAGATCGCCGACGTCAGGGACTACGAGACCGTGCTGTGGCTGCACAACCTTCCGGCTGAGGTCACGGTCGACGTCGACGCCGGCCCGGGCGAGGCGTTCTTCGCGATTCCCCGGTTGCGTGCCGAGTCACCGCCGGAGCCGCCCGCGGTGCTGGCCAACTGGCTCGACAAGGCGGCGTTGCTCGACTCCTCAGCGCCATCACCGGTGCTCAGACGCAAGCCCCCGGCCTGGGCTCCGGTCGAGGAGCCTGGCGGCAAGGGCAAGGCGTTGGCGCTGACGGAGGCGCCGTCCGACGTCGGTCGCGCGTTTGAGGAGTGGTTGCCGCTGTGGCGCGCCTGGGCCGTCCGGGATCGCCAGGCGAAGCCATTCCGGCATTGGTACACCTATCTGGTCGGCGCCGCACATTTCGTGTCGCAGCAGGAGGACCAGTACGAGTTGGTACTGGGCACCGGGCTGCTGGGCTGGCGGTCGCCTTCCGGTAAGGAAATCCGCAATCACATCCTGACCACCCGGGTGGTGGCGGTGGTGGACAGCGAGCGCGACGAGGTCCGGGTGCACGTCGACGTCGACGCGGCCACCCGTGCCCAGGACCGGGAGTTGCTCGACGGCGAGGATGGCTACGACGCCGGGCGAGTGGAGGCCGTGCACGACCAGGTTCGCGAAGACGCGGTGGTGGCACCGCTGGTCGACTGCGAGCCATTGGCGAAGTCGTGGGCGCAGCGGGCGCTGGACGCCGAGACGCCGTATGTCGGTGAATGGGCACCGATGCCGTCGGTCGACACACATGCCGAGGTCCGATTTGCCCCGGCCATCGTGCTGCGCCGGCGGGAGCGGGCCAGCCTGATCGGCTACTACGACGCGATGCTGCACGCGCTGCGCGGCCCGAAGGCGCAGGCGCCACTGGGCCTGGCCCAACTGGTCACCTCGATGGAAGCGAGCGAGCGGCTGTCGTGGTTGGCAGAGGAGGGCGCCGCGGCCGGCAACACCATCAGCACAGACCCGCTGTTTCCCCTGCCCGCGAACCCGGAACAGAACCGCATCATCGACCGGCTGCAGGCCAACAACGGCGTCGTGGTGCAGGGCCCGCCCGGGACCGGTAAGACGCACACCATCGCGAACCTGATATCCGCGCTACTCGCCCAGGGCCAGCGGGTGCTGGTGACGAGCCAGAAAGCCCAGGCGCTTCGGGTGCTGCGGGACAAGTTGCCGGCCGAGGTGGCCAAGCTGTGTGTCTCGGTGACCGACCTCGACCGGGGCGGTTCGGCCGAACTGGAGGGCAGCGTCAAAGCAATGTCCAACCGGTTCGCCGGCTGGGACGCCGCAGCCCACGACAGTGACGTGGCGCGGGCGCAACAGCGAAGGGCTGAGCTGGCAGCCAGGGTCGAGGACCTGACCGACCAGGTGCGGGCGTTGCGCGAGTCGGAAACCCTTGTGCATCCCGCGGTGGCCCCCGGCTACCAGGGCACGCTGGGTGAGATCGCCCGGCGTGTGCGGGCCGGGTCCGCGCGTCTGGGCTGGATGCCGGTACCGATGCCGGACGCCGCCGCGCCGGTTGCAGGGAGCGCGGCGCTGTCGTTCAGCGGGGAGCCGTCGTTCAGCGCGGTTCAGGCGGGGGAGCTCCTGCGGCTGCTGGCCGGGCAGACTCCGCAGCGGTTGGCCCGGACCCGGCAGCGGCTGGTCGACGTCGCGGCGTACCCGTCCGCGGAGGAGATCAGTGCCATGGTCGCCGCCGACCGGGCCGCGCAGGAGGCCGCCATGCGTGGCTCCACCGACGTCACCCGGTTGCTGGAGGGAGTGGACTCATCCGTCCTTCGTGGACTGCAGGTCGCGCTGGACGGTGCCCGCCGCGCCGCGGCCACGTTGGGCCTGGAGCCGGACGCGGCGAAATGGAATCCGGCGGACTGGGCCGTGCGGGCGATCGTCGAGGGACTCGCTGGTCAGAACTCCACCCTCTGGACCTCGCTCGCCGCCGGTCGTGGCCAGGTCGACGTGGCACAGCGCGCGGTGCAGGTGCTCGGCTTCCGGCAGGTCCTCATTGGACCGGGAGCGCCTGCAACGGCGACCGCACAGCTGGCGCTCGTCGGACCGCTTCGCCACCATCTCGCCGGCGGTGGCAAATTGCGTGGTGCCTTCAAATCCGGTGTGCAGCGCGACGCCGAGGCAGTGCTTGACCATTCCACTGTAGACGGCATGGCAGCCAGCACGCCGGAGGCGATCAATCTGGTCGCCGCGGCGTTGGAGGGCCAGGCCTGCGTGGAGACTCTGGGCCGGGGCTGGGCGATGGTCGGCGTCGCGGTCACCGGCGCGGCCGACGAGCCGGTGCAACAGTCGGTGGCCCGGGTGGTGGACATCTACGCCCGGCTCGACCTGGTCAGCCAGTTCCTTCGATCGGTCGGCGCGATCCGGCAGACGCTGGCTGCGGCGCAGTCGTGGCTGCCCCTGACCACACTGGCTGACTGGCAGGCGTTCCTCGACGGGCTGGACGCGATGCGCCTGCAGTTCGAGGCGGCGCAGGCCGCGGCCGCGCTAGCGAGCGTCGCGGAGCTGCTCACTCTTGACGCGCGTTCGCCGGACGCGCCGCCGGAGTTGCATGAGGCCTCTGCCGCGATCGTCGCACGCAGTCCTGACCGTTACGCCGCCGCGTTGGTCGCGTTGGCGGACATCGCCCGGGAACAGTCCGAGCAGGCCGCCTGCGACGCGCTGGCCGATCAGCTCCGGCAGGCCCACCCAGCGCTTGCCGCGTTGCTGGCCGAGTCGGCAGGCGATCCGGCCTGGCCGGCCCGACTCGCCGACTGGGACATCGCCTGGGCCTGGGCGCAGGCGAGCACGTTCTTCGTCAACCAGCGGCAACCCGGTCGGGAACAACAGCTCGAAGCTGAGCTGGCCGACACCATCACCCGGCTCCGGCAGGAGACCGCCGCACTGGCCGCGATCCAGGCGTGGGGCCACTGCCTGCGGCGAATGACCGCGCATCAGGCCCAGGCGCTGCAGGCGTACGAGCAGCACATGCGTCAGGTCGGCAAGGGCACCGGCCGCTACGCCGGACGTTTTCGCACCCGGGCCCGCGAGGCTATGCGGGAGGCACGCGACGCCGTGCCGGCGTGGATCATGCCATTGGACGTGGTGCTGGAAACTCTCGCGCCAGTCCGCGACTCGTTTGACGTCGTGATTGTGGACGAGGCCAGCCAGGCCAGTCTCGAGGACGTGTTCCTGCTGTGGCTCGCGCCCCGCGTCATCGTGGTCGGCGACGACAAGCAATGCGCGCCGTCGCAAGTACGGCTCGGCGAACTCGAGCCGATCTTCGCCAAGTTGTCGTCGTATCTGCCTGAACTGCCCGGATATCTGCGCGACGTGTACACCCCGAAGTCCAGCCTGTTCGACCTGCTCCGGACCCGATTCGGCGCGGTGATCCCGCTCCGCGAACACTTCCGATGCATGCCCGAGATCATCGAGTACTCCTCACGCCAGTTCTACGCCGACGAGCCGTTGGTGCCGTTGCGCCAGTTCGGCGCGGACCGGTTGCCGCCCTTGCGGGCGGTGCGGGTCGGCGGCGGGCGCACCGAGGGATCGTCGACCCGGCTGCGCAACCCGATGGAAGCCGAGGCGATCGTCAGCCAGATCGAGGCCTGCGTGGCCGACCCGGCCTACCAGGGCAAGACCTTCGGCGTCGTGGTGTTGCAGGGCACCGGCCAGGTCCAGCTACTACACCAGATGCTGCTGGAACGCGTCGAACCGAAGGAGTGGCAACGGCGCCGGTTACGGATCGGCACGCCACCCGACTTCCAGGGCGACGAGCGGGACGTCGTGTTCGTGTCGCTGGTCATCGCTGAAAAGCGGCCCTCCTGACTGATCCGTGGGTCACTTAACGTGATCAGGTGGGTGTTCGTTGTGGAGAGATCTTCTCGGTCGGGCGGTCTGTGACCATGCTCTGGTTCTCGTTCGTTGGCAAGGGGTCGCGTTAGCGACCGAGCGCAGCGAGGCTTGCCCCTTGCCTGCGGGCGAGGTTCGGAGTACGCCTGTGGCGGCCGATCGGGGAGATCTTCGAGGGAGGGCCGGGGTGTGGGGGCGGAGCCCCTTGCGGTGTGTCAGGCGAGGCGTGGTCGGCCGGGTAGGGGTGGGCACAGGCCGCCGAGGCCGAGCATGGCCAGGCCGATGAGCGCATGCGGGTCGTGGAACCCGAACGCCATCCTGGTGATGAGGCGCAGCTTCGTATTCACGGACTCGACGAGTGCGTTCGACAGATCGTGGTCAATACTGACGTGGATGGCGTCGCGGTGTTTCACGACGCGTCGGGCGAGGTCGACGAACGCGGGGATCTGGCAGCGCCGGGCCCATGAGATCCACCGGTCGAGGGCTGTCTTCGCGGCCCGGGGGAATTCCTGCCGGGCCAACGTGAACACCCACCGTAGGCCCTCTTTCAGCGCCCACGCGCGGTGCAGCCGGGGGTGGGTCTTCGCGATCCAGTCCAGTTTGGACTGTTGGGCCTCGCTGAGGTCTTCGGGGTTCTTCCACAAGGCCCACCGGGCTCGTTTGAGGGCCTTCGACTCCTGCGTGGCCCGGCCTTTGCCGCCACGCGTGGTGTTCCACACGTCGCGGCGTACCTGGTCCAACGCCTCGGTCGCCCACGCGACTACGTGGAACGGATCAGCTCCCCGTACCGCGTTGGGGCACCGCTTATCAACCACGGTGGCGATCCAGTCCGCGCCGTCGGCGGACACGTGCGTGATCTGTGCGCACCGCTGCTCGCCGAGGGCGTCGAAGAACTTGTTCAACGTGTCCTTGTCCCGGCCGGGCCACGCCCACACCAACAACCCCGTGTCATGATCAACTACACAGGTGACGTACCGGTGACCCTTCTTATATGAAATTTCGTCAATGCCTATTCTGCGCAGGTTCGCCAACCGGTCGACGGTCTTCTCCGCATCCCGCGATACCCTGGCCACGATCGAACCGACCGTGCGCCACGCAATCCGCATCAACGTGCTCACCGCGGTCTTGGACGTGTGGACCGCCAGCCACGCCACCTGATCGTCGAACATAAGCGTGTGCCCAGCCTTGTGACGCGCCCACGGCACAGCGATCACCGTCGGGCCGTGCTCCGGGCAGTTCACCCGCGGCGCCTCAGCCTCCACCTCCGTCTGTACCGGACCCAGATCCAACGCCCGCCACCGCCGCCTTCCCTCACCCCGATCGAACCACGGAGCCCGCCGACCACACCGGCCACAACGCCTCGTCGCCCCCTTACGGGGACGGACATGAACCACGACCAGCTGACCATCGACCTCGAAGTCGACCTCCTCCACCACCGTACGTTCCATGCCCAGCAGCAGTTCGAATAGACTCGTAGTACGCACGCCGTTCTCCTTGGCTTTGGCGACTGACCTAGACAGCCAGAAACCTAGCCAGAGAACGGCGTGTGTCCGTAGTGACCTCGCTTACGCTGCGCTACCCACCCACGGAAGTGTCAGGGGAGCCTGAAAAGCGGCCCGCGGTCACCGGCACCGAATGGCAGCGCAGGTTCAACGTGGCCGCTTCCCGGGCCAAGGATCAGATGTGGTTGTTCCACTCGGTCGGTCCGGAGCAACTGTCCATCAGTGACCTGCGCACGTCACTTCTGTCCTATGTACTCAATCCGCCACCTGCGCTGGCCGCAAAGGTCCTTACTGGCGTCACCGCCGACGAACCGCACCCCGCTTTTCGGTCCCTGTTCGACCAGCGGGTGTTCCTGAGGATCCAGGAACGGGGATTCCATGTGACGCCGCGGGTCGAAGTCAACGGCCGTGGGATCGACCTTGTGATCACCGGCGCCAAGGGGCGGCTCGCGGTCGAATGCGACGGGCAGGACTGGCACGGCAGCGAGGAGCACCGTGAAGGTGACCTGGACCGCGAGCGCGAACTGAAGCGGGCAGGCTGGCGGTTCTGGCGGGTGCGTGAGAGCGAATTCCACTACGACCCCGACGCGGCGCTGGCCACCCTTTGGCAGACCCTCGACCGCCTCGATATCCAGCCCTACGACCCGGCCGACCTGACCAACTCCGCTACGAACGCCACTATCTGGCGGCCAGCGCCACTATCCACAGTAGAAGGACTCGACGGCCTCGAAGGCGCTACCCCCGAGGAGCTGGACGACATCCATCTGGCCATCCCCGCCCCCAGGTCCTACGTGGTTTCCGGCTTTCATGATCGTTTAGCGTGTCGGCTTGCGAATACTGACATTCAGCCATTTTCGGTGTATTACCTAAACGTGGCTTCGATCGTCGGTAGCGAGTCAGCGGGAAGACGTACTACTACCTGGTCGAGTCGGCCCGGGTGGATGGCAAGCCGCGGATCGTGTCGCAGCAGTATCTGGGCAGTGCTGAGGAGTCGCGGCGAGGTTGGCTGATGCGCAGCCTGGTGGCGGGATTCGTAGCCAGCACAAGGTTTCGGGGACGTCGCGGCGGTGTGGGCGGATGCTACAGCGTCTGGACGTGGCGGAATCGTTGATGCTGTGGTGCCCCGGTATCCGACTGCGGCGGCGTCGGTGGGGACGTATCTGGCGTTGGCGACCGTGAACCGGGTCGTCGCGCCGTGCTCGAAGCTGCGTTCGCTGATTGGTGGGCCGGCACGGCTAGTCCGCGATGGTTGAAGCTGCCCGATGGCGCGTTGGACCACCGCCGGTTCTAGGACGCGATGGACCGGGTGAGCGCTGCTGACTCTGCATCGCGATTGAGACGCGGATCGGCAGGCGGGTCGTCGCCGAGTTCGGTCTCGATCTGTCCGGGTTGGTGCTGGATATGACGAACTTCGCCACGTTCCATCGATTCTGGCAACGACCGGCGCCGATCGCGCAACGGGGGAAGGCCCGGCAGAAACGCACTGATCTGCGCCTGGTCGGGCTGGGTTTCGTCGTGACCCGTGACGGTGGGATCCCGTCGGTGTCCCACGCCTATCCCGGTGACCGCCCCACGTCACCCAGTTCACCGCTGTCGTCGAGGAGCTGATCGCCCGGTACCGGCACTTGGCCGGTCGACCTCGACACCCTCACCCTGGTGTACGACGCCGGGCAGAACTTGGGCACCAACCACGCCCAGATCGAAGCGTCCGGGATCTCGGTTCGTCTGATCGCTGCCGCCTCAGCGACCACCCGGCGTTGCTGGCCATCCCTCGCAACATAGTACCGGGTGGTTGACGCCGACCGGTTCGATCATCTGACCTTCCACGACACCACGGTGACCGCGTTGGGGGTGACCCGCCGGGCGGTGCTCACCCACTCGCCCACCCTGCACACGGCGCAGACCCGTGGCTTCTACCAGACCCTGGCCAAGACTCAGCAACGACTCGACGAACTGCAATCTCCCTCAGCCGTGGCAAGACCCGCCGAACCCGCACCGCGGTGGAGGCCGACATCGCCGCGATCTGTCAAACCCCGATGGGTCACCGACGTCATGACCTGCACTCTCATCGGCGATAACCCGGCCGAACTCCGCCTGACGTCTCGCATGTGGACACTGCTGCCCGCAAAGCGCTTGGAACACGACTCTTCGGCAAACGGATCCTGTTCACCAACCGCGCCACCTGGCCCGCCGCCGACGTCGTGGCCGCCTACCAATCCCAATCCGAAGTCGAAGCCGGCTTTCGGCAGCTCAAAGACCCCCACGTCGTGTCGTTCTCTCCCGATGCACCACTGGACCGACCAGAAGATCCGCGTCCACACCTTCTACAGCGTCCTCGCCCTCACCATCGCCAACCTTATGCGTCGTGAGGCCCAACAACCGATCTACACCTGTCGGTACGGGAACTCCTCGCCCACCCTCGCCGGAATCCACAAACCGTGCTGCTCCACCCCGACGGCCGACCAGGACGGCCCCGAGCACAACGCGTCCTCACCGACATGGACCCCACCCAGCGCAAGCTTTACCAACTCTTCGACCTCGACAACTACGCTCCGCGGACCCTGACCGACCGAGTTAGGTAATACACCAGCACCCTCGCCACAACCACCCTGAGCAGGCAAAACAGCACTGTCGATCATGAAAGCCCGGAACTCAGTAGCCCCGCAACCGCCAGGACTTGCTGGAGCGGTCCCCGCGGGTCGCCGGTGATCGTGAACCCGCTGCCTGAGTGCAGAGCGGGAGCCCGATGAACGTGCGTGGTTGTGGGTCGCCGGTGACCCACAACCACCCACGATGACCGGCCGTACATCGGCTGGACCGGGCCGCGGAGCAGTCGGTGTTACCCGGTGGGCGTTTCGGGACCGCGACGGCGGAGCTCGTCGACCGCCCCCATGGCGGTACGGAGATCGGACAGCCACTGCTCGGTGTGTTCGCCGACCAGACGTACACACCATGCGAGCGCCTCCGACCGTGATCGGGCTACGCCAGCGTCGACGAGGGTGTCCAGCACCTGCCGTTCCGTCTGGCGCAGCCGCGTCATCACTGGGGCGGAGTGCGTTGTGAAGAGTTCCCGGGTTCCGCCGCAGACGACGCCCCAGGACACCTTGCGGCGGTAACGATGCTCCAGTTGCTGGGCGATTCGGATGCGCCGTTCGCGGGTTTCCTCACGGTATGCAGAGATCCGGCCCAGTTCGGCAGCCGACCGGTCAGCGTCGGTGACCTCGGCGTCCTGCTGGGGCGTGGGGAGCGTACCGACGATGAGGATCTCGTCGCGATCGATCACCACGTCGGGCGCGGTGGTGAACCAGTCGTCGGGAACCGCGCCGGTGATCCAGGCGGGTGCGTCCTGAGCGGGTGGTGGCTCGTTGCGGCCGCCGCCCCAGTGGACCTTGCCTCGTTCCATTTTGGCCGTCCTTACGTCGTTGCGATGATTACAGCATTACATCGCTGCAACCCATCGCCAACGGTCGGCAATCAGCCCTCAGCGAACGGCCGACCGAAGCGAACTGGTCCAGCGCCCCATCGCCTCGTTGCCGTGGTCGCCTGACGACCGGATCCGGTATCCCTTCGCACAAGGTCCAACGCGCCGGATGTCTTGGGCGTCCGACGAGCGGATCCGGCATTCGGACGCCCAAGGTCCGCACGGTGATCACTTTCCAGCGGCGGCCGCCCGCTGTGGTGTCCACGGACCATGGCGAACGGGCCTGACAAGGCGGTTGCGCCCAACGGCTCGCGCGCCTCCCGCGACACCGGGACGGCATCGAGGAGATCCCGTTCGTCCCGCCAAGACCTAGGCCCCATATCAGTGTCCGGTGCGATTGTTGGCCGCGGGCGACACACGATCGCACCAGATCACCCGAACGTGGCCAGGACGCGCGCGGGGCGCCGCCGGAGCCCGGGAGAGGATGGGGTCAGGCGGATGTCGTCGGCGTCGCGGAGAGCATCGCGATGCGCAGAGCCGTGTGCACCGACGGGTCAGCGCCGAGTCCGTCCAATGCGGACAGCGTCGCGCCCAGTACGGCGTCCGGGTTGTCGGTGCCAGCGCACAGCAACGCGAACGTGTTGTTGTCCAGCCGACCGGCGTACCGGCCGAGGTGCCCGGCGTACATCCGGTAACCAGCAGGTCCGCGCCAAGGGCGGTGCCGAGCAGGGGTGCGGCGATTCGTGGCGGTCTGCCCGGTGCTCGGCGGGACGGGGGGATCGTACCTGCATAATAATAGGTAAGCTGACTAACAATTCGGATCGGAGGTAGGCCGCCGCGAGAGCCGCGTCAAGACCGC
This sequence comes from uncultured Actinomycetota bacterium, assembly GCA_963742855.1. Taxonomy (GTDB): domain Bacteria; phylum Actinomycetota; class Actinomycetes; order Mycobacteriales; family Micromonosporaceae; genus CAVUNP01. Next base: position 196,049 of record CAVUNP010000023.1, on the reverse strand, counting down.
GCCGCGCCGCGGCCGGATCCGACGGCCAACCAAACGCGCCCGCTCGATGTGCCGACTCTGCCCGCCGTCGCGGTGTGTCGTGTGGACGGATGTCCAGGTGCCTGGCTGTCCACCCCCGACGGTCGATTGTGGCCTGGATTCTGTCGTGGGGCTCGCTGGCGACGATGCTGGTCCGGATGCGGCGATTGGCGCCGGCCACGCCCCGACGTTCGATCTTCGTCGACTCGGCTATGCACAAGGGACGGTCGTGGGGGGACGGTCCTGACCGGACAGTGCACTGTGGAATAGATTTGCTGAAATCCTGGACATGACGCCTGGAAAGTGGCAGCGTAAGGCTATGGCAGATGGAGTAAACGCGACTGCCGCAGCTCTGCTCGGGCTGCTGCACGACGGTCCGATGACGGGGGGGCAGCTCATGGCTGCAGCGGAGCGGCGGCTCGGCCCCTACTGGTCAATGACGCGAAGCCAGGTTTACCGGGAGCTCCCGGCTCTGGCGGAGATGGGATACGTAAAGCTCGGCAAGCCCGGGCCGAGGGCGAGCCAGCCCTACTCGATTACGCCCGCCGGCAAGCGGGCCTTCGCACGGTGGCTTTCGGAGGAGCCGGGTGCTGAGTCCCTGCGCAACCCGGTGGCACTGCGGGTGGCGTTCGGCGCTCACCACGGTGCGACCGCGCTCAAGGATCTCTACGCTCAGGCGACCGACGCCCACAATGCCGCGCTCACGGAGATCCGTGAACAGGCAAAGCAGGCGAAAACGGATGGGGACAACTACGGTGCCGCCGCACTGGAGTTCGCCATCTCGTATCACAAGGCCGCCCTGGCCTGGCTCAAGGCCGCCCCGGTCAAGTAGCTGCGCGCGGGCCGACGCCCGTAATCCCCTAGTGGATCAAGGACTCGCCGAACGGCGGGTCCTTGATCGTTTACTGCCGAGTTCGCGCCGGTGGAGCGGCTGCCGCCAGCAAGATCAGGGCCGGCGGGATACCCTTGGCAATTGTGACCACCGCCGATCTCGCCGAACAGCTGTCCGCACTGAACTCCACCCTCCGCAACATCGAGACCGTTCTCGATCTTGATCGGATGCGGAGGGAGCGCGCCAACCTCGAGGAGCAGGCCGCCGTACCCAACCTCTGGGACGACCCGGCCGCGGCGCAGAAGGTCACCAGCAGGCTGTCCCACATCCAAAGCGAGATCAATCGGGTGGAGAAGCTGCGCGCTCGCCTCAACGACGCGTCTGTCCTGCTCGAACTGGCGCAATCGGAGGACGACGCCGATACCGTGGCCGAGGTCAGCAACGAGGTCGTCGCCCTGCAGAAGTCCATCGACGAGCTCGAGGTACGGACCCTGTTGTCCGGCGAGTACGACGTCCGCGAGGCGCTGGTGACCATCCGGTCCGGCGCGGGCGGGGTGGACGCCGCCGACTTCGCCGAGATGCTGATGCGGATGTACCTGCGCTGGGCCGAGCGCCATCACTACCAGACCGATGTCTACGACACCTCGTACGCGGAAGAGGCGGGGCTCAAGTCGGCCACCTTCGCGGTCAAGGCGCCCTACGCGTACGGGACCCTGTCGGTCGAGTCAGGCACGCACCGGCTGGTCCGGATCAGCCCGTTCGACAACCAGGGCCGCAGGCAGACATCGTTCGCCGCGGTCGAGGTCGTACCTGTGGTCGAGCAGACTGACGCGATCGACATTCCGGACGACGAGATCCGGGTGGACGTGTACCGGTCGTCCGGCCCCGGCGGTCAGGGCGTCAACACCACCGACTCGGCGGTCCGGTTGACCCACCTGCCGACCGGCATTGTCGTGAGCTGCCAGAACGAGCGCTCGCAACTGCAGAACAAGGCGACCGCGATGGGCGTGTTGAAGTCGAAGCTGCTCGACCGCAAGCGGGCCGAGGAAGCCGCGAAGATGGACGTCCTGCGGGGCGACGTGGCCGGCTCGTGGGGAGACCAGATGCGCTCCTATGTGCTGCACCCGTATCAGATGGTCAAGGACCTGAGGACCGAGTACGAGACCGGCAACCCGTCAGCGGTGTTCGACGGTGAGATCGACCAGCTCATCGAGGCCGGTATCCGGTGGCGCAAGCAGGGCGAGATCGCCGCTGCCGCCGCCTAGGCCGCAGAATGGCGATCTACCTGCGGGAACTACTGAAAGTGCTGTTATCGCGGCGGTGGGTGATGGAATCATAGCTGCGCTGACATGCAAACACTTGTCACTTTTTAGGGTAAATCGTAAAGGCAGACACGTCTGGACTTGGCGTTTTTGTTACAGCGCGTAGACTCTCGACCCGTGATTGCGCTTGAGCACGTGACCAAGACCTACCCCAAGGCACAGCGTCCGTCCCTCAACGACGTGTCGGTGTCGATCGAGAAGGGCGAATTCGTCTTCTTCATCGGTCCCTCCGGCTCCGGCAAGTCCACGATGGTCAAGTTGCTGCTCCGCGAGATCCAGCCGACCAAGGGCAAGATCCTCGTGAACGGGCGCGAGGTGGGCAACATGCGGTCGTGGCGCATCCCGAACTTCCGTCGTTCCATAGGGTGTGTGTTCCAGGACTTCCGGCTGCTGCCGAACCGGACCGCGTACGAGAACGTGGCGTTCGCGCTGGAAGTCATCGGCAAGACCCAGGCGGTGGCCCGCCGGGTCGTGCCCGAGGTTCTGGAGCTTGTCGGCCTGGGCGGCAAGGAGCACCGCTACCCGCAGGAGCTCTCGGGTGGTGAACAGCAGCGTGTCGCAGTGGCACGGGCCTTCGTGAACCGGCCGCTGATCCTGCTCGCCGACGAGCCGACCGGAAACCTGGACCCGGACACGTCGATCGAGATTATGCGGCTGCTCGACCGGATCAACCGCACCGGTACCACGGTCGTGATGGTTACCCACGACTCCAACATCGTGAACCAGATGCGCCGCCGCGTCATCGAGATCGAGGGCGGAAGATCGTCCGTGACCAGCCGCGAGGCGTGTACGGCTGATGCCGGACCCCCGCGATGACGTTGACCGGGCCGCGCCAGCGGCTCAGGCCGGCACCGGTCAGCCATCCACGGTCGTGTTGACGACCCGCCGAATCCCCCCGGGAAGGAACCCCACCCGATGCGTCTGAAATACGTCCTGTCTGAGGTAGCCACAGGACTGTGGCGCAACGTCACCATGACGATCGCCATGATCATCACGATGACCGTGTCTCTCACCTTGCTCGGGGCGAGCGTGCTGCTCTACAAGCAGGTGGACAAGATGCGTGAGGTCTACTACGAGCAGGTCGAAGTCACGATCTTCTTGAAGACCCCGGACACCACTCAGGAACAAAAGGACACGATCAAGGCGTCAGCTGGACAGCGACCCACTGGTCCAGTCGGTGGAGTTCGAGACCCAGCAGCAGGCGTTCGAGCGGTTCAAGGAGATCTACGCATCCGCGCCCGACCTGACGCTCGCTGACCAAGCCGGAGTCGCTGCCCGAGTCGTACCGGGTCAAGCTCAAGAATCCGGACTCGTTCGCGCAGTTCAACGAACAGTACAAGCAGTACGTCGGGATCAGGGCGGCGTCGACGCGATCGTCGACCAGAAACAGTTGGTCGAGAAGGTGTTCTCGGTGTTGGGCTCGTTGCAGACCCTGGCGCTGATCATCGCGATAGTGCAGGGCGTGGCTGCCCTGATGTTGGTGATCAACACGATCCAGGTGGCCGCGTACAGCAAGCGTCGCGAGGTCGCGGTGATGAAGCTGGTCGGCGCGTCGAACTGGTTCATTCAGGCGCCATTCGTGCTGGAGGCCGTGACCGCTGGCGTGTTCGGCGCGATCCTGGCATACGGGACACTGGTAATCGCCAAGATCTACGTTTTCGACGGTGCCCTGGAACCGTTGACCGCGGTGCTGACGCCGGTGCCGTGGTTCAACGTCAACATCCTGCTGCCCGTCCTGGCCGCCGCCGGAGCGCTGGTCAGTTCGGTCACCGGCTGGATCGCGCTGCGCTTCTACATCCGCGTTTGATCCAGTTCGGCAACCTCTTGAGGTGGCCGGGTGCTCTGGGAGACCAGAGACCCGGCCATCTTTTTGGGGCCGATGTGCCCTAAATACGCCAAAGTGCCAGGAGGGTCGGTAGATTCTGCATGAAAGTGGGTATATCTGGCAGGCGAGGGGCAAACTTCGCATGACTTCGTACCATCAACGCACGCGGGCAAGGGGGCTTTACCTCGCGACCTGCGCCGTGTTGGCCGTACTGCTGCTGGCTGACCCCGCCGCCGCCGACCCGAATGATGACCGTGCGCGGGTGGACGCGGACCTGGTCAGTACGAGGGCCGCGCTGGAAGCGGCTACCGACGAGGCCGAAGCGGCGGCCGTGGCCTATCAGGAGGCCAACCGACTGTTGCCTGAGGTGCAAAGCAAGCTCGCCGAGGCGCGTGAGGTGCTCGCCGCCGCCCAGCAGGCCGCCCAGGCCGCCGTCACGGACGCGAACCGGGCCACGTCCGACCTTACCGGTGCAGAGCAGCTCTTCGCCGCGGCACAGGCCCGGGTACGGCAGACCCGCACGCAGATCGCGACCTTCGCCGCGGACGCGTACAAGGGCAGGAATCTGGCCTGGGTGCAGGGAATGCTCAGCATCCAGGCGCCGGCGGATCTGGTGGATGGCCTGACGTATCTGGAGAGGTTGGCGATCGAGCAGCGCCGGATGCTGGCCACGCACACGGTGGCCGAGGTCGACGCGGCCGATCGCCGGCGGGTACGGGCTTCCCGCAAGGGGGCCGCCGACCGGAGCCGGCTGCTGTCCGAGTCGAAGGTGCAGGTGGCTCTCGCCGCGGAGGCCGATGCGACGAAAGCCGAACAGCAGGTCAGCGACCTGGTGGCCCAGCGCGAGCAGGCGCTGCGCGTGGCCGAGGAGCAGCGGGCCGCCAACGAGGCGCGCCTGGTCGAGCTGCAGGCCGAAAGCGATCGGATCACCGCCGATGTACGGGTCATGGCCGCGGGTGGTGGGCAGGTTCTACCGTCCGGACTCAAACTGCTGATGCCAGTGGCTGGGCGGAGGACGAGCGAGTTCGGCATGCGATATGACCCGTTTTACCGCACCTGGCAGCTGCACGCCGGGGTCGACCTGTCCGCGCCGGGCGGGTCCCCGATCCGGGCCGCCGCATCGGGGCAGGTGATGCGGGCGGGATGGAATGGTGGATACGGCAACTACACGTGCATCTACCACGGAACGTACGAGGGCAAAGGTTTCGCCACCTGTTACGCGCACCAGTCCCAGGTGTTGGTTGCGGTGGGGCAGCAGGTGCACCAGGGTGATGTGATCGGCCGCGTCGGTACGACCGGCGCGTCCACGGGCAACCATCTGCACTTCGAGGTGCGCCTCGATGGCGTACCAACCGATCCAGAGCCGTGGTTGCCCGGTTGATCTTCCCCTCCAGTTAGTCAGTGGGAGCGGGGAGTCACTTCGGGTACTCTTGTCCCTCGGCCCACCGAGCGTGTGGGCTCCTGGCGGTCCGCGAAGGAGGTGGGACGATGCCACGGGAAAAGGGACGCAAGGTGGTCGCCTCCAACAAGAAGGCTCGCCACGACTACGCCATCCTCGACACGTACGAGGCGGGCATGGCGCTGACCGGCACCGAGGTCAAGTCGTTGCGGGCGGGGCGGGTGTCGCTGGTCGACGCGTTCGCCCAGGAGCACAACGGCGAGCTGTTCCTGCACGGCATGCACATCCCGGAGTACGCCCAGGGCACGTGGACCAACCACGAGCCGCGGCGTACGCGCAAGCTGTTGCTCAATCGGGCCGAGTTCGACCGGCTCATCAGAAGTCCCGTGAGGGCGGCCTGACGATCGTGCCGTTGCAGGTGTACTTCTCCGACGGCTGGGCCAAGGTCGAGATCGGCCTGGCCCAGGGCAAGAAGTCGTACGACAAGCGTCAGGACCTCGCCAAGCGGGACGCGGATCGGGAGATCACCCGGGCGTCGGGCCGCCGCAGCAAGGGCATGGACGACTAATTTGTCCGGACATTGTCCGGGTCTGTCAACGGACAGTGACTCCGGGATGAATCTGTGCGCCGAGGCGTTATCTCTTGCCGGCGCCGCCAAACAGCGGTGCCGTCCGAGGGGGTGACTGGTTTCGACTTCGTACGTCGAGACAGGGGAAGCGAGCCGAGGAAGCCGACGTCGTCTCGTGAATCGGTCGTCGGAAACTTATAAGCGCCAATGTTAATCGCGCTGACCTCGCTCTCGCCGCCTAAGGCAGAAGCGGGTCTGTCGGACTGGGAGTGCCCTCGGCCCAGTACCCCGGCATCAGCTAGGGGCTGGCCAACTCAGCCCGTCGCGGGGTCCGAGCGGCGAGATCAATCGCGACTGGGCCCGTCACATCATCTCGCTCACATGAACGGTGGGGCCGAGTAGAGGCACTAGCGAGCTGCGCTCGGAGAAGCCCTGTCAACACGCCGGAGGACCCGGGTTCGATTCCCGGCACCTCCACCCAGACAGCCCGGTGACATTGTCGCCGGGCTGTTTTGCGTGTTTGAGCATTTCAGGGTCTGGACAATGAGTGTGACCCGGGTCACTATACGTAGTGGGGACATCGGCCCGAATCGACCAGCCGGGGCGGCCGGATCCCCCGTTCCGCCCGCCCCGGCGCCCACAGTGCGGTTTAGTTCCTGTGCGGCAGGAGCCCATCGAGCGCGTGCTGGCACCGACATGCCGCGCCGGCCGGGAGAGCGGTGGTCACATCCAGGAGCAGTGACCGCAGTCGAGTGGTGTTCTCGCCGAAGACGCGAAAGACCTCCTCCTGGGTCACGCCATGATCGCCGTCCACGCCGGCGTCCAAGTCGGTCACCAGCGCCACCGCGGTGTAGCAGAGCGCAAGTTCCCGGGCCAGGATCGCCTCGGGGTGCCCGGTCATATTCACGACAGTGCCGCCCATACTCGCGTACCAGCGGGACTCCGCGCGGGTGGAGAAACGCGGGCCTTCGATGACCACCATGGCGCCGCCGTCAACGAGCCGGAAGCCGGTCCGTTCGGCCACAGCCCGGACCGCACCGCGGCCGGTGGGGCAGTAGGGGTCGGCGAAGTTCACGTGCACCGCGCCCTCGTCGTAGAACGTCTGAGTGCGTCCCGACGTACGGTCGATGAGCTGGTCAGGGAGCACGAAGGTGCCTGGTCCCAGCTCCGGTAGCAGCCCGCCGACGGCGCAGGGCGCGAGGATCTGGCGGACGCCCAACTCGCGCAGCGCCCAGAGATTCGCCCGGTACGGGATGCGGTGGGGCGGGTACCGGTGATCGCGTCCGTGGCGGGGCAGGAAGGCCACCCGGCGGCCACCCACATCTGCGATGGTGATCGGGTCGGACGGTTGCCCGTACGGCGTGTTGACGGTGTGTTCCTCGGTGCTGTCAAGCAACGAATAGAGTCCAGATCCACCGATCACACCGACATCTGCGAGCACTGTCACGCGCAGACTCTAACCGTGGGGCTGGTGGCAAGCTAGGGTGCCAAGCATGGCGTTGAGCGCGCATTCGATGACCCCCGGCCCGGCCGGGAAGCGGTGCCTGGGCGCCTCGCGAAGGTCGGCCCTGAACCGTGTTCAGGTCGATATGCGGCGTATGGCCGTCCCTCCTGATACGGCGATGGGCAGCTGAGCGTGCAGCCCGATCCAGGTATGGCTAGCGAGCCGGACGTAACGAAGGGGCGTGCGATGGAGTCGCTGGTCGGGCACCTGCTCGTCGCGACCCCGAATCTGCGCGATCCGAACTTCGAACGGACGGTGGTCCTGCTCGTCGCCCACGAGGAAGGTGGCGCCCTGGGCGTCGTACTCAACCGGGCCACTGAAGTGTCTGTGGGCGAGGTGCTTGGCCTATGGGGCGGCGTGGCCAGTGACCCGGCCGTGGTCTTCGAAGGCGGACCCGTCCAGCCCGAAGCGGCGATTTGCTTGGCCCGGGTGCGCAACGGCACCCCCGAGATGCGCGGCTTCAGCCGGGTCGAGGGCACCATCGGCACCATCGACCTGTCCACCGACCCCGAGACCATGCGCGACAAGCTCCTCGAGGTACGGGTATTCGCCGGCTACGCGGGCTGGTCCCCGGGGCAGCTCGAGGAGGAGATCGGGTCCGGGTCCTGGATGACCTTCAAGGCGCTCCCGTCCGACGCCTTCACCGAACGCCCGGACGACCTCTGGTCCGATGGTGCTGCGGCGCCAGGGCGGCATGTACGCCGCGGTCGCCTTCTACCCCGCCGACCCGACCATGAACTAGCCTCTCCGCTGGTCGGCGCCTTGCCGCCGGACAGTGGGAATGCCGATGTGACCTTGGCCGGGCAGGTGTGTAATATTGCGCGAGTGCCTGCCACGGCAGGCGCGCGGGGCCGTGGCGCAGCTGGTAGCGCACCACACTGGCAGTGTGGGGGTCAGGGGTTCGAGTCCCCTCGGCTCCACAGTTTTTTGCAGGTCACGGGCCTGATCGCCGGCAACGGTGGTCAGGCCCGTGATCGTTTGACCATGATTTGACCGTGGGATCCACCCTCAGGCGATGGCATCGACCGTCAGAATCCAGCCGTAGGGTGGACTCGATTCGGCCGAACAGCCGAACAGCCGGTCGGCGGTGTCGGTCGTGGCCAGCTCGAAGGCGTGTCAGCCCTCGAGGAGGGTCATCAGCGCGGGGATGGGTACGACGTATTGGCGACCGATGCGGAGGATCTTGACCGGGAAGGCGCCGTCCTTAGCGAGGAGGTAGGCCTTCGTTCGACCGATGCCAAGGATCGCGCCGGCGGTTTCGACGTCGGTGGTCATGCCGAGGTTGCGAACGGCCTCGGCCGTCCATGTTCTCGGCTTGGGGGTGGTGGTCGATCCCATGGACATCCTCCTGTGTTGCTTCGTATCTTGCACAGACCGTGAGGCCGGCCAGATCGGGCCAACGACCTGGCGGGTCGCGTGGAGAAGGTGGCGGGGAGACCGCGGGCGAACGAGGTCCGTGTCGCTACCGGGCCGACAGACGTCACGAGCCGCAGTTGGTACGGCGGTCCCGCCTTGCTGGAGCGCGGCCGTGGCCGCGGAGCCCGCCGCACCGCGGCCACGGCCGCGCCGATCGCGGCGACCGCGTCCGCCAGGCCCGACCCCGCCGGCGGCAACGGACCCGCATCGTCGTCGACCCGACCGCGCAGCAACGTGAACGCCACCCGCAACCGCTCCGCGTTGCCCGAAGCCCTCGTCACCCAGCCCCGCACCGTCGAGACAGGCCGACCCAGCCGGGCCGCGATACGGCGATACCCGACGCCCTCGACCCGGTCCAGCAACGCGGCCCCGACCACGTCAACCCCGTCCGCCCGCCGGCCCAGCGTGGTCACCGGCGCCAGCACATGGGTACGCCCGCAACCCCCGCACCGACCCCGCCGCGGAATGATCAACTCGGCCACTGTCGAGGCGATCGGGGAGGAAACCAGCCGGCTGATGGGCTCGTTCGTCCTCGCCGCGGCCTGGCAGGCGGCGACCGGCCGGGTCCGGCTTCCCGAGTCCGAACGGCGCGACGCGATGGCCTACGTGGACGAGGCCCACAACTTCCTGACCTTGCCGGGCAGCGTGGGCGACATGTTGGCCGAAGCCCGCGGCTACCACTTCGGCATGACTCTCGCGCACCAACACCTGGCCCAGATGCCCCGCGACACGCAGCTCGCGATTTCCGCCAACGCCCCGTAGCAAGATCTTCTTCTCTTGTGCGCCGGAGGACGTCCACCAACTGGCCTGTCACACGATGCCGGAGCTCGACGAGCACGACCTGTTCCACCTGGACGTGTACCGGGCGGCGTGCCGGCTTGTTGTCGCTGGCCGCGAAAACCGCCGCGTTCACATTGCACACCAACCCGCCGCGACCGCTGGTCGGCGAAGCCACCGCTGTGCGGCAGGCGGCAGCGGCAGCGGTCGCGGGAAAGGCCGGCAACAAAACGGCCATCGCACGGTTGGCCGGCGTCAAGGACCCCGACGTCGTGGACCCGACCGAACCGGGTTCGCCACAGGAACACGGACCCGACCGGTCCACCGCGCCGTGACCCGCTAGTGCGTTGACCACATACGTTCGCGGTGTGTCGGCGGGCCGCGGCGCTGCGACAGTTCCTGCGGCGCGAGCAGATCCGCCCCCTGTACGCCGACGTGTTTGTGGACAACACTGCCTCGCTGCGGCTGCTCGAGCGGTGTGGTTTCCGGCGAGCAGGCGTCGACCACGATGGCGACCTCGAGTTCGTGGTGCTCAGGCTCGACGACGGCGCCGATGCGGGGTGACCCCGGCCTGCTAGGCGGTATCCGGGTTCTCCTGCTCGTCGACGAACAGCGGTAGGTGAATCGTCCGCTGCCAGGACCGATGCTGGTACCACATGAGCCCCGCCAGGGTGGCGACGCCAACCGCCGCGCCCGTGGCGAAGCCAGCGATGGCCGAATGACCGGCGGCGAGGGCGACGATCAGGCTGGTGGCAGCACCGGTCAGGACGGCGGTCACCACGCCGATCATGCCGGCGATCGTCCGGAAGCTCCGCAGCAGTCCACCATGCAGCCCCTGTAACGCGAGCCGCTGGGAGGGCTGGACGCTGGCTAGGTAGGCGCTCAGCTCGGGCGCGGAGTCGAAGTAGTACGCCCGCAGGCGCGCAATCCGTTCGGCGTACGCGAAATCCTCCAGCCCGTCACCGGTCATAGCGAGATCGCCGGCCAACTCGAGCCCGATCTCAAGCACGGGCTGCCACTGGAGGCCAAGGCCCGCCACGTGTTCGTCGCCGGTGATGTCGCCGAGATCGTATTGGACTGGTCCATTGACGGCCCAAGCGCTACCGGCGAGAGTGCACCTCGGCGGCTCGGCTAGCGACGTCGTGCGCCGCGGCCCGGATGGATTCTGGTGGTACGTGATTGACAACAATCAGGGAACGGCACAGCGACAGCCTGCCTGAACACGTCGCCGGACGGCGGTAGCGGCAGCACGGTGCGCATCATCGGGCGAGCCGAGGTCGATGATGTTGTCATCGATGTCACCGACACCCCGGGGGCGCGGACCGTGGTCCGCGCCCCCCGGATTGAGCAACGCTCAGTTGATCGCGATCGAGAAGATGTGCAGCAAGGGGTTGACGCCAAGGGAGATGGTGGCCACCTGGACGTTGGGTCCGAGCGGGCTGCCGTTGTCGAGTAGCGTCGTCTCGGAGTTCATGAACAGGTAGTTGGGAATGGTCTGGCTGACGCCTGTGGTGGAGTTCCGGTGGTCCATGGTGGCGACGACGGTGTTGCCGGTGATGGGCGCCTTGCACCAGTCGCCGAAGGTCAGTGTCATGGTCTGGGTGTGCCCGTTGGTGAAGGTAATCGTGATGGGGACCGACTCGCCCGCGGTGTTGAACGTGGTGGCGGAGCCTAAGAACCGGATGGTATGCGCGGGTCCGCTTGTCCCCGGCGTTGGTATGGGCAGTCTCTGACCGAGGGCAATGTAGTTGTCTTGGCGGTGGGCCCACGGCGACGGCATGGTGAACGTGTTGTAGGTGCCGTCCGCCCGTGGCATGAAGATGGTGTTGGCCCCTCCGACCGCGGCGGCGCACGAGGTCCACGCGGTCGGGCAGCCGCCGGCACCGTCGTTGACGATGGCGGCCGGGTTCATCGTGGCGTTGGCCATCGCGGTGGCGCTGTAGGCGTAGGTGCCGTTGGACAGGTTGGCGTCGAACGCGTCGTTGCCGATGCCGTCAAAGCCGACGCCAGAGTTGTTGTGGCCGAAATAGGTCGAGCCGAGCGCGACGTGATGGGACTGCCAGCCGTTGGTGCTGACCGCGACGCCCGGGAACATGGTGGTCACGCCCGAGATGCTGTTGGTGTAGGTGGGCAGGAAAGTCAGGGCGCCGTTGAAGTCGGTCGTCCACAATGGCAGCGCGCCGTTGGAGTCGGCCAGTCCGGTCGTGGTCACGAGCCCGTAGAGGTTCAACGGTGGGCCCACCGCGATCTTGACCGAGTTGGGGTCGGCGATGCCGGCCTCGATGTTGTGGAACTGGTACAGCTGGAACGTGCTCATCAGTTGGACCCACAACGTGCTGCCCGTGGTACCGGGCAGCGGGCCGGCCGAGATGAGCTGCACATCGTCCCAGTGCCAGGCCGAGGTATCGGTGGAGACGGCGACCGGGGGCTGGTAGGCGTAGCCGCTCGCCATGGGCGCGTAGCGCCAGAGCGTCCCGGTGCCGTTGACGACCTCGACGGTGAGTAGGTCGGGACGGGCCGCCGTGCCGACCGGCAGGGCGATCATCTGGATGACCGACGACCAGTCCTGACCGTTGTAGTTCGCGCACGTCGCGCAGGCCGGCTTGGTCACATCGGTGGTGGCGAAGGTCCAGGTCCCGCCGGCGCCGGGGTTGGTGGCGACGGCGAGGTGCCCGTTCTGCTCGACCAGGAGGTCGTTGTAGTTGTGACCCGTGAACGAGCCACCGTGGGCCACCAACGCGCCGGCCGCGCTGGCGCTGTCCGGCATCGGCCAGCGGGCGTTGCTGGTGGGCGCGATGAGCACCTTGCCGCCGTACTGGTTGGGGTCGTTGGCCATATTCCCGGTCGGGTTCGGGGTGAATGTGTCCGGGGCGGAGTAGAGGTGGATCGCGCCGGCCGTGTCGACCGTGACGAGGTCGGGCTTGTTGTCCCCGTCCAGATCACCGGGAGTGCCCGGGGCGTACGTGCCGAACGCCGACTGCTGCACGAGGAACGAGTAGGCCACCGCCCCCGAGACGTTGCCGGCTCCGTCGTAGGCCTGTAGCCAGAGCGTGTTGGTGCCCCACCGCAACGACGACAGTGCCACGCTCAGGTTGTTCGCGGTGGTCTGCTTCTTGCCCTCGCCGCCGCTGGAGATGCTCGTACCGTTGAGGTTGTAGTTGTATCCGGCCACACCGGAGCCCGCGTCGGTGGAAGTCCAGGTGATCACGCCGCTGCCGCCGGAGGTGACTGTGGTCGGTCCGCTGGTCGGGTACGCGGTCGAGGTCGCCACCGGAGCGGTCGGCGGGCTCGCGTCGTAGCGGAAGTAGCACGTCGGCGACGGCGGTGAGGTGAACGCGGCGTTGGTCGTGTTGGCGTTCCAGGCGTAGGACGCCCCGTCGGTCACGGTCAGCGGAACGGTGGCCGTGATCGGAGCGTTCGAGCTCGTCTCAGTGACCGGAGTTGTGGTGTCGGTGGCCGGCCCCCCGTTGGTGCTGACGTAGAAGTGCGCCGTCATCGCGTCGCTGGCGTCCGGACTGGACACGCTGTCCTGCAACGAGATCTGGTTCCCGCTGGCGGCACTGAGCCACGGGCCGGGGTCCGTGGTGTTGCAGTTGAGGTGCGCGGTTCCGTTCACCTCCTGCAAGGAGGTCGGGGCGTTGGGCTGCGAGATGTAGTTGATGACGATCGCCGGGTTGAGCGCGAAGTGGCGGTAGATGCAGTGGTCGCTCTCGTTCGATGCCCACATGACCATGTTCAGTGTCTGGTACGAGTGGGTGAACGCCCATTTCGCGATGGCGGCGATGTCGATCTGCTGCCCGCCGACCGCGCCGCCTGGCATCCACGTGGAGCCGGTGACGGAGCTGTGACCGGGCTGGTTGTTCCACGTCAGGCCGGGCCCGATGTCGGCATTGTTGTTGTTGATCGACGCGTTGATCCAGGCCGAGGTGCCTGTACACGAGCTGCGGAGCTGGTTGAGCTGCAACACGGCACTGGCGATGTACTTGCCGTTGAGGCCGCTCACGCCCGGGTATGTGATGTACGACCGGGTAACGCCGTTGATGTAGCAGGGGCCGCCGCAGCCAGTGGTCCAGTTGTCGTACCCGACCCGCAGGTCATCGGTCGGCATGTAGTCGGTCACATTGGGGTGTTGCGACTCCACGTACGCGTAGGGGGAGGCCGACCGGTTGAAGGGCGGGTCGATGAAGAGCGGGTAGGTCACGCCCGCCCCGGTCAAGGCTTTGGCCGGCGGGGACAGCACAATGGCGCTGCCATCCACAGTGGTCGGTACGGCGGTGCGAATGGCGGCCACACCGGGCCCGTCGATGCTGGAGGCGAGCCGGTCGCCGCTGTCCGGGGCGAGTTCGTCCGGCTTGGCGGAAGCGACTCCGGCGGGCAGGGTCGAGTCCCACATCACCGGCGGGGGCGCGGCGAACGCGGCGCGGCCGGATGCCGGGTCCACGGCCGAGATGACGCCGTCAGAGCCACCTTTCAGGGTCAGGCCCTCGGCGGTGACCGGCAGCACGAGCCGGCGCAGGGCCGGGTTCGCGGCCGCGGCGGCGTCGTGCACCACGAACACCTGACGGGCGCCGCCGGTCGCGGTTGCGGTCACCGCCAGGTCGACCCCGGGCAGGACAGACTCGTACCTGGCGGTCGACCCGGTCACGGTGGGCGCCGGCAACGGCATCGAAACGCCGACCGAGAAGGTGTGCCCGGCTCGATCGTCGAATGTGGTCACCGGGGCACGTCCACCGCCGGAGATCCGTACCGATCCGTCGACCGCGGCCGGGGCGAGCGTCCCATCGGGCTGCGGGCGCAGGCTGGCGTCGATCGGCACCCACGTGCCGTTGCGTCGTGTTGTGGTCGGCATCGCGTGACCGGTGAAGGTGAAGCTGCCGTCGGGGTTCGCCACCGTGGTCGAGAACGCTGTCGTGGAACTGTCCACGGTGACCGATCGGCCGGCCGCCCGGGCCTGGGCTTGGGCGCACCGCCTCAGGGTTGGGCACTGTCGCCGCAGTTTCCACTGTGGATGGTGAGCTCGATCGCGGCAGGACGAGCGCGGCGCCCGTGGCGAACAGAACCGTCGCCGTCGCGATGGCCGCCCAGCGGACGGTTTTCCGTCTTCCTGATGTTGGCATGAGTTCCTCCGAGGAGATGTTTCGTGTTTTGCGCCGTACCCGTTGTGTATTGGGCGGGCAGGGGCCGACACACGGCCGGACCGGTCGTGTGATAGTGCTGGAACCGCAACGGGCTGGCTGGCCGGCGTGGATGCTCGCGAAACACTCCTCCGTAGCCTTTCCCCCGTGTATGTATGTCAATGCATGAAGGTAAGCCGCATTGAACACCACCGCTGGCCCGCAGGACTTTTGAAGGTAACGAACGCATATCAGTTGGCTCTCGGCGCGGGGAGTCCACAATGGAGTAAGGCGGCGGACGCCGACACGTCGCTGCGAAACCTGCCTCACCTCGTCTCTGTCGCCGGCGGAGTCACCCCGCCGGGGCCGGCGACGAGACGGGCGCGGTCCGCACAATGATCGGCGTGAGCAGGCCGGCGGTCAGCATCAACAGACCGAACAGGATCCAGCCGGGGAAGCCGAGCCCGAGGCAGAGGAACGTCGCCAGCGCGGGGGAGACAACTCGGCCGAGGCCGGCGGCGGTGAAATAGACCCCGAGATACTGACCCTGAGCCGCGGCCGGGGCCAGATTGAAGCTCAA
This sequence comes from uncultured Actinomycetota bacterium, assembly GCA_963742855.1. Classification (GTDB taxonomy): domain Bacteria; phylum Actinomycetota; class Actinomycetes; order Mycobacteriales; family Micromonosporaceae; genus CAVUNP01. The sequence goes on along the minus strand of CAVUNP010000023.1, from coordinate 180,694 downwards.
CTCGTTGCTGGCCGTGCTGTAGTAGATCTCGCCGAAGGTGAACACGATGACCGCGCCGATGAGCAACGGCGCCGCGAGCCAGATCGACAACCAACCGAGTGCGGCCATCAGCGCGAAGCCGGCCAGGAAGGCGAAACCGGCCTGGACCATCGACTTCGCGGCAGAGTTGGTCGAGTCGACCCCCCGGGCCAGGCGCACCTGCAGCAGCGCAACGAGGATGGTGTTGACCGGGATCGCCACGGCGATCAGCCACCGGGGCAGGTCGGTGCGGGTGAGGATCCACAGCGGCAGGATCAGGGTGAGGATCGGGTACTGCAACGTCATCACGAGATTGACCGCGGTGACGCCGAGAAAGGGGAGGTCCCGCAAGGCCGCCCACCGCCCCTTCGCCGCTTCGGCGACCGGCACCGGCGCCGGCGGCGGCCGGAGCACCAGCAGCGCGCAGAGTCCGAATGACACCGCGTTGGCCAGGATGAGCAGCGGGTACAGCGGTCGACTGTCGACCGCGATCACCGCCCCGGCGACCCCGCCGCCGAAAGTCAGGCCGACGTTGCCGACGGACCGCAGGTAGGCCCGCAGCCGCGCCGGCCGGCTCGTCGCCGAGCCGCGGACCACCTTGCCCCGGGCAACCGCACTCGACATCGCGGTGAGTGCCATGAGCGTCGCCACCGCGACGAACGCCCAGAACGAGCGCACGAAGACCAGCACCGTCATGGCCGTCGCCTCTGCCGCCAGCGAGATCGCGTACACGGCTCGCGGAGAGCGGCGGTCAGCCAGGTGCCCGACCGGAAAACCGGACAGCAGCCCAATCAGCCCGCCGATCGACAGACCCAGTCCGACCTGGCTGGCCGACATGCCGACGTAGTTGACGAAGAAGATCGCGCTGCTCGCCACGTACATACCGGTGCCGGCCGCGTTGACGAGCGTGGCCCAGTAGAGCAGCCGACCGGGGCCCGGCTCCGGCAACAACCTTGACAGCCCAGTCCCAGCAAACGCCGGCGGCACGGCCGGCCCGGTCATGGACGCACCGTGAAGGCGGCGCGGAACCAGTCGACGAACTCGGCCAGCCGCCGCTGCACCTCGTCAGGGTTGTCTCCCACGACCACACAGCCGCCGATCTCGTCCATGCTGGACCGGGCGCCGCCGTACGCTGTCACCGATCCGCGCCGACACCTGCAGACTCGGCCCACGGGCGGTCGAACGGCACATCCGGCAGGGTGGTCACCGTCCCGATCGGGGTCGGCAGCATGACGTACCCGGCGTAGGGCTTCGGCGGGCCGGTGCTGCACCGGGTCTCGAGCCAGGTCGGACGACACCTCCGCCAGTACGTAGCGCTGTTTGAGGTTGACCGCGAAGGCGCGGTCGATGGCGTGCGGGATCGGCCCGCCACCCAGCCGACCGGCGATTTCGTTCAGCAGGTACGAACCGTCGGCCCGTCCGCCAGGCCTCGGCGTGGAAGATCATCGGATCGGGATGCGGCAGGCTGGCCAGCGTGGCCCGGACGAGACCTGGAAATGCGGGCGTACGCGGTCGGCCTCACCGAGCCGGCGGCTGACGATGGCCTCGCCGGTCTGGAAGCCGAGACACGACGTGGTCGAGAGGGCGCAACAATCTCACCACGCCCTGGTTGACGACATGATCCACATGGAACGATTGGCCCTCGACGAACTCCTCCACCAGCCACGAGCCGAACGGACCGTGGCCGCCCGCGAAGTCCGCGGCCAACCACGCGACCAACTCCGCCCCGTTCCGCAGCACCGTGACTCCGCGGGAACCGGCGGCCGCGCGTGGTTTGACCACTATCGGGAAGCCGCTGTGGTCCACGAACTCGATAAGGTCGACCGCGTAGTCCACCGGGGCGAACCGCGCCACCTCGACGCGGCCCGCGGTCAGCCGTTCCTTCATTACCACCTTGTCGCGGAACGCCAGAGCGCTGTCCAGGTTCTGGCCGGCGATACCGAACACCGCCCGCAGCCGCGCCGCCCTCAGCAGGTCGTACTCGGAGAAGGCGATGAGTCGGTCGAAGGAGAGCTCCTCATGCAGCCGTCGCGCCTCGAACTCCACGAGACCACTGCGGTCGTAGTCGGCGACCGGCACGACCACGTCGTAGGGCACGCCCGACGGATCCACGTCCAGCTTCGCCGCGTTCTGGATCAGGCAGATCGTCGTGTCCGGCCCGAGCCATTCCCTGAGCCGGGCCCGCTTCAACGACGATCGATGGAGTACGAGTACCCGCATGCGAACTCCTCACCAGGTCGTTGCGTTTCTCATGTCCGCGTCGGTCACGAGGGGACAGCTCGGATGGTTGGCGTCACCCAGAAAGTACTGGGCGGCTTCGGAGTTCGCCGGGTCTCCATAGGCGCCCAGGGCCGGATGGGCCGGCACCGCGTCGTACCCGGCCAGGCGGGCCGGATGAGCGCCCGGGCCGGATGGTCGGCCCCGCCGAACGGGTCGAACGTCGATCTCGACTGGACCACCAGCGTGAACGCCGACGTGACGCGGCGACTGCGGCGGGCCACGTGGCGGCGTACTGAAGTTGACGAACAGGTCGATGCCGTCGAACCACATCACCCAACGCGGGTCGTGCGGATCGGTGGGTGCGTCGGCGGGCCAGGCCACCGGGTCGTGCCGTCGCAGATAGGTGAGGATGCTCCGCGCGACGGCCCGTTCGTCGACCAGCGACATGGCCGTGCCCAGATCGAGGAAGACGACCACAACCTGGTCCGGCACCGACCGGATGGCGGCGCAGGCCTGTCGCATGGTCGCCAACATGGCGGGCAGCGGTTCCTCTGTCGCGCCGACCAGGCCGTAGAGGAGTTCGTTGCGTTCCACCGCCCGCGGGGCGAGACGCATGGGAAGGCCGGGTCGAGAACCGTGCTGGCGAACTCCCGAGCGAGCTCGGCGCAGGCGGTCCGCGTCAACGCCCGTCCGACCGTTCAGCTCTGTCGCCCGTACCGAGCATTGTGGTCCCCCCGTTCTGATTCGTCGTACCGTCCCGCGCGTGGGTGGTCGCATGGGCGTGATGCCCTCGGCGGGCGTACCGTAGGCGGGTCCGGGCGGCAGCGATCCGCTCACCGAACTGGTCCGGGTCGGCCGCCGCCACCAGGTACCGGTCGACGTAGTCGGTGCAGTGCCGGGCGGACCCGTGCCGTCGCCGATGCCGGCGGTGTCGGTGTGCGTGTGCTCGACGATGCCGAGTTCGGCGAAGCGCGCTGGGCTGATGCCGGGTCGTCGCCCACGGTCGGGATAGAAGCCGAGCCGGCCCAGAACGGAGCCGTCCCCGGCGCGGACGGGCGATGGCGGGTCGAGCCGATCGACAGCCGGATCGCCGCCTCGACGGTGCTGAAACCGTGCCGCCGCTCGATCATCGCGTCGATGCCGCCGCCGCCCGGTCGGGCCGCGATCTCGAGAAAGACCAGCTCGTCGCCCGGCCGATGGAACACCTCGAGGTGGGTGACGCCGTCGACCAGTCCCAGCGCGGCGATGACCTGCCGGTTGAACTCGATGATGCGATCGTGCCGGTCACCGCCAGGTACGAGGTAGCTGCCGGCGGCCCCGCCGGCCGCGTCGCCCCGGTCGGGCGTGATAGCGCCCGACCGCGGCGAAGGTGACCGTCCCGCGGTGCACGACGGCGTCGCAGTGGTACATGTCGCCGGCGATGAACTCCTCGATCTCGTACTGTTCCGGGTGGGCGTCCAAAGTGGACCATATCTCCGCGCCGCTCTACGCGGTCGACGATGTGGATGTGGTCACTGCCGACGCCCAGCCTCGGCTTGATGACGACGCACGCGTCCAGTCCAGGTCGGCCAGGTCGTCGGCACTCCTCAGCGGATGGTAGGCCGGCACTGTCGACCCCGGCCGCGGCGACGACGGACTTCATCGCCACCTTGTCCCGGAACAGCAGCGCCTGCGCCGGTCGCAGGCCGGGCAGACCGTACCGCGCGCGCAGCTCGGCGGCCAGCAGGATCGACTTCTCGTGCAGGGCGACGCGTGCCGCACCCCATACTCCTCGATCAGCCACTCGCAGACGGCTCGGGCTTCCGGCTCCTGGTAGATGTTCGCGACCGCCACGTGCCGGAACACCCGTGGATCGAGTCCGTCCACCCCACCGAAGGTCTGGGTGACCAGGTACGGCTCCACGTGGTCCAGCGGAAGGAGCCAACCATCTGCGCTCCGCAGCATCCCCAACGGATGGCGATGAAGGATCAGCACGGGGGCTTCACGGCTGCGCGCCCTGGTATCGCGATCCGATCACGGTCACCACCTCGCCGCGGAGGGTGAACCGGGTACGCACCGGACCGTCCGACAGACAGATCACGTCGAGGAACCGGCTGAGCTCGATGCCGACCAGGTCACGCTGCGCCCGGACAGCGGCGGCACCCCGGTCACCGCGACCAGGGTGTGCTCGCCGCCCCGCTGAATGTCAGGGCCGCGTAGAGCGCGTCAGAGCCGGGTCGGCTGATCCGCTTCCCGCCGGGCCGTCTCGTCGGCGAATCGCGCGAGCACCGCCGCCGACATCGGCGGCTGGCCGAGCCGCCGTTGGCTGACGCGGCCAGCTGGAAGTCGTCCGCAGTGGATGCCATGACCCCGTCCGGGGCCAGCGGGACCAGGACCCGGTCGACGAAACGGGCGAACGCCGCCGCAGTGAAGTCCACTGTGAACAGTCGCGAGGTCAGGCTGCCCCGCTCCACCAGCCGCTCACATCGGAGCCCGGTCGTTGGACGTGCCAGATTTCGTAGCCTCGGCCGCGCGCGTCGGTGGCGAGGTCCACGGTGGCGCCCAGGATGGCCAGACGCGGCATTCTAGTCACGAGGCCGGTACGGGCGTGGCCGCTGACCGGCCGACGACATCGCGGAGAAACGACAGCTTCGAAGTAGTAGTTGCGTTCGCCGACCACACCGCGCCGGTCCAGATAGGACTGGACCAGTGCGACCAGGCGCTCCAGTTCGCGGTCGATCTGCGTGCCGTCGAGGCCGTCGTGGATGCGCGAGCGGTGATACTCGACCTCGATCTGGCGTAGGACAGTGCCATGCCGGCTTTCGGTCACCTCGTCGATCTCGATGCCGAAGAAGTGACCGGTCTGGGCCGACTCCACGTTGACATCGAACCGGGCGCGCGTGGTGTCGGGCAGTCGGCGGACAACCAGGTCGGGATAGTCGGCGGCCAGGATCGCCTCGGCGTCGCTGGACGGCAGGGGATCCCGGATGATCTCCTGCCGGCGTAGCCCGTCGGCGACGAACTTCTTCTGCCGGGAATAGGTGCCGTTCACGCTCGTGACGAAGGCGATGTAGCCAACCTCGCTGGCGGGCGCGAGCACCTCGAACGTCTGCTGCGAGGACTCCCAGCGCTGCATCTCGTTGCCCACGTCCGGGATGAAGCCAGGGAACTCGGGCCCGCCGATCAGCGGGGTGATGGCGGAGGCCAGCGACCAGATGGACGGTGCACCGGCCAGGCTGATCTTCGCCTCGATCTCGGTACCCTGTTCGAAGGTGTGCCATCCCTGCCATTCCACGACGATGTGCCCGCGCAGGGCGGTGCAGACGCGCAGCGCCTCGGACAGGAGCGCGTCGAGGGTCGCGTCGCCGGCTGCTTCGAACCGCGCGACCCGGGCGAAGACGACGCCGACCGCCCGCAGCCGGGTGCAGGCGAGCACCTCGACCGACAGGCCAGCCGCGCCCCGGTGGCAGCGCAGCAGCAGCAACGGCGCGAGCGCGCCCGGATCGACCGGACCGTCCGTGAGGTGGAGCCGCAGGGGCTCGGCGATGGTGCAACCGACCCAGGTCAGTACTGGTCGGACCGAGTGCATCGACCGCGGGTGCGCCACCGGTTCGCGGCACGATGGTGAGCTGGTCGGCCACGGTCTGCTCGGGCCGCAGGTACTCCACCGCCTGCGGCCGGTCGCCCGGCTCCGGTGCGAGCCGCGCCACCACGAACGGGGCCGATGGGTCGGCGGCGAGGTGAACTGCACCGCCACATCGCCGAAGACCAGATAACGCTCCACCGACGGTACTGTCATGGCTTCCTCCCTGCCGGCACCGGCTCACCGGCGAGCGACCTTTCGAGGGCCTGCCGGAAGTAGTGCAGGCCCGCCTCGTTGCGGCCGAAGATCAGATCCTGCGGCAGCCCAGACAGTCCACTATGGATTGATTCGGCGGCGCCGATGTCCTCACCGACGGCCTGCATGAACAGGCCGATATTGCGCCGCAGTCCGTCCGGGCGCAGCAGACCGTCCGGGCGCGCGACGTGCAGGATCCGGACCTCGCTCGTCCCGGCCGACCGTGGCCGGATCTGCAGCGTGCTCAGATGGCGCTTCTCCACGAAGACGAAGGTGCTCGGGAACACGAAGTAGACGATGGTCGCGTAGGGCCGCAGCTCCCACTCCTGCGGCGGCACGTCGCGCAGCTCGCGGATCTGGCGCTTGGGCGCGACGATCCGCACGTGCTCGCCGAGCCGGTCGAACAGCGCCACCTCGGGGACGAACACGTAGTTCTTCATCGCCGGGTGCAGGCTACGGAAGTGGTAGACCTCCAGGAACGCCTCTACGCCCAGTTTCCAGTTGAACGCCCCGGTCCGCCGCTCCTGCCCCCACAGGGTGTCCTCGCCGAAGGAGAACCCGTCGAAGTCGGCGGTCAACGGTTCGAGGAACGAGGAGATCGCGTCGGGCGGCCCACCCGGCGCGCCGGCCACAGGAACCCGTCCCGCTCGACCAGCGGTACCGGCACCAGACCACGCTCCTCGATGACCAGCCCGGGAAAGCAACGGTCCCGGTCCGGCACGTGGGCCAACGCGCCCTGGTCGTCGTAGCGCCACGCGGGTAGCGGCAGCTGAATCCGTTGACCGCGTTGCCATCGGCCGACTCGGCCAGGCGCATCCCGCGGTGCCGGCATACGTTGAGGAACGCGCGGACCGCACCGGCCGCGGTCCGGACGGCCAGAATCGGCCAGCCGTAGACCTCGTCGGTCACGAAATCGCCGGGCTCGGCCAACTGCCCGCGGTGGCCCAGCAGGAACGGCCGGTTGCGGAACACCCGGGCCAGTTCCGCCTCGAAGCGGTGCCGGTCGAGATAGCCATTGGTCGGCACGGTCAGCTCGGCCGGTGCACGGTCGGTGGTGCCTTGCTCGATGTGGGCCAGGACGCGTTCGACCAGGCGGTGTCCGACGTCGGAGTTCATGGCCGCCTCAATTCGATCGTCCAGAGTGGAGCGAATCGGCCGCCGCCGCGATCAGCGCGGTGATCCCCGGGTGGTCGAGTACGAGGCCGACCGCCTCGGCCGCGGTCTCGGCCGCCGGCCGGCCGTCGACGCTCAGCGCGTGCCAGCCCCATCGCCGGCTCACCTCCCGGTACTCCGCGGCCAAGGACGACTGGAACTCCAGATAGGTCTCCCGACCCGGACGGCCGGCGAAGTCCAGGTCCTCGCCGGCGCCCAGGCGACCGTTCTGCGCGACCCGCCAGTCATGGGACAGGCGCGGGTCGGCGTCGAGCAGGAAGCCGATGTCGGGCTGGAGGAACGCGTCGGAGAAGACGGCGATGGCGTGCTGGGCCAGGGCGTCCAACGCGTCGGGCGGCACCTCGTCGGGCGCCATCCGGGCCGCGAGCCGGATCGCCTTGAGGACGTTCTTCAGCCCGAACCCGTCGTTGAGGGCCACCCCGCCCCGGCGCAGGACGGGCCCGGCCACCGCCATGTGCAGCAGGTAGTTGCCGGCCAGCTCGACCAGAGCCGAGGTCACCACGCCGGACTGCCGGGCCGCCCCGCTCGCCGCCTCGATCCGGAGCGGCAGCTCGGAGGCCCCGAAGTCGGCGAACAGACTGGGGACCAGCTCATCCACCGGCCGGCCCTCGATGGTGCGCCCGGCGTAGAACAGCCGCCATCCCTCGACGCCCAACTGTTCGATGCTGGTCCGGGGGTAGCCCGCGGGGAGGCTGCCGACCGCGCCGACCCAGGTGACGTCGACAACCTCGACGCCTCGCTCGGCGAGCGCCGCCGTCAACGCCCGGGCCAGGGTCGTCTTGCCGGCGCCGTCGATTCCGATGAGAGCGATGGATACGCCGCGCTCAGACATCGTCGGGCCGTCCCATCGCCGCCACGCTCGCCAACTGCCCGTACAACTCATCGGCGAGGTCCAGACCGGCGATCGCCTCGAGCGAGCCGGCCACCATCCGCCGGGCCAGGTCAGCGGTCCATTCCCGACCACCGGTGGCCTCGATGATGCCGATTGCCCGGGCCACATCGGCGTCGGACAGCTCGGGCCGGGCCAGCAGATCGCGCAGTTCGTCGCTGCCCCCCGTACCGGCGTTGAGCGCGACCACGATCGGCAGCGTGCCCTTGCGCGCCCGTACGTCGAAGCCGGGCGGGCGCCCCCCGGTTTGCTCCGGCCGGCCCCAGACGCCGAGCAGGTCGTCGCGGGCCTGGAACGCGATCCCCAGCCGGTGGCCGAACTCGGTCAGCCCGGCGACCACCTCGTCCGACGCCCCGACCAGGACTGCGCCGATGCCGGTGGCGCAGCTCAACAGCGAGGCGGTCTTGGACGCGGTCATCGTCATGGACTCATCAAGGGTGACGTCCAACCGCCGTTCGAAGGTCATGTCGAGCGTCTGCCCGGCGAGCATCCGGGCGGTTGTGTCGAGGGTGAGCTGCAGCGCCACCAGGCGGCCGGGCGAGTCGCACTCCAGCAGGACCTCGTGCGCCACCGTCAGCAACGCCGAGCCGGCGCAGATGGCCTGGCCGACGCCGAATACCACCCACGCGGTTTCGCGCTGCCGTCGGAACCGGTCTTTGTCCATGACATCGTCGAGGAGGAAGGACCAGTTGTTGATGAGCTCGACCGCAAGCGAGCCGGGGATGGCGTCGCGTGGTTCACCGCCCCCGGCGCGGGCGGACATGAACGTCAACGCCGGCCGGACGGACTTGCTCCCGCGGCGATTCACCGGCAGCCCGGCCGCGTCGCGCCAGCCCATGTGGTAGTCGACCACCCGGCGGATCTCCGGGGAGAGCCGGGTCAGGGCGTGCTCCATCGCCGGCGCGACGAGGTCGCGGGCATCGGTCAGGACAGCTGGCGTGGACATCGGCCGACCTCGCAGAGATTGAGGGGTGGATGGAATGACGTTCTCGACCGGTGTCCACGTCACAGGACGGCCACCGCCTTTCGCCAACGCTGGATCCGGTCATCGCCGGCATCGGTCTGGTCCGACCAGAACTCCGGCGCGGCGCTGCGGCCCAGCGTCACGTCGGATCCGTCGACCACGATGCCGAGCACGGTGGTCGGCTGCCCGTGGCGCCGGAACACCTCGACCGCGTCATCGATCGCGTCGGCCCGGATCGTGTAACCGTGGGCGTAGGGGAAGTCGTAGCCAGGCTCGAGCGCCAGCAACGCGGGCCGCACGCCCAGCAGCTCACCGACCCGTCGCATGAGCGGATGCCCGCCCAGCGCCGCCTCGTCGATCTCGACGCCCAGCCCGTTGCGGTCCTTGATGGTGTGACAGAACTCCAAGGCCCCGTCGCTGAGGTCCATACCCGACGTGACGTACCCCAGGTCGACGCACTCGAGGATCGGTTCGATCGCCACCCGCGCGTGGTTGTTGTAGCTGTCGGCCCCGGCCACCAACTCCGGGTCGACCTGGTCGCGCAGACCGTAGTGGTTCATCAACCGGCCGGCCCAACCGCGGCCGAGCTCGCAGGTGACGAGGATCCGGTCGCCGGCACCCGCGCCACCCCGCCGCACCAGGCGGTCCAACCGCCCGACCCCCCAGGCCACCCCGACCAGTTCGAGCGCGTTTGTGTCAACGTTGCCGCCCATGAACATCGCGCCGTAGTCGGCGAGGACCGCACTCAACCCCTCGTAGATGGCTTCGACCTTGACCACTTCGAGGTCGAGCGGCGTCGACAGGTCCACGGCGAACCCGGTCGGCCGTACCCCCATGCTGATCACGTCCCCGCAGGTGGCGGCGGCGACCCAACGGCCGTAGAAGCGGTAGTCGTCAAGGTCGCGAAACACACCGCGGACATAGGATGGATGGTCGACGTTGATGACGACTACCGCCCGATCGGGCCGGGTGCCGCCCACTTCGACGATGACGCAGTCCTCGAACTGGCCGAGGTCGGCGGTCGCGGCGAACTTCGACAGGACCGTTGAGATGAAGTCCTTTTCGGGCAGATCGGCGACCCGCAACCTACGCCCGTCAGACCCAGTCGCCATCTTCGGTGGCCTCCGATCGCCCGATCACATATGAGGAGCCGGCACCCGAGAAGAAGTCGTGTGTCTCGCTGGCGCTCGGCGCGATCGCGGTCAGAATGGCCGGATCGGCCGCGGTCAGCGAGGCGTCGAACATCGGACCGTACCCCAGGTTGGCCAACGCCCTGTTCGCGTTGTAGTGCAGGAAACGCGTCACGTCGTCGGTGAGCCCCACCGCATCGTAGAGGTCATGTGTGTACTGAATCTCGTTGGCGTAGAGCTCGGACAGCAGAGTGAAGGCGTACTCCTTCAGATCGGCCTGGGTGGCCGCATCCACCCGCTCCAGTCCGCGTTGGAACTTGTAGCCGATGTAGTAGCCATGCACCGCCTCGTCGCGGATGATCAGCCGGATCAGGTCAGCGGTGTTGGGCAGCTTGCCGTGCGCCGAATGGTACAGCGGCAGGTAGAAGCCGGAGTAGAACAGGAACGACTCGAGCAGCGTGCTCGCGACCTTCCGCTTCAGCGGCTCACTGGCCCGGTAGTACTCCATGAAGATGCTGGCCTTGCGTTGCAGGTTCGCGTTCTCGACCGACCAGGCGAACGTGTCGTCGATGTCGACGGTCGAACACAAGGTGGAGAAGATCGAGGAGTACGACTTTGCATGCACCGACTCCATGAACGCGATATTGGTCAGCACTGCCTCCTCGTGGGGGGTGACCGCGTCGGCCATCATGCTGACGGCGCCGACGGTCGCCTGGACGGTGTCGAGCAGCGTCAGGCCGGTGAACACCCGCGTCAACAGGTCGCGGTCGGCCGCGCTCAGGCTGTGCCACGACGCGATGTCGTTGGAGAGCGGAATCCGTTCGGGTAGCCAGAAATTGCCGGTCAGCCGGTCCCATACCTCGAGGTCGACGCGATCGGAGATCCGGTTCCAGTTGATGGCTTCGACGATGTAGGCGTTGGTCACGCGATCCCCACCTCCGCGCGACGGTCTGCCGGCCGGCCCGACACCAGGCCCGGGACCCGGGTACCGTCCAGTTCGGTCTGGCGCAACCGGACGTAGTAGAGCGACTTGATGCCCTTGCGCCACGCGTAGATCTGGGCCCGGTTGAGATCGCGGGTGGTGGCGGTGTCGGTGAAGAACAGGGTCAGCGACAGGCCCTGGTCGACGTGCTGGGTGGCCGCCGCGTACATGTCGATGATCTTCTCGTACCCGATCTCGTACGCGTCCGGGAAGTACTCGGGATTGTCGTTGGTCAGGTACGGCGCGGGGTAGTAGACCCGGCCGACCTTGCCTTCCTTGCGGACCTCGACCCGCGCCGACACCGGATGGATGCTCGGGGTGCAGTGGCTGAGGTAGGCGATCGATCCGTTGGGCGCGACCGCTTGCAGGTTCTGGTTGTAGAGCCCGTGCGCCATCACCGAGGCCCGCAGCGCCTGCCAGTCCTGTCGGGTGGGCACCCGGATCGCCGCTCGCGCGAACAGTTCGCGGACCTTCGGCGTGGCGGGCTCCCACGACCGGGCGAGGTAGCGATCGAAGTAGACGCCGGACGCGTACGCGGACTCCGGGAAGGCCTTGAACCACCGGCCACGTTCGACGGCCAGCCGGTTCGACGCGCTGATGGCGTGAAACGCGATGGTCATGAAGTAGATGTCGGTGAAGTCGACCGCCTCGGGCGATCCATAGTGGATCCGTTCACGGGCCAGGTAGCCGTGCATGTTCATCTGGCCGAGCCCGATCGCGTGCGACTCGTCGTTGCCCCGCGCCACCGACGGCACGCAGTCGAGCTTCGCCCCGTCGGACACCGCGGTGAGCGCGCGAACGGCCACCTCGACCGTCTTGGCCAGGTCGGGTGAGTCCATGGCCCGGGCGATGTTCAGCGACCCCAGGTTGCAGCTGATGTCCTTGCCAACGTCGGCATAGGACAGATCCTCGTTGAACGTCGACGGCGTGCTCACCTGCAGGATCTCAGAGCAGAGGTTGGAGTGGGTGATCCGGCCCGGAATCGGGTTGGCCCGGTTGGCCGTGTCCTCGAACAGGAGATACGGGTAGCCCGACTCGAACTGGCGCTCGGCGACGATCCGGAAGAACTCCCGGGCCCGGATCCGGGCGGCCCGGATACGAGGATCGGCGACCAGTTCCGCGTAGCGGGCGGTGATGTCTATGTCGGACAGGCCCACGCCGTAGGCCCGCTGGATGTCATACGGCGAGAACAGGCACATCTCGTCGTCGTCGCGCGCGAGGTCGAAGGTGATGTCGGGGATCACCACCCCGACGGAGAGGCTCTTGATCCGGACCTTATCGTCGGCGTTCTCCCGCTTGGTGTCGAGGAACCGCAGGATGTCGGGATGGTGCGCCTGCAGGTAGGCCGCGCCCGCGCCCTGGTGGGTGCCGGCATGGTGGGCGTAGGAGAACGAGTCCTCCAGCAGCTTCATGACCGGAATCACCCCGGCGGACTGGTTCTCCAACCCGCTGACCGGTGCCCCCAACTCCCGCAGGTTGGACAGCATGAAGCCCACCCCGCCGCTGCGCCGCGAGAGTTGGAGCGCGGCGTTGACGGCCCGCGCCACGGACTCCATGTTGTCCTCCACCCGCAGGAGAAAGCACGAGATCGACCCGCCGCCGTTGCGCTTGCCGCTGTTGAGCAGCGTCGCCGTGGTCACCTGGAACCGGTCGGCCAGGATCTCGTCCAACAGGTCGAGCGCCTCGCCCTCGGCCCCACCGGCCAGCGTGAGGGCGACCATGACCACACGGTCGGTGTACGTCTCGAGGTAGTACTGACCGTCAGCCGTCGTCAACGTGTAGGTCGAATAGAACTTGAGCGCGCCGAGAAACGAGGCGAAGCGGTGTCTGCGCGCGTGGGCCCGCTCGAAGATCGTCTCCAAGAAGGGCGGGCGGTACCGGTCGAGCACGGCCCGCTCGTAGTAACCGTGGCCGATCAGGTAGGTCAGCCGCTCCACGACGCTGGCGAACACCATGGTGCGCGGGTTGACGTGCTGGCGGAAATACTCCCGGACCGCCACGTGGTCCTGCTCGAACTGGATTTCCCCACCGAGTCCGAATAGGTTGAGCCGCGCGTTGATCGCGCGGTAGTCGGGTCGGGCGTCCTGAGCCAACGCGACGCCGGCATCCACAGTAGAGTCTCCTCTCCGGACATCGTGGTCCGACCGCTGACCGCGGGAACGTGACCACAGTGGACTAGACGGCGGCGGATGCCAGTTCGTCGAGGTTGTCCAGCACCTTGGTGACGGCGTTGACGTACGACCGCGCGTAGTCGAGCCGGTTCTCGCCGTACCAGACCGGGAACTTGATCATCGTGGCGTGGAACCGCTCGGCCTGCGGGAAGTCACCGTGCGCGTGCATGACCGCGCTCACCGGGGCGGCGGCGAACGTGCCGGGCTCGCCCCGGAAACACGGGAACTCGGCTAGCGGGCAGGTCGAACCGGGAATGTCGACACCGGTGGCGCCCTCCGCTACGACAGCCTCGACGAATGCGGCCCGGCTTACGTCGCGCATCGCGGCGGTGTCGTAACTGACCGGGAAAGCGTACCAGGCGGGTTCGGCGCCTTCGGGTATGCGGGGAAAGGACATGCCGGGCACGTCTTTCAGCTCGTCCATCAGGAACTGTGCCGTCTCGCGCCGCTGCGCCAACTGTTGCGGTAACCGGGCCAGTTGGGCCGTGATGGTGAGTGCGGCGAACGGATGCATCCGCAGGTTCAGACCGCATCCGGTAACGGCGTAGGGATGATGGTAGGTGGCGGTGATACCGCGGTCGTTTATCTTGTCGTTGGCCCGGCTGACCAGAAACGCCCGCTCGTAGACGTCGCGGTCGCGGCTCTGCAGCATGCCGCCCTGCCCGCCAGTGACGATCTTCTGGGCGCCCAGGCTCCACGCGCCGGCCGCCCCGATCGCCCCGACCGGGGCCCCGTCGTACGTGGCGCCGTGGGCGTGCGAGGCATCCTCGAGGATGGGCAGCCCGAGTTTGCTTGCCACCTCGGTGATTTCGGCCATCTCACAGGGGATTCCCCACATGTGTGTGATGGCGATTGCCTTGGTCGCCGCGGTCGCCTTCCGCGCGATGTCGGCCGGGTCGATGTTCCCATTGTCCAGGCAGTCCACCAGAATGGGCTGGCAGCCCAAGCGGAACAACGGCATCGCGCTCGCGAAGAAGGTGTACGCCGGCACCAGCACCTCATCGCCCGGGCCGAGTCCCATCGCGTAATACATGGCGAACAACGCGCTGGTGCCGCTGTTGGTGGCCAACGTGTGACCGACGTCGAGGGTTCGCCGGAACGTGTCCTCGACCTCGTCGACCAGGCCGAGGCCGGTGAAGGAGACCAGCCGCTCCCGCAGCGACCGTTCGCCGGCCCGGACCAGAATCTTCGGATCAACCTGTGGATGCGTGAACGTCTGGTGCTCGAATGGCACCACCGGCGTGCCGCCATGAAGAGCAAGCCTGCTCGTCACTGAAACCTCTTCCCCCCGGGCAAACGCTCGGGGCATACGAAAGGGCCGCCGATGGCTGTGCGACAAAGTCGCGACGCATATCGACGGACTCAGTACCCCGTGGCGATTTCGCCATTGAGGCACAACGATCGTGCGCTGTCCAGGCCCACGGCCCGGTGGCCGGCGGTCGTCGCCGCGACGGACGTTCGGCGCTGCCGGTCCTGCGAGGGGGACAGCGGGTGGCGGTGATCGCTGCTAGCGTTGCGCTGCATCAACGGCCGCGCCGGCTGACGTTTTCGTCGGAAGAGGCGTCGAAGAAGGGGATTGTGATGCCGGCAACTGCATCCATTCACCCGGCGCTGGCCGGGGTCGCGAACATCGACTGGAGTGACACCGGCGCGATCCTGGCCGGCGCCGAGCCGTTGTTCGCCGCCCTGACTACGGACGGCCTGCTCGATGAACTGCTGAGCCGACTGCCCGGCGCGCCCGGCCTACCCGGCCTGTGTGAGCGGCAGGAGTTCGTGGACAAGCTCGTCCTGGCCGATCTTCCCGAGTGCGGCGTCCGGATCCGCGCGCACGTCTACCCGAGCCGGTACTTCGACCGGCCGCACAACCATCGCTGGCCGTTCGCCACGCATATCCTCCGGGGCGCCTACCGTCATCGTATCTACGGCACCGATGACAACTTCGGGGAGCACACCGACCCACGCACGATGGTGCCCATCCTCGAACGCGTCGAGCGCGCGGGCAGCTCCTACGCGTTGTTGCACAACGGAGTCCACGCGGTCCAGGCCGAGGCCGACACCATCTCGCTGTTGGTCCGCGGCCCGGCCCGGCGCGACGTCGCGCTGATCCAGGACGCCGACGGTGGGTTCTTCTGGGTTCGGGGATCGGCACAGGAGACGGCGGCGCAGCTCGAGCGTAAACGGATGACTCCGGCCGTACTGGCCGAGACGATCGCCCGGCTGCGCGCCCTGGCCGACCTGACGTAGCGGCAACCGGGCCGAGCACGTCCATTGTGGATCCCGTCAGGATACGGGATCCGTTCGTACGTGTAGCGCGACGACGGACTGGACACAGTGGACGACGAACACCGCCCAGGGCCTGACGGCGACTCCCAGCCGTGCCCACTGTGGATAGAGACCGGTGGTGTCACCGTTCTGTGACCTGGTGCGGGTGGCGCAATCCATGGGCGCTGATCTATGGTCGGCACGTTGGCTGTAGGTCTTGCGGACGGGGAGCATGATTGTGATGGCTGCGGTGCACTGTCGGCGTCTATATGTGTCCATGTTGGTCGCTTTGACAATGATTGCGATGAGTGTTGTCGCTGTGCCCGGTCCGGCCGCCGCCGCCACCGGAAACTGGTCTCCGCCGAACACACCGACGTCGAAGGTCACGCCCGTTCCGGGTAAGCGGATCTCGGGTGCGTTCGGGTCTGCCGGCGCCGCGTTCGCGGCCAAGCCGTTCAAGGCGCCGGCGGTGTCGTTGCCGGCCGCCGGGCAGTCGGTGGTGCCACTGGCGCCCCCGGACTCCGTGGCGCCGACCCGCGGGTTGCGGGCTCCGTCCGATCCCGCTTCGGCGGTGCGGGTGGGGACTTCCCCACTGTTCGTGTCGCCGCTGTCGGTGCCGGTCGGGTCGAGTCCGCAGCTGCGGGTGTCGTTCGTCGGGCCGGCGGCGTCGCAGCAGGCGGGCGTAAGCTCCGGTCTGATGTGGACAGTGAGCCGGGCCGATTTGGGCACCGGTGCGGCGTCGGCGCGGGTCGAGCTGGATCCGGCCGCGCTGGCCGGCCTGTCCGGCGGTAACTTTTCGTCCCGACTGCGGTTGGTGGCGTTGCCGGCGTGTGCGGTGACCACGCCGACCGTAGCCGCCTGCCAGGTGCAGACGCCGGTGCCGTTCTCGCGGGACGCCGCCACGGGCCGGCTGGCCGCGACCGTCGATCTGTCCGCGAGCGGCGCCAGCATGAAGGGCGCACCGGTGGCCGCGTCGACGGTGGTGCACGACGGGCCGGCGGCGGACGCGGGCGTGCGGCCGATCGGATCCGGGGCGGTGGTGATGGCGGCCGGGTCGGCGCCGGCCGGCTCCGCAGGTGACTACTCGGCGACCAGCGTGAAGCCGTCCAACCAGTGGTCGGTCGGTGGGGCGACGGGCAACTTCACGTACTCGTACCCGATCACGGTGCCGCCCTCACTGGGTGGGGCCGCGCCCTCGGTCGAGCTCAGCTACACGTCGTCTGATGTGGATGGACAGACCGCGTCCACGAACGCGCAGTCGTCGTCGGTCGGCACCGGCTGGTCGTACGAGCCGGGATTCATCGAGCGGTCGTACCTGCCGTGCAGCAAGGACGGACTGACCGGCTCGGGCGACACCTGCTGGGGATACAACGGCCAGGAAGTCTCTCTGAACGGCAACGGCATGGGCGGTCAGCTCGTGCTCGACGACACCGCCCACACCTGGCGCGTCTCCGGTGACACCGGGGCCAAGGTCGAGCTGAAGACGGGGGGCCCCCAACGGGGCGTATAACGGCGAGTACTGGGTCGTGACGGCGCGGGACGGGACCCGGTACTACTACGGCGCCGGGAAGCTGCCTACCGCGGAGGGCGGTACCGGGGTGGACCCCGCCAGCAACGCGACCTGGACGCAGCCTGTGTACTGCCCGAACTCCGGCGACCCGTGCTACAGCTCCAGCACCGGGGTGAACTCGTTCGCACCGAACATGGCCTACCGGTGGAACCTGGACTACGCGGTCGACCCGCACGGCAACACCACGACGTTCACGTACCAGACCGAGTCGAACTACTACGCCCGCTCGTCCGCTCACGTGAACACGGCGTACACCCGGGGCGGCTTTCTGACCCAGATCAGCTACGGGCTGCGGACCGCGGGCGCGGCCGCGACGAGCCCGGCGCCGGCCGCGAAGGTAGTGTTCACCACCGCTCAGCGATGCACCGGCAGTCCGTCGGAGTGCGCGAGCTTCGCCAATCTGACGAGCACCACGAAGGCCGACTGGCCGGACACCCCGTTCGACCTGATCTGCCCGTCGACCGGCACCTGCCCCAACGGCGCCATCTCGTACTTCTCCACGTACAAGCTGACCCAGATCCAGACCCTGGTGAACAACGCCGGCACGTACAAGGCGGTCGACACCTACGCGCTGTCATCGTCGTTCCCCGACCCGGGGGACACGACCAGCCCGTCGCTCTGGCTCGACTCGGTGCAGCACACCGGCAACGACGCCACCACGGCGGCGTCCATGCCGGCCGTGGTGTTCGGCGGGACGCTGCTGCCCAACCGGGTCCCGGGCTCGGCGACCTGGCCCGCATACAACCACCAGCGGCTGACCTGGATCACCACGGAGTCCGGCGAGCAGGTGAGCGTCACCTACGCGAACTCCACCGCCACCATCGCGGCGTGCAACCAGACCCCGGGCAGTCAGGTCCTGCCGAACCCCACCAACAACACCATGCTGTGCTACCAGCAGTATTGGACCCCGCCGGGGCAGTCGGCCAACTCGGACTGGTTCATCAAGTACGTGGTGACCCAGGTGACCGGCACCGATCTGGTCGCCGGTTCGCCCGCCCGCAGGAACAACTACACATACGTCGGGGGCGCCGCCTGGCACCGCAACGACTCGCCGACCACGGACAACGCGCAACGCACATGGAACCAGTTCCGGGGCTTCGGGCAGGTGACGACTACGACCGGTGTGGCCCCGGATCCGGTCACGCAGACGCAGACGACCTACCTGCGCGGCATGGACGGCGACTACAACTCGCAGACCGGCGGTACGCAGAAGTCGGTCACGGTTTCGTCCACAGTGGGCGATGTGGTGACTGACTCCCGACAGTACGCCGGCATGGCGTTGGAGTCGGACACGTACGACCAGTCCGGCGGCTCGGTCAAGGCCAAGTCCATCAGCCTGCCCTGGTCCGCCCAGACCTCGTCGCACGCTGAGGCCAGCCAGCCCGGGCTGCCGGCCGAGAAGGCGTTCCTGGTCAAGACCGGCACCACCAAGGCGGTCAGCCTGTTGGCCAGCGGCGCCTGGCGCACGACCGCGAGCATCAGCGTCTTCTCGTCGATCACCGGCCTGCTGCAGCACACCGACAACCAGGGTGACACCTCGCTGCTCGGTACCGCGAACTCCCAGGAGACCTGCAGCACGTCGACCTACGCCACGCCGCCATCGGGTCTGAACAGCGGCATGCTCGACGTGCCGGCCCGGTCGACGACCGTGTCGGTCTCGACCGGCGGCCCGATCGGTACCGGGGCGTGCCCGGCCCCGTCGGCGACGAACACCATCGCCGACACGCTGGCCTACTACGACGGGAACACCACCACCGCCGGTGTCATCGGCTCGGTCGGCGACACCACGCAGAGCGCGGTCATCGACCACTATTCGGGCTCGACGCCGGTCTACCAGAACACGATGACGGCCGGCGGATACGACGCGTACGGCCGGCCCACCTCGACCACGGACGCCCACGGCCTGGTGACCACCACCGGCTACACCCCGGCCGCCGGGCAGTTGCCGGCCACCGTCGTGTCCACCGACACCGCCCACAACTTCATCACGACATCCACAATGGACGTTGCCCGCCAGACGCCGACGAAGGTGGTCGACCTCAACGGCAACTCGACCTCGACCGCCTACGACGGGCTCGGCCGGGTGACCGGGGTATGGCTGCCCGGACAGGCGCTGACCAAGCCGGCCAGCATCGGCTACGTGTACACCGTCAACGGCACCACGGCGCCGACCACGCTGCTGACCAAGACGTTGCGCGACGACGCCACCTACGCCACGTCCTACACGATCTACGACGGGTACATGGCGCCACGGCAGCAGCAGGACGTATCCAAGGATGGCACCAACAACTCCCTGGTGACCGACACGTTCTACGACTCGCACGGATGGGTGGTGAAGCAGACCACCCCGTACTACAGCGGCACCGGCCTGCCCGCCGCCACGTTCGTGCAGACCGCCGACTCGGCCGTGCC
The DNA here is from genome assembly GCA_963742855.1 of uncultured Actinomycetota bacterium. GTDB lineage: Bacteria > Actinomycetota > Actinomycetes > Mycobacteriales > Micromonosporaceae > CAVUNP01. The sequence continues at coordinate 161,086 of CAVUNP010000023.1, read as the reverse complement.
GGCTGAGAACCTGACCACGTTCGACGGGCGGGGCCGGGCGGTCGCCAGCACGTTCTACTCGTACGCGCAGCCGCAGTGGCACACCACCACGGCGTACCCCGGGGCGGACCGGACCGACGTCACACCGCCCGCCGGTGGTACCGCCGCGAGCGCCTTCACCGACGCGCTCGGCCGGACCACGGCGAAATGGTCGTACACCACGGCCACACCGACCGGCAATGCCACTGACGCCAACGTGCTGACGTACACCTACACGCCGGCCGGTAAGCTGGCCAGCACGACCAACCAGGCCGGCCGGGTGTGGTCCAGCACCTACGACCTACGGGGGAACCTGACCCAGTCGGTCGACCCGGACAGCGGCACGACGACCGCAGCTTACTACCCGACCGGTGAACTGAAGACCACCACCGACGCGAACAACCAGACCCTCGCGTTCGCCTACGACAGCCTGGGCCGCAAGACGGGTGAGTTCCAGGGCAGCACCGCTGGCCCCCAGATCGCGGCGTGGACCTTCGACACGGCCACGCTGGGCAAGGGCAAGCCGGCCTCGTCCACCTCGTTCGTGGCGGGCGCCGCGTACACCGCGACGGTGGCTGGATATACCAACCGCGGGGTGGCCACCGGCAACAGCGTAACCATCCCGACCGTCGCGAATGGACTACCGTCCGACGAGGGCCCGCTCGCCGGCATCTACTCGACCTCGTCGGTCGTCAAGCCCAGCGGCGCCGTGGCCAGCACCACGTTCGGCGCCGACGGCGGCCTGCCGGCCGAGACGGTCAACTACAGCTACAACCAGAACAACGTGCTGACCAACTTTGGTGGGTTGGTCGGGTACCTGGCCACCACCCAGGTCGACCCGTTCGGCCGCACCACCCGGTGGACGCTGGGCGCCATGCCGAACCAGGTGGTGCAGACCAACATTGTCGACACCGCCACCGGCCGGGTCACGGAACAGTTCCTGGACAAGCAGTCCGGCAGCACGCACGTCGACGACGTGGTCAACCTGTACACCGCCTCCGGGCGGCAGACCGCGACGACCGACGTGCAGCACGCCAGTCTCACCGACCGGCAGTGCTTCAGTTACGACCAGCTCGGCCAGCTCACCGCAGCCTGGACCGACACCGCCGGCACCCACACCGCCGCCTCGCCGTCGGTGCCGAACATCGGCGGCTGCGACACTGTGACGCCATCATCGTCCACTGTGGGTGGCCCGGCCGCGTATTGGCAGACCTATCAGTACAACGCCTCCGGCAACCGTACCTCCACGGTGGACAAAGCCCTGGACGGTGTCGTCGCCCACGACGTGAACCACAACTACAGCTACACCGGTACTGCCACCCAACCCGACACCTTGCAGTCGGTCGTCCACAGCGGCCCCGGTACCGCCGGAACGGACACCTACACCTACGACGCCGCCGGCAACACGAAGACCCGCACCATCGCCGGCGGCCCTAACCAGACGCTTTCCTACGACACCCGCAACCACACCAGCACGGTCAACGACACGGCCGGCAATGCCGCGACGTACATCTACGACGCCAACGGAAGCCTGTTGCTGCAGCGCGACCACACCGCCACCGGCACCACCGTGACGCTGTACCTGGGGGCGGAGCAGCTCACCCTGACCACCGGTACCGGCGCCGTGACCGGCCTGCGGTACTACGCCACCAACGGCGGCCCAACCATAGTCCGGTCCAGCACCGGCGCGCTCACCTATGAGTGCGGGGACAGCCAGGGCACCCACACGGTGACGATTGACGCCGGGTCCAGCCAGGCCGAGACCCGCCGGTACTTCACCCCGTACGGCCGCAACCGCGGGACGGCGCCGACGAGCTGGCTTGACAACCGGGCCTTCGTCAACCAGGCCACCGACCCGGCGACGGGACTGAACCTGCTCGGTGCCCGCGTCTACGACCCGGCCACCGGGCGGTTCCTGCAGCGTGACCCGGTACTGCTGACCGACAACGCGTTCACCCTGTCCGGCTACACCTACTCGGCCAACGATCCCGTGAATCACAGCGACGCCGGCGGCACGAGGCCCACGTGCGACGACGCCGACGGCGTGGGGCAGCATGCCTGTCGCGTCGGCGAGGACGGGTGGTACCCGCCCACGGGCTCGTCCTCGTCGGGCTCGACGCCGAACCCGCAGCCGTCGTCGGCCCCGCCGGGGACTCCGATCAGCGGCAAGTCGTCCGGCGGCTCGTGCACCGCGAACACGCCGGCGTACTGCCACGCCGCCGGCTCGAACCAGAAGGGTGTCTACGGCCTGCTTCGCGAGTTCCTGTCCCTCGAGGCCGCCGGTTGCTCGGCGACGGACACGCCCGGCCCGAATGGCAGCTGTGTCACGACGGAGTACTTCCGCGATGGCGACGCGTTCACCGAGGGCATCCGGTACCACCCGTACCTGACCGGGGTCCGCATGGACCTGGCGAAGCAGATCGCCGCCGGCCAGGACCACGGCGACGCCAGCCTTCTCTACAGGAAGGACGGCGCGATGCAGAAGATCGCCCAGTTCGGCATGGATGCGGTCGGGGCCGCCACCTCGGGCGTATTCGGCTCGACACCGGAGCAGGCTTTCCTGGGCTCGTTCGACCTGACCTGGAAAGTGGTGGGCCGCGACAGCTCGGGTAGCCCCGTCGTGGAGTTCAACCTGGTCAACGCGACGACGAAGGCGTCCGGCACGCCGAACCCGGGCAAGGTGTCGAACTACGGCAGCGGCCTGGCCGGTGACGGTCACGACGCCGTGCAGGGCGAGCACTGGCTGCAGCAAGTGGTGACCTGGCGGGAACCCATCTCCGTGGTACAGCAGCCGACCTTCCCGCCGAACAACTGCCCTTGCCCGACGCCTGGCCCGCACCCGTGACGAGGTGGCCCCGCCTGCCGCGAGGTAGGCGGGGCCGGCCCGCGGACGGTAGGCTGGGCCGGCTCCGACCAGCCCGGCAGGTCCCGAACAGTCAGGAACTCCCATGCTCGTGAACGCCCCGCCCCCGGCCCGGTGGCCGCGCCGGCTCACGGTGCTCGCGTTGGCCTGGGCCGTCCTGTTCGGCGCAGCCGGTTGCCAGGTCTTTCTCGATACCCGGGGTCCCGCCCTGACCGAGGCGGACGTGATCGGGGAGTGGACGGAGTCCGGCCGGGGTGGCACCCTGACCTTCCTGGAGCGCGGCGAGTTCCACACCGACGACGCCGCGCCGTTGCTGTTGAGATGCGGGTTCGAGCCGTGCCTGCCGCCGGATCTGGGCGACGGCAAGCTTCCGGCGTCGGGCAGGTGGGAGATCCAGGCGCCACTGTCCGATCCGGACGGACGCCGGCAGATCGTCAAAGTCACCATCGATCATTTCGACTACCCGGGATTCGATCCGGGTGTCGGCGGCTACAACCTCTACTCCGAGTTGGATCCCGACGACGTCATCGTGCTGAGCCCGCTGCGTCGCTTCGCCGACAACAAGCCGATCATCTACCGCAAGAAGTGACGGCCGGTCAGGCGTGGACGAGGTGGACGTCGTCGCCGCGGTTACGGTTACGCCGCTGTGCAGGATCGCAGCTGTGGGCGGGTGAAGGTGCCGTTGGCGAACGTGGTGACACCAAAGACGTTGCCCCACATTCGATCATGAACACCTCAGGCTGTCGAGCCTATCGGCACGATGACAGACCTTCGCGCAGCGCGCTGAAGGGACGGATGGAAGACCTAGATCGCCTGCCAATGGTTGAGCGGGGCAGATCAAACCAGTTGGCCGTCGTTCCAGCACTGTCGTGGTGTCATCATCTGTCCCTACGCCAGGTCGCTGGAGCGAACCGGCAGTCGGCTGGGGCGCTCAGCGTGGGTCGGTTCGCCCGCGCTCCGATGACATTCGGCCGGCGTTTGACAAGGGTCTGAGCTCACTGTTGTGATTGATCCAATTCGTGGGCCTGGATTCCGTTGATGTTTGGAGCGAGTTTAAGGGCCTATCCGCCGCTACGGTGGCATGGCCAGCCTGGCCATCCGAGCGAGGCTGAGCGCTACGGCGGCAAAGAAGAAGTCGGCGATGCGCAGGGCGCCTGGGCGCGAGGCGACCGCCAGGCCTGCGGCGTACAAGGTCGGCGAGCGCGTTGCCTTCAGGTCGGTGGCCCCGCTAGCGGGCCTCCCGCTGGTTATGCCCGCCGGCCGCGGGCTGGTCAGTCAGGACTTCGGTGCCTCGGCAGCGCGGGCCGCTCGGGCAGCCGGGTGGTTCTGTCGCAGCGGTGGCGCGAGGCTCTAGGTTCGTTTGACCCCAGAAGGTCACGAAAGTCGTGTATCGGGAGACACCAGGGCGAGAACCGCTGACTGATCTCGCCCGAGCATGACGCACGGTGCCGGCGTCACGGACGCCCGTCCGCCCCGCAAGAACGCGGCCGGAGGGTCGCCAGCGGCGCGAGCATCCCTCGCGAGAACGGGCCACGAGTGCGCGCTGCTGCTTCATAGGGCAGAGCGTGCGTTCACTCAACCACGGGACCGCGTTTCCCCAGCTCAGGAGCCTTCGCAGACACGGACTGCGTCTCGTGGTTGGGAGGAATCTCCACGCGACACTGCCAGGGCCCGGCTGACAACGCGGCACGTACGGCCCTCCCTTTAGGCATCCCCTGACTGTCCACCCGGACGTCTGTGCGACCCACCGGCGCCGGAGCCCACCGCCTGGCGCTCCTTGGCGACCGGAAGCGGCAGGTCAGGGCCGGTTGTCGTTGGCAGAGTGTTCGTATGCCGTAACCTCAGCTCCACCCCGTTGAACAGGCAAAACGCCTCGATCCCATCCATGGGGGGTCGAGGCGTTTCGTTGTTGGGGGCACCATGGGGGCACGAACCCGGCCGATTCGTGTTGGGCACGGGCACCGGTGGCCCGGCTCTGCCGATTGAACGGCCCAGTCCGGTGGTCATGTTGACCTCGACGTGAATGGATCTTGGTGTCGGGTTCGGCGCTCGGCGGCCCGGCCGACCGGTGAACAACATCCGACCGCAGGGCCGAAAGGACCATGGGTGAGCGAGCACAGCGTGACGGCGCTTCGGCTGGATGTCATCGCGCCGGACGAGAGCGAGAAGATCGCAGTCCGTCTGCAGGAGCTTCTGTTGTCCCGCGGTGTGATCGTCCCGAACGACCGTCGAGACGGGTTGTGGCAGCCCAGCGCGTGGATGCCCGGCCCCGCTGCACGCGCCGGACTCGTGGAACCCGTCGACTGGCTCGACGCATTTCTGCGCACCGCCAACAACGGTGTGGACATCCACACCGGCCGCGATGTCTACCATCCCGTGGAGAACGACGAGCCGCCACGCTGCCCACGGTGCGAAGCACCGGCGCCGAGCGTCTACACCGACTCGTACGTCGAGTGGCTCACCGACTGGATCGACAACGCGCACGAGCCCACGTTCACCTGTGACCAGTGCGGCTGGGCCGGGCTGGCGGGTGACTGGGCCGGCCAGTTCGGCGTCCTCGTCGGTGGACCAGCGGTCAGGTTCCTCAACTGGCCCACCCTGTCACCCGCACTCATCGGCGATCTCCGCCTCGCTGTCGGCGGGCGCACAGGCATCGTCGCCAGCCGCTGGTGAACAGGTCCCAAGAGCCCCGCACACGACGGCGGGTGCCCGGACTCGCTGAAGTCGTAGGGTTTCGGGCGTGGACCCTCGATGGCGAGTCGGGTCTGGAAACCTGCGTGCAGCGTCGAACGTGCGGGCACCTGTGTGGGTGATCGCACCTGCTCCCGCGCGATCAGGTTCTCGTCGATGCGTTCGAGCGTCGTTTCGCCCAGGCTCCCGAGGACTTCGACCCGATCCGGTAGGCACCGGCGCAACCGCACCCGGCCCGGTGCAACGGTCGGCGGCCACGTGCTGCACGTGCCGTCCCACGGCTCATGGAAACCGACCCGATCGGCCGACCGAGAGATCCGATCAGTCGCCAGCGCGGCCCAGTTGGCGTGCCTTGTCGAGGTGGAATTCAGCCAGTTCCGTCATCGGCACCGCCTGCCGCGACACCGTCCCCAGATCTTTGCCCTCAACCGTCCACGGTGGAGGGAAGTTAGTCAACCCATGGCTCAGCGGAACTGCGGCGACCTCTCGGTCTCCCGAACGGGCCAGCGCAGGGTGTCGTAGAAACCGGCGAGCGAGCCGGCGAGCATGGCGTACAGCCAGTCCACGCACGGCCTCCTCGTGTCGCCAGTCCCCGGTCACCAGGCCAGCCTGCCACGCGGGGCGCCGGCTCGGGTGGCCGTGTCCGGCTCGGCGCGGGCTCGGCGTGGCGGGTCTGGCTGATACGGTCCCAGCGGTGGACGAGGGCAGGTTCTGGGCGCTGATCGCCGAGTGCCGGCATCATGGCAGCGACACGGATTCGGTGTCGCGCCTGCTGTTCCGTCGCCTGCGCGCACTGGACCCGTCCGACGTCGTCGCGTTCGTCGAGCAATGGGAATGCACCCGGTCCCGCCTCTACTCCTGGCCCGTCGCAAATGCCGCGTGTCTACTGCTCGGGCCCGTTGAGGAGGAGGACCTGCGCCACATCCAGGATTGGGTCATCTCGCATGGCCAAGCCACTGTGGACCGGGTCTGCTGCAACTCGGACGACCTCGCCGACCTGGCCCACGACCGGGGCAACGCGGGAGCCGCCTAGCGTCCGGCTCCCGCCGTCCCTCGCCGACTCCGCGACAGACGTTCGACGAGTCCGTCCAATACGAGCACCTGCTCCTCGACCTCGACGGCCTCCATCTCGACGGCCCCGGCCTGTCGCCGGTCAACAGCGATCAGGCCACGGACACGGAGTTACGCTTGGCGGCGCGGCGAGCAGCGACGACGGTGCCGAGAACGACGAGACCGACACCCACGAGGATGACGATAGCGTTGACGCCACCGTAGCCGAGCAGGTCGCCGTTGGTGAGCTTCACGCGCCCGTCGGCATCGAGCCAACTGTCGTGGAGAACGTTCAGGGTCTGGTAGGCGAAGACGATTGCCTCGAGGGCCAGGTAGGTCACGATCGCGAGGCCACGCTGCTTGACGAAGAAGCCGATCGCGAATGCGCACAGCACGGTGAAGAGAACGTTCATGGGGCCCTCCTTGGGCAGGTCAGGTTCGGACGTATTCACTCTGCCGGTGCCCGACTGCGGTCGCTTCGGTGCCGTCACCGGACTCGGAGCAGTGCTGGCACTGAGCAGCCCCGGAGCGCGTTCTGAAACTATTGGACCGTGACCTTGACCATCCCGCGTCTTCTGACGGTGGCCGCCTCAGTCGTCGTTGTTGCCGCGCTGGTCATCAGCGCCGTCGAGCGATCGCTGGCGCTTGCCGAGTTGTCGGTCGCAGCAGCATTCGCTGCGGCCGTTGGCTGGGTGATCGCCTGGCGTGATGCCCGCACGCCGGTGGCGCCGGCAGCCGCATGGAGCGTGGCGGCGATCGTTGCCGTTCAGCTTCATGGGCGGTTGGGTTCCATCCCCTGGTCGACCGGGACCTGGCCGCTCAACCTGGCGGGGGTGTTCGCTCTCTTGCTGGTCTTCCCCGACGGTCCTCGGCCCGGTCGTCTCTGGAGCACGTTGCCGTGGACGTTCGCTCTCGCAACTCTCGGGCTGCAGGTCGCGCTCTGGGGGTCAACACAAGAAACCGGGCGGGTAACGGGTTGGGAGCCGGCAGGATGGCGCCTCGCCGTCGGCAACGTCGCCATGATCCTGCTCGGCGCGACAATGATCCTGGCCGTATCGTCCCTCGTTGTCAGGTACCGACGAGGAGGGGCGCGCACTCGTCAGCAGATCCGATGGCTGATGCTCGCGGGGCTTGTGGTCGTAATCCTCTTGATCGGCGGCTGGGTCGCCGAGGCGAACGGAGCGACCATCGCTGTCGCTTACACGCCGTTCCTCGCAGCCATTGCCACGCTCGTGCCGACCGCCGTGGGGATTGCGATTGTTCGATACGATCTGTTCGACGTCGACAGACTACTCAGTGGAACCGTGGCATGGGTCCTCACAGTCACGGTCTCTGCCGGGATCTTCGCACTCGTCGTGTTCCTCGTCGGCCAAGCTGTGGCCCTCGGTGGCGGGCCTCGTAGTTCCATCGCCGCGTTCGCCGCGGCGTTGCTCTTTCTGCCGTTGCAAAGGTTCATCGCCATCTGGGTCGGCCGCGTCGTTGACCGGGACCGTTTCGTCGCCCAGGCGACGGTAGAGCGGTTCGCTGCTGACGTCCGTAGCGGCCGACGTCAGCCCGAAGAGATCGAATCAGTGCTCCAGGGCGTTCAGGGCGATCCTGATCTTGTTCTCTACGTGAGGACCGCCTTAGGCGGTTGGTCCCGGTTGGATGGCTGCGATGTCTCCCAGCCTGATGGTTTCGCCCTGGAGGCGGGCGGCGAGGTCGTTGCCGTGATCCATTTGGGGTGGGATTCGCGCCGTGCCCGCCGACGGGTGGCCGACGTGGCGAAGGCCGCCTGGGTGCCCATCGAAGTGAGCCGACTTCAACTGGGCATGAGGGAGGCACTTGAGCAGGCACAGGAGAGCAGGAGACGTCTCGCGGTAGCCACAGCCGACGAACGCCGACGGTTGGAACGCGACCTCCACGACCGGGCACAGCAGCGGATCGTTGCCAGCGCGATGAGCTTGAAGTTGCTTCAAGAGCGTTTGCCTTCTGAGGAGGCTGCCGAACTGGAGGTGACGGTGCGGGAGTTGAAGGAGACCGTGGACGAACTCCGCAAAATCGCTCATGGAGTGCGCCCTCGGCAACTTGACGACGGCTTGGAGCCCGCGCTGGCGGCAGTCAGGGAGACATGCCCGATTCCCGTCGAGCTTGACGTGGACGCCCTGCCCTCCGTCAGTGACGCGCAGAAGCTGACGGCGTACCTCGTCGTGAACGAGGCGGTCGTCAACGTGCTGAAGCACGCTCACGCCTCGCATATCAAGATCAAGGTCACCGCGAAAGGCGCCCGGCTCGCGGTGGAAGTGACTGATGACGGCATCGGCGGACTCCCTTCAGATGCGCCGCTTCTGGCATTGCGCGACCGGATCCTCTCTGTTGGCGGGAGCCTGAATGTGAACAGCCCGCCCGGGGTCGGAACCACCATTGCGGCGGTGCTCTGATGCGCGTGGTTGTCGCCGAGGATTCTGTGCTCTTCCGCGAAGGGCTCCTGCGTCTTCTGTCGGAGAAGGGGCACCATGTCGTCGCGGCTGTCGGTGATACCGGCGCGCTTGCGGCCGCTGTCGCCTCCGATCGCCCCGATCTTGCAATCATCGACATACGGATGCCGCCGCGCATGGAGTCCGACGGTGCCGACGCCGCACTGTTGCTCCGCGGAAGTCATCCCTACCTGGGTCTGCTCCTTCTGAGCCAGCACATTTCGCTTCAGCCCGTGCTGCCGCTGATCGGAACCCCAGGTTTCGGCTATCTCCTCAAGGACCGCGTGATCGAGCTGACCGACTTCCTCGATGCCGCCGAGCGTGTCGCTGCTGGCGGCGCCGCGCTCGACCCCGAGGTCGTCCACGCGCTCGTACGATCCAAATCCGGCTCCGAGTTCGATGACTTGTCCGAACGCGAGAGGGGCGTACTCGAACTGGTTGCCGAGGGTTTGTCTAACACGGGCATCGCCGAGCGGCTCTTCCTATCGGAGCGAACCATCGAGACTCACATGCGCTCCATGTTCATCAAGCTCGGCCTCCACGACGATCGCGCCGCCAACCGCCGAGTTCTCGCGGTCATCAAGTACCTTGAGGCCAAGTAGGGGCGAGGCCGCCGACCGTCAGCTCCCGGTTCGGCGCTCGAACCGACCGATCCACAGTATGCAGCCATTACCCGCTACCGGGTACCCGCGGAGGTCCTGGAGTCCGAGGTCCAGCGCCTGCTGGACGAGCGAGAGGACCTCCGACCACCGTTGTCCACGGGCGTCGACGTGCGGCGCCGGACGGCCGGCTGGCCGTGTTCGCTGCGTTCGGCGGGATCGGCCGGTTCTCCTTCCGCACTGGCGCGGATGATGCCGCCGTCCCTATCGCTGGCCTTCCGACCGTGCCTGAGCCGGACCGCCCGACGCCACGGTTGGACGCGAGGTGTACGCGGAGGTGCTCGGCAGTGCGTTATTCGATACGCGCCTGGCAATGCTGTCGCCTTCCGGCATCAGGAATACCTCGACTACCTCGCGGCGAAGTACGTTGTGGACCGGGCGCCCGCGGTTCCAAATTGCTGCCCTGCTCGGCCTGACCGACGGGGTGCTGCCGCGCTCGATGGTCTCCGTCGCGGCCTGGATGGGTTGGCTTGTGCCCGGAACTCGCCGAACTGTTGGCGCCTGCGAACGCGGTGGCGCTGATCGAGGAGCCTGAGGTCGGTATGCACCCGGCCGCACGGGCGACTGTCGTGGAGGCTCTACTCGCCGACACGCGCGAGCGCGACACGCCGCCACGCTGGTCCCTCGATCTGTCAGTCGTCGCCCGCGCCGGAGCCAACGCGGCGTACGGTGCTGACCGGTCGGCGCAGGTCACGGGCAATGCGGCGGTACTCCTGCCCTCGGGGCCTTGGGCAGTAGCGCCGCCCTGACGGCTTCTGCCGCCTCGGCCCGCCGCGGCAGGGCATTCCGCCTGGGAGGAGAACCTGCGTTGCGCCCCGCGTCGAGCAGCGCGCTCGGCGTGGCTGGACCACCAGGTCTGGCGCGTCGAGGGTTCCTGTTGCAGCCGACCATCAGTGATTGTCCAGAAGGGATAGACGGTCCGAGCGCCGTCGGCCGACACGGCGAGCACACGCCGGTGGCCGTGGCCGGCGAATCCGGGTCTCGTACCCACGTTTGCCTTGCCCACGGAGCACGAAGGATGACTGTTGGGATGCTCATCGGGAACGTCGACGAAGGCCTGCACGTGCTCATTGAGCGTGTCGCTCTATAGCTACGTTGCTGACGAGTGGCCTGAGCTTGCCTCGTGTGGGACGCCCCGAGCGAACCGCAGGTGCACCGTTCGGACCAGCCTGGCGCCCCCGTCGGGGGTGTAGTCGACGAGGCCTCAGCTTGCTCACAGCCGGTGACCGTAGTCCGAGCTGCAATAGGTCGTACGTCCCGCGCGAGGCTCGGGTTCGGCTACCCAGTCCATGTTCATCAACGATCGCATCGTGGTCCACGACGCCGACGGCTCGCGGATCGAGCCGTGGTCCATACACTCCACTTAGGATAGTTGCACGGCTACCGTTCAACCAGCCCGTAAGTCAAACCCCGCCCGAAGGTGTCTGGCCTCCGATCGTCGCGTGTTCGGCGTGGGAGGGCGTCGAGCACAACGGATTGGTTCTTGCTGCTCGCGTTATCACTCAACTCTTTCGACTAATTCCGATGTCGCTGCAATCCGCGGGTCACACGTTCGCGAGTACGGGCCAGTCGCTGCGTGAGCTCTGGCATGTCAGCTGGCGTGGCTTGAACGGTATGCTGCGCGACCAGTGCGGCGACCTGGGGAAGTGAGCCGCCTGCGGCGGCTATGTGCACGTGCTCGACGCGGCCGGCGGAGGAGACAGGTTGGACCTCGGCGAAGTGAAGTAGACGTGGTAATACATTGTTGTTGGATGGTTTGCGGGCGGAGGGGCGACCTGGCCGCCTGTGCCGGCACTCGTTGCCCCATAGCTATCGCTGGCATGGGCGTGGATCTTTCCGGACGTGCGGGGGACTCGGGCGAGACGAGTGTGATCTGGCTGGTCTGCGGCGGAGGGGATGGCGGGGCAGGCTGATGCTGCCAAGCTCCCGGTACGACTTCGCCGAAGACCGCTTCTTCGACCTCCTCGACCATCTCGGTATTCCCCGAAGCAAAGCGTGAGGGATCAGCCGCATTTGCAGAGCGCCGCCATCGAGATCAGCCGTCCGATCATGCTTGATATGCAGGTAATCCTCGTTGACCCATTTGCCGGTTTCGTCGACTGGGTTGCTGGGTTGTGGAGAGGTGCCGCATGTCTTGGGTTGATCGACAACCAGAGCGTGATCGAAACGCCGCCGGTGGGGGCCGCAGGCGCCAAGGTGAATATTCGCGGTCGTGCCGGTGTCAGCACGACGAACGGCCCGTCAGTGTCGCGACCGATGGGCCGTTCGCTGAGCACGTTCCGACAAGCCTTCGACGTGGCCCGGGCACCGCCTAATGGGCGCTCTTGCGGCTGGGCCATGCTGCCGGTGCATGTGGCGCCGCCTTGCTCGATCCGGGTAGCCCGGGCTGGTGGTGAACCCAGCTACTCGCCTTAGCGGTCGGTCCTGGCCACCCCGCCGAAGGTCGCGTCGTGCCACAGGAGTGGGCGAACGTCCGGGAAACCTCGCAGACTGAGCACCCGCAGCATGACCATCAGATGGTCACCCCCGGGATATGTCTCGTCGATCCGGGTCTCGAAGGCGGCGACAGCGCCCTTGAGCAGCAGCGCGCCTGATTCGCGTTCCTCGAAGTCGGCGCCGGCGAACCGGTCGACGCCCCGACGGGCGAGTTGGCGGCCAAGCCACACCTGGTCCTCCGCGATCACCGACACTCCGAGTCCGTTGGCCAAGGACAGTTTTGGCCACGTGGTCGAGTTTCGGTCGATGCAGATCAGCATCAGCGGGGGATCGAGAGACACTGTTACGAACGCGCTCACGGCGAGACCCACTCGCTCGCCGTCAACCATTGCGGCGACGGCGGTGACGCCTCGTGGATAGAGCGTGAAGGTGCGGCGTACGGTCGCCGCGTCCGCCATGTTGTCGAGGTGTGGCTCAGACATCGCAATCAGCCACCAAGGCTCCGTTGGTGATGAGCTTGATGTCCACGTTGTCTCCAAGGCATTGGCGTAGGGACAGATCGGGTGCGTGTACCTGACCGGTTCCGCCGGGGCCCGCCCGTCGACCTGTTTGATGGTCACGTCCAGAGACGACGCGGAGCTTGACGTCGAGGTTGGCGTCACCGGTGCGGCCGTGTTCGTTCCTCCCGTCGCCGGAGACGTCGGATCGGGCCGCGTACAGAATTGTCATGGTCGCCTTTCTTGCGGTTCCGGGTACGGGTGTACTCAGGCGGCTGCGGGGTCTGATCACGGCAGCGATTCGCCGCCGTCGAGAAGGAGGGTCTGGCCGGTCGTAGACCCGGAGTCGGGGGAAAGGAGGTACTCCACCGCCGCTGCCACGTGTTCCGCCTGCACTGGCGCGCCCAATGGGATGGCTGTCAGCTTGCGGGCCACGTAGGACGGATCTGACAGCACGTCCTGTGTCATCGGGGAGGGGACAACCGTCGGGCCGACCGCGTTCACGCGGATGCCCCACTCGGCCCATTCAAGGGCGAGCAGGCGGGTCAGGTGCGTCAGGGCTGCCTTGCTGGTCGAGTAGGCGACCGATCCCTTCGCGGCCATGACGGCGTGACTCGAGGACACGGAAACGATCGCTGGGTTTGGTGACGCTGTGAGCGGTGCGTAGCACGCTCGCGCCATTCGGAAGGCACCGGTCAGATTCACATCAAGTACGCGCTGCCATTCGTCGATCGACGTGTCGAGGGCGGAGCGGCGCACCATGATGCCGGCATTGTTGACCAAGGCGTCGAGACGCCCGAACGTGTCCAGTACCTGCTCCACCACCGCAGCGCAGGATCTGTCGTCCGTCACGTCCAAGCGATGAGTAGAAATGCGAGGATCCGTGAATGCAGAGCGGAGGAGCCTCGTCTCGTCCAACCGCGTCTGGTCGACGTCACCGACCGCCACATCCCAGCCGGCGCTGATGAGCCGGGCGATGATCGTTCGCGCGATCCCACCGGCACCACCGGTGATCAACACGACTCCCGGTCGCTGTCTCATGTCGCACCGTGGCGGCTGCCGTGATACGGGTACCGGTATGGCGGGCGTGTGCGAATGCCCTTCGCGATGGTGGCATCCTCGACCCCGAGGACCGTTCCGACGCCGCGGCCTTCAGCGATCGCCTCCTGACACGTGCGCGGCGCGTAAGCATCCCCCACCAGGTACAGGTCGCCGGTCCAGCCAGTCGGGATCAGCTCATCAAGAAGGCCTGCTGCTGTCTGACGGGGGCGTACATGCACGATCCCGGACACGTCGGTTCGCTCGCGCACTTCCCCGCCGATGTGGGTGACCAGGGTCACCGCGTTCGCGGCAACGCGGAGTTCGGTCATGGGCCGGACAGTCACGCCGGCCTCGCCGAGGCGGCGACCGAGTTCAAGCCGTGAGTAGATCGTGACCCGGGTGGCGAAACCCTGGGTCGGCGTGACGAGCTCAACCCGAGCGCCGCGGGCGGCGAGGTGCAGCGCTATGCCGTACGCCTCCCAGGTGCCCAGGTCATCGACGACGATGACCTGATCGCCTGCTCGCCGCGGCTCGGCGAGGACGTCTTCTGGATCCCATACCGCAGGGCCGCCTGGCGAGGTGAGTGAAGATAGCGCATGGAAGGCGCCTGATGCGAGCACGACGACTTCCGGCTGCTCCGCGAGAATAAGGCCTGCGGAGAGGGTCGTCCCGGCGTGCACCTGCGCGCCCGAGGACTCGAGGTCGCAGCGGAGCTCATCGAGTAGAATCCGGAATCCGTCGCGTCCGTCCATCCGCACCAGGTCAAGCAGTTGGCCGCCGACCTCCGGCCGGCTGTCGTACAACGAGACCTGGTGGCCGCGCCGCGCGGCCGCGGTTGCCGCTTCGATACCGGCCGGTCCTCCTCCGACGACTAGGACGCGTCGGGATGCGCTGGCTGCTTTCGCCGCGCTCGCCCACTCTCGTTCGCGGCCGACCGCCGGGTTCACGGTACAGGTAATCGGTGTGATCGCTTCGAGATTGGCGTTGCAGCCCTGGTTGCACGCGATGCAGCTTCGAGGAGGTGCGGGTGAGCGTCCCAGGGAGCGCTTGGTCAGATCCGGCTCGGCGATGTGGGCGCGCGCGAACCCCGCGAGGTCAGCCTCTCCGCCCAGCAGCATCTCCGCGGCGGTCTCGAGGGTGTCGATGCGGCAGACGCCCAGGATGGGCAGGTCGGGGAACTCCCGCTTGAACTGGGCCGGCAGATACCGGAATGGTGCGGTGCCGTAGGTCATGTCGGCCATCTGGGTGGACAGCGATGGCGCGCCGATGTACGCGGCGTGACTGACGTGCAGGAAGTCCAACGGCGACTCGGCGTGAATGGCCCTCACGATCTCGACGACGTCGTCCGGCCCAAGGCCGCCGGGCAGGAATTCGTCGGCACTGATGCGCGCGCCGACGGCGGCCCGTCCGCCGACCTCTCCACGAACCGCTGAGACGACCTCGCGTGCCAGGCGCATTCTTCCGAGGACGCCGCCGCCGTAGCCATCGACGCGATGGTTGGTGACCGGGGACAGGAACTGTTGGAGCAGGTGACCGTGGCCGAGGTGCACCTCCATCCCATCGAAGCCAGCCGCCACGAGCCGTGCCGCCGCTCGCACGAAGCAGCCCACGAGCTCGTCGAGGTCGAAGGCGTTCATCACGTGCGGCACGTTGGCGGCGGTGATCCATGGTGTGGGGCTCGGTGCCCAGGAGCCGGCGTGATCATCGCCCGAGTGCCGGCCCGTGTGCAGGAGCTGTCCGAACAGGGTTGCGCCCTCTCCATGCACGGTGTCGGCGAGAGCCCGCAGACCCGGCACAGCACTGTCGTCGTAGGCCTGGATCCCGAGACGCCGCAGGCTCGTGGGGTGAACCCGGATCCCCTCGGTGATGATGAGGCCAGCACCTCCACGCGCGCGGGCACGGTGGTATTCGAGGTGCCTCTGGGTGACGAGGTTGACGCCTGCCTCGCCGAAGTTCGTCGTGTGCGGCGCTACGAAAATCCGGTTCCGCACGTGGGCCGGTCCCAGCCGGATCGGCGCTTCGAGGGCGGCGACACTGCGCGCGTCGAGCTTCATGGCCATCGCGACGACACCATCTTGATGTGCGTGTGGAACTTGATCGCCACCGTCCCCACGAGAGGCTCAGCCATCGGAACCAGCCACCCAGGTTCCGTTGGCGGTGAGCCTGACGTCCACATTGCCGCGCAGAGCGTTGGAGTAGGGACAGATCAGGTGAGCGTTCCTGACCAGTTCCACCGCGGCCTGCTCGTCGATCTCTTTGATCGTCACGTCCAGAGACGCGGTGATCCGGAAGGCGCCGTCGTCGGTGGAGTGCAGCGACACTTCTGCGTGGACGGATGTGTCGCCCATCTTTACACGCGACCGTCGCGATGCGGCGCCGAGGGCACCCTCGAAGCAGGCTGCATATCCCACCGCGAACAACTGTTCCGGGTTGGTTCCCGCGCCCTCGCCACCCATGGCGCCGGGGCGGGAGAGTTTGACATCGAGTTTGCCGTCGTCGGTGCGGCCGTGCCCGTTCCTCCCGCCGGAGACGTCGGCTCGGGCCGTGTACAGAAGTGTCATGGTTGCCTTTCTTGCAGTTCAGGTACGGATGTACTCAGGCGGCCGCCGGGGGTCCGATCACGGCAGCGATTCGTCGCCGTCGAGAATGAGGGTCTGGCCGCTCGTAGACCCTGAGTCGGGGCCCCCGGCCTGAGGTGGATCGGCGTTTTGACGGCGGCACGGCTGTGCGCGTCGAGCTTCACTGCCAACGCGACGACACTGATTTGATGTCCGTGTAGAACTCGATCGCGTGCCGTCCCTGCGAGTGGACGGTGCCGAAAAACGATCGCCGCCGACCGCCGAACCCGAACTGGGCGGTCGGTGCGGCGACGCCCACGTTGATTCCGACGTTACCGACTGATGCTCGAGTGAACGCCCGTGCCGCCGAACCGGATCTGGTGAAGATCGAGGCGGCGTTGCCGAACGGCGCGCGGCTCACGAAGTCGATGGCGCCGTCCAGGTCCGCCACCTCGATCACCGCGAGGAGGGGGCCGAAGTGCTCGTGTGTCACCAGCGGGCCGGCGGGGTCGACGTTGTCGAGGACAGTCGGTCCGTGGAAATACCCGCCATCCGGATCGATCCGGTCACGGCCGTCGAGGATCGGTCGTGCGCCCTGGGCAACGGCTGCCTCGATAGCGGAACACAATCCGGTCACCGCTGTGCGGGAAATGAGCGGCGGGATCTGGGTGCGCGGGTCGTGTCCGGGCCCGACGACCATTTCGGCGGCACGGTCGACGATCGCCTTGACAAGCTCGTCGTGCCGTCCGCCCACCGTCACCAGCAGACTGCCGGAGAGACAGCGCTGGCCGGCCATCGTGAACGCCGAGGTGACCACCGCCTCGGCCGTGCCGTCGATGTCCGCGTCCGCCATCACCACGAGCGGGTTTCGGCCACCACCCGCGGTGTGGACCCGTTTGCCCGCGTTGCTGGCCCGGCTGTAGACCGCCTGCGCGGTGGCGGAGGAGCCGACGAGCGACACGGATGCGACGCCGGGTGAGTCGCACAGTGCCTCGACGGCTTCTCGTCCGCCGTGGACCAGGTTGACAACACCCGGTGGGAACCCGGCTTCGAGGACGAGTTCCCCGATCCGGCTGGCCGCGAGGGGCGCCTGCTCAGATGGCTTGATCACCACGGTGTTGCCGCAGGCGAGTGCCCAGGACCAATAGATCAAGCCAGTCATCAGGGGGAAATTGAACGGCGGTATCACCGCGCTCACGCCGATCGGCTCACGCAGGAGGGTCAGATCCAGGCCCGGGATGACATCCCGCATCGCGTCGCCGAGCAACAGTGCGGGTGCGCTGGCGGCCGCCTCGAGGTGCTCGATCGAGCGATCGATTTCGCTCTGGGCATCGGCCAGCGTCTTCCCGTTGTCCTCGGTGATGTCAGCAGCAACCTCGCTTCGTCGGTCGGCCAAGACGCCAGCCAGGCGAAGCAGCAGTCGTGCCCTTCGGCTCGCTGGAGTGGCTGCCCAGGCAGGGAATGCCTCCTGCGCCGCCGCGACCACGCTGTCGACGGTCCGCCGATCGGCAAGCGCGACGGAGCCGATGGGACGTCCGGTCGCTGGCGACATGACGTCGACCGGGGTGCCAGGGCCGAAGCCGAGGTGACCGTCGACCAGGTTGCGCGCCTGTGCGTGCGTGCCAGCGCTCATCGGTTCGGGTTCCCTTTCACGGCGATGGCGTCGATCTCCACACGGCACTCGCTGCCGATCCCCACATAGACAGTTGCCCGGGTCGGGTACTCGCCAGCGGCCCAGTAGGTGCGGTACACGGAGTTCATCTCGTCGTAGAAGGCCCTGTCGGAGAGGTAGACGGTTGTCTTGACGACGTCTACCAGGCTGCAGCCCGCGCCCGCCAGGACCGCCGCCAGCGAGTCCAGCACGATTCTGGTCTCGTCAGCGATCGTCGCCGCTTCGGAAATGCGGGTGCGGGTGGCATTGTCGAACGCCATTCCGTTGGCGAAGACGAGGGTTTCGGTCTCGACCCCTTGGGACAGTGGGTAGCTCTCGTCGTATTGGGGTGCCTCGGGGACCCGGATAACGCGGCGCATGTCAATCTCCGATCAGCGGGCCGAAGTCGACAGGCAGCGGCGGCCGTACCGGTTCGATGGCGGGTTCGGGGAAGTGTGGGAGCACCTCGTCGGCGAACAGGCGGTTGGATCGCATGACCTGTTCCTGGGTGAGGCCCGGGATCCAGGACCAGAGCACCAGCCGGCAGACGCCGTAATCGTCGCGCAGGTGCCGGACCTGCTCCCGGACTGTGTCGGGCGAGCCGATGAACAGGTGCTCACGCGGGAAGAGGAACTTCCACCACGAGCCGCTCTGCTCCTCGTCGGTCAGTTTCTCGCCGGGGTTGGCGAAGACGTCGCGGGGGCGGACGCCGCCGACGTAGTTGTAGAGCGCTTCCACGTGTTCGCGGACGTCGGCCTCAGCCTGCTCGTCCGTTTCGGCGACGTAGACCAGACGCATGAGGGAGACGCCTTCGCCGCGCTGGGCTGGTCGCCCGAGGAACTCGCCCAGCGCCTCCTCGTAGACGTCCATGACCTCGCGGAGGCCCTCACGGGAGCGGAGCCAGGTGATGACGTTCATTCCCTCCAGGCCGCTGGTGCGGAAGCCCGGTGTCTTGTCGAGCAGATTCCACATCGCGGGGTAGGGCTTCTGGTAGGGCTTCGGGATAATGGACATCCCGGTGTATTCGCCGGTCTCACTGCGCCAAAGGGGGTTCCTGGGGTGCCACGTCGCGGAGTCCTGGACGCCCGGATGCGGGAACTGGAAGAACTCGCCCTTATAGGCGAAGCCCTCTTCGGTCCAGGCGCGCTTGACGATGTCGAGGATCTCGAGGAAGAACCGCCAGTTGCGCTGCTCGTCACGGCGGTCGCCGTTGATGTTGAAGTTGGTGGCCTCGCGCGGTTGAATGCCGCGTGCCACACCGATGTCGAGACGCCCCTTGCTGAGTTGGTCGAGCAGCGCGAGGTCCTCGGCCAACCGCAGGGGGTGCCAGAAGGGCGGGGTCACGGCCCCGGTGCCGATCCGCAGGTTGGTGGTGATGCCGGCGGCGTAGGCACCGGCGAGGATGGGGTTGGGGTTGATCTCGAAGCCTTCGCCACCGAAGTGATGCTCGCCCTGCCACAGGGTCCCGAACCCAGCCTGGTCGAGGTGCAGGATCTGCTCGCTAGCCATGTCCAGGAGCTCGCCATACCGGTAGAAATTTCCCGGATTGTCCATCGTAAACAGGTAGTCGAACTGCACGCCGATCTCCTCGCCGTTTTGAAGTAATACTTCACGAACAGGAAGCAATACTGCACCATGGTCGACGTGAGAGCAACCACTGATTCCGCAGGATCCGCTCCCGGCGTCGAGGACCTGGACCTGCGGCTGCCCGAGCGATGGGCCATCGGATCCATGTTCGGCGGCGCAACCGGCGCCGAGGTCGTTCGGACGCTCCGGCACATCGTTCCCGCAGGCTGGGCGCCGATGGCCGTGGCCCTGCGCTTCCATCGGCGAATCTCCCCAGGCGTGCACGCCCTGTCAGTCTCGGTGCCGCATCGTGGTGCCCGGGCCGTCACCACGGACTGCCTGGTGCGGGCGTCGGGCGTTCCGGCCGTCAGCGCCCTGATCACTTGGGGTGCTGGCGAGTCCTTCCTCGGCGCGACCTGTGCCGGACTTCGTCGGACACCGGCACTACGACCGACCGAGCCGGCGCCCGGGGACCTGTCCGCGCTCGTCGACTGGCGGCTGGACGGCCCGTGGGCGCCGGTTCAGGCCGGCGCCGAGACCGTGACCCAGGCGTGGATCCGGCCGCGCGAATCAGGGTGGATGGTGCGCCTGGCTGACCGCAGCGTCCTGGATCCGGCCTGGTACCTCGTGGCCGCCGACCTGATCGGGCCGGCACTCGTGCGGGCCGGCGTCCCACTTCCCTTCCGGGTGGCCACGGTGTCGCTCGACGTGCAGACTCACGCACTGACCGACGGTCCCTGGCTACGGCAGCAACTGACCGCGCGCATGGTGGGCCCGTGGGCGGTCGGTCGACTGGAGTTGTTCAGCCCTGAGGATGAACTGGTGGCCACGGCCGTGCAGCATGCGGCGGTGGCCCCAGCGACCGCTCTCGAGTTGCCCGTCGCGGTGACCGGCTTTGGCTGGGGTGGCCGAGTCGAGAAGTAATACAGGACAGTTGAGCGCTCCTGGTTGACAGCTTCGAGACGGTCTCCGTAACGTGTGCGCCGTGATGCCAACTGCCGTGAGTCCCTGGTCCGGGGTGGTCCCCGACGAGGTCGGGCGACGATACGCCGCTGCGGGTTTCGGTCGTCATGCAGGCTACGGGAGCCGTCCGGCGCTCCTCGTGATCGACGTGCAATACCGGACCGTCGGCCACGATCGCGTTCCCATCGAGGACGCTATGAAGGAGTACCCCACGGCCTGCGGCGACCGCGGCTGGGCCGCGGTGGACAGGATCGCTCGCCTGCAGCAGACGGCCCGTTCCCGTCGGATTCCCGTTCTGTTCCCCTACGTCGCGCCGAAAAGCGCGACCACGCCTGGCGGGTTCAGGGCCAAGTCCCCCACCCTCGCCTCCCCTGACCTGGCCGCCTACGACTTCGTTCTAGAGGCCGCGCCCGTGGCGGGCGAGCCGATCGTCGCCAAGGACCATCCGAGCGCGTTTTTCGGCACGGGCCTGATCACCCATCTGGTTCAGCTGGGCGTGGACACCGTCATCCTTACCGGCTGCACCACCAGCGGTTGCGTTCGCGCCACCGCCGTCGACGCCTTCTCGCACGGCTTCCGGGTTGGTGTGGTCAGCGACGCGGTCTACGACCGCGCCGACATCGTCCATGCCGTGTCCCTGTTTGACTTGGCCAGCAAGTACGCCGACGTCGTCGACGTTGATTCGGCCGACGCCTATCTGAGCACCTGTGGGCACGGAGCATGAAGGTTGACTGGCACAGCCACGTCTGGCAGCCAGAGCACCTGGGCGCGCACTGGGGTCCCGAGTTGGACGCGAACGTGTCAGCCCACCCCAGCGAGGACGGATCCTGGGAGGCGCACGCGGCGGCGATGGAGTCCGCCGGGATCGGCGCGAGCGTCGTAGTGGGTTTGGTGGCCTGCCACGTCGACCTGGATATCCCCAACGAGCACATCGCTGGATACGTTGAGCACAGTGGAGGCCGGGTCACCGGGTTCGGTAGCGTCGATCCCACCGATCCCCACGCGGTCGCGAAGCTGCGGTACGCCGCCAACGACCTGGGCCTGCGCGGCATCAAACTCTCCCCGCCGTACCAGGGATTCCACCCGCACAGCGACAATGCCTGGCGCGTCTACGAGGCTGCCGCCGACCTGGGGCTCGTGCTGATGTTCCACCAGGGCGGTGTCTTCCTTCGAAGCGGCGCCCTGGAGTTCGCCGCACCAGCGCTGCTCGACAAGGTGGCGCGCACCTTTCGCGACATGCAGATCATCATCGCGCACGCCGGGCAGCCCTGGGCGCACGAGACGACGGCCGTCATGTTCAAGAACCCAAACGTATGGACCGATCTATCGGCCCGGTTCGGACGACCCGCCCAGCTCGCCGCGATCATGCGCCAGATCGTGGACTACGGGGTCGAGGCGCAGGTGCTGTTCGGGTCGGACTTCCCCATCTACCAACCGGCGACATGCATCGAACAGTTCACGGCCCTGGGGCAGCGGCCTCCCGCCGGTTCCCCGCCGGTCGACCCCGACCTGATCGCCTCGATCATCGAAGACCGTCCCCTCCACCTGCTCGGACTTCCCGGCTGACCCAGCGAAGGACACCCATGCAAAACCCTGAGATGCCCGATCTTCTGATCCGTGGCGGTACCGTCGTCCGGCCAGGGCGGCCCCCCGTCGCTGCTGATGTTGTCGTACGGGGCCAGCAGATCGCGGCCGTGGTCAAAACGGGCACTGAGGTGGCCGCCGTGGAGGTGATCGACGCCACCGGCCTGCACGTCTTCCCGGGTGTGATCGACCCACACACCCACATAGGGGCGGGCAACGGGCTGGCCGAGTACCGCAGCGAGAGCGCGGCCGCGGCCCTCGGTGGAGTCACGACGCTCTACTCCATCCTCGCCGACGGCGGCAGCTACAAGCCCATGCTGGCAGAGCATCTCGCGGCGGCGGACCAACAGGCGCATGTCGACTTCGGCCTGCTACTGACCCTCATGACGCCGGACCACCTGGAGGAGTTGCCGAGCCTGCGCGAGAAGTACGGACTACGCGCCTACAAGTACTTCATGCACTTCCGCGGAGACGAGGGCAAGTACTTCGGCGTCGAGGGCACCCACGACGGCCGCATGTACGAGATTCTGCACGCCGTCGCCGGTCTGCGCGACCTGCTCTTCGTCCACGCGGAGAACCCGGAGGTGGTTTGGTCGCTTCGCGACACGCTCCAGGCCGAGGGCCGCCACGACCTGGCTGCTTGGGACGAGGCGCGACCCCCGTTCGTCGAGGCCGAGGCGGTACGCCGGGTGGCGTACTTCGCGCAGCAGGCCGGCACCCGGGTTTACCTGGTGCACATCAGCACCGAGGACTCACTGACCCAGGTCCGGCAAGCGCGGCAGGAGTTCCGAGACCTCGAGCTGGCTGTCGAGACCTGTCCGCACTACCTGACCCACACCTCCGACTTCACCGGAGGCCTTGTTGGCAAGGTCAACCCGCCACTTCGACGGGCGAACCACCTCGACGCAGTCTGGTCCGCCATTGCCGACGGCACCGTGGACACGGTTGGCTCCGACCACGTCAGCCGCCTGCTGTCCACCAAGACTGGGACCATCTGGACCGCCAGTGCGGGCTTCCCGGGGTCACCTACGCTGCTGCCGGTGCTGTTGACCAAAGGTCACCTCGAGCGAGGTCTGCCGCTGGAGCGGATCGCCGAGGTCTCAAGCCGTCGCGCGGCCGAGCTGCTCGGGGTGGCCGACTTCAAGGGAGACATCGCTCCCGGGTACGACGCCGACCTGGCCCTGGTGGACCTCGAGTCGTCGCGTGCCCCCGATCCCGGTTGGCTCGGAACGAACTCCGACTATTCGCTGTACGGTGACGAGCCGCTCCGAGGGTGGGCGCGGCACACGATACTGCGCGGCGTCCCGGTAGTCCGGGATCACGTGGTGGTGGGGGAACCGGGCAGAGGGAACTACGTGGGGGCTCGGGTTGCGGCGGTGCGGGCATGACGACGCGGGCTGAACAGAACCTGGCGGTCCTTGAGGGCTACTTCGCTGCCATGCAGGCGGGCGGCCCCCCGGCCGCGATGCCGTTCTACGCAGAATCAGTGGTGCTCGACGTGCCCGGTGGCCATCCGGCGTCAGGGCGGTACGAAGGTCACGACGGGATCCGGGCGTTCGGCGCCGCGATGGCGAAGCTGACCGGCGGTACGTTCCGGCTCAAGCCACTGGACCTCCTGGCCAGCGACGAACACGTCGTCACCTATGCGCAGGCTTCGGCTGAGGTGGCTGGGACGACGCTGCAATGGACTCGCGTCATCGTGTCGACGGTCCACGGCGGCAAGCTGTCGACACTACGGTTCTTCGAGTCCGACGAGGCCCGGGTGACGGCGTTCCTGTCCGCCCGAGACCGGTCGGCGTCATGAGCCGCCGCGTGATCGTTTCCGACCTGGCGTTCCTGGACGACGCTTGGGTCCCCGACGCTGGCATCGTCGTGGAAGACGGCCTCGTCGTCGCAGTGGGCCCAGCTGGCCAGGTCCGGACCGCCCACCCGGATCACGAGGTGGAGACCTGGCACGACATGGCCATCGTGCCCGGCGGCGTGAACGGACACGGCCACACGTTCCAAGCTCTGCTTCGTGGCTTTGGAGACGACCTGCGATTCGCGGACTGGATGGGCCGCCTCGTCCACCCGACCGCCGCTGAGCTTACCTCCGACGGAATCCGGATCGGGGCGGAGTACGACCTCACTGAGATGCTCCGCATGGGGATCACCACGGCCGTGGAGTTCTTCTACCTCCACGACCGCGGCAACGACAACTCATGGACTGTCATCGAGGCGGCGCGCGAGGTCGGCATCCGCTTGGTGCTCGCGCGGTGCATGTTCGACGCCGACCCCGGGCCGGTGCGGTACCGGGAGACCCCGACGCTCTTCGACCGGAACTTCCGTGAGCTTCGCGCCGCGACAGAGTCGGATCCGGCCGTCCATGTGCAGCCGGCGCCGCACTCGGTGCTGGGCGCCAGCGAGGAGATGCTCCGCCTCGGGTCGAGCCTCGCGCACGAGTTCAACACCCCGTTGCATGTGCACGTCGCGGACAGCCAGGGCGAGGTGGACGCGTCGCTGGAACGGTTCGCGGTGACGCCGGTGGGGCGCTTGGCCGCGGCTGGCGTGCTGGACGAACACACCCTGGCCGTACATGCGGTGCTGGTCAACGACGACGATCTGGCGCTGCTGAGGCACGCGGGTGCGGGCGTCGTGCATAACCCGTCCACCAACGCCTTTCTCGGTGGCGGCATAGCTCCCCTTGTGCGGATGCGGGAACTAGGGATCCCGGTATGCCTGGGCACTGATGCCGGCGGAGCCAACAGCCGTCAGTCGCTGTTCGAGGAGATGCGCATGGCGGCCCTCCTCGCGAAGGCGACATCGCGTGACGGAAGCGCCATCACCGCGCATGACGTGCTCGTGCTGGGCACCTCCGCCGGCGGGGAACTGCTGCGCCTCCCGGTCGGTCGGCTGGCACCGGGCTATCAAGCCGACATGGTTGGTCTGGACCTCGGTGCGCTGTCCTTGCGCCCACGGCGAACGGTGACCCAGAACATCGTGTATTCGATGCTGCCCGAGGCAGTCGCCCGCGTCGCCGTCGCAGGCAAGACGGTGGTCGAAGCAGGAAAGGTCCTCACGGTTGACACGGATCGCATAGCGGCCGAAGTCGACGCCCTGACCGGCCGATGGCAGCCACTCAGCGGCGCACGGCATGTCGGGAGTCGCCCATAGGTCCACCTTGGCCCGGTCACCCGTGGCGTCAGGTCTGATTCAACAAACCGCGAGAACGGTGTCAACGATGGAGCAGGGAGCCACGACCCCGCCCGGCTCGCCACAACGGCCCGTCGCCACATACCATCAACCGGATTTCCCGGTGACCGTGTCCTGCACCAGCACGTGGACGTGGACGTGGGAACACCGTAGGTACCGATTGAAAGGGGCTGGGGAACCGGCTCGCAAGAGTACCGGGTTCCTGACTACGAATGGTGAGTAAAGAGGTCGCGGTGCGGGTGCCCCAAGCGTCGGCGCGAACCGGTCAGGCGTTCGACGAGCGGGAGCTCGGCTCCCACATCCGCGAACTGCGGATCAAGCGCAATATGTCGCTACGAACGCTGGCCGACCAGAGTGGCGTTTCCCCGAGCTTCTTGTCCCAGGTCGAGAGGGGTGCGACGAGCCCGTCGATCGCGACCTTGATGCGCATAGCACAGGCTCTCGACAGGACCATCGGCAGCCTGTTCGAGTATCCCTCGCCGAGCCGCTTGGTGCGCAAGGGCGAAGGGGTCAGGCTCGTCCACCCTAGCGGCGAGTGGGACGAGGTCCTCCTGACTCCACGCGAGTTCTCCCACCTCCAGGTCATCAGGTCGACCCTTGCTGCCGGTGGCTCGACCGGCGCGGAGACCTTCACCTACGGGTCCTCGGAGACGAGCATGATCGTCGAGAGCGGCCAGGTCGAAGTTGAGCTCGACGGCGAGCGCGTCATCCTTATGGAGGGTGACTGCCTCTCCTACGAGCCTGCGACCCCGCACCGAATCATGAACACCAGCGATGTGCCTTGTGTCATCGTCTTTGTCAGCGGGCCGCCGTCGTACTGACCGCCGACGTTAGCCTAGCTATATTTATGCCGACTTAGGGGATCGCCGGATGCGGTTCAGGTGTGCTGTTCCGGGCCACGGTGCGTCCACTTGCGACAGACGCGACACGCCCTGGCCGAGCTCAAGACCCACCAGTACCCCGGCTGGCCCGGCGCCGTGTCACCGAGCAGGCCGCCTCCTGCCCCTGACCGCCTGACTGAAGCACTCGCGCGCGGTGTACGGAACAGTTGCGCCCAACAGGCGTCGGCTGCGCGCCAAATCCACGCGCCGTGGAACGGGAGATGTCCAACCACGCCCCTCAAGCGCGGCGAGCACCGACAGTGGCCCGGCCGACACCACTCGCCGAAGCCCTCGCGATCGAGACCCGGCAACGTTCATGCGGCCAAGGTTGGGCCAGCAGCCTCAGCCTTAAGTTACCGGCACTATCCACCAGCAATTTTGTTGCACCTGACTGCTTGTGGTCCATCCAGTGCAGCCCTTAATGTGTGCGGTCTAGGTCTTCAAGTGTGAAGCAAGACAAGACACGGACACCCCTGCAAGCTCCGCCTACCTCTTAAGGGATGCCATGCTCAGACTGTTCCGGCAGACGCGTTCACATCGGGGATTCCCCGCAACGCTCGCGGTCACCGCGGCCGTTGCCACGCTACTGCTGTCAGGTTGCTCAACTTCAGGTGTCAGTTCATCGGACGGCAGCGCGCACGGGGATCTCGCGATCCAACTCTCGTGGGTCAAGACGTCAGAGTTTGCCGGCGAGTACTTCGCCGTCGACCGCGGATACTTTTCGGCAGCCGGCTTCGGTAAGGTCAACCTGGTTGCTGGTCCTGCCGCGACTGCCGCGGTCGTCGCCTCGGGACAGGTCCTGGTCGGAATCAGCGATCCGACCCGCGTGGCCCCAGCCATTCTGAACGAAAAGGCACCGATCAAAATCATCGCCAACCTCTACCAGAAGAACCCGTTCACGATCCTGTCCTTGGCGGACAAGGCGAACATCCGGACGCCGCAGGACCTCATCGGCAAGCGCATCGGCATCCAGACCGGTAACGAACCGCTCTTCTACGCGCTTTTGGACGCCAACCGGATCCCCCGGGACAAGGTCACCATCGTCCCTGTGGAGTACGACCCGTCGCCGCTGACCACTGGCGACGTCGACGGCTTCCTCGCGTACATCACCAACGAGTCGGTGATCCTCAAGTCGAAGGGGTATAGCGTCCAGAACCTGCTCTACGCCGACAACGGCCTGGAGCTTGTCGCCAAGAGTGTCGTGGTGTCGCAAAACTCGATCGATAACCGCCGCGAGGCGCTCAAGGCATACCTGTGGGCGACCCTGCGGGGTTGGAATGACGCAGTGAGCGACCCGGAGGAGGGCGCGCGGCTGGCAGTCGCGAAGTACGGTGCGGACCTTGGCCTCAGCCCGGACATCGAACTCAAGCAGGCCGTGGCGGCCAACGGTCTCATCCAGTCGCCCGACACCAAGAAGAACGGGCTGATGACCACGTCGCAGGACCTGATCCGTAGAAATATCGACATCTTGAAGTCGATCGGCCTGAACATCAGCGCCGACCAGCTCTTCGACATGTCGCTTATCGAGGAAGTCTACAAAGAGCACCCGGAGGTGCTGAAATGAGCTACCCGGCCAAGGTGACAGCTCGTGACTGAGGTTGATCGACGAGTGGGGAGTGCCGTCGAGTCTGGCGGAACTCCTCCGGCCCGCGGCATCAGCATTCGCAGCCTGAGCAAGACGTTCGGGACGGGACGCCGGAGTGTTGCGGCACTGGACGACGTCCACCTGGAAACCGACCGCGGGACCTTCCTGTCGCTCTTGGGGCCCTCCGGATGCGGCAAATCCACCATTCTGCGCGTCCTGGCGGGCCTGGAGGTCGCCTCGGGCGGATCGGTGACCGTTGACGGGCTCACCCCCGCGCAACTTCGTGGTGAGCATACGCTCGGCGTGGCTTTCCAAGATTCGGCCCTGCTGCCGTGGCGCACCGTGGAGTCGAATATCAGACTGCCGTTCGAGGTTTCGGGGCAGTCTGTCGACAAGAACTACATCGACGAGCTCATTAAGCTCGTCGGTCTTACCGGCTTCGAGAAGGCGCGTCCCGCACAGCTCTCAGGTGGCATGCGCCAACGCGTCTCGATAGCTCGCGCACTGGTCGTGCGGCCCAAAGTGCTTCTGCTCGATGAACCGTTCGGGGCGTTGGACGACATGACCCGGCAGCGGCTGAACATCGAACTGCTACGGATCTGGGGCGAGAAGCCGGCGACGACGTTGATGGTGACACATGGCATCTCGGAGGCGATCTTCCTCTCCGACCGGGTTGCGGTCATGTCGCCACGACCCGGTCGCGTTCAGGAGGTGATCGAGGTCGACCTCCCAACCCCGCGGACGCCGGACATAATGCGGTCGCCAGAGTTTCACCGGCTCCACGACCGGGCGTCGGAGTTGCTCTTCGGTCGCGCGGGGATCGCTTCCGAGGAGGTCTCGTGACCGGGTCGGCGGCGGCGCGCGCGCAGCGGCTCGCGCGTCGTCTGCTCGGCCGTCTCGGGGGCGTCGTGTTCGTCGTGGCCGCCTGGTGGCTGTCCGCGGAGACCGTCTTCAGCAAGGTCGGACTCACCCCCACCGGTGGGGGTGGCTCGATCCCGAATCCCGCAGAAGTGGTCGCCGCGCTCGGCGACGACGGCGTCGGCTTCTACGTCAGGCACGCGCGGGTCACCTTGATCGAGGCGGCGACGGGCTACGTGTGGGGCGTCTTGCTGGCCTGCCTGCTGGCCGCTCTTGTCGTGCTCATCCCGCAGGTCGGCGGCATCATCATGCAGTTGGGCGTCATCAGCTACTGCATTCCGATCGTCGCTATCGGGCCCATCGCTCGGATCGTCATCGGCAACGCCATGCCTGGCGAGCCCTCCGGGACGGCCATCTTCCTAGCCGCATTGCTGGTGGTGTTCAACACCCTGGTCGGCTGCCTGCTGGGGCTCCGGTCGGCCGATCGACGGAGCCTGGAGATCGTGCACGTGTATGGCGGCGGACGGTGGAAGCAGTTGATGAAGGTCCAGTTGGTCGCCGCACTACCCAGCATCCTCAACGCACTCAAGATCGGTGCTCCGCTCGCTTTCCTCGGGGCCATCGTGGGTGAGTACCTCGGTGGCGTGGACGTCGGGATCGGTCCGGCACTCGTGAACGCCCAGCAGGCTCTGCTC
The DNA here is from genome assembly GCA_963742855.1 of uncultured Actinomycetota bacterium. Classification (GTDB taxonomy): domain Bacteria; phylum Actinomycetota; class Actinomycetes; order Mycobacteriales; family Micromonosporaceae; genus CAVUNP01. The sequence continues at coordinate 131,842 of CAVUNP010000023.1, read as the reverse complement.
GTGCCCCGAGCCTGGGCCTTGGCCTTGGTCACCGGAGTGGTGTCCGGTGCGGGGTTCGCGCTGGTAGCCCTGATCGCCCGGTTCGTTACGCCGTGGAGCCGTGGGACGGAGAGGACAGCGACATGAGCGGGACGGATACGGCCCACCGAGCGAGATTGCTTGCCTGGACCCGACGTGCGCTGCGGACCGTCGCACGCGCCATCGTGACTATCGCGGTCGTCCTCGGTCTGTGGGTCGGCGCGCTGTGGGTGCTCGATGTGCCACCGTTCGTGGCGAAGGGGCCACGCGACGTGTGGAACCACCTCTTCACCGGCCCGGCCTCGCAGGAGAACATGGCGTACGTGATCTCGCAGCTTCGCGTGACTCTGCTCGATGCTTTGATCGGCTTCAGCGGCGGACTCGGTGCCGCGCTCCTGCTGGCTGCGGTCTTCGTCCTGGTGCACCAAGTGGAGCACGCTTTCATGCCGATCGCCCTGGTGCTCCAGTCCATTCCGCTCATTGCGATCGCGCCGATCATCATCCTGATCTTCGGCAGAGGTAGCGCCACCGTCGCCGTCATCAGCGGTCTGGTGGTGCTGTTCCCGGCGCTTGTGACGATCGTCTTCGGGCTCCGGTCGACCTCGCACAGCATGAGAGAGCTCATCCAGGTATTCGGAGGTGGTCGGGTCGCCGTGCTCCGCAAGGTGGCACTACCGACTGCCGTTCCTGCCCTCGTGGCCGCGATGAAGATAGCGCTGCCCGGCGCGCTTACCGGCGCGTTGATAGCCGAGTGGCTGGCGACCGGCCGCGGGGTCGGCCGGGCGATCGTCTCTGCTGTCGGCCAGGCAAAAATGTCCGAGGTTTGGTCACTCGCTGTCGTCGTGGCTGCCACTTCGGTCATCCTGTACGCGATCGTCAGCCTCATCGAATCGGCGGTGGCCCTGAGGATGGGACTACGCCGGCCGGAGGACTGATCGCGGGCAAGCTGAGGCACTCCCGCAACGTCAGGGCCGGTCTCCCCCGAAGGGAGCCGGTCCCGATGCGTTCCAGCTGATCTCCTCGGGAGTATTTCTGGGAGAAGATCTTGCCCAAACCCTGGTCGACGCTGGTACCGGAGAACGAGATTACGGGCCTTGACGAGTAGCGCAATTCGCCACCGAAGAGTGCCCGGCCGCCAGGGCATGGATGCCCACTTCATTGGCCACAACATCGGGTCGGTTGGACGCGGGGACGTGTGTCCCGCTGGAGCCCGAGAAACGCAGAGGACGCTTGACGGCGTTATCACAATTATTCGAATTGATGATAAGACTGGTCGCGTCCTCATCGCCGGCTTCCTCGCCCAAACCGGCATGACGCTCGAACCCGAACTGCCATAACGACGCGGACCTCGGCCTTCGACCTGTTGTACGTGCGCCAACTCGTTAATGCCTTGTTGTCTTGCCGGGGCGGTGTCTACTGTCTGGTGATGGGTTCGCGACTGCTGGCTGTGACCATCGAGGCGGACGATCCGGCTCGTCCGGCGCAGTTCTGGGCCGCTCTGCTCGGCCGGGATGTCATCGAGGATGCCGTTGGTGCGCTTTTGCCGGGCGATGACGCCCAGTTCGGTCTTCGGTTCGTTCCGGGCCGGGCGGGCCAACTCGGAGCGAACCGCATGCATCTCCTGGGCCAAGTCGTGTGTGGCGCTTCGGCTTGGCGCTGATCGAGTCGTCTCCGCTGCTCGCCCGGGGTGAGCTCGAAGTAGCTCATCTCCACCATCGCGCCCAGGTCTGCTGCTGCCTGCCGTAGAGCGGAGCGCTCGTCTCGACCCCAGAGGCCGTAGTCGATCACGACGTTATTGCCGAGTTCGAGGACGCGCAGCCCGATCTCGATGAGCCGTCCTTCGACCACGTCGCCAGCCGATGGCGGATTCTCTCGCCCGTAGAGAGCCTTCACCCATTCGTCCTTCGTGAGACGAAGGGCTCTCTTCTCGATCTCGATGCGCCGAGCAGCGGTGGTCTTCCCGGTGCATGGAAGTCCCACAGTCAGGAACAGTATTGGCTGCTTCATCATCACCCGCTTCCGACCGAACGCCTCATCATTGCTCGTCGCAGTGGGTAGCCGCCGGCGTCGCCTCTTCAGCGGTCGGTGTTTTTCCCAGCTGGCGGCCACCGCTGCGCTGGCCGGCGCAGAACGGACCGGCAACGGCCCGGGCAAGTGTGAACGAGTCAATCCAGGATGGTCGAAGGCAAGGGTGCGACACGAACTCACTCAGACGGTGGGAAAGTCAACGCAAAGCTTCTCGACACGATCGGATGGTTGATCAGGGCTGGACCGCTCGATCAGCGGCATGTTAGGGCGTTGATCTTCAACCGTAAGACCTGACCCCGAAGTGTTCTTTCGTTGCTGCAGTTTTCTCCGTGTATGCCGGCGTCGGCGAACTCATCGGGCCATGACGTGCACTGTTCCGCGCGAGTAGTGCTCCATCGCATGTGGAAGATCTGCGGTGATGACATCCGGGACCACGAGACAGCCATCGGCGGTGATGGCGAGATCGACGCTCGACCAAGCGCCTGGATCCGATCGGGCCATCGCCGCCCGTGCCGGGTCGTTCAGGCTGATCATCAGGGCTGGCGGTGTGCCGGTGAGCCGGACTACCAGGACGGCCGACCAAGGCACATCGATGGCGGGCCGGCCCCGAATCAGTGCTGGTTTGCTCAGGTAGATCCGCAACCCGTCGTACCCGACCACCAATCGTGGCTGACCCGGTGGCACATACCCGCGCGCGTGCAATGGTGCCGACACGACGAGCGTCATCGATGCGCCAGCCCACACGGCGGCCACACCGAGGCTAAGCCAGCCGTCAAACATGAGCACCGACAATGCCGCGGCGATGGTGGCCACCACACCCGCCGCCGCCCACCATCGCCGCCAACGGATCGGCGGATCTGCGCTACTGCCACCGTAGGCAAGACCTGTGCCCGGGAACCCATGCACCACAGCACCATTATGTCCGCTCGATCAGCGGCAGATTTCGCGCGTTGGATTCGGTGAGAGTCCGCCGCCTGCCGGCCACCGGGCTCTGTGCCTGCCGGTGCTGTTCTTGATGCACTGCCCGGCAACCATTGACCCGGCCGCGTCTGACCGGCATTAGGCGTGGCCCCGAAATGTTGTTGATCATCGACTCACGGTTGTCGATGATGTGTATGGAGGCTGGACGGCTTCGTGCTCGCTGGCTTCGTGGTCGGTGATCTTTGGGCGCCGCCCCAGGGCTGTTGGCGCGGTACTGCCGGCGGCGGTGATGATGGTTAGCGAGTGCCTCGTCGATTTTGTTGAGCCAGTGCACCGTGGATGCGGCCCGCCGTGGTTCGGGGAGCGGCAGGCCGCCGCAGCTGTTGCGGCTCGGGCGCCTGTCGACGTTGGCTTCGCCGATTGGCGACCCACGTGGGTTGGAGGTGCTCGGTCTCGACTTCGGCCGGGTCCACAGTTGGCTGTGCTATGACCTGCACGGCGAGGCGGTCGAGGCCGGGCATGACCTCCGCCTCAACCGGCTGGGTTTGCCTACCGTCCGGCAGCAAGCTCAGGACGTCGCGGCCATGGCCAACGCCTACCGGGACATTTTCAAGGGCACCCCGTCTGAGATCACCTGGTTTCCTGTCCTCGTCACCGAATGCCGACTTTGATCACATTCCTGACCGACAGGGGCAAGCAGCCTCGCCCTACCCTGACCAGTGGCATAGCCGCCGCGGGTCAGGTTCGGCTGGACACGACCGGATCATCGCCGAAGCTGCCATCCATCCACCCGTGATAGCCCATGCACATCCCCTCGCCGGCGGCGTCCATCTCGGCGACCACGTCGTCGCCGTGCCGTAACTGGATGAGGGTCTTCATGACGACGGACCGCTCAGAGTCCCGGAGCACTCCGGTTACGCCGTCGAGGACCATCATGGGGCCGTACATCGTGTCGTCGATCGCGGTCATGGCCGCACGACGTTCCGCCGGGTTGGCTTTCGGGTCCAGGCGCGCGAGGATCGCGATCGGCCCTATGCCGCTCGCTGAGGTCGGCCGCCGCGGCGCCCCGCCCGCTGACGGTGAGCCGTACTCGGACAATAGCCCAGTCCGTACATTGGAGGAAGCAATCAGGCGGAGGCCCGGATTGTCTACAAAGGATTCCATCCGAACTGGGCGAGCCGGTCGCGGGCGATCGCTCTCTCCTCGTCGGAAAAGAGCTCGCCGAACTCGGGTTTCAGCACCGCAGCCTCGGCGGTGAGGTCGACGCGGCCATGCTTCAGCATCGCCCGGAAGCTCTCGGACGGAGTCGTCGCCTGCAGCAGCAGCCTAACCGTGCGGAGGCCGCCGCGGTCGGTGAGCATGCGCAGGAAGTGGGCGCCGTCGTGACCGGTCTCGTCTCGGGCCTTGCGGTGCAGCCGGACCATCTCCTGATGGAATCTCGCTTCCAGCGCTGAGGCCTCGCCCGACGTAGGTGGAGAATCGATTCCAGCTGGGCGGGGGGCGACCGGGCGGATCACCCAGGGTCGCCGCCAGGTAGCCCGCCTGGTTGGTGGTGGTGCGGACACCACTCACCGTTGCGGCCTTCAGTCGATTTCGGATCGACGTGGCGCCAGCGCCGCCGCCGGGATACTCCGACGAAGTTGCCCGTGAGAGTTGGCTCACGGTCATGACTGTGCCCGGAGGGCTGAGCCGGAGAACCTCCTGGATGTGTCTGGCGATGTCGCTACGTCGGGTCTTCGGGCCGACCCGGATGCTGATCTCCAGCGGTAGGTTGTCGCCCAGCTCATCGTTGCCGGCCCCATCCGTTTCATCCGCGGCGCTCTCGAGCGCGTCAGCGACGTCCGCGTGGTCGTTTTGGCCATGGTGGCCGTGGGTCGACGGGTCGCGGGAGGGCTCCGGCACTTCAACTGCGTCCACACTCGTCCTTGGCCGCGGCAGCAGCCGGCACAGCGACTCTGCGAACCGACGTCCGCGATCGACGATCGTGCCCTCGTCCCAGATCTCAGGAAGATTCCGGTTCAGATTGAGCGCGCTGCTCTCCAGGATCGCGCGCCGCTTGGCGACCCAGGGGCCGTTGGACAGCGCCGCATTGAGCCTGTTGGTCGTGAGGGTGAGATTGCCGAGAGTGTGCACGAGCTCCAGGCGCAGTTGGGTCTCCCGGGCCCGGCCGGCCTCGTCCACGGAGCGCAGCGGCCAGTGCTGGTGCCACGATCGCGGCATCAGATGTTCCACGGTCAGGTCATCGAGATCGCGAACGAGATACTCCGTCTTCAGCGTCTTCAGGTTCGCGTCGATGAGATCCAGCACCATGCGCAGTCGGCCCTGCTTCGCGCCAGGTTGGTAGAGCGGACGCGTGGTGATGGCCCTGAGAACGTCCCCGTCCGACGGCCAATAGTTGGAGTCCGCCGCCTGATGGGCGAAGAAGTCCACAACGTCGTGCGCTCCGACGCGGTCCTTAGGCAGCTTCCGCATGAGCTCGAGCATCAACCGGTTGTAGTTCTTCGTTTGCAGGCCACAGATCATGCGTCGCAACAGGTAGGACTCGAAGGCTTCCAGGATCGGCCGGCGGGAAACGGGATTCGTTTCATGGAAGATACGCAGGAGTACCGGAATGACCGTCGTGGTGTCCAATGTGCTCAGCCGCTGGACGAACGCCCGCTCGTAGCCGTCCAACCCTTCGCCCGTGTCCAGGCTCAGGTAGATGTCGCCGTACGCTCCGACCTGGGCCATGGCCTCGGGCAGGGATCGGCCAGACTGTCTCAGGTATGACCGGAAGGTCAGGAACAGTTGTTGCGGCGACACCTCCCGGGCCAGCTCCACGGTCAGGAAGTGCGTCAGAAAGGCATCCATGCGTGGCCGGTTCAATCGACCCTGGCGCACGTCCTCACGCCAGTATCCGTCATCGAATCGGGCCCAGTGCTCGTCGTACAACTTCTCGGCGTCCATACCCTCCCGGTCGGCCGCGTGGAACAGATGGTTGCGGACGAGGTCCGAGGCCTGAAGGGGGGTGCCTCGGGCGTTCAGCGTCTCGAAGATGACCTGCGGATTGTCGTTGCCATCGAGATCGATGACAACCGCGAACATCCGGGAGTGGAAGACCTGGACCAGGTGCTCGAAAGCATTCTCGAGACGGTCAGGCCGAAAACCGTCGGCCCACTTCCTGATCTTGTCCGCGAAAAACAGGTACGCCTGCACGATCGTCGGGCGGTCGCCGGGATAGCGTGCGATGACGGCAGCCACCGACCCGGAGCCCACCGCGTCGCGAAACGGCACCCGATCGGCGTTGGTCGGCCACACCTTGTACGCGTCGTCGGGGTCGACGCTCATCTCGTCATCGTTGAGAGTCATGCGGCGCAGGGACTTGACGTAGCGTTCCGGCAGGTTCATCTCGGTCGCAACGTCGCGGGCCGCCGCCAGCAGCAACTGGAGAGTCGACAAGCGCTGTTGACCATCGATGACCTGGCGCACCTCGGTCGTGCCGTACGGTCCTCGCTGATGGTCCAGGACGACGGCACCCAGAAAGTGGGCCGGAGCGTCCTCGGTCGCGCCGACGTTCTCCAGCACGGCCAGGACGTCGTCCCACAACGGCTCCCAGTTCAGCTCCTTGCTCCAGACGTATGGGCGCTGGAAACGGGGCACGACGAAACGGACGTTGCGCCGAAAGAGCTTCATGAGGTTGTGCGGCCTGGTATCCAAAGGTTCTCCCAGATCGATGGCGCGGCCGGTCCGAGTCTAGATTGCCAGGTTCGGCGGCCGTCTGGTCTCCGTCAGACAGCTGACCTCAGCCGGCCGCTGAGGATCCGGTCGGCCAGACGGTCGAGGACCTGGGCTGAGCGCATGAGGCTTCGCGGCGACGAACGGGGCTGTGACGTCGCGTGACGAGGTACGAATGAACGGCGGTTTCATCGACTTGATCGGATGTGTAGGTGTGTAAGGTGCGGCGCTGGGTTGCTGCTCGCCGATAAGCCGCATTGGGGCGGGTGGCCGGCGGCTCGTACGATCGCCGGCGTGAGCGGGAACATTTTTGTCAGCTACAGCCACGCGGACGCGGAGTATGTCGGCCGCCTCAAGGTTCACCTTGTCGCGTCTGGCCTGGCCGTTTGGACCGACGAGGGGATCGACTACGGTTCCAGATGGTCTATGGTGATCGAGAAGCAGATCGAGACCTGTGCCGTTTTCGTGCCGGTGATGACGGAAAGCTCCCGGGAAGCGCCGTGGGTGAACCGGGAGATTGATCTGGCGCAGGAGCTTGGCAAACCCATCCTTCCATTGCTGCTGAGTGGCCGCCGGTTCCTGTCCTTGCGTGATGTCCAGGATGAGGAGGTCGTCGGAGGTCGGCTGCCCAGTTCGCGATTCGTCCAGCGCCTTGACGCCTTGGTAGGTGCGTCTCGGCGCAACCTGGCAAGGAGCGTGAACGAGCAGCGGTTTCTCGATTCGCTGTCCGATGACCAGTATCGAACGGCGCTCCGGCGGATCTTCGACGCGTGCCTGGCCAACGGCCTGCGCTTCGAGTGGGGATCGCGAGGCGCATCGATTCGACTAATGACTCCGGACCGCGTGGAGCCGCTCTCGATCGCCTGGATTTTCCCGGAGTCCGGCTGGCAAGGCCTACGCCATCTGTCGCTCGGGGTTGACACCCAAAGCCTGGCATCCACGGCATCCGTCCAGAATGCCGTAATCGCGTACGCCGATTCGGCGCTTGCCGTACCTGGGGCCCAACGGGCATCCGCGATCAGTCTTCGCGTAGCTATCTTCGAACCCGAGGTCGTCGTTGAGGTCGAAGCCGAGCTCATCGCGCTGATCGCACGTCTCGCAGCCGAAACAAGCGATCGGCCAGCGCAGGGGCGATGACGGTCCGCTCTCCCGGCGGACCCGGTCCGCGTACCACGGCCCCGGCCGCAAAGCCTCGGCCAGCGCCTCGGCGAAGCGGGCCGCGTCAGCGTCCGCGCAGGTGAAGTCGATCAGCGTCCAGACATCGGGCTGACCGTCCGCGCCGGCTGAGACGCCGATCCGGTGCAGGCGCCGGAGCAGAATGGGCGCCTCGATGGGGCAGTCGAGTCGAAGGCTTTCCGCCGCGATCGTTCCCACCACAGCCATGCTCACCTTCATTTCGCCCGACCCGGCACCAACTTGCCGCGCGTGGACATGCTCGCATCCACGTCTGACGAAATCGCGTCGCGAGCTTCAGTCGTGCCCCCCAATCTGGGGCGGCGACTTGGCCAATCGTCCCGAGTCCTGCACCACGGTCACGGTCCGCCGCCGCCTTCGGCCGCTCGGTCCCACAACGGCCTCGCCACGTCGGCCAATTCGTGGGCGGTGTTCCCAACAGGCAACCAAGTGCAGATTGATCGATAGATCATCCACCGATCTCCGGCAGAGGTCGGCTGCCATTTTGACGGATGGAATGATCTAGAACTATCCCTTTCGTCGGGTGAACGCTGCCGCTATCCTGACCGGTTCTGCACCTCGGACTCGGGAGACCAATGACGAACCAGGTAGCGCAGTTTGTCCAGGCGTCGCGCAACTTTGCGTTCCTCATCCAGCCCGCGCTGGTGTTGGGTGGTGACCTGGCCGCCGCCGAGGCCTATGTCTACTCCGATCCGGATGCCGCCATGGGCAAGGCGCGTAGGTTCTCCGAGACGTTGGCGAAGATGGTGCTGCGGCAGGCTGGCCTGCCAACACCGCAGAATCAGTCGCAAAGGGTCCGGGACCTGTTCGCGGCGGGTTTGATCGACGCTCGGCTGCGGGGTCTTTTCGACCTGATCCGGTACGCCGGCAACTTGGCCGTGCACGACCACTCCGGCGATGCGCAGAAGGCGCTGGAGGTCGTCGAGGTGTGCTTCGAACTCAGCGCTTGGTGGTATCGCCGGGAGACCGGCACCGCGGTGAGCCATGCTTTCAGCCCGCCGGTGCGCGTCCCAACGACGGAGGAGAAGCTTTTGGGCCAGCTTCGAGGCTTGGAGGCGCAGCTCACCGGAATGCAGGCGGCGATGGAGGAAGGGCTCGCCGCTGCCGGGGTCCGGGACCCGCAACCGTCGATCGCGATCCACACAAGCGCTCCGGACCCGCACGTGTGGCGTGGCGGATCCGAGGTCGTCTGCGATTCGACAACCTACCTGGTCCATGATCCGGTTGAGAGCGTCACGACCGCTGACGGTTCGGGGACGATGATGCAGGCCGACGCCCATGCGTTGGACTCGACCGCCCGGCCCGTGCGGTTACGCGCGATTCGGACCGACCGCCCCGGTCGGTCCGCTGAGGAACTGACGCGCGGGTTGAAAGCGCAGGCGGCATTCCTCGACACTCGCCGGCACCGCCGGGGGATGCCGACCCTCGTCTCGCAGCAGCACGCCGGTCCGCTGTACACGCTGGTGACGGCCGCACCGCAGGCGGTCACCTGGCGGAAGATGTTCGGTGACGGGCGGGAGCCCGTGGATCCTCTCGTGCTCCCGGCTGCGCTGGACGTCGTAGTCGCGGTCGCGAACGGCCTGGTGGAACTGCACCGTGCCGGGCAGGGGCACCGGGCCGTGAGCGGCACCTCGGTGCTGGTCGCGACGGCCGGCCGGCGCGGGCTGCTCCGCGACCTGGGGTGGGCGTGGTGGCCGTCGATGTCCGAGCTGAGCCTGGACTACATGGCGCCGGAGCAGGTTTCGATGGCCCGCGGCGTGCCGGGACCGCCGACGGACGTGTTCCAGCTCGCCGCGCTACTTCAGCACACCTGCACTGGGATCCGGCCCGGCGCTGGGCGGGCCGTACCGTTGCGCGCGTTCTTTCCTGGCGTCCCGGCCAACCTCGATGAGCTGCTGGAACGATCGCTCAATCCCGATCCGTCACGGCGGCCGGGCATGGCCGCGCTGGCGGCCGGAGTACGACACGGCGGCGGACAACTTCAGTCGGAGGCAATGGCGTGACCGTCAGCAGAGTGGTTGTGCCCGGCCCGATCGCGCTCATCTTCTCCAGCAGGATCATCGCCGATCTCGACAACCGGCCGGGGGAGTTTGTCAACGAGATCAACGAGTTGGCGGGGCGCGGTGTCTTGCCGGTGACCCTGGAACAGACCGACCGGGGCTGGCGAATGGGTGTCCACGCCGCGCGTTACGTCGCCTGGCTGTACCCCTCGAACGCGGGTGACACCTTCAATCTCGGCCATGCCGCCCGGCGCGCCTTCCGCGATGAGCACCGGCTCAGCAAACGCGCCCTTTTGTTTGCCAGCGCCCATGGGTTCCGTTCCTTCAGCAACCTTCAGGCCTACAACGCCGCGGTACGGCAGGGACAGGCACCCAGGTCCAGCACCTACGGGGAAGTGCTGTGGGCGACATGGCGCCTTGACCCGACCGAAGCCGTCCAGGCTGCCGCCCGGCCCGCTGAACATCACCGCTACCTCGATCAATTGGAGACCGTCGTCGCGGCCAGCCGAGACATCGAGTTGGCCCGGCAGCGGGGTTTCCCGCCCCAGCACTATGTTTCGTGCGACGCCGTGGCCGAGCAGCGTCACTCGTCGCGGGGGGTCTACCGCTTCCGGATGACCAAGCGAGGCGCCCTCACCGTCAACACGGTGGTCTGCCTCGGCGACCTGCCCACGATGCGGGGAAGCGTGATCCGGGTGGACGACAAGGACGTCACCATACGGTTCGACCCAGGTAGCGACTTCGACCAGATCAGCCAACAGGGCACGGTGAACATCCTGCAAGGCGACCGAATCTTCCGGGCCCAACGCGACGCGATCGGACAGCTACGCGAAGGGCGCGCCCTCAACCCCCGGTTGATCGACAACCTTGTCTCCGGTGACGTCCTGACCTATCAGCCTGCGGCCGACGCCGTGCCACGTCGTAGCCTGGACACCGACCAGCTCGAGGCCTTCCGCCGGGCGGTGACCGTGCCGGACCTGCTGTGTGTGCTGGGGCCGCCCGGCACGGGCAAGACCCGCACCATCGTCGAGGTGATCCAAGAGTGCGTCGCCCGGCGCCAACGCGTCCTCATCACGTCCCACACCCACCGCGCGGTTGACAACGTGCTCGAAAGCCTCCCGGCAGACCTCAACGTCGTGCGCATCGGCAGTGAGGACCGGATGAGCAGCAAGGTCAAGGCCATGTCGGCGGAAAGCCGGGTGGAAACAGCCCGCCGGGAAATACTCGCCGACGCCGGCCTGTTCGACGTTCTGCGCGCCATCCAGCGGCAACGGCCGCTACTGGACCGGTATCTGGCCGGGATACCCGGTCTGCTCGGCCGGACCCAGTCGGCGCAACAGGAACTGTCCCGCGTGGAGCCGTTGCGCGAGCGCGCCATCAGGCGGGCCAGTCCGTCGCTGCGGCAGGCACTTGATGATGCTCAGCGCGCCTTCAACGGGCATCATGCCGCGTTCATAGCAGCCGAAGCCTGGCTGGTGCGTACCCGCGCTCGCCTGACCAAAGCCCAGGCGGCGGTGGATCGCGGTTCGGCGCTCAGATTCGCCTACCGCTGGTATGCCGACTGGCAGCGCCCCAGGCTGGAGCGCCGTCACGCCGACCTGCCATCGGCCAAGTCAGCCGTGGACGGCAGCCGCGGCCACCTCGAAACAATCTGGGCCCAGGCGGAGGGCATGGCCGCCGGTGACCCCCAGGTCGCCGAGTTGACCGCGGCACTGGCCCGGGTGCGAGAGGAGCTCTCCGCGTCGCAGTCCGAGCTGACCGACACCGGCGTACAGATCCAACAGTCGCTGCGTACGGTCGTCGTCGTCCCGCCGATCCCCCCACCCGGAGCGGCGGAATGGGAGAGCTTCCACCAGTGGGGTGTGGCGACGGTCGCAATGCTGGACCGCCGGGCAACGCTGCTGGAGCAGTGGCGCGACACGATCAGCGACCTCGGAATGGAACTGGAGCGGGAGATCGCGCAGTACGCCGACGTGGTCGGCGCCACCTGTATCGGCACCGACACCTCATCCCTGATCTCCGACCTGGACTTCGATCTCGCGATCGTGGACGAAGCCGGCCAGATCTCCACGCCCAATCTTCTCGTACCACTCGTACGGTCCCGTCGGGCGATGCTCGTCGGTGATCATCAGCAGTTGCCGCCCTTCCAGGACGAGGAGCTTCGGGAATGGGCCGAGCGATCCCCCACGTCAACCGATTCGGGCGGCACCGGTGCCGCCGATGTCACCCAACTGCTTGCCAAGAGCGCGTTCGAACTGGTCTTCGGGCGGATGCCCTCGTCACACACGAAATGGTTGAAGACCCAACGCCGGATGCCACCGGAAATCGCCACGTTCGTCTCGACCACCTTTTACCAGGGGCAGCTACGGACCGAGCACGCCGGTGGTTCCCCGGACCTCATCTTCAGGTCTCCGTTCGGGATGGTGGACACCTCCGACACCCCCCGGCAGCGGCGAACGGAGACGGCGATGCGCGGGCGGGGCGAGGCGATCGCACACGGCTACCGCAACGAGTTGGAGGCCGACATCATCGTGAGTCTCCTGCGCGGATACGAACGCCAGTACCGGGACTGGGCGGTCATCGTGCCCTTCAACGCCCAGAAGGCACTGATCATCGACCGGTTGAAGAACGACCCGGCCGCGTCCGCCGGCATCGAAGACAACGTCGGCAGCGTCGACTCCTTCCAGGGCGGCGAACGCGACCTCATCATCTTCGGATTCACCCGCAGCAACCCGGACGGTCACATCGGCTTCCTGCGGGAGCTGCGCCGCTTCAACGTCGCCATCACCAGAGCCCGTCGGCAACTCGTGCTCGTCGGCGACCTTGGCACCCTGCGCGAAGCACGACATCCAGGGTTCCGCGGCATCGCCGGCGAGTTGAGCGGACACCTCGACCGTGTTGGAGATCGTCGTTCGTCCCGAGAGATCTCGGCGGCACTCGCAGCCATGGCCGGAAGGACATCATGAAGCGCCTGATCTATCCGGCGACACGCGCCATCGAAAACGCGGTCAGCCAACCGGGCATTCGCCCCATCCGGCTCTTTCCAGTGCTGTGGCCGCTCTGGCAGGTCGAGACCAGCGCCGACATGTACGACAAGCAGGACTTCGAGATCATCGATCATTTTATCGTCCGGTCGATCGACGAGGGCGGCATCCGCGACCGCGATGAGCTGATCCGGTTTCTGCACCTGCCCGAGGGCCTCGTTGATCGGTGCCTGGCCTTTCTCGCTCTGATCGGGCACCTCACCGTGACCGGGCCGACGTTGCAACTCACCGACCTCGGCCAAGAGTCCATTCGGGACGGCATCCGATATGTGGCCGCAACGAACCGGCTCACCCTGCTCCTCGAAAGGCAGACCGGTGTGCCGCTGCCACGGCGGTACTACGGCGACGTACCGATCCTGGACACGCCCGAGATCGAGGACGGGCAACTCGCCGACCGCACACAGTTCTTGAGCGTCTTCACCTACCAGCCGTTCAACCCCAACATCCTGCCCTGGCTGGAGAACCAGCCCAACCGAGTCGACTACAACCTGCCCAGCAAACTTCGCCGGCTGCGCAGCGAAGGTATCCGAGAAGGTTTCCTGCCCTGCTACCTCATTCAAACGGCAGACGGCGAAGTCCTGGCCTACACCAACGCCGCCGAACAGCGCGACACCTTCCTCGAAAGTATCTACGCCAAGGTTTCGATCGAGCACCTGATCGACGCCAAGGGAGTCGCGAACCCACGCGAGACATGGCGGAAGTGGCTCGCCAACTCGGGTCTGGCGGGAGGGGAACTCCGACAGGCGCACGACATCTGGCAACTGGTGCTCGAAGCTTCGGCCTTCGGACCGTCCCCGAAGCTGCCACTCGCCCGGATCGGTTCCTACGTCGTGCGCGACAACCACTTTCTCCAGTACTGGTGCACCGACAGAGCGACACGAGAGCGGGCACTCGCGGAGCGGTCGCTCGGAATCGCGACCCTACCCACGGTCACCACGCTGAAAGACCTCGAAACGCGCATCCATGACCTGGCCGCGAGCCTTCACGTGCCGACGGTCAGTATCGCGGGGCTACGCGCCTACGCCGCCACCATCGGCGACGAATGTCGCGCGAGTCAGCTGAACCGGCTCGCCGAGAGCACGTGACCCATCACGCAGATGATGACTACTGGGATGACCAGGCCCGCGAAGAAGGCGAAGGCAGCAGATAGTTACGATCTGGCCGGTCGAGGGCACGGTTCATCGCAGGAGTTGCTATCATCACCGGCACGCCCTGAGTTCGTGAGGAGGTGAGCGCGATGTCGACTGTCCAGTTCGTGCGCTCCCACCCCGCTCAGGCGTTCACGCGGGGTTGATCAGGGGGCGCGACCCCACTGAAAAGGATCACACCGTGACCGATCTGGTCATCCGCCCGCTGTCCGCGGGCGACACCGAACACTTCCTGTCTATGTCCGACCCTACGGCGTCTCTGCTTGGCGTCGCCTGGCTGGGACGCGACTTCCGTGCGACCCTAGCCGCCCGACAATACCGTCCACAGTGGACCTATGTGGCCGAGCGCGATGGCCGGGTCGTGGCCCGGGCCGCGTGGTGGGCCGGGCCCGACGACACCGAGCCGGTGTCGCTGGACTGGTTCGACCCCGGCGACGACCTGATGGCCGGCGCCGAACTGCTGCGCGCCGCGCCGCTGCGGTGCGAGTACTGCCTCATCTTGCCGCCGGACTGGCGTGACCGGCCCGAGGTGCGGGCCGCCGCCGATGCCCGGGTCACCGCCGCCGGCCTCGCAGGGCTGACGCCGACCGTCGAGCGGCTGCGCTATGTGTGGACGCCGGCGGACGGACTGCCCGAACGGCCCGAGCGGCTGACGTACCACCCGGTGCCCGACGACGACACCCTGCTCGACGTGCTGCGCGGCGTTGTTAATGGCAGCCTCGACGCCCACGAACGCCAGCAGGTCAGCAAGCACGGGGTCGACGCCGCGGCCCGCGACGCGCTGGCGTTCTTCACCTGGATGCCCAGCCCGCGCGACTGGTGGCGGCTGGCCCACGACAAGGACGGGCGCACGGTGGGGCTCGTGGTGCCGGGGCGTAACTTCTCCGGGCCGATCATCGGGTACGTCGGGGTGCTCCCTGGGCACCGCGGCCACGGGTACGCCTACGACTTGCTGGTCGAGGGGACCCATGTGCTGGTACAGGACGGCGCGGAGGCGATCACCGCCGATACCGACACCACCAACACGCCGATGGTGGCGACGTTCGCGCGGGCCGGCTATCCGGTGACGGGGCGCCGACTGATGCTCAGCTGACCGGGAAACGGGCGGCGGCGGTCTCCGTCGCCGCCCGTACGGCGGTCGCTGCGTCCTCACTGCTTGGCGATGGCGCTCGCGATGCCCAGAAGCTCCACTGTTCTCAGGACGTCCGGATCGGAGCGTCCAAGGGCTTGTTCCTGATCCAGTCGTACCGCGCTCAGTTCGTTGACGGCGGCCAAAGGCTCGCCACTCACAGCGTGCAGAACGGCTATGGACCTCCGGCACGAGAGTGACTCTCGGGACTTCGGGCCGAGGAGCCGTTCGAGATCGGGAAGGAGGAGTTCGAACGCCCGCAGCGCCTCCGAAGCCGAGCCCGAGTGAGCGATTGCCTGAGCTTCGTTGGATCGCGCCTGGAGAACGGCAGCGTGGTCTCGCCCCAAACGCGCCGAGAGATCGGGGATCAGATCACCGAAGACTATCGAGGACTGCGCGAAGTTTCCGCTCTCCAGCAGGACGCGGGCGAGATCCCTGCGTAGGTCGAGATGAAGCGGGCTCTGCGGTGTCGAGTCAATCGCGGCCGTGAGCAGTGCGGCGGCTTGAACATGCTGATCCGCGGCAATGAGCCGGTCGGCCTGGGAACGGACCTTGCGTAGGTCGGCGGGCACCGGGCTATGCGCGACCGAAGGCGAGGAGTTGATGAGGGCCAGGTAGGCATGGGTCATGCCCGACACGTCCGCGCCACGGCTCGTCAGAGCGGGCAGCACAGGCGGCTGAGAATCAAGCGACGGCAACAGCCGAGCGATGACCTCGTCAGCCGAGTGAGGCCGATCCTCGGGGTTGTGAACGGTGAGTTCGTCCGCCAATGCTGACGTGCCACCGGACAGTTCTCTCAGCACGCAGCCGAGCGAATAGAGATCACTTCGCGGGCTATAGAGCCCCAGGAGACGCTCAGGCGCCTGATAGCTCGCGGTTCCGATCACAACGCCGGCCGGAGTCAGCGTCGAGAGCGCGGCATCGGCGCCGAGAGCGGCGACGCCGAAGTCGATCACCTTGACCGCGCCATCGCGAGTCAGCAGAAGGTTTGACGGTTTGAGATCGCGATGGATCAAGGAGACGCGATGTGCGCAGGCGAGCACAGCCGCGATCTGTAGGCCGATCGCCGCGACCCACTGCGGTGCAAGTGGCGCGGCCTCGGCGATCACATCGCGCAGCGACGTACCGTCGATGTACTCCATGGTCAGATACTCGTTGTCGAGGTCGTACGTGGCCGGAACGCCGGGGTGGTTGATACGAGCGGCCAATCGCGCTTCACGCCGGAAGCGCCGGATCGATGTTTCGTCGATCAGCGGTTCCTGGATCCTTTTGAGCGCCACTCGACGATCCAGGTGCTCGTCGTACGCCTCATACACAGTGCCCATGCTGCCGCGGCCAAGAGGGGCCATGAGGGTGTATCGGCCGGCGATCGGCGTCATGGTATCGGGGCTGCGGAGACCGCGGGAAGAAACGGGCTGCGCGTGCCATGCCAGAAGATCGCGAGCTCGTCTCGGGCGCGGGTCGCGGCGACGAACAACCGCGACCGGTCGCGCATGCGGCTCCGTTCACTTCTGCGCTTATCACCATGCGTTTCGATGTCGCTGCGCGGAACGAGGCCCTCCCGTACGCCGGCGATGATCATTCGTTGATACTCCAGGCCTTTGAAGCGGTTCATGGTGCCGACGTGTACGCCGTCGGGGCTGCGCGGGCCGTCGGGGCCGATCTCGGCCGCATCGATGCCCGCCGTGGCCAGTCGGGATAGGACATCGGTGACCATCTCCCGGATCGGTACGCACACCGCGAGGGACGAGTCGGGTCCCCACGTCTTGAGCTGACCCACGATGAGTTCCTGCTCGTCCAACCAGCTGGATGCGCCAAGCATGGTCGGCTGCGGACCACGCAGCAACGAACGGTAGCCACCCAACGTGTCGGTGCCACCGTCGAGATCGTCGTACAGCTCACCAGTCAGCACTCGGAGTGCTGCACCGAGGATCTGGCGCGTGGTGCGGTAGCTGAGGGTCAGGCGGGACGAGCGGCCGCGTACGTTGATGCCGAGGCTGCTCAGCGTCACGTAGTTGTTGTAGATCCGCTGGTGTGTATCGCCGACCAGGAAGATGTCGTTCGGGCCATCGGGAACCATGGCCCGCAACATCTTCCAATGCGCCGGCCCCAGGTCCTGCGCTTCGTCGACAACAACGTGGCGGTATCGGTGGGTGCGGGATGGTGCACGGTTCTGCTCCACCTGCGCCGCGGCCGCGGCGACCTGGCGCCAGGTCCAGCGCCCGGATTCTTCGAGCCGCTGGGTGAACCGTTCTACCTCGTTCCAGAGAGTGTTGCGGTCCTCGCGGTTGAGTGCTCGGCCCCGCCCGGTGCGGCGGGCCTGGAAGTATCCGGCCCTTGAGTCGACTACCTGGCCAAGGATGACCTGAGACCATTCGTCCGCGAGGAACTCCGCGTCGAACGGACGCTCATTCTGCTCCATGAGCAGATCGGCCCACAGCTGCCGGGCCTTCTCATCGTCGATGATGCGGCGCCCCTCACCGACGCCGGCTTCGCCCACGACCCGGGCCGCCAACCGGTCGATATTGATGACGTCGACGCGCGCGGCCAGCTCCGGGCCGGCGAGTGCCAGCAACCGGGTGCGCAGGTCGGCGGCGAGGTTGCGGTTGAACGTGGTCAACAGGATCGGTCGGTCGGTGCCCGGCTCGAGCGTGGACGCCAGGTGTTTGACCCGGTGCAGCGCCACGACGGTCTTTCCGGTCCCAGGTCCGCCGCCGACCTTCGCCGGGCCCCGGTAGTCCCGGGTGACCAGTTTGCGCTGCGACGGGTGCAGGAAGAGCTGCCACTGCTCGAATGGCTGGTCGATCACCGCCTGCATCGCGCCGTCATCGCTGCTCACCGGCGTCGATGGTCGGGCCAGGGCGGCGGAGAAGTCGCTGGTGTCCACCACGTCCTCCGCCTTGACCGGCGCGGTGACCTGTTCCATCACCTCGTCGATGGAGCGTCCTTCGTTCAGCGCGAGTAGCACCTCGGCCGTGAGCTGTGGCGCGATCTCGGCCAGCGCCAGTAACTCGTCCTCATTGGAGATACGGGCGATCGAGGGCAACAACGGTTCGGCGACACCGAGTTCGATCAGCTGCTGCGCGGAGTACGCGGCGAACAGACCGCCGGGCTCCGGTACGGGGTCCGGTTCGGCCGGGGGGATGAGTCGCCCGATGATGCTGTCGCCAACCGTTGTAAGGTCCACAACCTCGATGCCGCCGGAGACCCGGTTGATCCGGTACTCGTACGCGGTCGAGGTTCTCGTAGACCTGCTTGCGGTGCTTGACCGACATGACGAGGTAGTCCTGGTCGCCGATGTGGAGCAACAGCGCTCGGTAATCGTCGGTGACGCGGGCTGACCACAACCACGAGTCGCCGCGAAGGGGCTTGAGTCGAAGCCCTGGGCTCTCCGGGTTCTGGCGGAACTTGTGGAGGAAGTGTAGAACGCTCCCTTCACCGTCTGCGGAAACTCCATCACCTCGCTATGCGCCCTTTCCAGAACCTGCAGTGTCACCATCGTCATGCTGTGCTCCCGGTTGTGCTGTCCCCACGTCCCAAGTCCGCTAGTTCTTCAGCCTTCCACCGCCGTGGCGGCCGGACGTGCCAACCTGCCTGCGCGAACGCCGCATCCCTGTCATCACGTTCCTCTGTGGACGACAGGCGATGGCAGTTCTCGAGAACGACAGCGATGCGCTGACGGGCCAGGCCAGCTCCGCCTGCCAGCCCTGGTCACCCAGTTCGTAGCCGACGTCGGGGACGGGAACGCCGCGCGCGGCGAGGGCTGCGCACGAGTGCGTCCATTCCGGACTCTTCGGTGTTGACCAGCTCGAAGACGACCTTCCATGGCTGTTGCTGGGCGCCGGCGTGTTCGTCGACCTGCTCGGCGACGTCGACCGTTGCCAACCAACGTGGCACTTTCGCGTCAAGTTCCATCGCTCGTTGCCACGGCAGGAGCCCGGTTCCCTCGCTACACGTTGAGCGAGTCCGGGATCGAACTCGTCCAGAGTCGGTGCCAGGCCAGCTGGTCGGCGTCAGCGACCTCGTCGGCGAGGAACTGGATGAGGTTTCCCCAATAGAGCCAGGACGACCAGCGACGGCGGTGTGCGTCCTCGTCCGCGGTCGATCGTCTCGGTCCGGTCGTCGACGACGGTGAGGCCGACCACTGTCGTGCCGCGGTGCGCCGGTCGACGATCAGTACGCACCGGGGAGTCCGCTCGTCCCGGTGCGCACGATGGTGATGGCGCCCGGTGCCGGCTTCGCCATCGGCTTGCCACGCAACGCGGCGTTGAGCGTTGGCGGGCACCGCCTTGGAGCCACCTCGGCGGCCGTCGCGCCGGACTCCTCAGCAGACCTGCCAGCGCGGCCTCCGCGCGCCAGCGCCACACCCGTGTGTCGGGGTTCGCCAGATAGGCCAGCAGCGTGTCGATCGGATTGACCCACACCGTGCTCGTTGAGTTCCGTGCCATCCAAGGCGTAGCGCTGACGGTAGTAGTCCCGGCTCGCCTGCTGGGCGATGCCGCCATAGGGCGGCCACGCCGGCGGGCGGCTGACCTCCTTGCCTCGCCACCGTTCCACGTCGTCCCAGGTGACCGGAAGACGCGATTGCCGTGGGCGCGCAGCCGGGCTCGCTTGTCGGCGTCATCGGCGAGGCGGTTGCCGGCTCGGCCGTCGATCTTGGGTGCGGCGTGGTACTGGTAGCCGTCGAGGTAGACCGCGACTTCGAGTGGCTCGGCGTCCAACCGGACGAAATAGGCGTCGGGGCGAGTTCCGCGGATGGTGTTCTGCAGTTTCATCCGCCAGCGGGTGACCCCGTTCGGAGTGGAGAAGCGAAGTTCGGCCATCCGCGCGCCGCTGCGATCGGTTTCGCGCGAGATGGTGAATGGCGTGTCGGGCCGGGCTCCCCGGTCCAGCAGCGCGTGCAGGAACCGGGCCTCCAGTTCGCTCTCCACCTGGTCGACGAGGGAAATCTCATCGGTACGGCCGAGTTTGCTGACGCTCCAGTCTTCCAGGAGATCATTCAGAATGGCGAGCGCCTCGGCCCGACGCATCACCGGGAAGTCCTTGTCCCGCGCATGGCGCAGCAAGCAGCGGTGGCAGCCGCGCAGGTCCACGCCGCCGCATGGGCAGCCGGCGATGGCGTCCCGCGCGGCGACGAGTACCTGCGCGGAATTCTTCCGAGTCGGCCGAGCCGGTGCAGATATCCGGTGCCGCCGGGCTGAGTGTCGTAGAGGACCACGAAGTTGCGTGATCCGTCGTGGTCCCGGTCCGGCATCGCGGCCGGACTCGAGCCGCAGGTGGTCGGGCTCACCGCCGTACTGGGCGGAGATCCCGAGACGCAGCGCGGCGGCGAAGGACACCTTGCGCTCGTCGCACCAGTGCGGTGACCGCCGGTACGAGGATGCGCAGCGCTTCGGTGCGCAGTTCGTGGGCCAGCACCAGGGCGGGTGTGGGTGACGTCGGTGCCGCGCAACGCGGACACCAGGGCCGGTGATGCTCGACCTCACGTTCACGGTCGCGATCGAGATCAGGGCCGCTGGCGCGCTGGATGGCGGTCCGTCCACTGTGGCGCCGCCGCAATGGCCACAGGTGTGGAACGGGTTGAGGCGCACCTGTTCGCCGGCGATGGCGTGGTCGGCGGCTCGGTCGTAGCGGGCGGCGCCGAGGTTGAGGGTCCGGACATGGCGCGGCGGGTGTAGTCCACTCCGAAGGTGGCGTGGGCGTGACGCCAGGACCCTTCCTCGATGTCCGCCGGGTCGATGTCGATGGCCGTCGCGGTCTGGTAGATCCTGCTGTCCCGGTCGTCCGCGTCGTCGGCGATGCGGGCGTCGTCGCGACTGGTCCCGCGCGGTGACCCGGGTGGGACGCAGCACCCGGTAGACGTTGCCGCTGTCGGCGATGCCCTGTGTCACGGCAGCGCGGGCACTGGCTGGTGTCGGCTTCGGCGCCCTCGGTGCGGATGTAGCCGCAGGGGCGCAGGCCCGCCACGTTTCCCACGGATGAGCCCGGCGACGAGGTCTGCAGTCCGGAGATCTGGTGCCTGTAGCCCAGCACGTAGTACGAGTTGCCGGGGGCGAATCTCGATCAGCGCCTGCCGGGCGGGCCGGGCGTACTCCCGAACTTCGCTGGTATAACGGCGTTTGTTCGCATCGGCTGTGCGTTCCGCGGTGGTCAAAGTCGCTTCGAGTTCGGTGCGGTTGTCGATGAGGGAGTAGTTGGGCAGCAGCCCGAACTCGACCAGGGTGCCGTGCGCCGGAGCCCGTCCGATCTTGCCGAGATGTCGCGCGACCCCGCCCCGTTCCGCCTTGAGTGCCCGGTACTGGCTCTCCTGTTCCGGGTCGGTCCTGACCAGCGCGGCCATTGCCGCGTCGATCAGAGGCAGCCGCGAGCGTAGATCCTCGTTGCGTTCCTCCCAGGTCTCCGTGAGCCGCTTGACGGTGAGGCCGAGTCCGTCGAGGGCGAACTCGCGCAGCTGTCCGGCCGCGGTGGTGCTCACCTCGTCGCCGAACAATTGGAGGAAGTTTTCCACGATCCGACTGCCGTCGCGCATGCCGGCCTCGGCAAGGTTCGTCAGCCAGCCGGAGTCTCCAAACAGGACGGACGCCCTGCGTGGCATCGGCAGCAGCCCGGGCAGACGGCCGCGGGCGGCCAGGTCGATGAGGTGCGCGACGTACTGCCGCTGCAGGATCTCGATCGCGGACAGGTATGCGCCGGGTGGCACGATCTGGCCGTCGATCATGTCGCGTGGTTCGGCGAGGAAGTACCGTTCCCGCTCGCTGCGCGCCGATGAGGGTGACGATGAGCGCGTTCCCGCTGGAGCGTCCGGCCCGGCCGGCCCGCTGCACATAGTTGGCGGGTCGCCGGGGGCAGCGACGCCAGCAGTACGGCGGAGAGGTCGCCGATGTCGATGCCCATCTCCAGCGTCGGGGTGCAGGACAGCACGTTCGGGTCGGTGTAGCGGCCGGCCCTGGCGGAAGCCCTGCTCGACGAGTTCGCGCTGGCCCCGGGTGAGCAGGCCGGTGTGTTCGCCGGTGACGACCCGGAACACGCCTCCGTCGAGGTAGAGACGGCGGTAGTAGTCCTCGGCCGCGGTGGGCGTCGACCGCGACTTCGAGCTGCCCCGTCGCAGCGGTAGCGGGGCAGGGGTGCCCGATCCAGACCCGCGACCCGGTCCGGGTGGACGACCTGCTGCGCACCGCACGAGGTGCACAGCAGCCCCGCGCTCGAAGGCATCCTCATCGGACAGTCGGGTGACCTGATGTGGCCGGGCCGCAGCCCGTACACGCTGGCGCCGCCCTCTCGGTGACGGCGGGTGGCGACGATGCCGGCGGCTGGCGAGCGCGGGCAGCAGTCGGGACAGGTACCCGGGCGCCTGCTCGCGGCCGACGCCCAGGCACCGGCGGGCCCAGTCGGCGTACCAGGTGTCGCGTCCGGTCAGTCACGTCGAACTCGGTGTTCGGGCGTTCGGCGCTGATCAGGAACTTGGGCGCGGTCAGGCCGCGCGGGAAGGCGGGCATGCCGTCGGGCCGGCCGCCCCAGATCTGCCACCGCCGGCCCCCGCTGGCGAGATAGCCGGCTCAGCCACTCGTGGCTGACCGCGCCCCGGGTGCGCATCCGTTCCAGCAGGCCGTGCAGGAAGCGCCACGAATCGGGCGTCGCTCGGCACGTGTGGTCGAGTGCGGCCACGGACCTGGTCGAGCACGTCGCCGCACAGTGTCGCCGCGCCAGCCGCGTCGTCCAGCGCGACCTCGACGACGGCGGTTCGGGTCGCCTCCAACGTGCGGCCGGGCCGGGACCGCAGACCGCACTCCAGCACCGTGGCGAACGCGAGACGTTGCGCGACCAGCGACCAGGTCGCGTCGTTGCCGACGCTGTCGCCGGCCAGCAGGGCGTCCACACCAGGCCGCTCGTGCAGATCAGGCGGCACGACGGCGGCGCAGTGTCTCCGCGTCGTCGGCGGCCGCCTCGATGACGCCGCGCGATCAGCTCGTGCAGCGGCGTCGGCACACCGGGCGTGAGCTGGGCGGCGAGCAGCGACGCGCAGAGAGAAGCTGTACGACCGGGCGGCGACGAACCCGGCCCGCTGCGCGGCATCCTGCACCGAGTCGTTGAACAGCAACGTCTTGCGCTCGTCCTTGGCAGTTCGCCGCCGGTGAACAGTTGGGTGATCGCCACCGAGGCGAGCGGGGCGATGCCCTGGCCCGAGGAACCGGATGCCCTGGTCGCCTCCGCACGCCGGACAGCGTGTCGGTTGCCGCGGCCTTGTCGTCCCATTTCGCCGAGGACGAGGATCTCGTTGCCGGACTTGGCGTCTGGCTTCACCGAGGCTGGTGCGTCGCGCCCGAAGGGATCGTACGGGCGCAGGTGGCCCGTCGACGGCTCGAGCTGTGCATCGGCAGCCGACGCCGTTCTGCTCGGCGGCGGTGGCCGGGATCAGCGCCCGGACCCGTCGCTTGTCCCGGCCGACGCTGGCCCGGTAGATGCGTTCGGATTCGGTGTTGAGCTGCTGGCTGTCGCGTTCGGGCGACAACGCCGCCCAGCCGGAGCGGCCGCAGTGTCTACAGTAGATGGCCGGCAGCAGCGGCTGCCCGTCGGCGGCGACCGATCGCCTCGGACTCGGGGTCGTCGGGGCTGCGTCGGCGCAACGGTTCACCGTACCAGGAGAACGCCGGCGCCGGACGCGACCACGCGCAGCAGCCGGGACACGGACCGCACCCACATGTGCGTCTCGATGTTGACCAGGGGCCGGGACGGATCGTCGGGGTTGCGGGCCATGGCGAGCAGTGCGACGAACCTGGCCAGGGCGGTGGCCGCCTGCTCTGGCCTGGTGCGGAGCGCCGCGCCCCAGCTGTAGGCGCCCTTACGGGGCAACAGTTCCAGGATCTCCTCGGGTGTCTTCGGCTTGCCGTCGAGCACGTCGAGGATGGCGCTGGTCAGGATGTGGGTCTTCAGGATCCGTCCCAGATGGACTGCGATCGGTGTCCCTGCTGCCGAGCACCGTCTCCGCTATCGTGGCGATCGCCTCCGGGTGGCGGGACGGGTCAGCGATCGCGGCAAGGTCGGCGGGCGCCGGCAACGGCAGCGCGTAGTCGACCTCGGGGAGGAACTCGTCGATCCGGTACCGGTCCTCGCCGATCAGCGACTCCGGCCCGAACTCGCAGCCGAACACCTGCGCGGCGACCGCTCGGATCGCCTCGCCCGGATCCGGCATGTCGGAGGCATCACTCGGATCTGTCCTGTGCCGACCGACGGCTCTGCTGTCAGCAGGGCGGCCGGCGCCGAGGGTGGCGGACGTGGCCACCGGGCAGATGCGCCCCAGTGGACGGTCCGGTGTGGACGCTCCAGTCGCGGCGGCGAGCCGGCGTAGCAGCATGGCCACGTCGCTGCCCTGCGCGCCGTCGTAGGTGTGGAACTCGTCCAGCACCACGTAGGCCAGGTCCGCGCCGTCCCAGAGCGGCTGGTCCTCGCCGCGTTGCAGCAGCAGGTCCAGCATCTTGTAGTTGGTGATCAGCAGGTCCGGCTTGGCTGACCGGATCTCCGACCGCTTCGTCAGCACACGCGGGTAGGTGACCGCGGCGACGTCTCCGATGTAGAGGCCGGCCGTTACGTCGGCGAGCGCCGCCTCCTGCAGGAGACGGTTGAGCCGTTGGGTCTGGTCGGTGGCGAGCGCGTTCATCGGGTAGAGCAGGACGGCCTTGATGCCGGTCTTGCCCTTGGCCCGCTCGCGGCGGCAGTGGTCGAGGATCGGGATCAGGAACGACTCGGTCTTGCCCGATCCGGTGCCGGTGGTGACCAGGGTCGGCTCGGCCGGACCGTGCAGTGTGGACAGTCGCTCGAACGCCCTGGCCTGGTGACCGTACGGCGCGGGGAAGCCGGCCGGGTACCAGTCGAGGTGCCGGCGCCAGTCACCACCCGCGACCCGGAACGGCAGCCGGATCCGCAGGTACGGCCCACGGAAGATGCCGTGCTCCGGATGGTTCACGAACGCGGCCAGCCCGTCCCGCATGCCCTCGTCGACCAGGTCGAACGTGGTGGACAGGTACTGCGTCAGGTTCCGCCGCAGACTGTCCGCGGCCAGGGTCGGCCTCACGACGACGGCTCCCAACCAGCATCCTTGGCCGCCTGCAACCGAGCACTGAACACCGCATGCGCCTGCCGATACTCGCCCTCGCGGTCCGCCTTGTAGAACGGCGCCGTGTAACCATCTGGCGGGCGGCGCCTTCTCCGGGGGCATCCAGGTGCGCCATCAGCTGCTCGTAGGCCCCTTTCCCTGCCCAAACCCAAACGCATAAGGGTCCCGTGCAATCCGCCGCCCAGCCGAGTCGAACCACATCTCGTCCTCCCGATCCGTCAGTAGCGGGTAGCGAGACCGGAGCACGGCTACCAGTTCCTCGGCGCCGATGCCCAGCCAGACAGACACCAGTGAGTCGATCTCAACGAGAGCGCAGCGCCGCTCACGCTCGCTGCGAAAGGAGTCCCATGCTCCCACGATCTACCGCCCATTTCGAGCGGCCCAGTCCGGCCCACGAAACCACCCAGGTCTCGTCTCGCCAGCTGGGGTCATCTAGTTCGCTCCAAAGCTGGGCGTAATGTCGTGTCAGACAGTTGAGTCGCATTATTCGCAACAGGAGGGCCTGCGCCAATGGATGCGTCATCCGTGCTGCGGGCATGGCGTTAACCTGGGCAACCTTGAGATCGCTCCGCCCGTTATCCTTAGTAGGTAGTCCAGCGGCAAAGACGCCCAAAACCCTGCGTTGAGTGCCGTCTCGGCGTTGGTCGAAAGAGCGAGCGAATGCACGCTATCCACATGCGACGGACCGGGCGGAATGATTGAAGCGAAGAGAGAGCGCTCCGAGTTAAATGCGATCATTCGTCGCCAGGCTAATCGGTAACGAAACGCAATTGGCCGCCCGCTGTGTGGATCCTGATCGTCTACATGCGGCTCCTCGCCTAATCTTCGTGCATAGTTCGCCAGAGGTAGCGTGTCTTCGCCCAGGGCGCGAAGATCGACACGCATCCCAATCGCGATTGGATCTGCAAGGATTTCGGGGCTGTTTGTGGAGAGGTGTTGCGATACCAAGTGTGGTCCCTGGATGATCAAGTCAGACTCGGAACTGGGGAGGTGTGTGCGGTACTCGATCAGGCCCGTGGTCTTCGCGGTTGCCTCGTTGTATCCCGTGCTAATTCGCGGCGAGAAGGAACCGAGGCGATCGACATAAGCACTCAGCGCACCAATTGCCCCGTCTTCTTGGATGTTACTGGGTGGAGCAAGGCTGCATGTCGTGGTTCTACGCTTGCCGTTCCGGTTATTCGATTCCAATCTGCAAGCACCGAAGCGTTTACCGAAATTACCCGTGAAAGGTGGGGGCGAAGGTCCCAGGTCTTGAGATGTTTTAGACCGGGTATCGGCCCGGAGCCGTCGTGGGTTAGGGAGTCCGCGAGGGTCTGGGCCCCCAGTAGTCGACTAAGATGGACGAAGTCGATGTGCGCAGGCTTGCCGTAAATGTGCAATCCAAATTCGATTGTATTTCCTAGATCTCTAAACGCCCAGTATCCTTCGTTAACAAAGCCGGCATGAACGCGAAGGTGTTGATATGCAGAAGCTCGAAGATTTGTTTCTCTTGTTCCATTGAAGTGAGTATCAGGATGCATCAGTCCAGCGCTGCCATCAGGACCGATATGACTCCACACCTGACACATGAAAGCGCGGTAGAGGTCGAGTCGTGTTCCGGCAAGTAGTGGATAATTGACGATTGATCCAGAGAACTGCACGGTACCCGAGTTGCGTGCTAATTCTTGCAAGACATCGGAGGCTGTGTCGCCGGTTGCGAGCGTGGCTGATTTCTTCATGCGCCATGAATTCGCATCGGGTTTTGCGGTAAGGACGAACCATGGTTCTCTTTCGGCCAGAACGGTACCCTCGTCCCAATCGAGACGCACCCACGGAGGGTTGCCAACTTGGAGGTCGAAGCCGCCGTTGGCGAAGGCTTGAGCGAACTCTATTTCCCAGTGGAAGAAGCCTTGGTCGTCGGCGATGTCGGTGACGGTCGGGAGCCAGGGGAAGCGGCCGGGGAGGCGGTACTCCGGGTCCATGCCGGTCCACTGTGGTAGCTGCTCTTCGTAGTCCTTGAGGCTGGCCAGCGAGGTGAAGGTGTCCACCAGCGAGCCCGGCGGGATGTCCGAGCGGCCCACGACGGCTTCGGCGAAGTCCAGCCAGTTGTCCAGGTCGGCTAGGGGTATGCGTTGGTCGAGTTGTTCGATGACGCTGACCTTTTTGGTCGTCGCCCTCTTCTTGGTCGGGGCGTTGAGTGGGAGGGCGAGCTGGTCGGCGACTCCGGCGTCGAACGGCAGCGGCGTCTTCTCGTATACGTCGTCCGCGACGGTCTCCTCGACGACGATCCGCTCGGACACGTGCGTGACGGTCGCCGAGCGCTGGTAGATGGGATCGGAGCCGTCCAGCAGGGACGCCTTGTCGAGCGGCCAGAACCACAGCGCGCACCAGGCATCCATCAGGGTCTTTAGCCGCCAGTACGGGCTGCCCTCGGCTTCCAGATCGGCCTTGATCTGATCGCGCTTCACGGCCTCCGTCACAATGGGCAGGTCATCGGCACCCCAGACCGCGATGCCGCGCCGGATCTCCTGTTCGGACAGGGCCAGCCGTTGCCGGACCAGGTCCCAAAGAAGTTCCACCCGGCGGGAGACTGCCTGCAACCGGATGACCTGGCTGTTCTTGCCCTTGGCGGTCGGCACCGACTTGATGCGGCGCCGCCAGTCACCGAGGCGCTTGGCGTCCTCGGGAGCCAGCGCCCGGGCTTCCTTCTCGCCAGCCACCGCACCCCAACCCTCGGCTGGCAGTAGAAAGTGGTGGATGCCGACAGACGGGAACGGCTCGGTTGACCGCAACGGATGGTCGGTCGGTGCCGTGGTGAGCCACGACTTGTCAGCCAATTGGGCAGGGTGTGTAGTACTGCCGCCGCGCGCCGATCAATGAGTTGCCCCGGCGCAGGTGCAGACCGAACCATGGCGCTTCGAGGCCCTTGTGCATCACGTTGAGCCACAAGCGACACCTCGGCCAGCTCGACCGCAGTGCGGTTGAGGTCGACGCCGTAGCTGTTATGCAGTGCGATGTAGGCCTTGACCTTCTGCAGTTCGGTAGCGTACTGGTCCGGGTCGATCCGGGTGTCCAGTTCGGACTGGCGGCGGCGCAGGTACTCGGCGGCCACCTGGTTGATGGCCTCGTTGAGGAAGGCGCCAGAACCGAGCGCCGGTTCGCAGATGGTCCAGTCGAGGAGTTCCCGGGCCTTCGTGACCGTGCCGTCCTGGTCGAGGCGATATTTCAACGCGAGCTGTACGGTTACCTCGGTCAGCGACTGTGGCGTGTAGTAGGAAGCGCTGGTCTGCCGGTCCCGTCCCGCAAGCCGGTAGACGAACGATCCAGCCGGGTAACGCTCGCGGCTGCGAATGCCTGTCTCATCGTCCACTCGGGTGACGAAGACCTCGTCGTCGTATTCGTCCACCTTGGACGCCGGGATCATCCACGAGCCGTCCTTCGAGTCGCCGTTCTTGGCGACCTCGTAGAGTTCCTCGGCGGCGATGAAGCCGCTGTAGGACATGAGTCCTTCGTAGACGGCGCCGAGCTGGTTGATACCCAGCTGGGCGTACGAGATGAACCCGCCCCGCTCCTTGCGCTTGCCCTTCGTCAGCATCAGCAGCCGGAGCACCTGATACAGCGTGCCGTTGCGCAACCGGGTGTCGATCATCCGTGGCGATGGCTCATCGTCGTCGTCCGGGTGACGGAACGCGGCCCGTCCAATGTGTTGCGTGTACTCAGGTAGGAACAGGTCGGACTTGAGTGCCTCGAACCGGATGCCGACGCCTTCACTGGCATCGGCTTCGACGACGTTGGTGCCCCGTCCCTCGTGGCCTTCGTTGACCATACGGAACAGTAGGTCCAGCGACTCGTACAGATGGAAGCTGCGCCGTGCCTGCTCGCCACCCAGTTTGCGGGAGACGAGGTCGCCGAGCCGAGCCATGCTGTAGCCCTCGACGTACTCGCGGTCGTCGGACGGCAGCACACCCAGGTCGGGCCGGGCCTCCGCATACAGCAGGAACAGGATCCGGTAGAGGTAGCGCAACGACTCACGACCGAGTGACTTGGCCAGGTCCCGCGGTTCCATGAGTTGCGTGGGGTCGACGCCCTGTTCCCGGATGCGGTCGAGGACCTCGTTGGCGATGAGTTCCACCGACCGGCGCAGGCCTTCGCGCAGTTCGCCGGAGACGCCGACGGCCTTCTGCCGCGACTCGGCGACGAGCTTGGCGAGCTGTGCGTCGCCGCCCTCTGGCGGGGGCAGCAGTGAGTCGGCGCCGAACAGGGCCGCGATAGCGTCGAGTTCGCCGGCGGGTCTGGCGTCGTTGCGGCCGAACGCCACATCGAGACTGACCGCCAGGTAGCGGCCCTCGCCCCAGGTGTGCCGATCGGCCAGGGTGAGCACACCGCCGTTGAGGATCAGCACGTACCGTGGCGGCTCGTCCGTGGTGAACAGGTAGGAAGCCAACGCGAAGCAGGTGTCGATGGTGCGGCGGTTGTCCACCGCGTACGCCTCGAGCAGCCTGCCGGCATCGTCGGGATTGGACGAGGCGTCGGTGTCTACCGCCCACGCGCCTTCGACGACAACCACACCGGGTACGGTGGCTGACTGGCCGATCAGGCCGGAGGGGAAGCCGAGCGCCTGGAGGATCTCGCCGTGCAGCTCGTGCAGCTTGTCCTGCGCCTTGGCTATCTCCAGGTCCGTCTCAGTGTCGAGCTCGACGAGTTCCGACTTGAACGCGAAGTACGTCTGGCGTAGGGCGCGGATCCCTTGCCGAGGCGTGGTCTGGCCCGCCTTCTCGGCGGCGAGCCAGCGGGGCAGCACGTCCTTCTTCATTGTCGCCGGCAGCACCTCCGCCAGATAGAAGGCGGACAGGTACTCGCGGTGGTTCGTCAACGCTTCGAAGCTCATGCCGCGCTCCCGGACTTCTGCAATACGGCCAACACGCGCAGCAACGGCTCACCCACGGCGTCGTCGCGTTCGTTGGCTTGCCAACCAATCCCGGGCCGCCTTGAGCGCATCGGATAGCAGGCGTTGCAGGTCCTCCAGCGGGGGAGCGAAGCCTGGATTCGGCATGCTCGGGCCGACCTGGGCCTTCTCCAGCACGTCGCTCATCGCCTCCACCGTCGCGATCCCAGGTAGGCCGGAAATGCCCAGCCAATGCACCACGGTCGGCTGGCCGAGCGCGTTGGACAGTGACGCCCTGCACCAGGAACGTGGGCCCGCCCACGTCGGCCAGCAGTACCGGCGCCTCCTGCCGGCCGAGCCGTACGAGCACCTTGTCGACGAGCCACTCGACGACCGGATGGATGTCCGACACGTAGGCGACCTCGGGCCAGATCGTCTTGTCGCTCTTGCGGGCCTGATCGAGTTTCGCCTGAGCGAACCTCTTGTCGAACGTGAGACGCAGTCGCAGTTCGCCATCGACGCGGTGGTCGGCCAGGTAGGACCGGGGGAGGTCCGACAACCGGTGGATCAGGTCATCGGGTGCGGTGAGGGCCAGGAGTTGTTCCTCGCGACGCAGGTCGACTTCGTCCTCCGGCGATCGGTAGATCTCGCGTAGCGCCTCGTCCACGAACTCCGATGTGGACTTGAACAGGGTGGTGATGTGCGTGCGGGCCGGCTCCTCGTCAACCGGTACCGAGCCCACGCCGGCGAGCAGGTCGGACAGCACGTCGCGCTCGGTAAGTTCGTCCAACGACTCCTCGACCGTACGGCCGCGCAGGAGATCCTTGACGAGACGGTCTTCTTCCTTCTTCGCGTCATACAGCCCGGTGACGCCTTCCGCGGTGCCCAGGCTCTGGTGCGCGGCCTGCTCCCGTTCGAGGAGCTTCTGCGCCACCGTTGTGTCGTCCTTCGCACCCGGTACGGTCGAGGTGAGGATGAGCGCACGGAACTGTGGTGGATAGATTTGGCCGTACCGGTCGATGCGGCCATTGCGCTGCTCAATCCGGATCAGGCTCCACGGGATGTCGTAGTGGATAAGGTGATGGCATTCCCGGTGCAGGTTCACGCCTTCGGACGCGATGTCGGTGGTCAACAGTAGGCGTACCGGACTGCCGGCGAGGGAGAACTCCTCCACGATCCGCTGCTGCTCGGTGTCACTCAGGCCTCCGTGCATCACCCGTACCGCCGTTTCGGGGATGCCCAGGAGCTGCGGAATCCGCCTCGACAGCCAGGTGATTGTGGCCACCCGTTCGGAGAACACCACTGCCCGCGAATCGCCGCCGGGCTTGATCCCGACAGTACGTAGCTCGTCGAGAAGCGCGTCGAGTTTGGCCGGCCTGGTTCGCTCGATGGCGGCAGGCATGGTCGCCGAGTCGCTTCAACGCGCTTCGTTCGCCCTCGTCCAACGACTTGGTGCTCCGGGTGAGTCGATGATGGACGGTCTCGGCGAGCGCCATGTGTGACGACAGGAACGCCTTCAGCAAGCGTGTAGGCGAAGAGATGGTCGCGTCCTGCGACGCCGGTGAGCCACTGTCCGGTGAGTTCGGCGAAGACCTCCTCCTCCGCCGGATTGGCCGGGCAATGGATCGGCTGTGGTGGGGTGCGCTTGGCCCAACGGTCGCCGATCTGGTCGCGCACCTCAGAGCTGATCTTCGTACGGCGCAGGTAGAGGTGTTCGATATCGGCGGTCTGGTAACTATCCACATTGGAGATTGCGGCTGGATCGAGCATGTGTATGAGGCCGGCGAAGGCCTTCTTGTCACCACCGTGTGGGGTGGCGCTGGCCAACAGCAATGCGTCGGTCTGTACGGCCAGCCGTCGGGCCAGGCGGTTGCGCAGGCTGGTCTGACCGATCAGGTTGTGCGACTCGTCGATGACAACCGCGTCCCAGTCGGTCTTGTCCAGGTGGTGGCCGTACATGCCGACGTTCTTGAGCGTGTCGATGGAGACGATGACACGCTTGAAGTACGTGAACGGGTTTCGCCCTGCGGGGATCTCTCGCTGGATCCGTTCGATGCCGACGGAGTCCAGTCGTACCAGGGGAATGGAGAAGCGGGTCCACAGTTCGTGCTGGAACTGTTCGAGAATGTGTTGTGGCGTCACGACGAGGATCCGCTCGCCGCGGCCACGGCGGATGAGTTCGCCCAGCGTCAGCCCGATCTCGAGGGTCTTGCCGAGGCCAACCACGTCCGCCAGGAGCAGGCGCGGCCTCTCGGCGGCCAGGACCGTTTCGGCTGGGCGGAGCTGGTAGGACAACGGGTCCAGCAGGAAGTTGTCGGCGAGTGCGAGACCTTTGGCCGAGCGCGGCAGGGGAGTGCGGCGCAACACCGCTTCGAGGAACAGTCGGCTGCGGCGGAAATGTGGAGTGTTGTCTCCGACCAGAACGGTGTTCTCTGGCCGCAGCACCTCGACGTGCTCGATGCCGGTGAAGAAGGTGGCGTCGACGCCTTGGACGAACTCGGTCACCCCGGTGGCGCGAATGAGGAACCCGTCCCGATCGGTCATCGCGGCGGATCGGACCAGCCACTCTTCGTCCCGGGCGAGGATGCGGGAGCCGGGTGGGTACGACGTCTGGTCAACGTTCACAGGGCACCGCCTCGGCCGTACTGCTTCCTGATCCGCTCGACGATCCTCGTTACGTCCTTTGCGACAACCGTGGTCGCGGTTGCCGATGGCACCGGGGGCGCCGCAACGAGTTCCGTGGGAACGTCGTCCTCCGGGTCATCGTCGGGGTCGTCCACATCGGCCGGTAGGTCCGGGACGTTGTCGACGTAGGTGAGGGTGGCCAGGCGCGCCCGCTGGGTGCTGGCGGTGGCCCGGCCCCTCGCGACGATCTCGACCAGCTTGGACTTGACCAGGCTCGCATCCGGCCGGTCGTTCGGATCGTGTGCGAGCATCCGGCCCACCAGAGCCGCGATCTCAGCCGGCAGCCCGGACACGTCGGGGTGGTCGTCCGGGTCGAGAATCCGGCTCACTGCCGTCGGCTGATAGAGAGGGTGTCCGGTGAGGACGGTCACCAGCGTCGCGCCGAGGGCGTAGATGTCGGCCTTGGCGGTCAGTTCTGGCTCACCACGCGCCTGTTCCGGCGGCATGTAGGCAGGAGTGCCCACGGCATGCCCGGTGAGTGTCAGGTGCTCGTCACGATCGACGAGCATGGCCAGACCGAAGTCGATGATGACCGGACCGTCCTTGCCCATGATGATGTTCTGTGGCTTCAGATCACGGTGCACGAGTCCGACCTTGTGGATCGTCTCCAGCCCTTCGGCGAGCACAGCGCCGAGGATAGGAGCCAGGTCAGCGGGGACTGGTCCATGGTCGTCCACGTGGTCGCGAAGAGTTACGCCGGGAACGTACTGGACCGCGAACCACGGTTCCTCGGCATCCAGGTCGGCGTCCTCGAAGCCGGCGACGCGGGCACCGTAGGCCATCCGCAAATGATCGACCTCACCCATGAAGCGAGCCCGGATGTCAGGGTCGCGGGCGAGACTACGTCTGATCACCTTGACCGCCACCTTGGAAGCGGTCGTGGTCTTGGCCAGGAAGACCTCGCCCATGCCGCCTGAACCGAGCGAACCCAGCACCTCGTACGGGCCGATCACCCTGGTGCCGGCCGCAGTCAACCGCACGGCCACCGACGATTCCCCCGATCCGGACGCATCCCGACGCTGAAATGGTGCAAAGTCATGATGTTTGGCCGGTGAGGGTGCCTGCCGCAAGGCCTTCAGCGACCAAGTTAGCCACCGTCTGGCCATTTTCGACGGCGTTGATGAGGCGGTCGCGAAATGTCTGCAATTCGACGAACGTCCTGGAGTATCCGCGCTGCCGGTCGAGTGGGATGCGTGGCACCGCGGCCCGGCGCACGTCGAGTCGTTGCGTCGAACCGAGCGAACTGATGAGTCGGTGGTTGGATGGTCGGGCCACGAATCCGGCCAGGAACCAGGAGTCGAGATGATTCGGGTCCGGTCGTAGGAGTACGCGGTTCCCGGTGAGCTGACCGGGGCCGGTGGCGACGTCGGCGCGCAAGTCGGGTGACTGAACGGTGACCAGAACATCCCCGGCCTCCACCGCCGTGCCGGGCTGGGTATACAACGTCAGCGCCCCGGTGCGTACCAGTTCGGCGATGGTCGTCATGGGTAGCGGGCCCGCAGCCTGGGCCTTCTGCAGCGGCGGCAGGCTGTCGGGCAACGAGCGCAGCTCTGCGATGAGGGTGTCGCGTTGCCCCAGGACATCGTCGGCGGTGACCGAAGGGGCGCGGTCGGCCAGGTGGCGGGCCGGTGTCACGTCCACTTCGTCGTCGAGCATGTCGACAACGGCCACCACGGCGCTCATCTCGTCGTTTCCATCCCGCAACGCACTGGTCAATGTCGCCAGCAACGCGTCTGGACTCGTGCCGGAGGCGTCGATCAGCCGGACCCCCTCGCTGGTGCTCCGCCCGTCGGGGCGGGTCAGCAACCAAAGTTGCAGCGACAAGTGGGGTGGAGAGGCCATCCCGGGCGGAATGGACACCACCGCTCGCAACGCTCCGCGCCGCAGCAGCTCTGCCCTGACCCGCCGCCCGGAGCTACGCGCGGCAACCGCCGGCGGCAACAGGATGAGTACGGTCCCGCCCGGTCGGACCCGGGCCAGGCAATGCTGGACCCAAGCGAGTTCTGATTCGGGTTTGGCCGGAACTCCGAACGACCACCGTTCGTCGTACGCCAGCTCGTCGAATCCCCAATTGCGCACGGCGAAAGGTGGATGGCACAGCACGACGTCGGCCTGTTCATCCGGGTACGGGTCGTCCAGCAGGCCGCCAACGCGCACCTGCGACCTGCCGGGCCATCGCAGCGCCAGGCGCATGTTTGTCATGGTGGCGTTGCGCTCATCGGCCTCTACTCCGGTTGCGGATGCCGCCCCGTTCTCGAGGGCCGCGGCGAGCAGGCCACCCGCTCCGCAGGCCGGGTCATGAACGCGCTGATCTTCGACTTCGGCCAGGGCTGCCATGAGACGGCTGACCGTGGCGGGTGTTTCGCCGGTCAGGGCTGGTAGATCGAGGTATGCATGCAGGAGAAGGTCGAACGTCGCGACTTGGCCGATGTCTTTGACGATGTCGTTGACGTCGTCGCCGCTCGCAGTGCCCGACGGATGGACGACCTGCTCGGCCAACCGGACCAGGTGTTCGGCGGAAGGGCCAGGGCTGGCCAGAAGGATCCGTTGCACTCTTTGGCGTGGTTCGTCGGCGAGTTTTCGATTGTTGGCCGCCAGCCACAGTTCGACCTCGCTGAGGCGGAACGTGGGACTGCCGGTCGATCCACCCACCGGTTGCGGAAAGTCGGCGTGGCGCTTGCGCCAGTTGCCCACGGCCGCACGGCCGACGCCAGCCAGGCGAGCGATCTCGGCCGCGGTCACCTCCGCACGCTCCGCCACAGCTGCCTGCTTCCTTCGACCAGTCGGTACGGGGACGCTACCAACTCCGGACCCCGTTGACAACGATCCCTCCCGACATTCACGTTGACAACGTTCACAGTACAGCTTTACCGTGAACATCATCATTCGATGGAGGGAGATGGATCCTCGTGAAGGGGCCACTCATGATGGTTGGCACGACTGGCTGGGACTCCATGACGGCCGCGTTCGGCGGACAGGCGCTGCCGGTGCCGCCGGTGCCTCAGACCCTGCGACAAGCGCTGAAGCAGCGGGAGTCCTGGTGCTGGGCCACCCGCGGTGTGTCCTCTTCGGACATGTATCTCTTTCGGCCGTACCCGGTCCACGGGGTCTTCGCGGGGCAGGCCACAGACTACGCCGCGGTCAACCACAGCGGGCACGGCGTGAACTCGTATGCCGTCACCTATCAGTTGGTGTATCGGGGGATTGCGATCTTCACCCAGGTGGAATGGGGCGGCATCTACCTGGACAACGCGGCGGCCGCGAGGCGCATGGCCGACGTGTTCGCCCAGTGCGACCGCCTCATCACCATGGCCGACGAACTCGATTTCACTGTGGATTCGCCATGGCGACTGCTGTGCCTCGACAGTGGACTTCGAGACGTCTCGGCGGTTGGATGGGTCCGCGTTCCGGACCGCGATGTCGACGCGACCTGGCGCTTTACACGCGACAACCGGGTCGAGCCAGGGACCGCCCTCGAAGCGGCAGTTCGTCTCCTCCAGACCCCACCGGTTTCCCGGCGTTAGCATGCCTTGGGACTGCCAGACAGTCTCGCGGGCCGTCAGGAGTTGTGGGGACAGATCCGCGCCACCCTTACGACATGACGGCAGAGCATCAACCTCGTCCGAAACTATTTCACAGCCGAGCGATGTTGGCCGTTCTGAGTAAGTGCGCCTTTGGAGCGCACGTCGACGCTGTACGTCACGCATCTGCTGGGGTACGTCGCCGCTGTATGGCCCAGCGCCCGGTGAGGCCGATGGCGAACATGGCGACTCCGGCGGCCACGGATTGCCATGGCAGGGTGGCCACCAGGATGAGGCAGCCGATAGCGCCGAGCAGGTTGAGCCAGCGTGGCCAGCGTCGTTGGTCAGCGGGTTGTGTGAAGGCGGAGGCGTTGGCGATGGCGTAGTAGACCAGCACGCCGAAGGAGGAGAAGCCAATGACGCCGCGCAGGTCGACGGTGAGGACGAGCGCGCTGACCACGACGGCGATCGCGATCTCGGCGTGGTGCGGTACCCGGTAGTGGGGGTGGACCGCGCCGAGCCAGCCGGGTAGGTCGCGGTGGCGGGCCATGGCCAGGCTGGTGCGGCCGAGGCCGGCGATCAGGGCCAGTAGTGAGCCGAGAGCGGCGAGCGCGCCTCCGACGCGAACAACCGGGGCCACGGCCCCGGCGCCGGCGGCGTCCACGGCGGTGGTCAGGGGTGCTACGGCGGTGGCGAGCCGGTCGGGGCCTGCGGCCAGCAGCGCCGCTAGGGCTACGACCAGGTAGACGGCCACGGTGATGAACAATGCGATGGGGATGGCGCGGGGGATGGTGCGCCGTGGGTCGCGGACCTCCTCGCCCATCGTGGCGATGCGGGCGTAGCCGGCGAAGGCGAAGAACAGCAGACCAGCGGCCTGGAGGATGCCGTAGGCGCCGCCGGTGCCCAGAGCCGCCCAACCGTCCAGGTTGGAGGTACTGGCGTGCCCGCCCACCGCGATGGCCACCACAACGACGACCAGGGCGGTCAGGCTCGTGCTGACCAGGATGCGCGTCAGCAGTGCGGTTTTGGTCACGCCGCGGTAGTTGAGCGCGGCGAGCCCCACCACGCATGCCACTGCCGCGAGGCGTTGCACCCACCAGGGGCCGGGCACCGCGTAGGAGGCGAACGTGAGCGCGATGGCCGCACACGAGGCGGTCTTGCCCACCACGAAGCCCCAACCGGCCGTGAAGCCCCACCAATGCCCGAGGCGCTCTCGTCCGTAGATGTACGTGCCGCCCGAGGTCGGGTATGCCGCGGCCAGTTGTGCGGACGCGACAGCGTTGCAGTAGGCAATGACCGCCGCGATCAGCAGCCCGACCAACAGGCCGGTACCGGCCGCCCGGGCCGCCGGACCGAAGGCCGCGAACACACCGGCGCCGATCATCGAACCCAGCCCGATGACCACCGCGTCGCCGGTCCCCAGCCGCCGGGCCAATTGGACCGTGCTGGGCCGCGGCTCGGACGCCACCAGCCACCTCCTCGACATCTCCATCAAAGCGATTTGGTGTATTCTCGCAGAACCTGGTCTCCTACCATCTGCGGCTGCTGCGCGACAGCGGACTGCTCACCGCCGCCCGCTGCAGCTTCGACGGCCGCGACAGCTACTACCACCTGGATCTCGAAGTGCGCAGACACGCTGGCCGAAGCTGGCGGTGCGCTACACCCGGCGCTGTACCGGGAGCCCATGCTGCGCACGGTTGCGCTGCGAGGCGCGCCGCGCGTCGCCGTTCTGTTCGTGTGCACCGGCAACACCGCCCGCTCACCGATTGCCGAAGCCCTGCTACGCCATCACAGCGGTGCCCAGAGCGAGGTGGCCAGCGCTGGCAGCCGCCCCAAGTCCCGTCTGCACCCCAACGCCATTCGCGTGTTGCGCAACGAGTTCGGCATCGACATCACCGACCAGGATCCGCAGCACGTGGACACGGTCAGCGGCCGAAGGTTCGACTACGTGATCAGCCTGTGCGACAAAGCCCGCGAGGCCTGCCCCGACTTCCCCGACCATCCTCGCCGGCGGCATTGGAGCATCGCGGACCCCACGCTGGGCGGCGACACCGACGAGGCCAGCTACCCGGCCTTCCAGCAAACCGCGGCCAATGTCGACACCCGCGTCAGATACCTGTTGCCGGTGCTCGCCCGCACCGCGTCCACCTTCCGGATCGAGGCCGAATGACTCGGCCCCGACGGAAGGAGTCACTGGCCTGCGAGAGCCTCAGCCCTTGCGCGCCAACAGATCCAGGTCGCGTTCGGCATAGAGCCGGTGCTCCCATTCCTCGTTGAGCAGTACGAGTAGACAGTCCTTGACGGGGACGTTCTTCTCCTGCGGGTGCCCTGGCTCGGTGCGGGTCACCGTCTCGGTGAGCCGCTCGTCGGTCAGCGTCGCCATGACTTCGCGAACCGTGGTTTGGCGGGCGGTCCGCAGCGCGAGCGCCTCGTCCAGCGACGGGCGCGCGTCGCGGTCCCACGCGAACCAGTCTCCAGTCGGAGCCTCGTCCCACGGCAGCTCGAGCGGACGCCAGGGCGAGGGGTTTGCGAGGATCATCCGGTCGACCCAGCACGCACTGGCGAAGGCGAGGTGCCGCAACGTTTGGATGAACGACCATTCGCCGCCGATGCTGCGGTGCAGGTCCGCTTCGGGGACGCTGCGGGCCCGCTCGATGGTGCCGTCCCATAGGCGTTCGATGACGGCCCACGCCTCGCGGAACCCGTCGGCTGTGTCGGCCCGCATCTTCGCCCGTTCGGGCATGCGCCGGTTCAGTTCGGCCTCGATGAAGGGGACCACGTCCACTCCGTTGATGACGATGTTGCGCAGCTCGCCATAGATGTCGACGTCGACCAGTTCGACGCCACGCATCCGTACTGACTGGAGCCGGGCCCCACGAAATTGCGCCCCGGTGAGGTCGACGTCGTGAATGAGGGCGTCTGTGAGGTAGACGTCCTGGAAGGTGGCACCCCGTAGGCTCACGCGCTCGAAGCGTGCGCCGTTGAGATCCTGCTCACGGAACTCGGTCATGGGTGACGATGGTAAGGCCGGTTCCGGACGATCCGCCTCCGGTTCAGAATCCGGAATCCGGCACTGTGAGCGCCATCAGTGAGAGCGGCTTGCCGGGCGTGACGATCAGCGCGCCGGCGGCTCCGTTGACGAGGACTGGCAGGACGGCCCGCCATGCGCGCCTGCATCGTGACGGACTGGGCACCTTGTGTGAGGAGCGTCAGCCGTGCACGCGAAGGACCGCCGTCCGAGCGCAGTACGACATCGGGGTGCAGCAGCGCGAGCAGCGCCTCGAAGTCGCCGCCGCGGCTGCGGCGAAGAACGCGTTGACCACGTCGCGTTGGCGGGCGTGGTCGGGGTCACGGACCGGTACCTGCTGTACGCTGCGACGGGCGCGGCTGGCGAGCTGGCGGGCGACCCCTGGTGAGCGTTCGATCATTGGGCGATTTCGTCGAAGGGCACCGCGAACATGTCGTGTAGGACGAACGCGAGCCGGACTCGAGACGACCGGATCGGGTACGTGAACGTCGAGGGGGTCCTCGCGCCGATGGGAGCCCAGCATGTTCAGGCACACGCGGGCCACTACCGTGGTGAGCCAGGCGCCGAGATTCTCCACCCGCGCGGTGTCCGCGCGGCTGATGCGCAACCACGCGTCCTGCGATTGCTCTGATGTGACGGAGGGACCATGACAATATTGGTTACCGGTGGTACGGGTACGCTCGGACGGCTCGTTGTGCCGCTCTTACAAGACGCTGACGGCGAGGTACGGGTGCTCAGCCGCCAGCCGCGCCAGTCATCCTCCGATGTGGAGTACGTGGTCGGCGACCTCGAGACCGGCGCCGGTGTTGACGAGGCCGTGGCCGGCGCCCATACGATCGTGCACTGCGCCGGAGCCCAGCTCGGCGACGATGACAAGGCGCGGACCCTGGTACGGGCGGCGCGCGCGGGCGGTACGCCCCACCTGGTCGTCATCTCGGTCGTTGGCGCCGATCGCGTTCCGGTCAGGAGCCGCTTCGACCGCATGGCGTTCGGCTACTTCGCCAACAAGCTGGCCGCCGAAAAGGTCGTCGAAACGTCGGGGCTACCGTGGACGATCCTGCGGGCCACGCAGTTCCACGACCTGATCCTCATGACAGCCCGCGCGATGGCGAAGCTTCCGGTGATCCCGATGCCGTCGTCGACACGGTTTCAGCCGATCGACGCGGGCGATGTCGCGAAACGTCTGGCCGAACTCGCGCTCGGTGAACCGGCGGGGCTGGTGCCCGACGTCGCGGGCCCGCGGATCTACGACGCGGCCGATCTGGTTCGGGGGTACCTGCGGGCGGCCGGTCGGTGGCGGCCGATCGTCCGGACACCGCTGCCGGGTCGTGCGGCTGCGGCCGTCCGGCGCGGGGCGATCCTTGCCCCCGATCGCGCCGTCGGCACCCGTACGTGGGAGGAGTTCCTCGCCGAAAAGCTTGGATCGTGAAGTCCAAATTGGACGATCCGGGTTCGATCCACTGTGGACGACCGACGTGGTCGAACCCGGGTCAGACGCTTGGCCCTCATCGTTCTGGTGATGGTCCTGATTATCACGTTTGGTGAAGCCGCTACCCAGTTAGCATGGGTTGTCCGCATCGACTAAGGTGGCAATCCGATGAGCGGCGTACTCAAGCCTTGGCACATCATCGTTGTGGTGGTCGTGCTGCTCCTCCTGTTTGGTGCCAAGCGTTTGCCTGAGGCGGCGCGCGGACTGGGCCGTTCGCTGCGCATCCTCAAGGCCGAGACCGCAGACCTGCGCGACGACGTCACGGCCAAGCCGGAGCGCAAGCATGGCCGCGAGCCGCTGGTCGGGGAGATCCCGGACGACCAGCCGTCACCGCTGCATGACTCGACTCACCCGGGCGACAGAGAGCCTGACAAGACAGGTAAGCCTCGACCGTGAGCCTGGCGAAGCGGCCCAGCAGTCGCAGTGACGCGCCGCCGGTGGCGGGTGGCTCGATGAGGCTCATGCAGCATGTTCGCGAGTTTCGCAAGCGACTGTTGCGGGCCTGTGTGGCGATCCTGGTCGGCGCTGTCGCCGGGTATCTCCTGGCTTCCCGTATCCAGGAGATCATCACTGATCCGTATTGCGACTTCGTCACCGCGCGCAACGGCGGGAAAGGGTGTGGGTTCAACACGGGCAGTCCGCTCGACCAGTTCATGTTGAACCTCAAGATCGCCCTGTACGCCGGTCTGGTCATCGCTGCACCGGTGTGGCTGTACCAACTGTGGGCGTTCATCGCGCCGGGCCTGCACAAGCGGGAACGCCGGTACGGCTATGCCTTCGCTGGGGTGGCGACACCGTTGTTCGCGGCCGGTTTCGTGCTGGGGTTCATCCTGGTGTCGCGCAGCATGGAGTGGTTTCTCGGCATCAACGCCGGCTTCACGGTCACGGTGGACTTGATTGGCTACTTCGACTTCGTTACTGGTGTCATGTTGTTGTTCGGGGTTGGTTTCGACGACCGCCGCCGCGCCCGTCGTGACAGCTACAGCCAATACGCCGACGACGACGTGTCGCCGATCGAACCGGTGTCGCCGGTTGATGCACCTACATGGGGTGCACACCGTCAGGAAGACAACGACGAGAAGTGATCGAAGAGTAGTCAACCTTCGTGGCTGGCGGTCATCCACAATCCCAGGCTGGGCAAGGCGCCCAAGGCATGGAGCGCGACTTACCGAGAGTTGCCGCATCCGTCGCGCGAAACGGCCCTGCTCGACCACTGGTCGAGCAGGGCGCGTCCACAGCGTGGATTGAGGATCAGTATGGTCGGATGCTCTGTTCGTACTGGAAGAACTCGAGCGGGTCGTACTTGGTCTTGATCTTGCGGAGTCGCGGGTAGTTGTCGCCGTAGTAGGCGGTGGCCCAGTCGGCGATGGCGGTGTCCGGAACGTTGACGTAGGAACCGGTGAGGTAGGTTCGCAGGGCCTTGCGGAATCGTTCCGTCCAGGAGAAGACCAGCTTCTGTTCCTCGTCCGTTTCCCAGATGCCGCTCCACTCGATGTAGAACTTCGGCTTCCGGTGGACCCAGGCGGTGGCGTCGCTCGGGATCCGGCCCACCTTGCCGCCCCAGTTCAGGCACCAGATTTCGCCATCGAGACCGGGCAGTTCGGCGAGGAAGTCTCGAATCGTGGCGACGCCCTCATCCGGGATGAGCTTGTATGCCCACCCCGACGGAATATGAGTCTTCGCGGGCGTGTCCGAGTCTCCAGCTAGCTGGCTCCACGCTTCGGTGTACGGCTTGGTCTGTATGTCGACCTGTGGGTCGCCGATCTCCAGCAATGGCTGGATGATCTCGCGCAACTTGTCTTCGGATCCGCGATAGATACCTTGGCAGTAGATGTGGCCGTCCGTCTGGGTCTTCGCGTTGAAGACGGAACCGAATCCGTCGTCAGCAACGGGCGCGATCTCCTGCCAGGTCTGGAACAGGCGGCTGACGTCGCTCCAGTCGTCCCAGGTGAGTTCGTACACCGTGACGTCCGAGATCGGGTGGATGCGGAACGTGAAGCTGGTCGCGATGCCGAAGTTGCCGCCTCCGCCACCGCGTGAGGCCCACAGCAGGTCGGCATGCTCGTCTTCGTTCGCATGGATGAGGCGGGCACCCTTCTCGCCGTGGGGAACGACGATATCGAGCCCGATGAGGCTGTCACTGGTCACGCCGAGGCTCCGGTTGAGCTGGCCGATGCCACCGCCGAGAGTGACACCCGCTACCCCGACGAGGATCTCGGACCCGGTGGGGATGGTGAAGCCATACTCCCCGAGCGCCTTGACCACACGTCCTGGGTGACACCGGTCTGTACGGTCGCCCGACCCGCGTCCACGTCGACCGTGATCTCTTTCATGTCGCTGACGTCGATGATGACACCACCGTCCACGCTCGACCATGCCTCGAGAGCATGACGGCCGCCCCGGGCGCGGAAGGCTATGTTGCGGAAGGCTATGTTATGGTGCCGGCTCCAGATGATGGCGTTGACGGCGTCTTCTGCCTCCTGGCAGAAGACGATCACCAGCGGATACGGGTTGAACTGTCGGTTCCAGATGAGCCGAGCCTCTTCGTAGTCGGCATCCTCGGGAAACACCAGCCGGCCCGTCAGCTTGCCGGGATCAGGACAGTCTTCTTCTGTCGAGTTATCGGAAATGGTGTTGCTGTTGTAAAGCGCCAACGCGGAAGGGGAGAGGCGGGATAGCAACCCGTGCGCCATCCCGCGCTACCTACCTTCTGTGGCTGCTCGAAGAAGGACAATGCCTGCG
The DNA here is from genome assembly GCA_963742855.1 of uncultured Actinomycetota bacterium. Taxonomy (GTDB): domain Bacteria; phylum Actinomycetota; class Actinomycetes; order Mycobacteriales; family Micromonosporaceae; genus CAVUNP01. Next base: position 88,206 of record CAVUNP010000023.1, on the reverse strand, counting down.
GCGCCCAGGTTTCGGCGCTCGCCGACTACATGTCAGGCCACGCGGCAATCATCGATGTCAGGAATCGAGGACGAAATGCGCAGGCCTGGTGAGGCTCCCTATGGGCTAATCGATATTCGGCAGCCTCGGCGGCCGACCCGAAGAACCTCGAATTGAGACCAAGAGCGAACAGATTGTGTCATTGAGTTCAACGGCCATACAGATAGATAGTCCAACCTGTGGACTTGGCTGGTTTACGCCGGTCGGCGCTATACGACGGATTTGACCGTATCAGCCCGACCGTTGGCAAAGGCCCTGTCCGGTGTAATGATCCTCGACATGGGGAAGGCGAAATCGTGATCGCACGGCAGTGCGTTCACCCAGGGACAGACGCGAAGGTGACCTGGGACACCTTCTGTCCGGCACCGAAACAGTCGTAGACGGTGCAACCGGCGAAGCCCTTCGGCCGCAACTGGTCGTGGATCCCGCACCGGAAATCACCACCCAGATTCGGACACGGCGTACCGGCGGCCTTGTCGATGGCGAAGTCGGCCGACGCGGCGAACGCCGGGCCGACGCAGCACAACCCGAAGCAATTCGCGCAGTCGGCGCTCAGCGCGTCCCGGCCGTGCGGTGCCATGCGCCTCCCCTCCGCCTCGTGAATTCCACCATGGATGGTCAGGCCGCCTTCGGCGGTCTCCAGGCGGTGATGCCCAGCCGGCCGGTGTTGCCCAGGTCGACCCGACCCCGCGGTGACACGATCTGCCACGGGTCGCCGACCGCCGGAGCGACCGCCAACTGGGCGCCGTTGGCTGCCTCTACCGTCGCGTCGGTGACCAGGTTGCGCCAGACGAGTGTGGCCACCGCGCGATCTCCGGGTTGTAGGACCACCGCTGCCGGCGTCGTGTCGAGTCCGGGGATCGACGCGATCGCCGCCGTGCCATGGACGATCTCGATGTCGAGCGGATCACCCTCCTCGTCCAGCACACTCAACGCAGGGTAGCCGTTGACCGTGAAAGGCGACCTGCCGCAGTTCACGAGCTCGACGTCCTGCACCCGCAGTCCCATCGCCGCGTCGCTGGAACCGGTCTGGACAACCACACCTTGCTCCGGGCACACAGTCGGTTCCGGCGCCGGCTTCGCGACCGTCTCGGGGCTGGCCGATCGCTGCCCGTCCGGCGCGCGCCCGGTGGCACACCCCCCGAGCAGTGCCGTGACCAGCACTGACAACCCGACAAGCCGGAGAAAACCTACGCGCACATCGCCCCCGATCGCATGTCCACCATGGGCAGTGGACCGTATGAACACCGTCCTTACCACTGAATCCCTCGTGGACAGTCGTGGATGGACAGTGCATGGTGGAGTATGTCAGTGGAGGTCAGCTGGCCTTCCGCCACCGCCGGCCACGGCAGGTCCACCTCAACCGGCTCGCTGTAGTCGACACCGGGCACCGCGAAGCCGTACTGGCGGTGAACCTCGTCAACGAACCACTGCCCGGCCTTGCTTGGAACCTGCCTCGTCCTCACGGCGTCCTGCCATCTTCTTGCCACCTCGGCCGGTACGTCGCCGGCGAACTCCCAGTCGTCGAGCCGGATCCGGCCTTCGGCGTCCACAGTGGCCAGTTCGGCGCCGGTCAGGTGACGCCACAACCGGTGGCCCTGGCGGGCCGGTGACTGCATGTCGTCGCCGAGCACCTCGTGCAGCAGGGACAGGTAGAGCGAGATGCCGGGGATGGCGCTGGAGGCCTGGGTGACCGCGGCCCCGTGTACGGAGGTGACCGCGCGTCCACCGACGGGCGCGAGCGTCGCGGTGAGCTGGCCGGCGGTGGCTTCGAGGTGATCCTTGGCCTGACCGATGGTGCCGTGCCGATAGATCGGCGCGGTCAGCGCGGATCCGATGTAGGACAACGCGACCGTGGTGAAGCCGGCTGCGAGCAGGTCCCGTCCGGAAAGCGCCGCCACCCAGTCAGCCCAGTCCTCGCCGCCCATCACCGTGACCGTGGCCCGGACCTCGGCCGCAGTGGCCGGCTCGATGCCGATCTCCTTCAGTTCCCGCCCACCCGCTTCGAAGTCGACCGAGTATGTGGTGTGCGCCTCGCCGAGCGGCTTGATCACTGACTGGTGGACGGTGCCGTCGGCCTCGGTACGCCGGGGTGCGGCCACGCTGTAGATCAGGTAGTCGATCTGCCCGTACCGCTGCGCGAGCCGGTCCAGCACGCTGCGCTTGGTCTCCTCGGCGTAGCAGTCCCCGTTGACGAACTCGAAGTCAGCCTGGTGCGCTTCGGCGAGCGCAGCCAGGCAGCCGGTGCGGTACCAGCCGGCGGACGCCGTGCGCCGGCCGGATGCGGGCCGCTCGAAGCTCAATCCGATGCCGGACATCGACAGCCCCAGCAGTCCGGCGATCGTGATCGCGTGGCCGTAGCCGGAACTGGACCCGATGACCAGCACCCGCGGGGCGGGTCCGGGAAGCGGCGCCAAGCTCGCGACCTCCGCCGCGGCGGTCGCCACGGACTGGGCGCAGCCGGCCGGATGCGCGTCCAGCAACAGCGCACCCTTGCCCTTCGGCGCGATCACACTCAAGGCCATTTCGCCATCCTTTCCGCACACCAATTCCCGCACAAACATAGCCGGCCGGCCTCGCCCGACTCCGGTGCCGCGCCCCCACAGGTGGTGAAGGCCCTGTGACACCGGACGCCATCACGCGCGCCGGTCAAGGCAGATCGACGCCACAACCCCGATGCTGGGCCTGTTTTGCGGCGGTACGGGCATTTTTCGTGACCGTCGGATGATTGCACAAAGGCTATCCCGATCATCAATGTTTCACCACGCTGGGTAATCAGAGCCTTAGCGCTGTGTCCGCCCCGCAGCGAGCGGCGCCGAGAGCTTCAGTGCGGCGGTTGGCGCCGGTCATACCTCGCCGACCGCCGCACATCCACGCCTGGCCGTCACCCGTCCGCGCGCCGCACCGGCGACCGTCGGTGCGATCGTTCAGTGCGATTCGCGGGCGACCTGGTGCCCGCTGGAGCCCACCAGAAAGTCAAGGTCGGCACCCTGGTCGGCCTGCCCCACATGCTCCACGTACAGCCGCTCCCAGCCCCGGCGCGGCGCGGCGAACGCCGTGGTCGTCGCGGTCGACGGTCGCCGACGCATGAGCTCCTCCGGTGAGATCTCCAGGTCGAGACGCCGGTTCGCCACATCCAGCATGATGACGTCGCCGGTCTCGACCAGGCCGAGCGGACCGCCGGCCGCGGCTTCCGGCGCCACGTGCAGCACCACCGTGCCGTACGCAGTGCCACTCATCCGGCCGTCGCAGATCCGCACCATGTCCCGTACGCCCTGTTCCAGCAGTTGGTCGGCACGGGCAGGTTGGCCACCTCGGGCATACCCGGATAGCCCTTGGGACCGCAACCGCGCAACACCAGCACAGACGAGGCGTCGACGTCGAGGTCGGGATCGTCGATCCGGGCGTCCAGGTCCTCGATGCTGTCGAAGACAACCGCCCTACCCCGGTGACGCAACAGGTGCGCCGACGCGGCCGCCGGCTTGATGATGGCGCCGTCGGGAGCCAGGTTGCCACGCAGCACGGCGATTCCGGCGTGCGGTCAACTCGACACCGACCCGGCCGGCGATGGCGAGCAGATGCACCACCGCGTTGGTCGATCCGCCGATCGCGGCCAACGCCACGATCGCGTTGTGGAACGAACCAAATCCGCGACCCACAGCCGGTTCCCCGATTCGGGCCGACTTCGTGCGGGTCGGTGTGTCCCGGCGGGGCAGGCCACGTTCGGCGTGCGGGCGCGGCTGCAGCCGCGGGAATCCCTCTTCGGCGAGGACTTCGGCCACACCGGTACGGTTAAGCGGAACACCCTCCTGCGCCAGCACCGCGGAGATCTCGTACGCCGACCGGCCAGTCTGGCGCAGCGCGATGATCCGCGACCGGGCCGCCCCTTTCGCCGGAGCGCCGGTCGGGCCCGGTCGGGGCGTGAGGAAGAACTCACGCTGCCCAGCCCGGAAGTCACGCGCCATCGACGTCACGGTCGCTTGTGAATAGCCCAAAATGTGGCTGGCCTCAGCCACTCCTTCGCGTGAGCGGTAACCACCCGCCGCGCACGATCAGAGCGCAAGCTTGGCCCGCAGGTCGTCAGCGTGCGGGTACTGCCAGGCCCGGCTGGGAGTACGCGTGTTCCCGGGCATGATGAGTGGTGACTCAGGAGGGAGTGTTCGATGATCGGCACGTTGCGCGCGGTGGTGCTCGACGCCCCCGACGTCCAGAGGCTCGCCGCGTTCTACATTGCCCTGGGCAGGTGGACGGAACTGTACGCGGAGGACGGCTGGATCGCGATGGAGACCGGGGACGGGTGGCGCATCGCCGTCCAGCACAGCCCCGAGCACGTACCGCCGCGGTGGCCCGATCCGGCGTACCCCCAGCAGGCGCACCTCGACCTGCGCGTGCCGGACCTCGACGCCGGCTCGGCGAAGGCGGTCGAGTTGGGCGCCGAACTGCTGCGGAAGAACGAGAGTTGGTACACGCTGGCCGACCCGTCCGGGCACCCGTTCGACCTGTGCCTGTTCCCGGCGAAGCAGGACACCACGCTCATGGGCGTGATGCTCGACTGCCCGGACGCAGCGGAGTTGAGCACGTTCTACGCGAAACTCCTTGGCAAGCCCGTCACGTACGAAGGCGAGGGCATGGCGATGATCGGCGAGGACGGGGCGCAGCCGATTCTGTTCCAGCAGATCTCCGAGTACCACGCGCCGCAGTGGCCCGACCCTGCGCACCCACAGCAGTTCCATCTCGACATTACGGTCGACGACGTCGACGCGGCCGAGGCGGCGGTGCTGAAGCTCGGCGCCACCTCGTTGTCCTCCGGCGGGGAGAACTGGCGGGTGTACGCCGACCCGGCCGGCAAGCCGTTCTGCTGCTGCTGGGACTGAGTGGACATCGCGCCCCGCGTTCTCACGTTCATGTCGCAAGCGACATCAAGACTGGGTCGATCGAATCGTTGTGCAACTAATGGTTGCGCGCTTCCATGCCGGGGCGCTATCTTGATGTGCAACCAAACGTTGCAGAAAGCAGGACGATATGGAGTACGGACACATCGAGCGCGAGTTGCACATCGACGCATCGCCCGAGGTGGTGTTCGAGGTCCTGAGTAGTCCGGAGCACATCCGGGACTGGTGGAGCGCCGAGGCCGAGTTCGACCGGGTCCCGGGGGTGGTGAGTCGCTTCACCTGGACGGACAAGGACACCGGTGAGACGCAGTCCGCGCCGTTCACGGTCGTGGAGGTCGACCCGCCGAGGTTGTTCTCATTCCGCTGGACGTACGACGAGGCCGAGACCGCCGGACCGGACAACTCGCTGTTGGTCACCTTCGAACTCATCGCCGCGGGGGAGGGGACCACGGTTCGCTTCCGTGAAACCGGCTATCGCGAACGCGGCTGGGAAGCCGCCGTACTCGAGGCGCACTACAACGACCACCGGCAGGGCTGGGACTTCTACCTGCCGCGGCTGGCCGAGGCCGCGCGCCGGGTGGCGGCTCGATGACTGCGGTCATCGACGACGACCTCTGGTCCGCGGTCGGCGATCCGACCAGACGCCGCATGGTGGACCTGCTGCTGGCCGACGGGACGGGCACCGCGACCACGCTCAGCGCCCGCCTGCCGGTGACCCGACAAGCCGTGACCAAGCACCTTCTCGTGCTCGACCGAGTCGGACTCGTCCGGTCCGAACCGGCGGGACGGGAGCGGCGCTACCACGTGGACGAGGTGCAGTTGGCGCGTGCGGTGGCCCAACTGAACTCGGTCGGCGCCATGTGGGACGCCCGTCTGCGTCGCATCAAGAGCCTTGCCGAGGCCATCCAACGAGCGAAGAAGAAGTGAAGGGGACTCAAACATGGTGGACATCCTGCACCGAGTGGGCATCACGGCGACGCCGGAGAAGGTCTATCAGGCGCTCACAACGGTCGACGGACTGGCCGCCTGGTGGACGACGGATACGAGCGGGGACGGCGACGGCATGCTCCGGTTCCGCTTCGGTGACGTCGGCGGCTTCGACATGAAAGTCGTCGACCTTCAGCCTAACACCCGCGTGCTGTGGGAGGTGGTGGACGGTCCGGCCGAGTGGATCGGCACCACCGTCGGGTTCGACCTCAGCACAGCGGGCGAGTGGACGATCATAATGTTCACCCACGCCGGCTGGCGGGAGCCAGTCGAATTCATGAACCACTGCACCACCAAGTGGGCGACCTTCCTGCTGAGTCTCAAGTCCCTGATCGAGACCGGCACCGGTGCCCCGCATCCCCACGACGTACCGATCAGCGACTGGCACTAACCGATAAGTCCACATCGAACACACTGTGGAGGGTCAGCCGGCCGGCTGACCCTCCACTGGGGACTCAACAACGAGTACGGAACACATTCGCGTGACCGCGTGCCCGGCGAGGTCTTCGGTCGTGCCTCGGGGCAGCGACGATGGCGGCGAGATGTTGGATCGGATCATGACGGAGTTTGTGTCGCAGGCGGCCTACCGGCTTGATCTTCGGCGCTCGCCTGCCGCGGATCACTGGAGGTTCGGCGTATGACCAGCGCAACCGAGCAGTCGATGGCCGCTCTGCCCGCGGAGGTCCGGGCGCCGATCACCCGATATCTCGACAGGGTTGATGCGGCTCTTCCCGGTTCGTGGAGGCGCTGTATGTCGTCGGGTCGATAGCCCTCGGAGCGTGGCAGGTCGGCTCGAGCGATATCGACACGCTGATCGTCACATCACGCGCGACTGATGCTGATGGACTCGCCGTGTCCGGCTGGACGCTCCCGGCGACGGCACGATCCTGCCGCTGGGCTAATCGTCGTTGCGCCCGGACGGCGTTGTCGTCGTGAACGCCGACGCTCGCCGTCATGCTGGCGTGGACCGTGATCGCCAGCATTTTGGCCCCGCACCGGCTGCGCTGGCTAGCGCTGGTTCACAGCGGGCGGACGGCGGTCGCCGCCACGACGCTGCTGATCAGGGTGGTGTCCACTGTGGTGGCCCACGCGCCGCCGCCGATCCGCTGATGCGCAAGCGATTGCGCTGGCTAGGCTAGGCCGCGGCGCGGCCGCGGCGTTGCTGAGCCTCCTTGGCTGGCACCTGCCGCAACTGCTGGTCGGGGAGCAGTTACTGCCGTGGGGCGCCCTGGGCCTGGCCGGGTTGCCGTTCGTCGCCGCCATCGGGGTGGCGTTGCGCCGGCAACATCTGTTCGACATCGAGCGGCTGGCGAACCGGTCCCTGGTCTACGCCGCGACCGTTGCCGTCCTGGTGGCCGGGTACGCGATCGTGGTGGCGCTGCTGGTCAGCGGCCTGCACCTGTCGGACACGGTCGCCGCAGCCCTGGCCGCAGCCGCGGCGGCGCTCACGTTGGCTCTCCTGCGGACAGGCGCGCAGCGTGCCGTCGACCGGTTGATGTACGGCGACCGTCACGACCCAGCCGGAGCACTCGACCGGCTGGGGGCGCGCCTGCGCTCGACGATGTTGCCGCTCGACGTGCTGCCGGCGGCTTACGGGCGGCCGGGCTGCCCACCCGGGCCCTGATCCTCACGATGTACGACGACGACCAGAATGTCCTCGCCGCGCTGCGTGCGGGCGCCTATGGGTACGCGCTTAAGGGCGCCGGGCCGGAGGAGATCGTGGCGGCGGTGCGTGAGGTGGCCCGCAGTGAGGCCGTCTTCGGTGCCGGGGTGGCCGCGAAGCTGCTCTTCCACTTCGCCCGGGCCGCCTCGACGTCGCCGTTCCCTCAGCTGACCGAACGGGAGCATGAGGTGCTCGTGTTGCTCGCTCGGGGTATGGACAACACCGCCATCGCGCGGCGGCTCGGCGTCAGCGCCAAGACCGGGCGCTAGCCGGCGTCGAAGACGAACAGGATGTTCGGGTCCCCGTCGCGCCACTGGCCGGCGGCGATCAAACGGTGCACCACATCCCGGACCTGCGCCGCGGTCACCTGGGCTTCATCATCGTCCGGGCCCAGCCGCGCCGCGTCGAGGATCTGCGTCCACGACCTCCGCCCAGGCTCGAGCGCGGCAACGAAGGAGTACGACCAACCGGGCACGAGCTGGTACTGGCTACGGCCGCGTCCGTACACGTGGCAGAACAGCCGATCCGGTGCGGTGGCCGCGTCCGGCCGCAGCCACGGACTCACATCCACCGCCAGGACCAACCGCCGACCGTCGAAGCGCGGCAACGCGAGACCCGCCACCGCACGACGCAACCGGTCGACGTCGAGCCGGCCAGCGTTCAAACCGTCGTACAGAGCACCATGACCCCGACGATGCTCGGCCGCCAACGTCAAATCAACCAGGCTCCGCACCGGCCCATCGGCACACAACAACGCGTCCGCGAGCTCGAACAACGCATCCGCCCGAGCCGGAAGGCACCGGTAGAACTCACGCCGGAACGCATCCAGTTGCCCCGACGCACCCGCCAGCACACCATCGTGCACACTGATCACCAGACAGCCCTTGGTTTGTTGATCATTTTCCTTCGACAAGATAATGATTGACCAAGGGCTGTCCACATGCGACACCGGGGTCAGCTACCGAGCCCCGAGGTCAAAAGCAAGCTAGGTCCGGTGCGGGCGATGGGCGCGGGCCGAGCAGGGCTGACTTGCTCAGAAGGCTTGGTCGAGGCGGGCCGAGTTTTGGGCGACATAGGTTCGGGAGTTCTTCGACGCCTCCAGCGGCATCCACCGCTCGTTTCATTGTGGAAGTCAGGAGGTGCCTCCGCGGCAGCCATAGTGGAGTCCTCCAGGGATTCTTGGGGATTGACACTACGCGCGTGTTGCACCGGTGTGGGTTGCTGCCTTGTTCCCAACTCGCAGGTTGGGCGCAATCTGCTTGCGCAGGGCGGGAGTCATGGTGGCCATGATCCGTTGATGCATTCACCACAGTGGTTGGCCATGGTCTGGTTGTGCGGTGTTGTTTTCGTGGTGGGTGTGGGGGTGGTGGATGAGGTATTGGATGAGGGCTTCGGTGAGTGCGGTTTCGTTGTCTTCGGTGGTGAGGTGGAGGGTGGCGTCGGGGGGTACTCGGTAGGTGTGTCCGTTGGGGGCTTGCCAGAGGAAGGTTCCGTCGGGTAGGTGGGTGATGTGGTAGCCGTGTTCGTGTCGGAGTCGGTGGTGGTGTCGGCAGGCGGATTCGAGGTTGGCGCGGTGGGAGGGGCCGTGGTCGGCCCAGGTTTGGCGGTGGTCGGTGTCGCAGGTGGTGGCGGGGTGTCGGCAGCCGGGGGCGCGGCAGGTTTTGTCGCGGGCTTTGACGAAGTTTTCTTCGGTGGTGGTGGGTCGGCGTTTGATGTGGCCGTGGTGGAGGAGGAGGCCGTTTTCGTCGGTGATGGAGTATTTCCATTGGGGGTTGGTGTCGCGATCGTGGGCTACTTGACGGGCGATGTCGGCGAGGATGGGTCCCCAGCCGGGGACGAAGCCGGGGTTGTCGTTGAGGGCCATGAGTGTGGAGAGTTGGACTTGGATGTCGACGACGCCGCGTCGGGGTGCGGGTTGGATACCACCGCATACGCACATGCGCGGGTCGTCGCTGGCGACGGGGATGGTGTCGGGGTCGCCGTGACCGATGAACGGCGAGGATGGCTCCGCTGGTGTCGGTGGTCGCGTCGGTGGTCGCTGTTCGTTGTTCGTGCCGGGCGGGGGTTCCGGTCGGTGGCCGTCGGCTCGTTCCGGCTGGGCTCGTTCCGGCTGGACACGTTGCGGCTGGGCTGGTGTTGGCTCGGTTCGTATTGCTTCGGATGGCTGTTGGCCGGTTGGTGGGGTGGCCGCGTCTCGGTCCGGGTTGTGGTCCCAGTCTGCACCGGCGCCGGTGTCCCGGTCGGCATCGAGGTCCCAGTCGGCGTCGGCGTTCCGGTCGGCGTCGGGAGCCCAGTCGTGGTCGTCATCGGTGTCCGGGTCGGCGTCGGGGTCGTTGTGGGGGTGGAGGGTGGCAGTGCCGATGGGGTCGTGGTCGGCGGGGAGGTAGCGGCCGAGGTGGTCGTGGTCGGACAGTTCTTCGCCGTCCGGGTTCGGTCTCACCCCATCGCTGTCGCTGTCGCTGCCGGTGTTGGTGTTCGGGCCGGTGTGGTGGTGCCAACGGTTGTCCGTGTTGGGGCCGGCATTGGGGTCGGGGCTGGCGTTGCTCTGCGGGACAGGGTTGCTGTTGCTGTGGTTGGTGGGTCGGATCTGTGTTGCCCGGCTGGGTCCGTTGTCGTGGTCGTCGTGGTTGTCGTGGTTGTCGTCGTTGTGGTGTTTGTGGTGGGTGGGTCGGGGTCTGGTGGGGGTGGGGGTGATGACGCCGCGGCCGCGGGGGTTGCCGGGGGGTTTGCGGGTGCGGGGTTGGAGGCGGCCTTTGCGGTGGCGGGGTGTCGGCGGGTCGTTCGGGTGGTCGGGGTGGTTGGGGGTCAGGCCGAGGTTGCGGGCGGCTTGGTCGGCTTCGGCGGTGAAGTCGTCCAGGCTGGGGATGGTGTGAAACGGCCGTCCGGACAGCAGGTCGAGCATCGTGTCGGCGCGGAGTTGGCCGAGGGTGCGGGTGTCGCCGACACTTTTCGCGGCGCGGGCGATGCGGTCGATGCGGTTGTAGGCCGCCAACGCCCGGTCGGGGGGCAGGTTGGTGCCGGCCAGTTCGGCGGTGCCGTCGGTGTGGGGCTGCACGTAGACGCGCCGGTCGGTCACTGCCGCGGCCTGGCGGCGGCGGGCCCGGTCCGGGTCGTCGCGGCGGACCCGGTAGCTCAACCGTTCCCGTAGTAGTGCCGGGTCCCACCGTTCGGCTTTGTCGATCAGTTCGGCGGCCAGCCTTCGGGCCATACCGTCGTCGACATCGGTCAGACAACTGCTGAACACTTTCGCTCGGGGCAGGTCGATCCGCCCGGCTGAGAGCCGCTCGAACACCAGCGGGAGGCGTTCACACAGGTCTTTGGCCAGGAACACGTCCTCGGCGGTGGAGAACTGCGACCGGTGCAACGTGAACGCGATCTGATCAGCACAGAAGTCGTCCAACTCCCGCACCCGGGCCAGACCGGCCGCGTCCAACGGCCCGTCCGGCACACCACCCCGACGCACCACCCGCACCGCGTCGGCCCGTTCCGCGTAGGCGGCCTCCAACATCATCACCAACAAGCGGGCCTGATCATGCGCGACCTGCCGGGCCTGCGCCCGCAACGCGGTGAACACATCCGCCGACGAACACTCCGCAGTGTCGATCGATTCCAACATTGCCGCCAGCCCCGGGCCCGGCGGCATCTCGGCCAACCCGTCCGGCAGCAGCACCGGCACCCGCTCCGCGGCCTCACCGGAGGCTGCCGAGTCGTCCAACGCGTCAACCGAAACTCCGAACACGTGTCCATTCTATGCGTGTCGATACTCACAGGCAAGACACGCTGGGAGGTAAGTTGGTTGATCATCCACTGTGGACGAAGCGAGGGTGGGCAAGGTGAGCCGGGGGCCGGTCCGGCCCGGGCGCTGCGATTTGAGCAGGTCGGCAGAGGTGTGATGAAAGTGTCAGACCCCTGGCGTAACGTCTCTCGCATGAGAAACGACAGCTCGACCGGCCACGTCATGCAGACAGTCCACTGTGGTGCGAGCGTCCGACGAAGGCGCCGAGCGGGGAGCCGGGCTCCACCGAGTCCATACACACACGAGACGACAGGCGCGGGCGGCTTGATCGGTCAACAAATAGCATCGAGACCAATCGGAGGTGTAGGCGTGCGAAAGATCGTCGTGTACGAGTTGTTGTCCCTCGACGGGGTTGCCGAGGACCCAGATAGTTTCTTCGCCGACTGGGACGACGCGCTGGACGCCAACCTTGCCGCTGTGATCGCGACACAGGACGCGGTCATTCTCGGCCGCCGGAGTTACAGAGGTCGAACGTCTCGGCCAGCCGGCGCAGTACCTGCGATGTCGGAAGAGGTAACTGTGCGTCACCTCGGGCGGCCGGGTCGATCTGGACATCGTCATGCCGGATGGCGGCTCGCCGGTGCGTGTACAGGTTGGCAGCGCGCTGTCGGTGGTGCTGGGTTCCGGTGAACCGCCGGGGCGCGCAGCCCGCCAAGGCGCTGGATCTGCTCAGCTACGGCGCTCCGTGGCCGTTGGGCTTCGACCCGTTCGCGGCCGACCGCACCTTCCGGTACGAGATCGGCCGCCGGCCGGGCTTCGTCAACGGCCATCCCGGAATGTTCTGGACGATCAACGGACGCCTCTACCCTTACCTTCCGATGTACACGGTCGCCGAAGGCGACGTGGTGCGGATGACGATCGTCAACGCCAGCGGCGAGGTGCACCCGATGCACCTGCACGGCCACCACGCGGTGCTGCTCAGCCGCGGCGGCGTACGCACTACCGGCAGCCCGTGGTCGCGGCGGCGTACGCGCGACCGGCAGCCCGTTGTGGTTCGACTCGCTCAACGTCGGCGACGGGGAAAGCTACGAGATCGCGTTCGCGGCGAACAACCCGGGGATCTGGGCGGATCACTGCCACAACCTGAAGCACGCGGCCGACGGGCTGGTCGCGCACCTGATGTACGAGGGATACACGACGCCGTTCCTCCTCGGCGCGGCGAGCGGAAACAGCCCAGAGTAAGAGGTGAATCCCATGCGACGGTGGGCCCTGGCCAGCGGTGTGATCGGCTTGGTCGCCGACCTGTTCCTGGTGGCGTTCTACACGGTCGCGCAGCCCTGGACAGACACGCCACATGAGACGTGGCTCGGCGCCGCCAACGACTACCTGATGATCCTCCAGTTCGTCGCGCTGCTGCCGGTCGAGGTGCAGGTCGGCCTGGTCTCGGCCGGGATCGTCGCGTCGATATTGTGGGCCGGGGCGATCAGCGACAGCCCGGCGTTCTCCCCGCCGGTGCGGCGCCTGGGCCGGATCATGCTGGCGGGAGTGCCGGTGGCCCTGCTGGCGTTCCTCGCCGGGACGATCGTCACGGTCGCGGCAGGCGTCGAATGGGCCTGGGTGACGGGCAGGGCCGCGGGCATGATCGTCTGGTTCCTCTTCGCGCTCTGGGCCGTCCTGATTGGACTCACGTCACCCGTTCGGGCGCCACGATCTTGAAGGCCGAGGACCGTCCACCGTAAGAGCCTGCCATCTGCTGGCACGCACTCAGTGGGCCGCCGGCTGGCTCGCCGCCCAGTCGCAGATCGCGGCGAGAGGCTTCTCCAGCGTGTACCCGAGGTCGGTCAGCTCGTACTCGACGTGTTGCGGCGCGCTCGCCTTGACCACTTGGCGCCGCACCAGCCCGTCGGCCTCCATCCCGCGCAACGTCTCGGTCAGCACCTTCTGGCTGATGCCGGGCAGCCGGCGGCGCAGCTGCGCATGGCGCTGGGGCCCGGCCAGCAGTGCGTAAATCAGCAGTACCCGCCACTTCGCCGCGAACCGTTCCAGTGCCTGTCGGGTCGAACAGCTCTCCTCCAGGACGTCGGGGATGACGACAACCATCGAACCTCCGGTCGCTCGCGCCGCTGCCGGCGGCCCATCGTCCGCCATAGGCACCGCAAAGTGCCTTCTGTGCGGCCCGGCCTGAGCCGCCCTACCGTCACGACCAAGCCTATTCGCCGACGACGATCGGATGGTCAACCGTGACCGAGCTCAGCATCCACACCCACACCGCCGCCGAACGCGTCACCTTCACCAGCGCCGGTATCGAGCTGGTGGGTGACCTGCGGCTGCCGTCCGCCGCCAGGCCCGCGGCGGCGGTCGCCCTCACCGGGCCGTTCACCGGTGTCAAGGATCAGGTGGTGGCAGCGTACGCCGACCGGCTTGCCCAGGCCGGCTTCGTCACCCTCGCCTTCGACCACCGTGGCTTCGGCGAGAGCGGAGGCCGGCGGGGGCACGAGGACAGCCAGGGAAAGCTCGAAGACCTACGCGCGGCGGTCGAGCTGCTGTCGTCCCGACCCGAGGTGGCTCCGGATCGCATCGGACTGGTCGGCATCTGTCTCGGCGGCGGCTACGCGGTGCGGGCGGCGGCCGAAAACCCCCGTGTCAAGGCGGTCGTCGGCATCGCAGGCGGGTACAACAGCCCGGCCTGGTTCGCCGAGCGGATGGGGATCGACGCCTACCGTTCGGCGCTCGCCGGGTTCCTCGAGTCGTACGACGACTTCCTCCCCGCCGTCGCACCCGGCGGGGAGGAAGCAGCGATGGGCGGCGACGAACCGTACGCCTACTACGGCACCAGCCGATCCGCCTCGGTCCACTGGCGCAACCAGGTGACCCGGGGTTCGCTGCACACATTGATGACCTTCGACGCGCTCGGCACGGCCCCGCTGCTCGCGGTGACCCCGCTGCTTGTCGTACACGGCAGGATCGACGCCTACTGCGCGCCCGAGCTCGCCGCCGAGCTGCATCGTCGGACCACCGGCGCAGAGATCGTTTGGCTCGATGCTGCCCAGCACATCGACCTCTACGACGTCGAGCCGCACGTCACCGACGCGGCAGCCGCGGCAGCCGCATTCCTGCACCGGCACCTCGACTGAGCCGGCGTTGCTCTCGCCGAGCGTTCGATCTTGGGGAACACGGCTTGACGGATGAGTCATCAGGCGACCTAGAGTGCTTTCAAGGCATTCGGATCGAGACATGGGAGACGCATGGTCACGTACGCGACGGGGGAGAGGGTGCGCATCGATGGCGCTGTCTGATCGCCCAGCCGAGCGGCACCGGCAGGTTGCTGAGCTGTTCACGGACCGGGTCCGCGGTACCCAGTCCTGGGATGTAGCATCCCCGGTCGACGGCTGGGTCGCCCGCGACGTCGTGCGGCACCTGACCGAATGGTGCCCAGCGTTTCTTTCCGGCGGTGCCGGCATCGAATTGCCCCGGGGACCGTCTGTTGACGAGGACCCGGTCGCCGCGTGGCAGGTTCACTGCGACGGTGTGCAGGCGGTGCTGGAGGATCCGGAGACGGCGCACCGGGAACTCACGAATCCCAATATCGGCCGGGTGCCGCTGATGACCGCGATCGACCAGTTCTACACCAGCGACGTGTTCATGCACACCTGGGATCTCGCCAGGGCTACCAGCCAGGATGACCGGCTGGACCCCGACTTCTGCGCTCAACTCCTGGGTGTGATGGAGCAGATGGAGCAGATGATCCGCTCCTCCGGCCAGTTCGGCGCCCGAGTCGAGGTGCCTGGCGATGCGGATGCCCAGACCAAGTTGCTGGGCTTCATCGGCCGGGATCCCTTCTGGTCGTAGCAGTGAGTCCGCCGGCCTGTACGGACCGGCGCGCGAGCTCTGCGAGGGAGCTACAGTCCACATAGGATATGACGGGGGGACGGCCGGCCACCATGGTGACCGGCCGCCCGCGTGGGGCACTCACCCAGATCTGCGATGTGACGTATCGGCTCAGTCGGGGTCGACGCCGAGGAAGCCGCCAGACTGACGCGACCATAACGCGGCGTACAGACCGTCGCGGGCGCGTAGGTCGGCGTGCGTTCCCTCCTCGACGATCCGACCCCCGTCGAGTACCACGATGCGGTCCATCCGCGCGATCGTGGACAATCGATGCGCGATCGCGATGACTGTGCGGCCCGCGAGCACCTCGTCCAGCGTGTCGTGGATGGCCGCCTCGACCTCGGAGTCCAGGGCGGAGGTGGCTTCGTCCAAGATGAGCACGGGCGCGTCCTTGTAGAAGGCCCGAGCGAGCGCGACACGTTGCCGCTGGCCGCCGGAGAGCGTCACGCCGCGCTCGCCGACGTGCGCGTCGTACCCTTGCCGGCCTTGCCATCGCGCAACGCGGTGACAAAGTCATCGGCCGCGGCCCGGCGTGCCGCCGCCCGTACCGCGGCGTCGTCCGCGGGGGTGCCGTCGCCGGGATCTGAGACGCCGTGCGCGATGTTGTCGCGCACCGAGCGATGAAGCAGCATCGTCTCCTGGGTGACTACGGCGATCTGCCGACGCAGGCTTTCCTGGGTGACCGCGGTGATGTCCTGCCCGTCGATCTCGATCGTGCCTGCCTCCGGTTCGTAGAACCGCAGCACGAGGTTGACCAGCGTGGACTTGCCGGCACCGGAAGGACCGACGAGTCCGACGCGTTCGCCGGGTGCGATGTCGAGCGACACCCCGTCGAGCCCGCCGCCGTCCGGGCGGCCATAGTGATGGCTGACGTCGGTGAGCCGGATCCGGCCGCCACGTACGACGAGCGGGCCGGCGTCGGGCTGATCAGCGACGGCCAGTGGCTGGGCGATTGTGCGCAGCGAGCGCCGCAGTGCGCCGACGGCGCCGAACACGGATGACACGCCGTCGAGCAGCCACTCCGCCATCGAGGTAATCCGGAAGGTGAGCGCGAGCGCGGCCGCGATCAGGCCGAGGGGCGCGGCGCCGGCTTGCCACAGAACGATGCCGTACCCGATGAGGCCCACCATGAGCAGGCCGCTGAGGGTCATCATGCCGGCGTTGATGGTGACCTCGATGCGCTGCACGTCCAGGTAGGCGCGGCGCGCAGCGGCGAGGACTCGCTGGTTCTCCCGGTCCTCGCGAGCCCGGTCGGCGAACAGCGCCATGGTGTCGATGTTGGCGTACACGTCGACGAGGAGTCCGGTCAGCGCCGAGTTCGCATCCTGCAACCGGTCGGAGGCGTCGCGGTAGCGGGGCACGACGTACGCCATGAGCGCCGCGTACAGGGCGATCCAGCCGATCAGTGGCAGCACCAGACGCGGGTCGATCGAGGCCATCAGTCCGAGTGAGCCCAGGACATACGCGGCAACGAACGCGATCGCGTGGATGGTGCTATAGGCAGCGCCGGTGGCCGCGGTGGCGCCGTCGCGCACATATGTGGCGACGCGTCCGGCGAGTTGGCCGCGGAACCAGCCGACGGACTGGCGCGACACGTACCTGTGCATCCGCCATAGCGCGAGTGTCAGCGCGTTGGGCCGGAAAGCGACATCGTCGAGTCCTTCGCTGACCAGATGGACCAGCGGTCGGACGACGAGCACGAGGAGCGCGGCTGCAACCAGTTCGGCGCCGTGAGACTGCCATAGCAGTGCCGGTGACGTGACGGCCAGCGTGTCGACCAGGCGGCCGGCAAACCCGATGAGCCACACCTCGATGCCAGCGCCGACCACGGTGAACACGAGGCTCGCGGCAATCACGCCGCGCAGCCGCCGGAACTCATGAAACAGGAAGGCACGCGCGCCGGACGGCGGTGTGCTCTGGTCGATGTGGTCAAACGGGTCAATTGAGTTCCCGAACAGGCGGAACAAGCGAGACAAGGAGGACACTCCCAGGCAGACACGAAGATCGGGGCGGGGGTCGGCGAGGTGCGTGCGGTCCTCATCGTTCGATCTCCTGGGTCTCGTCGTTGCTTGAACACGGTCGTACCGTGAGCGCGGCGAGCCTATCCGAGTCCGCCGGGTCGCGGCATCCGATTAAGTACTGCCAATCGCAGCGGCGACGACGATGCTGCAACCAACGGTTACCGTGCAGCTTTTGCGGTCGTCGGCGAACCCAAATCCTGCACGAACTGCCGCCCACCAGCGGCAAGACCGGGGACGCGCCAGCACCACCGTCATCGTGCAGAGTTTGGGGTCGCCGGCGAACCTAAAGCCAGCACACTATTGGCGCCGCACCTGCGGCAAGACTGGGACACCAGCAGCACGGTCATCGTGCAGGGCTTGGGGTCGCCGGCGAACCTAAAGCCAGCACACATACTGGCGCCGCACCTGCGGCACTACTGGATCGCCGTGGATGGAGTGTCGGTGGAGTACGCCTGCACCCCGAACGGCCAATGTTTCTATGCCATGTCCGTGGGCCCGTTCAGTTTCCGGCTCAACTGAGTGGACAACTGTCTACATTGGAATAAGGGCCGGGTCCTGTCGTCGGCCAGGCATTGATCTGAGCATAGGACGGCAGGTCGGGTCGTATCGACGAGGCCGTCGCGGACCGCTATCGCCGTGTCCACGCGTTGCGGCGATGGCAGCGCGGAACAGCAAGGAGCCGGTGCTGACCCGGCGTACGCCCAGGTCTGCCAGGGCGGCGACGGTGTGCTGGCCGGGCAGGAACAGGATATTGACCGGCACCTCGACCGCTGCCACGACGGCGGCGATATCGGCGGGCTCGGCCAAGCCGGGAACGAACACCCCGTCGGCGCCGGCGTCCTCGTAACACCGGACCCGGTGCAAGGTTTCGGTCAGATCGCCGGGGCGCTGCCAGCAGGTGTCGGTCCGGGCGTTGATGAACAAGCGTGGCACCTCCCGCTTCACTGATCGGATCAAGGCCGCGTGCGCCGCGGCTGGGCGCATGGCGTCTTCCATGTTCACGCCGACCGCGCCGGCCGCGGCCACGGCGACCGCGGTGTCGATCGAACCGGTCTCGATGTCGACGGTCAGGAGGATGGGAAGCTGGGCCAGACTGCGGGTGAGGTACAGCGTGTCGGCATCGGCGGCACCGACACCGTCGGGCAGGCCGCGGGCAGCCGCGACGCCGAGGCTGGTGGTGCCGAGCGCGGGAAAGCCGGCCTCGACCAGACAGCGGGCTGACGCGACGTCCCACACGTTCGGCAGGACAAGCGGATCGCCAGCACGGTGAAGGGCCGCGAAGGCCGTCATGCGTTCGGTCTTCCAGGAGCGAGAGAGGGAGGTTATCAGAGTTATCCACGAGGGCGAGGGCGTGCTCACGGCCGGGGCAGCGGCGTGGCCCGGCGCCGAACGCCAGGTCGCCCGCCAGCGCTACCTGCACCACCTCGCCGGCTTCGACCGTGACGTTGCCGACGGTGATCGCGGCGAGCGCCTGCCGCTTGGTCGCCGGGACCGGCGGGTCATCGCGCAACACCTCGTCGACGGGCCGGTGCCGGGTTCTTTCGAGCAGGGCAGTGGTGGGCTGGCAAGCCTGCACCAGCACCCCGATGCGGGCTGCGGTCGGCTCGTCGAAGGCGCCGCCAAAGATCTCGACCAACCGGGCGATCGCCGCGTCTGCCGTGGATTCGTCGCCGGTACCGGGCAGGTATGCCTGTGCGACATCGCGCACCAGGTCCACGATGGGCTCGTCGATGCCCATCTCGCGGGCGAGGACCGCCACCGGGTGGGTCAAGCCGCGGCCTCGAATGGACTCCACCGCGATCGCGTCCAGGATGGCGACCGACAACGCGCGCCGGCGCTCGTGTGCTTCGCCGGTGCTGAACCGGCCGACGGTGGCCCGTAGCCAGGCAACTCCGGTGCGGGCGGGTGGGACCGGCGGCACCACGAAGGCGGAGTCGGTCAGGACGGCAAGGGCGGCATCGCGGCCGCTGATCTGCTGCATCAGGCGAAGGTACGGCCGCGACGGTTCGGCAGCGGCCGAACCGAAACGACCTAGGCTGGGCAGGTGACTTTCGCCTCGGACCTGGCGTCGCTCGCGGCTCTCCTGGCCGACGAGACGCGCGCGGCCATGTGCCTTGCGTTACTCGACGGCCGCGCCTGGACCGCCGGCGAGCTGGCGGCCCACGCCCGCGTCGCGCCATCAACCGCGACCGAGCACCTGAACCGTCTCATCGGTGGCGGGCTACTCATCGAGCGGCGCCAGGGGCGTCATCGATACGTAGAACTTGCCGACCCTTCCGTCGGGCAGCTTCTCGAGGAGCTGATGGGACGCGTCGACCGCCGTCCTGCCTCGCCACGAGGGCTGCGCGAGGTGACCGCGAGCTCGGCCCTGCAACGGGGCCGCACCTGCTACGACCACCTGGCCGGGCGGCTGGGCGTCGCGGTGACTGACGCGATGACGAATGCCCAATTGCTGGACCAGACCGGCGGTTTCGCCCTCACTCCGGCCGGACTGGCGTGGCTGACCGACATGCTCGGGGTGAGCCCAGAAAGCCTGCGGCCCGGCAAGCGACCGGTGGCACGTGGATGTCTCGATTGGACGGAGAGACGGCAGCACCTGGCCGGGTTGGCCGGGGCGAGGCTCTGTGAGACGTTCCTCGGCAATGGCTGGGTGGCGCGGATCGGATCCGGCCGGGCAGTGCGGCTGACCCCGAACGGAAAGGTCGCCCTGCGCGATCTTCTGGGCATCTCCGGCGTCGATTGACCGGCCGGGTAAAGGACAGACCGAGGTCGAACCCGTGAATCCTCAGAGAACCTGGCTGGGATCCTGATCATTGGTGCCGTGGAAGCCGTCAAGAGCCTCCGGCGTGACGAGCTTTACCCCGTTGTCCGCCAGCGCCTCCACCAGATCAGGCGGCGGGATGGAGTCCGTGACGAGGTAATCGGCATTGCCAAGTTCGCATACCTGGGCGAAGAGTCGACGACCGAACTTGGACGAGTCCGCCAGGATCGCCACGCGCGTCGCTCGAGAGATCATCTCTCGCATCATCGTCGCCTCGGCGAGGTTGCTTGTCGTGTAACCACCGACCGCTGAAACGGCGCCGACACCGATCAATGCCAGATCGCAGCTGATGTCGAGCTCGCTGCCGCCGGCCGCCCGGAAGCTGACAGGCCCGACGGTGGCCAGCGTGAGAGTGCGGAAGGCACCGCCGAAGACGTACACGTCACGGACGGCTGAGGGCGGCAGCGCGGGGGGCACGAGCAAGCTGTTGGTGGCCACCGTGAGATCGCGATGGTTGCGCAGGTTCCGGGCGACGGCCAGGGTGGTGGTGCCACTGTTGATCATGATGGTCGACCCATCCTCGATCAACGATGCGGCAAGAACCGCAATCTTTTCCTTCTCCCGTGCCTCCATGTTGAGCCGCACGTCGACGGTCCGGTCAACCCGGGACAGGGTCGACTGACTGACCGCTCCGCCATAGGTGCGGACCAGGACGCCGTCGGCGCTGAGTTGGTCCAGGTCCCGCCGGATCGTGTCGATGGAGACGCCGAAGCGCTCGGCGAGTGCGCCGACCGTGACCTGTCCGGTCTCCGCGACGTACTCCGCCAACTGGGCTTTTCGTCCTGCCGGCAGACGACGCTGCCGGTCTTCTCGGTCAATGGTCACTGACTCCTCCTCTCTCTGCGATAGGTGCGCGACGACTGAACGCAACGGAGGCGTGACACCAGGCTCAGGACGGCAGAGTACAGCACGACGCCGCCCGCTTCCGGGCACGGTGCCACCACCAGCAACACCGAGAGTTCGCTGGATAGCGCTCCCGCATTCGAACCGCCCTTCCGTTTTGTGCCGCCCCGTCTGCAGTGTCTAGCCGGATTCTGCATTACTAGGTCTTGTGTGCTGGAGTCACTCGCTGTTAACGTCGCGTAAACCAGCAAAGAGCGGTAACACCCTTACATTAAGGAGTTCGCGATGACCGGAGGCGGCACCGGGTTGCAGGGCCGGATGAGACGGTTGGTCGGAGTGGTGGCGGCGGCGGCGATGGTCGCTGCCGTGGCGGTGGGGTGTGGTTCCAAGGCAGATGACTCGAGCGCGGACGGGACAGTCACGCTGGAGTTTGCGCAGTGGTGGGCGCCGGAGCTCCCGGCGGGATCGTTCGACAAGCTCATGGCGGAGTTCACGGCACAGAACCCGACCATCAAGGTCAAGCTGCTCAGTGGCCCGTACGCCTCCACGAAGCAGCAACTGGTGTCCGGAGCGGCGTCGAAGACGCTGCCGGATGTGGTGGGCCTCGACGGCGCCTGGGTGAGCGACTTCGCCAAGCAGGGTGCCATCGCCGACCTGTCCGCGCTGATGGCCGAGGCGAAGTACGACGAAAGCCAGCTCGCGAGCCAGATACAGGTCAAGGGGAAGACCTACATGATCCCCGTGGTGAACTTCGTCTACCCCCTGTTCGTGAACAACGACCTGCTCTCGAAGGCGGGCATCACGACGCCGCCGAGCACGCGCACCGAGTTCCTTGAGGCGGCCACGAAGATCACCGCGCTCGGTGGCAACGTCAAGGGTTGGGCCTTGCCACTCGACACCGCTGTGCCCAACGGCATCCAGAACGACGTGATGTCGTGGCTGTGGGCGTCCGGCGGCAGCATGCTCACCAAGGACGGGCAGCCCGACCTGACCAGTTCGCAGGTCAAGAGCACCGTGGAGTACGTCAAGAGCCTGGCGGACGCGGGCGTCATCGCGCCCGGTTCCCTGACCATGAAAGAGCAGGACAAGGTCGAGAAGTTCACCACCGGCCAGGTCGGCATGGTGATCGACTCCCTGGCTCACGTCACTTTGATCAAGA
Source organism: uncultured Actinomycetota bacterium (assembly GCA_963742855.1). GTDB lineage: Bacteria > Actinomycetota > Actinomycetes > Mycobacteriales > Micromonosporaceae > CAVUNP01. The sequence goes on along the minus strand of CAVUNP010000023.1, from coordinate 66,157 downwards.
AGAACAACCCGACGCTGAACTTCACGTTGGCGCCGATCCCCGCGGCGGACGGCTACACCGGCAAGCGCGGCATTCCGTACGCCTCGTGGGGCATCGGTGTCGCCGAGTCGTCGAAGCACAAGGCCGAGGCGTTCAAGCTGGTCCAGTTCCTGATGAGCAAGCAGACCAACGCCCAGCTGAGCACGCTGGCGAACGCCTTCCCGGGCAACAAGACGGCTGAACCGGACTTCAGCTCCAGTGACCCGCTGTTCAAGGCGGCCTTCGACATCTACCAGGCGGGGTACCCGGCCAACGAGTTCGTGGGGTTGCCGAAGGCCGAAGACCTCATGCGCAGCTTCGATGAGCAGCTCCAGCTCACGCTCACCGGCAAGCAGAGTGTCGACGACACCCTCAACAAGGCGCAAAAGTCCTGGGCGTCGGTGCTCTGAGCTTCCGTACATCGTGGGCCGCGCCGGTCGTGCGGCGCGGCCCCGAACCAAGGGAGACATCGATGGAACCTGCGAAACTCGATCATGCGGCAGCGCCGCGAGCCGTGACGCCGGCATCGGAAGCCTCCGCGGCTAGGAGGCGGCCATTTTCGGTGAGAGGTCTCATCCCGTACGGCTACCTCTCACCCACGATGCTCTTGGTCTTTGTTTTGATGGTCATCCCCATCGCGATGGTGGTGAGCTATTCATTCAAAGACAACGTGATCGTCGAGCAGAATCCAGTCTTCACCGGTCTCGCAAACTACACCGCGGTGCTCACCGATCCCGACTTCCTGGTGGCGCTGAAGAACACCTTTGTCTTCATCAGCGTGAGTACCATCGCTCACCTCGTCCTCGGGCTGGCCTTCGCCATGATGCTCAACACGCCCTTGTTGAGCGGAGTGACGAAGGCCGTTTTCCGCATCATCTACATCCTGCCGTGGCTCTTCACGGTCGCCGTGATCGCGGTCGTCTGGCGACTCATGCTGGATCCGGCCGGGGTGGTCAACTACCTCCTGACCACGGTCGGCGGGCTGCAGCAGGGGGTGGGCTGGCTATCGGACCCGAACATCGCGCTCTGGGCACTGACGTTTATCAACATCTGGGCCGGATTTCCCTTCTTCATGATCAGCATCCTCGCCGGGTTGCAGGGAATCTCGCCCGACCTGTACGAGGCGGCCGCCATGGACGGTGCGGGGGCTTTCCAGAAGTTTCGGAACGTGACGATCGCGCAGCTGAAACCGGTACTCATCAGCATGGCCGTGCTCGACCTCATCTGGACCTCGCAGCAGTTCGCCCTGGTCTGGATGACAACCGGTGGAGGCCCGCTGAATGTCACCGAGATGGTCAGCACCTACACCTACAAGCAGGCCTTCAGCAGCTACGAGTTCGCCACCGCGTCCGCCAGCGCCGTGATCGTCCTGCTGCTCACGATGGTTCTGGCCTTCTTCTACGTTCGCCTGCAAAAGGAGAGGTGATCGCCCGTGCTCACCCGCAAGAGGCGTCGCCTCGTCGCGAAGATTGGCGTGCTCGCCGGCCTGTTTGTCGGCGCGGCTTTCGCCGGCCTTCCCGTCGTTTGGATGCTGTCGACCTCGTTCAAGCCGAATGGGGAAGTCTTCCAGGTTCCGCCGCGACTGATCAGCGAGAACTTCTCGTTCGACGCCTACCGCAAGATCCTCGGCGACGAAACCGAGCTGAGGTTCTTCATGAACAGCTACATTGTCGCGCTTTCCGTCACCGCGCTGACCTTGTTTGTGGCGGTCCTCGCCGCCTATGGCTTCAGCCGATACGAGTTCCCGCTGAAGCGCTCTGTCAACGCTGTGATCGTCAGTGTTCAGGCCGTGCCGCCTATCACACTCGTCATTCCCTACTTCGGTCTTGTGGTGACCCTCGGGCTGTACAACACTTATCCGGGGTTGATCCTGACGCACATGGTCTTCACCTTGCCCTATGCCATCATCATGTTGACCGCATACTTCAACACCCTGCCGCGGGAACTGGATGAGTCCGTCAAGGTGGACGGGGCATCGAGCTGGACGACTCTCTGGCGGATCCTGGTGCCTATCTCGGTTCCTGGACTGGTCGCGGTTGGTGTCTACACCTTCATGATCTCCTGGAACGAATACCTGTTCGCGCTGACCCTGACTCGTACCGACGAGATGCGAACAGTTCCCATCGGTATCCAGCTGCTGATGGGCCAGCATTCCTACGAGTGGAACCAGATGATGGCCATGAGCATCCTGGGCTCGATCCCGGTGCTCGTGTTGTTCCTCCTCTTCCAGCGGCGATTCATCGGTGGCCTGACCTCCGGCGCCGTCAAGTCCTGAGACACCTCGCTCATTCCGAGCGGATATATCCAGAAGGAGAAATGCAGCTATGCTCACGACAGGCAAGGCGATCTTGGATGTGGCGCATGAAAAGAACTTCGCCGTGCCCGCCTTCAACATCAGCGATTACGCAATGTTCAACGGCATCGTGGACATCAGCGAAGAGAAGAACGCGCCCCTGTTCATCGGGATCCATCCCGACGAGGTGCGCCACATCGGACACGACGTGATTGCCGCGATGACCCAGCGGGCCCATCGCTCGTCCGTGCCGATCGCGATCCACTGGGACCATGGCGCGAATTACGACGAGATGCTGACCGCGATCAGGATCGGGTTCACCTCCGTGATGATCGACGCCTCGATGAAGTCCTTCCAGGACAACGTCGCGATCTCCAGGAAGGTCGCGGACACCGCGCACGCGGTCGGGCTCTCGGTCGAGGCGGAGTTGGGGACGATCGGCAAGACCGACAGCGAGGCCGAAGATGGCAGCGACACCATCATCTACACCGACCCCGTGGACGCCGTGACCTTCGTGCGGGAGACGGGGGTGGACAGCCTGGCCGTCGCCATCGGCACCTATCACGGCCTCTACCCGAAGCACCTCAAGCCTGAGCTCAAGCTCGATCTGCTCAAGGAGATCAAGGACAGGATCCAGATCCCGCTCGTACTGCACGGCGGCTCGGGCAACCCTGACGACGAGATCGCGCAGGCGGTCAAGCTCGGCATCAACAAGATCAACATTTCCAGTGACATCAAGGCGGCCTACCATGCGAAGATGCGCGAGGTTCTGGCCGACACCGGCCTACGTGAACCGAACACCATCCAGCCGCCGTGCGTCGACGCGATGAAGGCGGTGGCCGGGCATAAGATCGACCTCTTCGACGCGGCCGGCAAGGCGTCCCTGTACTGACATGACCAGTCATGTCGTCATGGGGTTGGGGGGATGCGTCGACTACGAGATCAAGCTCTCCGCGCCGATCCTCGAGCAGCTTGTCGACGAGTACCAGATCCGCGATGCCGAACTGATTTCGGCGGCAACGGTGGCCAACGAGCGGGAACTGGTCATTTCCATTCTCTCGTACCTCAAGAGAGGCGGAGGAGGCGAGCATTTCGTCGCCTCCTCCGCCGGCCTGCGTGCATTCGCGGAGCGTTTCCCCGTGCACACCGCCCTCGGCGGAACCTCCGTTCGGGCGGCGATAGTGATGAGCCGGCTCGGCGTACCATCGACGCTGCACCTGGTCAGCCTCAACGACATCGTCCGCCGCCTGTTGCCGGCGAGCTCCGACTACATCCACAGCGGCGACGAGGACACGCTCTACCCGCATCTGATCGTGCAGTACGACCAGGACGTGCGTGTTCGAGCAGGGGACATCGACATTCGGTCGCCGTTTCCCAACAGGCTGATCTACGTCAACGACCCGGCGAACGAGGATATGCGGCTCAGTGATGAGCTGGGGTCCCGACTCCGCGACGCAAACGTCTTCCTCATCTCGGGATTCAATGCGATGCGCGATGAGCAAGCACTTGACCGGCGTCTGTCCGCACTCAGACGTCACATGCAGATGCTTCCCACTGAGGCGGTCGTCTACTACGAGGATGCCGGGTTCCATGAGCCGGCCTTCAGCCAGCGCGTGCGTGACGCGCTGCTGGAGGTCATCGACGTCTACGGACTCAACGAAGACGAGATGCAGGCGTACGTTGGCCGTGCTGTCGACCTGCTTTCCGTGACGGAGGTGGCAAGCGCACTCGAATCGCTGCACGCTCTGATCCCGGTACCGACCCTGGTTGTGCACACCAAGTACTGGTCGGCGGCATTCGGCGAGCGCGCCGGCGCGTACGCACGACCACTGGACGAGGGCATTGTGGTGGCCAGCACCCGTTACAGCTATGGCGATGAGTGGACCAACGAGCAGTACGAACTCATGCGGAGCCGGCCGAGGCGGATGGAGTCGGTGGACTTCGCCGCGGATCTGGAAGGCCGGATGGGCAGCACTGTTCGTTGCCTGCCTGGCTTCGCTCTCGATGTTGCTCAGCCCACGACCGTCGGGCTCGGCGACGCGTTCGTCGGCGGCTTCGTTGCCGCCGTATCGTTGTCGTGACGTATGGTCCCCATCATGACGATGCTCGATCGCATGGCTGCGGCGGCACCCGCTGGCCGGATCGGCCTGGGACTCGCGGCGGTCGGACGTCCGGCGTACATCAATATCGGCCATGATGTCGACCTGCCGCCCGGGCGGTCCGTGGCCGCACTCCGGGAGCGCACCCATGAGCTACTTGACGAGGCGTACTCCCACGGTGTGCGTTACATCGACGTAGCCAGATCCTATGGTCGCGCCGAGGAGTTCCTTGCCGAGTGGCTCAACCGTCGCAGCGACGTCCACGACATCGTGATCGGTAGCAAGTGGGGATACACCTACACCGCCGGCTGGCGCATGGATGCGGATGTGCACGAGCTCAAGGATCACGGTGTCGCCACGTTCGACCAGCAACTGGACGAGACGCGCAAGCTGATGGGGTCTCGCCTCGACCTGTACCACATCCACTCGGTCACGCCGGAGAGTCCGGCGCTGGCCGACGCCGGCCTCCACCGCAGACTTGCTGCGCTCGCGGCTGACGGCGTCACCATCGGGCTGTCCACCAGTGGCCCCGGGCAGCGTGACGCGATCCGCACCGCGTTGGACGTCACGGTCGACGGGGCACCGTTGTTCCGTAGTGTGCAGGCCACCTGGAACCCACTCGAACCGTCCGCGGGTGCTGTCCTGGCCGAAGCGCACGAGGCGGGATGTCTGGTCATCGTCAAGGAGGCTCTCGCGAACGGCCGGCTCGCCGGTCGCGAACCGGGACCCGCCACGGCGGTGCTCAGCGCCATCGCCGATGAGTTGGCAACCACACCGGACGCGGTGGCGCTCGCGGCGGCGCTGCACCAGCCGTGGGCAACGATCGTCCTGTCCGGCGCCGCGACCACCACGCAGCTGGAGTCCAACCTGCGGGCGACCGCGATCACCCTCCGGGAGGACCAGCTCGCCCGCCTCGCCGGCCTGGCGGAGCCGGCCGGGCCGTACTGGCGTCACCGTTCCGGACTCCCCTGGACGTAACGGTCGTTACGGCCGATCCGCAACCGCGCGTCCCGGAGTGACGTTGAGCGGATATTCTTGACTGATTCCAGATAACTGGCCAGACTGTGAGACGTGGCCACGACACTCGAGATCCAGCAGATGCTGCGCGGAGCCGAGTTGCGCGTGACCCGCCCTCGGGTGGCGGTGCTGAGTGCGGTGCACGCCCATCCGCACGCCGACACCGAGTCCATCATCGGTGCGGTTCGCAGGGAGCTTCCCAAGGTGTCCCAGCAGGCCGTGTACGACGTACTCCGGGCGCTGACAGCCGCGGGTCTGGCACGGCGCATCGAGCCATCCGGTTTCGTGGCGCGCTACGAGTCGCGGGTCGCCGACAACCACCACCACGTCGTGTGCCGGTCATGCGGTCTCATCGCCGACGTCGACTGTGCGGTTGGTGCGGCGCCTTGCCTGACCGCCGCTGACGACCACGGCTTCTCGATCGACGAGGCGGAGGTCATCTACTGGGGGCTCTGCCCAGACTGTTGCACCGCAGGCAATACCTGATCCCACTGATCGACCAAGTCACGGAAGGAATCCGATGTCGGACAACCACGAAGCCGTCGTCCATGACGCGATCGCGGGGAGCGAGTCGCGCTGCCCGGTCGCGCACGGACGCAACCCGCACCCGACCCAGGGCGACGGCAACCGCGGCTGGTGGCCGAACCAGCTCAACCTCAAGCTTCTCGCGAAGAACCCCGCAGTGAGCAACCCCCTCGGTGCGGAGTTCAACTACGCCGAGGCGTTCAAGAACCTCGACCTCGCCGCGGTGAAGCGGGACATCGCGGAGCTCCTGACGACCTCGCAGAGCTGGTGGCCGGCCGACTACGGACACTATGGCCCGTTCCTCATCCGGATGGCGTGGCACAGCGCGGGCACCTACCGCATCAGCGATGGCCGGGGCGGCGCCGGCGCCGGACAGCAGCGCTTCGCGCCGCTCAACAGCTGGCCGGACAACGGGAACCTCGACAAGGCCCGCCGCCTGCTGTGGCCCGTCAAGCAGAAGTACGGCCGGCAGCTCTCCTGGGCCGACCTCATGATCCTCGCTGGCAATGTCGCGCTGGAGTCGATGGGCTTCAAGACGTTTGGCTTCGCGGGCGGCCGTGCGGACGTGTGGGAGCCCGACCTGGATGTCTACTGGGGTCCTGAGACAACGTGGCTCGGCGACGAGCGTTACACCGGGGACCGGGAGCTGGAGAACCCGCTCGCCGCAGTCCAGATGGGTCTCATCTACGTCAACCCCGAAGGCCCGAACGGCAACCCGGACCCGATCGCCGCGGCCCGGGACATCCGGGAGACGTTCCGCCGGATGGCGATGAACGATGAGGAGACGGTCGCGCTGGTCGCCGGGGGTCACACCTTCGGAAAGACCCATGGTGCGGGCACCGCGGACCACGTCGGCCCCGAGCCCGAGGCTGCGGCGATCGAGGAGCAGGGCCTGGGCTGGCGGAACACCTTCGGCACCGGCAAGGGCGGGGACACCATCACCAGCGGGCTCGAGGGTGCGTGGACCAACACTCCGATCGCGTGGGACAACAGCTTCTTCGACATCCTGTTCGGGTACGAGTGGGAGCTGACGCAGAGCCCGGCCGGCGCGCACCAGTGGAAGCCCAAGGACGGCGCGGGCGCCGGCACCGTCCCGGACGCGCACGACCCGGCGAAGAGCCACGCTCCGACGATGCTGACCACGGACCTCGCGCTCCGGTTCGACCCGGTCTATGAGCGGATCTCTCGGCGCTTCCACGAGAACCCGGACGAGTTCGCGGACGCCTTCGCCCGCGCCTGGTTCAAGCTGACGCACCGCGACATGGGGCCGGTCGCTCGCTACCTCGGTCCAGAGGTCCCGAGCGAGACGCTGTTGTGGCAGGACCCGGTCCCGCCGGTCACCCATCGGCTTATCGACGCGGCGGATGTCGCCACCCTCAAGAGCGAGATCCTCGGCTCGGGACTGTCGGTGTCCCAGCTCGTCTCCACCGCGTGGGCGTCGGCGTCGACATTCCGCGGCAGCGACAAGCGCGGCGGTGCCAACGGGGCGCGTATCCGCCTCGAGCCGCAGAGCGGTTGGGAAGTCAACAATCCTGACGAGCTGGCGATTGTGCTGGCTGCGCTGGAGGGGATACAGAAGGCGTTCAACGCCGCCCAGACCGCGGGGAAGGCAGTCTCCCTCGCCGACCTGATCGTGCTCGGCGGGTCCGCGGCCGTCGAGTTGGCCGCCAGCAATGCTGGCCACGTCGTCGAAGTCCCGTTCGCCCCGGGACGCACCGACGCGTCGCAGGAGCAGACCGACGTGGAGTCCTTCGCCGCGCTCGAGCCGACCGCGGACGGGTTCCGCAACTACCTGGGCAAGGGCCACCGGCTGCCGGCCGAGTTCCTGCTGGTCGACAAGGCGAACCTGCTGACCCTGAGCGCGCCCGAGATGACGGTCCTCGTCGGCGGTCTGCGCGTCCTCGGCGCCAACTACCAGGAGTCGCCAGCGGGCGTCTTCACCGACACTCCGGGGTCGCTGACCAACGACTTCTTCGTCAACCTGCTCGATCTGGGCACGACGTGGCAGGCGACGTCCGCGGACGCGAACACCTTCGAGGGTCGCGACCTCGCCACCGGCGAGCTCACCTGGACCGCCAGCCGCGTCGACCTTGTCTTCGGGTCGAACTCGGAGCTGCGCGCGCTTGCGGAGGTCTACGCGAGTGACGACGCGCGGGAGAAGTTCGTGCAGGACTTCGTCGCAGCATGGGTCAAGGTCATGAACCTCGATCGGTTCGACCTAGCGTGATCCCAAAGTTCAGGCCGGCCCACCAGCGGCCGGCCTGAACGCTGAGGCAGGGCGAGGTCAGCCCGGCGGGGGCTCATTGTTCGTGGTTGATCGGTGTAGTTAGGGGTGCAGCGATCGCCCGTGATCACGGGACAGGCATGGCCAAGCGCGCGTGTGGCGGCAGGTGTGGTTCCAGACGCAGGATCCACACGATGGCCACGACATTGAGGGCAGCGAGCGCGACGAACGGCGCGCCGTGGTCGAGGCCGAACAGGCTGGTGAAGAACACGGGGCCGACCACTTCGGCGATGACAAACGAGTACTGGAAAGTGGCGAGGTACCGGCCGCGCGTCTCTAGCGGGGCGATTGCTGCCGCGATCGCCATGGATGTCGAAGCATGCATGACCTCGGCAACCGTGAACAGGAGCATCGCCGTGACCAGGATCGTGACCGTCCAGGCTCCAAGGCCTCGGGCTATCGCCCCGAGCGCGAGGCCCCAACCGCTCCACAACGCGGCCGCGACGCACAGGACGCGGGTGCGGCGGTAGCGGACCAGGCGACGGGTGATGGGAGCGCCCAACACCGCGATGAGGACCGCGTTGCCCGCGAGAACGATGGATGGAATCCAGGCCGGGACCGTCCATCGCCACCCGGACGAATGTCGGCAACGTGAGCCCGAGCATGAGAGTGGACAGCGCGGCGCAACTGTTGAGCGCGGTAAAGGCCAGAAACGGCCGGTCCTGCAGCAGAGCAACATATCCCCGAGTCGGCGTGGCCGTGGCCGGCTCCCGGCGGGGTAACCGGAGCAACGCGATCAGCGCGACAGCGGCAAGAGTGCAGCAGGCCGCGCACGCGAAGGCGATGGCCCGGTACGTGGCATCGCGCCCGTCCGCGATCACGAGACCGGTGATCAGGCCACCCGCGCCGATCCCCACGGTCCGGGCAATGTTCGCCCGGGCGTACAGGAGGTCCTTGCGCCCGTAGGTCGCCTGATCGGCATAGTCGGCGATGACCGTGAAGATCGATGACCAGTAGAACCTGACCGCTGTCGCGCCCACCGCGGCGGCGAAGAACACTCCAACAGGTCCACCGACCTGGGTGAAGCCCAGGAATGACATGGCTTGCAGGAGTTGCGCACCGATGACGAGCGTGCGCGCGCCGAACCGGTCGGCCAGCTGTCCCGCCCACAGAGGAATCGGAATCGTGATGGCGTTGGCCGCCGCGAGCAGTGGGCCCAGCAGGGTCAGGCGGACATCCGTCAGAGCGACAAAGTACACGATCGATAGCGGGAGGAAAAGCCCGCTACCGAGCGAAATCAGCAGGATCGAGACGACGAGGGCCGCCCCGCCGCGGCGGGTGCGGGTGAGTGAGGGCATGCGTGTTCTCGCATTCAAGGCAGCGGCGGTCGTGGCGACAGGTGGAGGTGTGACCGACCCGTCGCTAGACATCCATGAGCTGCATGGCCGTGACCTTATCCAGCGAGATCAGCTTGGGCCAACCCAATTTCAGTGATGGGTCCGGTGATCACCCCCGCATCGCAGGACCCGCGAGCCGCCAAGCGCCGCGGCATCGTGCGTGTTCGAAGGATGAATCGGTTGGTCCAGTCGGGACCCCGACCGGCACGACCGCGCCCGCCGAAGCGCCGTCGGTCGCCGCGTTGCAGGGCTACGGCGCTACGCGTCGACCTGGGATATCTCAGCGCCCTGGCAGTGGCCAACGGGCAGGTGGTCATCACCTACCCGTGCCCACCGCCGTACGGTCATGGTGTTCAGCGAGTTTGAGCTGCCGCCCGCGGATTGCTGACCATGGCGGCCAGCACGTCCGACAACTCAACCTGGGCGAAGCCGATCGCGCCGTCGCTGATGCCGTACGGGATGGTCACAACACCGTCGTGCAGGATCGCGCCGCACGAGTAGACCACGTTGGGTACATATCCATTGCGCTCATCCCCGGCCGGCGTGAGCAGTGGGTGGGGCAACGAGGCCAGAACCAGCGACGGATCGTCGAGGTCCAGCAACAATGCACCCAGCCCGTACACCCGCATCGGGCCGACACCATGGGTGAGCACCAGCCATCCCTGGGGTGTTTCCATCGGGGAGCCGTTGTTGCCGACCTGGATGATTTCCCAACCGGCCGTGGGCGCGTAGAGCTTCTTGGGCGCATCCCAGATCCGGCAGTCGTCCGAATCGACGATGGCGAGATTCTCCCGGTCCCATCGGGAGAGTGCGACGTAGCGACCGTGGATCCGACGCGGAAACAGCGCCAGACCCTTGTTGCGCGCACCCCGCCCGGCCATCGGCGACACCTGGAACTCCTGGAGGTCCGCACTGGCGAGCATATGTGTACGGACGTTCGTACCGTCGTAGGCCGTGTACGTGGCGTAGTACAGCGGGCCGGTGGGCTCATCCTCGAATCGGACCAGTCGAGCGTCCTCCATGCCGTGACTCTCCGCGGCCTCCGTTGGCCACAGCAGTCGTTCGCTGAGAGTGGTCGTGGGCGGGAAGGCGACGTGATAGCTCGACGAGGCTACCTGGTGGATGTGCTCGATCGTGTGTTGCACCCGGGCCCGGTTGAGCGAATGCCGGTGAACGCCGGCCAGAGCATCGGCAAGTTGGTCGGCGGTGAATGTCTCGGGCAGCCCGCCGAGCAGCAGTCGCGCGACCTCAATGTCGTCACCGAGGTCGGCGAGGCTGCTCAGAAACAGGCGTAGCTGGTAGGGCGCCCGCCCAGGGACGCCGGGAACCAGCAGCGGCCCCGGCTCGTCGACTTCCAGGCCGCGACCCGGGCCGAGCACGCCGGTTCGGAAGCCGATGGACGAGATGTGGCCTTCCCCGACACATCGCACCGACATCACGTATCGGAGCTGGCCGGGCGCCAGGCATGACTGGTCTGGGTGCGGCGCCATGGACGGGTTGAACAAGGCAGCCGCTTCCGGCGAGAACTCGTGCGTGAAGCACGCGCCGATGAGCGTCCGGCGGTGCGCCGTGAATTCCTGGGTCAACGGGATCTCGCGCGCGATGAAGTCGAAATTCGCAGCCAGCGTTGCGGCCAGGTCGCGGTGGCGGCCCTGGAAGTCGGCGATGATGCCATCGGCGAGCCGGACCACCTCCGCTTCATCCATCGCCAGAATGCGGCTGACCACGGCGGTTGCTCGTGACCGCCCGTGCGGCGTTTCCTCACCCGGCACGAACAGTTTCGCGATAACTCGTGCGGAGTCCGGTTTCAGCACATGACCGCTCCGGACGGCGAGGTCAGCTGGCACGTGGCTGACTCGACAGGTGTCGAGCGTGCTGAAGTGTGCTGAGCAGGGCGAGTGTCGACTCGGCTCCCTCGTTGAGGCTGCGGCCGGACCGCTCGAGTCCGTCTCCGCCGCCGCCCGTCGTCCAGTTCGCGAGTTCGGCTTTCACATCATTGTCGCCGAGGGACCAACCGATCGCGAGGTGCAACCCATCCACCCACCGGGTGTCGCCGGTCATCGCGAATGCTCGCGCACAGGCGTCGGCCATCGCCGCGGCCTCGATCGGTTGCTGGGCGAAGGCTGGCCGCGGCTCGCCTGGCCCCCATCCGCCCACCGGAGTCGGCGACAGGTGTCCATCGCGGGTTTCCGTCTCCAACAACCAATCGAGCCACCGCAGGCCGCAGTCGGTGGCCCGGGCGTCGTCGAGATGCTGTCCGGCAGCCAGGGCAACTTCGGCGAGCGCGGCATTGGCGTAGGTCAGCCGAGGCTCCGGCCAGGGCCACGTGTCCGCCTTGCCTGGCGGACCCACCGTCGTGACAGCATCCGCCAGCAACCTGCGCGCTCCCTCATGGTCCGGCACGACGCGAAGAATCTCAGCGGCGCCGAGCCCGGCGAAGGCCATTGCCCGTGGCCAGCGCGTGCGCTGATGGGCCGCGAGCTCGAAGGCCATGAACGCGGTGTCCATGAACGCGGTGTCCATGAACGCGGTGTCCATGAACGCGGTGTCCATGAACGCGCTGTCGCGCAGCGCCGATCCACGCGCCCGGGCTGCGGCCGTACCCAGTCCCCAGACGGCCCGGCCCCACCAGTCGCCGGTGTCCGCCCGGTCCAGCCAACGACGGTCGTAACCAAGTCTATTGTGGAAGGAGCCATCGGCTGCCTGCGCATGCATCAGAAATGACAGATATCGTTCGGCCAGGCCGATCAGTACCGCTGGCGGTGCCGGCTCGCGACAGATGACCATCAGCCCCCGGGCAACGTCATCCACGCAGTAGCCGTGCATGCGCAAGGGAACGGAACCTCGGGCGTGTTCGAGCAAGCCGGTGTCGTCACTGAGACGGATGAGATGGTCGAAGATGGGCTGCGGGTATTGGCTCATCGCAGCACCGGCATCCGGTTCGTCAACAGGTCCGTCATCAGCGTGCGGTACTGTGCGGCAACCGACGGCCACCGCATCGGCGGGGCGAGTTTGGCAGCGGTCGCCTGCATCCGTTGTGTCTGGAGAGGTCGCATGAGCACTGTGTGCAGCGCTTCGCCGATTGCCGCGCCGTCGAGCTGCGGCACGAGGAGACCCGCGCCACCGCTGAGCAACTCGACAGCGTGCGGGAATGCGGTTGCCACGACCGGCTTGCCCGCGGCCACCGCCTCCACCAACACTCCGGAGGTGACCTGTTCGCGTGCGTCGTACGGCAGGAGAATGACATCAGCGCTCTGGATGAGTCGGGCCAGCGCATCATCGTCCAAATAGGAATCCTCGAACCGCAGCATGTGGGCCACGTCGGTCGCTGACGCGCGCGCAGTCAACTGTCGGCGGTACTTCTCGCCCTGGAGTTGCAGGACCCGAGGATGGGTCTGGCCCGCGACCACATACATAGGCACTGGGTGCATCTTGGTCAGTCGTTGTAGTCCGTCGATGGCCCATTCGATGCCCTTGCCGGGGCCGAGCAGACCCCAGGTCAAGATCGTGGGCCGCGTGCCCGGCGGCGGTGTGGCTGCGCTGGGTAGGACGTTGGCGCCGTGCCTGATCACCGTCACCCGGCTCGGGTCGGCGAGATAGCGCTCCAGCAAACGATCGCGCGCGGTGTCGGTCATGACGACGGTGGCGTCGGCGGCTTCGACGATCCGGTGTAGGACATGAGCCTGATGAGGCGTGGGATTGGCCAACACGGTGTGGGCCACCACCACGACGGGGACCCGGACGTGATCGAGGACGTCGAGCAGTTGGTCGCCGTCCTTGCCGCCGTAGATGCCGTACTCGTGCTGCACGATAGCCGCGTCATAGGCGTTCAGAGCCTTGACAGCCGACAGATGAGAACCCGCGGAGGCGACGTCGAGGCGGCCGACAACCTCTGGCGGTTCGATGCCGGCAGGGCCGTCAAGCACCCGGACAACGCCGACAGCGTCGCGCGGGTTCGCCGCGACCAGGCTCCGTAAAAGCGCCCGCGAGAACGTGGCGATGCCACATTGTGTTGGCGGATAAGTACTGAGAAAACCGTAAGAACTAGGCACGAGCCGACCTCTCAACAGGCTGGATGCCTGTACTGGCAATGATTTCGCTGGAGCAGGGCAGACAGACAGCACAGCCGCCACAGGCGAAAAGGGTGCACGCATCGCGGCGACCGGCGCGATCCGCAGAGCTGGCCCGCGCAGAAGGTCAGCCGCAGGGCCGGTGAGCGTCGTGGACTGTCCACAAAGGTCAAGTGTGGCTGGTGGCCTCTGCTGGCGGCCGGCGAGTTTCAGACAACGCCCACAGGCGTTGCGGCGGCGCTTAGTGGCCGGTCGGTGGGATCGCGGAGGACGGCTTGTCCTGAAGCTTGGTCTTCTTGGCGGCGCGCTTCTCTTTCAGCGACCTACCGGGCTTCTTGGAAGCGGATTTCCGGGGCGATTTGTCGGACATTGTGACCCTCACAATTACTTGGTAGAGGGATCATGACCGCGGTGATCACAAGGCAACCCTACCGCACCGGCCGGAGCGGTCACCGAAAGCCGGCCGTGGTGCCCCTCACCATCTATTATCCGGGGTTGCGGGGTAGCTCAACGGACCGTCGGTCGTGCACGTCGGCCGGGGGTCTCGCCGTGGCGAGCCGTCGCCGTTGGTTGGCCCGTGTGGTTACCACGACGACAGGGGGCCAGATCGACTGGCACAGTGCGGCGACCCGCTCACTCAGGCCGACATGCCCCCAGCGGGTCCACTGTTCCAGACCGAACCAGGCGAATAGCAGGACAAAGGCAACGGTGACGAAGACGGCCACGCGTCCGCGCGCCGCGAATGGCCGGTGCTCCCAGGTGGGGTGGCTGCGGCGTACCAGCAGACCTAATGGCCACAAGGTAATCCCGACAACGGCGACCAGAGCGCTGGCGGCGTGGGGGACCGATCCGCCCATGCCGGTGGGCAGGGGAAAGAAACCTACGAGCGCGGTTGCGGCACCACCTGTGCCCAGTAGCAGGCGTCCGATCAAACGCCCGCCGGCCAGAGCGATGGCTGTCGCGACGTAGGACAGGCCCAGCCCGACAAGGGCCACGGTCATCACCATGCGACCACGAGCATCCAATGCGGCGAGGGAACTGATCGTGTCGCGGACCGAGTCGTACCCATGCCGTTGCCACATCGGCGCGAACACAAGGCCGGCGAGCAGGATGACCGGTCCGGCGACGGCCGACGGGACCGCCCACCCAGGCACCCATCGTCCGACTGCCGCGGTAGCCGGCTCATCCGGCCGGGACTCGTGGGATACAACCGGCTGTGCCATAGGTAGTCGATCTTCCGGCGGTGGCGAATGTCGTCTCGACCTGCGAAGAACCTACCTGCTCGCGGGCCGTGACCAGATCACTTGGCGCGAAAGACAACCCGGGTGAGGACGTGGACCCGGTCTACTTCCCGTCCTGCCCACCTTCCGGTGGCCGGATAGAGGTACGCGCCGGCACGGTAGGTGGACCGCTGGCTGGCCACGGCGCCGGTCCCGGGCACCGGAGGTTGGCAGTCCTATGTGGATGTCAGCGCGCGAGCCTCCGTTACGACGACAGCTTGACGGGCACAGGTTCGCCCGGGTCCTCGTGCGTGGGTCCCGATTCAGGCGTCGTGTGGTCCTCAGGCGTCGGCCCCGACCGGCGGATCAGCTGCCAGAAGAGGACCGCGAGGCCGGCAAGCGCCACTAACATCAACGCGATCGCCTTCCGCGGGATGTTGTGGACCTGTCCGTCCATGTAGTACGAGGCAATCCAGACGAACGCAAAGTAGCCCAACTGGATCGCCATGAGCGGCACCAGAATCCGTTTGGGCCACACCGTGAGCATGGCCGCGAAACTCACCATCAACAACATCATGGTCAGGTACGAGCCCTGATGGATGAAGGTGCTGGTTGGAAGGAAGAGACTCAACGCCCAGATCAGCAACGCGCCCGATCCGATCGCCACCATGAGGCGCGCCAGCCGGCGGTCGACGCCGCTGGCCATCCATCGGCGACGGATGCCCGGAATGGCTAGGCCCAACCAGCCGAGGTTCAGCAGGCCGATGCCCGCCGCGGTGACTACCCACTCGACTCCGCGCAGCCTGGCCGCCTCGCCGCTGCCCGCGTAGTACATGCGCACGCTGCCGACGTTGACTAACAGCTCAAGGTTGCTGAGCTTCGCGTCGACCAGCTTTCCGGCAGGCGTGGATGAGTAGCTGTCCACGAGGGCTTCCGTGATGCTTCGGTCGTCGATCGCCCCCACGCCGGCGAGGTGCCATTTCATCAACCGGTTGCCTGGCGGGTCGTAGAACTTCTGGTAAGCCAGCCATGGCCCCATGAGCGCGGCCGCGACAGCCAGGCCAGCAGCGGCCATTTTCAACGAGGGTCGGTACCGGCGGTGCAACAGCAGGACCGCGCCGAGCGGCAGCAGGGTGAACACGATGCCACTGTGTGACAGCATGCCCGTGGCGAAGAAGGCACCTGCCAAGGCATAGTGCAGAATCCGGCGCGGCTCGGTCACCAGCAGGCAGAATCCCATGAGTCCCAACGCCGCGGCCAGGAGCTTTGGCCAGACATAGACGCTGTTGTCGTAGAAGAATCCGGTGCCGGCGCACATGATGACCACGATCGCGATTGCCGCGGTCGACAACCGCAACCGGCGCGCGACCACCCACGCCGCCACGACCCACAGGCACTGAAGGACCGAACCCAGAGCCTGGTACGAGGTGTCGGCGAACGGCACGTCTCTGGTCAGCGGATTGAAGTTGAGTACGACTCCCGACTGCAGAGGCGGCCGGTCACTACCCAGCCAGTCGCCGACCAACATCCGAGGTTGGTCCTGCGCGACGTGCTCGGCGAAGAACTGCGGCAGTACGTTATCCCAGGAGGGCCCGCCGAACACGCAGGGGATCTCGCCCGCGCCCAGGCAGCTGGTCACCGCCGCGTTGTAGAACAGGGCTATCAGCAGCACCAGGGCCAGCGGCGCCGCCACGTCCAGTTGGCGCATCATGCGACGACCGGACGGCCGGGCGAGCAACCACACCACCGCGGCGAACTGCCCCAGAAGCAGCGCGCCACTGAACCAGGGGCCTCGGTACGGGCTCACGAACCAGGCCCAGAACGAGCCGTAGCCGATGACCGCGGCAGTCAACGCGGCAACCGGCACGATGTAGAGAGCGCGCAATTCGCGATGGCGGGCGAGCCACCCGCCCACAATCAGGCCGGGGCCCATCATCAATGCACACGATGCTATGAGCAAAAAGGGGTACAACACGACGAAGCGGGCGGGCAGCATCGACAGTTGGCTATGGTATTTGGTGGTGCTCATCGGGGCGTGTCGGGTCTGCTGGCCTGGTTGCCAGCTTGCTCGGTCCTTCTGGTCGTGCGTGGCGTGCGGGGGGTCGCGGTGCTGGTCGGGTGTTCGTGTCGGTGTGATGGGCTGTTTAGGTTGCGAAGATGGCGGTCCAGAGGTGTTGCCAGGGCTTGGCTTTGGGCCAGTGGGCAGGTAGGTGCAGTACGGGCCGGCGTTGGGGGCGGGCCAGGCGGGCGGGGACGTTGACCAGTTCGCGGCGCAGGGTGGCGCCGCGGGCGACGGCGTGGCGGGTGGTGCCGGTGAGTGTGCCGGCGGCGCGTAGCAGGTTGTGGGTGATGGCGGCGAGCACGCTCCAGGCGGCGTTGGCGGCGAATGAGCCGGAGGGCTGGTGTGCCCAGGGTCCGTCGATGAGGTCGGCCCAGACCTGTTCGCAGATGGCGTGGGCGCGGTGGGTGATGTCGGCTTGGGTGACGGCCTCGACGCTGTTGGTGAAGAAGGGGTGGTAGCGCCAGACAGGGAATAGTGGGTCCTGGGTGTTGGCATCGAGGACCCTTCGCACGACCAGCCGGGCGGTAATTTCGTGCGGGGTGTCGGCGAAGGCGGTGTATTCGATCTCGGCCACGTGGGCGTCGGAGATCAGTTCGCCGGTGTCGGGATCGGTGACAGCGCCGGGGTACTGCACCGGGATGTACGCCTCGTCTGGGATGCGCGCGACCGCGGCGTCGACGGCGGGATTGCGGGCGATGGTGAACGAGAACGTGGCCCCGGCCTTGACGATGGCGGCGATGGTCTTGCCAGCGCAGAACGCCGAGTCGCCGCGGACCAGGATGTTGGCCGGGTCGGCTCCCGCCTCGGTCGCGGTGTTGATCGCCTCGACGACCATGCTCGACGCGCCCCGTGACGAGCCGGCCCTGCCCGCCCGCAGTCGCACCCCGGCCAGCACCGGCGCCGCCTTCAACGTCGAGATCGTGACCGCCAACGGGGACAGCCCACGCCGCAGCACGTTCTTGCCCGAGATCTTCGTGTGGCCGAACGAGGCACCCTGCTTGACTTTGCTGTAGACCGGCCGCAGCAGCGAGTCGATATCGATGAATGCGCGTTCGGTGATTCCGGCCAGGACCGTGGTCCGCCCCGCCAACGCGATCAACGACCTGCGCAGTACCGCACCGAGTTGGCGGACATGGCCGAACGTGAACTCCCGCAACAGGATCCCCAACGTGGCGCACGCATACACCGTGCGGAACAGTTTCTTCATCCCACCAGCGCGGATCACGTCCAGGTCATCGATACTGTCAGCCCCGGCAGCCATCCCGGCGATGATCGACAGCAGCTTTGGCGTCGGGTTGGCCGCACCGGACCTGACCCGCTCACTGGTGAACCGCACATGCTCATCCAGCAGCCGAGACAGCCCCGCCTGTTCAGCCAACTCCATCAACGGCACGAGCCCCGCATGCGACACGAGATTCTCCTCGTCGAAGACCGCGCTGTCGCCACGCCAAACTCATGAGATCCTTGCACCGAGAGTGCCTCTCCGAGTCGAATTGATCGTGTTCTAGGCAAACCCGATCATCCCAGCTCAGAGGGCACTCTCACCGCATCCATACAGCGATCCGGACATCACCCGACCGGGTAGGTCCACGGATTCAGGCTAACGATTCGTACACGTTTCCTCCTGCCTGTGGGCGCGCGGGGGCAAAATGCTCCGCGGGCTGTTGGCGTCGTGACTGTGGCGCAATCGAACCATCTTGGAAATGTGTCGGCGGCGGCGCCCCGGCGGACCACGCGGGCACCTCTTCCTTGCCGTCCCCAGAGGTTGACATCGTCTCGATGGCGACGACCCACGAGTAGTGCGGCTCGTAGTCCGGCTGAAATAGGAAGCATGCGGTCAGATGCGGACAACAGGCGTCCGAGCGCAGTCGTGCGCCGGTCGGTGTCGTCACCGCCGGGATATCGGCACCCTGCGATGGCTGCATTCATGCCAGAAGGGATATCTCGTGAAGTTCCGATTCAAAGTGACACTTGTGACGCAGTCGTGACCTCGGTTGGCTTGCTGAGCTCCCACGCGTATGCCGGCGAGAGCTGGCAGCCGTCCGGGACCGCGCGCGAGGGCTCGTCATCCGCATACGGCCACACAAAGCGCGCATTCGTTGGGCCGCTGCACGAGACCAAGGAGATCGCCTCGACGGTGCCGGACAACGGGGACCAGAATCCGTACGGCGTGGCCGTGATTCGGCGCAGTCAGGGCCTGCTGCACGAGGGCAACGTTCTGGTCAGCAACTTCAACAATGCAGCCAATTTGCAGGGCACCGGAACCACGATCGTTTCAAGTCAGCCCCGATGGCGAGGTGAAGCCTTTTGCCAGCATCGATGCCACGCAACTGCCCGGCGCCTGCCCCGGCGGGGTCGGACTGACCACGGCCCTGGTTGCGCTGCGTAGCGGCTGGGTCATCGTCGGCAGCCTGCCCACGCAGGACGGGACGGCGGCGACCGCCGATTCGGGTTGCCTGCTGGTGTTGGACAGCAGCGGAATTGCCCGCGAAACGATCTTCGGGGACGGCATTAACGGACCGTGGGACATGACCGCTCTCGACCGCGGAAATGAGGTCAAGCTGTTCGTTACCAACGTGCTCACGGCACGGTGGCAGGGGAGGCGCAGTCGTAGACGAGGGCACTGTATTGCGACTCGATCTGAGGATTGACGACGGCTCGGTCCCCGAGGTCGAGGCGATAACGACCATCGGATCGGGTTTCGGCCAACGCACCGACCCGACGGCACTCGTCGTCGGCCCAACCGGAGTCGGGCTCGCCAAGAACGGTACGCTCTACGTGGCCGACAGCGTCGGCAACCGTATTGCGGCGATCAAGGACGCTGTTGAACGGGACAGTCGGCCGGCACCGGACTCGCAACTACTTCCGACCGCCACCGTCTACCCCGCTCGGGCTTGCCATCGCGCCCAACGGCAACATCCTCACCGTCAACGCCGGCGACGGTAATCTTGTCGAGACCACACCGCGCGGGAAGCAGATCGCGGTCCGCACGCCGACAGTTCAGGAACGCCTCCTGGCGCGGGCGCGTTCTTCGGCCTCGCCGTCAACCCGGGCGCTCGCAGCGTCTACTACGTTGACGACGCCACCAACACACACTCAACCTTCTTTCTGAACAATCGTGGGTGGGCAGGGTTTCTACCATGCCCACCCACGACCCTCTCTGGCTCCTTCCCGCGAAGCGCGTCTGTATACAGCGCGCTCACCTTGAGTAATTTGCATCGCTGATTGCACCCGCGCCACCGTGGACGTTCGAGTCCACTTGAGAGCGATCATCTTGCTGGCTTTCCGAATCGGCGCCGGCATGGCGACCGAAGATTCCGTCCACCTGCGACGGTGCCTTTGGGCCGTTCACGCATGCCGTACATCCAGGCGTCTGTCTAAAGACATCCTTCACACATAGGATCCCTCCATCCAATCCCCCTCTTGGAGGCTCAGAGTGATGCGCCGGAACAGACGCAGGCAATCATTCGGGACACTGGGCGTCATCATCGCCACGGGTGCGCTCGCAGTCTCGAGCGGAACTACGGCATTCGCCGCAGAACCGACAGAAACACCATTCATCAGTGAAATCCACTACGACAACGTGGGCGCCGATTCAGGCGAGGCGATCGAAGTACAGGCACCGGTAGGCTTCGACCTGTCCGGCTGGCAGATTGTCCTTTACAACGGCACCGGTGGAGCGCCCTACAACACCCGGACGCTGGCTGGAATCGTGCCAGCGGCCGGTGTGATGGTCGCGACCTACCCTGCTGATGGCATTCAGAACGGCTCGCCAGATGGCGTCGCGCTGGTCGCGCCCGACGGCACGGTTGCCGAGTTCCTCACCTACGAGGGCACCTTCGCCGCAGTCGGCGGCCCGGCCAACGGCCTGACCGGCATCGACATCGGCGTGGCGGAGACCTCGACCACCCCGGTCGGCTCGTCGTTGCAGAAGATCGACGGCACCTGGCGCCAGCCGGCTCCGAACACCTTCGGTGTCCGCAACGGCGGCGCGAACCCGGACCCGGACCCGCAGCCGGTCGGCTGTGACCTGGCCGTCGACCACACCATCGCGCAGGTGCAGGGCACCGGCGATGCGACGCCGCTGCCCGCCACCCGGGTCGTCGTCGAGGGTGTGGTGACCGCGGACCACCGGACCGGTGGTTACAACGGCATCTACCTGCAGACCGTGGGTAGCGGCGGGCGGGTACCCACCGCCGGTCAGGCCTCGGACGGCATCTTCGTCTTCCTGACCACCAACGCCGCCATCCACCCGTCGGTCGCCATCGGTGACCGGATCCGGGTCGCCGGCACCGCCAGCGAGTTCAGCGGACTCACCGAGATCACCATTGGTGGCAAGGCCGATGTGCAGGTCTGCGAGCGGGGTGTGGCACTGCCCACACCGGTCCCGCTGAGCCTGCCGCTCGACCCGGCGAGCCGCGAGTCGGTCGAGTCGATGCTGGTCGCCCCGGTTGGCCAGTTCACCGTCTCCGAGGTCTACAACACCAACCGCTATGGCGAGATCATGCTCGCCGCCGGCGACAAGGCTCTGCCGAACGCGACCGACGTTGCCCGCCCGGGCTCGCCGGAGGCACTCCAGGTCACCGCAGCCAACAAGCTCAAGCGGCTGCTGATCGACGATGGTCAGACCACCAACCTCGCCACCGCCGGCCTGATGCCGCCGTACTTCTCACCGACCGTCCCGCTTCGCGTGGGTGACTCGGTCGAGTCGTTCGGCCCCACCGTTCTCTCGTACGGCTTCAACGAGTGGCGGCTGCAGCCGACCACACCGGTCACCGCAGCCACCCCGGCGGTTGGCCGCACCACATTCAAGGCGACCAACCCCCGCACCGCCGCACCGCAGTCGGTGGGTGGTGACATCAAGCTCGCCACCTTCAACGTGCTGAACTATTTCGTCCACTTCGGTGGCGACGCCCGCGGCGCGGTCGACGAGGCCGCGCTGGCGAAGCAGGAGGCGAAGAGCGTCGCGGCCATCAACGCGCTCGGTGCCGACGTGGTCGCTCTCGAGGAGATCGAAAATTCGATTCGGTTCGACCCAGCGGACCCGCAGCAGGCGCTGCGACGCCTGGTCGGTGCGCTGAACATGGCGGCGGGTGCGGGTACGTGGGACTATGTGCGGTCCCCGGTGGAACTGCCGTCCGCCGCGGAGCAGGACTTCATCACCACCGCGATCATCTTCAAGCCGGCCTCGGTAACGCCCAAGGGCGCGTCGCGGTCGGTGAACGACGAGACCGTCTGGTTCAACGCGCGCGAGCCGATCGCGCAGACCTTCACCTCCGGCGCGGTCACCTTCACCGTGGTCGCCAATCACCTGAAGTCCAAGAGCACCGGGGCCGCGGCGGTCGGTGACAACGCCGACGTCGGCGACGGTCAGGGTCCGTTCAACGGCGACCGGGTGCGCCAGGCGCGCTCGCTGGTCACCTTCGTCAACCAGCTCAAGGCCGACAGCGGCAGCGACGATGTGCTGTTGTTGGGTGACTTCAACGCATACACCCAAGAAGACCCGATGCAGGTGCTGTACGGGGCGGCGTTCGTCGACCTGAACAACACCGGCAAGGCGACCTACGTCTTCAATGGTGAGTCCGGTTCGCTGGACCACGCGATGGCCACGCCGTCGCTTGCCGCACGGGTCTCCGCCGTGGACGTCTGGCAGATCAACGCACACGAGTCGTTCGCGTTCGAGTACGACGGCAACCCGGCGTTCTACGCGCCGAACCCGTACCGGGCCAGCGACCACAACCCGTTTGTGATTGGTCTGAACACCAAGCCAGCCGGCCCGGTCACGCTGCAACTGTTGGGCATCAACGACTTCCACGGTCGGCTCGAGTCACCCGGCAACGCGCCGGATGGTCGGCCGATCGGTGGCGCCGCCCAGCTCGGTGGCCTGGTCAACCAGCTGCGGGCTCAGAACCCCAACACGCTGTTCGTGTCCGGTGGAGACAACATCGGCGCCTCGACGTTCGTCTCGGCCATCGACGGGGACAATCCGACGCTGGACGCGCTGAACCTGATGAAGCTCGACGCCTCCGCGGTGGGCAACCACGAGTTCGACAAGGGTGCCGCCGACCTGTTCGGCCGGGTGACCAACCGGTCTGCCTTCCCGTACCTCGGTGCGAACGTCTACCGGGGCAACGAGCGGGTCATGCAGCCGTACGTCATCAAGACGGTCGCGGGTGTACGGATCGGCATCATCGGCGTTGTGACCGAGCAGACCGCATCGCTGGTCAGTCCGGACGGCATCGCCGGTCTCACCTTCCGCGCTCCGGTGGCGGAGGCGGAGGCAGTCGCCGCCCAACTGAAGGACGGCAACCCGGCCAACGGTGAGGCAGACGTGGTGGTGCTGCTCGCTCACGAGGGCGCTGCGCAAGAGAACATCAACACCCCCGAAGCACTCGCGACCGACCCGGTCTTCGGTGCCTTCGTCCGGGCCAGCGCCAACATCGACGCCATCTTCAGCGGACACACGCACCAGCCGTACGCCTTCGAGATGCCGATTCCCGGCACCAACCGGCTGCGGCCGGTGGTGGAGGCACAGGAGTATGGCCGCAAGCTGGGTCAGGTGACGATCAGTGTGGACCCGGCGACGAAGGCGATCATCGCCTCCGACGCCCGCCTGCTGGACGTCGTCGGCGCGCCGTCCGACCCGGCGATCGCCAGCCTGGTCGCGACGGCGAAGACAAACGCGGGTGTGCTCGGCCAGCAGCCGCTCGGCTCGATCACTGCCGACATCAAGCGTGCCTGTCACCAGTACGGGCACCGAGGACCGGGGCAAGGAGTCGGCGCTCGGCAACTTCATTGCTGATGTTCAGCTCGCCGGCACCAAGGACGCCGGCCGGGGGGGCGCGCAGATCGCGTTCATGAACCCGGGCGGCCTCCGCGCTGACCTGCTCTATGGCACGAATGGCGTGGTCACCTACTCGGAGGCCTTCAGCGTCCAGCCGTTCTCCAACGACGTGGTGACGAAGACCTACACCGGGGCCGAGATCAAGCAGGTTCTGGAGCAGCAGTGGCAGCCGGCGGGCGCGTCCCGGCCGGTGCTCTGGCTCGGCGTCTCGAAGGGCTTCACGTACATGTACCTCCCCGAGCGCACCGGCCGGATCCCGGATCACCGAGATGAAGCTGAACGGCACGAAGATCAACCCGACCGGCACCTACCGGGTGACGGTCAACTCGTTCCTCGCAGCCGGTGGGGACAACTTCTTTGCCCTTGGGGATGGCACCAACAAGGTCACCACTGGCGACAACGACCTGACGATGCTCATCCAGTACCTGGCGGCGAACTCGCCGGTCACCGCGGACACCCGCGCCGCGTTCGCAGATCGGCCAGCCCGGTCCGAGTGCACCACGACGATCACCGGTCAGCTACGCCCAGGCGCTGACAGTCAGCACCGGTCTGACCTGCCTGGACAACGCGATGATCTCCGGCCCGGTCACCGTCGCGGCGGGTGCGTCGCTGATCAGTGACGGCAGCACCACGATCACCGGCCCGGTGTCGGCCACCCGTCCGGCATTGTTCAGCCTGTCCGGGCGCGACCGTCTCCGGACCGGTGACGGTGACCGGCGCGACCGGTGCGGTGCGATCCAGAACAGCATGATCAGCGGCCCGCTGTCCGCCACGTCCAATCTGGGCGGGGTGCGGATCGACAACGTCACGGTTTCCGGCCCGGTCACCGTCAACGGCAACACCGGCAGCCAGCCGGTGGTCGTCGCCAAGAACATCATCAGCGGTCCGCTGTCCTGCTCCGGCAACAACCCGGCGCCAGGCAACGAGGGTCGGCCGAACACGGTGCGTGGCCCGGCCAGCGGGTCAGTGCGCCAAGTTGTAGTGAACTGACGGAGCCCCCTGCTACGCGATCCGCGCTAGCAGGGGGCTCCACTCTTTCCGGAAGAACAGACGACTCCCGGGGATGTTCAGCGTCGTACGTAGACGGTGCCAGCGACAGGCCGGAAAGCGTGCGCACGGCAAGGACCGCTGTGGCCAGGAGGACCGTCGCGGCGGCCACGCTCTCTGCGACACCGGCGACCCCCACCAGGACCGGCGACGGTGATCATCGCCGCTACGCATATTGCCCACGACATCAGCCAGGGCGACGCCGGAGACAGTCGTGCTGGGCGTAGCGAGGCTCGCTTAGCGCACATCATGTCGCCCGTACGCCAAGAGCCTGGCGTTGTCACACCTCCCATTGGAGTCCCTTAGGTGCACATCCGCACCATACGGTCTCGACGCTCGCAGAACCGCCATACAGTCCGGACTGGTAGCTGCAGCCACTCTTGTAGCCGGCCGCTGTCGATGGCTGACGCGGACGTGTACTCGAACGGGGGAAGGACAAGTCGTTTTCATGCTGCACGATCGAATTGGACGTAACAGCCACAGCCGAAAGCCGGCGTGGCGAAACAGAAGGTCAAGCACCCGCCGGTGGTTGGCCAGCCGGGGCGTGGTGGCCATGGTCGCCGGATTGCCCGGCATCGCAGTCCTCGCCGTCCCACAACTGACCGGCGCGCAGGTCAACCTCGCGTCCTACCATGCCGCAGTGCCGACGCCATCGAGCAGCGCCGTCAACCACGGTGGCGGCAACAACGCGGACAAGGCCAAGGCTGGCAAGGCAAACGCGGACAAGGCAAACGCGGACCTGCCCAAGGCCGATAAGGCCAAGGATGGCACGACCGACGGCGGGATGAAGCCCGCGGACGGCAGGAAGGACGACAAGGGCGAGCCTGCGCCCCTGCCCTGTGATCCGAACGCGCTCATTGTCGCAATCCTGAAGGCCAACGCCGACGGCAAGGGCGACCTGCGACTCGCGGATCGCTGCACCTACACACTCACCGCGGTCCAGGCGGGCAATGGCCTGCCGCCGATCACGGTGCCCCTGACGATCGATGGCAACAAGTCCACCATCGTCCGCGCCGCAAGCGTGCAGAACTTCCGCATCTTCGACATCGCGGCGGGTGGCAACCTGACCCTGCACGACGCCGTTGTGGTCGGTGGCTTGGATGTCAGCGGCAATGGCGGTGGCGCGATGCTCGTTGAACGTGGCGGCGCCGCGACTGTCATCGACACGAGGTTCACCGACAACAGGACAAACCAGAGCGGCGGGGCTATCCGTAATTTTGGTTCCCTCACCATCAAGCACAGCAGCTTTGCCGACAACACGGTGAGCCTGTTCGACGGTGGTGCGGTAGCCAGCGAGGGTGCGTTGCTGACGATTGAGGAGAGCACCTTCGAACGCAACTTCGCTGGCCGACGGGGCGGTGGCGTCTGGACCAGCGGGAGCGTGCTCAACATGACCAGGGCCACGGTGAAGAACAACCAGGCGATCACAGGTGCGGGCCTCTTCGTCAACGGTCCGAGCACCGTGGTTGGCAGCACGATCTCCGACAACCGCGCCTCGGATCAGGGCGGTGGCGTCTTCACCTCGATCACCGGCCCAGTGGCGATCCGAGACAGCCTGATCAAGGCGAACACGGCGGTCAATGGTGCCGGCATCATGAGCAACAGTTCCACTACTGTGGAGGACACCAGGATCCTGGAGAACTTCGCGAGCGATGAAGACTCCGCAATCCTTGCCTTCGCCACGATGGTGCTGCGGCACAGCGAGGTGAAGGGTAACCGTGCGGTCAATGGGATCGCGGGCATCGGGGTCGGCGCGACGGGAATTGTCAGCGTGTTCGACACCGTCATCTCGGAGAACTCTTCCGGCAGCGGTCCAGGGGGAGTCGGCCGCAACGCCGCGGGTGTGCTCACCTTTGATCCGAAGTCAATCATCATCAACAACCGGCCTACCAATTGCGTTGGCAGTTCCGGCGCGGTCACCGGCTGCTTCGGCTGACCGGGCAGCTATCCCACAGATCGCGGAGGCGTACCACTTCGGTGGTACGCCTCCGTCGTTCATGGGATGTTCATCGCGCGCGGACCGAGGTTGACCGGTCGCTCACCTGTCGCGGCCGTGGCGGCGGGGCGGGCTGGCCGCCAAGTTCGGAGCGCAACTCCCGCCGAGCCGAGATTTCCAGCGCCGCGTCGTGGACGTGGCGGTCGAGCATACGTACCGCCTCGACCTTGCTGGTGTGTTCCAACGCGGCTTTGGCGATGTCGTACGGGCGGCGGCGGCGCAGCGATGCGATGACCTTCACGGTGATCGGCAGGATCTCCACCACGAAGAAGATGACGCGCAAGGCCACAATGTCGGGACCCATCGGGGTTGGCGGCACCAGCCAGTTGCGGATGGCACAGAACCAGGCGAGCGGACCGGTACACGGTGGAACCGGGTCAGGCTCCACAGTGTCCGGACGCAGGTCATGTGTGAGGCTCTGCAGGGCGGCCCGCCGTACCAGCAGTCCGCGGTTGTCACCTGCCTCGATCGCGGCAATGTCGCGGCGCAAGGTTTCGGCCGCGTCGAGGTCCTGCTGGCTGAGCCGGTTCATGCCTTCGCCGCTGGCCGTGGCGAGGGACTGCCGCCGGCTTTCGAGCGCGGCAGTCGTGTCGTCGCGACGTTTCGTCAGGTCGTTCACCAGCGCGGCCTGGGCGTCTCGGCGCTGGCGCAGACTCTGCGCCGCGGCGCCTTCGCCCCGGTCGCCTGTGGTCGTCACGATGGTGCCGTTGGACAGCGTCCCGGTGTACGGGTCACCGTCGAGTTCCGCCGCTGCCGCGGCCGACAGCACGCCGAGATCCGTGCGCGCCTGGTCGAGGAGTTGATTGTCCTGCGGGAGTTGGGTGGTCAGCCGCTGCACTTCGGGATCATCCTTGCCCAGGAACCGTTCGCGTTGCGCCTGCCGCTGCTGTACGAGCGCGGCGTACTGCTGTTGTACCTGGTTGATCCGTCCTTCCTTCTCCGTCTTGACCAGATAGTCGGCCCGGGCGTTGACTTCCGGCTGGAAGATGAGGAAGAGCACCATCTCGGCTGCGATGAGACTGGTCGCGAAGGCCAGGGCGACGCGGATTGACGCGACCAGACCGACCCGGATGAACTCACCGAGGCGCGCTCTGGGGGCGGGTTCGGACAACTCCAGAACGTGCGTCCACGATTCACCGCCGGCACGCAGGCTGGCGATATCCGTCGAGCGGAAGTGATACGGATTCAACGTGCCTGATACGAGTGCGCGATCGAAGAAGAAGATCAACAGGCCCCAGGCCAGGCCCACCGCGATGGTTACCGGATTGATCGTGAATGTGGCGGCGGTCAGGTAACTGGCGGCGGCCAGGCCGGATACAGCGGCGACGATCGCGGTCAGGATGACCAGCGTGCCCTGTACGACGAACTCGGACTCTTCCATCGGGGCGTACCGAAGGACCCGACGGTCCACTCCAGACACGTACAGAGTCAGCCGCCGCAGCGGACCTGGCCGGCCTTCACGGAACTCGTCCTGTACCTGGTCGGCCCGCACCGGCGGCGGTGGCCCCTCTGTCCCGGGCGGCCGTTGTGCTTCGGTCAAGGGTGGTGGTGCCGCGGTCGCGGGTGGTGCTGCTTCGGTCAAGGGCGGTGGTGCCGCAGTCGCGGGTGATGCTGCTTCGGTCAAGGGCGGTGGTGCCGCAGTCACGGGTGGTGACGCTTCGGTCACGGGTGGCCCCGGCGGAGCGGTCACCGGCGTCGGCGCCAGGATTTCGGTCTTTTCGGAAATGCTGCGAGATGGCGGGCGATCGCCTGTGTCGTTGGCGGCACCGTCCGTATGCATCGCGCTCCCCCATCGGCAGTCGTATCGACCTGTTGGGCAACATACCGCGCCCCCGATCGATACTTCGATACCGCGCCTCGATTAGTGATTTCGCTTGGGCGGATGCCGTGCTCCGGAGCGATTTGGTGTCGCGGGTGACGGACAATCGCACCGGATCAGGCAGAGGTGCGGGTTTGGGCGAGGTGCGTTTGTGCGGACGGGGTGCTCTGGTGCGATTTGGTGTCGCGGGTGACGGACAATCGCACCGGATCGCCGGGGTGCGATGGCTTGTCCAGTGGCTGGTGCCTGTCCGTGGTGCTCTGGTGCGATTTGGTGTCGCGGGTGACGGACAATCGCACCGGATCAGGCAGAGGTGCGGGCCTGGACGACCCGCGCTGGACAGTTTCACCGACCGGTTACCCCGGCTGGCGGCTGGGTCACGGCCACCCCGGGGGAGAAGGCGGTCTCGTGCAGTTCGAGACGGGCGATCTTCGCGCCCGCGGGTATGTCGAACAGGAACGTACCGCTGGCGGCGTTCCCTGGGCTGATTCCGACACCGAGATGGTTGGTGGCGTCTCCCTGGTATACCTGCGCGGTGGCGTCCGCGCCGTACTTCTCGCCGGCCGGGCCGTATGCGTACTGGTAGCTGGCGAAGAACGATCTCGCCTCGCTGCCGACGTTGCGAACGGTGGCGGAGACCCGGCAGTACTGCCCTTCGGCTCGCAGGCCCATATGCTTGGTGCCGACCTCGGCGATGCCACACTCCATCGTGGACACGGTGAACTCGAAGCCACCGTCTCGAACCGGCCGGTTGAAGCCCACCGCCTGTGCTGCGATCCCGGCTCCGGCATCGCCGTGGCGTGGCGGGATCCGAGGAGACGATTCCGGGGCGCGGCCAAAGCCGCTGAAGACGATCGCGGCAAGTGCGCCGGACACGACCAGGACGCCCAGCCTCGCACCAATGATCAGACCATTGCGCGGGCGTGCGCGCCTGGCCAGATGCCGCGGTGACGGGCGCGCACGGGATGATCTTGCGGGGTTGAGCATGACGCTTCTCCGGGCCTCGGCATAGTCCTGTTCGACAGGATAGGTCCGATTTGCTTGGCCAGCCGTCGGGACACCCGCCGGTCAGACGGCCTGCCGTTCACGGCGTGCGGCGGCTCTGGCTTCGGCGAGGTGTTGGCGGGCCAGGGTCACCATCGCGTCAGGTTCGTCGACGGCGATGCGGATCGCCCGCAATGGTTCGCTGTCTCCATGCGCAAGCTCCAGGATCGTGGGACTGCCGAAGGCGATGTCGACGTTCGTTTCCTTCAGCACGCCGAGGGAGAGGATCGCCTCGCCGTGGGAATGGTCGACCTGCATGTCCTTGCCCTGGAGTGATCGGGTGAAGGCGTGGACCGACGCGATGTAGTCCCAGGGGATGGTCACATCGAGCCCGTTGGCGCCGCCCCGCACGCGCAGGCCCTGTTCGCCCACCACGTGCGGGCTCACCCGCACCATGGCGAGCAGTCCGACCATCCAGACCAGGCCGTACACACCGATCGATGCCACGATGATGCGGACTGTTGTCCACGGCAGGATGAGATCGATGATCGGGATCTCGATCGCGGATACGCCGATGAAAACCGCCAGGATCGGCGCCTGGCGGCGCGAGTACCCGAACGGCGTGGCCCCCGGGTCGGCCACCGGGCGACGCAGGATCCAATGGAACAGGCTCGACCACATACGGGTCTCGAATTCCACCGCCATGCGGCCGATCCGCCTGCCTTTGGCGAGCCGCTGCTTGCCCGTACTCATCATGCCCTCCGCTTCTTCGGTTTTGGCGGGAGGCCCGCTCTTATCTGGTTGAGCACGTGGTCGAGTCCCTTGGCGAAGCCGTCGAATGTTTCGTCCGGCAGCCCGCCGAACAGTTCCAGGAGTTGACCGAGCGTGGCCCGGTCCGCCCGGGCACCCCACGGTGCCTGGGCGAGCGGGTCTACTCAGGACACACCCCCGGCCGCGTCTATCAGGAGCCGCACATTCCGGGCGTACGGGTGCTCGAGGTCGCCCAAAATGCTCAGCGCCCGCTGCCAGGCCGCCAGGGCCGCGTCCTTGTCGCCGGCGTCGGCCTCCGCCTGGCCGAGGTGGGTGAGCACGTCGGCCACATAGAACCGGTCCCCCAGTTCGTAGAACAGGTCCAGTGCCCGTTGGAACCTGGCCCGGGCCTGGTCGAACTGGCCCAGATGGTGATGGATGTAACCCAGACTGTCCAAAGTGTTCGCCTGCCCGTGCGGATTCTCCACCTCCACATGGACCGCGAGCGCCTGCTCGCACCAGTCCAGCGCTTCGGCGTACCGGCCGAGCTGGGCGAGTTGCCAACCGATGTTGTTGGCCGCCCGCGCCTGGCCGACCCGGTAGCCGACCGAGTCGTAGAGCGCGTGGGCCAGCTGTGAGTGCCGAAGCGCGTCAGCATAGTCCTGCCGGACCTCCTGCAGCCTGGTCAGTTCCAGGTGCGCGTGGCCCTGGAAGACAGTCTCGCCCAGGTACTGGAAGCCCTCGAGGGCCGCGACGAGGTGCGCCATGGCCGCGTCGTGCCGACCCAGCCGTACGTGGGCGCGCCCCAACGCCCGTTCGGACTGCGCCAGCCGGAGGTCATCTCCACAGCGCAACGCCGCCGTGCGGGCGGCCCGGTGCGTCACCACGATCAGGTGCCACAGTCCTCTACGGTCCAGGAAGGTGCCCAGGGCCCAGGCCAGGTCCCAGATCCGGATGTCCGTTTCGGTCGTCTGTTCGATCAGCGCGACGATGACCGGATACTCCGCGGCGAGCCAGGCCAACGCCTCATCGTGATGGGCCAGCGGCTCCGGCGTGACGTGTGGTTCCGGCATGGTCGGCGGGACCGGATCCCGGACCGGGTCGAGGAGCATGACGGCGGCCTGCGCGGTGCGCAGGTAGTGGTCGATCACCCTCTGCGACACCGCGGTTGTCTGCTCCTGTCCGTCATGCTCGGCCAACAGCTCCATCGCGTACGCGCGCAGGAGGTCGTGGCAGCTGTAGCGTCCCGGCTCGGTTTCGGTGACCAGATGGCTGTTGACCAGTTCCACCAGCGTCGGCCGTACCTGCTGCGGTGCGACGCCGGCGAGGCTTGCCGCGGCCGGCACGCTGATGCTCGGACCCGGGTGCAGGGCCAGCCATCGGTACAACTGCGCCGCGTCGGACTCCAGTGCGCGGTAGGACCAGGAAAAGACCGCCCTCGCGTCGGTCGACTCGTCACCGCCGTGCAGTCCGTCGAGGCGTCCCTCACGCAGTTCGGCCGCGACCGCCGCGAGCGGCCGGTCCGAGTGCCGGGCCCGGGCGGCCACCACGGCCAGCGCCAGTGGTAGCCCGGCACAGGTCTCGATGATCATGTTTGTCGCCGGCGGATCGGCAGCCAGGCGGACCGGATCGAGGCGGCGGGCCAGCAGTTGGCCGGACTCTTCGACGCTGAGCAGGTCGAGCAGTAGCGGTTGGGCGCCTTCGGCCGCGGTCAGGCTCGTCAGATGTACGCGACTGGTCACCAGGACCAGGCATCCGGCCGTTCCCGGCAGCAATGGCCGGACCTGCTCGGCGTCGCGAGCGTTGTCGAGAACCACCAGGATCCGCTTGTCCGCCATCATGCTGCGATATAGCGCGATCTGCGCGTCTTCGGTCGCTGGCACCTGGGCGGGGGCGACCCCCAGTGCGTGAAGGAAGCCGCGTACCGCTTCGGTCGGCTCCATCCGCGTCGCCCGCGGATCGAACCCGCGCAGGTTCACGTAGAGCTGCCCGTCCGGAAAGCGGTCCCGCACGCGTTGTGCCCAGTGCACCACGAGCGACGTCTTACCCACCCCAGCGGTACCGGAGACGGTGCAGATCATCGTCGCGGTGGGCTGCTGCGACCCTGCCTGCAGCACAGCGTCCAGCTTGGCCAGGTCGGCGGTGCGGCCGGCGAAACCGAAGATATCCATGGGTAACAGCGCCGGCCGGACAGTGGTCTCGGCGGCAGGGGCCCAGTCGAACGCCGGATCAGCCCGCAGGATGCCGGTGTAGAGCTCGGTCAGCCACCGGCCCGGGTCCAAGCCGTAGCTGTCCGCGAGCCGGTTGCGGAGTTCCACGAAGATCGCGGTTGCCTCGGCCGTGCGGCCACACCGGTGCAGGGCGAGCATGTACAGGCCGGTAAGCCGCTCGCTGTCCGGGTACTGGGCCACGTTGGCGGCCAGATCGGCCACGCGGTCGCGGTGGCGGCCCAGTTGCAGTTCCGCGTCGAGCCAGTCCTCCACCGCCTTTACCTGCAGCTCGGCCAGTCCCTGTCCGACCCGCTCCCGGAGCTGATCGGACGCGCAATCGGCCAGCAACGGGCCGCGCCACAGAGCCAGTGCCGCGGACAGGATGGCCGAGCGCCTGGCCAGGTCGGACTCGTTCCCGGCGCGACGGACCTCGCTTTCGAACCGGCATGCGTCGACCGTGTCAGGGTCCACGTTCGCGGCGTAGCCGCGCCCGCTGGTGGCGATGACCTGCTTGCCGAGAATTGCCCGGAGCCGGGCTATCTGGCTCTGGATTATCCGGGTCGCCTGCGGTGGCGGTGCGCCGTCCCAGAGCAGGTCGGCGAGCCGTTCGATGGGCAGGATCTGGCGCGGGTGCAGCAACAGAAGGCCGAGCAGGCAACGTTCCTGACGGCGTCCTGGCGTCAGTTGTCGCCCGGCCACGTCAGCCGCGAATGGACCGAGAAGCCGGAACTGCACCTGCGCAGTCTAGGCACTGCCAGCCAGCGATGGCAGTCGGGTGGCAGTCGGGCCATGGTCGGCTAGTCAGCGCCGAGCAACGGTGCTCACTCCGTGGTGCCTCACGCGCGATCGACGAGGTTTCGTCATCGTGAACGGGGAAGTGAGGATGCGGAGACACCCCGCCGCGCCCTGCTCGTGGCGGTGCTGGCGCAGACGATCATCGAGTCCTCGGGCAATACCCCTCACCTGCGCCCGAGGTTTCGAGACCGCATTGTCTGCACGGCAAGGCGGTCGTGATGGCCCCCCCACCATCGCGACCGTCCTTGCCGTCCCCGCGGTGTCCGGCAACTGCTACGTGCGCGGAAACCGTGGTCGTTGGAGTACCGGCTCCGGTCGCTGGGTGACCAAGGTCGAGTGTGTGGCGTGGATCACGAGAGGTAGGCCTCGTGCATGGCGGCGGCGGTGGCGGCCATCAGCGCCCGAAGTTCCGGCGGCCCGACCACGACAATGTCCGCGCCGAGGCGTAGCAGTTCGAGGTGCGCGTGGCGCACTGATTCGATCGGCAGGGTGGTGCGAAACCAGCCCGGCACGGCGTCCGGTTCGGCCGCGGCCTTTGCGGCCCGGACCACGGTGTCATCCAGCAGTTCGGGCAACCGGCGCAGGCCTTGCGGGGATAGCCGGAGTTCGGCGGTGCCGGTAAGCCGGCGCGCGTCATAGTCGGCCGTGTATGCCTGCCAGTGCGCGGCCAGGTCGAACTCCTCGCGTTCGAACGGCTCGTCCGGCTGTAGGTCCACGATCTTCGCCACCCGGTAGGTCCGGAACTGGCCGGCCTCGACGCTGCGGGCCACCGCGTACCAGCGCCCGGCTTTGAGCACCACGCCGTACGGCTCGAGCAGGCGCTGCACCTCCTCCGGTTCGCGCCAGCGCAGGTAGCGGATCCGTACCCGCTGCTGGCGCATCGTCGCATCGAGCAATGCCGTCAACTGCGGGACCGGCTCCGGTCCGCCGTACCAGCCAGGGGCGTCGACGTGGATCCGTTCATGGAAGGCCATGGTCCGATCGCGGTGCGGGCTGGGGATCGCCGCGTGTAGCTTCAGCCGGGCGGCGGCCAGCGTGTCGGCCATGCCCAGTTCCGCCGCCACGGCGGGCAGCCCTGCCAGCACCAGCGACTGCGCCTCCTCGGCGGACAGTCCGGTCAACCGGGTGCGGTAGCCCCCGACCAAGCGGTAGCCGCCGTCGCGACCTGGTTCCCCATAGACGGGGACACCGGCCGCGGCCAGCGACTCGACATCCCGGTAGACGGTCCGCACGGATACCTCGAGCGCCGCGGCCAGTTCGTCGGCGGTCATCCGTCCGCGGTTCTGTAGCAACAGCAGCAGGGACAGCAATCGGCTCGCGCGCATGCGCCCATCTTCCCGGTAACCACTGACAGAAGGTGTCAGGGTTGCTGCCTACGGTTGTGGGTCGATTCACCGCACCGGGCTTTGGTGAGTTCTTCGCCGACGACACGTTCGAGGGCAAGCCCAGCCGGGTCCATGCGAGAGCACGTGCTGCGACGCGACGTAGTCGAATCCTGGCCGGATGCGATGGTCACGTGAAAATGCCGTGACCGCGGCGCAGAACGCCACGGTCACGGCACGGCACTACAGACCCTGGATGTTGGATGCCTGGGGGCCCTTCGGCCCCTGGGTGATCTCGAAGCTCACCCGCTGGTTCTCCTCCAGGCTCCGGTATCCACTCGACGCGATGGCGGAGAAGTGTGCGAACACATCCGCACCTCCGTCGTCCGGAGTGATGAAGCCAAAACCCTTTTCAGAGTTGAACCACTTGACCGTACCCTGCGTCACGCCTTCTCCTTCGAGAGATACATCGAGCCCACACCACGTAAGCCCGCATCACGGTGGGGATCAACGTGAGCCCGAAGGGCATGCGCCGCCCGGGTCAATACTCACCAGGCGCTGAATCACAAGATGCGAACGGCAAAGTATGCGAAGATCTTCACTGCAATGGCTAGTACGGTAGCACGTTCTGGCTGGCCCGCGTAGCGGTAGGCGGCCACATCATCCCTCGGCGCAGCATCCCTCGGTGCCGCCGGGCGATCTGATCACGACGCCGGGCCCTCCTGTCGAAAGATCATGAATACGCGCGGAGGGCACGCGAGGGTCAAGCCTCGCCGTGATGTCCACAGTAGACAAGCTAGGGTGCCTGTCACCAGGTCCGCAGCCACTCGTCATCGTCGGTGGGTGGATGCTAGGGTCCAGATTGAACGTCGGTTGATTTTCAGATGCCCTGGCGCCTGAGACGCAGCTCTCGGGCACCCTTTGTCGCATCGGTAGCCCGGCAACCGAAAGGCCGGTACTCGCGATGCCCGACTTCGGATTCCTCAGCACCTATCCACCAACACAGTGCGGATTGGCAACCTTCACCGCAGCTCTCCTGCGCACCCTGGCGAGCGCTGGCCGGACCGGGGTCGTCCGGGTCGTGGACTCGCCCGTCTCCTCGGAGGCCCCCGAGGTCGTTGGGCACCTCTACAGCAGGTCGCGTCAGGGGCATCATGAGGCCGCGGCTGTGCTGAACACCTTCGACGTGGCCGTGGTCCAGCACGACTTCAGTATCTACGGCGGCGCCGACGGGGATCAGGTCCTGGCGGTGGTCCAGGACGTACGGGTACCCGTCATTACCGTGCTGCACACTGTCCCGGTCGACCCCAATCCGCGCCAGAGACAGGTCCTCCAGGAGCTTGTGTCAGGCAGCGCGGCCGTCGTGACGATGTCCGAAACCGCGCATGGTCGGCTTACTGCAGGTTACGACACGGATCCCATCAAAACGGTAATCATCCCCCACGGTGCCGCCACGGCGCCACTGGACGGCACTGGCGCGGCTGGCGGGCGACCGTTGATTCTCACCTGGGGATTGCTCGGGCCGGGAAAGGGCATCGAATGGGCTATCGACGCCCTGCCGGCCCTCCGCAACGTGCATCCCCGACCCGCCTACATCGTGGCCGGCCAGACGCATCCACGGGTGCGCCAGGCGCAGGGCGAGGCATACCGCCTGCACCTCAGCCAGCGCGTCCGGGCCGTGGGGGTCGCCGACCAGGTGCGTTTCGCCGCGTCCTACCTCGACCAGGCCGCTCTGAGCCGGCTGGTGGACCGTGCTGATGTTGTGCTGATTCCCTACGATTCGCGGGAACAGGAATGTTCTGGCGTCCTCGTCGAGGCCATCGCCGCCGGCAAGCCCGTGGTGGCCACCGCCTTCCCCCACGCGGTTGAAATGTTGAGTGGCGGTGCCGGGATCGTCGTGCCCCAGTACGACTCGGCGGCAATCGGGGCGGCTCTGCACACCGTCATCACCGAACCCGATCGGGCCGAGGACATGGCCGCGGCAGCCCGGCAGCTGGCGCCGTCGTTGGCCTGGCCGTCGGTAGCCGCGCGATACCAGGAACTCGCGCTCGGACTGCTGTCTGCCGGAGCCCCAGCGCTGCGCTGATCGGGCCGCGCGGCGCGCAGCTTGTCGACCGTCCGTGTGGGGTGGTGCGTCAGTCATCACCACACGTCGCCTTCGCGCCAGTCACAGGTCAGGGTGCCGGTGAGCCGTAGGGACACGGTGGACGATACCGGGAGCACGAACGTACTGTCGTCGTCCTCCGGTGTCCGGATCGGCCCGGACGGCGCCAGCACAAAGGTTGGGCCCTCCCATGCGATCCAGCCACGGGACAGGTAGAACCCCCGGGCCGCCCTCGAGCTCGACAGGGCGCCAAGTTCGTACGTGGTTCGGAGGAGCTTTTCGGCTTTCTGCATGACCGTCGCGCCGTATCCCTTGCCCTGCTGGGGTGGGCGACCGCTACTGCCTCGATGTACCCGGTGTGCAGCGACTGCTCCTCGTGCCAGAGTTGCCGCGGTACGACGGCCGCATGCGCGACGATGTCATCGCCGTCGTCGATGACCACATGTGTCCCGCCGAGCGTGTGATGCCAGTCGGCGTCGTCGAACCGGCCGTCGAAGGCGACGTCCATGAGCTGACGGATCCGGGTCAGGTCCGAGGGATAGAGGTCGATCGTGGCTGCCACGCGTATGGTCGTCATACGCATCATCTTGACAGCGCAACCCGGATTCTCGGGACCCCGCGCAAATCAGGCACGGGCGCTCTGTACCACGTGGACAGAGCGTGTCACGTCACGGATTCCGGGTCGGGCTCAGGCTGGCGGGCCAGCGCGCGAATGTTCGCGTGGGCGAACAGCAATGGGATGATGCCGAAGACGCCAAACGACATGTCGATGATCGTCCACCACCACGGGATGCCGCGGATGGGACCGGCGATCAACGCCAGCGGGATGATCGCGATGCAGGCGAACATGCCCCACTGGATCACCCAGACATTGCGGACCGGATCCTTGAGCGGGCCCCAGAACGCGACCGCGATGACAAGGTGCGCGAACGCCAGCCAGTCCGTGCCGTAGGCGATGAACGGGAAGTCCCGGTCTGTCTGCACCAGTCCGTTGTGTACGCGGTCAAGCCAGTCCACGAGTACCGGTAGGTGTTGCGGGAGGGGTGAGGAGTCCGCGTGGATCAGCTTCACCAACAGGGTGGTCTCCGCGAGGAGCGGAAACGCGGTGAGTCCGCTGAGGACGAGTCCGATGACAAAGAGAATGAGCCAGACGCGGATTCGGGCGATCTTTGACACGAGCAGATGCTATCGCCGTGCACCGATCTATGGGCGGTGATGCGATCTTTCTTACGTTGATCGCGAGCCGTCGGCGACGACCGCGTCGATGGTCCGTTGCGCGATGCCGGCGAGGACCGGATTGGTGTGCCGGTAGTACGGCAGCGCGTTGAGGCCGAAGCACAGGGCCCAGCCACGGCCCCGCGACCAGGTGGCGTCGTCGACGCCCACCACGGTACGAAACACCTCGCGGGTCCCGGGGGTCAGGAACGACCATGCGGCCAGCATGTCGACGGCCGGATCCCCGACGCCGGCGACGCCGAAGTCGATGACGGCGCTCAGCCGACCCTGGCGGACCAGCAGGTTGCCGGGTAGGAGGTCGCCATGGGTCCAGACGGGTCGCCCCTTCCACACCGGCGCGGCCACAGCGGCCTCCCACGCTGCGGTCGTCGCCCCGATGTCGATGACGTCGTGCAGTTTGCCCATGGCGGCCCGGACTCCATCGTCCTGCGCGGCGAGTGGCCCGCCGCGGGTCGACGGCGGCCCGTTGCTGGCATCGAGCCGTTGCATGGCAAGGACGAACATACCCAGGTCGGTGGCGGCGCGGCGAGGGTCCGCGACAGGCTCGTCCATGGCGTTGCCGCCTTCGAGCCAACGATGCACCGCCCACGGGTACGGATAGCCCTCCCCCGGCGTGCCGGTGCGCAGCGGCACGGGGATCGCGAGCGGCAGTTGCGGGGACAGCCGCGGCAACCACCGGTGATCCTTTTCGATCTGTTCGACGGCCCAGCCGATGCGCGGCATGCGTACGACCATGCCCGTGCCGAGCCGGTAGATCGCGTTGTCGGTGCCCGCGGACGTGACCGGCTCGATGGTCAGGTCGGCCCAGTCCGGAAACTGCGCCGCGAGTAGCCGGCGCACCAGGCAAGGATCGGTAGCGACCTCATCAGCGTGCATCTTCCCGCCAGCCATGGCGGGCAGCCTAGCGACTGTACGCCCGCCACGCGAACGGTTTCACGTGCCGCAGCGGCCGGCGCCGTGCTGGAAGCGCGCGGCGCCGGGCCGACTGGACTCGACGGTGGGCACGCCGTGGCGCGCCTCGAGCCACATGCCGTCTTCAAACGTACGGCCAATGCCCTCGATGGTGCTGCGACGGTCAGCGAGCAGGGCGGGTTGGGGGAACCCGGCCAGCGTCTCGGCCAGCTCCAATGCTCGGGCGAGATGCTGCCCGGCTGCGACGACCTGGGTCACCAGACCGATCCGCTCCGCCTCGGGCGCATCCACCACCCGGCCGGTGAGGATGAGATCCAGCGCTCGACCGAGGCCGATGATGCGGGGCAGCCGTTGGGTGCCGCCGTCGATCAACGGGACACCCCATCGCCGTTCCAGAAATCCGAAGCGCGAACCCTCGGTGCAGATCCGAAGGTCGCACCACAGGGCGAGTTCGAGTCCACCGGCCACACACCAGCCGTCGATAGCCGCGATCGTGGGCTTGCTCGGGGTGAGACGGGTGAAGCCTTCGGGCCCGCCCGGCAGGTACTCCCGGCCGGCGAACGTGTCCAGCGCGGTGAGGTCGGCGCCGGCGCTGAACGCCTGGCCACCCGCACCGTTGAGTACGAGTACCCGCGCGCCTTCATCGTCCTCAAAGGACTGTAGAGCTGCGGCGAGCTGTTGTGCCGTCGGGCCGTCGATGGCATTGCGGCGCTCGGGGCGGTCGATGGTGAGTACGCCTGCCGCCCCCTGCCGCTCGTAGCGCACTTCATCCATTGTGGTCCACCCTTACGTTCGCCCCGTATGGACAGCCATTCTCACACGTTGGCCACGGATTGCGGCCCCTTCCCGTTACCCCGTTTGGCGTACGACCGTACGCCGGTGGTGCAGGGGCAACTGACCGCGTACGGATGACGCGCCGGCCTGTCCAATGAGGACATCGCGGCCCGACCGGTGATCAGCCCCTTGGCCGCGAAGACCCACATCACCGGGCCATCACCATGCTCGGCGTCCGGGACCGGGTGCAGCTCGTGATCATCGCCTACCAGACCGGCCTGGCAGGCCCCGGCCTCTGAGGGCACACAGTGAGCCACTCACTCTCGTCCGTAACATAGCAACAACCACTTTCTACGGGACGCACGCACACGTACGGTAGCGGGCATGACCACGCACATACCGCACTGGATCAACGGACGCGCCACCGCCGGCACGTCGGGTCGTACCGGCCCGGTGTTCAACCCGGCTACCGGCCAGCAGAGCGGCGCTGTCGACCTGGCCACCGCCGACGAGATCGACTGCCGCGGTGAGCCGCGAAGGCCGCCGCCGCCGAGTGGCGCCGCGCGTCGCTGTCCAGTCGTGCGGCCGTGTTGTTCGCGTTCCGCGAGCTGCTGCACGCCCGGCGCCGAGAGCTGGCCGAGCAGATCACCGCCGAGCACGGCAAGGTGCTCTCCGACGCGGACGGCGAGGTCGCCCGGGGCCTGGAAAACGTCGAATTCGCCTGCGGTGTGCCCACATCTGCTGCGGGCGGTCGTACAGCGAGCAGGCCCGGCCGGCGTCGACGTCTACTCGATCCGTCAGCCGCTCGGCGTCGTCGCCGGCATCACGCCGTTCAACTTCCCGGCCATGGTGCCGTTGTGGATGTGTGCGAACGCCATCGCGTGCGGCAACGCGTTCGTCCTCAAGCCGAGCGAGAAGGACCCCTCGGCCTCGCTGCTCCTGGCCGACTGTGGCAGGAGGCCGGCCTGCCCGACGGCGTGTTCACGGTGCTGCAGGGCGACAAGGAGGCCGTCGACGCGATCCTGGCGCACCCGGATGTCGCCGCGGTGAGCTTCGTCGGTTCGACCCCGGTCGCGCGTTACATCTACGCCACGGGTACGGCCAACGGCAAGCGGGTGCAGGCACTCGGTGGCGCGAAGAACCACATGGTCGTGCTGCCCGACGCCGACGTTGACCTGGCCGCCGACGCGGCGGTGTCGCGCGGCCTACGGGGCCGCCGGCGAGCGGTGCATGGCGGTCTCGGTGGCGGTCGCCGTCGGCGACGTCGGGCGACGCCCTGGTCGACGCCATCGCCAGCCCGACTGCCGAAGCTGCGCATCGGCGACGGCACGGACCCGGACTCGCGAGATGGGCCCGCTGATCACCCGCGAGCACCGCGACCGCGTCGCCGGCTACATCGCGCAGGGCTCGTCGGCGGCGCCACGGTCGTGGTTGACGGCCGCGAGAGCGAGTGCCGGCGGACGGTTTCTTCCTCGGCATCACGCTGCTGGACCATGTCACGCCGACGATGCGCGTCTACACCGATGAGATCTTCGGTCCGGTGCTGTGCGTGGTGCGCGCCGAGACCTTCGACGAGGCGGTCGCGCTGGTCAACGCCAGACGAATTCGCCAACGGCGCGGCGATCTTCACCCGCGACGGCGGCGCCGCACGGGAGTTCCAGTTCGACGTCGAGGTCGGCATGGTCGGCGTCAACGTGCCGATCCCGGTGCCGGTGGCCTACTACTCCTTCGGCGGCTGGAAGGGCTCGCTGTTCGGCGACACCCACATGTATGGCCCGGAGGGCATCAACTTCTACACCCGTGGCAAGGTGGTCACCTCGAGCTGGCCCGACCCAGCGACGTCCACGATCGACCTCGGCTTTCCGCGGACCCGATAGGAGCACCAATGACCGAACTTATGGACGCCGGGTCACTCACCGCCGAGCAGCGCGTACGTGCCGACGATCGCTCGCATGTGTTCCACTCCTGGTCGGCGCAGGCGCTCATCGACCCGATGCCGATCGCCAGCGCGTCTGGATCGTACTTCTGGGACTACGCCGGCAAGCGCTACCTCGACTTCTCCTCGCAGCTGGTGAACGTCAACATCGGCTACCAGCACCCCACGTTGGTCGCCGCGATCAAGGAGCAGGCGGACCGGCTGTGCACCGTCGGGCCCACGTTCGCCAACGACGTGCGCGGCGAGGCCGCCCGGCTGATCGCCGAACTCGCGCCGGGTGACCTCAACCACGTGTTCTTCACCAACGGCGGCGCTGAGGCCACCGAGAACGCGATCCGGATGGCCAGGCTGCACACCGGACGGCACAAGGTGCTTGCCGCCTACCGCAGCTACCACGGCGCCACCGCGGGCGCGATCGCGCTGACCGGCGATCCGCGCCGCTGGCCTGCCGAACCAGGTGCGCCGGCACCGTGCGCTACTGGGGCCCGTATCTCTACCGGTCCGCCTTCCACGCCAGCACCGAAGCGGAGGAGTCGGAGCGGGCCCTGCAGCACCTGCGTGACCTCATCACGGTCGAGGGCCCGCACACCGTCGCGGCGATCATCCTCGAAACCGTGGTGGGCACCAACGGCATCCTGGTGCCGCCGGATGGGCTACCTGGCCGGGGTCCGCGCCATCTGCGACGAGTTCGGCATCGTCATGATCGCGGACGAGGTGATGGCCGGGTTCGGTCGCTGCGGTGAGTGGTTCGCGGTCGACCATTGGGAGGTCACGCCGGACCTGATCACGTTCGCCAAGGGCGTCAATTCCGGCTATGTGCCCCTGGGCGGGGTCATCATTTCCCGGGCCATCGCGGAGACGTTCGCG
This sequence comes from uncultured Actinomycetota bacterium, assembly GCA_963742855.1. Classification (GTDB taxonomy): domain Bacteria; phylum Actinomycetota; class Actinomycetes; order Mycobacteriales; family Micromonosporaceae; genus CAVUNP01. The sequence continues at coordinate 23,636 of CAVUNP010000023.1, read as the reverse complement.
AAGCGGCCGTTCCCCGGTGGGCTGACCTACTCCGGCCACCCCCTTGCCTGCGCCTCGGCGGTCGCCTCGATCGGCATCTTCAAGGACGAGGGCATCCTCGAGCACGCCCGGATGCTCGGTGAGAAGGTCATCGGACCCGGGCTGCGCGAGTTGGCCGCAACGCCATCCGTCGGTCGGGGAGGTTCGCGGCCTCGGCGTCTTCTGGGCGGTCGAGCTGGTCCGGGACCGGGCCAGCCGGCAACCGCTGGTGCCCTACAACGCCAGCGGGCCCGATGCGGCACCCATGAACGAATTCGCCGCCCGGTGCAAGGCACTGGGCCTGTGGCCGTTCGTCCATTTCAACCGGCCGCACGTGGTGCCCCCGTGCACCATCACGGCCGAACAGGCCGGCGACGGGATCGCCATCCTGGATGAGGCGCTCGCCGTCGCGGACCGCTACTACGCCGGCGACTGACCCGTCAGCGATGGCGGAGTGGCACCGCACTTAGCAAAGGAAGGGCGCCAGGTGCGCGATGGCGGTGCGGTAGATCGGCGCGCGCACCAGCATCTGCCCCCACGCCAGCGGTGGTTGGCGTGCCGTGACTGGCATGCGTCAGCGCGGAAATTCCTCCACGGTGATGGCGCTCGTGAGGGGTGAAGTACTCGCACCGTACGAGATGCCCACGCGGTAGTCCACATCGGAACGGAGCTTGATCGGCGAGGGCAGGAAAACGATCTGGGGATTGAGCAGGAAATCGGTCGGCTCCGTGGCCGTGACCCCAGGCGCGAAGGTGACGTCGTAGCTGATCCGCACGGCGTTGGCCACGGCAGAGTCCAGTGCCCGCAAGGTCACCGAGGCCGAGATGTCGGTGGTGTTGTGCTGGTAGAAGTCGGCTACGTGGTAGCTGGCCCGCGAGCTGACCGCGACATCCCTGGGCAGGGCCTTGAAACGGGTGTCGTAGTTGAACCTGAAGCCGTAGAGCATCTCCTGCGCGTCCAGGAGTTCGATGTAGTTCGTCATACCCATCGGAATGATCGAACCACCTGGCTTGAGGAAGCTGCGTAGATGATTGAGGATCTGCAGTTGTGGCTCATAGTAGAAGCCGGCGCTGATCACCTCGCTGATGATGACATCGAAGCCGTTGACGTCCGCGGGCGGCTCCCAGTGCGCGGCATTCTGGTGGACCGGGACAATCCGGTCGGCCAGTCCGTTGCGGCGCGCGTTCTCGGTGATGACGTCCACCGCCGGCCGGCTGAACTCCAGGCAGTACACGCGCTCAGCGCCGGCCTCGGCCGCGAACATCCCGAGCAGGCCGGTGCCGCTGCCGGCGTCGACCACCATGTCGCCCGGCTTCACCGTGGTCATGATGGCATCGTGGAGGTACCTCACCCGGCGCGTATCGAAAAGGCAGGCCTGGATGTCGTACACGGTGAACGGCACCTCACTGGGATCCGCTCCCACAGTGGCGCCCAGGCGTGCGTCGATATCATGTACGAGATTCACAGGTTCCTCATTCCCGTATCGCGTCCACGTCGCTGGGGCGCACCGGTCTCTTCCATGACACCACAGGCAGGCCGGAATGGCGCGACCCCATGTGGCACTTTTGGGGAAGTTGGTCGCTAATCACTCGACAGGTACCGCATTTCGGTCGCTCTCGCCCGACTGCGGCGTGTGTTGGTCTTGCGTCCGTGTCGAAGGGCCTGCCCGCCGCCTGGACTTTGCCCCTGGGGGAAGGCCCACTATCGACCCGACGCCGTACGGTAGGCCGCGCGAGAAGGGGGCAATGGTGGAACTGATGACGATTGGGGCCTTCGCCCGCACTGCCCGTCTCACGCCGAAAGCTCTGCGGTTGTACGACGAACTGGGCCTCCTGCCGCCTGCGGCGATCGACAACCTCTCCGGGTACCGGTTCTACCATCCCGGACAATTGGATCAAGCTCGACTGATCGCCTGGCTACGCCGCCTTGGCATGCCGTTGGCCCGCATCCGCGCGGTCATCGGCCTCGACGCCCTGGCTGCCGCGGCGGAGGTGTCCGCGTACTGGCAGGAGGTGATGGCGCAGACGGCCCAGCGTGGGCAGCTTGCCGCCTTCCTCGTAGACCACCTGGCTGGGCGGGGTGGCGCCACCGATGCCGGCGCGACCCTGGGCCTGCGCTACGCGGCCCGCACCGACGCGGGCAAGGTCCGCACCACGAACGAGGATGTCGCATACGCCGGGAGCCGGTTGCTGGCCGTCGCCGACGGAGTGAGGGGTCCTGCTGGCGCGAGCGCCAGCGCCGCTGTCGTGGCCGCCCTGACGCCGCTCGAGGCGCGGGCGATCCCGGCGCCGGACTTGGTGCGGGCACTCACCGAGGCCGTCAGGTACGGCGAGCGCGCGGTCCGGGGGATCGCCGCGGCGAGTGACGGCGGCGAGGCAGTCACCACGCTCACCGCACTGCTCTGGTCCGGCCCGCACATCGGGTTGGTCCACGTTGGAGACACCCGGGCGTACCGGCTGCGCGACGACGCACTCGTGCAGCTGACCCATGACCATACCTTGGTGCAGTCGCTTGTGGACGAAGGCCGGTTGTCGGCCACTGAGGCGACCGGACACCCGCAACGAGCGATGCTGGTGCGGGCCATCACGGGCGGCGGACACCAGCCCGATGTGGCGACGCACCACGCCGAGGACGGCGATTGCTATCTGCTCTGCTCGGACGGTCTGTCCCAAGTGGTGTCAACCGGTTCGATTGCCGCAGTGCTTCGCCGGCGCACGAGCATGGAAGATGCCGTCACCGAGCTGATAGAGCTGGCCTACGAGGGCGGTGCACCGGACAACATCGCCTGTGCCGTCGCCGACGTGGTGTCGCTGTGAATCTGGGCGGCTTCCTCATCGACCGTCGTCCACTGGAGATTCCGGCATACCGTCGTTTGTGGACAGCATCGGTGGCCACCGCGGTCGGTGGTTCGTTCAGCCTCATTGCGGTGCCGACCCAGTTGTTCACCATGACCGGCTCATCCGTGGCGGTCGGTCTGTCCGCGACAGTAGCGATGTGTGCTCTGATCGTGTCGGCGCTGTGGAGCGGCGCATTGGCCGACCGGATGGATCGCCGGCGCCTGCTCTTGCTGGGCAACAGCGGACTTGGCCTGACTTACCTCGGTCTGTGGGCCCACACGGTGCTCGGACTCACCTCAGTGCCCGCGCTGCTGATACTGGTCGCCTTGCAAGGAATGAGCATCGGCGCCACCATGACCACGATGGGAGCGGCGGTGCCCCGGGTCGTGCCGGCCGAGTTGCTGGTGGCGGCCAACAGTCTCAGTTCGCTCACCCGCTATATCGGATCGGTCGTCGGACCTCTGCTGGCCGGCCTGCTGATACCACTTACCGGACTGGGCACGTTGTATCTGCTCGACGCGATCGCGTTGACCGGTGTGCTGTGGGCGGTCGCCCGGTTGCCGGCCATGTCGGCGGCCGGACTCGAACGCCGCAGATCGGTTGCGGGTCAACTCGGTGAAGGCTTCCGGTATGCTGCCCGGCAGCGGATTCTGCTCACGATCCTCGCAGTGGACCTGTCCGCCATGGTCTTCGCCATGCCCTCGGCCCTTTTCCCCGAACTCGCCGAGCGCACGTACGGCGGTCCGGCCGGCGGTGGAGTCCAACTCGGCGCGTTGTACGCCGCGTACCCGGCCGGAGTGTTCTGTGCGGGTCTGCTGTCCGGAGCGTTCAGCCGGGCGATGCGCCACGGCGCCTGGATGGCCTGCGCGGCCATGGTGTGGGGTGGCTGTGTCGTTGTACTCGGCCTCGCCGCGGACCTTCGTGTCGCGCTGGTGGCCCTGGTCGCAGGTGGTGCGGTCAACTTTGTGCTCAGTACCTTCCGCAACGCCATCTCGCAGGCGCACACGGATGACGCGATGCGGGGACGCATCCAGGGCGCGCTCACGGTCGTACTGATGGGCGGCCCGCAACTGGCCAACGTGGCGCATGGCTTCGCGGGCGCGCTACTCGGCGCGCGCTGGACAGTCGGCATTGGCGGTGCCTTCACCATTCTCACGGTGGGCCTACTGATTCGTGCCGCCCCCCGACCTCTGGCACTATCGCCCGCTTCGCTGAGTGACGGGTCAGCGCATGGCGCCGTGGTGTTCGTGGGTCAGCTCGCCGAGCAGCCGGTGCGCTTCCACCGCTCGCCGGTTGTCTTCTGCTTGTACCCGTAGGAGGAACTCACGTACGTCGGCGTGGTCGTGGGCGTCGAGGAGGTACTGGTCATACCGCTGGGCACTCTTCAACGCGTGATACTGGATCGCGATGAGGTCGAAGAAGATGTCGTCCGCGGGTGTGTGGGCGTTCGGCATTGTCTGACCCTCCAGAGTTGCGGGCACTGGTCGGTGCCCCGATGGCGCGGTAGTCTTGTAATAGAAGGATTATGCGGCAAGCAGAGTAGCCAATACGCGACATTCTGTGAGGGAGGCTCCTCATGGCTAACAAGTTGACGTTTGGCCTAGGACTGGGCGTCGGGTACGTGTTGGGTACGAAGGCCGGTCGGGAGAAGTTCGACCAGCTGGTGAACTCGTCGCGCCACGCCTGGAACAGTGAAACCGTGCAGAACGCCAAGGACGCTGCGCGGTGTCAGGCGACAAAATTGTACGATGAGGGCAAGCATGCCCTGAATGACCGGTTGAGCAAGCATGAGCACATCGGGCGCAAGCCGGATGAGACTCTAGCTCCCGGTAAGCCGCCGCCCGGCCCAAGAGCTCTAGCACGTAGGCACCGCGAGGTCGCTCTGGAAAACCAGGGCGGCCTCGTAGTCCCTCTGCACTCACAGTCTCCCCTGCACCAGCAACACCACCCGCTCAACCTTTTCCGACCAGACCACGTTTGGATGGGAAGGACAGGGAGCGGGGAGGCTGTCGGTGGCGGATGACGAAGGTTTCCGGGAGTTCGTGCGGGCGCGTGCCCCCGCGCTGTCCCGGGCCGCTTTCCTGCTCACCGGTGACCACCACCTGGCCCAGGACCTGGTACAGGCCGCGTTGGCGGCCACCTATCAGCATTGGCCGCGTATTCACACAGGAAGCCCCGAAGCCTACGTGCGCCGGGCGATGCACCACACGCATGTTTCGTGGTTTCGAAAACGCCGACCGATCGAGGTCGGTCCGCCGGATGGTTCCGCCGTGGCTCCGGACGACATCGACGGTGTCACGTTGCGCCTGACCGTGGTTGCCGCGTTGCGCGTACTGGCGCCGCGGCAGCGTGCGGTGATTGTGTTGCGCTACTTCGAGGACCTGAGTGAGGCACAGACCGCCACTGTGCTGGGCTGCTCGATCGGCACAGTGAAGCGACTGCATTTCGACGCGTTGAAGCGGCTGCGACACGTCGCGCCGCACCTTTTGGCCGACGCGTCACCACACCGGGTGGTTGATCGAACCGGCCCGGCCGAGGCCTCGGGGGTATGCCTGTGATGAGTCGACTCGCCACCGAGTTGCGGGCCGTTGCCGACGACGTCCCGACCTATGACGTCCTCGATGGCGCCATCGGGGCAGGGCGCCGACGCCGGCGGCGGGCAGCCCTGGGATCGCTGGCGTCCGGTGTGGTCGTACTGAGTCTGCTGGCCGTCGGCTTGTTTCCGCTGACCGGTCAGCGAGGTTCCGAGTCCATCGGTGAATTACCAGCTGGGCCAACGTTGCCCGATCGTGTTGGCTCGCCTGGTGTCTTCCCGACCAGCGTGCACAACGCGCCGCCCGGTCCGGCCAGCGTCATGTTCACCGAAGCGTCCGGACCAGTCACTCCTGGTGATCGATTGGTGCTGGTGGGAGGGTCCGAGGACAGCTATCGCGGGCTGGCCGCGACAAGCGGAGCCGAGCCGGGCCTCACGGCGTTGCTGTCGCCAGACGGCGGTCTCGTCGCCTACGCTTCTCCCAACCGCGTCTTCGTCGCGGATCTGCACACCGGTTCGGTGCGGTCCTTCACGGCACCGGTGCCTCGTAGCGATGAGGTGCGCCCAGCTGCCTGGTTACCCGACGGGACCGGTGTCATCGTTGTCAGCACCACGTATGCGGACGATCCGACGCGTGAGGGCATCGTCAAGGAACTGGGCATTCTCGATCTTCCGTCGGGCGGATATCAGGGCTTTGCGTCTGGCACCTGGCCCATGACACGCAACGGCTTGGCGGTGGCGGTCAGCCCGGACGGCGCCCGGATCGCCTACCAATTCTCCGATTTCATCACCGTCTACACGCGACTCAGTGGGGCGAAAGCAAAGTTCACCCTGCCGGATAACCACACCGCGTTGGCTGGCAAGGGAGCCTGGACACCGGACAGTCGGAGCCTGACGGTGATTCACCGCGACCGGGACGACTATTCAACCAGGCGCTGGGAGTTGGTCTTCCTGGACCCCGACACCGGCGCGGAGCGCGATCCTCTCCGACCGCCCCAGTATTGACCAGATGTCGCTGATCCGCCTGGTCGGTTGGAACGGCCGGACCGGCTATCCGGTGGTGGTCGGCTATCAGGCCGACACTACGGCCGATGCATTCAACGGGGGCTCCGAGGTGTACCTCGGACAGACTCATTCGGTCGGCGTCTACGAAATCGGCACCGGCGGCATCCGTACGCTGCTCGAGGCGGCGAGCGTCACGAACCTGGACGTGGCCGACACGGTAGTGGCAGGCGGCCTGACCCGGCCCGGGCATCCGCCGCATGTCCTGTCGCCGGCCGGCCTCGCGGCGATTGTCGCGGCCGGACTGGTTGTGGCGGCGTTCATGGCAGGCCGGCGGCGGCGCCGGCGGGGCCTGCGGGCCGCCGCCACAGACCGTCCAATCTAGACAACAGAAATCTGGGTTGTCACAAGCGGTAACATCTGGTCGAACAACTGCCAGCATGAGTGGCTTGTCGCATGGAGGTGCTCGTATGCTCGACCGTACGGAGATCGATGCCCTGTTCCGTCACGATCTCCCCGAACCCGAGCACTGGGAGCACCGCTATCCCGAGCGTGACCTGCCGAGGGCGCCAAGGTCACCCGGTTCAGTCCGAGCCCGACCGGATTCCTGCACATCGGCGGCGTCTACGTGGCAATGATTGACAAAAGTCTGGCTGAGCAGACCTCCGGCAGCTACCTGCTGCGGGTCGAGGACACCGACCAGGCCCGCGAGGTGGCCGGGCACTCGAGCAGTTCGATCGCGCGTTCGAGTACTTAGACAAGCCAGAACCCTAACCAGGGCAACGCCGTGCGCCACGTCACGCCCCGACGCCGACCGCCGGACACGTCAGGGTAGCCCGTTCCCGGTACCCTCGTAATGATCCAGTTGGGCGCGCGTCATAGGAGGGCGTCGGCGATGAGTCAGGGGAACGCGATGGACACATTGCCCAGTCAGGACGTGGTTGCGCCGGGGGAGGACGCGGGCCTGCCAGCGCTGCGCCTACGTGGTCTGACCAAGGTGTTCGCAGAGAACGTGGCCGTCGATCACATCGACCTGACCGTCCCGCAGGGTTCCTTCTTTGGTCTGGTCGGGCCGAACGGTGCGGGCAAGACCACCGCGTTGTCGATGGCGGTTGGCCTGATGCGACCGGACTCGGGACAATGCCAGGTTCTGGGTGTCGACGTCTGGCGCGATCCCGAGCGGGCGAAGTCGTTGATGGGCGTATTGCCGGACGGCCTGGCCATGCCGGAGCGGTTGACCGGCCGGGAACTGCTGACGTTCATCGGCCAGCTGCGCGGTCTCGCGCCTGATGTGCTGGCAGGACGTACCCAGGAACTGCTCGAGGTCATGGAGCTGCTTGACGCCGAACGGACTCTGGTGGTCGACTACTCGACCGGCATGCGAAAGAAGATCGGGTTGGCCACGGCGCTGTTGCATGCACCGAAATTGCTGGTGCTCGACGAGCCATTCGAAGCGGTCGATCCGGTGTCAGCTGCCGCACTGAAGGCGCATTCTGGTCAGATTCGTCCGGTCCGGCAATTCGATCGTGCTGTCGAGTCATGTGATGGCGCTGGTGGAGCAACTGTGCGACACCGTCGCGGTGATGGCCAAGGGCAAAGTGGTCGCGGCCGGTCCGCTCGACCAGGTACGCGGCGACAGCAGCCTGGAAGAGACGTTCGTCCGGCTGGTCGGTGTTGAGGGCGCGGCCTCGGAGGGACTGTCGTGGTTGGCATCCTGATCCGGATGAAGGTGGCGATCATCCGCCACTCGCTCACTGGCAGCAAGGCGATCTGGATGATCGTCGGTGGCTGCATCGGACTTGCTCTGGCCATCGGCACGATCTGGCTCAGCCTCATGCAGGCCAACCACCCCGGTGTGGTGGCAGACCTTCTGGCCGCCGTCTATCTCATGTGGATGCTCGGATGGATCGTCGGCCCGGTATGGGGTGGCTCGGCGGTGTTGCGGGTGGACCACTTCGCGTTGCTGTCGGTACCCCGTCGCCGGCTGGCCATCGGGCTGCTCGGTGCCGCGTTCATCGGTATTACTACCCTGGTCACGCTGGCGGCCTTCCTCAGCCTGCTCGTCTATTCCATCCGGCTGGGGCTGGCGGCCGCCGTTGTTGCCATACCCGCGTTGGTTCTGCAACTGGTGTTCGTGGTGTTGCTGTCGCGGGTTGCCACGACCGCCTTCGGGGTGGTGGCAAAATCCCGGATCGGAGCGGCGTTTACCGGTGCGCTGGTCGCCGCGATGATCGTGCTGTCCCAGTCGGGCTGGATGGTGTACGTCGCGATCAAAGTTTCCGGAGTGCTCGACACGGGTTTCGGGGCAGGGTTTTCCAACACCGTCCGGGCCGTCCCGTCGGGGTGGGGTCTCGTCGCGGTGGAGTCTGCCGATCGGGGAAACTGGTTGCTGAGTCTGGGCGCACTGGTCGGCCTGGCCGCGTTGATCCTGTTGCTGCTGCTCGGTTGGAGCCGCACTCTCGGTACGCCTCGCCGGGCCCGGGTGGTGATCCGCGGCTCACGCCAGCTCCGTGCCGCCCACAGCGGACCGTACGCCGGTCGCGTCGGTGCGGTGTTGCGCAAGGAACTGCGCACCTGGTGGCGCGATCCCCTGCGGACCCAGACGGTGTTCATGCCCTTGGTGTGGGGGCTCGGCACCGCCCTGCTGCCCCTTACCTTCGACTCGAAACTGTTACTGCCGTGGGCCGCACCGGCGGTCGCGGTGATGGCCGCGGCTTCGGCGTGCAATCTGTATGGACAAGACGGCACGGCACTGTGGATGACACTGTTGACGGGCACCGAGCGGCAGGATGTCCGGGGACGGCAGTGGGCGTACCTGCTGATCTTCGGACCCATCACCGTGGTGGTGGCGGTGGTGTTCACTTGGTGGAGTGGGCTGGCCTGGGCCTGGCCGTGGGTGCTGGCCCTGGTGCCGGCCATGCTCGGTGGCGGCGTCGGACTGCTGGCACTGGTGTCGGTGATGGCGTTGGCTCCCGGGCCGGATGCCCACAAGAGACCTGACAATCCACTCGAGCATGGTGACACGACCGGTCAGGCGAACCTGATGTTCTGGGGTGGACTGTTGCCGGGACTGCCGGCGGCCGGCGTGGTGTTGGCGGGCACCCTGACGCATGATGATTTTCTGGTGTGGGCCGGCGGGCCGGTAGGTGTCGTGACCGGCGCGTTCTTCGCGTGGTGGCTCGGTGGGGTGGCGATTCGGCGGCTGCGCACGCGCGGCCCCGAGATGCTGTTTCTCATGCGCACCGGTCGCAGCAGCACACCGGCCAAGATTGAGGTCCCCAAGAAGGCGGCGGCTATCTCTGTCTGGGGCTGGTCGCTCGGCTCCATCGCGCTCTTCCCACAGGGTCTGGTGCCGATCATTGCCCTGTCGCTTGGCAGCGATGTGAAGGTCTGGTTCCTGGCCATGTACCTGCCGTCGCCGTGGCAGTGGCCGTGCGCCCTGGCGATGGTGGTCCTCGGCTTGTATCTCTACTACCTGGCGATCAGGGCAGGTATGCCGGGGAAGAAACGTAAGGAGCCGCCCTCCGAGCTCGAGAAATCCCGCGAGCCGGAACCGCAGCGGTCGGTGTCCGCCTGACTTGCCGGAAAATGCGCGCCAACAGCACCAAGTCGGTATTGTGGGCGACATGGACGTGAATGAGCTCGTCGCGCCGAGTGAGATCACGATGCGGACGATGCGGGGCGACGGCTCGTGGTCGAGCCGACCGATCTGGGTCGTCTCCGTGGGTGACAAGGCCTACGTACGCTCGGCGTTGGGCCGGCGCGGCGCCTGGTATCGACGGGCCCTCGCCGGCGGGGACGTCGAGATCGAGGTGGACGGACAGTCCACCCCTGTCTCACTCGAGCCGGTGCATGACGATGCGCTCAACAAGAAGGTGTCCGATGCCTACCGGGCCAAGTACGCCAGGAGTTCCCCCGATTCCACCCAGGGCATTGTCGAGGGCGAGCCGGTGCTCACCACGATGCGCATGACCCCGCGCTAGCCGATCCGGCCGCCTGCCACGAATGTCCGGCAGCGTGATCGTGGGCGAATGCTGTAGTCCAAGGTGCACCGGATTACCGTGATCACGCTGTGACGTCTTACTTGGCCGTGATCACCGTGGTTTGTTGCACCGCAGGGGCGTCCTCAGTCTGATCGCGGACGAAATGGTGTGCTGCAACAGGCCACGTGTCGCGTCCCGCCTGCGGCTACTGCGGGAACTCGTCCGGGTTGAGGGTGCCGCTGCCAGACACATACTCGAGCTTGATCTTCCAGATGTGGTAGCGGGTGGAGGTGGACGCGTAGGTGATGGGCTCGTCGAATTTGTCGTAACTGCAGCTTCGGGAAAACCCACCCGCTTCCGGATCCCAGTCGACGCCCATCGTCACGTAGATGTCGTACGTTCCGTTACGCACCCCGGTGACGGTGTACTGTGCGCCGGCCCGGACGTACACAGTGAACACCGTAGTGTTGGTGCCCTGCCCGACCAGGCCCACGACCGCATCGCTTGTGGCGCCCCGGTTGTCTATCTCGAGGTGACCGGATCCGGACCTGTTGCCCTTCTTCAGGAAGGTCCCATTGCCCGGCTGGCGGGTCTGCTCCTCACTGGGTGCGGGTAACCAGGCTCCCATCGTGAACGGGTTGGCCGGATCCGCCGTGGCCAGGGCCCCGAACGCATCGCGGAGCAACTGTGCCTGTGCGGAGCTGGCGAACCGAGGCATCGCCGTCGAGCCGGCGCAGACCCGACCGCTCTGCGCGGACATGCCCAGAATGTTGGCCAAGTTGCCGAGATCAGCGACTGCCTTGGTAAGGATCCCATGTGCGGTGGCGGCAGCCTTCGGCGGCACCGCGGCCCGCAGGTCGGTGTGCGCCTTCTCAGCCGCGCTGCCGATGGCGGTGGTCGCCCGGTTCACTGCTGTCGGGGTCCGGGCCACGGCGAGTTGCGCCACCCCGTCCGCGATGGCCTTGTCGACCTCGGTCAGCATGTCCTGGTATGCCGCAGCGGTCATCGGTGGCTTCGGCGTGGGAGTAGGACTCGGTGTCGGGGTGCTCACGGCCCCTGCACCCGCCGTGTTCGCGGCGCTGTACCGGATGACGGCGACGGCCGCCGCACCGCACGTGCCGACCATCAGCACCGCTGCCGCGGCGGCCGCGATCTGCCAGCCGGCGAAACGCCGCGCCGGCCTGACGACCGGAGTGCCGACCGGTGGCGCAACGATTGGTGGCATGGCTACGGGTGGCATCGCGGCCGTCGGCGCAGCGACCGCGGACGGGTAGGGCGGCGCGGACATTGGCAGGACCGGCTGCCCCGGGCTGGAGACACCGACGGGCGTGTGCGCTGTTGATTCCTCACTGGACGGTGGCTCGGTCTCGGCCGGCGCCGAGGCCGTCCCTGCTGTCGTGGAAGGCGTCGCGATCGCCGCGTCGCTAGTGGACGGTGCCGGCTCGACCGCCGCCTCGACAGCCGCCTCGACAGCCGCCTCGATTGCCTCCGCCGCCTCGACCGGGATCTCCTCGACGTGCGGCACGACAGCCGACTCGACGTGCGGCTCGACTTCCGCCTCGAACGCCGGCTCGACCGCTGGCTCGGCGGACGCGGTGGCGGGCGGTGCGGTGCTGGGCGGTGCGGTGCGCGACGGCGTGGAGCGGATCGCGACTTGGAGGAAGAGCTCCTTCGCGTCCGGGGCCGGCTCGGCGGGGCTCAGCCGGAGCACCATGCCGTGCGGCACCGCTGGTGGCAGCCGGACTGTGATGGTGTGGCCCGCGGGCAGGGTCACCGACTTCTCGACGCCGGCGGCGGCTTCTTCGGGCTCCAGGTCGACGATGACAAAATCAGCGTTGTTGAATGCGTCACCGGGTGGCGGAAATGTCACGCCCACGAGTATGACGGTCGGTGGCCCAGTGTGGGGAGGGGGACCTTGTGGGGAGGGGGTGTCCGCTACCGGCACGAGCGGGCGGCGCCCTGGGCTAGACCGGGCTAGACCGGTTCGCGTTCGCCGGTGACGACGGCCGGCAGGGCGAGGGTCACGGTCAGGCCGCCGCCCGGGGTGTTCTCAGGTTGCAGCGTGCCGCCCATGGCTTCGGCCAGTCCACGGGAGAGGGCGAGACCAAGGCCCACCCCGGTTTCGTTGTCCCGGTCTCCGAGCCGTTGGAAGGGCAGGAAGACCCGTTCCCGGTCCTCCACCGGGATTCCCGGCCCGCGGTCGATCACCCGTACCTCGACCATGTTGGCGTGTTCGCTGACGGTGACAGTGGGTGGTCGCCCGGCTGGGCTGTAGCGCACGGCGTTGGTCAGGATGTTCACCAGGATCCGCTCCAGCAGGCCGGGGTCGGCCCGCACCTCGGAGATCTCCTCGGGCAAGTACAGGGCGACGTCGCGGGCGGCTGGTCCAATATCGTCGATGGCTCTCGGGATGGCTTCCACCACACTGAGTAGTTGACTGTGCATGCCCAACGCACCGGCCTGCAGGCGGCTCATGTCGAGTAGGTTCGCGACCAGGCGGATCAGCTTGTCCAGGGACTCCTCGGCGGTGGCCAGCAGTTCGTCCCGATCGAGTGCGGTGAACGCCACCTCTTCGTTACGCAGACTGGTCACTGCCGCCTTCGCCGAGGCGAGCGGGGTGCGCAGGTCATGACTGACCGCGGACAGCAGAGCGCTGCGCAGCCGGTCCACCTCGCTGATCTGTCCTGCGGCTGCGGCCTGGGCGGTGAGGCGTTCCTGGCGCAGCGCGATGGCCGCCTGCGCCGCGAAAGCCTCCACCACACGCCGGTCCGAGGCGGCCAGCATCCGTCCACAGAGGACAAGGGCGAGCTTCTCGTCGACCGGCACGTCGACGTCCGCCAGGCCCGGCGCCTGGCAGGGGCTGTCGCCGACGTTGGCGGCGACCTGCCAGGCGTCCGCGTCGTGTTGACTGTCCGGTGTGCTGGCCGAGTCCGGCCGGCGTTCCAACAGGGTCACGCTGGACAGACCGAAGGTCTCCCTGACCTGCTCGAGCAGGGAGTCCAACGGCCGACCGCCCCGCAGCACGCTTCCGGCCACGGTGGACAGTGATTCCGCCTCCGCGCGGGCCCGTGCCGCTTCGACGGTACGGCGGGCGGCCAGGTCGACGACCGCACTGACGCCGATGGCCACCAGCAGGAAGACGACCAGCGCCAGGAAGTTCTCTCCTTCGTCCACTGTGAACCTGTGGACGGGTGGAGTGAAGTAGTAGTTGAGCAGTGCGAACCCGATCAGCACGGCGGCCAGCGCCGGGTAGAGCCCGCCGACCAGCGCGACGGCCACCACGAGACCGAGGAACAGCAGGATGTCGGTGTTCAGGGAAAGGTCGGTGGCACCGGCGAGCAGCCAGGTGAGCAGCGGTAGCCCGATGGCGGCGGCGGCGAAGCCGGCGATACGACGCTGTGCGTTGACCCCGCGGGTGAGCCTGATGCGGGCCCGGCCGCGCTTGACCGCCTCGTGGGTGACCAGGTGGACGTCGATCGAGCCGGCTTCGGCCGTGGTGGTGACCCCGACGCCGCGAGCGATCAGTTGGGCGAGGCGGCCGCGCCGGCTGGCGCCGAGCACCAGTTGGGTGGCGTTGACCGCGCGGGCGAAGTCGAGCAGCGCCACCGGGATGTCATTGCCAACCACCTGATGGTAGGTGCCGCCGAGGCTCTCGACCAGGACTCGTTGCCGGGCCAGGCTGGCCGGGTCGGCGCTGGCCAGCCCGTCGTTGCTGGCCACATGCAGGGCCATCAGGTCGGCGCCCTTGGTGCGGGCGGCGACCCGCGCCCCACGGCGGATGAGGGTGTCGCCTTCCGGACCGCCGGTCAACGCCACGACCACCCGTTCGCGGGCTTCCCAGGTGCTGTCTATCCGATGTTGCGTGCGGTACCGGTCCAGTTGGTCGTCCACCTTGTCGGCCAGCCACAGCAGGGCCAGTTCGCGCAGCGCGGTGAGGTTGCCGATCCGGAAGTAGTTGGCCAGCGCGGCATCGACCTTCTCCGCGCGGTAGACATTGCCGTGCGCCATCCGGCGACGCAGCGCCTCCGGTGTCATGTCAACAATCTCGACCTGCTCGGCCCGCCGGACCACCTCATCGGGCACGGTCTCCCGCTGCGGTACGCCGGTGATCTCCTGCACCACGTCGTTGAGCGACTCCAGGTGTTGGATGTTGACCGTGGTGAGCACGTCGATGCCGGCGTCGAGCAGGTCCTCGATATCCTGCCAGCGTTTGTGCGTTGGCCGAGCCAGGCACGTTGGTATGGGCCAGTTCGTCGACCAGCACCACCTCGGGGGCCCGGGCCAGGATTGCTTCGACGTCCATCTCCGCGAAGGTGCTGCCCCGGTACACCAGTTCCTTGCGGGCCAGCACTTCCAGGTTGCCCAGCATGGCCTCGGTGAACGGCCGGCCGTGGGTTTCCACCAGGCCGACCACCACATCCGTACCGCGCTCGGCCCGGCGTTTCGCCTCCTCGAGCATCTTGTACGTCTTGCCCACACCGGGCGCGGCTCCGAGGTAGACCCGAAGTTGTCCTCGTGACATCTGACGTCCCTACCTCGGCGCTGTGCCGGCTCGTGCCACAACGGTCGGGTACCGCTGGTCCAGGTCCAGGTTGAGCTCCAGGACGTTGACCGCCGGGTCACCCATGAAACCGAGGGACCGTTTGGTGGTGTGCCTGGCGATCAGATCCTTGACCGCGCCCACCGGGATGTTGCGCGCCTGGGCCACCCGCGCCGCCTGTAGTTCGGCGTAGGACGGGCTGATCGCCGGGTCCAGGCCGCTACCGCTCGCGGTCACCGCGTCGGGCGGCACGACCGGCTGGTCCGGCGCCTCGCCGCGGATCGGCGTGACGATGGCGTGCGAGTAGTCCTCGGCGAATTGTGCACACTCCACCGTGACCCCTTCGTAGGTCGAGATGAAGGGTACCGCCGGGCAGGCCTGGTTGAGGCTGACCACGCGGACCACCGGTCCGGTGAGACCGTCGCGGTGGAACACGCCGAGGACCGCGCCGACACCGTCGGTGGTGCAGAACGGCCGGCTGCCGTCAACACCTTCGAGTTCACCGACCGCGAGGCTGCGGCGGCAGACCTGGGTCAACAGGCTCTGCTTGCCGCTGTCCGGGGCCGCCGGGTCGGGCAGTGTGTCGACAACATTTTCGGGACCGAGGTTGCTGGCCGATGTCGCGGTCGGGTCGTACCCGTCGCCGGCAGCGGACGGGCGGGACTGGAAGTACTGCGGGAGAGGGTTGCCATCGGCGTCGGTGAACGACTGCCCGATCAGGCTGCTGCCGATCTGCCTGCCCTGCGCCCTGAGCAGCGAACCGTCGGCGTTGTCGGACAGGCCGGGGATCCGGGCCACACCGACCATGGCCAGTGGGTAGGCCAGTCCGAGCAGGAGGGTCAGCGCGAGCACGGCCCGCACGGCGGCGAGATGTTGCGAGATCCAGCTTGGTAGGCGCATCACGATATCCCTGGGATGGACTGGATGATGAGGTCGATCATTTTGATGCCGATGAACGGGGCGATGATTCCGCCGAGTCCGTAGATCCACAGGTTGCGACGCAACATCGCCGCCGCGCCGCCCGGCTTGTACCGCACGCCCCGCAGCGCCAGTGGGATGAGGCCGACGATGATGACGGCGTTGAAGATGACCGCGGACAGGATCGCCGAGACCGGGCTGTGCAGCCGCATGACGTTCAGCGCGTCCAGGCTCGGATACACCGCGGCGAACATCGCCGGAATGATGGCGAAGTACTTCGCGATGTCGTTGGCGATGGAGAACGTGGTCAACGCTCCGCGGGTGATGAGCAATTGCTTGCCGATCTCCACGATCTCGATGAGTTTGGTCGGGTCGGAGTCCAGGTCGACCATGTTGCCGGCCTCCTTGGCGGCCGACGTACCGGTGTTCATAGCGACCCCGACATCCGCCTGAGCCAGCGCCGGGGCGTCGTTGGTGCCGTCACCGGTCATGGCGACGAGCTTGCCGCCCGCCTGTTCGCGCTTGATCAGCTCCATCTTGTCCTCCGGCGTGGCCTCGGCGAGGAAGTCGTCCACGCCGGCCTCGCCGGGCGATGGCCTTGGCCGTCTGTGGGTTGTCGCCGGTGATCATCACGGTACGGATGCCCATCCGGCGCATCTCGTCGAAGCGCTCCCGCATGCCCTGCTTGACCACGTCCTTGAGATGGATGACACCCAGCGCCCGAGCCGGTTTGCCGGCCACATGCTCGGCCACCACCAGCGGCGTGCCACCGGCCGCGGAGATGCCGTCCACCACTGGGCCGACGTCGTCGGTGGGATGCCCGCCGTTGTCGCGGACCCACTTCATCACCGCGGTCGCGGCACCCTTGCGTACCTCGCGGATCGACCCGTCCGGTTCGGACATGTCCACACCGCACATCCGGGTCTGTGCCGTGAACGGTACCCAGTTCGCCTCCTGGAGTTCGCCGGGATGCCGCTCGCGCAGGCCGTGGCGGTCCTTGGCGTACACCACGATGGAGCGGCCTTCCGGCGTCTCGTCGGCCAGGCTGGACAGTTGGGCTGCGTTGGCCAGGTCCGCCAGTCCGGTGTCGCCCACCGGCACGAAGTCGCTCGCCTGCCGGTTGCCCAGCGTGATGGTGCCGGTCTTGTCCAGCAGCAGGGTGTTGACGTCGCCGGCCGCCTCGACCGCCCGTCCGCTCATGGCCAGGACGTTGCGCTGCACCAGCCGGTCCATGCCGGCGATGCCGATCGCGGACAACAGCGCACCGATGGTGGTCGGGATCAGGCAGACCAGCAGTGACACCAGGACGATGCCGCTCACGCCGTGGGCGTTGAGCGCCAATGTGTCCGGGGCCGCGGCCTGGTTCGCCTTGGCGAAGATCGCCAACGGTTGCAGGGTGGCGACAGCCAACAGGAAGATGATGGTGAGCGCGGCCAGCAGGATGTTGAGCGCTATCTCGTTCGGTGTCTTCTGCCGGTTGGCGCCTTCGACCAGGGAGATCATTCGGTCGATGAAGCTCTCCCCGGGCCGCTGTGTGATCCGCACGATGATCCGGTCGGACAGCACCTTCGTGCCGCCGGTGACCGCGCTGCGATCGCCACCGGACTCCCGGATGACCGGGGCCGACTCGCCGGTGATGGCCGACTCGTCGACGCTGGCGATGCCCTCGATGACATCGCCGTCGCCCGGAATCGTCTGCCCGGCCTCGACCACCACGATGTCGCCGAGCTTGAGTTCGGCGGCCGGCACGAACCGTTCCCGGTAGCTGTCGCGTTGATCGCCTCCGGCGACGTTGTTGCGTTGATCGCCTCCGGCGACGTTGTCGGCCGAACTACCGGGTGCCCAGCCGGACAGCTGGCGGGCGATGGTGTCCTTCTTGGCCGCCCGCAGAGTGTCGGCCTGGGCCTTGCCGCGCCCTTCGGCGACCGCCTCGGCGAGATTGGCGAACAGGACGGTGAGCCACAGCCACAGGGCGATCGGCCCAGGCGAACACGGCTGAAGTCGGCGATGGCCAGGATGGTCGTGAAGACCGCGCCGATCTCGACGATGAACATGACCGGGTTGCGCCACAACGTGGCCGGGTTCAGCTTGCGTAGCGCGTCCGGTGTGGACTTCCACAATTGGCGCGGGTCGAGCAGGCCGCCGCCGACCCGCCGCTTCGCCATGGCCGGCGGGGCACTGACTGACGTGACAGACATCTGAGTGTTTCCTCTATCCATGGTCTACAGACCTCGGCCAGCGGGCCGAGCGCGAGGGCGGGTAGGAATGTCAAGGCGACGACGATGACGGTCACGCCGACGACCATGCCGACGAACAGTGGCTTGTGGGTCGGCAAGGTGCCGGCCGACGCGGGTACCGGCTGCTGCCTGGCCAGCGAACCGGCCAGCCCGAGAACGAAGATGATCGGCAGGAACCGGCCGAGCAGCATGCACAGACCCAGCGCGGTGTTGTACCAAGGCAGTGTTGACGCTGATGCCGGCGAACGCGGAACCGTTGTTGTTACTCGCCGACGTGAACGCGTAGAGCACTTCGGACAGTCCGTGCGGTCCACTGTTGAGCATCGATGCCCGGGCCGACGGTATCGACATCGCGAGTGCCGTCCCGATCAGCACTAGCGCCGGCGTGATCAGCAGGTACAGCGAAGCGAACTTCATCTCTCGTGGGCCGAGCTTCTTGCCCAGATATTCCGGTGTGCGTCCGACCATCAGACCGGCCACGAACACCGTGATCACCGCGAGGATCAGCATGCCGTAGAGACCGGATCCGGTACCGCCGGGCGCGACCTCGCCCAGCATCATGTTGAACATCGTCATCAGACCGCCGCCAGCGGTGTACGAGTCGTGGAACGAGTTCACCGCACCGGTCGAGGTCAGCGTGGTGCAGGCCGCGAAGGTGGCCGAGTTGGATACGCCGAATCGAACCTCGGTGCCTTCGGTCGCGCCGCCCACCGCGGTCGGCACTGTGCCTGGGTGCACCAGTTGGAACGTGTTGATGAGGGCGATGCTGGCCACCGCGAGGATCGCCATGATGCTGGCGATCGCCAGGCCCTGCCGCTTGTCGCCGACCATCCGGCCGAACAGCCGGGGAAGGCTGAACGGGATCAGCAGGATCAGGAACAGCTCCAACCAGTTCGTCCATGTGGTCGGGTTCTCGAACGGGTGGGCCGAGTTCGCGTTGTAGAAGCCGCCGCCGTTGGTACCGAGTTCCTTGATCACTTCCTGGCTCGCCACCGGGCCGCCGGTGATCTGTCTGGACCGCTCCGGCGAGCGTGGTCACGTCGGTGCCGCCAGAAAGGTTCTGCACCATGCCGGCGCCGATGAACACCACGGTGCCGACGATCGCGATCGGGAGCAGGATCCGTACGCAGATGCGCACCAGGTCCACCCAGAAGTTGCCCAGCTGGTCGGTCCGGTCTGCGCGCGAAGCCCCGGACCAGCGCGATGGCGACGGCGATGCCGACCGCGGCGGAGACGAAGTTCTGCACCGCGAGTCCGGCCATCTGCACCAGGTGGCCCATGGTGCGATCTCGCCGGAGTAGGACTGCCAGTTGGTGTTGGTGACGAAGCTGACCGCGGTGTTCCAGGCCTGGTCGGATTTGACTGCCGGAAAACCGAGGCTCAGCCACAACCTGTCCTGCAGGCGCAGGAAGGCGTAGAGGAACAGCAGGCTGACCGCGGAGAACGCCAGCACACTGCGGGCGTAGCCCCGCCAGGTCTGCTCACCGGCGGGGTTGACGCCGACGAGCTTGTAGATGCCGCGCTCGACCTGGGAATGTGCCTTCGGTTGTAGCGACTCGGTACAGGTAGTCGCCGAAGGGGCGGTACACCAGTGCGATCGCCACACCGAGCGAGAGGATGAACAGAACGCCTGCCGCTGTGGAGCTCATCAGAAACGCTCCGGCAACAGTAGGGCCGCCACCAGGAATGCGGTCAGCAGGACGGCGAGCACCAGACCGACGAGATTCTCGACGTTCACAGCCGCTCCACCGCCCGCAGGACGAGTGCGAAGATCGCGAAAGCCGCGATCGTCACCACCACGTACACCAGGTCAGCCACCGGGGAACTCCTCCTTGTTGGTCAATGTCACGGTTCGCGTAACCGCGAGCCGCAGCGTTGCCGCAGGGTGGAGTCAAGGCCGGCGAGGCGCCGACGGACAGGGTTCTTCACACGTTTTCTTCACGTGTCGGGGCCGCTTTTTAACGCGGCTTTCGCACCAAAGCGTTCCGGAGCAGCATTCCGGAGCGGGCGGCTACGAGGAGGGGGCCCTGCGGGGGAGGGGACCGGTTGACTCGCGCACCACGAGCCGGCCCTGCTGGCGGATGACGCCCCGTCGGCGCTGGCCATCCAGGGCCGAAATGAGGTTCTCCACCGCGGTGGCGCCGAGCTGTTCCAGATTGAGGTCCACTGTGGTCAGAGGTGGCCGGCACTCCGCGGCGTACACATCCCAGTTGTCATAACCGATGACGGCCACGTCGTCCGGGATGCGCCGGCCGAGGTCAGACAGCGCATCACAGGCCCCGGTGGCGATCTGGTCGTTGCCGCAGAAAATGGCGTCCACCTCAGGATGTGCGGTCAGCAGCATGCGGGCGGCATGCCGGCCCCACCGCCTGGACCATTCGCCGTAGAGCGCATCCCCGCCGGCCAGCTCCAGGCCGGCCTCGTCCAGCACCGCGCGTAGGCCGGTGACCCGGTCGCGGGCAGCGCGGTAGCTCTCCGGGCCAGTGATGTGTGCAATGTGGCGACGGTGGGTCCAGACCAGATGCTCCGCGGCCAGGCGGGCACCGCCGGCGTCGTCGGCGAGCACCGACAGGTCGTCCGGATCGCTTGACTCGCCATACACGTAGACAACTGGAACGGGAATGTCGCGGCCCAGTGACGGCCGCACGTCGTTGCTTTCGCCCAGAATGATGAAGCCGTCGACCTGCCGGGCCAGCAGCGTGCGGATGTAGTGCTGTCGCCGGATCACGTCGCCCCGGGCGTCACACAGCAGGACCGACATCTCTTCGTTGCCCACCGCGTTCTCGACTCCGAGCAGCACCGGTATGGAGAACCGTCCGCCGAGTTCGTCGGTGAGCAGGCCGATGGTGCGGGTGCGACCGGAGATGAGACCGCGGGCAAGCGCGTTCGGCTGGAACGACAGTTCGGCCGCGGCCTGCTGCACCCGACGCCGGGTGGCTTGGGCGACCTCGTTGCGGGCGTTGAGTGCCTTCGATGCCGTTGACACCGAGACGCCGGCCAACTTGGCCACGTCGCTGAGCGTCACCGCTTCTGACCGGCGCCTGCCCACTGAAATCCTTTCGAAAGCTTTCGACTGCCTGGATCCCAGGCCACGCTCGCGGTGGCTGAGAGTTCCCAGCGTAGGCAGCACTAATGGCGCTTGGCAACCATGCCGAAATTGTTGCCGTTACGTAAACGTGACATTGCCGAAAAGGTTTTCGTAGTCCATCGTCGGGTGCTAGCACAGCTGGGCGTGGCATTCCGCCCAGATCGGCAAGGCTTCGGTCACGGCGCCGCGAGACGTTGCTGTTGGCAGAACCCATGCCGCTGGCCATGACGCTGGAGGACTCATGACATTGGTAGGGCCGGACGTCGAGGTGACCGGCGGTGCACCCGTGGTCGCGCCGGTGGTCGCGCCGGTGGTCGCGACGCGGGGCGCGCTTCGTCCGCTTGGTCTGCGCGAGGTTTCCATCGATGGCGGCTTCTGGCGCCGCCGGCAGGACGTCAACGCTTCGGCGTCACTCGAGCACGCACGGTCCTGGATCGACGAACTCGGTTGGACCGGCAACTTCACCGCGGTGCGCGATGGCACCGGCTCGCCGGAGCGGCGCGGGCGTGAGTTCTCCGACTCCGAGGTGTACAAGCTCATCGAGGCGATGAGCTGGGAGGTCGGCCGGACCGGCAATCGGGGCGTTGCCGCGCAGATCGGCGAGTTGACCGCGCTCATCGCCGAGGCCCAGGAGCCCGACGGCTACCTCGGTACGGCGTACGGCCGCCCCGGGCAGCGGCCGCGCTACAGCGATCCGGGGTCGGGACACGAGTTGTACTGCGCCGGCCATCTTCTGCAGGCGGCGGTGGCGCGGGCCCGGACCGCCGGATCGGATGCGCTGCTGGAGGTGGCCACCCGCGTGGCCGACCACGTGTGCGCCACGTTCGGCTCCGACGGCATCGCCGGAATCTGTGGGCATCCGGAGATCGAGCCCGGTCTGGTGGAGTTCGGTCGGTTGACCGGGAAGGCCAAGTACATCGAGCAGGCCGCGTTGTTCATTCAACGACGGGGACACCGCAGCCTCCCCCGGCACGAGCATGGCTGGTCGTACTTCCTCGACGACATTCCCGTCCGCGAAGCCGACGTGTTGCGTGGTCACGCGGTCCGGGCTCTGTACCTGTGCGCGGGTGCGGTGGATGTCGCGGTGGAGACCGGCGACGACGAACTGCTCGCGTCGGTGGCGCGGCAGTTCGATGCCACTTGGGCCCGTCGCACGTACCTGACCGGTGGCATGGGCTCACGACACAGCGACGAGGCGTTCGGCCCCGACTTCGTGCTTCCCGCCGACCGGGCGTATTCGGAGACGTGTGCTGGCGTCGCGGCCATCATGGTGGCGTGGCGGCTCCTGCTGGCCACCGGGGAGACCCGCTATGGCGACGTGATCGAGCGCATCCTGTACAACGTGGTGGCCACCGCGATCGCCGATGATGGCCGGTCGTTCTTCTACGCTCACACGCTGCATCAGCGCACACCCACCCAGGACCCGCTGGCAGACCAGGAAGAACTGCGCTTCGGTGGCGGTGCCCGCGCACCGTGGTTCGAGGTGTCCTGCTGCCTGCAGAACGCGGCCCGGTTGCTGGCCAGCCTGGCCACCTACGTGGCCAGCGTCCGGCCCGATGGCGTGGCCATCCATCAGTACGCCGACGCCACCATCGACACCACCCTGCCTGATGGCCGGCGCATCGGACTGAGCATGACCACCGCGTATCCCGACACCGGTGACGTCACGGTACGGGTGACGCACACCGACGGCGGAGCTTGGACCATCGCGCTGCGGGTGCCCGAGTGGGCCGATGGCGCCACCATCGCCGATCCGGCCGGCCGGCGCCCGGTGCACCCCGGGCCCGCTGTAGTCACCCGCGAATTCGTTGTGGGTGACGAGATCACGCTGTCACTGCCTATGCGTCCACGATGGACTGTGGCCGACTCCCGCATCGACGCGATCCGTGGATGTGTTGCGGCGCAACGCGGTCCGATCGTCCTGTGTGTCGAGTCGACCGACCAGGCCACCGATGACCTGGACCGGCTGCGGCTGGACCCGTCCGCGGGCCTGGCCGATGGGGTCACCCCCGATGGCACCCCCGGCGCGATCGGCTTCGGCCGGGTAGACCCGCCCAGCCACGAGGGCTGGCCATACCCGGCCCTTGCCGGGGACGATCCGTCACCCGAAACCCCCGATCTGGTGCCAGTTCCTCTGGTGCCTTATCACCGGTGGGCGCGCAGGGGTTCGAGCACGATGCGCGTCTGGATACCCCGGGCCTGACCGGCAACCCAGCCCGGCCGGGCAAACGCACAACTGGAGATGCAGATTCACCTGGCGGAAGGTAAACCTATGAGAACCACGCGTTTCCCTGTCGGCGGTTGGCGCGGCCGCGGCAGCCCTGACCCTGGCGCTCGGGCTGGCCGGTTGCGGCAGTTCAACCCCGGCGCCCTCGACGAATCCCGACGACGGAGCAACCCTCACCCTGTGGACCAGGGCGGCCACCGAATCGGTGTCGAAGGCCTACGCCGAGGCGTACAACGCGAGCCACAAGACGTGG
>CAVUNP010000022.1:0-7938 GCA_963742855.1 uncultured Actinomycetota bacterium | reverse complement strand
TGCGCTACGCCGGTTGGTGCCGGCAGGTGTGCGGATAACCAGCGAGATCGAGGTCCGGCTCAGTGATCTGCACCGGCGCAATCCCGACGTACTGGTGGTGCGGGCCGCGGGGTTCGACCGGCGGGTGCCGTTCCTGCTGCCGGAGCAGGTCGTGCTGGCCATCGAAGTGGTGAGCCCAGGATCGGAGTCGGCGGACCGGCTGGTCAAGCCGATCGAGTACGCCCGCGCCGGCATCCCGCACTACTGGCGGGTGGAGACGAGCAGCCCGTACTCGGTGGACGTCTACACTCACCGGCTGGTGGACGGATCGCGGTTCACGCACACCGGTACGTTCGCCGGTACCGAGACCGTCGCCGCGCCTGGATTGGAATGGGCTGCCATCGATGTGGCTGAGCTGGTCGACGAGGATTAGGACAACGTGGCACTGAGCACGAAGGCAACACCGGAAGCACTTCTCATCGATCTCGACGGCGTGATCCGCGTTTTCGACCCGGACGCGGCGGCATCCGCCGAACGGGACTTCGGCCTGCCGTCCGGGGCACTGTTGGCCAGCGCCATGGCGGTGACCCGGCTGCGTCCGGCGATTCTCGGTGAAGACAGCCACGAGGCGTGGATGGATTCGGTTGTAGCGGATCTGGCGGATTCGGCCGGATCGGTCGAGCGGGCGCGGGCGGCGGTGACCCGCTGGAGCGCGCACCGGGGCACCGTGACAACCGAGTTGCTGGACTTCATCCGTGCGGTTCGGGCCCGGGGTGTGCCGGTGGGGCTGGCCACCAACGCAACCGACTGGCTCGACGCTGATCTGAACCTGCTGGGGCTCGCCGACGAGTTCGATGTGGTGATCAACTCATCGGTGATCGGGGTGCACAAACCAGCTGGGGAGTTCTTCCGGCTCGCCTGCCACGCGCTCGGCGTGGCGCCCACCCGGTGCCTGTTTGTCGACGACGAGGACCGCAACGTCCGCGGTGCCCGCGCGGCGGGCTTGTCCGCGCACCGCTTCACCTCCCCCGCCGACCTCCCCTACCTCACCGCCGCCCTCCTCCCCACCTGACTCCCGGATTCTCGCGTTCCAAGATCAGAGGGGCTTGTTGGCGGCGCCTGTGGCGCCCGCGGCTCGGGGATCTGACAGGATGCCAGGCATGTCCGGCAACCAGTACTGGTATCTGCTCATCCTCGCCGTCCTGCTCGGGTTCGCCTTCTACGTGCCGACGTTGCGTCGGCGTTCGCGGGACCGTCGCCGCGAGCGGGAGCGCGCGGAGCGTGAAGCGCGGCACCGCACGACCGCGGTCAAGGAGCCCGAAGCCCCGGAGAAGGAGCGCGAGGCGGAAGAGGGCGAGACTCTCGCGCCACCGCCCGAACCGGGAACGATCACCCCGCCGAAGCCCGAGGCCGAGCGCAAGCCGCCCACGCCCGAAGAGCCGGCTGCTCCGGTTTCGCCGCCGACGGCGCCGGTGGCCCCGGAGATCGAGAAGCCCGAGCCCACCGCGGGTCGGCTGGTCCGGCTGCGGTCCCGGCTGTCGCGGTCCCAGAATGTATTCGGCAAGGGCCTGCTGGCCATGCTGTCCCGGGACCGGCTCGACGAAGAGACCTGGGAAGAGCTGGAAGACACCCTGATCAGCGCGGATGTCGGCATTGAGCCCACCCGCGAGATCGTGGCGAACCTGCGCGAGCGGGCCCGAGTGTTGGGCACCTCGTCCGCCGGCGACCTGCGCGGATTGCTGGCTGAGGAGCTGATCCAGGCCCTCGATCCCGAGGTGGACCGGACATTGCATGCGAATCCGGCCAGCGACCGGCCCGCCGTACTGCTGGTGGTGGGCGTCAACGGATCCGGTAAGACCACCACCTGCGGCAAGATCGCCCGGGTCCTGGTGGCTGATGGCCGATCCGTGGTGATGGGCGCCGCGGACACCTTCCGGGCGGCCGCGGCGGACCAGTTGGCCACGTGGGGCAGCCGGGTGGGTGCTGAGGTCGTCCGTGGACCTGAGGGCGGTGACCCGGCCGCGGTGGCGTTCGACGCCGTCAAGCGGGGCATCGAGACGCGGGTGGACACCGTCCTCATCGACACGGCCGGCCGGCTGCAGAACAAGGTCGGTCTCATGGATGAGCTCGGCAAGGTGAAACGGGTGGTCGAGAAGCACGGTCCGGTGGACGAGACCCTTCTGGTGCTGGATGCGACCACCGGGCAGAACGGGCTGGAACAGGCTCGTGTTTTCACCGAGGTGGTCAAGGTCACTGGTGTGGTGCTGACCAAGCTCGACGGTACGGCGAAGGGCGGGATCGTGATCGCGGTCCAGCGCAAACTCGGCATTCCGGTCAAGTTGGTCGGGCTCGGCGAAGGTGCCGACGACCTTGCCCCGTTCGAGCCGAAGGCATTTGTCGACGCCTTGGTCGGCGAGTAACGACGTCGCTGCGGTCCGCCACCTTCCTGGCAAAGAGTGGCGGACAGCCCGTCCGGAAACTGGCGGACTGGCGGAAAGTCGTTTGCCTCGACGGTTGCGCGGGGAAGCTAGATTTGGCGAGCCTACTGCGTCGGCTGCCGGTCGATCACGCGTGCGGGCGGGAAGGGTTCCATGGTGCAGCAGGAGGTCCCGCTCCTCGGCGGGAACACGAGCACGGTGGTGCGCGTGGGCGATACGGTGCGGCGAAATGCCGGACCGTGGACGCCGGCTGTCCATTCGCTGCTGCGCCACCTCGAACGGGTCGGATTCACCGGTGCGCCACGAGTCCTGGGCGTCGACGAGCGCGGCCGCGAGGTGCTGTCGTTCCTGGAAGGCGAGTGCGGTGCCTACCCGCTACAGCCGCATTGGGTCACCGATCAGGCGCTGGTCGCGGTGGCCACCATGCTGCGCCGGTTCCACGACGCCCAGTACGGATTCCGTCCGGCCGCGGGAGCGGTGTGGCGCTCCTTCGGGCCGCCGCCGCCCGGCACCGAGGTGATCTGCCACCATGACGCAGCCCCGCACAACGTGATCTGGCGGCCCGACGACACACTGGCGCTGATCGACTTCGACCTGTCCTCGCCCGGGGCGCGCATCTACGACGTGGCGTACGCGGCCTGGACCTGGGTGCCGCTGTTCTCCGACCGAGACTCGGTCACCCTGGGTTGGCACAGCCCGGACCGGGCCCGCCGGTTGCGACTGTTCGCTGACGCCTATGGGCTGATCCCGCGGGACCGTCACCGCCTGGTCGGCACCATCCGGGCGCGCATCGTGGACCATGTGGAAGGCATCCGCCGGATGGCCGCCGCCGGCGAACCGGCCTTCGTCCGTATCGTCCACAAAGGACACCTACGGCGGCCGATGCGCGACCTGCGGCTCATCGACCACGAACGTAACCTGCTGGACAATGCGTTGCGTTGAGCGCGTCCGTACCGCCTGACGACGAACCGTCCAACGCCGCCTGGCGCGGCGGGCAGGCGCGAGTGCTCCCGGCCGGCCCAACTGGCACCAACTGGCGCGTACCGGTTCGCTCCTGCCGGCCGAGTCCACGATCATCCAGCGGGCTTGTCGCGCGAGTGCGAGCGCGAGCGTGACCGGGTGAGGGCCAGGGCGACGATGGCGCCGAGGAGGCAGAGCACCGCGGTGACCCGGAAGATCTCCCGGTATTCGGTGAGCAGGGCCGCGAGTACGGCCTGTTCATAGGTGGCGAGTTGGCTGGCGTACTCCGGGGTGATGCCGTTGATCGGCAACGGCGGCACCAGGTCCGCGGTGAGCTCCTGGAACCGGTGCAGGCCCCAGGCGGTGAGCGCCGCCACGCCGAGCAGCATGCCCATGGTGCGGGCGACCACCAGCCCGGCCGAGGCGACACCGTGCTGGACGGCGGGCACCACCCGCAGTACGGCGGAGGACAGCGGCGCGATGACCAGGCCTAGCCCCAGTCCGGCCACGACCAGGTCGACGTCCAGGCGGGGCAGCGAGACCCCGGCGATGGTGTGCCGGGCGGCGAGCAGGTCGCTCGGCCAGCCGGAGATGAGATAGTAGCCGCCGGCCGCGATCAGGAAGCCGGCAACGGTGACCCAGCGCTCGCCCACCCTTGGCGCCAGCAGGCCGCCCAGGATCGCGCCGATCGGAAGGGCGATCAGGAAGCGGACCAGGATCACGGCGCCGCCGGTGGGATCGCGGGCGAGCAGCGTCTGGGCGACGAGTTGTACGTCGACGAGGGTGACCATGAGGGCGGCGCCGGCGATCAGGCTGGCCACCAGGGTGGCGAAGAATGGCGCCTTGGCCACTCCGGCCAGGTCGATGAGGCGGGTGCGGGCCCGGCTCTCCCAGAGCAGGAACAGCAGGAACACCACGCCGCCGGCGGTCGCGGTGACTGCGCCCCAGGGTGGTAGGACCGACTTCTCCGGATCGGGGTTGTAGAGGCCGACGACCAGCAGGCCGAGGGCTACGGCGAGCAGCCCACCCCCGACTATGTCGATCTTGCTGGCTCGGCTGGCCGCGGCGCGCTCCCGGGGCAGCGCGAAGTGCACGGCCACCATGGCGAGCACGGCGAGCGGGATGTTCACCCAGAAGATCCCGCGCCAGCCCAGGTGCAGGGCCAGGTACGCGCCATAGAGGGGCCCGAGCACGCTGCCGAGCTCCTGGGCCGCACCGACGCCGCCCAGGATGACCGGGCGGCGGCGTTCCTGCCACAGGTCACCGGCCAGGGCCATGGTGACCGGCAGCAACGCACCGCCGGCCAGACCCTGCAATGCCCGGCCGGCGACCAGGGTGGGCAGATCGGTCGCGCTCGCGGTGACGAGCGAGCCGACCAGGAAGCCGGCCAGGCAGATCTGGATGACCGAACGCCGGCCGAGGCGGTCCGACAGGCCACCCAGCAGTGGCATGCCGATCACGTAGCCGAGCAGGTATCCGGTCACCAGCGGGGTGGCCCGCTCCAGGTGGTTGATCGGGATCCGCAGGTCGGAGGCGATCGTGACCAGCACGGTGACCACGACGTAGGCGTCCAGAGCGGCCAGCAGAACGGCCGCGCCACCTACCCCGATGGCAAGTCCGCGACGCGGCGCCGCGGGCGCCTCGCCGGGCGGGGCCTCGGCCGGGGCCTCAGCTGCTGACGGGGGCACTGATGGTCACCGGGACGTCGATGTTGGTCACGTTGATGGTCACGGTGCCGCTCTTGCCCCCGGACCCGGGTACGGTGAGGACCGCCTTGAGCAGCTGCTTGGTCTGCGCGTCCAGCCAGAGCTTGCCGGTCACATCGCCACTCACACCGGGGATGAGCGAGCTGACCGCGGTGGCGTCGAGCTTGACCGCGACCCGATAGCTGTCCTTGCCGTCCACCTTTTCCTTGCCCTCGGTGGTCGGGTCCTTGGCGCCGGAGAGCAGTTTGGCGATGCCGCGGTCCGGGTCGAGGATCGCGGACGGGTCGTAGATCGCGCTGGCCACTGAGGCATCCAAGCTCTGCCAGCCGCCCGTGGCGCCCTTCAGATAGATCTTGCTACCCAGGGCCACGAACTCGGATTCGATAAGTATGCCCAGCGTGGACAGCTGGATAGTGCCTTTGGCATCGCCCGAGCGGAGCAGGTCGCCATCGGCGGAGCGCATGGGCAGGCTGCCGACGTCGCCGTCTGTTTCGATCTTGACGTGGGCCGACTTCAGCGCCCCGGTCGCCTCAGCGGCCTGGCTGACCAACGTGGCGCCGGCGGGCAGTTGTTCGTTCGGGGTCGGGTCCTTGTCATCGGAGCATCCGACGAGACCGACGGCCAGCAGTGCGACGAGTGCGAGCAACGCCCTGGGTCTTGGCATGCCCGCATGCTAACGGGGTGCGCCAAACCGCACCAACGGATGTGATTGCCTCGTCCGACCGGACGGACCTGCGCCGGCATCACGCGCCGTCACACGCCCGAAACATGTGGTGACGGTGTGGAAACGGTGCGGACACCGTGCGTGAAACAGCAGTACTTCAAGGTTGCCGCAACCGGCGAACGGCGATGCTGCCTCTGCCGGGAGGAGGGATCTCACATTGAGGAGCAAGCGTGACGTTCGCTGCTGAAGAAGTGGCACTCAATTCCGGCGACACCGCGTGGTTGCTGGTCTCGAGTGCGCTCGTGTTGCTCATGACCCCGGGTCTGGCCTTCTTCTACGGTGGCCTGAACCGGTCCAAGAGCGTACTCAACATGATGATGATGAGCTTCGCCTCCATCGGGCTCATCTCGGTGCTGTGGCTCTTCTACGGCTTCGCGTTCGCATTCGGCGCGGACCAGCCGTTGGCAGAGACGCCCGGGTTCTTTGGCTACACCGCGGACTTCCTCGGAACCAAGGTCATTCCTGAGGGCTTCTGGGGTGCCACCGGCATTCCGATCTACGTTTTCGTGGTCTTCCAGATGATGTTCGCCGTCATCACGGTCGCGCTGATCAGCGGCGCCCTGTCGGACCGGACCAAGTTCTCCGGCTGGCTGCTGTTCGGGTTCGGCTGGTTCACCCTGGCCTACATCCCGATCGCGCACATGGTCTGGGGCGGTGGCCTGATCGGCGCCAAGATCGGCGCGCTCGACTTCGCCGGTGGTTCGGCCGTGCACATCAACGCTGGTGCCGCGGCTTTGGCGTTGGCCATCGTGCTCGGCAAGCGGGTCGGCTGGCCCAAGGAGTCGTTCCGGCCGCACAACGTGCCGTTCGTCGCGCTCGGTGCTGGTCTGCTGTGGTTTGGGTGGTTCGGTTTCAACGCCGGATCTGAGCTGACCGCGGACGGCATCACCGCGATCGCCTTCGTCAACACCCAGGTCGCCACCGCCGCCGCACTGCTCGGCTGGATCTTGGTGGAGTGGGTGCGCAACGGCAAGCCGACCCTGGTCGGTGCGTCGTCCGGTGCGGTGGCCGGCCTGGTCGCGATCACCCCGGCCTGTGCCTACATCGCCCCGTACGCCGCGGTGCTGCTGGGCCTCATCGCCGGCGCCGTGTGCGCCCTGGCGGTCAGCCTGAAGTACAAGCTCGGTTATGACGACTCGCTCGACGTGGTCGGTGTGCATTTCGTCGGCGGCTGGATCGGCTGCCTCTTCATCGGTTTCTTTGCCACGGTGCAGGCTGACGGCGGTGCCTACATCAAGCACGAGGGCCTGATCTACGGCGGTGGCGCGACGCAACTTCTGGCCCAGTTCGAAGGTGCCGGTATCGTCACTGTCTGGTCCTTCGTGGTTGCCTTCGTGATCGGCCTACTGCTCAAGGCGACCGGTCTGCTGCGCCTGAAGAAGGAGAACGAGGTCGAGGGCATCGACGTCACCGAGCACAAGGAGAGCGCGTACGACTTCACCAGCAGCGGTGGCAGCGGCTCCGGCGGCTCCAGCGGCGGCGGTGCGTTCGCCCAGGCTGGCATCGGCGGCTCCAGCGGTGCGCACTCCGCAGACGAGCCGGCGCCGGCGCCGGCGAACGTGTAGCTCGATCGCGTCCCGCTGAGATATGGAAGGTTTGAGCATGAAGCTTGTGACCGCGGTGATCAAGCCGCACCAGCTCGATGCGGTCAAGGAGGCCCTGCACGCCATGGGCGTCTCCGGAATGACCGTGAGCGAGGTTCAGGGCTACGGCCGGCAGAAAGGTCATACCGAGGTGTACCGGGGAGCCGAGTACACTGTGGAGTTCCTGCCAAAGATCCGGGTCGATGTCCTCATCGATGAGATCGATGTGGAAAAGGTTGTCGACGCGGTGGTCGCCGCAGCCCGCACCGGCAAGATCGGCGACGGCAAGGTGTGGGTGACCTCGGTCGAGGAGGTCATCCGGGTTCGCACTGGCGAACGCGGCCTCGACGCGCTGTGATCGACAACAACAGAAGGTTCCACAGATGACTGACGTCAAGGGATCGGTCGCATCGGATGGCGAGCAGCCGGCGGCCAATCCTTTGACGCTGTCCCGGGCACCGGCGGATCCCGGTGGTGTGGGGGCCGCCTCCAGGCAGCGGCGCGCGGACGGGCTGGATGGCTGGTTGGCCCAGTTGGTGGCCAAGGCC
>CAVUNP010000021.1:0-9244 GCA_963742855.1 uncultured Actinomycetota bacterium | reverse complement strand
TCCCGGTTGCGTACTCAGATGGGCGAGGACGCGGCCATGCAGCGAGGTGCGGCGCGCCACCGGCATGGTCTCGAGGACAACGAGCCGGGCGATCTCGTGCCGGAACCATAGGCGTAAACCATCGCCGTGCAGCACGCCGACCCCCTGACACTCATCGATGGACGTGTCTTCAGGCCGGAGCACCCCGCGAAGGAGAGCCACCTCGGTCCGGTTGGGGTTCACGGCCACGACGTCCAAGCTCAGCCGAGCGTGAGGTGAGAGCCCCGCGATTCGCGCCAGCACGGCGTCACGAACTGTCGGCGGGATCGCCGAGCCCGCGGCACCCAGCACCTCGGTGACGAAGAAAGGGTTTCCGGAGGTCACGGTGAAGAGGTGGTCCGCATCACGTCGGACGAGGCCGCCAGCTCGCCGACCGCGGCGCGGCTCAACGGCGGCACGTCGAGCCGGTGCACCCCTACAGCGGTCGCAAGCGTGCCAAGGATCGCGCGTACTCGGAGACCGTCAGGCGTGTCCTCGTCGCGGAGGGTGACGACGACCATGGCACCGGTATCGATCACCCGTCGGCCCAGGTAGACCACGAGATCCAGCGTCGCCTCGTCCGCCCAATGCAGATCCTCGATGACGACGACGGTGGGGCCAGCCGCGCCGGCAAGCCAGTCCAGCACCGCCCCGAAGATCCGATGCCGGGCGCCGTCGGCTCGCAGGACCTGAGCGACCCCGCGCAGGTCGTCCCGCTCGCCACCCGAGCGGACGATGTCGTGCAGAGGCCCGAGCGGACTGGTAGTGCCCAACGCGTCGCAGCCGCCACGGACCATCGCGACCGATGTGGACTGCTGGCGACAGAACGCGTCCACCAGCGCGCTCTTGCCGACGCCGGCCTCGCCAGCGATCACCACGAGCGACCCGCGACCGCGCTCGGCCTCGGCAAGTCGCATGTCGAGGGTCTCCACATGCGCCTCGCGTTCCAGCAGCACCATGCCGGCATGCTACGGCCGACCGCTGCCGACACCGACGGGGCGCCTTCGCCCGCCCGCTATCCTCAAGCCGGTGTCGGGTGTCCACATCGGATTCCGACAAATCCGGATCCGGGCGGCCGCCGAACAGGACCGGCCGGTCCTCGGTCGCCCGGATCTCAGGACAATGAACCCTGCCGGTGGGACACAGGGGTGCGCGAGGTTGGGGCCGTTCCCATCCCGCACCTGATCGGAGAGACCGTGACCGCCACCACCGAGCCCGTAAGCACCGCCGAGATGGTCCCGACGCCGGGGCGCGCCGCAGCCGTCCTGGCCGGGCTGGGCCTTCCCGCATGGGTGGGCTGCTTTGTCCTGCTCTACGGCTCACTGGGTCCGAAGCCGGAGGGCGAGCAGACGCTGGCCGAACAAGCGCGCATGTACCAGTCCGGCGGTGTGGCCATCTGGGCGTTCGGCGCCTTGGCGCTCGTGGCGGTCGTCGTGATGGCCGCCGCCGTCGTCGCCATCGCCCGCCCCCTCGCCGCGAGCAACCGCGCACGGGTGCTGTCCCGCCTCGCTATCGCTGCGGCCGTGATCGCGGCGGTTGCCGAGGTCGTGAATGAGATCGCCCTGTTTGGCCTGCTCGCCGCAGACGCGGACGACCTGCCCGGCTGGGTATCCGGGCTCATGGAGGGGCAGAGCGCGAACGTCGACATCAACGGGATCAGCTGGACCCTGTTCGCCGTTGCCGCGACGCTGCTCGCCTTCGCGCTGCGCTCGGCCCGGGTATTGCCGCGCGCAGGCCTCGTCATCGGCATCATCGGAGCTGCTTTGACCGTCGTCGCCGCTGCGGCGGCGTTCTTCGTCCCGATGACCGCGGCGGTCCTGCTCTTCGCGCTGGGTGCCAGCCTGGCCCGGCGGCGTAGGTAGCATTCCCGGCGTCTGGGAGGAGCAACGGATGAGCACAACAGCCCGGGCGCTGTTCGGTAGCGCCGCGACCGCCGCGGCCGGGGCTGTTGTGCTCGCCGTGGGCGTCGCGGCCGGCGCGTCGACGTGGATTGACGTCGTGGCCGGTGTGCTCTTCCTCGGGGTCGGGCTGCTCGGCCTCCTGATGGTCGAGCGTGATCGCGGCAACCCAGCTGCGTGGGTGCTGCTCGCGGCCAGCGCGGGGGCTGCCACGCTGCCGGTGGTCGACCTGCTCGCACCTCACGTGAACGCCGCCGCGGGAGTGTTTCTCACCGTCGTCGGTGCGCTGGCGGGGGTAGCGTTGTTCGGCCTGTTCACCCTGGGCGTGCTGCTGTTCCCCGACGGCCGGGCGCACGGCCGGTTTGGGCGGGCGCTCGTGGTCGGCGCCTGGGGTGGACTAGGCCTGCTCGGCGTGGGTGCCGTGCTCGATGGGGTGGCATCCGGCGCGGTAGCGAACTCATCGATGGTGATGGGGTTCCTCCTGATAGTCCCGGTGACCATCCTCGCTGCGCTCGGGACGGGGCTGCGCCGCCGTGGGGCCGCTGGTGTGCAACGCCGAGCGCTGGCTCTCTTGGAGGTCACGGCGTGGGTCAACGCCGGCGCATTCCTCACGTGCGGGATCGTGTCCGCGCTCGCCACGCTGCCGGAGTGGTTCGGCACCGTTGCCGAGCAGACCGGCGTGGTGTTCGCGGTGGCGGCGTGGGTGGCAATCATCAGGTTCCGATTGGTTGATCTCCGCGCCGCGATCAGCCGTACCTTGCCGTACTTGGCCATGTCCGCGCTCGCGGTCGCGGTCGCGGCCGCGGCGGCATCGCTGTTCGGCTCGCTGGCCAACGGCCGCCTCGCGGCCGGGCTCGCAGCAGCCATCGCTGCCCTGGTCGCCCTCCCGCTGCGTTCGGCGCTGCAGCGCGTGGCGAACCTCCTCGTGTACGGGCGTACCACCGATCCGGCGCAGACCCTCGCCCGGCTCGCCGAGCGGCTGCGCGACGGCACCAGCTTGGCCGAACCGGTCGAAGGTGCGCTCACGACCATCGGCACGGCGCTGGGTGTGAAGGCCATCGTCATCAACGACGACGACGACGGATCAACGTCCACGCAACGCGTTTCGCTCTCGTTCGCCGGCCAGAGCGTGGGTGCGCTCGAGCTAGCCGGCCGGCTCCGCCCGGCGGACCTGCGACTCCTGCAGACACTGGCCCCGCACCTCGCCGCCGCGGTGCACGCCGGCCGGCTGGAGGTAGCACTCCGCGACTCGCACCGGCGGCTGGTCGCGGCCCGGGACGAGGAACGCCGCCGCATCCGCCGCGACCTCCATGATGGCCTCGGCCCCACACTCGCGGGCATGATGCTCGGCGTCGAAGCAACCGAACGGCACCTCGCCGACCCCGCCCGAGCCAGGGCCGACCTCGCCCGACTGCACGAGACAAGCCAGGACGCGGTACGAGAGATACGGCGCATCGTCTATGCCCTACGCCCGCCGGCACTCGACTCGCTTGGACTGGATGGCGCGATCCGCGAACAGGCCAACCGGCTTGGCGCCATAGCCGTCGAGGTCGACGAACTGCCAGACCTGCCCGACACCCTGGAGATCGGCGTCTATCACATCGCACTAGAGGCGATGAAGAACGCGGCGACACACGCGCAACCGGGGACCTTCTGGGTACGGCTCGCGGCCGACGTACAGCTCGCGCTCGAAGTCCACGACGACGGACCAGGCCTGCCCGAAACCTACGTCGCCGGCCTCGGTATCAATTCGATGCGTGACCGTGCCGCGGAACTCGGCGGTACCGTCGCCCTGCTGCCCCGCCAACCAACGGGAACCTTGGTCCGCGCTGAATGGGTGCTGCCGTCATGACCTCTCCCACCCCGCTGCGGATACTCATCGCCGACGATCACCCTGTCTTCCGCGACGGCCTGCGCACCCTCATCGCCGATACCGACGGCATGACGCTCATCGGCGAGGCGTCCGACGGCGACGAGGCTATCGCACTGGCCGCACAGCTGCGGCCCGACGTCGTGCTCATGGACCTGAAAATGCCGGGTACCAGCGGCATCGAGGCGACCCGGCGCATCGCCAGCGACGGCACGGCCAGCGCGGTGCTCGCGCTGACGATGAGCGATGACGACGGCACGGTCTTTGCGGCGATGCGAGCGGGGGCCCGGGGCTACATCCTCAAGGGCTCATCCGGCGCGGACATCATCGAATCAATAGCCATCGTCGCGTCAGGTCGGGCGATCCTCGACCACGAGATCGCGATTCGGATGGACCGCTACTTCTCCCGTTCGCTCGGTATCGCCAGCTCCGGCGCCTTTCCCCAGCTATCGGATCGCGAACGCGACGTGCTCGCACTCATGGCAGCCGGCCTGTCCAATGCTGACATCGCATCCCGCCTCGTCCTGAGCGAGAAGACGGTCCGCAACAACGTCTCCACGGTCATGACCAAGCTGCAGGTCCCGAGCCGGTCAGCAGCAATCGCCCGGGCTCGCGACGCTGGACTCGGCGCGCACTGACTCCCATTGCCGGTCACACATTCACGCCGAAATCGTCCAAAGCGGAACTGGACACAACAGGTCTTGTCGTTGACATCGAGGTCCTGAAATCGCCTCAGGGAGGATGTCAACCACGGGATAAGCGGATCCGGCCGTCGACCGCTCGTTGTAGCATTCGAGGTCGTATCTTCCTTGTGACTGGTTCTGTCGTTGCACCATCCGTGCTCCAGGCACTACGGTCGGTCCCGGGCCGCCCACCCCCGCACCGTCGAAGGCGCCCGGCTCAGCCGCGCCGCGATCGCGCGGTGTCCCTGGCCAGCGGCCTTGCTCAACAGCGCAGAGCCGATCACCGCTGCCGTGTCCGCCCGCCGCACCAACGCGTCCACCAGCAACAACACATGCGTCACCGCGCAGACCCGGCAACGGCCCCGACGCGGCCGCACCCGCACCGTCGAACTCAAACCCCGCAGCAACCGCGGCCGGGCCGAGCCCCACGGGACCAGCACCCCACCGCACGGACAGCCCAATTCACCGGCTCGAAGGCTGCGCTCGACCGCAGCCTGATCAGCACTTACCGTCAACACCGGCGGCCTCCAACCCGCCAGCAGCCCTCCCGAGCTGAGACGCCAATCCAAGAGCGGGAGGGCTGCACCCATCAGAACGTGATCACGGTGCCGTCTGAACACCAAAACGGGCAACTCCACCAGGAGTTGCCCGTTCAACATGTTCAAGATCGATGCCTACACGGCCGCTACATCCTCACGCCGAGTGTCCGGGGACACCGGGCAGCTCCGGCCCAAGTTGCCCGATGTCCGGCCGACACAAAGGGTTGGGCCTGATCCGGGAGTGGTTGGTCGGCGGACATCGGCGCGTGGCTGGCTTGGTGTTCGCCCCGGGCCGGTGCCGACTGGTGCCGTCTGGTCCGCACGCGGCTCGGATAGTTCGTTGGCTCCAGAGCACACCACGAGCACACCAGCGTCCACTATGGACGTGAAAAAGGCTCCGATCCGGGACGTTTTCCCAGGTCAGAGCCTTGATCAAGAGTGCGCCGCCAGGGACTCGAACCCCGAACCCGCGGATTAAAAGTCCGATGTGGAGGGTGACGTTCCGTCCGTGGTGGCGCCAAACCGTCCGTTTGATGCTATCTGGTCCAGGCTGTAGCCACTAGTCGTGCTGGCTGGTGCCGTTTGGTGACGGCAGTTCCGTGGCGTCCGAGCACACCACGAGCACACCTAAGTCCAATGTGGATGGTTGGAACTTTGTTCGGTGAGGTGGACGCCGTCCACGTGGAGTCGGATTTGGCCGACGCCCCACCGTGCCGGTCCCGCCTTCATGGTTATTGCATATCCTGGTGCTACGCAGCGAATCGCCCGATCTGGCGGCACGGTTGTTCGAGCCAGACTGGTTACAGGCATCCGGCGGCTTGGCGCATCGTTCGACGTGGCTGGGCTGGACAACTTCGCAATCCGAACAAGGAAGCTCATTCGGTGCATGTCACGCGGTGGCCTGCGATGCCTCCGTCAGATCTATCCCTTCGGCTTCTTCGGCTGGCATGGAGCAGTCGATGACGATGGCTTCAATGCTGCGGCCGGTCAGGCCAGCTGCCGCTTTTGCTCGTTGCTTCACGTTGGCGCGAAGGGTATCGCGGTTACCGCGGGTCGCGTCGTTCTTCCGGTTTCCGGCGCGGTATCCATGGCTCGGGTCGAACCAGGCGATGAGGAAGAGCCCTGCCGCGTCGGCGATCGGGTTGAGGTTGCGCCCGACGAGTTGGGTCTCAAGGACGTCGGAGACTTCCTTGTTCCAGCAGCCCTTCGCCTCGATCACGACTCTGGGGGGCGGCCGGTGCTTCCAGCGGCTAGTGCCTGCACGAGGAGGTCGCTGCGCTGGCCGATGCGAGACGGTTTGAGGCGTCGTATCTGCACTTCACGGTTGACGATGACGTCCGGCAGATAGTTGCGGATCTGGTGGTCGACGAGGTCGCTGATCTCGTCCTCCGACTTTGGCCTGCACTTTGGTCGTGTCGCTGCACCAATTTTGGTGGTTTCACAGCAGGGTGGCCAGCGGTGACATGCCTTGGAGAACGTTGTCCTGGAAGAACGCACTGCGCCATCGATCGCCGCCGTTACGCGTCGTCGGTGGCTGCTGCCGCACCGACACCCCGTCACGTCGGCGCACTCTGGGACGTGCCGGAGTGAGCCAGGACCGGTGCCCTCAACTGAGCGGAATCGGGGACGTGGCCGGGCGGCGGACCGACTTGGAAGATCTCGTCCATCTCGCAGCAACTGGGATGACGCCGTGGGACTGTCTCGGTAACGGCTCCTCGCTTTGCCAACGGTCGGGACCAGAGAGGTCTCTGTCAGATTCACAGACCCAGTCGCTACCGGCGGCCGCTGTCGCTGGTACGGGGAGCGCTGTCGGGCGCCCGCCGCTGCCTTACGCGATCGGGCTGCTCCTCCCGGGAAACCGCCGGATCCCATGTGCTGAGGTGCTATGGCCGCTTGGCCCGTTGCACAACCTTCAGAATCTCGTCGGCTATCTCGTCCAGGCTGCTGCTGCCAGTGTCCCGGGCGACCCAACTCAGCAGGGTGGGACTGAAGGCCTTGACGTCGTCCGCCGTGACATTGTGATAGATCGGCAGGATGATTTGTCCCTTGGTCACGCTGCGGTGGACGAGTTGGTTGAGTTCATGCTTCGTCCAGTGCTTGGCGAAGAAGTGGTGCGATAAGACGACGATGCCGAAGCGGCTCCTTTCTAGACCTTCCTCGAGCTTGCGCCACAGCAGGTCGCCGATGAGGATCTCGTCCACGTCGAGCCAGGGCTTGAGCCCCCGCGCGATGAGGGCGTCAGCCAGCGGGCGTGCGACGTCTGCCTTGTCTTCGGACGCGTGGAGACAAAGACGTCCCACTCCTTTGGATGAGACGACCGTCGATGTGGTTGGCTGCGGCGACGGACTCGGCCAAGGCGGTCAGTGGGCGCCCGCCGCCACCGATAGCTCCGGCCGGCGCCACGTCGGTATTCGGCTGGGACTCGATTACCGAGCCGTCACCCAGCTCGACGCGCGCGAGGTACTCGACTTCCGGGCCGCCCGGTACGAGCGACAGCGGCAGCCAGGTCTCGAACAGCCCGCCCGGCTCCAGTTCGGTGGGCAGTCGCCGGTGCGGGTTGTCAACGTCCACGTCCGGTTGGGTGGCGAACCAGATTCGGTTCAGCCGCACGGCCGTGTCGTAACTCTCGTTCGTCGCCTTGAGGAAGTAGTGGGGGGCCGACGAGGGCATGAACATGGCTACGTGTACCCGCAAGGTCACCGTCGCCGGTCCCAAACCGCTGACCAGCCGGGTGGTCCACTGCTCGTGCGAAGTCTTCAACCGAACCAACACTTCGGCGGTGAACTCGTGCCGTCGCTGCTGGACCAGGGCCTCATCGTTGGCGCAGAGCAGGATGGAGTTGTCGTAGCTGTCGAGGTAGCTTCCGGAAAGGATCAAGCCAGCGGTAGCCTGCCCGGAGACCCGGATGGCGGTCTCGCGACCAGGAAGCAGACCCGGGACCGACCCCCGGTCTGTACGGACCACCGGAGCCTTGCAGATGCAGCACCGGCTGCCGGCGTGATCCCACAACTTCGCTCGGTCCGGTTCGGTCATCGCCACTGGCCCATCGTGCCGTACCGGGACAACCGCGCGAAGCCGGCAAGTGCCCGATGACAGCCCAGCCCGCGAGTAGATCCGGTGATGACGCCAGATGAACATGGGCGGCGCACCTAGCCGATGGTTCGCTTGGGCAGGACTCGTTATCCCTCAGACATCGCTCACTGCGCCAACAGGCCACTAGGGCGTGTTTCAGATGTCCGGTAGGAGCCATTCGTTGATCAGTGCTATGTGGATGGTTGCTTCGTAGCGGACGGCGAGTTTGTCGAAGCGGGTGGCCACGGCGCGGTTGCGTTTGAGGCGGTTGATGCCGCACTCGACGGCGTGGCGTTGTTTGTAGATCTCGGGTTCGAAGGTTGGGGGTCGCCCGCCGGCGGCTCCCTTCTTTTGGCGGTTCGCGGCTTGATCAGTCTTGATCGGGATGGTGGCCTTGATGCCGTGTTCGCGTAGGTAGGCGCGGTTGGCCTTGGAACTGTAGGCCTTGTCGGCCAGGACGCGGTCGGGTCGGCGTCGTGGGCGTCCTGGTCCGATGCGCGGCACGTTGATGGCGTTGAGGACCACGGTGAACTGTGGACTGTCACCGCGGTGCCCGGCGGTGATGACGACGGCGAGGGTCTTCTGTCCCTGTTCGCAGGCCAGGTGGGTTTTGGTGGTCAGTCCGCCGCGCGACCGACCTAACGCATGATCGTTAGGTTCGGTAGCTGCCGCTGTGCTCGGCGGTTCCGTTTGTAGGTCCCCTTTTTCGGGCACCGGCGGCGTGCTGGTGGGCGCGGGCGATGGTTGAGTCCACGGACACGTCCCAGAGGATTCGGCCGGCCGCGTCGGCGAGCGCCTGGAGCCGGGTCAGGATCGTCTGCCACACGCCAGCGCGCTGCCACCGGCGGAACAGGCCATACACGGTCTGCCAAGGGCCGTAGTCGTCTGGGACGTCCCGCCAGGGTGTCCCGGCGCGAACCCCGCCACCGGATGCCGTCGATGAGCTGCCGCTTGGTCCACTTCGGCGGTCGGCCCGTCCTGACCCCCTTCGGCCTGGGCAGCAACGGTTCCAGCACCGCCCACTGCTCGTCGGTGAGGTCGGCACGGCGTCGAATTGGTATCGTGTCCACGAGGTCTCCGGGCAAATGGTGTTTCTTCGTCGAAAAACCATCTACCGGAGACCTCACTGTCTATCGACTACCGACACGCCGACCACGCTCAGAT
>CAVUNP010000020.1:0-22269 GCA_963742855.1 uncultured Actinomycetota bacterium | reverse complement strand
CATCCGTTCGAGACCCAAGGTTCCGATGTCGCCGCCGAAGTTCTCGTCCTATCACCGTAGTATCCTCAAGCACCCAGAGGGAGTTGCGCGCCGAAGGCCAACCCCTGCCCGCTTTCGCTTTGCGTGGCGACTGGTTGCGTTTCCTCGTCCCTCGAATCGCTCGATCGGGGAAACGGGTCGACTCAGGCGCGATCGAAAACGTCGTACACCTACCGAAGAGTCCAGTTGTTAAGTATTCGTTACAGCTCTCGCTATATTTACGCGAACCATCTTAGCTCCGGCCCGAGCAGCTGTCAAGTGGTTTGAAGTCATATAAATACCGTACATCGCTTCTAATAACCGCGAAGTACAGAGTCCACCTCAGCGAACCCAGAGCCGCGCTCCGCATCCCAGGACTTCGGGCTCAACCAACGCAGCTTCGCCTAGAAATCCGGGCGATACATTGCATCTTGGCTGACCTGGACGATCGCACAATCCCTCGAATGGGGGTTTCCCGAAGGTTGCTCACGAGGGGCCGCTGAAATTGGCGACGCCGTTACTACATTCGCCGGCCGAAGGCACCCGCGCCACAGTCGGCGTAGTCACAGGGCTGTCATGAGAGAGCAACCAAAACGCCGGTACAGGCGGGTTTACCCCGCCATCTCTTTGTAGCGGCGGTGTCCCCACCGCCGGCTTTTCGCGGTGGCAGCTTAAATCCGCCGCCACATCGCGCCCTGGGTTCGACGAGGAACCGGTCGCGTGCATTCAAAATTTCGCCAAAACGGGCCGTTTTTCCGCGTACGTCACTGATTCCAAAGCACTTATTCGAGTGGCTTCGTTTTGCCATTTTTGAGGTTAAACGTTTACCATTGATTGCAAAAGGCTTACGCGAGTGGCTTTGTTTTCGGTTTCGAGCCTTTTCGGCACTTTTTACGGTTACATGTGTAACCTTGACGGTTACATTTGTTAACTGTTTCGCCTTGTGTTCGCTTTTGAAAGCGGCAAAATGGCGGCATTTTGTCGTTGCATTGAAAATTCCGCAAAAAACGCCCCTTTTCTCGCCGTAAACCGCTGATTCCAAGCCGCTTAATTCGAGTGGCTTTGTTTTGCCTAAAAACCACGTAAATCTCTTGTTCCGTTATGGTTACTCCAGTGGCTTTGTTTTCCATCCGGCTTCCCTCGCGGCGCCCGCCGGCAATTTCGCCGGACCACGGCGCACCTCAGGAATAACACGCGCGTTTGAGACGGTGGGGGCGCGCGAAAAATGCGAAGGAATATTTTGGGGGCTGGTGGCGGCGGCTGTAGCGGCGGTGTCCCCACCGCCGGCTTTTCGGCATGGCAAACGCGGAACTGGAGCCGCCGCTGAAATACGCGGCGCCGTTTTCTCCATCGCCGGTGAGGACACCGGCGCTACAGCACTGGCGAGTTACAGGCCAGCGGCCAGTACCTCAAGACTGCTCGCCGCGATGGAATACTGGGCATTCACGGGACTTCCCGTGCGCGGATCTAGCCGCCCGGAACCGTTCCCGGAACGCCCACCAGAATCTCAACCGCCACCGGCGCCCCGGAGCGCAGGGCCGGCGTGAAGCTCCATCGGGCGAAGGCCGCTAAGGCTGCCTTATCGGCGGAATCGTCCAGCCCCTGCAGAACGCTCAGATGCTTGACCGATCCATCGGTCTCGATCGTACCTTGCAAGACGATCATTTGATTGGCCTTCTCTTCAGGCAGCGGCGGGCGATGGAAATCGAACTGGTCGATGGCCGAGGGCGGCAGGATGGGAGCCTCGATGTGGACCTGCACTTGGCCGGCGTGATCGGCAGCGTCGCTCGCGGCCCCAGGGGCTGCGAACTGCAAGATCCAATTCCGTCCTGGCATGGGAAGATAGACCGTATAAACCCTCGCTCCCTTCAACACGCCGTAAACCCGTAGCCCGCCCCCGCCGCCGGGGCCGCTGTTGATGACAAACCCCGATCGCCGCTTGCGAACCTCATCGGGATCGACCTTGAACACCAGTTTCTCGGGAGGCAATGGGGTTAGAGCCCCTCCCGCCGCCGAGCTGGGAGCCGGATCGCCGCTGACGCTGTGAATTGCTTTGGGGTCGGGAGGCTGGGCGCCGTTTCCGCCTTTTCCGTCGGGGCCGGCGGCCAGACTCTCGTCGCCGCCGGTGCCGTTCCCTGGCCGGCCGGTCTCCGGGCCCGTTTCGGATTCGCCTCCGGGCGAGCCGTCTGCCGCTGCCATCGGCGTTACCGTGAATTGCCCGGCGCGATTCCCGGGTGGCACGGAAATGAGCGGTGTCAGCGGCGTTGGGGTCAGCGACAGGCTCACCAGTTTTTCAGGCGAGTTGGTTGTCGCGGCTATCGAGGTCTGAATGCCGGCTTGGGCGTTGGTGATTGCATCCGATGGTGTCTGTTTCGCGAGAGGCGCTGCAGACGGGGCTGGGCCTGAAGCGGCTGCCGGCTTCGGCCCGGGCGGCACAGGCGGCGCCACCGGAACTTCGAGGCGAGGCGCGGGCAGCGGCGGCTCCACGGCGAGCGCTGTCATAACGGGGGCCGCTGGCGCGCCCGCGTTTTGGGGCGACGGCCCCTTGGGGATAATCGTCTTCACAGCCTTGGGCGCCGGCGGAGCCTGGGGTTGCGCGGCGGGCGGCGGAGCCAAGTCTCCGAGCACGATGTTGGGCAGCGGTAAGTCGTGGGTAATCTTGAGCTCAGGAGGCGACAGCGGCTGAAGAATGGTCTGGCTGAAATTGTCGGGGTGAGGCGGGTTCGAGACGATGGAAACGCGGGGATCGGTCCCCGACGTCCCTCGTCGCGGATGGTTTCCCGGCGTCGGTGCGGAACCGGGCGCGGCTCCCGGATCGGCTGGTTTCTTTACGGGAAGATACTTGGAAAGGTCGATCGTTTTCAGGTCGTAGACGATTTTGGGATTAAGGTCGGCCTTCGGCGTCGAGCGGGACCGGGCGGACCCGTGCACGGTGATGAGCAGAAAGCCGAGCATGAGGTGCGCGGCAAGCGACGAAGTAAAGACCGGAAGCGGCCCGCGCTCGGCAGGCAACGATGGCGAGTC
This sequence comes from uncultured Actinomycetota bacterium, assembly GCA_963742855.1. Classification (GTDB taxonomy): domain Bacteria; phylum Actinomycetota; class Actinomycetes; order Mycobacteriales; family Micromonosporaceae; genus CAVUNP01. The sequence goes on along the minus strand of CAVUNP010000020.1, from coordinate 19,227 downwards.
CGCCAAGCCAAGCTCGAGAACGGATGGCCGCGCCTTCCAAGAAGAGCTGCCGAGCCCGGGACGGGGTGTGTGGCGGGGTGCCGGATTCACGCTGTCGGTACTGTTCTCCCGGATTCAAGACGTAAGTCGGCAGCGTCCGCCGGGTTGGGGCTCACTTGTGGCCGAAACGAAAAACCAATCCGGCTGAAATCCGCATGTTGTCCTGACGGGTGTTGCTGAAGCGCGTCATCAGGTAGTCCGCCTGAATCACGCGCAAGGAGAGATTCTCTCCCAATTTCACGTCCAGGCCGCCACCCGCATAAACTCCAAATTCATACTCGGGCTTAGAAATGTTCAGGTAATCGGCGCTGCCGCGAAAGGCCCCGAGCAACAGGTGGCCGAACGGAACCAGCTTCGGATTCCGGCGATAGGAAACTACGGGTCCGTAGGCGAGCGATTGGCTGTTGACCTTGAGCCCGGCGTCCTTGCCGAACTGGCTGGAGAAATCGAGCGTGCCGCCGAACCAATGGTTCACGTTTTCGGTGACCGAGAAGTCCAGGCCGGGCATCTCGAAACTCGACTGGTTTACGTTAGCCACGAGCTCCGAGAAGCCGCCGTAAACCTCGGTTTTGGGCGTGTCCTGCGCTGCGAGCGTGAGAGGCACGAACAACAGAGCAACGGCGAGCGCACAAATCTTTGACATGAACTCTCTCCCCTTGATCATCGCCCGAAGCAGCCGCCGGACGGGTTGCGTTCAAACAATGGGTCGCCGGGTCGAGCCCGGAACCGGTTTTCTTACTGCACCGTAAGGCTCACCGTTGTCGAGTGCGTGAGCGTCCCCGAACTGGCGTTAATTTGGACCTGATAGGTACCCGCCGGCGTGCCCGAGGTATTGTTGTAGCCGGTTCCACCCCCGCCGCAGGCCACCATGCCCGCGATCGCCAGGGCCATCAGCGCCAGCGCGGGCAGCATCCACGCGGGCCGCGCACCCGATTGCGCAACCTCGCCGCGAGCGCCAAGAGCGCGCTTAGCACCAGCCACCACCAAGCCGGTACACGGCCTCCGGGCGGCAGCACTGGCCGGCCGCGGAAAGGCGGCGCGGATGTGCGCTGCGTGGTGTTGATGGTGACCGTAGTCGTTCCCGATCCCGTCAAGGTCGCCGGCGAAACCGTGCAGGAAGCAAGCGACGGAAGCCCGCCGCACCCGATATTGACGGTCGCGTTGAATCCGAATTGCGGCGACAAGGTCAGCTTGAAGCTAATCGAATTGCCCGCGACCACGCTGCCGGAGGTGGGCGAGGTGGCAACGCTAGAGCCACTCCCGAATCCTCCGAGCGAAACCGACTGCGGGCTACCCGAAGCGTTGTCGTTGACGAGCAGGGTACCGGACCGCGACCCCGTCGCCTTCGGAGTGAAGTTCACGCTCACCGAACAGGTTCCGTTGGGCGGCACGGTTGTGCAAGAGGATGCGGCGCTAAAGTCGCTGCCATCGACGCCTACGACCGTGACACTTGTCACACTCAGCGACGCCGTGCCAGTGTTCTGGATTTGAATGGTCTGAGCCGGGCTCGTCGTGCCGACGGCCTGGCTGCCAAGTTCAGGTTGGTCGGCGTTACGTTGACTAAGGGTGCTGACTCACCAACACCCGCCAGTTGTAACGTTTGGGGCGAGTTGGAGGCGTTATCGGTAATCGTGACGGTGCCGTAACGATTACCGGGGGCGGTCGGCGAGAAGGTAACGCTAATGGTGCAGCTCTTGCCGGCTGCGACGCTCGCTCCACAGGTGTTGGTTTCGGCGAAATCCCCCGTGGGTGTGACCGATGTAATGACCAGCGGCGCGCTTCCCACATCGGTGAGGGTGACGGTCTGCGGCGCGCTCGTGCTGCCGATGTTCTGAGGGCTCTGGGTACTGCCGAAGGTGAGATTTAAAGGCGACAGGCTTACCAGGGGCACAAGCTCGCCCGAGCCCGTTAACGCGATGACCTGCGGGCTGTTCACAGCATTGTCGGTGATGGTCAGAGCTCCGTTGACGGTCCCGGACGTTGCTGGGCTGAAGGTTACGCTGATGACACAGGTCGCGTTCACCGCGAGCGATGCCCCACAAGTGTTCGCTTCGGCATAGCCAGAGGTGGTGGTGATGCTGGTGATGGTGAGCGCCGCGCTGCCGGTGTTTTGGAGGCTAACGGTCTGAGCTGCGCTGGTAGTGCTTACTTGCTGGCTGCCGAAACTCAGGCTGGCGGGTGTGGCCGTTACGGCGGGTACCGCAATCCCTACGCCCGCCAGGATCTCGGTCTGCGGGGAATTGAAGGCATTGTCCGTAATCGAAATGGTCCCGTATAAGTTGCCGGGCTGAGCCGGCGAGAAAGTGACGTTCACGGTGCAGCTCGCCGAAACCGCAAGACTGGCGCCGCAATTATTCGTCTGCGCGAAATTGCCCGTGGTCTGGATGAGACCGATGGTGAGCGCCGCGCTGCCCGAGTTTGTCAGCGTCAAAGTCTGCGGCGCGCTCGCGGTACCCACGTTCTGATTGCCGAAAGTGATGCTCGCCGGCGACAGGGTCACAAGCGGCGCGAGTTGGCCGGTACCCGTCAGCGCGATAGTTTGCGGGCTGTTGGAGGCATTGTCGACAATCGTAACGCTCCCGCCTACAGTACCGGCTGCCGTCGGGCTGAATGTGACATTGATGACGCACGTCGCATTCACCGCGAGGGACGTACCGCAGGTGTTTGTGGCCGCGAAACCGGAGCTTGCCGTGATGCTTGTAATGCTTAGGGTCGAGCTTCCGGTATTCTGCAGTTGGACGGTCTGAACCGCACTCGTTGTGCTCACCGTCTGGCTGCTGAATGTAAGGCTGGAAGCTGAAACCGTGGCTGCGGGAGTCGCTACCCCGACACCTTCCAGGACTTCCGTCTGCGGACTATTAAACGCGTTGTCCGTAATCGTGACGCTTCCGTAGAGGGTTCCGGGCGAGGTTGGCGAGAAGGTAACGTTGATCGCGCAGCTGGCCGCGGCGGCAAGACTCGATCCGCAATTGTTGGTTTGCGCGAAATTACCCGTGGCTGCGATCGAAGCGATCGTGAGGGCCGCGGTTCCCGAATTGGTCATCGTCAAAGTCTGCGCCGTACTGGTGGTGCCAACGTTCTGATTGCTAAAGGTGATGCTCGCAGGCGCGAGGCTCACCAGCGGCGCAAGCTGGCCGGTGCCGCTCAGCGTAATCGTCTGCTGGCTGTTGGGGTTGGGGGCATTGTCCACAATAGTTACGGAGCCGGTCACGACTCCGGCGGTAGTGGGAGTAAAAGTCACACTGATCACGCAGATTGCATTCACAGCCAGGGACGTCCCGCAGGTGTTGGTGGCCGCAAAACTAGAGCTCGCAGTTATGCTCGTGATGCTGAGCGCCGCGCTGCCGGTATTCTGGAGTTGGACGGCCTGAGCCGGGCTCGTTGTATTTACCGTTTGAGTAGCGAACGTCAGACTGCCAGGTGTGAGCGTGACCGCGGGGACCGCTACCCCGACACCTTCCAGGACCTCCGTCTGCGGACTATTAGACGCGTTGTCGGTAATCGTGACGCTTCCGTAGAGGGTTCCGGCCGAGGTTGGCGAGAAGGTAACGCTGATCGTACAACTGGCGAGAGCCGCAAGACTTGATCCGCAATTGTTGGTTTGAGCGAAATTACCCGTGGCTGCGATCGAGGTAATTGTCATGGTCGCGCTGCCCGAGTTGGTCATCGTCAAAGTCTGTGGCGTGCTGGTGGTGCCGACGTTCTGATTGCTAAAGGTGATGCTGGCAGGCGAGAGGGTCACCAGCGGTGCAAGCTGGCCGGTGCCGCTCAGCGTGATGGTCTGCGGGCTGTTCGGCGCGTTGTCGGTAAGCGTGACCGCGCCCGTTACGATCCCCGCAGCAGTGGGCGTAAAGGTCACATTAATGCTGCACGACGCGGCTATCGCAAGCGTTGTTCCGCAGGTGTTGGTCTCGCCAAACCCGGCGCTCGCCGAGATACTCGTAATCGAGAGCGACTGGCTGCCGGAATTGGTCAGCGTCACTACCTGGGGCGCGCTGGTGGTGTTCACGGTCTGCGTGGCGAATGCCAGAACCGTTGGGCTCAGGATCGCCGAGGCCTGCTGAATGCCGTTGCCCGTCACAAGCACAATCTGCGGCGAGGTGGGCGCGTTGTCGGTGATGGTGACCGCGCCGGTGCTGGGGCCGGGCACCAGCGGCGTATACGTCACGTTGATGACACAGTCGGTGGTGGGCTGCAGCGGCACCGTGCAATTGTTGGTTTCGCTGAAATCTCCGCTCGCTGTAAGGTTCGAGACGGTCAGCGCGGCCGTCCCGGTATTTGTGAGGTGAATAGTCTGTGCAGGGCTTGCCACGTTGATCGGCTGGTTGCCGAAGGTGAGTGTCGTAGGTGTAAGCGTAGCCACGGCCGAGGGCGTTGCGGTGCCGGACAGACTCACCAGTTGCGGGCTGCCCGGAGCGCTATCCACGATGGTGAGATCTGCCGTCAGGGTGCCCGCCACCGTAGGCGTAAAAGTCACGGAAAATGTGCACTGAGCGTTTGCCGCCACCGTGCTCCCACAGTTATCGGTAAAGGCAAAATCACTGGGGTCGGCGCCGGTCAGCGTGATGCTGTTGATGGTAAGCGTCGCGTCGCCGTTGCTCAGGGTGACGGTCAGGGGGGCACTGGTGGCGTTGGTGGCCTGGGGCGGGAAGATCAATCCTGCCGGGCTTAACGAGATGCCGACCGTAATCACGACTTCCGACGCAAAAGCATCGCAGTTGCCGCCATACACCGGCTGGAGCGGATTGGAAAGCGGAAAATCGGCGGAACAGGTCTGGCCGGCCACGAAAGCGTCGCCGTTGACGTCGACGGCAATCGAGGTGCCCGTGTCCGTGTTGCTGCCGCCAAGATAGGTGGAGTAGACGAGGTCGCTCGTTCCGGTACCTGCCGGATTCAGTTTACTGACAAATGCGTCGGAGTTTCCGCCGCCGTAAGTCGACTGGAAAACCGCGTAGGTGACGGGGAAATCCTGCGAATTGGCGGAGCCGGTGATGTAAACATTGAGACTCGGATCGAGCGCGATCCCCAAACCGGTGTCCGCGTTGCTGCCGCCGAGGTAGGTGAAGTAGTCGAGCCCGGCAGCGCCCGACTTCGTGGTATCGAGCTTCGCGATGAACGCGTCGCCCTCGCACAAACCAAGGCTATCCAGCTTGCAAGCGGGTTGATAGCCCCCGGCAGGCGGCGTGACACGGGCGGGAGATAACGCAGTGCGGGCGGTGCAGAGCGGTGGTGTGCCAGCGCAGGGTCTCGGGTACTGGGCACTTCACTCAAACAGGTGCCGGTGGCTGCGGCTCCAACGGATCCGCTCCGCTAGCTGATCAAGAAACCCGGCCTCCTGCCACGCGGCCCGCGGCTGCCGTACGCTCGGCCTGAGGCTGTTGCAGCCGTCCCCCGATGGCCCATGCTGGTGGTGCAAGATCCTTACCGTTCCTTCACGGCGTCGACGTGGCGAGCCCATGGTCATGTGCGCGGAGCTGCCGCGATCAGTGCGCGTAGGTGTGGCGGATCAGTTGGTGGACGCGTGTCCCCCCGTGGGTCGACTGCAGTGCTGGCTGCGCGCTGCGTTCGGCCATTCCTTTCTGAACGAGTTGAAGGTCAGCGCCGTGCACCCGCATGTGATCGATCAACGGCAGGTAGCGGTCCGGGCGATCCCGATAGAGCTCGGAGACTAACCGGAGCTCTAGCCGGACTGCGGGAACGATGTGTTTGCCGCACTGGACTTGAACGTAGTGCTGCCACGGCCCTGCCCCGATGCATTCGAGCGCGTCGGTATCGGCCGGCCACTCGACGGTGCTTGCCTCGACACCGATGTCATCGACTTGATAGTGCGCGACGTACTGTCGGGCGCCCGGGAGCCAGACCGGCGGCCGCAGGCAGGGGAATCGGGACAAGGCGGCTGCGATGCCGTCGACGTCGTCTCGCCGGGCGACGAGGATGTCGACGTCACCTGCGTGCAGTTCGACGCCCTGTAACAGAGCAGCGCTGGTGCCGACCAGCCGGTAGCCGAATCCTGTGGCGTCCGGATCGATCTGATCAAGAACCGTGGAGAGGATCTTCCGCAACTTGCGGGCGTGGACCTTGCCGATCTGGACGCGTTGTCCAGTGACTTGGATGCCGGCTACGGGCGAGTGGTGGACACGGTCAGCGACGTGTCGACTTCCACGGCGGGTCCCCGCCGTGGCCTAGCTCAAGGTGAAGGTGGCGTCGTCGACGTCGAAGGTCGTGACGCCGTTGCCGGCCGTCTCGCTGGCGACGAAGCTGACCGTCGCGGTGCGCTCGGTCGTCGCCGTCCCGGTCGACATGGCGTACTGCCGCCACTCCGACCCACCGTCGAAGGCCAGCGAGAACCTGGTCTTCGGGAGCGTCCCGGTCACCGCCAGCCCGACGTTCAGGTAGTCGCCGCGGCTGGTCTCCGTGGTGGTGGTCCGGACCCAGAAGCGAACCGTCAGGTCGCAGTCGGCCGGCACCGTTACGGTGGTGCGCAGCAGGTCGGTATGCGTCACGTCCAGCCCGGCGAAGGTGGCGTACGCGCGGCCGGTGTGGGCGGGCCGGGTCGCGTCGCCGAGCACGACGATGCGGGGCCCGGCGGTCCAGCCGGTGGTGCCGCGCTCGAAGCCCGGGTTCGCGTGGATCTGGCCGTGGCAGGGCGCGTTGGCCGCCGGACGGCTGTGGGGCGCGCTGGCCGTGGTCAGGAGCAGCAGGGTCGCAGCCGAGGCGGTGGTGACGAAGGCCTTCATCGATCCTCCCGTGTCGACGAACTCGAGTCCGTCGATGTAATTGACGATGCGTGCTGGAGGTTGACCCGTCAAGCCCTTCCCGACGCCAGTTGTTCGGCGTAGCGGGCGCGCATCGCCGGGCCGGCGGCGGGGCCGGCGGTGTCGACGAAGTCGTCACTGTCGGGATGTCGCCCGGTCACCCGGTCACCCGGTCCACGATGACCGGTTCGGCCTCGATGCCGGTTTGCCTGTCGACCAGGATCATGCTGCGCTGCGCCGGGTCCAGCGGCACCGAACGCCCCCCCGGAAGCCCACTTGACCACCGCTGCGCCGGGTGAAACCGTTCGGCGGTGTCCATCGATACCTCAGACGGTGTCGTCCCGCGCGTCAACCTGGTCGACCCGGCGCTGTATCGCGACGGCGACCCGTTCGCGCAGTGGCGGTGGCTGCGCGGCAACGACCCCGTCCACCTCCATCCGGCCACCGACTACCCGGCCTTCTGGGGCTGACACGCTACGACGACATCAAGGCCGTCTTCCGCGACGCCGAGACGTTCAGCTCCGCACAGGGCATCCTGCTGCGGCCGTCCGGGCACGGCGCCGACCCGGGCGGCAGGCGGACCCTGGCACTCACCGACCCGCCGCGGCACCGCCAGCTCAGGGGACTCGTCGACGATTGGTTCACGGTCCGGTCGGTCCGTGCCATCGAGACGGAGATGCGCCAGGTCGCCGGCACCGTGATCGACCTCGCGGTGGAGCGGGGGAGTGCGACTTCGTCGAGGACATCGCCGCGCGAATCCCGCTCTACATGATCTGCAGCATGATGGGTGTCCCGCGGGCCGACTGGGAGCAGCTGTTCACGTTGAGCCGGCAGGCTTTCGGAGCGGGCGACGCGATGAGCCGTCGGTTCGCCCACATGGACATCATGGGTATTTCCAGAGCCTCAGCACGGCCAAGGCCGCGAACCCCGGCGACGACCTGGTCAGTGTGCTGGTGACCGGTCGGATCGACGGTGCGCCGCTCAGCCGGGAGGAGATCCTGCTCAACTGCGACAACCTGTTCGTCGGCGGCGCGGAGAACACCCGCATCGCGGCGGCCGGTGGCATGCTCGCGTTCGTCGAGCACCCACAGCAGTGGCGGCTGCTCGTCGAGGACCCGGCGCTGCTGCCTACCGCGGTCGAGGAGGTGCTGCGGTGGACCTCCACACCGACGCACATCCTGCGCACCGCCACCCGGCCGGTGCGCATCCGCGAACGGAAGGTCGCCGCCGGTGACCTCGTCACCCTGTGGCTGCCCTCGGCGAACCGCGACGAGGAGGTGTTCACCGACCCGGACCGCTTCGACGTGCGGCGGCAACCCAACCGGCACCTGTCATTGGGTTTCGGTGAGCACTTCTGCGTCGGCAGCGTCCTCGCCCGGGTCGAGATCCGGCTGCTGTTCCAAGAGCTCATCGATCGGTCGCTCTACGTGGAGCCGACTGGTGCGGTTACCCGGCTCGATTCGATCGTCGTCAACGGCCTGCGGCACATGCCGGTGAAGCTGGTGCCCAGGCGCGTGTGACCGGCCCGGCACGACGATGCGGCTGTGCCGACATCGGTCGTCGGCCGCCGGCATCGTCGTGGTCTCAGCGTACCGCCGGTTCCTGGCCCGCGAACTGGGTGCGGTGCAGCTCGGCGTAGAGGCCACCGGCCGAGGAGCTCCTCGTGGCGGCCCCGCTCGACGATCCGGCCCCCGTCGATCGACGAGGATCTGGTCGGCGTCGCGGACGGTCGAGAGCCGGTGCGCGATCACGAGCGACGTGCGCCCGGCCAGCGCGGTCCGAGTGCCCGCTGCACCGCCGCCTCGGACTCCGAGTCGAGGTGGGCGGTCGCCTCGTCGAGCACGACGATCGTCGGCGCCTTCAGCAGCAGCCGGGCGATCGCCAGCCGCTGCTTCTCGCCGCCGGACAGGCGGTAGCCGCGGTCGCCGACGACCGTGTCGAGCCCGTTGGCGAGCCCGGAGACGAGCGGCCAGATCTGCGCGGCCCGGCAGGCCTGGACGAGTTCCTCTCGGTCGCGTCCGGCTTCGCGTACAGCAGGTTGGCGCCGCATCGTCTCGTGGAACATGTGCGCGTCCTGCGTCACCATCCCGACGCCCTCGGTGCAGCGACCGAGGGTGGCGTCCCGCACGTCGTGCCCGCTGATGCGGACCGCGCCGGCGACCGAGTCGTACAGCCGGGGGACCAGCTGCGTGATGGTGCTCTTGCCGGCGCCTGACGGGCCCACGAGTGCGGTGATCTTGCCGGCGGGCGCCTGGAAGCTCACGCTGTGCAGCACCATCGTGTCGTCGGAGCGTTCGGGCTCCCGCAGTTGGATCGTCTCCAGCGACGGCAGGGAGACCTCGGCGGCCGTCGGGATAGCGGAAGTCCGACGTCGGTGAACTCGATGTCCGGCGCGGTGCCGCCCGCGGTGCGGGCAGGCAACGCGCGGCGTCCGGGCGTTCCTGGATCATCGGCGGTAGGTCCAGCACCTCGAAGATCCGCTCGAAGCTGACCAGCGTGGTGATGATGTTCACCTGGATCGTTCGCAGCTCGATGATCGGCGTGTACAGGCGGCCCATCAACGCGAACAGCGCGACCAGGGTCCCGACCTGCAGCACTCCGTCGATGACGAGCGTCCCGCCGAAGCCGTAGAGCACCGCGGTCGTCAGCGCGGTCAGCGTGGCCAGCGATGATCGACAGCAGGCGCCGTAGACGGTGCCGAGGATGGCGATGTCGCGCATCCGGCCCGCCCGCGTCGAGAAGCTCCGGGACTCCTCCGCGGGCCGGCCGTAGAGCTTGCTCAGCATCGCACCAGCGACGTTGAACCGCTCGGTCATCGTCGAGCCGATCTCGGCGTCGACCTGCATGCCCTCCCGGGAGATGCGCTGCAGCCGGGCACCCACGACCCGGCCGGGCCACAGGAACAGCGGGATCAGCGCGAGCGCCGCTAGCGTCAGCTGCCAGGACAGGTAGAACATCGAGGTGAGTACCACGGTCAGTGTGAGCACAATTGACAACGAGCTCGACAGGAGGGTCGTGACCGCCTGCTGGGTACCCATGACGTCACGGTTGAGCCGGCTGACCAACGACCCCGTCTGGGCGCGGGTGAAGAACACCAGCGGCTGGCGCTGCACGTGGTCGAAGACCTCGGTGCGCAGGTCGTAGACGAGGCCGTGACCGACCCGACCGGACAGCAACGACTGCAGGTAACCGAACAACGCGGCGACCACGGCGAGACTCGCGAGCACCACCGACAGGCCGATGACCAGAGCCTCCCGGCAGTTGACCGATGCCCTCGTCGATGAGCGCCTTGAGCAGCAGCGGCCCGGCGGCCACCAGCAGGGCGTCGACAGCCGTCACCGACAGTAGGCCGATCACCGACCAGCGCCGCTGCATCACCAGCGGTAGACCCGACGGAAGGTGCCGGGACGGATGCGCTGGCGTGATTTACTCGTCCATCCGCAGACCGGCGTGGCCTCGCGGGGGCCCTCCCTGCGTCGTGGTGGTGGGCGCTCCTCGTTGCCATCGCGGGAACTCATCCCTGTCTTGTGCGACCCCGGTGCGGGGCCCGGAACTGCTCGACGCCGGCCGGCGTCGAGGCGAGCCGACATGGTGCGGGCGGTCGGTGCGCGCCATTCGACCCTCAGCGAGTCGGGTTGCACATGTGCGTGCCCCGGCAGCGACACGGCGGAGCCGGCCGCCGTGGTGTGCAACTGCGGCGGCGGGCCAGTTGAGCACACGATGCCGCACATCGCGGCGTCGCACAGGGCTGGTCACGCCGCCACCATTCGAGTGATGATCGTCGACGGCTCTGTCGGAGCCGTGTCTAACGACGAACGATGGGAGGTCGATCCGCATGATTCGGACGGCCGTCAAACCACGCACGAAGCCCCGCATGTGGGGGTGGACCTACCGATGACCATCAGTCTCGAAACGCAACGCCCTGACCTGCTGACCCTGCCCGCACCACGCGCGCGAACGCAGCACCGCGTCGAGAGGCGCACGCATCGCCGGCGTCGGCACTGCCGTGACGCCCGAGTCCTACAGCCAGACGGAAGTGCTGGACCTGTTCGGGATCACCGACCCGAGGATCCGCTCGGTCTTTCTAACAGCGCATCAGCCGCCGCCACCTCACGCTCCCGCCGCCCGGCGTCGACGGTTTCCGCGTCTCCGAACCGCAAGGGGAGCTTCTCGCCAAGCACACCAGACTCGCCGTCGACATGGCGCTGCGAGCAGTGCGGTCCAGTCTGCACGACGTCGGCGCGAGCCTGGCGGACATCGACTACCTCTGCTGCGTCACCTCGACCGGATTCCTGACTCCCGGGCTGAGCGCCCACATCATCCGCGAGGCCGGGATCGACCCCGGCTGCCACCGCGTCGACGTCGTCGGCATGGGCTGCAACGCGGAGTCTCAACGCCCTCAACGGCACCACCGCCTGGGCTCGCGCCAACCCGGGCCAGATAGCTGTGATGGTGTGCGCCGAGGCATGCTCGGCGGCCTACACGTTCGACTCCACGATGCGTACCGCGGTCGTCAACAGCCTGTTCGGCGACGGTGCCGCGGCGGTGTCACTCGTCGCTGGCGACAGCCCTGCGGGCGGGCGCACCAACGGGGCGGGCCCGCGGGTGCTGTCCTTCGCCAGTCACATCATCACCGACGCGATCGGGGCGATGCGTTACGACTGGGATGCCGAGCAGCACCGTTTCAGCTTCTACCTCGACCCCAACATCCCGTACGTGGTCGGTGCGCACGCCGAGCGGGTCGTGGACCGGCTGCTGTCCGGTGCCGGCCTCACGCGCAGCTCCGTCGCGCACTGGCTGGTGCACTCGGGCGGCAAGAAGGTCATCGACGCGGTGCGGGTCAACCTGTGCCTCACCCGTCACGACGTGCGCCACACCACCGGCGTGTCAGCGACTACGGCAACTTCTCCAGCGGCTCGTTCCTGTTCTCGTACGAACGGCTGATGAAGGAGCGGATCGCCGAACCCGGCGATTACGGCGTCCTCATGACCATGGGGCCCGGTTTCGACCATCGAGACGGCACTGGTGCAGTGGTGACAGGGGAGACACAATGAGCCGCTCAGTGTCGACGGTGCGCAGCCCATCTCCGCCGAGCTGGTCACCCGGGTGGTCGAGGCGTGCGACCGGGCCGAGGCGCACGGCGGCTGGCTGGTCGTGCGCGTCTCCGGCGCGCCGGAACAGGCGCGCACCGAAGGCCTGACGGTCGCGATGGTGAGCCGCTGGGAGCGCGCGCTGCGCCGTCTGGAGCGGCTGCCGGCCGCGCTGGTCGCCGTGGCCGAGGGCGACGTCGGCGGTCCCGCCCTCGACGCGTTGCTGGCCACCGACTACCGCATCGCGACGCTGTCGGCGCGGCTGGTCGTGCCGCTCGGTGGCGGGGCGACCTGGCCCGGCATGGCGCTGTACCGCCTGGCGCACCAGGGTTCACACAACGCGACGGTGCGCCGGGCGCTGCTGTTCGGCGACCCGATCGGCGCCTTGGACGCCCTCGCGCTGCAGCTGCTCGACGAGGTCACCGACGACGTCGCCGGCGCACTCACCGCGGTCGCCGGGCGCACCGGCAAGCTCTCCGGCGTGGAGCTGGCGATCAGGCGCCAACTGATGATCGACGCGGGCACCACGAGCTTCGAGGAGGCCCTCGGGGTGCACCTGGCGGCCTGCGACCGGACGCTGCGGCAGGGCGCGGCGATATGAGCGCCGCAGGCGCGCAGACGATCCTGCCGGCCGCGTTGCAGGCGCTGGCCTCGGCCGTCTCGGCCGCCGACGAGGGGAGGAGCAGGGCGGTGCGGTGTGCGTTCCTCGACGCGCACGTCGACACGGTCTACGCCGAGCTGACCGAGGGCCGCACCAGGTATCTGCGCCTTGCCGAGCTCGCCGAGGCGGCCGCCATCCGGTACCCCGGCCTGCTGCCCACCGCGGAACAGCTCGAGGCGGACCGGGGCCGGCCGCAGGCCGGCAAGGAGGGCCATGAGATCGACCAGGGCATCTTCTTCAACCGGGTACTCGGCTCGTCGCTCAGCGGGCCGCATCTGCTCGACGCGATGCTGCGACCGACCGGCCGCGCGCTGCGGCTGCTGTCCGAATTCGTCCGCACCGGCACGGCCGACCTCGGCTCGGTCCGGGTCGAGGTGCGCGGCGCGGCCGCCCACCTGACGCTGTGCAGGGAGGACTGTCTCAACGCCGAGGACCCCCGCCAGGTCGAGGACCTGGAGACGGCCGTCGACCTGGTGCTGCTCGCACCACAGGTCGAGGTCGGTGTGGTCCGGGGCGGAGTGATGAGCCACCCGCGGTACGTCGGCAGGCGGGTGTTCAGCGCCGGCATCAACCTCAAGGTCCTGCACGCCGGCGGCATCCCGCTCGTGGACTTCCTGCTGCGGCGGGAACGGGCTACATCCACAAGCTGGTGCGGGGGATCCTCGTCGAGGACCCGGCGCGCTGGCACTCGCGAACCGTGGAGAAACCCTGGGTCGCCGCGGTCGACGGCTTCGCCATCGGAGGCGGCGCCCAGCTGCTGCTCGTGTTCGACCATGTGCTCGCCGCCGCCGACTCCTACATCAGCCTGCCAGCCGCGCAGGAGGGCATCATCCCCGGCGCGTCGAACTTCCGGCTGCGCCGGGCCGCCGGGACGCGGTTCGCCCGTCGTCTCGTGCTGCAGGGGCGCCGAATCCGGGCCACCGAACCCGACGCCCGGTACCTGGTCGACGAGGTGTGCGAGCCGGAGGAACTCGACGACGCGGTCGAGCGGGCCGCGGAGTCCTTGCGAGGGCCGACAGTCGTGGCCAACCGCAGGATGCTGATCGTCGCGGAGGAGCCGGTGGAGCAGTTCCGGCAGTACATGGCGGAGTTCGCGTTGCAGCAGGCGCTGCGCATCTACGACGACGACGTCCTGGACAAGGTGCGGCGGTTCACCGCCCGCAGCGCATGAGCCATGACGAGGGGGCGCGCGTCCGGTACGTGAAGCAGGACGCCGTCGCCCACGTCACCATCGACCGCCCGGCTGTGCTCAACGCCCTGGACCTGCGCACCCACGAGGAGCTCGCGGCCGTCTGGGACGACTTCGAGGCCGACGACGCGCTGCGGGTCGCGGTGCTCACCGGCGCCGGCGGCCGGGCGTTCAGCGTCGGGCAGGACCTTCGGAACGGGCGCGGCTCAACGCGTCCGGCGCGGCCACGACGACGTTCGGCAGCCGCGGCCAGCCTGGCTGGCCGCGGCTCACCGAACGCTTCGAGCTGAGCAAACCGGTGGTCGCGAGGGTCGATGGCTACGCGCTCGGCGGCGGCTTCGAGCTCGCGCTCGCCTGCGACCTCATCGTGGCGAGCGACCGGTCCGTGTTCGCGCTGCCGGAGGTCAAGCTGGGTTTGGTGCCGGGCGCCGGCGGTGCCTTTCGCCTCGCCCGGCAGCTGCCGCTGAAGCTCGCCATGGGGTATCTGCTGACCGGCCGGCGAATGACCGCCGACGTCGCGTTGCGCGCGGACTGCTCAACGACGTGGTGCCCGCCGGGGAGCTCGACTCGTGCGTGGCCGGCTGGACCGACGACCTCGTGCGGGCTGCGCCGCTGGCCGTGCGGGCGGTCAAGGAGTCGGTGCTGCGGTCGCTGGACATGCCCCTGCCAGAGGCGTTCGACGCCACGTACACCTGGGAACAACACCGCATGCACAGCCAGGACGCGGTGGAAGGCCCTCGTGCCTTCGCGGAGCGACGCGAACCGCGCTGGCTCGGACGCTGAGAAGTGCCGGCACCCCTTTCGACGCGGGGTGCCGGCACTTCCAGTTCCTGCTGGCCTGTCGCTTCCTACTGCCAGCGCCATTCGCGCTTGTTGAACAGGTGCTCGGCGGTGATGCCGCGGTCGGCGCACCAGCCGAGGAACTCCTCGATCTGCTTGATCTGGTACGTGTCCTCGTTGTACGTGGTGGCCATGACGTGACCCTGCCATGCCTCCTCGCCCATGGCGTAGATGTAGGCCTCGTCGGAGCCGAGCTCCATCATGATCGCGGCGGCCTGCTCGGCGTTGGAGCCCGACAGCTTGCGCGACTTGTTGATCTTCTTGGACACCGTGACCGTCAGGATCGCCTGGTACAACCAGGTCAGCGGCGCTCCGTCGCATTCCATGCCGAGGAAGGCCATGTCGGCCTTGCCGAGGTGGTTCCGGATATAGCGGTAGAGCACCGGGTCGATGCCGGAGGAGTCGGCGCCGATGAACACCTTCTTACCGGCCAGCTCCACCCAATAGGTCGACTTCGACCGGATGTCAAGGTCTGAGTGCTCACCGAGGAACGGCGTCGCGGTCACCTTGCCGCCTGGGAACGGCACCTCGTCGAACTCGTCGACCTCGATGACCGGCAGGCCGACGTGCTTGAGGTAGGTGCCCAGCGACGGGTCGCAGATGCTGCCCTTCGACGAGCGCGGCACCACGATGGCACCGACTCGGCCACGCAGGGCCTGCAGCAGCGTCTCCAGCACGATGTGGTCCTGGTGGCCGTGGGTGATGACGACCAAGTCGATGTAGTCGGGCAGGTCGTCGAGCGTGTAGCGGTCCCCCACGGTGTTGTCTGCGCTGATGAACGGGTCCGCGACGATCGCCGCCTCCGGCGTCTGCAACACCAGACACGCGTGACCGAAGTAGCGGATCCGGCCGCCGGCCTCGATGTGCCGGTCAGGGCTGAGGCTCAGCTTGGTGTCCAGGAGCCGGTCGAGCCACACGGCCTGCGTGTCGTCGAGGCCGAGCGCCTCGCGCCAGCCCGGCCCGCGGTGGTGGGCTTGATCCTCGGCCTGGAACAGCTCCTGCAGCCCCGCATGGCGGAACGGCGACTGCAGCTCGAGCACGTTCGGCCCGGGCAGCCGCGGGGTGCTGAGGATGAACGGGCGCTCCACGCCGTCCTCGAGTGACAGCACTGCACCGACTGGCGGCTCTCGTCATACATCGGGCTCTTGTAGACGACCGGCTCGAGGAAGTGCATCGAGGCCTGGTTGCCCAGTCGTAGGCCAGCTCCACAAGGCCGTTGAGTTCGGTGGGCAGCTTCGGGTACAGCGGCGTGAGGTCGAAACCGGTTCGCCGACTCGCGCACGAGGTCCGCACCCTGGGTGATGGCGGAGGCGAACGCGAGCATCCCGGCCCGGTCGCGCTTGATCGAGGCGAGCAGGTCGGCGACCTCCTGCTTGCGTGCCTCCTCGATGCCGATGAAGTATCCGCCGCGTAGCTCCGGATTGTTCACCGCGGCGATGTGCACCTGCGGGTTCTCCAGGTACGACTCGAGCAGCGGTACCTGAAGGTAGGCGAGGTTCATCGCCGCCTGGGCGGGTGCCACCGTGTGCAGCCATGCATAGAAGCGGTCGACCAACGGCTCGATGATCACATTCGATTTCAGATAGCGCGGCTCTTCGGCGTTACTCATCGATGTCCTCCACGTAGGTTCGACAGTGCGCGGAGACAAGGGATTGAACAGAATGGGGCATAGCCACCACGCGCACCTGGCATCGCGAGGCCTCACTATGTCACCGTCCCGCGATCGGGCCAACAACTTCCACGCACGCCGGAGCCAGCGATCGTCAACTGCTGTGCTGCTGAGGTTGAACGCGTCTTTGGACCTTCCCCCCGGCCCGATACCCGGCCGGCGATCCATCTTTTCGAAGGAGGCAGCGGCCGCATCATGCGATACGTGACCGCAAACGGCATCAAACTCGCCTACGACCTCACCGGCGACGGTGACCGGGTCCTGTTCATCATGGGATCCGGGGCCAGCGGCCGGGTCTGGACGGCGCATCAGACGCCGGCGCTGAACAGAGCCGGGTATCAGACCGTCACCTTCGACAACCGCGCCATCGCGCCGTCGGACAGCCCGCCGGGCCGGTACAGCCTCGACGACATGGTCGCCGACACCGTCGGGCTCATCGAGGCGCTCGACTTCGGGCCGTGCCACCTGGTCGGCACCTCACTGGGCGCCGTCATCGCCGAGGAGATCGCGTTGCGGCGCCCCGATCTGGTGCGTTCGGCCGTGCTGATGGCCACCCGGTCCCGCTCCGACCTCGTCCGGCGGGCCCTGCACGGGCCGACCAGGCGCTCAACGAGAAGAGCATCCAGTTGCCGCCGGGCTTCTCCGCGCCCACAACGGTGCTGCAGATGTTCTCGCCCCGTACCCTCAACGACGATGCTGCGGTCTCACTGTGGCTCGACGTCTTCGAGCTGTCCGGCGACACCGGCGGTGCGAGCGGCCAGGACTGGGTCGACGTCGGAGCCGACCGGCGTGAGCTGCTGCGTGGGATCACCGTGCCGTGCCGCGTCATCGCCTTCACCGACGACCTGATCTGCCCGCCGCACCTCGCAGCCGAGGTCGCCGAGTCCATCGCGGGCTGCGACTTCGTCGAGATCGGCGGTGCCGGTCATCTGGGCAACCTCGAGCGTCCGGACGAGGTCAACGCCGCCATCATCGAGTTCCTCGGCAAGTTCTGAAGAAGAACGGCAACCTGTTCAACCGGAGGGCCCCGCTGTTGAACGTCGGGGCCACTGGCGGGTGTTTCCACCGGGATTGATCGATCGGACGGGCCGCGCCATAGTGTGCGGGTCCCCGGGCGCTTGCGGGACGCACCTTCACCGCTCATCGACGAACGCAACCTGCGTCGGTTCGGCCTGCGAGCGCATCCGCGTCACCGGTTTCCCGGTAAGACGAGGCTCAAACCATTCCGTGCGTCAAGAAAGGGCGGCGTGATGAACCCGTTCGACGACCCCGAAGGCCGTTTCCTTGTCCTGGTCAACGACGAGGGGCAGCATTCGCTCTGGCCGGTATTCGCCAAGGTTCCCGCCGGCTGGACGAGCGTGTTCGGCGAGGCCGGTCGTGAAGAGTGCCTCGGTTGCACTGGTCGAAGAACTGGACCGACATGCGGCCCAAGAGCCTGATTGAGGCGATGGAGAAGCAGAACCTCGAGCGGCAGACCGCCTGACCCTGTCCGGAACCGTCCCCTAGTGCGGCGGATGACCGAGGCCTGCAACGGAGGAAACCCCATGATCACCGATCGCTTCGGTCGCCAGACTGTGGGCACCGTCTTTCTCGACCAGGTCCAGGAATCTCCGGACACCGCCGCACTCACGCTGTACCGCGGTTCAACTCAGAGTGAACACCCGAGCCTCACCTACGCCGAGCTGGCCCGGCGGGCCAGCCGGCGTGCCGAGGAGATGGCGGCCCGGCTGGCCCCCGGCGAACGGGTGCTCATCTCCTTGTCGACCGGCACGGAGTTTCGTCGAGCTGTACCTGGCGTGCATGCTCGCCGGGCTCGTCGCGGTGCCGACGCCGTCACCGGGCGGCTCGGCCACCGCGGCGGACCGGGTCGCGGTCATCGTCGCGGACTGCTCGCCCGCGCTTGTGTACACCGCGACCGGCGACCAGAACATCCTTCGCGCCGCGGAACGGCTCCGCGCACACGGCCTCGGCCACGTGCCGGTCGAGGAGCCGGGTGACCCCGCGGCCGGTGCCGCGCCGGCCCGGCCCGCCCGCGCGGACCTCTCACCGGACTCGCTGGCTCTGCTGCAGTACAGCTCCGGCGCGACCGGCGCACCGAAGGGTGTGATGCTCAGCCATGCCAGCATCCTCGCCAACATTGCGGGGCTGCGCGCCCATGCCGGGTTGGGCCGCCCCGGCGACGCCTTCGGCAACTGGATGCCCCTGCACCACGACTTCAGCCTGTTCGCGCAACTCACCGTCGCGCTGCTGCACGGCGCGCCCTCAGTGCTGATGTCGCCGAGCGAGTTCGTCAGGCGGCCGGTCGAGTGGTTCCGGATGATGGACCGGTTCGGCACCACCGTGACCGCCGCGCCGACTTCGCCTTCGGCCTCTGCCTGCGCCTCATCAAGGACGAGGACCTCGACGGGCTCGACTTGTCGAAGCTGAGCAACTTCATCAACGGATCCGAGCCCATCCACGCCCCGACGACGGCCGCGTTCGCCAAACGGTTCGCCCACATCGGCCTGCGCCCGGAGATCTACACCCCGGGCTACAGCATGGCGGAGTCGACCGTCTTCGTGTCCTGCTGTCCGCGTGATCGGCCGCAGTCGGTGCTGGTCGTCGACCCCCGCGCGGCCGAGTCCTCGCCGGCGCCACGGCTCGTGCACAGCACCGCCGGCACGGGCAAGGAGGTCGTAGGCGTCGGCGCACCCGGCGCACACGAACTGCGCATCGTCGATCCGCAGACCCGCGCCGTGCTGCCCGACACGGCGATCGGTGAGATCTGGCTGCGTGGGGCGGCCATCGGCCAGGGCTACTGGAACAGGCCGGAACTCACCGAGGAGACCTTCCACGCCCGCCTCGCCGGCACCGGCGAGACCGGCTGGTTGCGCACCGGTGACCTGGGCGCGGTCGTCGACGGCGAGCTGTACATCACGGGCCGGCTCAAGGAGATGGTGATCGTCCGGGGACACAACCTCTTCCCGCACGACCTGGAGCAGCAG
>CAVUNP010000019.1:0-54681 GCA_963742855.1 uncultured Actinomycetota bacterium | reverse complement strand
TCGGGCCAGAGGCAGGTCCGGGTCCCCTGCACATGGAACGTCGCTGATCACGAGCTCGTCACCATCGGTGCCAAGGCAAGATGGCCGCCTTTGATGACGGACAGATGTTTTCGAACCGGTGTCGCAATTCGTCCGCCGCGCTCGCGAGAAGGGACCGGTTGAACTTTCACCCGGGTTCAGGATAGTCCGGCGACGGCCTCGCCAGGCTCCGGCGTCCGCGAAGGCGCCGTGCACCAAAGCCGTGTGGGTGTCGTCGAACTTGTCTGCGTCGTCACCGGATCCTCCGTACTGGACGTGTGGTGCTGGATGTACTGGGCGGGGCGTCCGCAGCGCGTGCACAGTCCCACCAGCTCGGTGGTCGGCCATGGGCAGACCCGATCCGCCCGGTTCTCCCGGCCCGGGGATGCCGCCGTGTCGGCTCCCCCCCACTGCTCTCGCGGTGGCGGTGTTTGGTTCTCCGGCTCGATCAAGAGCTCGCCGGAGTCGCGGCGTATTAGACGTTAAGCACCCCCCCCGGAATTCTCGTCGCGGATCCTCGGGGAAGCGGGCGCCCCGCGGCGAGTCCGGCCCCGAGTTCCGGCCGCGTGGCAAGCTCGGCGCCCGCGCCCAGGTCTACAGATGCGGCATACCAGGCTAGGGCCGGTGAAAGGGGCATGCCGTCGCGACGCCCTGTCGCGGACGTCTTGCCCACCCCGCTACGACCGGGCCCAATCAACCGGTAACATTCACCACCTCCGACGGCGCGGACATCTTCTACAGGGACTGGCGAAACGGCCGCCCGGTCGTCTTCACCCACGGCTCGCCGCTGAACACCGACGCCTGGAACAACCGGACGCCTCGTCCCCGACCACGCGTACGGGCCATCGCGCCCGACCGCCGGGGCGACGGCCGCTCGGCCAGCCGTCGAGGGCAACGACCTCGACCACCTACGCCGACGACCTGGCCGCTGCTCGAGCACCTGGACCTGGACGGCATACACTGATCGGCCACCTCCACGGGCGGCGAGGTCACGCGCTGCGCCGCCGGGCGCGGCAGGACGCGGGTGTCGAAGCTGTGCTGCTGCTGCACGATCCCGCCGCTGATGCTGTAGACCGACGCCAACCCCCGCTGCCCATCGAGGTCTTCGACGACATCCGCAAGGGCCGACTGACCGGCGGTCCCATTCTACAGCCTAGCGCCGCCCTTCTTCGGCGCAGGATCCACGACGGCAACCAGGTGTCGCAGGGTGTCCGCGACATGTTCTGGCTGTCGAGCATGACGGTGGGGTTCGGGCGGCCCCGACTGCGTCAAGGCGTCTCCGAACCGACCTGACCGAGGACCTGAAGCAGATCACGGTTCCCACGCTGATCATCCACGGCCTACCAGATCGTCCCCATCGTAGGCCGCGGCCGGATGCATCACGATTGTCAAGGACGCCGAGCTGAAGGAATTCTCCGGCGCGCCGCACGGCCTGATGTCGTCGCGCCCTACAAGGAGCGGTTCAACAACGACCGTCGGCAGTCCCTGCCCACGTGACGCCCAGCGGCAGCCGTCCAGCCCATGCCTGGTGCTGGGCGGCTGCCTGGTCGTCGTACACGCCTGTCACCCTCAACCCGGCTCCCCGGCGACGGGCCACGGCACTGCGGATCGCTGCTGTGGTCCACGGCCGCGTCAGATCTGGTTCTGTCCCCCGTTTTGTCCAAGGTTCGCAACCGGTGATCAAGCTGGACTGGCTCGGAGGCCAGGAACAGCACGGCGTCTTCGCGACTCTCGCCTCTCGGGTGTGCTCTCTCTCTCCGCCCCGAGGCGGGGACCCGCGGCGGCCAGCGCCCCCTTGAGCTGGGCGGCCTGCTCCTCCTCGTCCGGGGCGAGAACCTGGGATTCCCGGGGTGTTTTTTATTGGCCCGCGGGTGATGGCGTTGACCCGACACCTTGGTCCTTGAGCTCGTTGGCCCAGGTCCGCTCGAGGCAGCACCGCCGCCTTGGACGCGGGCGTAACCGCTGAACGCCTCGCCGCCGGTGGTCGCGGCCGTGGAGGCCGTCAGGATGACCGACTCAGCTCTTGTTCAGCAACGGCAGCGCGTCCTGGACGGTGAACAGCAGAGCCTCGGACGTTGAGGTTGAACGTCTGGTCTTCCCTCTCTTTGGGCACTCTCTCCAGCCTGGAGCTACCAGCCCCCGCCCGCGTTGGCGGCAACAGACAACGGAGGGCTCCGCCGCCCCCCCGCCACCGCCCCCCAGAAACGATCCTGGAGCCTGGGAACCGTCCACATCGCTTGCAATTCGACGGCGCCGATCCGATCTCGGCCACCGCCGACTCCAACTCGGCTTGCGCCGGCCGGTGACGATCACTGTCGCGCCCTCGGCCGCCAGGCGCCGGGCCCCGGCCAGTCCGATCCCCACGCTGCCGCCCGTCACGACCGCAGTCCTGCCCTCCAGCCTGCCCCACGATCAACTCCCTCCTCGTGAGCGGATCGGACCAGGCCGTGCGGCCGACAACGCAGCGCACCAGCAGGTCCTCCAACGAGACCTGGCGCAAACCCCACCTCACGCACGATCGCCGGAAGATCGGCCCCATCGACCGCCCGGGCTCCCTGCCAGCGGCCCCTCGCGACCCGAGCGGGTATGAAGGACTCAGCCGTGGATGCTGCTAATCCAACTGACCCGCGCCACGGCACCGTACACCGGCATCGTCCGCCCGTTTTACCCGCTAGGCCGGTGACCTGGCAGTTAATGCGTAAAAACCCTTCTCGAACCTACCGTACGATCCGTTGTCGAGCATGTTCTCCACGGAGTCGTCGAATGCTCTTCGGCACGGTCGGCTTCGCCTGCCCGGTCCAGCTGCCCTGGCTCCAGGCCGGACACCACCGCGTCTTGGGGCGCGCCATTCGCTCAGCACGGTGTTCCGGACCACGCCCCGACTCTTCAGGCCCTTTATGTTCCAAGCGCTTCCACACTCCGCCCGCGAGCCCTCGGCGACGCAGGCTCCGACCTGACCGCGGGCCCACCGCAGCACGGTATACCTGTGGTTGGGTAGAAGAGGTCGTAGTCGCCGACCTCTACTGCCGCCGCCGTCATCGCTGTCCGCCCAGACCGCACTCGCCGGGAGTACCAGCGCCAGCACCTCCACGACCTGGTCTGGAGTCCACCCCAGGCACGCAAGTGGGCCGATGAGGACGATGACGCTGACCCGTAGCGGGCGGCAGGCGTCAGCCAGGGGGTGCCGCTTCTTAGGACCCTGGATGCTCAGCGGCAGGGCAGGCTGTCAATCCACGAGTTTCTCTTTCTCGTGCCAAGGCCCACCGTCCGTTCCAGCCAAGGAGCTCAAAACGGAGGACCCCGCCAACAAACAGTGCCTCACGCTGAGCTTCCCCCAGGTTCTTGATGGTTCGACTCCGGGTAGTGGCAGTTCCACGAGAGGAGTTGATCGTTATGGCGGCGCCGAGGAAGTACCCGCTCGAGCTTCGGGAGCGTGCTGTGCGGGTATATCGCACGGCTCTCCCAGGGCGCACGCGATGCTGCGCCGAGAGGGTGTGAGGACCTCCCGCAAGCGGGTGGAGCGGCTGATGCGGGAGGCCGGGATCGCCGGTGTCGCCCCGGGCCGGCGCCGCCGGTCCACCCCCGTGTCCGACCCGGCCGCGCCACGCAGTGACGACCTGGTGGGCAGGGATTTCACGGCCCCGGCCCCGAACCGGCTGTGGGTCACCGACCTGACGCTGATCGACACCGGGGAGGGGCCGCTGTGGCTGTCGTCGATCAAGGACGCGTTCAGCAGGAAGATCGTGGCCTGGGCGACCTCGGCCACCGCCGACGCCGACCTGGTGTGCACCGCGCTGGAGTATGCGCTGAACTCCCGCCGGCCGGCCGCGGACGGCTCGCTGATACATCATGCCGACCACGGCTGCCAGTACACGTCGATCAAGCTCACCACCCGGCTGCTGCGGGCCGGGATCCGCCCCTCGATGGGCACGTCGGCGACAGCTTCGACAACGCCCTGGCCGAGAACATGTGGAGCGTGATCAAGACTGAGTGCGTCCGGCGGTCCGGCCCGTTCCCCACCCGGGCCGATGCCGAGGTCGCCCTGTTCCAGTACATCGACGCGTTCTACAACCCGACCCGCATCCAGGAACACCTGGGCTGGCAGTCCCCGGACGAATTCGAAGCCGCGTACTGGAACACCGAGACACAGGCACTGGCCGCCGCCACCGTCCCCACCCCCGCCCGCCCTGCGAGCCAGCGCCGAACGGGCGAACCCGACCCCACGACCAACAGAGTAAATCACACAGTCACATGCCACCATGACCAGCACCGTCGACCCCTCAAGCTAACGGGGGAGGCTCAAGGTTGCGCAGGGTGGCCATGGCCCGGGGCGCGTTGCCGGTCCGGACGCGGGAGGCGTCCTCGGCGTAGGCGGTGTCGCGGATCTGGTGGACGGCTTCGATGCTCCACTGGTCGCGGGTGAGTTCGGCCAGCTCGCGTGGGGTGGCGTGGTCCGGGGTCAGGCTGGTGATGCCCAGGACCGCGACGGCCGAGATCGGGTTGCCGCGTGTGTCGGTGACGTATCGGTCCAGTAGGAACACCTGCCGCACGTGGGGGAAGCGCAGCCCTTTGGGGGCTGGCCGGACGCGTATGGTGCGGGTCTCGATCCGGCTGTGGCTCCGGATGGCCTCGGTGTGGCCCGGTTCGGTCTGCTCCCACGGCAGAGCATCCAGGGCCGCGAACAGGTTCGGCTGGTTGCCCATGACGTAGAAGACGTAGAAGGCGTTGCGACGGTGCAGGTAGACGGCGTGTTCGCGCTGGGTATGCAAGGCGTCGGCAGTGATGGCCAGCCCGGTGACGTCGATGGTGTCCAGCACCGGGGTGAAGGCAGTGATCTCGTTGCTCTTGGCGTCGACGCGGCGCTGGCCGGCGGTGGTGCCGGTGTCGTGGCGCACGGCGGCGGGCGGTGCGGGGCGGTGTTCTCCGCATCCTTCGCGCCGCGGACCGTCTTGCCGTCCACGGCCAGGCCGGTGACCGTGGCCGCCTGCGGCTCGCAGGCGGCCAGCAGCGCGTCCAGCCAGCCGTAGCAGGCGTCGTCCAAGGCATCGGTGTCCAAGCGGGCCAGGGCCCGGGCGATGGTCCGCCGCGAGGGACGGGATCCGTTCGCACCGCCCAGCAGCACGATCACACCGGGCTCGGCGTTGCGCGCCCACTGCGTGACCGCAGCCAGAGACCTGGCCCTGCCCAGCACCGCCAACAGCGCAACGGCCAGCAGGAACGACAGGCGGTACCGGCGTCCCAGAGCCGACCGCGGGTCCGGCACCGCAGCCAGCACGTCCACTAGCGACGGCAGACCCGGCAGTTGGTCGGGCGGACACGGCAGCACCACGTCCTCGAACTGGCGCGACAGGTCCTCGATCAGCGAGGATGACATCGAAGGCACGACTCCGGCGATCATGGCGATTAGACACCAACATGATCATTAGAGTTCGTGCCTTGATGTCAAACCACTGTTACACCACCGCGGGTGGTCGATCGCTCCGCACCTCACCCCCAACCCATCTCGCCGGCGAGAACGCCCCGGCCATGGAGTACTTCGAGAGAATGGGGTCCGCCGCTACAACCGGCTTGGTTCTGCGTAGACGCGTACGCGGATCAGTTGCTTGCCGGTAGCCGCGGGGAAGGCGGGCGTTCCATCGCCAGGGCCAGGGCTGTAGGTATAAGACCTATGCTACCGACTCGATGTTCTTCAAGACCGCTACCGGGCATCTCTTGGCTGCCTAGACTTGCCGCATGACGTTGCCCGAGATCGTGGCTTGCGGCATCTGCCATCGACGTAACAGGGTCCCGACTGAGACCGGGACGAAGGGTCTACGGTGCGGAGCTTGCAAGAGTGATCTGGCCACGCCCGCAATCCTCAAGCGCCTGCTGGTGGTTCAAGCCGGGATAGATCACTTGCTCGCTAAATCGCAAAAGGTTTACTTCAGGCCGGACGCTAGCCTTGAAGCTGAACTCCGGCACCAGCAGCACATATTGGGCACTCTAGCCGAATCATACCCAGGCTACCAATATACGTGGCGGGCGAGCGTTGACGTGGCGGCAGATATTTCTTGGAAACTCGAAGAGCTCCGTAGACGCCTCGACAGGGCGGTGACGAAGCATCTAGCCAAAATCGCCTTCGAAATTCTACAGCTGCTCCATATCAGGTTTGACGTGCCCGCGCTTCCGCCAGGCGCGTCAATTCGAGTGAACGAGCCCTGACGACGCGGCCCGTGAGGCATTGGAGCCGGAGCGATTTAGGTCGTGACCTCGCGTGTCGGGTGGACCTGTGGTGGTATCGCGACTGCGTCGCAGAGTTGCTCGAGCTTACGAATCTTGCCGATTGGGTCCAGCGTGAAGCCGTTCTGCGCGAACAGCGGCAAGAGGCTGGCGATGTGCTGTCTCACGCTGATGCGGTGCAGGTCGATCAGGCGGCTGACCTGCATGACAGGTAGCTGATGGCGTCGATGTAGGACGGCGGCGAGCATCAGCACGGCGATGCCGACCTTCAGGCCGCGGCTCCTGCGGTCGGGATAGGCGCCGGGCTGTCCGCCGCGGGCCTGTAGCGCCTGCTGCTCGTGCAGCTGACGGTAGGCCGGCTCCAGCACGCCCACCAGCCGGTCCCAGTCCGCTTGCGGGATTCCGGTGACGTCCGGGCAGGTCAGAAGCCCTACCCAGGCAGCGCATGCGGGCTCGTCGCCGAACGTGATCGGCAGCGCATCGATCTGGTCCCAGCTGCCGGTGACGCCCGTGGGGTACTCGTTCTCGTCCAGGACGCAGCTCACGCTCAGCCCGGTATGGGTCGTGGTCGCGGCGATGGTTTCCACCACGACCTCCAGGCTGGTCAACGGCCGACCGCGCCAGGTGCTGCTGATCTGGGCGAAAAGCCGATGCTCCACCTTGTTCCACTTCGACGTCCCCGGCCAATGCCGTTGCTTTGCTTACTGAAGATCCACCATCCTGAATCCCCTGCTCAGAGTGGTGGCGTGGCAGTGTTCGTGGGTACTCGTGCTGGTGGTGGGCGGGTGTCTTGGTTCTAGATCGTCCGTCAGAGTGGTTCGCGCTGGTTCCGACCGCGGCGCCTGGCCGTGGTTCCTACGCTCGGGTTCGTGTCGGATGCCGTGATGCTTGAGCGGATCGCCGCTCGCCGTGCCGGGCTGGACCTGCAGGAGGAGCAGTTGGTCAAGCAGTTGGCCGAGGTACGGGTCGAGCGCGATGAGCTGCTGGTGGCCGAGCGGGTGGTGCAGCGGATCAGTGAGCAGGACGTCGTGGAGTACCTGTCGCTCGCGCCGGCGCCGGTCGAGGCGCAGGTGGGCGGCCGGTCGGTACTGCTGATCCCGGTCCGGGTCGGTGGTATCGGACCCGGTGCGCTCCCGGCGGACTACCAGCGGCTGCTGGTCATCGTGCGCGAGGCGGCCGGGCCTGTGAAGGTCAAGGAGGTCGGCGCGGTGCTCGGCCTTCCGGTCGCGGAGCGGGGCAAGCTGGAGCCGCTGCGCGGGAAGTTGAACAAGCTCGCGGATCGCGGCTGGCTGCGGAAACTCGCCGACGGCCGGTTCACGGTCGCGTTCTGAGCCCGGCCTGGGTGCCCCTTACCGCCGGTGAGCCTGCCACAGGCCGACTGACCTGGGCGAGAGGGACCGATTCCGCTCCGTTCGCGGCGGTGCCCACGGCACCGGACCATGCTCCGGAGCCTGCACCGGCAGCCAGCATACTGGGGATTATGCGGACGCTGATATCATCCTAAAGCGGGGCGGCGATCGGAGCTGTGGGTAAGGGGCGTCCCCGGTGTTCATCGACGTTGTGTGACGAACACCAACGAACAGCCCGGCGGAGCCGGTCAACCTTACCCACTCCTGCCGGCTGCCGCTGTCCACGACCACCGTCACCTACGTCGCCGACCTGCTGCGCGCACGTCTGAAGGCGATCGGGTCCAGGTGGCGGAGCCTGCCGACCGGGCGGATCGCCGTGCTCGTGCTCGCGGTTCTGCGCCACGACCAACGCGCCGCCGACCTGGCCGGCGGCAACGACGTGTCCGACACGACGATCCGGCGCTGGACCAACGAGATCATCGACCTGCTCGCCGCCAGGGCACCGCGCCTGGACCGCGCCCTGCGCAAGATCGCCCGACGCGGCGGCGAGGTCGTGCTGATCGACGGCATCCTCATCCCCACCCGCCGCCGCACCGGCAAGGACAACCGGCCCAACTACTCCGGCAAGCACCACCGCCACGGCCTGCACTTCCTGGCCCTCACCGACGAGAACGGCCGACTGATCTGGATCTCCGCCGCCAGACCCGGCCGCACCCACGACGCCACCGCCGCCCGCCACGACCACATCGTCGACCACCTCAAAGCCGCCGGCCTCGGCGCCCTGGCCGACCTCGGCTTCCTCGGCGTGGACAAACCGGCCGACCCCGACGACCGGGTCATCGTCACCGGCTACAAGGCCACCCGCTACCGCAAGCTCACCACCGGCCAGAAGACCGCCAACAAGGTCATCGCCGCCGGACGCGCCCCCGTCGAGCACGGCTTCGCCCACCTGAAGAACTGGCGTGTCCTCACCAAGCTGCGCACCGACCCCGCCCGCGCCACCCACCTGCTGCGGGCCCTGCTCGTCCTGACGAACCTCGAAGTCGACCGGTGACAAACGATCAAGACCGCAGACCGCCGCGCTCAACCAGCAAGAGCGCTTATGAACCCTGCCACACCAGAGCCCTGACCAGCCACTTCAGGATGACGACCCCTCACAGATCACCTCCTCCGGGCTGACGTTCACCATGCCCTCCGCGGCCGCCGGCGCCAACGACAACACCGCGCCCCAGAACCAGGTCATCCAGGTGACCGGCACCGGCACTCTGGGCTTCCTGCTCACCGCCAGCTACGGACCCGCCACCGGGACCCTCACTTACACCGACGGCAGCACGCAGAGCTACACGCTCAACTCAGCCGACTGGTGGTCCACGACCCCGGCCAGCGATACCGCGCTCGCGGTCAGCTCGGCGTACCAGAACCGGCAGGGCAACACCACCGCCGGCCAAAGCGGCAACATCTTCTCCGAAACCGTGCCCCTGACCGCGGGCAAGACGCTCGCCTCGGTGCAGCTGCCGAACGGAAGCGCCGTCACCTCCGGCCGCCCGGCCCTGCACATCTTCGCCCTCTCGACCACCGCCGCCGTGGGCGGGAACACGGTGACCGTCGCCAGCCCGGGTGACCAGACCGGCACGGCCGGTACCGCGATCACCGGCGTTCAGGTGCAGGCCACCGACTCCGGGGCCGGACAGACCCTGGCGTACAGCGCTGCCGGGCTGCCGGCCGGGCTGTCGATCAGCGGCAGCGGCCTGATCACCGGCACCCCGACCGCCGCCGGGACCTCCAGCGTGACGGTCACCGCCACCGACTCCACCGGGGCCTCCGGCCTGGCCACCTTCAGCTGGACGATCTCCGGCGGCACCAACACCGGGGTCTGCCACGTGGCCTACGCCAGGACCTCCGAATGGGGGCGGGTTCACCGCCAACGTGACCATCACCAACAGCGGCACCAGCGCGATCAACGGCTGGACGCTCGGGTTCACGTTCCCCGGGGACCAGAAGATCACCAACGCCTGGGGCGCCACCACGAACCAGTCCGGCGCGGCCGTCACCGCGACCAACGTCGCCTACGACGGCTCGATCGCTCCGGGCGCGAACACCTCGTTCGGATTCCAGGGCACCTGGACCAGCAACGATTCCAGCCCGACCGGCTTCACCGTCAACGGGGCCGCGTGCTCCTGACGTGCTGAGCCGAACGAACCTGGGTGCCCCGTGGTGGTCGGAGAGTTTCTGACCACCACGGGCCCTCGACCATGTACTGGTGGTCAGGGCCCAGGCGTCGTCGGCGTGGTGGAGTCCGAGGTTGACCGGCCGGCGGAGGTTGAGGGCGGTGGCGCGGTGGTGGAGCCAGGTGTTGTTGGCGATGACGCCGAGGTAGGGGACGCGGCGGTTGTCGGCGGCCACCAGCCAGGCGATGGCGCGTTCTGCCGGTGGACGCCGGAGGCGGTATTCGGCCTGCCAGTCGGAAGCCTTGCCGGACTGGCGGCCGGTCCGCCTCCGGCGTCCACCAGACGCGCCATCGCCTGGCTGGTGGCCGCCGACAACCGCCGCGTCCCCTACCTCGGCGTCATCGCCAACAACACCTGGCTCCACCACCGCGCCACCGCCCTCAACCTCCGCCGGCCGGTCAACCTCGGACTCCACCACGCCGACGACGCCTGGGCCCTGACCACCAGTACATGGTCGAGGGCCCGTGGTGGTCAGAAACTCTCCGACCACCACGGGGCACCCAGGTTCGTTCGGCTCAGCACGTAAGGACCTCGCGGCCCCGTGGACGGTGAAGCCGGTCGGGCTGGAATCGTTGCTGGTCCAGGTGCCCTGAATCCGAACGAGGTGTTCGCGCCCGGAGCGATCGAGCCGTCGTAGGCGAAGTTTGGTCGCGGTGACGGCCGCGCCGGACTGGTTCGTGGTGGCGCCCCAGGCGTTGGTGATCTTCTGGTCCCCGGGGAACGTTAACCCGAGCGTCCAGCCGTTGATCGCGCTGGTGCCGCTGTTGGTGATGGTCACGTTGGCGGTGAACCCGCCCCCATTCGGAGGTCCTGGCGTAGGCCACGTGGCAGACCCCGGTGTTGGTGCCGCCGGAGATCGTCCAGCTGAAGGTGGCCAGGCCGGAGGCCCCGGTGGAGTCGGTGGCGGTGACCGTCACGCTGGAGGTCCCGGCGGCGGTCGGGGTGCCGGTGATCAGCCCGCTGCCGCTGATCGACAGCCCGGCCGGCAGCCCGGCAGCGCTGTACGCCAGGGTCTGTCCGGCCCCGGAGTCGGTGGCCTGCACCTGAACGCCGGTGATCGCGGTACCGGCCGTGCCGGTCTGGTCACCCGGGCTGGCGACGGTCACCGTGTTCCCGCCCACGGCGGCGGTGGTCGAGAGGGCGAAGATGTGCAGGGCCGGGCGGCCGGAGGTGACGGCGCTTCCGTTCGGCAGCTGCACCGAGGCGAGCGTCTTGCCCGCGGTCAGGGGCACGGTTTCGGAGAGATGTTGCCGCTTTGGCCGGCGGTGGTGTTGCCCTGCCGGTTCTGGTACGCCGAGCTGACCGCGAGCGCGGTATCGCTGGCCGGGGTCGTGGACCACCAGTCGGCTGAGTTGAGCGTGTAGCTCTGCGTGCTGCCGTCGGTGTAAGTGAGGGTCCCGGTGGCGGGTCCGTAGCTGGCGGTGAGCAGGAAGCCCAGAGGGCCGGTGCCGGTCACCTGGATGACCTGGTTCTGGGGCGCGGTGTTGTCGTTGGCGCCGGCGGCCGCGGAGGGCATGGTGAACGTCAGCCCGGAGGAGGTGATCTGTGAGGGGTCGTCTACTGAAGTGGCTGGTCAGGGCTCTGGTGTGGCAGGGTTCATAAGCGCTCTTGCTGGTTGAGCGCGGCGGTCTGCGGTCTTGATCGTTTGTCACCGGTCGACTTCGAGGTTCGTCAGGACGAGCAGGGCCCGCAGCAGGTGGGTGGCGCGGGCGGGGTCGGTGCGCAGCTTGGTGAGGACACGCCAGTTCTTCAGGTGGGCGAAGCCGTGCTCGACGGGGGCGCGTCCGGCGGCGATGACCTTGTTGGCGGTCTTCTGGCCGGTGGTGAGCTTGCGGTAGCGGGTGGCCTTGTAGCCGGTGACGATGACCCGGTCGTCGGGGTCGGCCGGTTTGTCCACGCCGAGGAAGCCGAGGTCGGCCAGGGCGCCGAGGCCGGCGGCTTTGAGGTGGTCGACGATGTGGTCGTGGCGGGCGGCGGCGTCGTGGGTGCGGCCGGGTCTGGCGGCGGAGATCCAGATCAGTTGGCCGTTCTCGTCGGTGAGGGCCAGGAAGTGCAGGCCGTGGCGGTGGTGCTTGCCGGAGTAGTTGGGCCGGTTGTCCTTGCCGGTGCGGCGGCGGGTGGGGATGAGGATGCCGTCGATCAGCACGACCTCGCCGCCGCGTCGGGCGATCTTGCGCAGGGCGCGGTCCAGGCGCGGTGCCCTGGCGGCGAGCAGGTCGATGATCTCGTTGGTCCAGCGCCGGATCGTCGTGTCGGACACGTCGTTGCCGCCGGCCAGGTCGGCGGCGCGTTGGTCGTGGCGCAGACCCGCACGAGCACGGCGATCCGCCCGGTCGGCAGGCTCCGCCACCTGGACCCGATCGCCTTCAGACGTGCGCGCAGCAGGTCGGCGACGTAGGTGACGGTGGTCGTGGACAGCGGCAGCCGGCAGGAGTGGGTAAGGTTGACCGGCTCCGCCGGGCTGTTCGTTGGTGTTCGTCACACAACGTCGATGAACACCGGGGACGCCCCTTACCCACAGCTCCGATCGCCGCCCCGCTTTAGGATGATATCAGCGTCCGCATAATCCCCAGTATGCTGGCTGCCGGTGCAGGCTCCGGAGCATGGTCCGGTGCCGTGGGCACCGCCGCGAACGGAGCGGAATCGGTCCCTCTCGCCCAGGTGAGTCGGCCTGTGGCAGGCTCACCGGCGGTGAGGGGCACCCAGGCCGGGCTCAGAACGCGACCGTGAACCGGCCGTCGGCGAATTTCCGCAGCCAGCCGCGATCCGCGAGCTTGTTCAACTTCCCGCGCAGCGGCTCCAGCTTGCCCTGCTCGGCGACCGGAAGGCCGAGCACCGCGCCGACCTCCTTGACCTTCACAGGCCCGGCCGCCTCGCGCACGATGACCAGCAGCCGCTGGTAGTCCGCCGGGAGCGCACCGGGTCCGATACCACCGACCCGGACCGGGATCAGCAGTACCGACCGGCCGCCCACCTGCGCCTCGACCGGCGCCGGCGCGAGCGACAGGTACTCCACGACGTCCTGCTCACTGATCCGCTGCACCACCCGCTCGGCCACCAGCAGCTCATCGCGCTCGACCCGTACCTCGGCCAACTGCTTCACCAACTGCTCCTCCTGCAGGTCCAGCCCGGCACGGCGAGCGGCGATCCGCTCAAGCATCACGGCATCCGACACGAACCCGAGCGTAGGAACCACGGCCAGGCGCCGCGGTCGGAACCAGCGCGAACCACTCTGACGGACGACTAGAACCGAGACACCCGCCCACCACCAGCACGAGTACCCACGAACACTGCCACGCCACCACTCTGAGCAGGGGATTCAGGATGGTGGATCTTCAGTAAGCAAAGCAACGGCATTGGCCGGGGACGTCGAAGTGGAACAAGGTGGAGCATCGGCTTTTCGCCCAGATCAGCAGCACCTGGCGCGGTCGGCCGTTGACCAGCCTGGAGGTCGTGGTGGAAACCATCGCCGCGACCACGACCCATACCGGGCTGAGCGTGAGCTGCGTCCTGGACGAGACCGAGTACCCCACGGGCGTCACCGGCAGCTGGGACCAGATCGATGCGCTGCCGATCACGTTCGGCGACGAGCCCGCATGCGCTGCCTGGGTAGGGCTTCTGACCTGCCCGGACGTCACCGGAATCCCGCAAGCGGACTGGGACCGGCTGGTGGGCGTGCCGGAGCCGGCCTACCGTCAGCTGCACGAGCAGCAGGCGCTACAGGCCCGCGGCGGACAGCCCGGCGCCTATCCCGACCGCAGGAGCCGCGGCCTGAAGGTCGACATCGCCGCGCTGATGCTCGCCGCCGTCCTACATCGACGCCATCAGCTACCTGTCATGCAGGTCAGCCGCCTGATCGACCTGCACCTCATCAGCGTGAGACAGCACATCGCCAGCCTCTTGCCGCTGTTCGCGCAGAACGGCTTCACGCTGGACCCAATCGGCAAGATTCGTAAGCTCGAGCAACTCTGCGACGCAGTCGCGATACCACCACAGGTCCACCCGACACGCGAGGTCACGACCTAAATCGCTCCGGCTCCAATGCCTCACGGGCCGCGTCGTCAGGGCTCGTTCACTCGAATTGACGCGCCTGGCGGAAGCGCGGGCACGTCAAACCTGATATGGAGCAGCTGTAGAATTTCGAAGGCGATTTTGGCTAGATGCTTCGTCACCGCCCTGTCGAGGCGTCTACGGAGCTCTTCGAGTTTCCAAGAAATATCTGCCGCCACGTCAACGCTCGCCCGCCACGTATATTGGTAGCCTGGGTATGATTCGGCTAGAGTGCCCAATATGTGCTGCTGGTGCCGGAGTTCAGCTTCAAGGCTAGCGTCCGGCCTGAAGTAAACCTTTTGCGATTTAGCGAGCAAGTGATCTATCCCGGCTTGAACCACCAGCAGGCGCTTGAGGATTGCGGGCGTGGCCAGATCACTCTTGCAAGCTCCGCACCGTAGACCCTTCGTCCCGGTCTCAGTCGGGACCCTGTTACGTCGATGGCAGATGCCGCAAGCCACGATCTCGGGCAACGTCATGCGGCAAGTCTAGGCAGCCAAGAGATGCCCGGTAGCGGTCTTGAAGAACATCGAGTCGGTAGCATAGGTCTTATACCTACAGCCCTGGCCCTGGCGATGGAACGCCCGCCTTCCCCGCGGCTACCGGCAAGCAACTGATCCGCGTACGCGTCTACGCAGAACCAAGCCGGTTGTAGCGGCGGACCCCATTCTCTCGAAGTACTCCATGGCCGGGGCGTTCTCGCCGGCGAGATGGGTTGGGGGTGAGGTGCGGAGCGATCGACCACCCGCGGTGGTGTAACAGTGGTTTGACATCAAGGCACGAACTCTGATGATCATGTTGGTGTCTAATCGCCATGATCGCCGGAGTCGTGCCTTCGATGTCATCCTCGCTGATCGAGGACCTGTCGCGCCAGTTCGAGGACGTGGTGCTGCCGTGTCCGCCCGACCAACTGCCGGGTCTGCCGTCGCTAGTGGACGTGCTGGCTGCGGTGCCGGACCCGCGGTCGGCTCTGGGACGCCGGTACCGCCTGTCGTTCCTGCTGGCCGTTGCGCTGTTGGCGGTGCTGGGCAGGGCCAGGTCTCTGGCTGCGGTCACGCAGTGGGCGCGCAACGCCGAGCCCGGTGTGATCGTGCTGCTGGGCGGTGCGAACGGATCCCGTCCCTCGCGGCGGACCATCGCCCGGGCCCTGGCCCGCTTGGACACCGATGCCTTGGACGACGCCTGCTACGGCTGGCTGGACGCGCTGCTGGCCGCCTGCGAGCCGCAGGCGGCCACGGTCACCGGCCTGGCCGTGGACGGCAAGACGGTCCGCGGCGCGAAGGATGCGGAGAACACCGCCCCGCACCTGCCCGCCGCCGTGCGCCACGACACCGGCACCACCGCCGGCCAGCGCCGCGTCGACGCCAAGAGCAACGAGATCACTGCCTTCACCCCGGTGCTGGACACCATCGACGTCACCGGGCTGGCCATCACTGCCGACGCCTTGCATACCCAGCGCGAACACGCCGTCTACCTGCACCGTCGCAACGCCTTCTACGTCTTCTACGTCATGGGCAACCAGCCGAACCTGTTCGCGGCCCTGGATGCTCTGCCGTGGGAGCAGACCGAACCGGGCCACACCGAGGCCATCCGGAGCCACAGCCGGATCGAGACCCGCACCATACGCGTCCGGCCAGCCCCCAAAGGGCTGCGCTTCCCCCACGTGCGGCAGGTGTTCCTACTGGACCGATACGTCACCGACACACGCGGCAACCCGATCTCGGCCGTCGCGGTCCTGGGCATCACCAGCCTGACCCCGGACCACGCCACCCCACGCGAGCTGGCCGAACTCACCCGCGACCAGTGGAGCATCGAAGCCGTCCACCAGATCCGCGACACCGCCTACGCCGAGGACGCCTCCCGCGTCCGGACCGGCAACGCGCCCCGGGCCATGGCCACCCTGCGCAACCTTGAGCCTCCCCCGTTAGCTTGAGGGGTCGACGGTGCTGGTCATGGTGGCATGTGACTGTGTGATTTACTCTGTTGGTCGTGGGGTCGGGTTCGCCCGTTCGGCGCTGGCTCGCAGGGCGGGCGGGGGTGGGGACGGTGGCGGCAGCCAGTGCTTTTGTCTCGGTGTTCCAGTACGCGGCTTCGAATTCGTCCGGGGACTGCCAGCCCAGGTGTTCCTGGATGCGGGTCGGGTTGTAGAACGCGTCGATGTACTGGAACAGGGCGACCTCGGCATCGGCCCGGGTGGGGAACGGGCCGGACCGCCGGACGCACTCAGTCTTGATCACGCTCCACATGTTCTCGGCCAGGGCGTTGTCGAAGCTGTCGCCGACGTGCCCATCGAGGGGCGGATCCCGGCCCGCAGCAGCCGGGTGGTGAGCTTGATCGACGTGTACTGGCAGCCGTGGTCGGCATGATGTATCAGCGAGCCGTCCGCGGCCGGCCGGCGGGAGTTCAGCGCATACTCCAGCGCGGTGCACACCAGGTCGGCGTCGGCGGTGGCCGAGGTCGCCCAGGCCACGATCTTCCTGCTGAACGCGTCCTTGATCGACGACAGCCACAGCGGCCCCTCCCCGGTGTCGATCAGCGTCAGGTCGGTGACCCACAGCCGGTTCGGGGCCGGAGCCGTGAAATCCCTGCCCACCAGGTCGTCACTGCGTGGCGCGGCCGGATCGGACACGGTGGTGGACCGGCGGCGCCGACCCGGGGCGACACCGGCGATCCCGGCCTCCCGCATCAGCCGCTCCACCCGCTTGCGGGAGGTCCTCACACCTTCCCGGCGCAGCATCGCGTGCACCCGGGGAGAGCCGTGCGATATACCCGCACAGCACGCTCCCGAAGCTCGAGCGGGTACTTCCTCGGCGCCGCCATAACGATCAACTCCTCTCGTGGAACTGCCACTACCCGGAGTCGAACCATCAAGAACCTGGGGGAAGCTCAGCGTGAGGCACTGTTTGTTGGCGGGGTCCTCCGTTTTGAGCTCCTTCGCTGGAACGGACGGTGGGCCTTGGCACGAGAAGGAGAAACTCGTGGATTGACAGCCTGCCCTGCCGCTGAGCATCCAGGGTCCTAAGAAGCGGCACCCCCTGGCTGACGCCTGCCGCCCGCTACCGGTCAGCGTCATCGTCCTCATCGGCCCACTTGCGTGCCTGGGGTGGACTCCAGACCAGGTCGTGGAGGTGCTGGCGCTGGTACTCCCGGCGAGTGCGGTCTGGGCGGACAGCGATGACGGCGGCGGCAGTAGAGGTCGGCGACTACGACCTCTTCTACCCAACCACAGGTATACCGTGCTGCGGTGGGCCCGCGGTCAGGTCGGAGCCTGCGACGCCGAGGCCTTCACGGCGGTGTGGAAGCGCTTGGACAGCGTGGAGGACCCCCTGAAGTACGTCTGGGGCGTGGTCCGGAACACCGTGCTGAGCGAATGGCGCGCCCGCAAGAAGCGCCCGGTGGTGTCCGGCCTGGAGCCAGGGCAGCTGGACCGGCCGGCGAAGCCGACCGTGCCGAAGACAGTCGACGACTCCGTGGAGAACATGCTCGACAACGGATCGTACGGTAGGTTCGAGAAGGGTTTTTACGCGTGACTTGCCAGGTCACCGGCCTAGCGGGTGGGGCCGGGCGGACGATCCCGGTGTACGGTGCCGTGGCGCGGGTCGGTTGATTCACGTATCCACGGCGGAGTCCTTCATACCCGCTCGGGGTCGAGCGCGGAGGGCCCGGCTGGCAGGGAGCCCGGGCGGTCGATGGGGCCGATCTTCCGGCGATCGGTGCGTGAGGTGGGGTTTGCGCCAGGTCTCGTTGGAGGACCTGCTGGTGCGCTGCGTTGTCGGCCGCACGGCCTGGTCCGATCCGCTCACGAGGAGGAGTGATCATGGGGCAGCTGGAGGGCAAGACTGCGGTCGTGACGGGCGGCAGCGTGGGGATCGGACTGGCCGGGGCCCGGCGCCTGGCGGCCGAGGGCGCGACGGTGTTCGTCACCGGCCGGCGCAAGCCGGAGTTGGAGTCGGCGGTGGCCGAGATCGGGAACGGCGCCGTCGGAATTCCGGGCGACGTGACGGTTCCCGAGGACCGGGAGCGGCTCTTCGGAGCGGTGCGGGAGCGCGGCCGAGGCTTGGACGTTCTGTTCGCCAACGCGGGCGGAGGCTCGTTCTCCAGGCTGGAGCACGTCACCGAGGAGCACTTCGACCAGACGTTCAACCTCAACGTCAAGGCTCTGCTGTTCACCGTCCAGGACGCGCTGCCGTTGCTGAACGAGGGCTCGTCGGTCATCCTGACGGCCTCCACGGCCGCGACCACCGGCGGCGAGGCGTTCGGCGTCTACGCCGCGTCCAAGGCCGCGGTGCGCTCCTTCGCCCGGACCTGGGCCAACGAGCTCAAGGACCGCGGTGTCCGGGTCAACGCCATCACCCCCGGGCCGATCGACACCCCGGGAATCACCGGTCTCGCCCCGGACGAGGAGCAGGCCGCCCAGCTCAAGGGGGCGCTGGCCGCCGCGGTCCCGCTGGGGCGGATGGGCCGGCCCGACGAGGTCGCGAACGCCGTGCTGTTCCTGGCCTCCGACCAGTCCAGCTTCATCACCGGTTCGAACCTTGACGTCGACGGGGGACAGAACCAGATCTGACGCGGCCGTGGACCACAGCAGCGATCAGCATGCCGTGGCCCGTCGCCGAGGACTCGTCTTCAGGGTGACAGGCGTGTACGACGACCAGGCAGCCGCCCAGCACCAGGCATGGGCTGGACGGCTGCCGCTCGGAAACGTCACGTGGGCAGGAACTCCAACAGGTCGTTGTTGAACCGCTCCTTGTACGGCGCGACGGCCATCAGACCGTGCGGCGCGCCGGAGTATTCCTTCAGCTCGGCGTCCTTGACCAGCGTGATGGACTTCCTGGCCGCCGCCTGGATGGGCACGATCTGGTCGTCGTCGCCGTGGATGATCAGCGTGGGAACCGTGATCTGCTTCAGGTCCTCGGTCAGGTCGGTCTCGGAGAACGCCTTCACGCAGTCATAGGCGCCCTTGAGCCCGACCGTCATGCTCCACACCCAGAACATGTCCCTGACCCCCTGCGACACCTGGTTGCCCTCGCGGTTCGCGCCGTAGAACGCGGCGCTGAGGTCCTCGTAGAACTGGGACCGGTCGGTCAGCAGGCCCTTGCGGATGTCGTCGAAGGCCTCGATGGGCAGGCCCTCGGGATTGGCGTCGGTCTTGAGCATCAGCGGCGGGATCGCGCTGCACAGCAGCAGCTTGGACACCCGCGTGCTGCCGCGCCCGGCGGCGCAGCGCGTGACCTCGCCGCCGCCGGTGGAGTGGCCGACCAGGGTCACGTCGTCCAGGTCCAGGTGCTCCAGCAGCTGGCCCAGGTCGTCGGCGTAGGTGGTGAGGTCGTTGCCCTGCCACGGCTGCCCCGAGCGGCCGGCCGCGGCGGTCGTGCGCGATGGCCCGGTGCCCGTGGTCGGCCACGAGGTTCGGCTGGTCGTCCCAGGCGTCCGCGGTCAGCGGCCAGCCGTGGCTGAAGACCACCGGACGCCCGCTTCCCCAGTCCTTGTAGAAGATGTCCGCGCCGTCGGAAGTGGTGAATGTTGCCATGGTTGATTCGGCCCCAGTTCTGTCGTAGCGGGATCGGCGGCGTCCGCGACGGGCGTCGCGACGGCATGCCCTCTTCACGGCGATTGTTCCCCTATGGCTGGTATGCCGTATCTGTAGACCTGGGCGCGGGCGCCGACTTGCCACGCGGCCGGAACTCAGGGGCCGGACTCGCCGCGGGGCGCCCGCTTCCCCGAGGATCCGCGACGACTCCGGGCGCCAAGGCCTCGCATGGGGGCAAAATGCCGCTTAACGTCTAATACGCCGCGACTGCGGCGGCCCTCTTGATCGACCGGAGAACCAAACACCGCCACCGCGAGCAGTGCGTCGCTGCGGGAGCCGACACGGCGCCGTCCCCGGGCCGGGAGAACCGGGCGGATCAGTATCTGCCCATGGCCGACCACCGACTGGTGGGACTGTGCACGCGCTGCGGACGCCCATCGCGTCCAGTACATCCAGCACCCAGCACGTCCAGTACGGAGGATCCGGTGACGACGCAGACAAGTTCGACAACACCCACCGCGGCTTTGGTGCACGGCGCCTTCGCGGACGCCGGGAGCCTGGCCGCCATCACCGGGCTCCTCCTGGAAGCCGGTGTGAACGTACAGGCCATCGTCAACCCTCTCCGCGGCCTGGCCGTCGACTCGGCCTACGTCGCCAGCGCGATCGCCCAGATCCCCGGACCGGTTCTCGCCGTGGGGCACTCCTATGGCGGAGCGGCGATCACCAACGCCGCGACCGGCGCGCCCAACGTCGTCGGGCTGGTGTACATCTGCGGGTTCGCTCCGGAGGAGAACGGCGTTCACGATGCGCAGATCCTCAGAACGGCTGACCGGCCCGGTCTGACCAGCAGGGTCGCGCGTCATACCCTCATCGTCCGTGCTCGGCCAGCCACGTGGCCAGAGCGAAGACTGGGCCGCCCGCAGGGACGGCATCCTCCCCGTGACGGAACCGCCATGGGCCGCCGACACAGTATTCGGCCCCGGCCAGGATGGGGGGCACCTGGCGCGATCCGGAGCGGAATGTGGGCGAGTCGGGCGGGAGTGTGCCTTGCGGTGACTCCAGCGACCGGGGGCGCGGTGCGCCCGGTCGTTCCCGTCCGGCCCGGCGCGCCGGGCGGCGTGCCGGGCCGTGGTGGGGGCGGGGGTCAGTCGCTCAGGCGTATCGGCGGGCCGATCCGGATCGCCGCCTGCGGTGCGGCCGGTGGCCGGGCGTGGATGACGGTGGGTCCGGCGATCAGCGGGGCCTGTCCACGCTGGTTCAGCCCCTGCGGGCGCGGGCCAGGAGAGCGGTCGGCCGTCGGTACGGTCATGGTCACGGCGCGGTCGTAGGTGGCCCGGGCGGCCGGGTTGTGCAGGACGCGGTACGCGGTCACGACCTGTTCGAACCGTTCCCGGGTGTCCTGGGTTCCGGCGGGCTGCGTGTCGGGTGCGGCGTCGGGGTGCAGCGTTCGGATCAGGCGGCGGAAGGCGCGGGTGATCTGCTGCGGTTCGGCGTCGGAGGCGACGCCGAGGATCACGTACAGGTTCTGGGTCATGGGGGTCCTCCGGCAGGCGCGGTGGCCGCCGCGGGCGCGGCGGCCACCGGTGGCTTGCATCGCGCGAGGTCAGGCGCTGATCTCCTTCTTGGCGCCGCCGGCGTTGATCTCGACCTTGCGAGGCTTGGCCTTCTCGGCGACCGGGATGCGCAGGGTCAGCACACCGGCGTCGTAGCCGGCGCTGATCCGCTCGGCGTCCAGGGTGTCGCCGAGGAACAGCTGGCGGGAGAACGCGCCGAGGGGCCGCTCGGAGATCTCGACCTTGGCCTCGCCGACGGCGGCGGGGCGGCGTTCGGCCTTGACGGTCAGGACGTTGCGCTCGATGTCGATGTCGATGGCGTCCAGGGACACGCCGGGCAGGTCGAAGCACACCACGAACTCTTCGCCCTCGCGCCAGGCGTCCAGGGGCATCGGGTTCGGGCGGGACTAGGTGCCCGCGGCGGTGGTCCCGAGGAGCTGGCTGGCGATGCGGTCCAGGTCACGGAACGGGTCGGTGCGCATCAACATGGGGGTCACCTCCAGATGAGTGGTCGACCGGGGAGTCGACTCGCTGACGAATCCATTGATAGCATGTCATCGGAACGATGACAAGTGATGCCGTCGTTGAGGAGATGACATGTGGAAGCCATCCAGACGGGATCCCGGGCGGCCGGTGGAGTGCTCGGCCCGCTGGCCAGCGCCCGCCTCCACCTCAACCGCGCGCACACCCCGGGCTGGCCGAGCAGGTCCACGCGGTGGGCCGACGCACCGCGCTGGTGCGGGCCGACTCCGACCAGCGCCGCCGGCCACCACAGGACCGCAGCCGATAGACGACCGACCGCCGGAAGGGTTTGGAGGGACACCATGACCACGCAGGTGCCGTGGAAGACTTTCCTGGACCGCGTCGCCGACCGCGGGCAGTACCGCGGCGAGTACGAGGCCGACCGCGCGGCCCGGGTGGTGCTGGCCCTGCTGGGCGCGCACCTGATCGGGCAGGTACGCGCCCAGCTGGCCGCACGCCTGCCCGAGCAGTACGCGCTGATTCTGCTCAATCCCCTGAACGCCGCCGAGCCGCTGAACGCCGAGCGGTTCGTGCGCGCCACCGCCGCCTGGATCGAGGGGGCCACCGAGGCCACGGCGCTGTGGGACATCGGCGCCGTGCTGTCCGTGGTCGCCGACGCCGCGGGCGAGGAGCTGATGACGCAGATCCTCGAGCAGCTCCCCGCCGACTGGCCGCCGCTGTTCGGCCGCCCCGGCGACAGCGCACAGCCCTGAGACTCACGGAGCCTTCCGCGCGACGGCCCAGCAGCCGGCCGACACATCGCAGACCCTGATGTGACCCGAACGAACGAGAGGACCCGGCAGGGTGACTGACAGCGTCCAGACCCTGGACTTCCAGGCCCGGACCCGGCAGCCGCAGAGCACGATGACGCCGCGCTCAGACATCACCTGGCAGCTACTGACCGTCCTCGGCGCGGCCGTCGAAGCCGGCCACGCCGCCCACCGCGCTGCTGGGGCCCTGACCGACACCCTGGCCGCCTGCCAGCACCTGCCCGCCGACATCTACCGATACGCCCCTGACGTCTTCGAAACCGCGCAAGCTCTGACCGCCGCCGGACGCACGCTGACCGGCGCCGTGCGCACCGCCACCGCCGCACGCACGCCCGAAGACGTGCACGCTGTGCACCAAGCCCTCAACACCCTGCTGCACGCCACCGCGGCCGTGGACGTGACCGCCGGAGCCCTGCGCACCGCCGCCGCCTGGTACACCGCCGCACTCCCCACCGCCAGCCCACACTGACCGCCCGACGGATCGCTCAGCCAGAGAAACCATGACGGCCATGACAGCACCTGCCCCGGCCGCCCCGGGCGCGGCATCCGTGCTCGCCGTGTTCAGCCACGGCGCCCCGCAGATCACCACCGACCCCCGATTCGCCCGCCACCGTGACCCCGGCGGGGGCGTCGACTACCGCGCGGTGCTCGCCGAGCCCGGCTGGAGCCCCGGCCAGCGCGCCCTGATCAGCCTGGCCGCCGCACTCAGCGGCTACGAGGACCTCCCACCCGAGCAGCTCAGCGCACACCTGACCGGCCGCCAAAGCGAGCTCATGCTCGCCATGTGCCAAGCCGCCCACTCCGGCTAGCCGCACTCGCGCGCCACACGCCCGGCGGCACCGCTGTACACCGTCGCCGTACGGCGAAGGCGTCGGCGGGCGTGACAGGCCGCCTGAGCAGTGGCCGGCCGGAACCAGCAGACCGCTCCCGCACCTGCCGGGACGTGGGGCGGGACTCGGTAGGCACGGAACCAATCACCGTGTCCCCTCGGCGAGCCGATGGGGCCAGGGTAGATAGTCCAGACAGTCCGCATCCGTCCGGAACCAGGCCTGGAACTCTCCCATCGATCCCGGGTACACCGCTCCACCAGCTACGCCACTCACGCGGACAAGCTACTCCGCTCAGACGAATAGCCCAGAGCTTCCTTATACGGAAAATCAACAGATCATCCGATGGCGGGTCGTGAGGGACTTTGAGTTGAACGGCGTAACTTGATCTTGAAAGTGGCACCGATGACAGCCCTGATGGCAGAGCCCGTGGATGCCGCAGGCTTCGAGGAAACCGAGCCTTCGACGGCCGTCGCGGCTGATGCGATCGACGCGCAGCTGTTGGACAGTCTGGTTGATCAGGCCCGGTCTTCCGGGGTTGCAGCTGGCTGGCGAGGGCGGGTTGCTGGCGCAGCTGACCAAGCGGGTGCTGGAGTCGGCTTTGGAGGGTGAGCTCACCGATCATCTGGGCTATGACAAGCACGACCCGGCCGGGAAGAACGCCGGGAACTCGCGCAACGGCTCGCGGTCCAAGACGGTGCTGACGGAGGTCGGTCCGGTCGAGTTCGACGTGCCCCGGGATCGGGACGGCTCGTTCGAGCCGAAGATCGTGGCCAAGCGGCAGCGGAGGCTGTCCGGAGCGGACGACCTGGTGATCTCGCTGTCGGCGAGGGGCCTGACCGCCGGGGAGGTGCAGGCGCGTCTGGCCGACGTCCACGGCGCGGAGGTGTCGAGACAGACGATCTCCACGATCACCTACACGGTGATGGACGGAATGGCCGAGTGGGCAGTTCCGCTACGCCGGGCGTCAGCGCTGGTCGGCCATCGCCAAGGCGCTCAAGCCGGTCTACACCGCCCCGACCGAGGTCGCCGCGCCCGAGCGTTTCGACGACTTCGTCGAGACCCGGGGCGGCCGCTATCCGGCGATCGTGAAGCTGCGGGAGAGCGCCCGGGCTGAGTTCGCCCGTTTCTGGCCTTCGACGCCGAGATCCGCACCATCGTGTGCTCCACCCACGCCATCGAGTCGGTCAACGCCCGCACCCGCCGGGCGGTCAAGGCCCGTGGCCACTTCCCGAACGAGCAAGCCGCCCTCAAATGCGTCTACAAGGCCATCATGAGCCTGGATCCGACGGGGAAGCGTCGAGGCGGCTGGACCATGCGCTGGAAGCCAGCCTTGAACGCCTTCGACATCACCTTCGACGGACGCCTGTCCACCGGACGGAAGTAGCCCCCTACATCAACCCCGTTACACCGTTAGTTGGACAGACTTGTGGCCATCGGAGCACGGCACGCGGTAAGAGCAGCAACTCGCCCGCCGGCCGCAGGAATGAGTACGTTTATGCCCCAGCCGCCGACCAGCGGATCG
Organism: uncultured Actinomycetota bacterium; assembly: GCA_963742855.1. Taxonomy (GTDB): domain Bacteria; phylum Actinomycetota; class Actinomycetes; order Mycobacteriales; family Micromonosporaceae; genus CAVUNP01. Next base: position 30,090 of record CAVUNP010000019.1, on the reverse strand, counting down.
GCGGAGCAATCCGGTGCCGGGCGAAGCTCGTGTCCTTCGTATCCCCGCATCAATTGATCTATCGTCTAGCGGTAGCCTTGCTGCCATGCCAACAGTACGCCGGTGGGGGATTGATGAACGACGTCGGTAAGGTGGTGAGACTTTCAGAGTTAGAGGGGGAATTGCCTGACGGGCTGTCCGATGGCAACCATCTTGCGACGGGCACCGGCGCGTCGACCTGGCCGAGCGCGCTGCCGGATTCTTCCCGCCTCGCAGAGCTATTGGATCTTGTGGACCAAGCGGTGTTGGTGTGCGACGGATCAGCGAGACTGCAATGGTGCAATGCCGCCGCGAAAGCCGCCGTCCCCGGATTGCGATACGGCGAACTTCTAGCGGAACCACTGCTTCAAGCGATGGCACGGGGTGTCGAACACTTTGCAGCCGAGATCGGTGGACGATATATGTCCGGCCGACGAGTCACGTACCCCAGCGTTTCGGGCACCGGTCAGTACGCATGGTTCCTCCGAAACGAAGGCCCCCCTCGGACCAGCACACCTGAACCAGATGCCGCCCTCGTGAGATCGGCCTTCCTCGCCGAGGCAAGCCAGCGACTGAGAGTTTCCCTACACCCGGGCCGGACGGTGCGAGCCATAGCGGAGACCGCCGCTCCTACGCTTGCCGACACTGCCGTAGTGCTCTTACCCGTGCGGGGCGAGTGGGGGCTTTGGCACCGCGCGGGGATCGAGCAGGCATCTGGGCGCTTCAACAAGGCCGCGATCGACTCCTCACCTCTCCTGGCGCAGGCACTCGGCGACCAGCTCACCTCGCCGATTCAGTGCGGCCGTCCGGAGCTGACCGGGCTTGCCGACGCCCTGATGCCCTGGTGGGAAGATGCCGGCCCGGCGCTTGTGGTCATTCTCCCAGGGGCCGGCGTACCCTCCGGCGTTCTGGTGCTCGCACGGGGGCCACAACGGCAGCCGTTCAGTGCGGACGACGCCGATCTTGCCCGCGAGTTCGCCGCCCGAGCCGGAATGGCGCTGACCGCTGCGGCATCGTATGCCGAACATGCGGACGTCACGACCGCGCTGCGCGGCCAACTTGTTCCTCACGCCTTGCCCAGCCTTCCCGACATCCGTTTGGCCGCAGCGCATCGACCAGCCCAGGAAGGTCTGCAACTGGGCGGCGATTTCTACTATGCCCGACCCGCGGCCCATGGATCAGGGATTGATTTCGCCTTCGGGGACGTGTGTGGCAACGGCGCGGAAGCCGCCGTGATCGGCGGACGTGTACGGGGCGGTCTGCAAGCCCTGGTGGCTGTGGAGAGCCAGCCCGTCACCGTATTGCGGCATCTGAACACCCTTCTCATCGAGGAGGATGTCACAGCCTTCGTCACATTGGTCATCGGTTCGGCACGGGCCGCCGAAGGCGGGGCGCTCGATGTCGTGGTGGCAGGCGGCGGCCATCTCGCGCCCCTGGTCCTTCGCAAGGATGGCCAGGTGGAGGAAGTGTCCATCGGCGGCACGCTGGTTGGTGCGTTGTCCGAGGCCGACTTCGGACAGGCCACGTTCCGACTGGCCGCCGGCGATTCGATGGTGCTGTACAGCGACGGGATCACCGAAGCCAACGGCGGCCCGAACGGGCAGGAGATGTACGGCGAGCAGCGACTGGCCCGCGACCTGGCGACCTGCGCCGAGATGCCGGCCGAAGCCGTGGCCGAGCGCATCGATCTGCTTCTTGGACGTTGGCTGGGCGGACGTCCTCACGACGATCTGGCCATGCTGGTCATCCAGGCGCCCGCTGCCCTGGATGACGAACACACCGGTCTGGGCGTGCGAGGGCTGGCCGCGTGACGTTCGATTCGGTCAGTGTCGATGACGACATACGGAGCGCATTCGACCGGTGCCTGGCCCGGGCCGACGAGGCCGGGGCGACAGCATTGGTTTTGGACCTCCTGGGACGAGGCTTCGAGTTTCAGACCTTGTTGCTCGACCTCATCGTGCCCGCGCAGGCGGTCGTGGGCGCACGATGGGCGGCGAACGAGTGGAGCCTGGCCCAGGAGTACGCTGCGTTCCACATTGTCGACCAGGCGATCTCCGCGCTTGCCGCCGTCACGACGCCGGTTCAGGTGAAAGCGGGCAGCGTGGTGGTCGCCTGCCCTGACGGTGAGTGGCACAGCTCTGCAGCCCGCGTCGTCACGGAGATCCTGCGGATACGCGGTTTCGCAACCCACTTCCTCGGCGCTTCAGTGCCAACCGCACAATTGGTCTCGTACTTGCATCAGCATGACTGCGCCGTCGTGGCGATCTCCTGCACGCTCCCGACTCGTCTTCCCCGAGCGTTCCGCGCGATCCAAGCATGTCGGCTTGCCGGCGTACCGGTGCTGGCAGGCGGGCCCGGCTTCGGGCCCGAAGGGGTCTGGGCCCGAACCCTTGGGGCCGACGTGCACGCGTCGAGCGCCGTCGACGCAGCCGATGGTCTCATGCAGCGTTGGCCCCCGCCGATGAAGGGCCAGGCAACCCTCGACCATCTCGCCGACGGCGAATACGCACGGCTCACGGACTGCCGAGGCAAGCTACTGGACGGCATGCTGCTGTCGTACCGGGACAATCGGAGCTCCCCATCGAATGACGCGCACAAAATCCGGGATCTCATCGTCGAGAATTTCAGCTTGCTGTTGGACAACCTCGAGACAGCAGTCTTCGTCGGCGACGCCCGGCCTCTCACAAGTTTCCTCGACTTCACCGCCGACCTGCTTGCCGCACGCGGCGTTGCCGCCGAAGTCCTCATCCTGGCAGTCCAGACGCTGAACCAGCAGATTGGTCACCTCCACCGCACGATCGGCTACATCGACGCGGGCCGTGGCCACCTCATGGCGAAACACGCCGGTCCGAATATGTGAGCGCCCGACACTAAAGGCTGTTGCGTAACTGCCGGGCTGTTGGTGCGTTGGGCAGTGCGTGGGATATTGCGTGCCGAGCCGGTGTGGGTCGAGGTGTTCGGCGGGTTGTCGGAGCGGCAGTTCCGCAAGCTGGTCAAGGCGGCGCGGACGCGCGGCGGGGACCATCCGGTGTTGGGCCCGCCGTGGGCGTTGACGCCGGAGGACCGCGTGCTGCTGGTCGCGGTGTACCACCGCACCGACTTGACGATGCGGCAGCTCGGGGCGTTGTTCGGGACCTGCGGCGGTACGGTGAAGCAGTTCGGGCCGCACCGGATGTGGCGCGCGAAGCCGTCGGCAGCGGGATCGGCCAGGGCGTCGCGATTTCGGCTGCGGCCCGGTCACGCACCGCCTGGAGCGTGACCGGGTCCGGTTTCTCCGCCGACCACACCGGGCGATCACTCGCCGTCGACACCGGCAGCGGCTCCGCCGAAGGTGTGAGCATGGTCGACATCTCCAATCCCTCAAGCCTTCCAGACCTCGGCGGTCAGTTCGCGGGGACCAGAGTCCACTGCTGATTGGTGCTGGTACTGCTGGCGTACTGGCCGAGGTCGGAACCGCTGGATGTGCGGCCCATGCCGTCGAGGTACAAGCCCGTCGCACGGTTCTGGAAGCGTGTGTTGCCGGCGGCGGTCGCCTCGGTCCACTGCTGGTTGTTGCTGGCGGAGTCGCTGTACTGACCCGCCGCGGAACCGTTGGAGGTGCGGCCCATGCCATCGAGGTACAAGCCGGTGGCGCGGTTCTGGATACGCACATAGCCACCGCTGCCCACGATGGCCCACTCCTGGCTGGAGTTGCCCGCTGCGCAGCTGGACTGGCCGGCGCTGGCACCGACCGTGGTCCTGCCCAGACCATCGGCACACAGGCCGCTGGCCACATCACGGATCTGGACGTACGCCGCCGCCGCCACCCCGCCGTTGCCAGTCCCCCATGCGTACTGCAGCCGGTCCAGCCCGGAGGCGTTCACCAGCGTCAGCGCGATCGACGCACCGGTACCGGTCTTACTGGTCAGGCTGTACCAGTCGCCGTCACGCAGCCCCGGCCAGTACACGCTGCCGACACCCAGCGTGCGCAGCTCGCTGCTGACGCCCCGGACGTAGGCGTCGAAGAAGTTCCCGCCCGGCGCGTCGTAGTTGATCGTGCCGTACTGGACGCCGTTCTTGCTGCCGGGACTCATCGGCGCGCCCCACTCGGTGGCGACCGTCCGGCTCGCATAGCTGCCGATCTCGCCGGCGATGCCGTTGGCCCAGTCGGATTCGTTCGTGGACGTTCCGGCGAAGAACGTGTAGTAGTGCACTGCAAGCAGTGTGTCGGCCAGCCGGCTGTCGCCGCCGACGGCCGCGATGTTCGTGGCGTCGCCCGCACCGTCGAGGATGACCTGACCGCGCGGGACGGCCGAATACCTGGTCAGCCAGGTGTTGTAGAAGTTGTCCAGGTCCGTGGTGCTGTAGCCGTAGGGCTCGTTGATGACCTCGAAGTACACGTTCGGGTTTCTCCCGTACGCGGCGACGACGGTGTCCCACATCTGGTTGAACGCCGCCGTGCTGGTGGGCTTTCCGCCGCTGTAGGCCCAGTAGGCGAGGATCACCTTGCCCTTGGTGAGCGCCGCGTCGATCGCGCCGGTGTAGGTGCTCCAGTAGGTCGAGACGGTCGGCTCGTTGATTGGCATCCGGACGGTGTTCGCGCCGGAGATCGTGTCGAGCTGGCCGACGACCTGGGTCGCGACCGTCGAGGCGGAGGCGTGGGTGTCGGAGGCGGTGAGGCCGGACGGGTACAGGACGCCGTTGACGAAGTTGTCGCGCTGGTCGGCCCAGTTCACGCCTTTGAACTGGGAGGTGGAAGCGGTCGCGGTGGTGGCCGCGTGCGCCGGGATCTGCGCGGTCGCCACCAGACCCGTGGCGGCGAGCGTGCCCGCCGCGAGAATTCGGAGCTTAGTGGCCAGGCTTCTGCGATCAGGGTCGAGTTCGGACGACGATTTCATCGGTTCACCTCTCGATTCGTCAGCGGGGGTTGAAGTCCTGGTTGGTTCCGGGTGCGTTCTTGCATTGCCACTGGTCCAGTTGCTGGCCGGTGTTGCCGCCGTTGCCGTAGACGTCCAGGCACAGGCCGCTGTTCTGGTTCTTGAACTGCCAGGAGCCGTCGGACTGCTGCTGGGGCAGCCACAGGCTCGCGGCCGAGCCGTTCACCGGCTGCTGCACGATGTCGGGGGTGCCCTGAGCGGTGGAGCTGTTGGCCACGGTCACGTCCTGGCCGGAGTTCTGGGCCTGGATCTCGCCGTAGCCGCCGGAGACCGGGACGAACTGGAACTGCTGGTTGCTCTGCCCGTTGCAGGTGTACTGGTCGATGGCGGCACCGGCGGTGCCGGTGTTGCCGTACACGTCCAGACACAGGCTGTTCTTCGCGATGACCAGGCGGTGGTAGCCGCTGGGGAAGCCTCCGCCGGTCGAGCCGGTGATCGTCCAGGTGAACGATGCGGACCCTGATGCGCCGGTCGTGTCGGTCGCGGTGACCGTCACGTTGTAGGTCCCGCCTGCGCCCGGTGTGCCGGTGATCAGGCCGGAGGACGAGATCGACAGGCCGGTCGGGAGGCCGGTGGCGCTGTAGGCCAGCGTCTGGCCGGACGCCGAGTCGGCGCCCTGGACCTGCAGGCCGCTGACAGCCGTCCCAGCCGCCCCGGTCTGGGCACCCGGGCTGGTCACCGTGACGGTGTTGCCGCTCACCACGCCGCCCGGGATCACATACGTCACCAGCGAGCGGCCCGGCACGGTCGCCGTGAAGGCGCCGCCGGAGACCGTCGTCGTGCCCTGAGCCGCGGCCTGGTTCGAGTTGTTGGTCAGGTACGGCGTCACCGTGGCGCCGTTGGCCACGCCGGTGTTGGCCAGCGAGTAAGTGAGCGTGTCGGCGCCGCTGCCGGTGTTCAGCGCGACTATCGCCACCGAGCCGTCGGTGTTCTTGTACGCGCTCAGGTCCACCGAGCCGTTGGAGCTGGTCGCGCCGATGCGTACGGCGCCGGGGTGGATGTAGCGGCTGTAGTTGGCGAAGGCCCACAGCCGACCGGTCGGCTGGACTGTGGAGCCGCTGAACTGCACCAGGCTCTCGTTGTCGCCGTTGCCCGACGTGCTGCCCCACCAGTACAGGTACGCGCTCACGTTCGCGCCGGTCAGGCCCTGGTGGATGTGCTGGGCCCAGGTCATGCCGGAGGCGTCGGAGCCGTCGTCCCAGGCGGGGTTGAACCCGTCGAAGGTGGACCACTCCGTCTCCCAGGCCGGCTTGTTCCAGCCGGGCAGCGGTGAGGTCGGCGCGCCGCTGTAGCCGTGGCCGGTGGCCACGGCGGTGTAGGCCAGTGCGGTGGGGTCCGCCTCGATCGCCTGGGCGTACTGGCCGGCCTTCGGCCAGCCGGTGGGGGCGCAGCAGGAGACCTGGGTGGGCAGCCCGGAGTTCTTCACGGTCGGCCCGAGCACGTCGACCACGCTGGCCATCTGCGCCGGGCTCATCGACATGCTGTCGTAGTTGGTGGTGTAGTCGGGCTCGTTCGAGGGGCCCAGGTAGGTCAGCGGCACCCCCGCGGCGGCGTAGTCCTTGGCGTACTGCACCAGGTAGTTCGCATACGCCTGACGCCAATCGCCGCTGGAGCAGGAGGCCCCCGTCGAGCCGCAGACCTGGCCGCCGTTGACGGCGGAGCCGTTGGTCTTCATGTAGCCGGGGGCGCTCCAGGCGTCGCCGTAGATGTTCGTGACGCCGTAGCGGCTCTTGATCTGCTGGGCGAACCACAGCTGGCCCTGGTCCTGGTTGGTCTGCGACAGCGGCAGGTAGTTCGGGGTCGCGTTCGGGCCGCCGGGGTTGTTCGGCTCGATCGTGTTTCCCGGGTCCGCACCGATCTCGTTGCGCAGAATGGTCAGGCCGGCGCCGGTGGTCGGGCTGTAGAGGTCGGCCAGCACCTGCTGCTGGACCGACGAGGAGGCGTTCATCACCGCACTGGCCTGCCCGAACGCCTCTGAGGCGCCGAACCCGGCGATTGTCTGGTACGTCGTGGCTCCGTTGATCGTCGCGGTGTCCGCGGCGTATGCCGGACCGGACGAGCCCACGACCGCGAGCGCGCTCGCGCCGATCACGCTGAGGCAAGCGATGAGCGACACGGCTTTGCGGTGACTGATTCGTCTTGTCGATATGGGCATGCTTCTGCTCCTTTCCCACTACGGGGTTCGCGCCCGGACCGGAATGTCGCCGGGCCAGGCGGGCCGGTGCACGCCGGCCGGAGCAAGTCGCCCCGACCGGCGTGCCACCCGGGTCCATGCCGACCCGGCGGGTCACCGGGCCGGTTTCACACCTACCTGCGGGTCCACTGCTGGTTGCTGCCGCCGTTGCAGGTCCACAGCTCGAGCTGGGTACCGTTGGCCGTGCCCTTTCCGGTGGCGTCCAGGCACAGTCCTGACTGCACGCCGGTGATCGTGCCGTTGGAGTTGGACGTCCACTTCTCGTTCGGCTGGCCGTTGCAGGGCCAGATGACCACCTTCGTGCCCGCCGAGGTGCCCTGGTTGGTGGCGTCGAGGCAGTCCCCGCCGTACACCCGCAGTTCGCCGGCGGAGGTGGTGGTCCATTGCTGGTTGGCGGCACCGTTGCAATCCCACAGCTGCACCTGGGTCCCGCCGGCCTGGTTGTTGCCGGTCACGTCGAGGCAGCGGCCGGAACCCGTTCCGACGATCGCGCCGCCCGGCGGCGGGCTGCTGGGCGACGAAGGGCTCGACGAGGGGGATGAGGGGGACGAAGGGCTCGACGGGCCGCCGCTGCCCGGGAACTGGGTGAAGAAGCTCCACACCACGCCCGAGGTCCAGGTGTGCCAGCCGTCGCCGGTGCTGCCGTCGATGGGGCCGGGGTCGTGGCCGGCGCCGTCGAAGGCGGCCCAGGTGACCGGGTATCCGGGCTTGCAGCCGGAGTAGGCGGTGACGATGTGCGTGAGGCTGCCGTATGCCGGCTCCGGCGGGTTCTGCGGTGTGCAGCCGTTGTTGCGGACGAATGTGTCACGCAACGCCCGGCCGCCGGCGATGGGCAGTGTTCCATCCCGCAGGCCGTGCAGTCCGATGTAGGCCACGGCGCCGGTGCCGGGGTTGCACCCGCTCAGGTTCGCACCGGAGTACACCGCGACCGCGCGGAACACCGTCGGCCGGGCGCAGGCCAGGGCGTAGGTCATGGCGCCGCCGTAGCTGAAGCCCGAGGAGAAGACCAGACCGCTGTCGACACAGAGCCCGGATTCGAGCTGGTTCAGCATGTCGTCGGTGAAGGTCACGTCCTGGCCGTTGGAGTTGGCCCAGCCGTTGTTGATGCCCTGTGGGGCGACGAAGATCGTGCCGTTGCCGTCGGCGTCGGCCAGGCGGCGCAGGCCGTAGTACGACCAGTTGTAGCCGTCGGTCCCGCCGGAGTCGACGTCGTTCGCCGTACCGCCGACCCAGTGGAACCCGAACACCAGCCGGTAGGGGTGGTTGTCGTCGTAGTTCGCCGGCACCCGCAGGATGTAGCTCCGCGTCTGGCCGCTGCTTTGGATCGTGTGCGTGCCGCTGCTCAGCGTGGGGGCCTTGCCGCAGCCGGCGGTGGCCGCGGCGGGAGCGCCGACCTCGGCCGGCGTCGAGGCCCAGGCCGAGGTCATCGCCAGGATCACCGCGAGCACGGCGATCACCGCGGCGACCACGGTGGCCGCGGCCCTGACGGGTCCGGGCTGCGGCCCGACCTTTGGTTCGGGGCGCTCCGCCACGGTTTCGAAGCCTGCGGGCTCCCGTACTGGCGGGTCGTCTTGGTGCATCGTGTGACCTCCTTGCCGGTCGGAGATGGTGGCATCTGGTCCGCGACCGACTGGACCCAAGGGCAAGAGATGGGATGTGCTCGGGCGAGTTGCGTCGCGCAGTAGGGGAAGATGTCACGGTCCCGCCGAAGGCTCAAGGGCGTCCCGAGACCGCATCGCACCCACTCTCGCCACAGCGCCACCTCTGAAGTGCGGTGATTACCCGCTATCGGGAGGCGCGCCCTTCGGCAAAGTCCGGGGGTTGATGAAACTTTCCGCTTCGGCAGCCGCGCGTCCGGCACGACGACATCCCATGAATCCATCTGGGCCCCAGAGTGAAAGATGCATACGCCCGTCCGCACGTTCCCCGTCTGACCAGGCAGATCCGCACGCGGTTACATCAGGGCCCTTGTGTCTTACGGACGCCTGTTTACGATGACCCTTCGCCCGGCACCACAGCGTCAGGAGAAGGAGAACCGGCAATGCTGCGCAGGCTGTTGATGTCCGTCCTCGCCGCGGTGGTGTCGCTGGCGGGGCTGTCGGCCCCGAGGGCCGCGAACGCCGCGACCACGCCGGGGTGCGCCGGCGGAGTCTCCGTCAGGCAGTTCGCGTTCAGCCCCTCCAGCGTTCCGCTCGGGGGCCACTCCGACCTCACCCTGGTCCTGCAGAACTGCAGCGGCAGCCAGAGCGTGCAGGGCTCGACGATCTGGTACGGCCAGTACGCCGGACAAGGCTGCCCGGTGCTCGGCCCGGCCCATCCCTCCCCCTTCACCATCGCTCCGGAGGGGAGCTTCACCCTCACCGAGACCTACGGCGACCCGGGCCTGGCCGGATGCCGCCCTGCCTCGCTGCGCATGAGCACGACTGTGAGCGTGACCGGCATCGGCACGGTCGCCACCCCGACGGCCACCCTGCAGTTCGCCCCCGCGTGCAACGCCGGCACCGGATTCGCCGTCGACGGGCTCGACTTCAGCCCCGTCGCGGTCGCTCCCGGCCGGCTCTCGACGGCGACCCTGGTGCTGCAGAACTGCACCGGCCAGACCGTGAAGGGATCGACCACCTGGGCCTCCCGACTGACCGGGCCCGGCCCAGACCTGCCGCCCGGCTGCCCGGCCCTGGACCCGGTCGGGTTCCCCTACTCGGTCGCACCGGGCGCCACCGCCACCGTGACCCTCCGGCTGGGCGACCCGGTCGCCAGCTGCCCGGCCACCGGCCTGCTCCTGACCGTGAACGTGTACGAGACCGGTGTGACGAACCCGGTGTACGTCGCCCAGGCCAACCTCGGGATCATCCAGCCGGCTCCCGACAGTTGCCACGTCACCTACACCCCCGACGACTGGCCGGGCGGATTCACCGCCGACGTCATGATCACGAACACCGGCACGGCCGCGATCAACGGCTGGACGCTGGGCTTCACCTTCCCCGGCGACCAGACGGTCACCCATGGGTGGAACGCGACCGTCACGCAGAACAGCACCAGCGTCACCGCCTCGAATCTGCCCTACAACGCCACCATCGCACCCGGTGCCAGCCAATCGTTCGGCTTCCAGGGCACCTGGACCGCCGACGACGCCCCGCCCACGACGTTCGCCCTGAACGGCGAGCTGTGCTCTTGACCGACGAACCAGCCTCATCCGGAGTTTCGTGACCGCGATTCCGCCTGCACCACCTGCGTGTCCTGCCACCGGACCTCGGTCACCGGGCGTGAACGATCGCCATGCGCCCCGAAAACCTGCGCGAGGCCGCCCGCAAGAAGGCCGGACACGGCGCCGCCGGACGCCTGGTCGATGACGGCCACGGCGGGAGCGAACGCGCGGCATGCGTCGGCGCCGTCTACGACGCCGAGCCCGTCGTCCGCCGCCCGCATGACATCATCCCCGTGGCCGAGGCCGGGAAGACCAAGCACAAGAGGAAGACCAAACCCCGTGCCCTGATCTCCAGCGCGGAATTCGAAACGTACTGGGCCTGCCACCTGGATCGAGAACACCAGCGCAACCACTGACCCCGCTACCGGCTCGCAGCATGACCGTTGAGGCCGCTCCGCATCATCGGCACCCCGCCAGCCGGCTTGCGGCCGCCCCTGGAACCGATGACATGGGATGTGTCGCGGTTCTGGCGGCACACCAGGCAAGGAGGCTGATCAAGCGCGACTTCGCACCTATGGGACGGAAATTTCATCGGGCGGCGGCCAGCAGCGCGCAGGAGACCAACATCGAACCGATTCGGCAGCCAATGGTCTGCGACTTCGTGGACGAGTGGCTGATCTTCAGCGGGTCCGCCGAACCCATTGCCCCGGCCCTTGCATGCTCGCCGATGTTCTGCCATCTTCACTCACGCGGTCCGACAACTCGCGTATACATCCCATCTCTTCTGGACAAGCTGTGTGCCCGTATGACCGCGTGGGCGGTGGATGCTGCGCAAGTCATGAGGAGGTCGGGTCATGCGGTGGCAGAGGCGGGCGGCGGTGCCGATGGGCGGCGTACGAACGAATCCGGGTCGGCGCCTCGGCGGCGCTTGCTTCGGTGGGCGGTCGCCGCGGCCGCGGCCGGCGCGGCATTGCTCGTGGCGGTGTTCGCGGCCGGACCGGCTGTCGCCCGGCCGGCTGAGTCGGGCGCGAGCGCGGCGGCGGTACAGGTGACGGGGACGCAGCGTGGTCCGGACCCGACGATCGCGATGATCGAGGCGACTCGCGGGCCCTTCGCCACCGCGCAGGTCAGCGTTCCGGGCAGCAACGGGGCGGCAGTAACCAGAAGTGGACCCTACGGTAGGAGGCTCGTTCCATGCCCGCTTCGGATTCGTTCCCAGAACACCGGGACCAGCTCACGCGTCGACGGCTGCTGGCCACCGGCGTGGGCGCGGCCGCCGCGCTCGGCCTGCCGCGCTTCGCCGGCACGGCTGCCACGGCCGCGACGACCGCCAGTCCTCAGAACCTCACCGCGACCAACGCCGCGCTCCAGTCCGTCGACCTGTCCGGTACCTGGAGCTTCACGCCGGCCGGCCAGGGGCAGACCTCGATCGCAGTGCCCGGGGGCGGCTGGTACAAGCAGGGCTTCACCACCGTGGGCGAGGCGGTGTACTCGCGCACCGTCACCGTCCCGGACACCGGGCAGCCGCAGTCGGTGTGGATCGAGTTCGGAGCAGTCAACCATCAGGCGACGCTGTCGGTGGACGGCCGCGTGGTCGGCACCCAGACCACCGCCTTCACCCCTTCGAACTTCGACATCACCGCATACGTGACACCCGGCACGGCGCACACCATCAGCGTGGACGTCAAAGGCCGCAACGCGTTGAAGAACTCTGCGAACGGCCGATACCTCGTGCCGGACGCCGCCGACTGGTGTGAGGCGGTTCCCCAGGGCATCTACCGTTCCGCGTTCCTGCGCGTGTATCCGGCGGTGTTCGTCAGCGACGCGTTCATCCGTACTTCGGTGGCCAATCAGACCCTCACTTACGACGTGTCCGTGACCAACACCTCCGCGAGCGCCCGGACGGTGACGCTGACCGGATCGCTGGCCTCGGACAACGCCACCTCGTTCAGCTACCCCACCTTGCCCGGCAAGTCCGTCACGGTGGCGGCGCACTCGACGAGCACCGTGACGGTCGGCCCGGTGGCCTGGAATCTCGGCACCACCTCCTACTGGTGGCCGAACGTGCCCTACCGCTCCGGCTACCGCGCCCAACTGCACGATCTATCAGTGCACGCATCCACCGACGACGGCCACACCAGCGGCGCCGCCTACCGATTCGGGTTCCGGGAGTTCACCCAGAACGGCGGATACTATTACCTCAACGGCATACGGGCCAACCTGCGCGGCGACAACCTGCAGGGTGCCGACTTCGACCGCATCAACAACGCCGGCGCGGGCGATGCCTACGACACGCTGCCCGGCTTCCTCGCGCCGTCGGGCACGAACGGCGGCTGGCCGCAGGCGGTCGACAACTACCAGCGGCTCAACTACAACGTGGTGCGCGTCCACCAGGAGCCGGCCAGCCCCTACATGCTCGATGTGGCCGACCAGATGGGTCTGATGATCATCGACGAGACCGCGATCCGGGGTTCCAACAGCGGCCAGGACTTCATCGCCGGACACGACAACATGGTCAACCACGCCCGAGCCCTGGTACTGCGCGACCGCAACCACCCGGCAGTCATCCGCTGGAGCCAGGCCAACGAGCCGAACGGCAGCGGCCAGGACTCCGAGCAGTTCGAGCAAGACCTCTACGCGGCGGTGAACGGCAACGACGGCACCCGGCCGATCAGCGTCGACATGGGTGTCGGCGCATCGCCGAACCAGTACCCGAACATGGCGTACGGCAACTTCAACGTCGTGCCGCACTACCTGGACGGCTTCGGTCACTACGGCGCGCAGCTCTGGTCCGGCACCGGCCGCCCCCTCGGCGACGGCGAGTACATCTGGCCCGCATGCAACACGAAGCAGGGTTTTGAGTGGTTCGCCACTTCCACGGCCGCCAAGCGCGGCAAGGACGCCAGCGACCTGCGCCCGTACACACTGCTGTCCGGCTGGGCCGGGTTCGTGCCCGGTGTGAAGACCACCGACTTCACCCCCGAAGAAGGCGGGCACCCCTTCTACGGTGCCGACAACCTGCCCGACCCCTGGAGCAACCCGCAGATCCAGCGGATCCAGGCCGCCTTCAACCCGATCGCCGCCCTGGACCTGCCCTACTGGTCGGCCTCCGGCGTCTCGGACTCGAACGGCGCCTTCCCGCTCGCATCCGCAGTGCCCTCATACGCCTACGGCAGTACCGTGACAAGGAACATCACCGTCTTCAACGACGACTTCGCCACCACCTCCGTCGGCTTCACCTGGACGGCGCGCCTGGACCAGCCCACCGGCACGGTCATCGCCTCCGGCACCACGACTCTCACCGTCCCGCTCGGCTCCCGCCTCACCCAACCAATCACCTTCACCGCCCCGGCCTCCGGCTCGCGGATCTACCTGGTGCTGGCCACGAGCAAGTCCGGCACCACCACGTTCAGCGACGCGGCCGAGTACTTCACCCTGGGTTCCGGCTCCGGCACCGGCCCCACGCCGGGGACGTACCACATCGTCAACCGCAACAGCGGCAAGCCCCTGGCCATCGCCGGAAACTCCACCGCCGACGGCGCCAAAGCCGTCCAGCAGACCGGCGCCGCCGCGTGGACCATCAGCACCACCGCCGGGGGCGCCTACACCCTGACCTACACGGCCACCGGCAAGGTGCTCGACGTCAACGCCTCCTCCTCGACCGTCGGCTTGCAACTGCAACAGTGGACCGCCAACGGCGGCACCAACCAGCAGTGGTATCTCAAGGCCACCGGCACCGGCTACTACACCATCGCCAGCCACGACAGCGGACTGGTGGCAGACGTCTCCGGCCAATCGACCAGCGACGGAGCCCAGGTCGTGCAGTGGACCGCCAACGGCGGCACCAACCAACAGTGGCAGCTGGGGCTCGTCACGAATTAACTCGCTGGTTTGATCTCGTCGGGGCGTGTGATGACCTTCCGGTCGGCGTATTGGTGGAGGTCGTCTGGAACGCAGCGGGCCCTCATAGCGGTCCTGCCACCGGCACGGTCAGCCCGGCAGGGGCCGGCCGTGCCGGCCGGCCACGGTTCGGTTGTGGACCGCGGCCGCGGCCCACTGGTCGGGTGGCAGCTGTGTGCCGTCGGCTGTGCCACCCAGATAGGCGGCGGCGGACTGCAGCGCCCAGGCGGCCTGATCGCGCAGAACCGCCGCGAACTGCCCGGAGGCGAGCATGTTGGCCCGGGTGAGGAACCGCGGGTCCAGATCGCACGGCGGAGTGTCCTGGGCCAGGTGCAGCTCGTGGGCCAGGAGCCCGGTGCAGGTGTCGTCGACGGCCGAGGCGATCTCGGCCTGGTCCTGCTCGTCCAACGGAGCGCCGGGCTGCCAGCCGCGGGCCAGGATGACGGCGGCCCCGACACCGAGGAGTTCTCCGAGGTACTCCGCGGCGTTGAAGTGCTCGGCCAGCGGCGGGTGCTGGTCGCGGCCGTAGGTCAACTGCAGCCGCATCGTCGCCTCCGGCGGCAGCGTGGGATGCAGCATCACGGTGGCGATCTCGCCGAGCACCGTCCGGTCTTCCGTGGTGAGTTGCGAGCCCGGCGGCACCGGACGGCGTCCCACCGCGCGGCCTGGGAAATCAGTGCTCGGCGTGAGCGGGGCGAGCGGGGTGGCCGGGGCGGCGGGACGTGCGCTGGAGTCCATGACTGTCAACCTACTGTCTCCTCACCGGACAACACCCTGCCGGCAAGGAGAAGACCGGTGCCCCGATCGTGTCGCGCGGCCGGCTCAGGCATCCATCTCCGCGGCCAGACTCACCCCGGTGGTGCGGTTGCCCCAGTGGTACAGGTCGGTGAACCGCCGGTCGATCACGATGATGTACGCCAGCGCGTGCGCGGCCTCCTCCACCTGCTCCGGCATCTGCGGAGGGACCCAGGTCAGGAACGGCTCCAGGATGCAGATGGCGTCCCGGCGGTTGGTGACCGGGGCCAGCACCCGCCACCCCCGACCGTCCGCGGTGCCCTGGAAACAACATGGAGGGGCCCGGTGCCCTACGGCACCGGGCCCTGAGAGGGTAACCATCTACACGCCGGGCCAACTGCGCCGGCTCATTGTTCCGCGCGACCGCCTAGATACGGCCGGTACGGGGATCTCGGATTGCTGACCTTGGACCACCTGCTTTCAATCCGGGGCCGAAAACCCACCCGGACCAGATGCGCCGTCCGGGCGATCCTGATGGTGTCCGCTCCTTATCTCTCGGATGGTGCCTTCACTGCGGTACTGCATCTATCACTGCGTGGTACGCACTGCGGTACTTCTCGGCAGCCCCGGGCCTGTAGCAGCCCGGCCGTCGGCCCCGGCACCATCTGCCGCGCCGGCCCCGGGACCCCAATGCCGTCCTACTCCACTCGCGCCAGTTCGTGTCTGCCGCGCCTTCCGGTACCTCGTTACAACAGAAACCATACCCCCGAACAACTGGTGTGTCTACATCGGTCACTACAGATTTTTGTCATCGGACGCTGGAATTCACACGGGTGGCCCAGCGGCACGCCGCATCGCCGCCGGTGGGCGGCCGGTGACCCGGACACTCCGCGCCGACCCGGCTGCGCGATTCGCGTGCGCAAGCATCGGGTCGGCCGCGTCGCTCGCCGCGAGGGCTGCCGCGCGGGGACGTCGTGGCCCGGCTGTTGCTCCGGGCGGGCCAGATCGCAGGACCGGTGGGCGTGTCCGGCGCGGGGGCTCCCCCGGCGGCGGGTGAAGCTGATGCCGCGCGGACCGCCGCCCGCCGCGTTCCAGGCGCAGGCGGCCGAACGCGACTTGCGACGCGGATGAGGAAGGGCAGCGGTTCTCCATCGCCAAGCAACTGGCGAGGGCGCTCACCGTGGGAGCGGCGGTGTACCACGTAGCCGCGTACCTGCAGGACAGCAGGAGGACGTAGGAGAACTGGAGGCGGCTTCGGGACCGCCCGTCGGATGCGAACCTGCTGCGGCTGCTGCCGGCCCACGATGACCCGTCACCGGACGACGCGGCCCCAGACGGCGACGGCACTGCGCCATCCGCCGCGCACGACGCAGCACCAGGCGCACTCAGGGCTTCACGTTTCGCCAGGCGACAGTGACGGGATCGTCGCCCCCGCAACGCGGACCCCGGACCTCGAGGACCCGAAGCCGTCGCCCCCGCTGTCCTACCTCAGGGGGCGCCGACGCTCATCGCGCACCGGCGCCGACACGGGCGTGGCGCCGCCTTCGGGCCCCGGTGGTCCAGGGTCCAGTCCGGGGCGGTCGTTGATCAACACGAACATGTCCTGCGGCTCCCGGCCGTCGCAGAAGCAGGCTTCGGCGTGCGACCAGTACCACCGGGAACTTGGGAGCCCCGGCCCCGGAGCCCGCCGCCGTCGCAGCCTCAGGCGTCGGCCGGCTGCCCCGGGGCTTGGGACTGCTGCGCGGCGGCGCGGGTGGGGATGTCGGGTTGCTCCTCCAGGACATTCTCCACCTCGGCCAGCTGCTCCTGAACCACGTCGATCTTCTCCGCGAGCTCCCTCTCGTGCTCCTCGATGCCCTCCAAGCGGATGCCCAGGTGCTTGGCGATGGCCAAGGTGGCCTGGCTGTTGCGCAGCACCTCGGACAGCAGGGACTCGGTGAGCTGCTCAGCCTTCTCGTTGGTGGCGTAGTCGTGCTCGGCCATCACCCGGTCGCGCTGGGCCGACCGGTTCTGCGACAGCAGCAGGATCGGCCCGGTGTACGCGGCCTGCACGCTGAACATCAGGTTCAACAGCACGAACGGATAGGGATCCCACTTCAGCGACAGGCCCACCAGGTTGACCCCGATCCACAGCGCGACCAGCGTCGTCTGGATGATCAGGAACCGCCAGGAGCCGATCTGCTCGGCGATCGAGTCCGCGACCCGCTCCCCGCGGGTCCGGTCGTCCTGGAGCCTGCGCGAGATCGGATGCCGTAGCGGTCCCACAGCCTGTCCCGGCGCAACCGACGAGCCAGCTCTCCCCGTGCCCTGTTCCACCGCCACCGACGACATCCCAACCCCTTTCCCGGCACCTCAGTACGTTCCAGCGCGTGCAGACGCCGCCGCGCCCGATCGCTGTTTGCCGAAATTCGGCGCCTCATTCACCCCACGGCTCGATTCCGCCCCCTCACAACCAGCGCGTCAGGGCGCGGCCGCTGCAGGCGGCGTGGGCATCGGCGGCGAGCTTCACCGTCGGCGCCGCCATGCCTCTACTGACCGCTGTCCTTGCGCCGCAGGCTGACTTGAGCCTGTTCGTCTGCTGCGCGTCCCTGGTGTTTCTCGCCGTCCTTGGCGCCGTCGCCGCGCGGGCCGGTGGGGCGAGCGAGATCAAGGGCGCGCTCCGTGTGACGGTCTGGGGCGCCCTCGCGATGGCGGTCACTGCTGGGGTGGGCGCTCTGGTTGGTGCGCCACTATGACGAGACAGGACGCGGATCGCCCCTCAACAGGATCGCGCTGGCTTGCCACTGCAAACGCAATCAGCATGTAGAGCGGCGGCGAGGTAGTCATTTCACCGAAGTTTGAGTGTCATCCAGAGCCTTCGCCCGGGGTGACGCCGGAGTGTCGACGACCGCCTTCTCGTCGGCCATCAGGCCGATGGCCGCGAGGGCTGCGAACCCGCAGCGGGCAGCGAACGTCGCATTTGAGCCAAACCATTGCCAAAGGACGCCGGCGAACGTGCTTGCCACGAGGAGCGTAGCACCCGTCACAAGGTTGAAGACGCCGAAGGCCGTACCTCGCAGATCCTCTGGGGCGGTGTCAGCCACGAGCGCGAAGACAAGTCCCGGCGAGAGACCGAGGTGTGCGCCCCATAAGGCCGTTCCGACAATCAGTCCTCCAAGGCCCGAAGCGAAGGCGAGCGCTAAGTCGGCACCGGCCAGCAGTCCGAGTCCGGCGATGAGCACCTTGCGGCGACCGATGCGGTCGGACCAAACGTCCGATGCACCGTATCAAAGGCCTGTTGCCGCGCCTGGAACATTTGGTTCATCAGGTTGCACCGCTCCTCCCACGACGCGGCCCCCATCGAGTTGAACCTGGTCTGGTGCAGCGCCTGCATCTGCTCGCTGATGCCGGAGACCGCGTCCGCATATTCCTTCCAAGCGCGCTCCTGGTTGGCGGTGATACCGAGCTGCGTCTTGAGCCCGTGGAGATACCGGTGTCCCGGGAGCCGCCCATCACGCCGCGGCCGCATCATCCCGGGACCGGCCCGTCGCCCGGCTGAGCAACTGCGAACGTCGCCGCGTCCGTCAGCGCAGCCCTTGCCGCCCCGCGCAAGAAGGTTCGTGTAAAGCTGCGCGACACGATTTGCCTCCACGGAGGCGCTAGACCAGGACCAAGCGAAGCTTACCGCTGGTCCGAGAACGCTCCTTTGATCTGCCTCAAAATCCCGATCAGTTGGACACCGGGGTCGCGGTGGGCGCAGTCGACAGAGTTATGCGCGCATGCGGCGGATACATGGAATTGGGCAGATCCCTTGCAACACGCACTTCACGAATGATCCGCTGGTCCGGATTTATGTCGTGCAGATGTCGAGCCCGTCGGCCCGTACCCGCGGCCTCGGCCAGCACTGGAGGGCGGCAGCGAATAGGCGACGGCGCTGGTTCCGGCATGGAGGCCGTCGACGGCTTGCGCCATGTCAACGCGTGCACGGGCGAACACCGCGCATGATCCCGCGCCGATCGCGTAGGAGGTCCGCCGGCGGCAATGGGCATTGCGAAACGATTGCGGCGCGTGTTGCTGGCAGCGGTCGTTCTCGCGCTCGGCCTTGGAGCCGTCGTTTCGCCGATTGCCTGGGAAGCCGCCGCGGTAGCGGTCGCAGCGGTCATCGCGGTGGATGTCGCTCGTGCGCTCGGCCGCGGCACCCTCGGCGTTGATGTCATCGCGCTGCTGGCGATCGTGGGCGCGGTTGTGCTCGGTCACTTGCTGGCGGCCGCGATCATCGCGGTGATGGTCGCGGGCGGAAACGCCCTCGAGGAGTACGCCGAGGCCCGCGCGCGGCGAGAGGTGGCCGCTCTCGTCAGCCGCACGCCGCGCGCGGCGCACCGGCGGGACGGCGAGCAGTTGACAGATATCGGTGTCGACGCGATCCGACCGGGGGACGTCCTTGTCGTCAAGCCCGGCGAGATCGTGCCCGTGGACGGAGTTGTCCTCACGGGCACGGCAACGCTGGATGAGTCCGCACTGACAGGCGAGCCGTTGCCGGTCACCCGCTCGGCCGGGCAGGACGTGCGCAGCGGCGTGGTGAATGCCGGAGCGCCGTTCGACCTGCGAGCGTCGGAGACGGCCGAGCGCAGCACCTATGCAGCCGTCATCCGGCTCGTCCACGCCGCCGAGAAGGAGCGCCCGCCGCTGGTGCGGCTCGCGGATCGTTGGGCGCTCTGGTTCCTCGGGGCAACGCTTGCGATCGGCGGCGGTGCATGGTGGTGGACGGCCGATCCGGTCCGGGCGCTTGCCGTGCTCGTCGTGGCGACGCCCTGCCCCCTGATCCTCGCGGCGCCGATCGCGCTGGTTTGCGGCATATCCCGTGCGGCTCACCGCGGCATCATCGTCAAAGGCGGCGGCGTGCTGGAACGACTGGCCCGCGTGCGTACCGCACTGTTCGACAAGACCGGCACGCTGACCGTCGGCAAGCCGCGCGTGACCGGTGTCGAGGCGCTCGAAGGATTCGATCCGGACGAGGTCCTGCGGTGCGCGGCGTCGTTGGCGCAGGTCTCGCAGCATGTCGTGTCTGCCGCCATCGTCGCCGCTGCGCGCAATCTCGGCTTGAGGCTCAACTTCCCTGACCCCGCCGACGAGATACCCGGCGGCGGCGTCATCGGGACTATCGATGGGTCGCGTGTGGTCCTGGGCAGCGCCAGCCTGCTCCGCAGCGAGGCCATCCCGCTGCCGACGGAGGGCAGTACGGCACGCATCGCGGCTGCCGCTGCGTCGGTCGCCTGGGTAGCGCAGGACGGCCACATCGCGGGCGCCGTACTCCTAGGCGATAGGGTCAGGCCGGAGACACCGCGCGCCCTGAGGATGCTGCGCACGGCCGGGTTGGACAGGCTGGTGATGGTCACCGGCGATCGGCTCTCCTCGGCCGAGGCCGTGGCCGGCGCGCTCGGCCTGGACGCGGTCAAGGCCGACCTGTCGCCAGCCGGCAAGGTGGACTGTGTTCGGGCCGAGAGGGAGCGCGCGCCCGTCGTCATGGTGGGTGACGGAATCAATGACGCCCCGGCCCTCGCGGCGGCGGATGTGGGCATCGCCATGGGTGCGCGCGGCGCGGCGGCCGCGGCCGAAACGGCCGACGTCGTCATGCTATTGGACCGGCTCGACCGGGTTGCCGAGGCCGTCACGATCGCCAAGCGCGCGCGATGGATCGCGCTGCAATCCATCGCCGTTGGCATGGGGCTGTCGGGGCTCGCGATGGTCGCGGCGGCACTGGGAAAGCTACCGCCTGTACCTGGCGCGCTGCTGCAGGAGGCGATTGACGTCGCTGTGGTCCTCAATGCGCTGCGCGTGCTCGTGGGCCTGGCGGCGCCGGCACACCTGACCGACCGCGGCGCGCTGAACCGCGTGATCGCCGAGCACGGCCAGCTTCGCGCGCTGCTCGACCGGATGCGCCGTGCTGCCGAACGAGTGGACGCCGCCGCCGAGCCGATCACCGAGTTGCGGGCGATCAGCGAGGCGATGTCGTCCCTGCTGTTGCCACATCAGCGCGCCGAAGAGGAGTCGATATATCCCGAACTCGCCGAGCGTCTTGGCGGACGCGACCCGATAGGGACGATGACGCGGATGCACGAGGAGATCGCGCATCTCGCGACCACCTACGGCGCTCTGGTCAATGGCTTGTCGGAACACGGACCGTCGGAGCGCGAGGCGCAGGAGGTCCGGCGCCTGCTGCACGTCCTCGACGCCGTCATCGCGCTGCATCTCGCCGCCGAGGAAGACATGCTCTCACACGTCGAGGATCTCGGAATAGCCGCCTGACACCTTCACGTAGCGACGGCCGGGCAGGTGACCGGCCCGTCAGGGGACTATCTGATCGTGCGAGCCGAAACGGCCGCTGCGCACACGGCTCGCTGATCCTGCGGCGCGGTCGTTCGTCGGGCGACAGGCTGGGCGCGCGGTCGCCGGCAAAGCCTTGTTTCGCCAGCGACCTCAACCGCAAGCGCAGCGAGCCGCGCGGCAGCTTCGACGATCAGCAGTCCCGTCGGCCCGCTTCGCGGGGCAGGGCGTCAGTCTTCTTCGGTGCGAGACTCGTTACCCTGCCGACCGTTGGGGTAGCCCCCGGCCTCGCGCGCTTCCATACCGTCGGACGCGGGATGCGGCACGAAAGCCTGTGGATCGACGCGCGTGGCAGTGTGGGCTGCCGCGCCGAGGACCACGGCTGCCACCGGCGCCGCCAACCGCGTCGGCGGATCCGCGTCCCGCGCATCGGGATGTCGGCTGGCGTCCGCCGCCGTTCCCTCGACGCTGCGGCGATTTCCCGGTCCGCAACCCTCGTCGTTTACTTGTAATACCGTAACTGCCCAGGTTTCGCAGGCCAGGTCAGGCCACGCGCAGGTCCACGATCAGGCTGAGTGGGTTAGCGGTGAGTGTGCATAGTATATCCCAGCCTTGCTTTTTCGCGGTCGAGAGCAACGATCGGATGACCCCGAATTCGGCCGCTCCGTCCTCGGAGCGAAAGCCGCCGGATATCTTCTGCCGCAGCTTCATCATCCGACCATCGCGTTCGGCCTGGTTGTTGGTAAACGGCACGGCGGGATCGGACAGGAAGCGGAGCACATCCGGTTTGCGAGTGCTCAGCCGAAGCAGGAGGTTATGACCCACGCGGCGCGGCGTCCGTCCGCGGCGTTTCGCTTTGCCGGACGCGCGGACCAGCGCGGGTTGCGACGCATGGAACGCGAAGCCTTGCGCGAGGATCGCATCATAGGATCGTTCGATCAGCGCGATCAGACGCGGGGACAGCGGCACGCCCTGTTCGCGGGCAAGGTTGGTGGCATGGCAGGCACGGCGCAGCAGACGTTGCATCTTGCGCGCCCAGTCTTCGCGCTCGATCTCGACCAGCGCCTTGAGTTCACGCAGGTGATGCGCGTTGCATAATGCGTGCAGCACGCCTTTCAGGGTGTAGTACGGCTTCCAGTGGTCGTGCACGGCGATGCCGGTGACACCTTCCGGCAGGCTGCCCCGCTTCGGGGAGATGCGATAGAACGTCAGCAGGATCGTCGATGCGATATGCAGCCATTGCGTTTTGCCGCCGATCCGGAAACCGGTTTCGTCCAGATGCTTCACCGGCGCCGCCGCCACATGATCGCGTACGGCGGCGACGAAACCCTGGAAGCGCGCGGCACAGGATTGGCTCATGCTGGCGATGGTTGCCGTCACCAGGTTCACGCCGAACAGATCGGCCATCAGTTCGGCCAGACGCCTCTCGGGCAGCAACTGGTAGTGCAGCAGATAGACCACGAACGCCGCGATCCGTACGCCGTATTGCACCGGCGCATTCACGCCTTCCGGAAAAGCCGCTCGCGTTTGCTTGCCGCAATTCCCGCAGCGGCAGGCGAATGCCCGGTGTTCCGTCACGATCAGCGGCCGTGGCTCCGGCAGATCGACCACCTGGCGGGCGGTATGGTCCGTGGCCGCCGTTTTGCTCAGCGGCGCGCCACACCCCTCGCAGACTTCCGGGAAATGATCGATCGTGGCGTCGGGTGTCTCGGTCCGGCTCAGTGTTTTCCCAGGATGCCCTTTCTGGCCGCCAGTCTTCTTGCCTGACCGCTCACGAAGGCTGCTGATACGGGCCGGCTTCTTGTTCAGGCCGTCGCTGGATGGGGGCTTGCCGCTGTTGCCGCTGTTCAGCCCAAGCTGGCGTTCGAGTTCCGCCACGCGCGCCGCCAGTGCGGCGTTCTGCGCCCGCAATTCGGCGACAAGCGCCCGATACCCGGCCAAATCCGCTGCGTCGTCTTCCGGTGTGTCTATGTCCACGGGCGGTGTCATCGACACCTTGACTCACACCCGTCCGTGGCCAGTCAACCGCTATCTCGGTCGATCTACCTGGGCAGTTACGTAATACCCAACGCCGCAGACGTGGCCGGCGCAGAAGGTCACGTTCGTCACCCGCGTCGGCGGCCACGTCTGCGGCGTCGGCTTTTACAAATAGCCTATTCGGATTTTGGCGCAGCGATCTGTACGAACACGAGGTTGGTTAGGGTGACTGCGCCTCCACAACAATACGTCCCGTCATGCCAAAGAAGCTGTGCAGGAAATGTGTGCATCTGACCTTGTAGGTTCCGGGCGTGCGCGGAACCAGTGTGATGTCCACGCTACCCCCGCCGGGAACTTCGACCGACCCATTTGGCGGCACTGAGCCGGACGTGACAGCGCTGGCGGCGAAAAATCCGGTTCTTCGACGCTTCAAATGGATTCGAACAAGTTCTCCAGCGGGGCTGCGATCAGGTAGATGATGGTGGCGAACGTCGTGACGTTGCGATAGCCGCGGGCACGCGCTCTGGCGGCCTGGAAGAGACCATTGAGCCCCTCGAGACGGGCGTTGCTGTGGGATGACGTCCAGCGCTGCAGGATCCGCTTGCTGTGGGTCTCGACGGTCGCGAGCGCCCTGCGAACCGGATCGAGGATCGGGTCCGGATCGAGCAGTTCGCTGGCGTGGCGCAGGAAGTTGGTGATCCGCCAACGTGCGGCCTGAATTGATTGCGCCTGGCGGACCCAGCGAAGCTTCTCCTTGATGCGCCAGGCGACAGCCGTGAACAGGTCGGATGCCTCGAGTTCGGCCAAGGCCGTGACCTGAGCTTCGGTGAGGCGACCGTCAGCCCGCTTCAGGACGGCCCAGCGCAGCGCCTTGGGTAGCTTGCTCCGTTTGACTTCGGCCCGGCGGACCTCATCGACCACCCTGGTGAACAGCTGCACGACATGGAACCAGTCCACGGTGACGGCGGCAGTCTCGAAGTTCTCACCGATGGCAGCGATGAACGCACCGCTCATGTCGCAGACCACCTCGACGATGCGGCCGGGCGAGCCGCCGTGCTCGGTCAGGAATGCCTTGAACCTTGCGACGGTCTCCTTGCCGCTTCCCGGCGTCACGAACACCACCGGCTTGTCGCCGCGGTCAATGTCGATGAATACGGTCACGTAGTTCTGCCCGCGCTTGGCCGCGGTCTCATCCAGACCGACGGCGGCGAGCTTGCTGAGGTCCAGACGCTCGACCGCCTTGCCGACATAGTGCGCCACGATGCGCCACAGTCGCTGGTCGGTGATCTCGATGATACGGGCGGCGGCGAGCACCGGCATCTCACGTACCAGCATCAAGGCCGCGTGCTCAAACAGCAGGGTGAAGCGGCTGCCTTCGCGGGCCCAGGGCACGGTGATCCGCAGCACGCCATGCTCGGCGCAGTCGGTGCGCGGCACCTTGGCAGTGATGTAGCAGTGGTGCTGAAAGAAGTTCAGATGGCGCCAGGTGAACTCGGCGAAGTCGTGCGCCTTGCAGGGCTTGCCGCAGACCGGACAGGGGAACAGGCTGCCGCGGTCGGCGGCGACCTCCAGGTGAAGTTCGTGCGGCTGTTTGCCGGTGTCCAGGCGCTGACCGACAAGTCGCCACGGCGGCGTCATCCCCAGCCCCAAAGCCAATACGGTATTCGCGTCCATCTCCGTCCTGTCCGTCTCGATCTGCTTCAGCGTGCCAGCGTGCTCGTGACCGTCCAGGACGCTGCGCGTCGCTGCGCGATGACCTGCGGCCATCCTGGACCGTCACTGCGCGCGCCGGCTTCCCGGGCGCAGGTCGGGACGAGAGGATGGCCGTCGTTCAGTCGAACAAGAGGATGACACGGGCACAAAGGGGCCCGTCAGATGGGGATCGCGGCCTCAGCCGAAAACCCCCAAATCCACTTGCCGCATCGAGGAGGCAAAAATCCCTTCGCGCTGAAGTCGTGACCGAGGTCGCTGTCGTTCACCAGGTGGAGACGCACCGGCACGCCAGCACGCAGATCCACGTGTTCCGGGCTGTACGCAAAGTTGGACAAACGGATCGTGATTGTCGCGACATCATGCCCCTGCATCGGTTGGGGCCAGCCCGCCATGGGCGCCGAGGCGGCGGCTACCGCCAGCAACAGAACCGATGCTATGTGCCGCATGCAATTCATGACGCGGCTGCCGCGATCGGGCTGTCGATGTTGGCACAGAGTTCACGCATGACCGGGTATCGGTCCGCCGCCAGCGTCTTCATATGATCGCTACCTTCGTTGTCACCGCGGGCATTACCCCCAAACTCCCCCTGCACAAGGTAAGCTCTTGACCGAGTTCGCTTCGAACTTCGGTGCACAAGTCTTGATATCTGCATCTTTAGGCGTGGAATGCTAACTAAGCTGCGGCGGCCTTTTCTGCCGAGTGCGATGGCTGTGGAGCAAGTCGGTCCGATTTCGGCCGCTGACCGGGCGGTCGCCGACGGGGACGCACCGGCCTTTGCGCGCCTCGGCGCCACTCTGCTATGGTGTCCGAGCGAGCCGTTTGTCCCGCTGGGTCGTGAGGGCGTGATACGCCGACGACCCTCTCGCTAAGGGCTTGTCCGATGCGTCTCGTCGGCCGCCGTTGCCTGCTCACAGGTGCTGCTGCCGTGGCGGGACTTCCTGTCGCGCCCGCCCGGGCGCAGGCACCCACGCTGCGGATTGGCGGGTTGAACGACATGTCCGGGCCGTTCAAGGACGTGTCAGGACCTCCGATCACTGGATAGGCGTAGCAGGCCAGCGCGCTGCGCCACTGCTGCTCGTGCTTCGGGTGCTTCCAGGCCGGCGCCAATGCCTCGATGTGCTGCTCTGCCACCTCCGTGAATGTCGGCACCAATGGAGTGGGCAGACCTGCCCGCCTTGCGTCGATCGGATCACGCCCGGCGCGCAGAAGATCCCGGGCTTTGTCGGCCTCACGCAGGGCATTCGCCAGCGACAGTTCTCTGAAACTGCCGAGGGCCAAACTCGCGCGTCTTCCTCGTCCCCGGTACCGTGTAGATGAACGACCAACGTGCGGTGTCGGGGCCGCTGATCTTCAGAAACACCGAGCGTCCCGCGGCGTGGCGGCCGGCGGAACCTTTTCGAACGAGTGCGGTCGCCTGAATCATCGTCGTGATCACCGCCATGTCGCCTCTCTCGCTGCTCGGGGCCGTTCCGCGACAGAAACCGAACCCGTGCCCAAACCTGAGCCCAAACCTAGACGGCTCGCTGTGCACAGACAACGGCAGCAGCGGGGAAGGTCAAACCTCGGTATTCCAGTGGCTTGGTCAATATCACCCAGAGGTAGAGAGGCCAATCACGGGGGTGTCGGCGGACGCGCGCTCCTCCGAACAGCACGCAACGCGTGAGCAGGCCATCGGCAACGACGGCATGACACCGAAATTCGACGACGAGATCCCGTTCGCGCCGTGCTGGCAGTAGACGTGAGGGCGTCTCTCGCTGATTAACCCGTCTTTCGCTACTGGCGGCCAAAAATTGGCCAAGTAGCTGATTCTTCGTGGGTGCGGTGGCCAAGGTCGGCACCACAGGACGCATGATCATACTACATCAGCAACGTCTGTCGCAGTGATCCTTGGTGGCGGTTGAGCGGGCAAGCTGATCTTCAGCAGCTGCAGCAGGATCGCCTGATCCGCTTCGGGTTCGGTGTAGCGCGACAGCACGATGGTGCGACCATCCGTGGTCGGCAGATGCACATCAAGCATTTGCATTGCCGCCATTTTGTCCAGCACCGAGCGAGGGGTCAGTCCTGGTGCCAGAGACCGCAATCGCTGCTTCAGCGTGATCTGCAGGCAGTAGGCAATGAATGCAACGAAGATGTGCGCTTCGATCCGCGCATCCGTTTGATGGTAGATCGGGCGGATCGCTAAGTCGCCTTTGAGCTCCTTGAACGCCTGCTCGACCTCGATCAGTTGCATGTAGAGGGTCCAGAGTTGCGCCGCATCGCTCGCCGTCAAATTCGTGCGCAGCAGATAGCTTCCTTCACGGCGACGCGCCTCCCGCAATCTCGGCCAGTTCAAGCGAAAGCCGAATGTTTCCGGGGTGACCGGCTGGTCCGTCTCCGGCAGCTGGATGTCGATGATGCGATAGACGGCTGCGCCGGCCTCTTTCTTGGCTGCCCCAAGCTTGATGAGCAGCTGATCACGGGTCAGCTTCTGCTGGCGCAGTTCATGCAGGCGCTTCAACAACTTTTTCAGTCGACGCCGCCGGATCGCCTGTTCCTTGTCACGGCGTGCGCCACTGCGGGCGAGCACGTAAAGCTCGCCGTCTTGCTCGGCCAGTTTCACTTGAACGGAGCCACGAGCCGCGGTCCATGGCAGCGAGACGAAGCTCTGCTCCATCTGGTTGAGCCGTCCGCGCGGCGTGCCGACCAGATAGTAGCTCGGCGTCTCGGCGGCGCGCATCTCCGCCAACACCACTTCCGTCGGGATCCCGCGATCCATCAACCAGGTCCGTCCGACCTTGCCATACTGCGCCTCAATCCGCTGGATAAAGTCACGCAACGTCGTCTTGTCCGAGGTATTGCCGGGCATCACCTCGTAGGCCAGTGGGAAGCCGTCCGGCGTCACCACCAAGGCGATGACTACCTGTACGCAATCGGACCGTTTGTCTCGGCTGTGGCCGAAGCGCCGCTTGCCGGCCTCGGGTGGGTCTGACTCGAAATACGTGCTCGTCAAATCATACAACAGAACGTCAAATTCAGCCTGGAACAGCGCTTTCCAGCGCTGCTGCAGGAAACCGAACAGCTCCGTCTTGTGTGCCAGCAGCTTGTCCAGGCAGCGATAGAGATTGTCTTTGCTGACCAGGCCGAAGTCCTCGCCGAGCAGATCGCCCAGCGCAGTCTGCTCATACCATTGCCGATGCAGCCGCCATTCGCTGCCGGGATCGATCAAGCGATAGCTGACCAGCGTCTTCAACACGTTGAACCATCGTGTCCCTTCGCGGGAGGCGGCCAGCCGCCCCGCCCAGAACTCGTCCAGTTGCAGTTGCTCCCATAGATGACAGGCCAGCCAGCACGCTCCCCATTGCCGCGGTCGGCGTAGCCGCATGCCGCTGAGCCGGACGTGCACCACATCACAGTCCAGCGGCGGCGCCGCACGATCCTCGGGGAACAGCGCGATCTGCTTGGCGTGCTGGCCACCCTCGTCAAATGCTTCGATGGTCCGGCACCACGCCGTTCGTTGGGTATCGTTGATCTCGCCCAAATACAGCACGTGCCGCTGCACCGTTCGACCGCTGCCAACCCGGCGGTTCTCTACGACGCTCCAGTAGCGATGCTCCTTACCGTCCTTGCGGCGGATCTTGTGGCGCAAAAACATGCCGCGAGGCTTTCGTAGCTGTGTGCCGTTTCGCAAGCCACTTGGTCGGCACCGCAGACGGTTGCGGCAAATCACCGCGCCGCTGATCCCCGCTTTTCAGTCACTTACCTTCGCGGCGGCGCGAGAAAATCCCCGGAATCAAGGGTCAGTAGCGAAAGTAGGGTTAACAGCCAGGGATCCTACGGCATCGGACGCGTCACCAAGCTCCGGGGGGGATCAGTGGAATACTGGTTCGAGAAGTAGGGGGCGGACTTGTTGCCTCGGGCTACAGACCTAACTCCCTCTCGCCCTGGAGCGGCATGATCCGCGCGCACGACGACAACCGTCGGGCAATCCGGCAGCAGTGAGCGGTATAGAGACGGGTTGGTGACCCTGCGCCCGGACTGGCCCGATCTCTCGTGACCGCCGTTGCAAGTCGACCGATTGCGCACCAAGCGACACAACCGGAAGGTCGGCTTTTGACCGGAGTTGGCCGAAACCGGACTGGCAGCTCTGGAGCGCGCAACGGCAACAACCAGACGTTCGTTGACGGGGATTGCCGACGCCGGCCGTCGACCCGATGCGGGCTTCTGACCACGGCCGAGTGACTGTGCCTTCCTTGAGATCCGATCGGCGAGATCGCGGTCAGGCTCACCCGTCAGCGGCCTCGCACGTATTAAGTTGAGCAAGGCCGCCCGGGTCATCCCCTCAGTGATTGCCCCCGCCCGAAGCATCCTGGAGGTGCCGGAGCACGGCATCAAGGTTGAACGAAGCCGGCTTCTGACGCGGCAGGAACTTCACGAACGCCTCGATCTGCTGCGCCACGACCGCCTGCATCTCGTAAATGATGTAAGCGTGCGAGATCAGCCAGTCCCAGTACGTGTTCGAGTTCTCGTCCGCCCGCTCGAACGGGTCGCGGCGCAGGTTGAACACCTTCGGCGCCCGCAGCTTCACGAACGGCTCGAACCAGCACATCAGCTGCTTCGCCCGCTGTTCCATCAGCACGACCTTCCAGTCGCCCATCCGGATCGCCAGGATGTCGCCGTCGTCGCTGATGTAGAAGAACGCCTTGCGTAGACCCTCCTTGGTTTCTCCGCTCAGGTACGGCAGCTGGTTGTAGCCGTCGAGGTGCACCTTGTAGGTCCGATCGCCGACCTGATGACCATCGAGCAGCTTGCGTGCGATCTCTGGCTCACCGGCGGCAGCGAGGAAGGTCGGCAACCAGTCCTGGTGCGACACGACGTCGTTGAACACCGCCCCCGGCTTGATCACGCCCGGCCAGCGGACGAAGACCGGCACGCGCCAGCCGCCTTCCCAGTTGGTGTTCTTCTCGCTGCGGAACGGCGTGATCCCGGCGTCGGGCCATCTGTTGTAGTGCGGGCCGTTGTCGGTCGAGTACATCACGATGGTGTCCTCGGTGATGCCGAGCTCGTCGAGCTTGGCCAGCATCCTGCCGATGTTCTCGTCATGGGCGACCATGACGTCGTTGTAGTCGCCCTGGCCGCTCTTGCCCTTGTGCTTCTCGGCGCAGTGCGTGCGGAAGTGCATCGCGGTGGTGTTGTACCAAAGGAAGAAGGGC
>CAVUNP010000018.1:0-121146 GCA_963742855.1 uncultured Actinomycetota bacterium | reverse complement strand
TGTCGGCTCATGGTCTGGCAGGTTCAGGAGGCGAAGCAGCGGTTCAGCGAGGTAATCCGTGCGGCCCGGCAGGCGAACCTCAGGTGGTCACCCGTCACGGCGAGGAGATCGTCGTCATTATCGACATTTCCGAATATCGCCATCTGGTCGGCAAAGTGACGCCGCTGATGGACTATCTGGTCCGCGATCCGGAACTCGACGTCGAGCTGGACATCGACCCCCGGCGCGACGACTCCCGGCCGGTCGACCTTTCGTGAGTTTCCTGCTCGACGGGCGGCGATCCCGCCGTCATGCGCTCCTCGCCCGACGGCGGGCAGGTACGCCCCAGCCACGAGCGCACCAGCCCGCCCGCCTCACCGGTGCGGGCCGCCGCCTCGACGTAGCCGAACGCGGTCGGGTAGTTGCGCTTGAGCACCGCGAGGGCGGGCAGCGCGGCGCCGCCGGTCTGCCCGTACATGGCGCCGAGCAGGGCCACCTTGGCGCGGGCCCGGTCACCGCCGAAGGCGTCCCGGGCCAGGGCGGCGTAGAGGTCCCCGGCGCCACCGGCGGCGGCCAGCCGCGCGTCGCCGGAGACCGCGGCGAGCACCCGTGGTTCGAGCTGCCCCGCGTCGGCCACCACGAACGTCCAGCCGGGGTCGGCCACCACCGCACGCCGGATCACCTTCGGGATCTGCAGCGCCCCACCGCCCCGGGTGGCCCACCGGCCGGAGACCACCCCGCTCGGCACGTACTCGGGGTGGAAGCGCCCACCGGAGACCCAGGCGTCCCGCCACGCCCAGCCGTGCGCCGTCCAGACCCGGTAGAGCTCCTTGTATTCCAGGACCAGCGGCACCGCCGGGTGTTCCACCCCGCGCAGCACCCAGGCGCGGGTGTTCGGCAGATCCACGCCGGCCCGGGCGAACGCGGCGCGCAGCTCCGCCGGGGAGTCGGCGTGCAACTGGCGTACGCCGAACGCGTCGGCGATCCGGGCGGCCAGCTCGGCCAGCCGGCGGGGTGGGCCGCCGACCGGCGACGCCTCGCCGAGCAGCTCGGCCAGGACCTCGTCGTGCACGTCGGCCCGCCACGGCAGGCCGGCCACGCCCATCTCGGCGGCGATCAACGCGCCGGCCGACTCGGCGGCGACCAGCAGCCGGAACCGGCCGGGGTGCGCGGTGGCCGCGACCCGGGCGAGTTGGTCGGCGTACACCCGGGTCAACGCCGAGATGCCCGGGCCGGGCGGGCCGGACGGCGCGGCGAAGAGCGCGCCCTGGCCGTGGCCGGGGGGCTCCGGTGGGCGGGGCGCCGGGTCGGGCGGCACCGGCGCGCCGGTCAGTCGGGCCCAGGCGGCGGCGAGCGAGCGGGGCTCGCCCCACCGGCCGGCGTGGCCGAGCAGCAGCGCCTCGGTCAGCTCGACGTCGTGGCAGCGGTCGAGCCGTACGCCGGCGCGCAGCAGCGCCGGGTAGACCCGGTGGCGCCGGCCCACACCCAGCGGGGCGAGTCGGCCCGTTCCCGGGCGGCCACCGCGGGGGCCAGGTCGGCGACGGTCTGCGCCGCCCCCGCCGGCGTACCGTCGTCGGCCAGCACCCGCAGTTGCCCAGCCCCGTCCTCTCCCCGCGACGGCGATGATCACGCCACCACTATGCCCCAACCCCCGACACTTTCCCGCGCGCCATCCCCGCCACGCATGATCACGGGCTTTCACTGCACCGCTGCCTACACCAAACTACCGTGATCAATGCATAAGCGCCTGTAGGAGAGGTTCAGCCCTTGACCGCACCCGCGGTGAGACCGGTGGCGATGTTCTTCTGGATGATCAGGAAGAAGATCACCACGGGCAGCGAGGTGATCAGCGCGCCGGCCATCAGGGGGCCCCAGAAGGTCTGCCGTTGGGTCTGGTTGTTGAGCAGCCAGGCCATCAGGTTCTGGTTCTCCTGGGCGTTGAGTGTATTGATGATGATGAACTCGTTCCACGCCTGGATGAAGCCGAAGATCGAAGTGGCCACCAGGCCCGGCCCGACCAGGGGCAGGATCACCCGGGTGAAGGTCTGAAACCGGCTACATCCGTCCATCAGCGCTGCCTCGTCGAGTTCCTTGGGCACGTTGGCGATGAAGCCACGCAAGGTCCACACGGTGTAGGGCAGGATCAGCACGACGTATACCAGCATCACGCCGGGCAGCGTGTTGGTCAACTGCCAGGCGTTGAGCATCAGGAACAGCGGGATCAGCAGGGCCAGGAACGGCACCATCTGCACCAGCAGCACGACCATGATCAGCGCCCGCCGGCCGTAGAACCGGAATCGGGCCACCGCCAGCGCGCCGAGGAAGCCCACCAGCAGCGCGGCGATCACCGACGAGACGGTGATGATGACGCTGTTGCGCATCACGTCGAGGAACAGTGGAGCCTTCAGCGCGGAAGAGAAGTTGGCCAACGTGGGGTTTTCCGGCCAGAAGTGCGGGGTGAAGGTCAGCACCTCGTTTGGCGGCTTGAAGGCAGTATTGATCATCCAGTACGCCGGGAACGCCATCACAATCGTGAACACGATGCCGACGGTATTGGCGAGCGAGGTGCCGGCGATACCGCGGCGCGAACGCCGCCGCACGACTTCCTGCGGCATGCCCACGCGGGTCCGTACCCCAGTCGCGGAATCGCTCATCAGTCGGCATCTCCGATCTTGAACATTTGCCGGATGTAGAAGGCCATCACGCCGACCATCAGCAGCACCGTGACGATCGCGACGGCCGAGCCGAGGCCGTACTTGCCGTTCTGGAACGCCTGGGTGAAGGCATACGTGGCCAGGGTCTGGTAGTCCAGTTCGGGCTTGCTGAAGCGCAGCACCCAGACCTGGGTGAAGACCTGGAAGTTCCAGATGATCGACAGCGTGGTCACGATGCCGATGAGCGGCCGCAGGATGGGCAGCGTCACCGCCTGAAAGACCTGCCAGGCGCTCGCGCCATCAACGGTGGCCGCCTCCGCCAGTTCGCGGGGCACCTGGGACAGACCGGCGTACAGCGTGATCGCGAGGAACGGAATGCCCTGCCAGATGACCAGTGCGTTGATGACCGTCCAGCCCTGGGTCGAGTTGGCGAACCAGCTGTGCTTGCCGAAGTCAACCCCGGGGATCTGGTCGATGAGCCAGTTCACCACGCCGAAGTCCGCGTCGATCATCCAGGCGAACACCTGCGCCGACACCAGCGCGGGCATGGCCCAGACCAGCATCATCGCCACCGTCATTGCCATCCGGACGGACGTCGACACCCGGCGCATCAGCAGCGCGGTACCCAGGCCCAGCAGGACCGAGAGGGAGACCGAGGTGGCCGTGAAGATCACGGTGTGCCGGACCACGTTCCAGAAGGTCCTGTCGGTCAACAGCGCGGAGTAGTTGTCCAGGCCGACCCACTCGACTGCCCGGGTACCCCACAGCTGGGCCCGTTCGTACTTCTGCAGCGAGACCTGGGCCATCCGCACCAGGGGGTACCCGAGCAGTCCCAGGATCAACACCACGGCCGGGGCCGCGAGAATGTACGGGGTGGACCGGCCCCATCGTTTGTGGCCCCGGCCCGAACCCGGTCGCCTGGGCGCGGGCCCGACGCCGGTGGTGGTGCCGACATCGCCCCGGTCCGCGTCGCGGCCGGTAGCTGTCATGCTCACGGGAAACCACCTCCTCGCCTGATCTGTGGTAGTGGCCAGCATCTGTCGTCGTGGTCGGTGTCGAGAGTGGCATGTATGGCGGTGGGCCGCCCGCTGGGCAGGCGGCCCACCTTTCCGTACAGCCGAAGGTCAGCCGTTGAGGAGCTTTGTGATCTGTTCGTCCGCCCACGCCGCGGCGACGGGGACGGTCTTGTTGCCCGTGGCGATGTCCCGCAGCGCCTGCTGGAGCACGTTGTTGCTCTCCACATCAGCCCACTTCGGCGCCATCGGCACGAACCAGCTGTTCTTCGCGGCGAGCGCGGTGGCCTCGTTGCCCGTCACCGCGGCTGCCTTGTCCAGCAGCGCGGTGGCATTGGGCAGCGCACCCTTCGCGATCAGGCCCTCTTGCGACTTGGTGTCGGTGAAGTACTTGACCCACTCCTGCGCCAGCGCCTTCTCCTTGCTCTTACCGCTGACCGCGATCGCCGAACCGCCGAGGAACGTCGGCAGGCCCGCGCCAGCCGTGGCACCCGGCATCGGCACCGAGGCGACCTTGCCCTTCACCGCGGTGTCGACCATCGGCGAGTTCGCGTCGTTGGGGTCCTTCTTCTGCGACTGCACAGCGCCGGCTTCCCAGCCGTTGCCGTAGAGGAAGGCCGACTTGCCCTGCGCCCAGATCGCGTCCTGGTCGTTCTCGTCCTTGGTCGGGTCGCCCTTGGAGTAGTTCTTCTGCAGGTCGGCCCACTTCTGCAGACCGGCGACCGCCTTGGTCTCGGACAGCGTGCCCTTCCACTTGCCGTCAGAGCCCTTGGTGGCGATCTGACCGCCCTCGCCATACACCCACGCCATGGCCGCGTACCAGTAGGCACCTGGCATGTAGAAGGCGGCGAAGTTCGGGTCGGCCGCATTGGCCGCCTTCACCTTGTCCGCGGCGGCGAGCAGTTCGGCATAGGTGGTCGGCGCCTTGACGCCGGCCGCCTCGAGCAGGTCGGTGCGGTAGATCAGCACGCGGGCACCGGCGTAGTACGGCACGCAGTACGCCTTGCCATCGAGGGTGCACGGGTCGGCCAGACCCTGCAGCCAGGTGCTCGAGTTTTCAAACTTGGACTTGTCGATCTCACCGAAAGCACCGTCGAACACGTACTTGGGCATGTCGGTGTTGCCAAGCTCCACCACGTCCGGCCCGTCCGTGCCGGCCATCGCGGTGTCGAGGCGGGTGAACCGGTTGGCCCATTGCTGGTACTCAACCTTCACCTGAGCTTTGGTCGCCTGGGTGAAGCGCTGCGTCGCCTGTTCGACGACATCCTTCCAACCGGATTCGGCGTCGACCATGAGCCAGACCTTGATGGTCTTGCCCTCGCCGTTGAGCGGATCGGTTTCGGTCTTGGGGGTGTCGGAGCCACAGGCTGCCGCACCGAAAAGCGTAGCTGCGAGAGCCGCGGCAATCGCGATCTGTCGCCTCACGCGATCCTCCTTGTCTATGGGTCGCCCTGGGGTTTGGACTGTGCTACGTCCGGAGGTTCCTTGCTCGCCGTGTCCAGCATGGTGACCCAAGTGGATCACTTAACTGTCCTATCAGATAAGAGTCTTAACTGTTTCCGCAAGAAATCTCTCGCCACGGCGGCTTCCTGTCAAGGGCACCGGCGGGGTCTGCCAAACTGTTACCTGCCGGCGATCGTCGCGTCACCCGCGCAGACAGCCGTCGGCCAGGCTTCTGAACTGGGAAAACTCTCGGTGAACACGGGCCCCGAGGCAAGTGGCGGCCAGGTCACGAACGGCCCAGCTCCCAGAACGCGACGGCCGCTGCGGCGGCAACGTTGAGTGAATCCACCCCGCGCTGCATCGGGATGACCACGTTCTCGTCGACTTCGCGCAGTGCGGCCGGGGACAGTCCGGACCCCTCGGCCCCGAGCAACAGGGCCGGCCGGCGGCGATGCTCAGCGGACAGTTCCTGGATCGGCCGGGCCTCCTCAGCCAGGCTCAGCGCCACCAGGCTGAACCCGGCCCGGCGCACCGCCTGCAACCCGGCCGGCCACGGCTCCAGGCGCGCGTACGGCACGGCGAACACCTCACCCATGCTGACCCGGACACTGCGCCGGTAGAGCGGGTCGGCGCAGTTGGGCGACAGCAGGACCCCGTCCATGCCCAGCGCCGCCGCGCCACGGAAGATCGCACCCACGTTGGTGTGGTTGTTGACGCCCTCGAGAATCACCACCCGCCGCGCCTCGGCCAGCACCGACTCCACCGCCGGCAGCGCACGCCGCCGGAACGAGGCCAACATGCCCCGGTGTACGTGGAAACCGGTGAGCTGCTCGAGCAGGTCCTGCCCTGCCGCGTACACCGGTGCGTCACCCACATCGAGGTCGGCAATCTGGTCCAGCCGCTTCGCGTCCAGCAGCACCGAACGCACCTCGTAGCCGGCTCTGACGGCCCGTCGCAGCACCAGTTCACCCTCGGCCACGAACAGCCCGTGCGGCTCCTCGAAGCGGGTTCGCAGCTCGATGTCGGTCAGCGCCCGGTAGTCGGCGAGGCGGGCATCAGCGGGGTCGGTGATCGTCTCGGCAGGCACACTGCGATTGTGCCCGTCCCGGTCAGCCGCTCGTCGGGGCGCGCCCGTCCGGCCCCAACTTGAACGCCGTCCAGGACAGTCCGAGCCCGGCGGCGAGCAGCACCATCGCCGCGACCGTGACCAGGAACTGCCAGGACAGGTACGCCGCGGCCCCGGCGATGGCCACCGCGCACAGCAACAGATAGCCATCCACGCGGCTGAGTACGCGGGAGACCAGCACGGCGGCGGCCATCGCCAGCCAGCCCAACCCCAGCAACACCAGCCCGCCCAGCCCCAGCCAGCGACCCACCATGTGGTCGAAGAATCGACTGTTCAGTTCGGCCGCGGCCTCCGGGCCGATGCGCTGTTCCATCCGGGTGGCCGCCGACCGGCCCAGCGCGATCAGACCCAGCATCGGTGCCAGCAGCAGGCTGCCGGTCAGCACCATGGTCAGCGCAGCCAGGGCCGGCCACCGGCCGCGGGTGACCGACAGCAACGCGGTCAGGGCCACCACGCCGACCACGGCGAGCACCAGGCCGCACACGGTCACCACCAGCCAGGTCCCTGGCGAGGCACCGGCCGGCTCGGCGGTCATCGTCGGCCAGCCCCACATGCCGCTGAGCGCGAGGCACACCGCGGCCAACGGCAGCGCCCACATCGCGCCCTGGCCGAACCGGCGGAGGGTCTGCTCCCAACCCGACGACGCACCGACCGACCGCGGATTCTGTTCGGCCGGCTCGCCCATGTCGCCGAGCAGTTCGTCGTAGGACTCCCGGGCGGATGCGCCACCGTCGCCGCCAACGTCGCGGGCGTCATCGCCGCCGGAGCCATCGCCGGAGCCATCGCCGCGACGGGCGACCGTCGCGCCGAAGAACGGCGAGCCGGGAAAAGGCGACTCCATCGGGGGCGGCGCGACCGTCGCGCGACCGATGGCAACGGTGGGCGCCTCGGAGAACTCCGGCACCGTGGTGCGGGGGCCGCGGCCCGCGGCGGCCGAGTCACCGCGCCACCTCGAAAGATCCGTGGCCGCGCTCTCCGGCATGTCCGGCGCGGCCCCGTCGACAGCCTCGTCGGCCTCGGCCATGGCCGCGTCCGCTTCGAGCGCCTCACCAGCCTCCACCGGGTCAATGCCGGTTTCGTGGGCAGCCTCGTGCGAGGCCGACCCGGTGAGCCGGTGCAACGGGTCGTCGGGCTTCTTGTTCGTCCGTGTCACATCCGTTCGCCCCCGTCGCCAGTCCCGAGGGCCGACCGGCTCGGTGCCGCGACTCAATGCCGCAACGCAGTGCCACGCTCGACAAAGACGGCCCGGCCCCCACCACGATCGTGGCAGGGGCCGGGCCGGCGTAAGCGGGACTTGCTGGTATTGCCCGCCCTCAGGCCTGTTCGGGCTTGCGTTCAGGCTCCGATGAAGGCTCCGGCGTAGGTTGGGCGTCGGCGACGGGTGCCTGGCCGACCGCGGCCGGAAGGCCACGAGGGTCGCCGGTCTCCGCGGCGGCGACCGCGGCGGCCTGCGCCGCGCTGGTAGCTGCCTCCTCGGCCGCGGCGAGGGCCTCCTGGGCCGCCTCGGGGGCGACTGCGGTCGTGGCGGCCCGGGTGTCCTCGTCGGGCTCCGGTCCCAGGTGCAGGCCACCCAACGCACCGCTGATGCCTTCGAGGGCCTTGGTGAGCTCGGCCGGGATGATCCAGACCTTGTTCGCCGCGCCGGCCGCGATCTGCGGCAGCGCCTGCAGGTACTGGTAGGCCATCACCTTGGAGTCCGGGTTGGCCGCGTGGATCGCGGAGAACACCGTACTGATCGCCTTGGCCTGGCCGTCGGCCTGAAGGATCCGGGCCTGCCGGTCACCGTCGGCGCGCAGCACCGTGGCCTGCTTCTCACCTTCCGCGGTGAGGATCTGCGACTGCTTGTGCCCCTCGGCGGTCAGGATGACCGCGCGCCGGTCCCGCTCCGCCCGCATCTGCTTCTCCATCGAGTCGCGGATGCTGGCCGGTGGCTCGATCGCCTTGATCTCGACCCGGGTGACCTTGATGCCCCAGCGCCCGGTGGTCTCGTCGAGCACGCCGGACAGGTGCCGGTTGATCTCTTCCCGGCTGGTCAGCGCGCGTTCCAGGTCCAGCGAGCCGATCACGTTGCGCAGAGTCGTCACCGTCAACTGCTCGATGGCCTGGAGGAAGTTGGCGATCTCGTAGGTCGCCCGCACCGGGTCGACCACCTTGAAGTACAAGACGGTATCGATGGATACGACCAGGTTATCTGATGTGATCACTGGTTGCGGCGGGAAACTGACGACCTGTTCGCGCATGTCCACTTTAGTGCGAACGGCGTCAATGAACGGAACCAGAATATTCAGGCCCGGTTTCAGCGTGCGCTGGTAGCGCCCCAGCCGTTCCACCACATCCATCCGTTGCTGCGGCACCACCCGTACCGCCCGCGCCATCGTCGTTACGACGACGAGCGCGACGCCCGCCAGCAACACCCAGAGAAAAATCTCAAAGGCAGTCAACTCATTCCCTCCATACGAGCGCGGTGGCGCCCTTGACCTCAACGACCCGAACCTGAACCCCAGGTTCGACGACCTGGGTGGAGTCGTACGGCCGGGCCTGCCAGAGCTCGCCGCCGATCTTCACCATGCCCCGACCTTCCGCGACCTGCTCGACCACCAGCGCCAGCGCGCCTTCGAGCGCGTCGATGCCCATGACCGCCGGATCGGCGCCACGATGCAGCCGTTTCTTGATCGCCGGTCGGACTGTGGCGAGCCCGAGGACCGATACGCCGGCGAAGACGAGGACCTGGGCGGCCGGCGGCAGCACAAGTCCGGCCGCCGCGGCGGCGAAGGCGCCGGCCGCGAGCATGACCAGCACGAAGTTCGAGGGTGAACAGCTCGGCTACGGCGAGCAGCACCCCGGCGATAAGCCAGATGACAGGCACACGTCGATCGTGTCACGGCGTGTCTAGCAAACGCTAACTGCCAATCGGGACAATGCGCCCAGAGCCCCCAACGCGTTCAATTTTGTCTGAGTGTCCGGACACAATGGTGCTTTCCCAGCCGGACAGGAGGCGATCGCGTGGCATCCCTACCCGCGCCGTCGCCGTCGTCTTATCCAGCGTCACAGCCGGTCCAGGTCGGCTATGCCGAGATCCCACTGGCCGCGGGCGACCACGAGGGGACCAGCCGCGGGCCGGGCGGCATCACCCTGGACACCGCACGGGGCGTACGCGAGTACTGCGACCCGTTTGCCCCAGCGCCGGTCGGCACCAGGTACGTCCACGCAGCCTGGACCTCACCCGTCGTCGAGCCAGGTTTCGTGTTCACCGAACTCGTCCCGAGCTGGCATGCCCGCACTCCAGCCGCCAGTTGGCTGGAAATCGAGGCCCGGGTCCGCGCTCCCCTGACCGGGCAGTGGTCGCGGTGGCTGACCCTGGCGCGCTGGGCCGACCACGACGCCGTCATGCACTCCACCTCGGTGCCCGGCCCGCCGGCTCGCAGCGGCCAACCGGTACGGGCGGACACCGACACGCTACGGGCGGCTGACGGCGCGCAGGCCTGGCAGACGCGGATCACCCTGTTGCGCGCCCAGGACGCTGGCGAGCCCGGGCCCACGGTGACCTACCTGGGCGCGATGGCGTCGACAGGACCGGCCAGCGGGCCCCTGAGCGAGATCGGCCCCGGTGCCGGTCGGGCGCTCGACCTGCCGGCGTACTCCCAACGAGCCCACGGCGGGCGACACCCCCAGTGGGGCGGCGGCGGCGACGTCTGGTGCAGCCCGACCTGTGTGGCCATGGTGCTCGGCTACTGGAACGCCGGGCCGGACCGCGACGCGATGGCCTGGGTCGACCCGAGCTACCCCGACCGTCCGGTCTACCACGCGGTCCGCCACACCTGGGACTACGCCTACCAGGGTGCCGGAAACTGGTCGTTCAATGTGGCCTACGCGGCCCGGTTCGGCCTGCGCAGCCTGGTGACCCGGCTCCGCGACCTGACCGAGGCCGAGGCGTTCATCGTGGCCGGGATACCTCTGGTCGCCTCGCTACGCGTCGACCCGCAGGCTCTGGACGGCGCCGAATACCGCTCCGCCGGTCACCTGGTGGTGATCGCCGGATTCACCGACGACGGGGACGTCATCGTGCACGATCCCGCCTCGTACGACGCCGGCTCTGTGCGCCGGGTGTACCGGCGCCGGCAATTCGAGCACGCGTGGCAGTCCGGAAGTGGTGGGATCGTCTACATCATCCACACCCCGACCGCGTCCCTGCCGCAGCGGTCGGCCGAGCCGAATTGGTGAACGCGTGGTCCTCGCACTGCACACGGTCAACCAGGTCGACGAGATCATCAAGCGGGCGCAGGCAACGGGGCGGGCGCCGTCCGTGATCGCCGGCGTGGTCCGCGACGGTGTCCTGGCCCACGTCACGGCCGCTGGTGAAACCCCGGTGCCGGAACGCGACCTGCAGTACCGCATCGGCTCGATCTCCAAGACGTTCACCGCCGCGCTGGTGTTGCAGTTGCGCGACGAGGGCAGGCTCAGCCTCGACGACCCGATCGAGGCGCACCTGCCGGTCAGCGGCCTGGCCGGAGTACGGCTGCGCCAATTGCTCGGCCAGGCCGGTGGCCTGCAACGCGAGCCCGACGGCAGCTGGTGGGAGCGCAGAGCCGGCGCCAGCCTGAACGAGCTCGTGGCCGGCGTGACGGACGCCAAACGCGCCTTCCCGCCGTACCAACGGTTCCATTACTCCAACCTCGGCTACGGCCTCCTCGGCGGCGTGGTCGAACGGGTCACCGGGCGGTCCTGGTCCGACGTGCTGTCCGAGCGCATCCTCGAGCCACTTGGTATGCATCGCACCAGTTACCAGGCCCAGCAACCCTTCGCGGCCGGCTACGTCGTGCATCCATGGCTGCCGACCCTGCGCGAGGAGCCCCGCCACGACGCCGGCGCCATGGCGCCAGCCGGACAACTGTGGTCCACTGTCGAGGATCTGGCCCGCTGGGCGGCGGTCCTGGCGGCGACGGAGCCGCCGGTGTTGTCAGCGGCCACCCTGGCCGAGATGCGTACACCGGTGATGCTGGCCGATCTTGACTCGTGGACCGCCGGATACGGCCTGGGACTGCAACTGTGGCGACGGGGCGAGCGGGTATACCACGGACACACGGGTTCCATGCCCGGTTACCTCGCGGTACTGGTGTCGCATCAACCATCCCGTACCGGCATCGTGGCCTTCGTCAATTCGTATACCCTGGCCGGGCTCACCATCAGCGAGCTAGGACTGTCCATCATGGACGCGGTACTGTCCGGTGAGCCGGAACCGTTTCCCACCCCGTGGCGACCTTCGGGACCGCCGCCCGCTGACATCGAGCCGCTGTGCGGGCGCTGGTGGTGGATGGGTCGGGAGTTCGAGGTGGGCTGGGACGAACAGGCGGCCCAACTGCTGATCCACAGTGCCCGCATCGGCGAACCGTGGCGTTTCACCCAGGAGGATACCGACCGGTGGCGCGGCCAGACCGGCGAACAGGCCGGCGAAGTACTGCGGGTCATACGCGACGACAACGGTACCCCAACCGCTGTTGACATCGCGACGTTTGTGTTCAGCCGGGATCCATTTCCCGCGCAATAGCGTCCGCGCAACAGCGCCGGACTCGTAGGGCGGCGAGGCTTATCTTGCTGTTCCGGGCTCCACGCGAGACACGGGGCGGCCCAAGCCGTACCCTTTTCTGCATGTCCTCCGCACGGACCATGACTGCCCGCACGCGCCGCTCTGCGCGGTTCGCGACGTGGGCTCGAGCGTGGCGCGCCGGAATCGTGTCCTACGACGACGTCGCCGACGAAACCGAAGGCGATGAGGAGCACCTCGTCGCGGACGCTCCTGGCACCTGGACCGACATCCCGCTACGCGAGGCGGTCCGGGCGCTGTCGAAGCTGCACCCGGACGACATCCGACTGGTCCTGCCGGCCCCGGGCGACCCGCGTGGACTGCCGGGACCCGGCCCGTTCACCGGTGCCGCGATCGAGTCCGGTGAGGGTGTCGTGGCCGGACGCCTCGGACTGGTCCCCCAGGTGCGTAGCCACACCTCCGGATCTGGGGACACATTCGAGATCGTGGTCTGGCACGCCTACCCCGTCGCCGACCTGATCCCCTACAACGGCCCCAGCGCGGCCGAGGCGGAGGCGGACCTGTCGGTCGCCCTGGCCGAGGCCACCGCCACGCTGACCCGGCTGGACGTGGCCGCCTGGCGTCCCGAACTGGCCGGGGCCCTGGCCGCACTGCGCAAGCCGGACAACGGAACCGATCTTCCGCCCGGTTTCAGCCCTCGTGCCCGGCGGCTGTTCGCCCGGGCCAGTGTGCTTGACCGGGTCCTCGCCCTCGCCGCCGTCGTCGCGCCGGGCGGTGCGGTCAACGGCTTCGAGGCCGAACAGCGCGACGCCGCGTTGCGCCCCCTGACTGTCGCCTGCCGCCACGCGCTGATGGCCGCCTGCAACTCACCCCTGGAACCCTGAGCCCGCACCTGGTCAGATGCTGCGAGCGGGCGCTCCGCAGCAGACAGCCGGGCAGGTGTCCCAGATCGGGAGCTGACCCAGCCTGTCGCGGTGCGACGACGGGTCGAGGCGTTCCCGGATGAGATCGCGGACCATTGCCACAAACCGGCGGTCGTTGCCGGGTGTGGCCGCCCGGGCGTACGCCAGGCCCAGCCGGTCGGCCGTCTGAGCCGCTTCGGTGTCCAGGTCCCAGACCACTTCGAGGTGGTCGGAGATGAAACCGATGGGGCTGACGACAACGCTCTTGACCCCTGATGCCGCGAGTGACTCGAGGTGGTCGTTGATATCCGGCTCGAGCCAGGGCACCTGGGGTGGGCCGGACCGGGACTGCCAGACCAGGTCCCAATCCAGGCTGGAACTGACCTGCGCGGCCACCAGCGCGGCCGTCTCGCGCAGCTGCGAAGTGTAGCGCCGGCCGTGGGGTCCACTGTGGGCGTCCATACTGGACGGAATGGAGTGCGCGGTGAACACCACCCGTGCGTCCACATCGGACACCTGCTCGAGCGCTGCCCGTACCGCCTCCGCATGTGGCCCGATGTAACCAGGATGGTCGTGGTAGTGGCGTATCTTGTCGATCACCGGCGCGCCGGCACCCACCTCGCGTCGAGCTGCCTCGATGTCATCCAGATACTGCCGGCACGACGAGTACGACCCGAACGGGCTGGTGACAAAGGCGAGCGCATGCCGTACGCCGAGGTCTCGCAACTGCGCCACGGTGTCGGTCAGGTACGGGTGCCAGTTCCGGTTGCCCCAATACAGCGGCAGGTCGATCCCGGCCTCGGTGAGGGTGGTGCGCATCGCGGCCAGCAGGCCACGGCACTGCTCGTTGATCGGGGACACTCCACCAAAATGGCGGTAGTGCTCGGCCACCACCCGCAGTCGTTCGTCGGGCACCCCACGGCCACGCACCACGTTACGGAGGAAGGGCATCACGTCGTCCGGGCCCTCCGGGCCACCAAACGAGACGAGCATTACAGCGTCGTACTCCACGCCACCATCCTTCCCCTTTACCCGCCCTCTACCCTTGGCCGGGTGACCGTCTTCACGCTCTGGCCCGATGACGTACTCTGGCGTCGAGTCTCCACCAAGCTGTTCTGGCTGGAGCTGGTTGTCCAGCTCATCACCGTGGCGGTGGTCGCGGTGATCTGCGCGACCGCGTGGTTGATCTTCGACATCTGGTGGATCTGGCTGGTGCTGGCGCTCGAAATCCTGGTCAGCGCGATCCGGCTGGCCTTCCTGCCCCGCAACCTACGATCCTGGGGCTACGCCGAACGGGCCGATGACCTGCTGGTGCGACACGGCCTGCTGTTGCGCCGGCTGTCGCTAGTCCCCTATGGACGCATGCAGTTCGTGGACGTGACGGCGGGGCCGCTGGAACGGCTGTTCGGCCTGGCCACGGTGCAGTTGCACACCGCAGCGGCGGCCAGCGACGCGAAGATCCCCGGTCTGCCCCCGGCCGAGGCCACCCGGCTGCGCGACCGGCTCGCGGCGCTCGGCGAGGCCCGGGCGGAAGGGCTGTGACCACCTCGCCGGAGGCGAACAACGCGACACCGCCAGCCACCGCCGTCACCGCCCCCACCATGGTCACCGACCCCGCCATCGTCACCGCCCCCACCATCGTCGCCGCCCCCGCCATCGTCGTCGAGCCACGACGGCGCCTGCATCCGCTCTCGCCGCTGCTGCGCGGCGCCCGAACGGCTCTGCTCGCGATCGCCGCCATCTCCTGGCAGGGATACCAGAATCTGGGACTGCAGCGGTGGCTGATGGCCGTCGGTGGGATTGGCGTACTGGTACTGCTGGGTTCGCTGGTGAGCTGGTCAGTCAGCGGCTATCACGTGGTCGGTCGGGAACTGCGGATATACGAGGGTCTCCTGTATCGCCGTACGAGGGCCATCCCGCTCGAACGGGTCCAGTCCATCGAGGTCGTCCGGCCGGTGCTGGCCCGCGCGTTCGGTCTGGCCGACCTGCGCATCGAAGTCGTCGGCGCGGCCAAGACCGAGGCCCCGCTGGCGTACCTGACCGTGGACGAGGCAACCGCGCTGCGCGAACGCCTACTGGCCATCTCCCGCGGCATCCGACCATCGCCTAC
Organism: uncultured Actinomycetota bacterium; assembly: GCA_963742855.1. GTDB lineage: Bacteria > Actinomycetota > Actinomycetes > Mycobacteriales > Micromonosporaceae > CAVUNP01. The sequence continues at coordinate 106,377 of CAVUNP010000018.1, read as the reverse complement.
AAGCACGGGCACTACGTCCGCGGCGACGGACGCCACGACGTCTGCGCCAACGGACGCGGCAACGGACTCGACGGCCGAGGCGAGGGCGGAGGCGACGGTGGACGCAGCCTCGCCCGAGGCCCAGGCGGCCGAGCCGGCCCAGCCGGAGCAGCGCCTGCATGTGATCAACAACCGGGATCTTGTCGTCTCGCAGCTGCTACGCCCACAGTGGTGGTTCCTACCGCTGGCCATCGTGGTACCGATCGTCTTGTTCGCCACCAGCGACGACGCCGGCTTCTTCGCCCTCGCCAGCATGGCCACCGCGGTGATCGGCGCGGTCCAGGCCCCGGTCCGCGCGGTACTCGCCGACTGGCGGTTCAGCCTGTCCCGGGGCACCGACGGCCTGCGCATCCACCGCGGCCTGCTGGAGACCCGCAACCAGACCGTCCCGCCCGGCCGGGTCCAGGCGGTCGCGGTGCAATGGCCGCTGCTGTGGCGCGGCTTCGGGTGGGTGCGTGCGCAGATGCACATCGCGGGTGCGTCCGGCGGGCAGAGCGGCTCGCAGGAACGGGCCGGCCTGCTCCCGGTCGGCCAGGTGACCGTCGCGGCGGCGACCATCGCGGAGGTGCTGCCCGGGTTCGTGCTCACCCAGGTGGCCGTCAATCCGGTGCCGGTCCGGGCCCGCTGGCTCGTCCCGCTACGCCGGCGGGTCCTCGGCTACCAGCTCACCGACACCGCGTTCGTCACCCGCGACGGCCTGCTCACCCGCCGCCTCGTCATCGTCGGGTACGGCCGGATCCAGAGCGTACGGGTACGTCAGGGTCCGGTACAGCGGCTGCTGCGACTGGCGAGCGTCTATGTCGACACCGCGGGCGGCGGCTTCGAGGCAGTTGCCCTGCACCGCGAAGTCCCCGAGGCGGTGACCCTCGCCACCGCCCTGGCCGACCGTTCCCGCGCCGCCCGCCACCCGTCCGCCGTCAGCTAGCGGATTTTTTCGGTGATCCATGGGGAAATTGGACGCCCCAACGGGCCGCGATGCCCATGGATCACAGGTGCCGCAAGCCCGCTAGGCGCCGACCGCGTGGAAGCCGCCGTCGGCGTGGACGATCTCGCCGGTGGTGGCCGGGAACCAGTCCGACATCAGCGCCAGGCAGGTGCGGGCGGCCGGTTCGATGTCGGTGAGGTTCCAGCCCAACGGGGCCCGGCCCACCCAGGCTTCCTCGAACGCGGCGAAACCGGGAATCGACTTGGCGGCCATGGTGCGCAGCGGACCGGCGGAGACCAGATTCACCCGTACCCCCTTGTTGCCGAGGTAACGGGCCAGGTACCGGTTCGCGGATTCGAGGCCAGCCTTCGCCACGCCCATCCAGTCGTAGGCGGGCCATGCCTGCGTGGCGTCGAAGGTGAGGCCGACCAGCGAACCGCCCGGGCCCATCAGCGGCGCGCAGGCCATGGCCAGCGACTTGTACGAGAAGGTCGAGGCGTGCAGGGCGGTGGCCACGTCCTCCCAGGGCGCGTCCAGGAATCCGCCGCCGAGGGTGTTCTGCGGGCCGAAGGCGATCGCGTGCAGCACCCCGTCCAGGCCGTCGACGTGCTCGCCGACGCGGCCGGCGAGGGTGGCCAACTGTTGCGGGTCGGTGGCGTCCAGTTCGAGCACCGGAGCCTCCTGCGGCAGGCGCTTGGCGAACCGTTCCACCAGGGACAGCCGGCCGTAGCCGGTCGAGCACCACGGTGGCGCCCTGCTCCTGGGCCAGCCGGGCGACCGAGTACGCGATCGACTGGTCGGTGATGATGCCGGTGATCAGCAGCCGCTTACCGGCCATCAGTCCAGACACGAGTCCTCCAACGTTGACGAATGGGAATGAATCAGTGGCCCATGCCGAGGCCGCCGTCGACGGGGATCACCGCGCCACAGACGTAGCCGGCGGCGTCGCTGGCGAGCCAGGTCACCACCGAGGCGACCTCCTCCGCGGTGGCCATCCGGCCGGCCGGGATGGCCTTGAGGATCTCGGCCCGGCGGGCTTCGGGCAGCGCCGCAGTCATGTCGGTCTCGATGAAGCCCGGGGCGACCACGTTGGCGGTGACGTTGCGGGTGCCCAACTCGCGGGTGATGGATCGGGCCATGCCCACCAGACCGGCCTTGCTGGCGGCGTAGTTCACCTGGCCGGCTCCGCCGTAGAGGCCCACGACCGAGGAGATGAAGATCATCCTTCCCCAGCGACCGCGGACCATCCTGGTCGCGGCCCGGCGGGCGCAGCGCCATGATCCGGTGAGGTTCGTGTCCAGCACCGTGGTGAACTGCTCCTCGCTCATCCGCATGAGCAAGGTGTCCTGGGTGACGCCGGCGTTGGCGACCAGCACCTCGACCGGGCCCAGTTCGGCTTCGATGGTGTCGAAGGCGGCATCAATCGAGGCGGCATCGGTCATGTCGGCCTGCACCGGGAACATGCCCTCCGGCGCGCCACTACCGCGGTGAGTGATCGCGACCCGGTCGCCCTGCTGCACGAACGCCTGCGCGATGGCCAGACCGATCCCCCGGTTACCACCGGTAACCAACACCGTACGGGCCATGACCCCTGCCTTCCAGGAAGGTTGCGACGCCGGCACCACACGAACTACCGGCTCGACGAAGAAGACTAGGCGCTGGGTACCCGCAGGCCGAAACACGGGTCCACCTACGGCCGGCATGATCGCCGAAAGGATGGTTCCGACCGATGCCTATGGCTGACGTGGCGGGGGCAGTCGACCTGTATGATCCTTCACGTTGCGTCTGGCCCATCGACCATTGGAGGTGATCGCTGTGCGAAGTAGCGATCCTCCGAGTCGTGGCTGGACCGTGCGCCTGCCGCGCTGAGATCGGTGGGCTGGAGCTGGGTGCGCCGCGACGGCGTGCCAGCGTAGCCGGTCATGACTCTCTCCCCGAACGCTATTGCCATCAACACGGCGCGGCGGGGAAACCCGCGCGCCGTCGACCTCGCCGGGAGTCGTCGATGAGCCGTTACACCGCCCCCTTGGGCTTCACGCTGGTCGCCATCTGGATCGCCATCGTCTTTGTCCTGTCCAGCGGCCCGACCGGCTGATCACACCAACCGAGACGTCCACAGTAGACTCATCACCGCCGCGGCCAGCGCGAACAGCAGGCCGAAGCCGATGAACCATTGGCCGATCTCGTGCGCCTTGGTGCGATAGCCGATCGAGCTGCCCATGTCGTCGTACACCTTCTGCAGCGCCTCGGCACTGGCCGCCTCGTAGAAGAATCCCTGGGTTGATTCCGCCAGCCGTTCCAGCGCCTGCCGGTCCACCGGCACCCGTTGGATACTGCCGTTGATATCGACGGTGCCGTCGTCGGTGCCGAAAGCGATGGTGGACACCGGCACGTTCGCGTTGGCCGCGGCGGCCGCGGCGTCCTCCACCGACCGGCCATAGGTGCGGAAGCCGTCGGACAGCAACACGATGCGGGCCGGCGGGGCGCCCGCGGCACCGTCGGAGGGCACCGCGGCGATGGCGTCCAGGCAGCTGAACACCGCCTCACCTGTGGCGGTGGCCTCCTGCAACTGCAGGCCGTCGATGGCCGAGATCACCGAGGCGTGGTCCTTGGTCGGTGACACGATCACGTTCGCTGCTTTCGCGAACGAGACCAGCCCGATGTTGAACGCGGCCGGCAACTGGTCCACGAAATCCTTGGCCGCCTGTTGGGCGGCCACCAGCCGGCTCGGCGCCACGTCCTGTGCCTGCATGGACAGCGACACGTCCAGGGCCAGCATCACGGTCGCCCGTTCGAGTGGTTCCTTGGTGTCGATCGACGGCCGGGCCAGGGCGAGGACCAGAATGAACAAACTCAACAGCAGGGCCACCGGCGGCGCGTACCGTCGCACCGTACCGATGCCACCCGGCGCGATCGCCCGCAGCAGGTCGACGTTGGAGAACCGCACCGCGAAAGCCGTCCGCTTCAGTTGCCGCCACACGAAGAACGCGGCCAACGCGATCACCGGCAGCAGGCCGAGCAACCACCACGGCGAGAGGAATCGGATCATCGGGTGGTTCCTCTGGTGCGGGCGTGTCGTGCGGCGGCGACGAACTTGACGATATCCAGCAGCCAGTCCGAGTCGGTGCGTAGCCGCATGTGCGCGGCACCGGAGGCGCGGATGGCCGCGGCGATGGCGGTGCGCTGCGCCGCCGCGGCCACGGCGTAGCGTTCCCGAAGCCGCTTGTCCGACGTCTGGATGTCATGCACCAGGCCGGTTTCCGGGTCAGCCAGGGCAAGCACGCCCACGTCCGGCAGTTCCAGCTCGCGCGGATCGAGGATCTCGATGGCCAGCACGTCGTGGCGCACCGCGAGCTTGCGCAACGGCCGGGCCCACTGGTCCGGCGGCGCCAGGAAGTCGGAGATGATGGCGGCCACGCCACGCCGGCGAGGGGGCCGGTTCAGCGCATCGATCAACGCGCCGAGATCGGTGCGGCCCTGTGCCTTTCCCGAGGTCTCAGCGGTACGGGCGATGGCGCGCAACAGCCCCTGCGCCTCCTTGCGGCCCGGGCGGGCCGGCAGCCGCTGCACCCCGACAGCCGCGGACGCAGCGGCCAGCCGCGGACCCGCCGGCCCCGTATCGGTGGCGCCGGTTGCGACGATCGCGCCGATCCGGTTGCCGCCCCGTACGGTCAGGTGGGTGACCGCGGCGGCGGCAGCCACGGCCAGGTCGCGCTTGAGGTAGCGAGCGGTGCCGAAGTCCAGGCTGGCGGACAGGTCTACCGCGAGCCAGGTTTCCAGTTCCCGATCGGCGATGGTCTGGCGTACGTGGGGCAACGTGGTGCGGGCGGTGACCGGCCAGTCCATCCGCCGCACGTCGTCGCCCGGCCGGTATTCGCGCGACTCGCCTGGTTCGCTACCCGGCCCCGGCAGCAGGCCCAGGTAGTCGCCCTGCAGCAACCCGTCCAGGCGGCGGGTGATGATGAGTTGCAGCCGGGCCAGGGTGGCGCCGGCCCGCTCAGCCCGCAACGGCAGGCTGTGCCGATGCCCGGCACTTGGCGCAGCCCCCACCGCGGAGGCGGCGTGAGATCCGTCGCCGGGCTGCTCACCGTTGTTCTGGTGCCCGTTGCCGCCCGAGCGGGCCAGCTTGGACTTCATCCGTTCCTCGGCCATGCGGGTAGCGGCGACACCGGCCCGTTGTGCGGCCCGGGCGCATACCGCTCGGCGGTACGGTGAAATCGGCCCCCGGACCGGGGGTGGCGCTCTGCCTCGGCGACACCGCGGGTGGCAGCACGCTGCGCATGATGCGCTCCACGATCCGGTCGGCGGGCATGTCGTCGGCCAGCGCGTCGTAACTGAGGACCAGGCGGTGTCGGAGCATGTCGGGCGCCATGTCGGCCACATCCTGCGGCAGCGCGTAGTCCCGCCCGCGCATCAGGGCCAACGCGCGGGCCGCCCGTACGATGCCCAGGGAGGCGCGGGGGCTGGCCCCGTACTGGATCAGCTGGGCCACGTCCGGCAGACGTTGTAGCGGACCGGTTCCCGGGTCGCGAGCACGAGCCGGACCGCGTAGTCCACCAGGGCGTTGTGCACGAAGACCTGCGTCGGCCCGCGCTGCAGGCGCGATCAGCTGGGCGGAGTCGAGAATCGGGGCGGGGTCCGGCATCCGTACGCCCACCCGGTAGACGATCTCCCGCTCCTCGATGTCGCTCGGGTAGCCCACCACGATCTTGAACAGGAAGCGGTCCCGCTGCGCCTCCGGCAGCGGGTAGACGCCCTCCTGCTCGATCGGGTTCTGGGTGGCCATCACCAGGAACGGGTTGGGCACGTCGTGGGTCTGCCCGCCGATGGAGACCTGGCGTTCGGCCATCACCTCGAGCAGGGCCGACTGGACCTTGGCCGGCGCGCGGTTGATCTCGTCGGCGAGCAGGAAGTTGACGAACACCGGTCCCAGTTCGACGTCGAACTTCTCGCTGGAGGAGCGGTAGATCCTGGTGCCCACGATGTCCGCGGGCACCAGGTCCGGGGTGAACTGCACCCGGGCGAACGTGCCGCCGACCACGGTGGCGAGGGTCTCGACGGCGAGGGTCTTGGCCACACCCGGCACGCCCTCGATCAGGCAGTGGCCGCGCGCCAGCAGGGCCACCATCATCCGTTCGATCATGCGGTCCTGGCCGACGATGATCTTCTTGACCTCGAACAGGGTGCGCTCGAGCAAGGTCGCGTCCTGAGCCGGCGTGTTGGGCTGGCTGGCCGGCGGTTGGGGATTGCCGTCGTCGAAGGGCTGAGGGGCGGAAACCGGGTCGGACAAGTTCTCCTCCAGACTCACAGGCCGGCGACGACCCCACTAGCGTCCCATGGTCCCAGCGCGCGGGAGCTGACAACGCCCACTTCACAGCGACCTCTCAGCGCCGGCCTGATGAACGAGTTTGCCGTACGACACGCCGACGCGGGCAGACCATGGAAAATGGGTCGCCAATCCTGCCCGATTTATGATGATTGCTGGGCATTAACCTCGTCGTCGACCCGACGCTGGCCGGATTGGGACTATCAGTCGGGGTGTGGGGCTGGCCCTGGGACTGAATTCATGGTTAACATTTGCGTCGTCGCCGGGCGGCTTCCCCCGTGGCCGCCCGGCGCGCTACCTCGCCGCTCTGGTACTCCCAAGGCTCTGGCACTCCGCCGCTCTGGCACACCCAACGCTCTGGCACACTGCGCAGCGTGGACGCCGACCTTGCTGAATGTTCCGCCAAGGGATGCCGGCGGTCCGCCATCTGGGCGCTGCGATGGAACAATCCGAAGATCCACACCCCGGAGCGGCGCAAGACCTGGCTGGCCTGTGCCGATCACCTGGGCTCGCTGAGCCAGTTCCTCGGCGCCCGCGGCTTCCTGAAGCAAACCGACGCGCTGTAGCGACGCTCGGGCAACCTTCGAGCGGCCGTGGGCGTGGCGAGCGCCCAGACCGTAGGGTGAAAGCCATGCAACTGGTAGCCGGCCTCGCCGCCCGGGTGACCGCCACCGTGGGCAGCGCGGACACCGCGCTGTCCCTCGGCTCCGGCGACGTACCGGTGCTGGCCACCCCCCGGGTCGTCGCGCTGGTCGAGGCGGCGACGGTGGCTGCCATCGCCCCCGAACTGCAGCCCGGCAGCACCACGGTGGGCACCCGGGTGGAGCTCGATCACCTCGCCGCGACCCCGGTCGGCCGGCAGGTCGTCGCCGAAGCGCAGCTCGTCTCGGTCGACGGCCGCCGGCTCAGCTTCACCGTCGCCCTGCACGACGGTGACACCGTGGCCGCCCGGGGCCGGGTGGAACGGGTCGTGGTGGACCGGGAACGATTCCTGCGGCCGGCTGGCCGGCTGACATGTCCACGTTCACCGAGATAGCCGACGGCGTGTACCTGTTGCGCTATCCGGTGCTCGACGTCAACTCGACCCTGATAGTCGGCGGCGAATGTGCCGTCGTGGTGGACACCCTGTCCACCCAGGCCCAGGCCGCGCAACTCCTCGCCGCCGTCCGCGCAGTGACGCAGCTGCCGCTGGTCATCATCAACACCCATCACCACTTCGACCACACGTACGGCAACAATGTGCTCGCCGCCGCCTCCCCCGGTGCCGCGGTGTGGGCGCACGAGGCCGCGGCCCACGCGCTGCGTTCGGATGGCGCGCTCTGGCAACGGGAGTGGTACGACGAGTGGCACCCCCGGGACCCGGAGCTGGCCGAGGGCCTCGCCGCCGTGGACGTACTCGCACCGAACCGGACCGTCCAGCACGAGTCCACCATGGACATCGGTGACCGGGTGCTGGAACTGCGTCACCTCGGTCGCGGGCATACCGACGGCGACCTTGTGGTGGCCGTCCCCGACGCCGGCATCCTGCTCGCCGGCGACCTGATCGAGCAGGGGGCTCCGCCGTCGTTCGGCGACTCCTTCCCGATCGACTGGCCGGACACCGTGCACGCGATGCTGCACCTGCCGCGTCGGCCACCGTGGTCCCCGGGCACGGCAGCCCGGTCGACGCCGACTTCGTCCGCGCCCAGCACGACGAGCTCACCGAGTTGGCGTGGCTCATCCGGGCCGGGCACGCGGACGACGCACCCGCCCAGGAGGTGGCCGCGAAGGCTCCCTACCCGCCCAAGGTCGCGGTGGTAGCCGTCGAACGCGGCTACCTACAACTCGGCGGACGACTCTAACTTCGCCTGAGCGGACCCTCAGGCGACCATCGAGCCGACCACGGGTTTGGTGAGGAGGGCGGACTGGTTGCGGGAGATGCCGGGGTTCAGCGACCCCTCGACGTAGATGGCGTGCCAGATGCAGAAGATCAGTACGGTCCAGACCTCGCGGGAGTGGTCCGCGTCGCCGCGCCGGTGGGCATCGAGCAGCTTCAGCGCGTAGTCGAGCTGCAGGAGGTCACCGGCGCCGGACTGGGCGATCATGGTCCGGGCCCACTCGTACATCTCGTTCTTCAACCAGACCCGGGTCGGCGTGGGGAAGCCGAGCTTCTTGCGGTTGACGATCGCCGGCGGCACCACGCCGTCGAGCGCCCGGCGGAGCGCGAACTTGGTGTCCACCGACCGCGGCGGCAGCTTCAGTTCGACCGGCACCCGGCGGCCACGTTGAAGACCTCCCGGTCCAGGAACGGCACCCGGGCCTCCAGCGAGTGCGCCATGGACATGCGGTCCGCCTTGACCAGGATGTCGCCGCGCAACCAGGTGTAGAGGTCGACGTACTGCATCTTGGTCGACGTCGTCCAGGCCCTCGGCCTCGGCGTAGATCGGCGCGGTGACGTCGGTGTAGCGGATCGTCGGGTCGTAGTGGCGCATCAGGTGGCGCTTCTCCTCCTCGTTGAACATGCGCGCGTTGCCGTAGTAGCGCTCCTCGATCGGCGTGGTGCCCCGTTCGAGGAAGCTCTTGCCCTTCACGCCTTCCGGTATCGCCTTGGAGACCGCACGCAGGCCACGCTGCACCGGGCTCGGCAGGCCGTTGACGCCGGCCAGCGACAACGGCTCGCGGTAGATGGTGTAGCCGCCGAAGAACTCGTCCGCACCCTCGCCGGACAGCACCACGGTGACGTATTCGGCCGCCTTCTTGGCGACGAAGTAGAGCGGTACCAGGGCCGGGTCGGCGACCGGATCGTCCAGATGCCAGACGATCTTGGGTAGCGCGTCCATCATGTCCTGTGGGCCGATTTTTGTGGGGATCGTGGTGACGTTGAGGTGCCGGGCCGAGTCCTGGGCCACCTCGATCTCCGAATAGCCGGGCACGTCGTAGCCGACCGTGAAGGTCAGGATGTTGGGGTTGAACTCCCGGGCCAGCGCGACCACCGCGGTCGAGTCGATGCCGGAGGACAGGAACGCGCCGACTGGTACGTCCGAGCGCATGTGCAGCCGTACGCTCTCCCGCAGCGTGTTGCGGATCCGTGTGTACAGCGCCTCGGGGTTGTTCGTCGACGTCGGGTGGAACCGGGCCCGGTAGTAGCGCCGGGTGGTCACCTCGGCGCCGGGCGTGAACGAGATCAGGCACTCCGCCCGACCCGATCCGGCTGATCCCGTAGTGCAGGGTGTCCGGTTCCGGCACGTACTGCAGGGTCAGGTAGTGGCGACAGGTTGGCCGTGTCGAGGCCGGCGTCGCCCTTGTGCGCCGACGGCGCGAACGGCAGCAGCGCCTTCTTCTCACTGGCGAAGAACACGCCGTCCGGGGTCGCAGGTAGTGCAGCGGCTTGATCCCGAAGGGTCCCGGGCGCCGAACGCGCGCTTGCGGTCGCCGTCCCAGATCAGGAACGCGAACATGCCGCGCAGCTTGTCAGCACCTGCCTCACCCCAGTAGTGGTAGCCGGCGACCATCGACCTCGGCGTCGCCCTGGGTGGAGAACTCGGCGCCGAACTCCTCGATCAGTTGCTGGCGCAACTCGATGTAGTTGTAGATCTCGCCGTTGAAGGTCAGCAGGTAGCGCGCCGCCTTCGGACCCGAGGGCGGGTACGGGATGGGCTCGTGACTGAGCTCCACGTCGATGATCGCCAGCCGCTTGTGCCCGAAGATGACGTCCGCGTCGCCGTGACGTCGCCGACCACCTCCACGCCGGTGTCATCTGGCCCGCGGTGATGCAGGCTCTCCAGGGCCGCCGCGATCGCGTCCCGCTGCCCGGCCGCCGTGCCGGCATCACTGATAAAGACGAGCACTCCACACATGGCCGCTATCTTTCACGACACGGTCGGAGGCGGCCGCGGGCAATCCCGCTAGCTGAGTCGGCGCGAGCCAAGAAGGGGTAGGCATGACTGACGAGGTCGACACCACGACCGGAACGACGCAGACGCACGATCCGGGTCGATCACGCCGAGGCGACCGGATCGACGGGCCGCCAGGAGCGGACCGCAGCAGGGCGCGCCGCCGACGGCACGCGAGCCCTACGACGTCGACTTTCCGGAGACGTTCATGACGTTCATGCGGAGGGCTGGGGCGACACGACCGCCGGCGGCCCCCGCCCCGAGGTGCCGATCTCACGCCAAGCGCCGGGCCGCGCTGACGGCGCTGTTCCCGGGCGACACGCTGGTCATTCCCAGCGGCAGCGAACAGGTCCGCGCCAACGACACGATCTCCCGCTTCCGCGCCGGCAGTGACTTCATGTACCTGACCGGCGACCACGATCCCGACTAGGTGCTGTCTGCCCCGGACGGCGAGGCCACGCTGTTCATCCGGCCCCGTTCGCCCCGGGACACGGACGAGTTCTTCCGCAACGCATTTCGGCGAGCTGTGGATCGGACGCCGGCCCACGCTCGAGAGAAGGAAGCCGAACTCGGCCTCCCCACCCGGCCGCCTGGCCCAGCTCGGCGACGCCTTGGCCGATGTGGCACCGGGGCGAACCCGAGCCCTGCGCGGTTCGACGCACTGGTGGATGCCGCGATGCGGCCTACGACAGCCGCTCGACGAGCCGGCACCCGGGACCGGGAGCTGGCCATGCCCTGGCCGAACTCCAGCTGGTCAAGGACGAGTGGGAGGTCGCCCAACTGCAGGACGCGTCGACGCCACCGTCCGCGGTTTCGAGGATGTGGCCCGGATCCTGCCCGGCCGACCGGCGCGTCACGAACGGCTGATCGAGGGCATCTTCCGCTCCGGGCCCGGCTACGAGGGCAACGACCTCGGGTACTGTCGATCGTCGGCGCGGGCGCGCACGCGACGATCCTGCACTGGATCCACAACACCGGCGCGACCACGCCGGGTGAGCTGCTGCTGATGGACATGGGCGTGGAGAACCGCAACCTCTACACCGCCGATGTCACCCGGACGCTGCCGGTGTCCGGGCAGTTCACCTCGGCCCAGCGCGACGTCTACGACATCGTCTACCGCCCCCAGCAGGCCGGCATCGACGTGGTCGGGCCGGGCGTGGCGGTTCGAGGACGTCGCAGCCGCCTGCAACCGGGTCCTGGCCGAGGGCCTCTACGAGCTGGCTGCTGCCCTGCTCGGTGGACGAGGCGCTGGACAAGGCCCGACCATGGTCTACCGCCGCTGGACGCTGCACGGGTTCGGCCACATGCTCGGCCTCGACGTGCACGACTGCTCGCACGCGCGCAAGGAGACGCTACCGCGACGGCACGCTCGAAGCGAGGGCTACGTGCTCACCGTCGAGCCGGGCCTGTACTTCCAGCGCGATGACGAGCTGGTGCCCGAGGAGCTTCGCGGCGTCGGCATCCGGATCGAGGACGACGTGCTGGTCACCGCCGACGGCCGGACGAACCTCTCGGCCGGCCTACCGCGCACGCCCGACGAGGTGCAGACCTGGCTCGCCGACCAGCGCGCAGCCGGACCGCGCCTGCCGGGCTGACCCGTCAGCTGGCAACGCACGGGTGAGCCACCTCGGCTCACCCGTGCCCGTCTTCATCGGATACCCGACAGTCAGCAGTGCTGTCGGCCTTCGCGCATCACCCTCAATGCACCGGACGATCAAAGTCGTTACATGTGCTCGTCCGGCCCACCTTTACAGCCGGAAGGTCTGACATGTCTGGAACAGCCGGTGGCCTCTTTGCCACCATCGTCGGAGGGCTGATATGCCTTCTGCTCATCGTGGTCGGCCTCTGGCTGATCCTGAGCTACAACAAGCTGGTCCGGCAGCGCAACCAGGTCGACGCCTCCTGGGCGCAGATCGATGTGCAGCTCAAGCGCCGCTACGACCTCATCCCGAACTTGGTGGAGACGGTCAAGGGCTACGCCGCGCACGAGAAGTCCACACTCGACGCGGTCGTTCAGGCCCGCAACACCGCCGTGGCCAACTCGAACGCCGATCCGGCCGCCCGGGTCGACGCGGAGAACATGGTCAGCCAGACTCTCGGCCGGTTGTTCGCCCTCGCCGAGGCATACCCCAACCTCAAGGCGAACGAGAACTTCAACGCCCTACAGAGCGAACTGGCCAACACCGAGGACAAGATCTCGTACTCGCGGCAGTTCTACAACAGCGCGGTGCAGAGCTACAACAACGCCACCCAGACCATCCCGACCAACATCATCGCCGGGATGATGGGCTTCAAGACCCGGTCGTTCTTCGAAGTCGCCGAAGGCGAACGCGGTACGGTCCAGGTCCGGTTCTAGGACGCCGGGCGTGGATCTTCGGGTACTCGATATCGCCCTCGCCGCCGGGCCGGTGGTGGCCTGGATCGGTCTCTACGGGCTGGTGCTGCTGATCACCCGGCCGCCGCTGATCCGGTCGGCGCCGGCCACCCAGGACCTGGGCTCGGAACCGCCCGCGCTGGTCAGCCTGATGGCCAACGGTTGGGACATCACCGTCGACGCGGCCGAGTCGACGCTGCTCGACCTGGGCGCCCGCCGGATACTGGAATTCCGCCAGCCGGCGGGCGACGCCATGCAGACCACTGTCCACATTGTTCAGCCAAGTCCGACCGGGCTCACACCCTACGAGCGCAGGGTGTTCGACCGGGTCGCCGGGCTTGCCGTGGGCGGGGTCGTGCCGCTGACCGCGTTGACGTTCCGCGACCCGGCCAAGGCGAAGGCGTGGTGGAAGCGGCTGCGTAGCGAAGTCATCGCCGATGCCCGTGCGCGTGGGCTAAGCCGCCGGCGGATCGGTCCGGGAGCGCTCAGCGCGCTGAGCGCGGCGGCCGCCGCGGTCAGCCTCGCCCCCGCCTTCGTGGCGTACAACCACCTCACCCGTACCGGCGACGACGATCCCTCCGGCGGCGCGATGGCCGCGGGTTTCATCACCTTCCTGGTGCTCACCGCGCTGGCCGGCCGTACGAAGGGCGAGCGGGACACCCCGGCCGGCCGCGAGGTGGCGGCCCAGTGGCTCGGCGTGCAGGACTGGCTGCGAGCCAACCCCTCGTTCGCCGAACTTCCGCCGTCGGCGGTCGCTGTGTGGGACCGCTACCTGGGCTACGGCGCGGCGCTCGGCGTGACCCGGGTGTCCAGCGCCGTCATCGACCTCGGCATGGGTAACCGGAAACGGGTCTGGTCGTCGTACGGCGGCACCTGGCACCGGGTGCGTGTGCGTTACCCGAGCTTCGGGCTGCGCTACGGCCGGGCGGTGCCGTACCTGGCGTTCAAGGCCGTCATCACCGTGGCGATCGGCTACGGGCTGACCTGGCTGGGTCGACAGTTGCTCGACCTGGACGGCGTCGGCGGGCTGATCGCGCTGGTCGTGGTGCTCGCCGGCGTCGCCCTGCTGGTACACGCGCTCTATCAGATCGTGCGGACCGTCACCGACCTGGCCAGCCCGACCACACTCACCGGTCAGGTGCTCTGGGTGCAGTTGTGGAAAAGCAAGCAGGAGAGCTCGAACTCGAACTCCAGTGTGCCGATGACGTACTACCTGGCCATCGACGATGGCACGGCGGACCGGACCACGGCATGGGCACTACCGGCCGAGATGCGCAACACCTGCGACACCGGCGACACCGTACGGGTCGAGGTGCGGCCATGGTCGCGCCGCATCGGCACCGTGACCGTGGTGGAGAAGGGCCGGCCGGGTACGGACGAGACGGTCGCCGACGAGGACTCGCAGCAACTGGCCTCGACGATGTTGAGTGGCCTGGGGTTGGGTGGCATCCTCGGTGCCGCCGTATCAGGACGGCCGACCATCTCCGCGAGCATGCTGCTCACCGCGGAGGACGTCAGCCAAGCACTGGGTATGCCGGTCACCTCACAGGAGGCCGAACTGCCGGGCATGGTCGGCTTGGTGCAGTTCTCGTCCACCCATCACAACAAGGTGGTGCTCGTACTCCAGGTGATCGACGGCACCCTGAGTCGAATGGCCTGGCGCACCAACGCCCGCGGCGACCTAATGCCCGGTGTCGGCGACGAAGCCTGGGTGCGCGGTGACCGGGCCCTGGCCCGCATCGGCGACACCACCATCAGCGTCGCGGTGACCGGTCCGGCCAAGGGGCTCCGGCAAGGGCTGCCCCAACTGCTCCAGCTGGCCACCTCACGCTTCCCCGCACAAGACTCTCCGATCGGCGCCTGATCTCGCCTGCCGCGTACCGGACCACACGTCCGGTACGCGGCACTTGGCGCACGCCGTCCCCCGCACGCAACTGCCCGCACGCGGCTCCGCTCCCACACGCGGCTCCGCTCCCACAGGCGGCCGGCGGTCAGGTGGTGGTGAGAAACTCGATCCGGTTGCCGTGCGGATCCTCGCTGTGAAAGCGCCGGATGCCCGGGATCTCGTCGGGGTCGGCCCAGATCACCGGGTAACCGGCCACTGACAGCCGTTCGGCAAGATCGTCCAGGTCGCGCCATGCCAATCCGGGGTGCGCCTTGCGGGCCGGCCGGAAGTCCTGCTCGACACCGAGGTGGAGTTCGATGTCGTGGCCGGTGAACCAGCAGCCACCGCGAACTGCCAGCTTCGGCGGCTTCGGCTTCTCCGTCATCCCCAGCACCCCGACGTAGAACCCGCGTAGCGCCTCCTCCGACCCCGCCGGGCAGGCCAACTGCACATGATGGATCCCCATCGCGCACCTCCGTGTCGCAACCGACCTCGCGACCGATCTCGTAGCGGTCTAGCAGCCATCTCCCATCAGCGTGGCAGACCCCCGCCCCCATCGCAAGACGTACGTACGGTTTGCTGAGCCGCCCGACCGCCCGCCCGGAGACCGTGGTCGATCAGCTACCGAATCCGGTAGCAACGCGCCCAGGATCCCCCGCAGTCGCGAGACCTTGGTCAGCCGACTACCGGATAGGGGGCAGCAAAACATCCACAAGTTCAATCGACCGCGTCACGCTGGTCATTGAAGGCGGTGTTGACCTTGCCAAGCCGGCTTACGGGCGATGAAGCTTGCCCCTGGCCGCGAATTATGCTATATATGTCCGAATTGGAATGCCGCGCCGGCTGGGAGGCCGTTGATGAATTTGCTCGCGGCGTGGATGGAGATGTCGATCCCAAGCCCGTGCGCATCGAAGAAATCAGGTGTTCCCCAGGTCGAGTCGCATGCAACGGGAATTCCTCGATCGTGCGCCACCGCGCAGATGGCGGGGACATCCCACATCTCCATCGTCAACGACGCGGGCGTCTCGATGAACACCAGGCTCGTGGTGTCGGGCAGCAGAGACGATATATCGGCGTCGTGGGCGAAGTACTTCACGTCGGTTCCGGACGGGATCATCTCTTTGTCGCAGAAGACACGCGTGGGCCCGTACACGCCCGCACTCACCAGGATGTGGCGTCCGGGGCCGGCGTGCGCGACGAGCACGGCGGTGATTGCCGCCAGTCCGCTGCTGGTCGCGATGCATGTCTCGGTTTCCGCAAACTTAGCCATTGCGCGTTGCAGCTCGAACGTCGTCGACGTGCCTGACCTGCCATAGCGCGGACCGTCGAACACCAGCCCACCCTGCGCCCGCTTGTACGCGTCGAGCGAGTCGAACACCGTCGTCGACGTGCACCAGTGGAGGACTGACCGACTGCGCGGCGGTCGGAGCCTGCCGGGCGGCCTGAATCAGAAATGTATCAATGTCCATCAGATCGTCCTTTGGTGGTCACTGGATGGCGGTTGTAATCGGAACTGACGTCGCGTCGATTCAGGGGCCTGCCTGGTCTACTCGTCTGGTCTCGGAGCCGGCAGGCACGGCGGGGTCGGTGTGCATGTCGATGATGGCGATGCGCCCGGCCGGCGGGTGACCCTCGCCATCTTCCGAAGAATGGCTCTGAGATCGCTGACCTGGTGCAGGGTTAGGCGGCAGCTGACGAGATCGCATGAAGCAGCGGCCTTTCGTTGCTGTGGTCGGTTCAGATGGCGCAGGCCGTTCCCGCGACGGCCCGGAGGTGCAGTCATGCCTGCTGTACCGCTACCGGAGCCTCGCGGAGGGCGTCGGTGGTTCGGGGGCGCGGCGTTTCGGGGTCGCGCAGAGTGCGGAACATCAGCCAGCTCAGCACCGGCATGACGACCAGCGGCGCCAGTGCGGTCCGCAGCGAGGTGGCGTCGGCCAGGCTGCCGAGGACCGGGCTGACGAGGCCACCGACGCTGACGGCCAGGCCCAGGGTGATGCCGCTGGCGGTGCCCATCCGCGACGGCAGGTAGTCCTGGCCGAGGGTGATCTGTAGAGAGAAGGGATGCAGAGGCCGGCCGAGGTCACGGCCACGAACAGGTAGAGCGCCGGTCCGGGTATCCAGACGATGCCTGCGACCGCCGCGGCCGTGATCGCGTACGACCAGCGGGAGACCACTACCCGGCCCCAGCGGGCTGCGGCCGAGCCGCCCAGCATCGAGCCGGCCAAACCGCCGAGGTAGAGCACGAACAACGCCGCCGTCCCCGCTGCCGGGTTTACGTGCATGCGTTGCTGGGCGTACAGCGAGATGAAGGTGCTCAGGCCGATGAACGCGATCGACCGGAACACCACGGCCAGCGACAGGCGCACGAAGGATGCGATGTCGTCGCGGCCGGTTGGCGCCGCCGCGCTGCTGCCGGTGGGCCTGCGGCGAACGAGAGCGTGCAGGACGGGCAGGGTCATCGCGGTACCAGCGAGCGTCGGCACGACCAGCAGCGGCGTCCAGCTCAGGCCCCCAGCGGCCGTGACCGCGGCGACCGCGAGTGGTGCCAGGGCGAAGCCGACATTGCCCCCGGTGGAGAAGTACGCCATGGCCGTGTGGCTGCCCGCGCTCACCCGGCGGGCCAGGCGCGCGGACTCGGGGTGATAGGCGGCCACCCCGACCCCGGAGATCGCCGCGAACAGCAGGGTGAGCCCGTAGTTGCCGCTCAGCCCGCTCAGCGCGATGCCGATACCGCCCAGCAGGGTGCTGACGGGCAGCAGCCAGGGCATCGCCCACCGGTCGGTGAGCGAGCCGAACAGCGGCTGCGCGACCGAGGACAGTAACGAGGCGGCCAGCACGATCCCGGACGCCGCCGCATAGGTGTAGGCGCGTTCGGCGACGAACAGCGGCACCAACGCCGCGACGCTGCCCTGGTAGATGTCGACGCAGGCGTGGCAGACGGCGAGCAGGGTGATCGAGGTTCTCCTACGCACCCGCTGATGCTGCCAACCAGCCACCGTGTCGGGCTTCCGATAAACTGCCAGACAATGATGGAAATACGCCACACGCCGACCGCGCCGACGCGCGCCCAGTTGCTCGCCTCCGGTGGCGAGATCGACGCCCACCGGCACGACGATCACCAGATCGTCTACGCCGCTCGCGGGGTGCTGGCCGTCACCACCGACAAGGGATCGTGGGTGGCTCCGAGCACCCGCGCCATTTGGGTGCCGGCCGGAGCGGTGCACGCCCACCGCGCGTACGGCGAACTCGACCTGCACCTGGTGGGGTTGCCCGCCACGGACAACCCGCTCGACCTGGACACCCACGGTAGTGGCCCACCGTTGCGGTGGTCGTCGGCCAGCACCTTCATCGACGTCTTCCGCCGCACCTTCGGCCACACACCCGGTACCCACCCCACCACGTAGCCCGCCGCCGGCCGCCTGGCTCGTGGCGGCTGTCGGCTCCTCGACCGGCTTGGAGCAGTTCCTCGTTGCGGACGTGCCAGCCGAAGATGCTTTGCAAGGCGGCGAAGATGACGAACGCTGCGAACATGACCAGCGCGAGGCCGTTGAACCACATCCACCGTCGTACCGGACCCCGACCAGGGTCGGACGTCGTTCGACGAGCTGGCCCGCGACGGTGGGGCTGCTTGGACCGTTGGCGCACCTTGGCCCGTTGCGTCATCCCCTTGCGTGTCCGCTGGTCAGCGGTGGGGCTCGCGCGATGCCCGCGCTCTGTGATGCTCGAGGTGCGACGACGCAGTGTGGTGGCTTGCGGTGGTATGCCGGTTTCGCGGATGACGTTCATCGATGGCCGGCTGGTGGCGGGGCAGTGTGTGTCACGGATGGATCACGATCCGCCCGATCCGGCTCACTGTGTCCATGTCGAGGCTCTCGTTCCGGTAGAAACGAAGTACCACCAACGTTTCCTGCCAGCCGAGAGCCTGAGTCGTTGTACGCTATGGCGTTCGTTCCCGCAACGTTGCCACTCGATCATCCCGGTCTGATGCGTTCGCGACGGCCTCGGCCGCCCAGGTCGGTCCTGGGCTGGCGGCGGGGTACTCGCGGTCCGGGTCGCCGACCTTGTCGTGGCCGACGGCGCGGACGGGACCGAGCTGCTGGTGCCAGGCATGGTGGGGCGGGTTCGCACGGGGACCTGGTGGCGTGGTGCACGGTCGTCGCGGTCACCCCGGCCGTGCTCGATCAGGCGGCCGGATGGGTGCCGATGGTTCGCTGCCCGACCATGTGCGGCTGGGCCGGTGGAAGAGTATGTGGGCGACGGTGTCGTCGAGCAGATTGTCACGGCGGCGCGCCGGCCCCGTCGGGGCCTGAGCGCAGGCGGTTGATGTCGCTGCCGCTGGTGGCGCGGCTGGTGATGGCGATGACCCTGATCCCGAACGCGTCCTATGTGGAGGTGTTCGCGCAGTTGGTCGGTGTGCTGCCCCGGCTGCCGTGGCTGCATGCCTGGCAGGTGCCCGAGTCCACGGTGGTCACGACGTGGCGGCGACGGCTGGGCGTGGCGCCGATGAAGGCGTTGTTCACCCGGGTCGCCGGTCATTTCGCCGCCGCCACCGGCCCGGGCGCGTTGTGGCACGGGTTGCGGGTCGCCACGTTGGACGGCTGCCAGGTCAAGACCCCCGACAGTGACGCCAACCGGGCCGCGTTCGGCTCCTCGGGGACCGCCGATGACAGCGCCGCGTTCCCGATGGCCCGCATCGTCCTGGCCGTCGCCCGGGCCGGTCGGGCGTTGCTGGCCGCCACCGTTGACGCCAGCTCGGTCGGCGAGGCGCCGTTGACCGCCCGGCTCGTCGCGGCGCACCCGCATCTGTTCACCCCGAACGACGTCTACGTCTGCGACCGTAACTTCTTCAGCATCGACCTGGTCGAAGCGATCCACCGCCGCGGCCAGGGTGCGCACCTCGTCATGCGAATGAAAGCCGGCGTACGCCTACCCGTCGTCCAACGACTCGGGGACGGCGACTACCTGTCCTGGATCCGCACCCCGGACAAGCGAATGCTCACCGTCCGGGTGGTCGAGTACGACGTAGTCAAAGCCGACGGCACCATCAGCGAACTGTTCTGCCTGCTGACCACCCTCACCGACCAGCAGCGCTACTCCAGCCACGACATCGCCGGGCTGTACTCGCAACGGTGGAGCGCCGCCGAAACGACCATCGGCGAAAACAAGTCGACCATCACTGACGCCGGCCCGTCCCGTGGACCGATCCTGCGCTCCCAGAGTCCTGAACTGGTCCTGCAGAATCTGGGCCTGGCTGACCGCCACCCAACTGGTGCGCCGCGCCGCCCACACCGCCGCCGTCGCAGGCAACGTCACCACGGACGAAATCTCGTTCACCACCATGCGGCGCGAAGCCATCCGATCCATGACCCAGAGCCAGGTCACCGCGACCACCCCCGCAGCGGCCCGAACCGCGGCCACCAAGCGAACCCACCAGCACATCCTCGCCAACAAGATCATCACCGGGCGGGACCGGCACAGCCCCCGACAGCAGAAGTGGCGACCGCGGTTCCCCCACACCAGCACCCGAAAACCGACCAGCCGCGGACCGCTCCCACCCCGCTTCGGCCTACCCCACAACAACCCCTGACCACCACACCGCCAACCCGACTATCCAGAAAGGACACCAACTCCGGTCACGGAGAACCGCAACGCCAGCGATGACGCACACCCACCCACACATTGCATAGCTAAACGTCGATCACACATCGGCGGCGCCAATGTTATCTACGTGGTGTTGTGACGTGGCACTGGCCAATGCCAGAGGATCGGTGGGGGCATCGACCTTCGCCGCCGCCATGCGTTCGCCGAGGTCCCGCAGCTCGTTGCGGCCCATGGCTTCACGCACCTGTGGGAACCATTCGTCTTCCTCCTCTTTGACGTGGTGACGCACGTTCTCGACGAGGACCGTCATTTTTGCGTCGTACCGTTCGTCGGTCGGGTCGGTGTTGGCGAGCTCCGACATCATCCACACCACGATGTGGTGCTCCTCGACGCTTTCCAGCACGTGGTCGGTCGTCGCGGGCACCGCCGCCTTCGCGGTCGGGTAGAAGATTGTCTCCTCAATGAACGCGTGCTGGGTCAGGAGCAGGACGACCTCGTCAACGATCGTCTTCTTTGCCTCGTACGCGCGGTCGCCGGCCTTCTCGAAGCGCTTGAACAGCCGCTCGACGACCTTGTGATCTTCTTTGAGCAGCACGATCGCGTCCATCAGACACCCTTTCCTCGGCTCTCCGGTGTGCTGGTCTCGTTCCCACGTCGCGCCACTGCCAAACCTCGGCCTGCGCTTGTCGGCAGGGCAGACTACTCGGCGGGCCCTGCTGGCGGGCGGCTTCCGCCGAAGCGCGTATCGGCCCGGTCAGGCCCGGAAACGATGTGGGCGATGGACCGCACCTCGTTGTGGGCTGTGGCCTCGCTGACTTGGC
This sequence comes from uncultured Actinomycetota bacterium, assembly GCA_963742855.1. GTDB lineage: Bacteria > Actinomycetota > Actinomycetes > Mycobacteriales > Micromonosporaceae > CAVUNP01. The sequence continues at coordinate 85,534 of CAVUNP010000018.1, read as the reverse complement.
CAAGGGGCGCCGATGAAGGCTGTGGTGTATCAGGGTATCGGTGAGATCGCGTTGGCCGACGTCAGCGAACCCAAGATCGAAAATGCGTTGGACGCCATAATCAAGATCACCACGAGTGCGATCTGTGGTACCGACCTCCATCTCGTCCGAGGCACCGTGCCGGGCGTCCGCGAGGGCCAGGTTCTCGGTCATGAAGCAGTTGGCGAGGTTGTCGAGGTTGGCTCGAATGTGCGCAACTTCGTTCCCGGCGACCGGGTTGTGGTGCCGTCCACGATCGCCTGCGGATACTGCACCTATTGCCGGTCGGGCTACCAGGCCCAATGCGACAACGCCAACCCCGGCGGAAAGCGCGCCGGTACCGCCTTCTACGGTGGCCCCGCGGCGGCCGGCGGCTTCAACGGACTGCAGGCCGAGTACGCCCGGATCCCCTTTGCCAATGCCAACCTTGTTTCACTGCCGGACGGCGTTACCGACGACCAAGCGATCGTGTTGTCGGACATTCTACCCACGGCCTGGTTCGGGGCGCGGCTCGCCGAAATCGGCACTGGCGACACTGTGGCTGTCTTCGGGTGCGGCCCAGTCGGTCAACTCGCGATCCAGTCGGCCCATATTCAGGGTGCCGGTCGAGTGATCGCGGTCGACCACCACCCAGATCGCCTCGAACAGGCCCGCATGTCGCACGCCGAAGTGGTGAACTTTGACACGGACGACCCGGTCGACACCATCGTCGAACTGACCGGTGGGATCGGCGTCGACCGGGTGATCGACGCCGTCGGCGTGGACGCCCAAAGCCGTGGCAATGGTGCCCAGAGCCCGTCCAACGGCGGGCAGTGGGTGCCCGGCGACGCACCCAACCAAACCCTGCGATGGGCGGTGGACGCAGTGGCCAAGGCCGGCACCATCAGCGTGATCGGCGTCTACCCGCCCAACATGGAGTCATTTCCCATCGGGACAGTGATGAACCGCAACCTCACTGTTAACGCCGGGAACTGCAACCACCGGCACTACATCCCCGAACTGCTGGAGTTGACCGCCAGCGGAGTCATCGACCCCGCAACGATCCTGACCGAGCAACTACCGATGAGCGACGTGATCGACGCCTACCGGGAGTTCGATCGACACGAAGCGGGCTGGCTCAAGGTGGCATTTCATCCCGCAGAGTCCATCTCGACACCGTGATCGAAGCACGCGTCGAGGCCGCGCGTCGCCTGTACCACGGCGCTCATGGAGCCCTACACGAACTCCGCCTCCAGACTTGTCGGGTCCGTCGCAGTCCACATCGGACGGCACACCGATACTTGTATGAATTTGGGCCAGCATTCGGCCGGGGACCTCCCCCGGCCCTTGACTATCCTGCGGTTGGCCGATCCAGCCCGAACGGGCGGTGTCGAGCGTTACCGTCGAGACAGTGGCCGTGCACGAGGGGTCCTGCTCGCGAAAGCGCGCCAGCCTCGCATGATGAAGGGGACGTCATGAACCGCACGCAGTTCGGATTCGTGGTGGGGTTCGCGATAGCCACGCTCTGGGCGGCGGCCAGCTTTCTGATCATGCTCGGGGCCGTGGCTGCTGGCTTGGTCGGATTTGGAATCGCGCGGGTTGTGGAGGGTCGGGTGGACGTCGCTGGGATAGTCGATCGACTGTCGCAGGACCGCCGCTGACGGCTTGAATCCGGTCCGAACGCCGAAAAGGGCGCTGGTCGAATCCTTCCCGGAGGAAGCAATCAACAGCTCACACAGGGGAGTAGGTATGGGCAACGCGAGCAGCTCCAGCACGGCGCGTGACACCGACAAGCAGACCTCTCAGGGTCCGCAGGGTTCGAGGTCGGGTCAGGGAACGATGGAACGCGGACAGAGCGGGATGCCGCACCCGTCAACGCGCTCCCACCCGCAGCCCATGTCCGGTGTGTCGGTGTCTTCGGAATTGGGCACCACCCGCATCGGCGAAGGCGTTGTCACCAAGATCGCCAATTTGGCCGCGCGTGACATCCCGGGCGTGTTCGATATGGGCAGCGGAATCGCCCGGCGGGTCGGCCAGCTGCGCTCGATGATTCCCGGCGGTGGCGACGCAGAGAGCCAGGGGGTCTCGGTTGAGGTCGGTGAGAAGGAAGCCGCTATCGATCTGAATATCGTCACCTGGTACGGCCAGAGCATTGTGGAGATCAGTGAAGCGGTGCGACGCAACGTGATCGGTCAGATCGAAGGTATGACCGGCCTGCGGGTGGTGGAAGTAAATGTGCAGGTCGATGATATTCACGTCGAGACCGCGGACAGCAGCGCCAATGAGCGGGTCCGGTGACGACGATGGTGCGCCGCGAGGATATCGCCTTGGCGGTGGCCGACGCGGTGACCGCGGTACCAGGTGTCGCCGAGTTGACCGGCGGCCCGGGTGTTGAGGTGGCGACGTTCTACTCTGGCGGCAAGGTAGTCGGTGTACACCTCGGCGACGAGCACATCGAGGTGCATATCGTGGCTGACCGGACACCGCTGACAGCGGTCGCGGATGGGGCCGCGACCCAACACCACTAAGATAGCATTGTCGCCGCCGATGTGTGATCGACGTTTAGCTATGCAATGTGTGGTGGGTGTGCGTCATCGCTGCGTTCGGTTCTCCGGGCCGGGGGTGTCCCTTCTGGTAGTCGGGTTCGGTGCTCGTGGTCAAGGATTGTCGTTGTGGCAGAGGCCGAAGCGGGGTGTGAGCGGTCCGCGGCTGGTCGGTTTTCGGGTGCTGGTGTGGGGGAACCGCGGTCGCCACTTCTGCTGTCGGGGGCTGTGCCGGTCCCGCCCGGTGATGATCTTGTTGGCGAGGATGTGCTGGTGGGTTCGCTTGGTGGCCGCGGTTCGGGCCGCTGCGGGGGTGGTCGCGGTGACCTGGCTCTGGGTCATGGATCGGATGGCTTCGCGCCGCATGGTGGTGAACGAGATTTCGTCCGTGGTGACGTTGCCTGCGACGGCGGCGGTGTGGGCGGCGCGGCGCACCAGTTGGGTGGCGGTCAGCCAGGCCCAGATTTCCTGCAGGACCAGTTCAGGACTCTGGGAGCGCAGGATCGGTCCACGGGACGGGCCGGCGTCAGTGATGGTCGACTTGTTTTCGCCGATGGTCGTTTCGGCGGCGCTCCACCGTTGCGAGTACAGCCCGGCGATGTCGTGGCTGGAGTAGCGCTGCTGGTCGGTGAGGTGGTCAGCAGGCAGAACAGTTCGCTGATGGTGCCGTCGGCTTTGACTACGTCGTACTCGACCACCCGGACGGTGAGCATTCGCTTGTCCGGGGTGCGGATCCAGGACAGGTAGTCCCCGTCGCCCAGGCGTGTGACGACAGGTAGGCGGACGCCGGCTTTCATTCGCATGACGAGGTGCGCACCCTGGCCGCGGCGGTGATCGCTTCGACCAGGTCGATGCTGAAGAAGTTACGGTCGCCCACGTAGACGTCGTTCGGGGTGAACAGATGCGGGTGCGCCGCGACGAGCCGGGCGGTCAACGGCGCTTCGCCGACCGAGCTGGCGTCAACGGTGGCGGCCAGCAACGCCCGACCGGCCCGGGCGACGGCCAGGACGATGCGGGCCATCGGGAACGCGGCGCTGTCATCGGCGGTCCCCGAGGAGCCGAACGCGGCCCGGTTGGCGTCACTGTCGGGGGTCTTGACCTGGCAGCCGTCCAACGTGGCGACCCGCAACCCGTGCCACAACGCGCCCGGGTCGGTGGCGGCGGCGAAATGACCGGCGACCCGGGTGAACAACGCCTTCATCGGCGCGACGCCCAGCCGTCGGCGCCACGTCGTGACCACCGTGGACTCGGGCACCTGCCAGGCATGCAGCCACGGCAGCCGGGGCAGCACACCGACCAACTGCGCGAACACCTCCACATAGGACGCGTTCGGGATCAGGGTCATCGCCATCACCAGCCGCGCCACCAGCGGCAGCGACATCAACCGCCTGCGCTCAGGCCCCGACAGGGCCAGCGCCGCCGCCGTGACAATCTGCTCCACGACACCGTCGCCCACATACTCTTCCAACCCGCCCAGCCGCACATGGTCGGGCAGCCAACCATCGGCACCCATCCGGCCGTCCTCATCGAGCACGGCCGGGGTCACCGCGACGACCGTGCACCACGCCACCAGGTCCCCTCGCGAACCCGCCCCACCATGCCTGGCACCAGCAGCTCGTCCCGTCCACGCCGTCGGCCACGACCAGTCGGCGACCCGGACCGCGAGTACCCCGCCCGCCAGCCCAGCACCGACCTGCGTCGGCCGAGGCCGTCGCGAACGCATCAGACCGGAATGATCGAGTGGCAACGTTGCGGGAACGAACGCCATAGCGTACAACTGAACTCCAAGGCTCTTGTGCTGGCAGGAAACGTTGGTGGTACTTCGTTTCTACCGGAACAAGAGCCTCTACTATGGACACAGTGAGCCGGATCGGGCAGATCGTGATCCATCCGTGACACACACTGCCCCGCCACCAGCCGGCCATCGATGAACGTCATCCGCGAAACCGCATACCACCGCGAAGCCACCACACTGCGTCGTCGCACCTCGATGCATCACAGAGCGCGGGCATCGCTGTCGATGCCCCACCTCCGCTGACCAGCGACACGCTATCTACGTGGTGTTGGGCCGCGACCGCGGCCTTGAAGGTGCTGGCTGCGGCCGGCGACTCGCGCCGGGTCCAGGTGTTCGTTGACGACCTGGCAATCGACTCGATCGACCGCCGCGGACGTTAGGCGCGCGTGTCAATGCCTTCGGTACGTCAGAAGAGATTGACCGGCGCGGCGTCGCTCCCAGGTTGGACGATGCGTCCGGAGTTGTGTCGGGAGGGGTTCAGGTGCGGTTAGTCAACCGGGTCGCCGCAGCGTTGCTGGGCGTGGCGCTTGTCGGCCTCGGACTCTTGTCCATTGTGGAGGCCGCTCTGGTCGCGGTGGGCGCAAGCCCATGGTTGGTTCCGCTGGACCAGTGGCACAGTTCGCTCAGCGCACGAACACTGGCCGACAATAGTGTGTTGGGCGTTTCGATCATCGTAGGTGTTGTCGGGCTGACCATTCTCATCCTCGAGCTGCGTCCCTGCCCCCCTCGCCGACTCGTCACCGGTGACCCCGCAGGGCCATGGTGGGTAGCCCGCCGCTCGCTCGAACGACGGGCCGCTGCCGCTGCCGGCGAGGTCATGGGTGTGCACAACGCTAGCGCCCGGGCGCGGGGGCGGGAACGGCACTGGCGGCTGCGGCTGCGTGCCGAGGCTCGACCAGAACAGCGCGGCGAGGTTATCGATGCCGTCCGGCGAGAACTGGACCGGCTCGCGGTACCTTCCGACATCCCGGTGAAGGTGGCGTTGCGGCGGCCCCGGAGGGTCGCGTGACACATTTCAACCGTCTGCTCTGGACTATCGTCGGCGCGGTCCTTACCGCAGCCGGCGTGGTGGGAATTCTGGCCCGGCTGAACGTCATGCCGGGGCTGCCACGCGACCATGGGCTGATCACGAAGTCCATGGACGCCACATGGAACTCGTGGGGCCAGTGGGCCACCGGCGGCGTCATCGTGGCGGGCGTCATCGTGACCGCTCTCGGTGTCCTTCTACTCTGGGCGGAGGTCCGCGGCCACGCTGGTAAGGGTATGCCCGACCTGCGGCGATCGACGAAAGCGGAGACCACACCGGACGAAACGCGGTACGAAGGTGGTCGCATACAGGTGGCCACGAGCACTCTCAATCAGGCGTTCACCAGCGACCTCCAGGGCGACATACGAGTACGGCGCGCCGCCGTTCGCCTGACCGGCACACACAACCAACCAGACCTACGACTCCAACTCGCGGTAGCACCCGAGGCGAACATGGTCGCGCTGCGCAACCACGTTGATCGCGCACTGGCACGATTCAACCAGACCAGCGGCCTCAACCCCACCCTCGCGGAGGTCGTCGTCAAGATGTCCGCCGCCCGACCACGCGTCCAGTAGGCAGGCACCCACACGCGCCGCCGTCCTTGGCGCCTGCGCGGCCCGTTGGTACAGCTAGTCCGTTCGCCTCTCTTTCGCTTCTTCCTCCCCGGCGGCGTCGGGCTTGCCACTGAAGATTCCGCCGGTCAGATCGGAGTCAGGTACCGCAATCTCTTCCGCCGTATCAGTCTCCTCGTCTTCTTCCTCGACGTGTGCCTCTGGTGCACTGGGCCCACCGCTGAATTCGCTTTGTTGCTCACGCTTGTTGTGCTCGTGCTCGCGCGCCACGTACGCCTCCATGTGCTATGTATGCTGGGTCAGCTTTGTCCAAGGGCGCGGGCGAGTTCGGCCCGGCCCATCTTGGACCGGCCGGGTAGATCGCGTCGTTTCGCCAGTTCGTACAGCTCGGCCCGGGTTTTAGGCGAGCTACCGCCGGTACGCTTGCGTTGTGCGACGGCGGCACCCTGCTTACCCAGCGCAGTGCGCGTCTTGGCCGGCATCGAGGCGATGGACTTGCGAGCCTTGGCCGCCTTCTGTGCCTTACGGACATTCGTGCGAGCGGCCTGGGTCTGTGTTCTGGTTGCCATACACCGGATCTACCCCAGTACCGTCAGACGCACACCGCCAAATCGGAAGTCATACCCTGAAGAAGCCAGACGATGCCGGTATCCGCTCCAAGCGGCCTACGGCCATCATGGCGCCGGTGCCGGGCATCGCCGCTTCGGTAGTGTAGAAAGGAACTGTGGTTCACGTTTCACGAACTTTCGTCGTCGACAAACCCGTCGAAGTGGTAGTCGAATACCTCGCCGACTTCAGCAATGCGGTGGACTGGGACCCCGGGACGGTGCGCTGCACCCGCACCGGCGACGGACCAGTTCAGGTCGGCTCGACCTGGGCGAACGTCTCCAAGGTCCTCGGTCGGGAAACCGCGCTGAACTATCGGCTACAACGCCTCGAACCCGGTCGAGTGACCCTGGTTGGCAGCAACAAGACCGCCACGTCCACCGATGACATCACCGTGCGGCCCGCACCCGGCGGCGCGGAAGTGACCTACAACTCGACCGTCGAGTTGCACGGGCTTGCGAAACTCGCCGCCCCCATCATGAGGATCGAGTTCGAACGTCTGGGGAACGCGACCGAAAGGAAGATCCAGACCGCGGTGGCCCGCCTCTGACCCAGAGCCGGGCAGCATGGCCGGGGACCACAAATCCGCTCACTTTGGCCATCGGGCATATTCGTATTCGTCCATATTGGACAGTGACAGTCGGTGGGAACGCGACCGCGCGTTCTGCGGTGGGCGACGCGGCCGTTGACCGGGGTAGTGGTCGCCCTGGGTACTCAACAAGGAGCAGCGACGCTCAAGCCAAGTCAGCCTCTTGAAGGACCGGGCCGCAATGTTCTCTCGACACCAGGCGCGTCGGCGAGTACGGCCAGTCGGCTGCTCATGTCCTCAGGCGTAAGGTTGGCTGCGGTCTCCCCATGCGCTGGAGGAGGCATCGGGCGGCGGCGATGACCCGTGTGCGGTTGTGCGTTATCCCGTATTCGAACACGCGGGTGTTGCTGGGGATGGATCGCGCCAGCATGGCTTCGGCGGCACAGGGGCCCAGTGTGATCACTGCCCATTCTCCAACCAACGCGGGTTCTCGGCGAAAGCCGGCACCTCGGATCCCTTGGCCTGGTTCGTTGGGGATGCCGGGACCGAGCACCGCGGTCATCACGCCTCTTCGAGCGAGAGTCGTCATTCGGTCCCGTTCGGCCGCCCCGAATAGTTCGGGAAAGGGAACGTGGAGGAGGTGGAGCGCCGGCACGTGCGCGAGCCCGTCATAGGATCCGAGTTGTTGGGTCAACGAGATCAGGAGGTCCACCGAGGCCAGGCCGAGCACCCGTCCCTCCAAGGCATCGAACGGATTGAGGATCGAGCGTGGTCCGTCAGTCTGAACGTGGAAGCCTCGAAGGGGTCGGCCATCGTCTGCGCCGAAAGGCTGCGGCACGTCAAAATGGTTCCCCTGACCCAGTACCGCGCCGAGCGAGCGGGCGTGCTCCAGCTGATCCGCGGTCTCGATCCCTTCGGCCAGGATCGTGGCCCCGGTACGTTCAGCCTCTTCGTAAACCACATCGAGGACCCGGACCGTCTCGACATTCAGCTCGTTGCGGGTCAGGCCAATGTCCAACTTGATGACGGCCGGCGCCACGACGGGCAGCATCGATACGGTCTGCGGGGAGGTACCCACGTCGTCGAGGGCCAGACCGGTCACAATGGGCCGTAGCCGATCGATACCATCGAAGAGCGTACCCGGATCGCGGTCCAAAGAACGCTCAGTTACCTCCAGGATGACCTGATACCTATCCCACGCACGCCGGATGTCAGGCCATAGGTCGGGCGGACAATCCGAGTCGATGGCCAGGGGCTCGACGTTCATGAAAAGCAATTGGTCTGGGCGCACTCCGTTGGCCATAGCCGCCCGGCACGCTGACGCCCGAGCCACCCAGTCGAACTCGACGATCCGGTTACTGGCGTAAGCGGCGTCCAACAACGCGCCGGCGGATTTGAACGACGAGCCTTCGGGCGGCCGCACCAGTGCTTCGTAGCCGACGGTCGACTCGGAGGCAAGATGGACCACGGGCTGGAACAATGTTTCCAACCGGCGGTTCCGCAACAGATGATCAAGTTCGTCTTCGGCTCTGCCCACGTCAATTCCATCGGCGTCAGTATGGGTTTCCGGAGCCCGGCAGTCTTCCTCGAACCAGGCCACCGAGCCGGCCGGGCATGTCGTCGACCGCGGACAGGGTGGACTGATCGTATGCCGCGCAAGGCTATGCCATCGACCGTTTCACCCAGGGCGGCGATCGAGTACACGATCGGATGCGCTCGCGGCCAGCCTTGTCCCGGCGTACCAGGCCATACTTCGCGAGCAGACCGACCAGCCCAGCCGCTAGACGACAGCTCGACCGACGCCGAGCTGGCTGGCCGGTTCGGCGATGGTAATGACGTTCGTGGCGTCGGCGAGAAGGTTCAGCAAGGCGCAGGCTGCGATCAAGCGCCTTCGCCGTCCTCCCGCGGGCGGCGGACGAAGGCTGGGCCATCCGCGCAGTCCAATACGCTGGATTGTCGCACGGATGAGCCGCTGGCTGCCTGCCTGGACGCAGGCGCAGTTCCAACCGCATCGAGCCGCACCGGGGCACGTAGACGACTAGCCTGATCACGGTGAGCCGGCCAGGCGAAGGAAGCGCGGAGAGCGTACTCACCGTCGTCATCGCAGGCCTGGCCAACCTCGTCATCGCCGCAGCCAAGGCCGTTGCCGGCGTCCTCAGCGGATCGGCTGCCGTGCTGGCCGAGGCTGGGCACTCGGTGGCCGACACGGTCACCGAGGTGCTGCTGTTCGTGGCCCTGCGCCGGGGCGCGCAACCGCCCGACGAGCTTCACCCGTTCGGGTACGGCAAGGTCAGCTACGTGTGGGCGTTGGCGGCCGCGTTCGGCACGCTCATCCTCGGTGCGGGGTACGCCGTGTTCGAGGGCGTGCACACCATCATCTATCCGATCGAAACTACCAACTTCGTGGTCTCCTACGTGGTCCTGGCGATCTCGTTCGTGGTGGAAGGCACGTCCCTGACCAGGGCGATCAGCCAACTGCGCGGTGGCGCCCGGTCGTGGCGGGTACCGCTGTTGCGTTACCTGCGCCGTACACCGGACACGACGCTCAAGGCGGTCACGCTGGAGGACTCGGCCGCGCTCGTCGGCCTGCTGCTCGCCGCCATCGGTCTCGGCCTCACCCAGCTCACCGGAAATTCACTGTGGGACGGGATCGCATCCATCGGCATCGGCGGGCTGCTCACCACCATCGCCATCGCGTTGATCAGAACCAATGTATCGCTGGTCGTCGGAGAGGCGACCTCGCCTCGGCTCCGCCAGCAGATCATGTCCGAACTGGAACAGGTAGCCGGCCTCGAGCGGGTGCTGGAATTGTTCACGATGTACCTGGGTCCGCAGAGCCTGCTGGTGGCGGCAAAAGTCGATTTCACCCGTGCGAGCTCCGTGGCGGATCTGGCGATCGCCGCCGATGAGGCGGAACGCCGGCTACGGAAACGCTTCCCGCTCATCACCCAGCTGTTCCTGGATCCCACTCCCCGACCCGGTGACCCGGCATCGGCATAGCACCCCGGCCGACCCGGTGGCTGTACCCGGGGGTCCAACCCGAGGCCGTCGCAACCGCCTGGCACTCGTGGTTCCGATCCCACCCAAGGTGCCACTCCTTGTGGCCGACGCGTTGGTGGCACTGCGGGCCGCGCTTGAGCACGCGCTATTTGCCGAGGTCGAGTCTTGTAGGCTTTCGACGACGACGATGCCAACGGGAATCTAGCCTTGAGCCAAGGCCATTGGGCGAGGACTAGTGCATTACTAGCACAGGGCACCGGCAACTGAGCGCCCAACCCATCGCGGTGCCACCGACGGGAGGGGCGCAACATCGTGGCCAGGCGTGATGCATGCACTTCGCTGTTCGCGCCGCATGCGCTGCGGGACTATGCGCTGCTCGCCGACGGTGAACGCGGTGCGCTCGTCGGCCCTCGTGGCGATGTCGTGTGGATGTGCGCGCCGCGCTGGGAGTCAGATGCCGTCTTCTGCTCGCTGATCGGCGGGCGGGGCAGCTATGCGATCACCCCGGTGGGCCGGTTCGTCTGGGGCGGCTTCTACGAGGACGGCAGCCTGATCTGGCGTTCCCGCTGGGTCACCGAGCAGGCAACCGTGGAATGCCGGGAGGCCCTGGCCGTGCCTACCGAGCCGGGACGGGCGGTACTGCTACGCCGCATCATCGCCACCAGCGGTCCGGCGCGGGTGAGGGTGCTGCTGGATCCCCGTGCTGGTTTCGGGCACTACGCGCTGTGCGCACTGTCCTTGCAGGACGGGGTATGGAGTGGACGGACCGGCCCGTTGCACATGCGCTGGTCCGGTGGCAGTCAGGCCCGCCCCGGCACCACCGGACCCGACCGGCACATGATGACGATGGAAGTGAGCCTGGCCGGGGGCGAGCACCATGATCTTGTTCTGGAACTGTCCGACCAGCCGTTGCCCGAGGACCTGGTCGATCCCGACCGGGCGTGGGAAGCCACCGCACGCAGCTGGAGCGCCGCCGTGCCGCAACTGTCCGACACGGTCGCCCGATCCGATGCTCGGCACGCGTACGCCGTTCTTCATGGGCTGACGAGCATCGGCGGCGGGATGGTCGCCGCCGCGACGATGAGCCTGCCGGAACGCGCGGGGCAGGGCCGCAACTACGACTACCGGTACGCCTGGATCCGGGACCAGTGCTTCACCGGACAGGCCGTGGCTGCCGCCGGCCCGTACCCGCTGCTCGACGACTCGGTCCGCTTTGTCGCTGACCGCCTGCTCGCGGACGGACCCCAGCTCAAGCCCGCCTACACCGTCATCGGCGGCGTTGTGCCCGAGGAACGTCCGCTGGGCCTGCCGGGATACCCGGGTGGGCACGACATTCTCGGCAACCATGTCAGTACGCAGTTCCAGCTGGACTCGTTCGGCGAATCCCTGTTGCTGTTCGCGGCCGCCGCCCGGGCCGACCATCTCGACGCCGAGGGCTGGCGGGCGGCCGCGATCGCCGTCGCCACGATCGCCCAACGCTTCGCCGAACCCGAGGCGGGTATCTGGGAGCTCGACCGCCACGCTTGGACGGAGAGCCGGCTGATCTGTGTCGCCGGGCTGCGTGCGATCAGCGCGGCCGGCGCACCCGCGAACGTCGCCGCTGATTGGCTGGCATTGTCGGACAAGATCATGGCCGAGACCGCCGCCAGCTCCACCCATCCGTCAGGCAGGTGGCAGCGGGCCCCGGACGATGAGCGACTCGACGCCGCGCTGCTGCTGCCGCCCATCCGTGGCGCGCCACCGGCCGACGACCCGCGCACCCTGGCTACCCTTCGAGCGATCGAGGAGGAGTTGGGCCAGGACAACTATCTGTACCGGTTCCGTCATCAACCCGGCCCGCTCGCCGACGCGGAGGGCGCCTTCCTCCTGTGCGGCTTCGTCATGGCCCTGGCGCTGCATCAGCAGGGCCGCGAAGTCGAGGCCACCCGATGGTTCGAACGCAACCGGGCCGCGTGCGGGCCACCCGGCCTGTACACGGAGGAGTACGACGTCGGCCAGCGCCAGTTGCGGGGAAACCTCCCGCAGGCCTTCGTGCACGCCCTGATGCTCGAAGGTGCCGTCCGTCTCGCCCGGCCCTGGCAGGCCTCGACCTGACCCAACGCGCCCAATATGGACAGTCGACACGATCGAGTTGTGGCGATGGCAATGTCGCGCATACCGGCTTCGTGAGTCGGATGGATGGGTACGGTCGCGGGAGCGGGAGAAGAGGGGATGTGTCATCGTCTCGGCGCAGGGCACGTTCACCAACGCCGATCGGACCGTTCACCTGTCGGAGAAGGCAGTCGACCCGCCCGGGCAGGCACGGTCCGACCTGGACATCTTTCTCGATTACGCCGCCCGGATGGATTTCCGCGACCGCGATGGCGGGCCGCTGATCACCTGGTCCGACGCCCCGTCCGCGTTCGAGGCGTGGAAGCGGTGTTCACGGGGTCGGCCATGCGACTACAGCGGCCTGACCTACGAGATGCTGCGCGAACGCGGCGGGATCCAGTGGCCGTGCACGGCGGCGGCACCGGACGGAACGGAGCGTCTCTACACCGACGCCACGTTCAATACGAACCCGGACTTCTGCGAAACGTACGGCCGGGACCTGCTCACCGGTGCGGAGCACACGCCGCAGGAGTACCGCGCCATACGACCGGATGGGCGGGCCTTCCTGCATGTCACACACTTCCACCCAGCCGTCGAGGACAGCCGGGACGAGTTCCCGTTCGAGCTCACCACCGGCCGGAGCATCTACCATTTCCACACCCGGACGAAGACCGCCCGAGCGCCGCAGCTACAGCAGGCGGCGCCGGACGTCTGGATCGAGATGTGCCCGCAGGACGCCGCCCAATATGGAATTGTCGATGGCGACCTCGTGCGGGTCGAGTCTGCGCGGGGTCGACTTGAAGGACCCGTCCGGCTTGGCGAGGGCAGGCGAGGCATGGTCTTTATCCCGTTCCACTATGGATACTGGGACCAGGACCGCCTGGGTCCGGGCGACGGGCCGGGACGCGCCGCCAACGAGCTGACGGTGACCGGTTGGGACCCGTCTCACAGCAGCCGATGTTCAAACTCGCCGCAGTCCGCGTCGTGCGGATCGGTGCGGCCCCGAACGGTCGCTGACCCATGCACCTGGCCCACTACCTGGACCTGCAATGGCGAGCCGAACGAAACCTCGCCCAAGCAGTGCGGACGACCGCCGAGGCCCACGGCGACGAAGTCGACGTCGTCCACGTCGGACGAATCGTGGCCGGCCAGTGTGACCAACACGCCGACGACCTCGCCGCGTGGCGCGAACGTTACGCCGAAGGCGCACCGCATCCACCCGACCGGTTGCACTCGGACCTATACGGCGGACCACGCTCAGGGCCCATCGGACTGTTGCGCGACCTGCACGACCTCTATCTGATGGCCGCCGAATGCGCGATGTGCTGGACCATTCTCGGCCAGGCCGCGCAGGGCGTGCGCGACGGCGATTTGGTCAAGGTCGTCGCGGCCAGAGCCGACGAGACGGACAACCATATGGCCTGGCTGAAGACCCGCATCAAACAGACCCCGCCGCAAGCCCTGGTGGTTGCTTCATGAACCCGGCGTTGCCCTCAGTCACCCGATACGCTCGGCACGGCTTCCCGCCCTGGGCGTGCCTGGTTGAGCCAGCCGCGACGATCAGTCCATAAAGGGCGTGGTCTGCCGCGATGAGCAGCCTCCACAACACACGGCGCTCGCGTACGCTCTCGACATCCAGGAACCGCGCGATGCCCACTTCGTAGCCCAGCCAGAACAGCAGCCCGTATGCCGGGCCCGACCACGGTCGTAGGCGCAGCCGTTCGGGCAGTAACCCGAAGAGGACGCCACCGCCGGCACCATACGTCCAGTGGATCAGCTCGGTAACAGCTGAACGATGCCGTTGCGGGAGTCGGCGCAGCATCTGGGGGGAGTGCCGCTCGACGATGGCCTCCGGCGGGCTCTTCTCCTCGGCGCCCAAGCTCGCTGACGCCGTGCGCGCACCGGTCATCGCCATCGCGCCGACCAACCCGCCCAGCCCACCGTAGAGGGCGGCGCGGCCCCCCGCTCGTCTCCCGCACCTCACACCCGTAGCTTCTACGGTTTCGCTCCGGATGGAGGCAGATTCGCCGCGCGTTCAACCCAACAGCGACAGCCACCGCCGGGTGCCTCTCACAGGACGGGTCTTCCCCCGGTGACCTCGATGCGTGCTCCCGAGACATAGCTCGCCTCATCCGATGCCAGCATCACGTACACGGGCGCGAGCTCGGACGGCTGACCCGCCCTCCCCAACGGCGTGTTCTTGCCGAACTGCTCCACCTGCTCCGGTGGCATGCTCGACGGAATCAACGGTGTCCAGATAGGACCCGGTGCGACGCTGTTCACGCGAATACCTCGTGGCCCCAGCATCTGCGCGAGCCCAGCGGTGAAATTCGCGATCGCGCCCTTGGTCGTGGCATAGGGAAGCAAGCTCGGTTTCGGCTGGTCGGAGTTGACCGAGCTGGTGTTGATGATGGACCCGCCTGACCCCATGTGGGGCAACGCCGCCTTGCACAGATAGAACATCGCGTCAATGTTCGTCGAGAAGGTCCTCTCCCACTCTTCGTCAGAAACCTCCTCCAGCGTTTCGTGCGTCATCTGGTAGGCGGCGTTGTTGACGAGCACATCGACCCGCCCGAACGCGGCTACGGCCCGATTCACCACCTCGGCGCAGTGGCTGGAGTCCGACAGGTCTCCGGGGACGAGTACGGCTTTGCGGCCGGCCTGCTCGACGCATTTCCCCGTGTCTCGAGCGTCCTCGTGTTCGTTGAGGTATGAGATCAGGACATCGGCTCCCTCCCGGGCGAACGCGATGGCGACCGCCTTGCCGATGCCGCTGTCGGCCCCGGTGATCACAGCCGCCTTGCCGGACAGGCGTCCCGAACCGCGATAGGTTTTCTCGCCGTGGTCCGGTTTGATGGCCATCCGCTGTTCGGATCCTGGGATCTGCTGTGAGCGTTCCTGTGCCATCTGTAACACCTCCGTGCGTACGGGTTTGAGCGCCCGGCGAACCTGCGCCTCGGCCCATACTCGTACATCCGGCCCGATCTCGCAGCCGCACCGGCCCTCGGCGGGCGGGCTACGGATGCAGGACCACCTTCGTCCAACCGTTCTCCCGTTTGTCGAAGTGTTCGTAGCCTTGTGGAGCCTGCTGTAGGGGCAACTCGTGGGAGACCAGGAACGACGGCGTGGCGCGTCCGGCAATGATCAGGTCACGGAGTTGCCGGTTGTAACGCATGACGGGACACTGCCCGGTGCCGATCTGCTGGCCCTTGATGAACGACATACCGAAATCGAAACTGATCCGACCCCGCGCGGCCGCTTCGGTGGGCGCACCTGGGTCCTGCGGCACGTACACGCCGATCACGCCAATGCCACCCGTGCTACGAACCACGCCGACGAGCTCATCGAGCACAAGTTCCGGCCGTTCCTCACCAGCCGGCTCATGCGCCTGGTAGCCCACGGCCTCCACACCACAATCCGCACCATGTCCGTGCGTCGCATCCATGATCTGCTCCCGCGGGTCACCGCGCCTGATGTCCACGGCCGTGGCACCGATCTTCGCGGCAGTGTCCAACCGGGCGGGTTCCAAGTCGACCACGAAGACGTCTGCCGCACCCTTGATGAACGCGCTGTGTGCCGCGAGCAGTCCTACCGGACCGCCCCCGAATATCGCGACCCGGTCGCCGGCGCGCATGCCTGCCAACTCCGTACCATGCCAACCGGTGGGGAAAATGTCCGACAGCATGGTGAACTCGGCCTCGTGCTCCTTACCTGCCGGCAGCCGCAACAGGTTCACGTCCGCGTACGGCACTCGAAGCAGTTCTGCTTGCCCGCCCCGGTACGGCCCCATGTTGGCGTAGCCGTAGGCGGCACCGTCGACACCTTCGGTCGGGTTGGTGCGAAGGCAGTAGCTCGTCCACCCGTGTTGGCAGTTCCGGCAGGTCCCGCAGGCGATGTTGAAGGGAACGGAGACCCGGTCTCCCACCCGAATCCGGGACACCGCGGCTCCTACATCGGCCACGATGCCCATGTTCTCGTGGCCCAGTACGGTGCCTGGCTCCACATTGGTGCGCCCCTCGTACATGTGTAAGTCAGAACCGCAGATGTTCGTGGTCGTGATCTGAATGATCGCGTCAGTGGGCTCCTCGATGTGAGGTTCCGGGACGTCCTTGACACTGATATTGCGAGCACCTTCGTACACCACGGCCTTCACATGAGCCTCCCCTATTCAATTCTGCCTTTCGTATGTCACCGCCCTCTCTGATACACCCACACCGTACGCCGGACGTCTCCCTTGCGTGGACGCGATACAACAACTGATGCCCTCAGCTGCTGATGGTTGAGATGCTTGTTGTTTCACGTCCTATCAAGGAGTCAGCAGCATGACGTCCCACGTCGCTGAGATCCTGCTCAAAGCCATGGCGGGTGGCCTGCTCGTGCTGGCCTTCGCGGCGCTGGCGGAAACCATCAGCCCGAAGCCGTTCGCCGGGGTCTTCTCCGCCGCACCATCCGTCGCGCTGGGCGGACTGCTTGTCACCTTCGGGTTCACCGGCGCGGCGAGCCTGGTCAGGCCGAGCGAAGGCATGCAGGTCGGCGCGGTCGCGTTTGCGGTCTACTGCGTGGCGGCCGCAGGGTTGGTCAAGGTTTTGGGAGCATGGTGGGGGTCAGCAGCTGCCATAGGCGTCTGGGCCGTCGTCGCCGCCGCGGGTTATAGCCTCTTCCTCCGATGAGCGATCGCCACGACATCCGCATCCAACCGGGCAAGCTTCGCCTGACCCGCCCCCGCGACTGGCTCACCCGATTCGCGTTCGGCGCCGGGACATCCGCGTTGTCCGCCGTCCTGTCCCAGTACGTCAGTGCCCGCATCGGCGGTGTCTTCCTGGCTTTTCCGGCCATCCTGCTTGCCAGTCTGACCCTTGTCGCCGAGGAGGAGGGACGCACCCGGGCCCGCGACGACGCCCGGGGCGCGTTCTTCGGCACGATCGGCCTGGTCGCTTTCGCCGTGGTCGTCGCCGTCCTCGCGCTCAGGCTTCCCATCTGGGCCACCTTCGTGGCTGCCGTGGCGGCCTGGACGGCCGTATCGCTCGGCTTGTACTTCTTCGTGGGACGGCGCTCTCGGTTCGGCCACGACACCTGACAAATCCCCGAGCAGTCAACCCGTTCGGGCGATGAAGGCACATTTCCCTAGCAGCGGGCTGGTCCGGCATGGCATCGTCCCACCGACGCCGGTGTTGTCATACCGCACCGCGCTCGCTTACCTCGACGCTGAGGGGAACCATGGCCGAACCCGAGCGGGGCGCGAGGCCGCCGGCCCGGCCGGAGGAAGGCCCGTCGAGCCCGTGGCATCTGTCCCGCGCCGAGTGGCGGGAAGCGCTACATGCGAGCGTGCGCGAGTTCAAAATGGACTCCATTACCGACTGGGCGGCCGCCCTCACCTACTACGGCGTTCTGGCCATCTTCCCGGGTCTGCTGGTCCTCGTATCGGTGCTCGGGCTCCTCGGCGAGGCGAACAACGTTCAGGCTCTGACGCAGCTCGTTCCGGGACCGTCGGGACAACTCATCGGCAACGCGGCCAGCCAACTACACGGTGCTGGGGCCACCGCGAGCGTCGTGGTAGCCATCGGCGTTGTCGTGGCCTTCTGGTCCGCGTCGGGCTACATTTCCGCGTTCATGCGGGCGCTCAATGTCATCTACGACCGGGCAGCGCACTCGCGGTGGTGGCCTGGATAGTGCTGTCGGCCCTCTTCGCGGTGTATGTGGCCACCGTGGCGTCGTACAACCGCACCTACGGCACGCTGAGCGGAATCATCGTCCTCCTGGTCTGGCTGTGGCTGAGCAACGTTGCCATTCTCGTCGGGGCGGAGCTCGACGCCGAGCTGCAACGGCGGCGAGCGATCGCCGCCGGCGTGCCACCCTCGCGGGAGCCCTATCTGCAGCTCCGGGACGAACGCAACATCCGAAAGAAACGACCTGACGACGACTGAAACGATGGCTGCGGCGTCCGCAACGGACGTCGACTACTTCTTGAACGCGTCGCGGGCGCTGCGGCCAGTGTCCTTGGCGTGCTCGCCGGCCTGCTTCATCTTGGCCTTGGCCTCGTCGGATCTTCCTTCGTTCTTCATGCTTTCGTCGTCGGTCATCTCCCCGGCGGCCTTCTTGGCCTTGCCCTTTGCCTCTTGCACCTTGTTTTTGATCTTGTCTTCGTCGGCCATGTCATCCACTCCCAACGTCGTGGCGGGCCTTGCTGTTGCTTCCCCATTGTCAAACACAGGCTCACGGCTCGTGGGCGAACATCGACGAGCATGCGCGCCTCCACAACCGCCTTCGGCCCGATTGACTCTTTGGTTTCAACCGGGCCGGTTTTGGGTAAGATCACCTCGGCTCCGCATCCGGGTTCCACTGTGGAGAAAGGGAATGTGATGCCTCAACAATCTTGGGGCGCCAAGCGGGAGCGACAGTACCAACGCATCAAAGCCAGCGCCAGGGACAGGGGCGAGTCCGAGGATCGGGCTGAGGAGATCGCGGCTCGCACTGTGAACAAGGAGCGTGCCCGATCCGGCGAAGCGCGTACGTCGTCCAGGCTGTCCAGGACCGACATGTCATCCGGCCAGCGCGGTGGGCAGCGATCACACAGCGGAGCCGGTGGACGCACCCGGGATCAGCTGTATGAGGAGGCCAAGCGCAAGAACGTCAAGGGACGCTCGGGCATGACAAAGGCACAACTGGAACAGGCTGTCAGCCGCTGACGGTAGGCATAGAGAGCCGATTCATCGACGGGGATTTGCCAAGGTCCAGCGGAACCTCCGACCCGGAGGGTATACCGATAGGTATGCCGGTACGAACGGAGTGGCGGTCATGACGCCCGCCAAGGGCATCGCGATGGCGGTGGCGGTCGGATACCTCATCGCCTCGCGGCGCAGGCTGCGTACCGCATTGGTGCTCGGCGGAGCGGTCGCCCAGGAAGAACTCGCCAAGGGCGCGGGTGGGCAGGCGTCCGGCGGGGTGCTCAAGCAACTTGGCCACGCCGGCATCGCGGCGGCCCGCACGGCGCTGACCAAGCCGGCCGAGAGGCTGGTCGACCGGCTCAACGAGGCCAGCGAGGCACTACGCGAAGGCGGACAGCCCGGCCAGGGCCACCGGGAGCCCGAGGGCATCGACGTCGGGGCCGGACCGGACGACGGACATGTGCGGACCGGAAAATACCGGTCGCGCACGCTGAAGTACTCACAGGAGATCACGTCGCCGGACGACGATGCCGAACGTCCCGGCCGGTCACTCGTGACCACCCACCACGCGGTCATCAAGCAGTGGGCGCAGGAGCGTGGCGGGGAGCCGGCGACCGTGGTCGGGACCGAACACACCGACCACCTCGGCGTCCTGCGGTTCGACTTCGGCGGTCACAACGAGAACCTGCGGCACGTGAGCTGGCAGGAGTGGTTCGACACCTTCGATTCGCGTCAGCTGAACTTCATCTACCAGGAGGAACGCACCGACGGTCGCCGGTCCAACTTCTTCCGCCTGGAGAACCCGAACCGCGGGGCCCGACCGGGTCGGTGCCACATTACCTTCGCCGGCCGGATCTCTCCTTCTCTCGTGCCTTGTCCTTACCCTGTTCCTTGTCCTGGCCCTGGGCGGGTTGTTCGTTGTCCTGCGCGTCCGGGTGCCGTCCATCGCCGGCCTGCTGGTCCCGCTGCTTGGCTTGGTCCTGGTCCTGGTCTCCCTGGCCGTCCTCGCCTGACTCGCCTGACTCGCCGTCCTCATCGGACTCGGAGATGACCTCACCATCGCGGATCTCACCACGCCAGCCCTTGACGTCGTCGGGATTCAGGATGCTCTGGCTCATCACCTGGCGGACGAAGTGTTTGAGTTCCAGACGCACGCGCCGGCCCGGGGCCCGCCAGATGTTGCCCGTCTTCTCCACGAAACCCTTGGGGTGATACTGCATCACCACCAGAATCCGGGTCAGATCTGAGGCCAACTCGTGGAAGGTGACCGTGCCGTCCACCGTGCCCTTGTCCGCTTTGGACTGCCACACGATGCGTTCGTCCGGGACCTGCTCGATGATGGTTGACTCCCACTTGCGGTGCGACCACATCACCTGTGCCTGCCACATCAGCTTCTGCGGCTCCTCCTGTTCGACATTCTCCACCTTCTTCATGTAGGTGGGAAAGTCGCGGAACTGGGTCCACTGGTTGTATGCAAGCCACACCGGCACCCCGACGTCGATGCTCTCGATGATGTTGGTGACTTTGAGGTCGGTCTTGCGTTGCGTCTCCTCGTCACCACCTTCGTCACCACCACCATCATCACCGCCACCTCCGCCACCGCCGAACGCGTGCTTGACCTGCTCCTTACCGCCGGCACCGACTGCGCTGGCGGCGGCACCGATGGGTGAACCGCCACCTTTCGTTGCTTCCATGCCCTTGTCCAGAGCGGCTTGGGTGGCTGTGTTACCACCGGAGGCATACTCGGTGAGCCGGTCAGTGAGACCACCGACCCGCTCCTGCAGCGCCTGCATCGCGCGGTCGGCAGCAGCTTTGAGCAGCCCCTCCAGTCCTTCGACGACCTTGCCCATCACGCCGCCCTGGCTGTGACCGTTCTGGCCACCGTTGGACTGCCCGCTCATCTGTGGTCAACTCCCTCGGCGGCCCGGTTGCCGTCAGAGCCGGCAACCTGGCTGGCTTTGCGTAGCGCCTCGGCGCTCTCGATGAGCCGGGTGCTGAGTCGCTCCATCGGTTTGGTCAATGCCACCCGGGCTGCCGCGGTGCCGGCGCCGCCGAGCTTGCTCAACATGCCGTGATCTGAGCCGTCGCCCTCGTGCTCATGCTCGTGCTCGCAGTTGTCCTTGGCCAGAACATGCTTGCCCAACTGGCCTGTGGCCACGGCTCCGCCGAGCAGCAACGCGGTACGCAGCTTCTGCTTGCGGCCGAGAACGTATCCGACACCCATCGCCAACGCGATGCTTTTCGTAGGCTTCATGACCACTACCTTCGTCGGCGGTCTACCGCACCATTATCGACCGCCCGTCCCCTGTGGACTATGAATTCCAAGCGCCTGCCACCAGAGCCTCCGAAAGAGAACGGCGGCCCGTCACGATGGGAGGAACCTGGCCGGGCGACCACTCAGGCCCATGGGGATCGTTCGGTATCGCAACGGCCGAACTGAAATGCTGACGGCATGGTGGACGCACCGGCCGCAGCCGCTCGTGAGTCGGCGCCGGCACGTGGGGCCGAGCAAGCGCCGCTTCTGAACGGCAGGGCAGCCGACATCCCCACGGTCAAACGTCACACAGTCCAAACGGCGTGGCTCCTCGTTGGGCACGTCGGGCCAATGCAACGCCAGCGCGACACTCCTCGCAGCATGCGCGATGCCAACGGGCATAAACATCAAAGAAGGCCCGCGTCCCGGGTGACAGCCTGGAATGCTGAGGGTATGGCAGAGCAATCGGCCGCCACACGGGAGCGCACCCAGTCCGATCGGGGCCGTCCAGACACCAAACGCGGCGACGACCACCGTGGCGAGGACGGTGGCGGACCCGACGGCGCCCGCGGCCGCGCTATCGAGGGCGACATCATGCCTGAGGACCGTGAGCGGCCCGACGGCGCACGGCCCGATGGCGCCCGCGCGCTCGCGCCCGAGGATGTCTTCCTCGACATCCCGGAGGTACGGGTTGACGAGATCGAGTTGGAGGTCGACGAACTCCGTGCCCGGGTGTCGTTGAACGCGGAGGTGTTGAGCCTGCTGAAGCTCAATGTCGGCGTCGACGCGGAGATCGGCCGAGTACGGCTCGATATCAAGGGAGTGCAGGCGCGGGCGCAACTGAAAGTGCGCCTCAACAACGTGACCAAGATCGTGGATCGCGTCCTCGGCACCATCGATAACCATCCGCAGATCATCGAGAACCTGACCGGCGCGGCCGGCCGGGCACTCGAGGACACCGGCCGCGGCGCGGGCGAGGCAGTGAAGGAAACCGGCCACGGTGCGCGGGGTGCACTGGAGGACACCGGCCGTGGCGCGGGCGAGGCAGTCAAGGAAACCGGCCGCGGTGCCGGCGGCGCACTGGAGGACACCGGCCGTGGCGCAGGTGAGGCAGTCAAGGAAACCGGCCGCGGCGCAGGGGGCGCGGTGCAGGAGACCGGGCGCGGTGCCGGGCAAGCGGTAGAGGACACCGGGCGCGGCGCAGGCGAGGCCGCGCAGGAAACCGGACGCGGTGCCGGGGAAGCCGCGAAAGAGACCGGACGCGGCGCGGGAGAGGCCACAAAAGCAACCGGACGCGGCGCGGGCGAGGCCACAAAAGCAACCGGACGCGGCGCGGGCGAGGCCGCGAAGGACACCGGAGGCGGCGCTGGGCAGGCGGCGCAGGACACCGGGCGCGATGCTGGGCAGGCCGCGGGGCAAGCGCCGGAATCCGCGGGCGACGCCGGACAGGGCGACGGCAAACGACGTCATCACGGACTTCCCCGCCGGCCGCGCCGCGGCTGAGACTCCGCAGTGCGGGAACTCGGGTCGCCCCTATCAGCCTGGGCTCGTCAGCCGGCCCACCATCCCCTCGTGACAGCCGGCAACGTCGTGGTAATCCACCGGATTCCGTCCACCACATAAGGACGACCTTGATACTGAGGTCAAGGCTAGGGGGAGACCGGATGGGCGCGGACACCGTACGCGTGTGGTCCCGACCGGACCGGACGGTGACGGCATCACTGTGGACAAGTGTCCGAGCTGCCCTGCCGGCCTGGTTGCTGGCGCGGGGGATCATGCTGGCCGCGGTGGGCGAGGCATTGCGGGAGCGGCGTGGCATGGCCGTGTATGGACCATGGGCTGGCGCCGACCGGCTCGAGGTTTGGGATGTCGTGCTGTACCAGAACCTCGCCGAGCACGGCTACCTTGCGTACGGTCCATTCGAGACGCGCTTCTTCCCGTTGTTGCCGGCCCTCACCGGTGCTGGCCACGCGCTCGGCCTGCCGACCCTGCCCCTGCTGACCGGGCTCTGCTGGGCCGCCGCCCTGGCCTTCGCCGCCGCCCTACACCGCTTGGTGCTGATGGAGACCGGCGACGAGAACGCGGCCCGCCGTAGTGCCTGGCTGATCCAACTGGTACCAGGGGCGAACGTACTCGTCCTCGGCTACACCGAGGCGCTGGCTGGTCTGCTCGCCGTGACATTCTTTATCGCCCTGCGGCCTGGCCGGCGTTTGGCGACGACCGGCATCCTCGGTGTCCTCAGTGGACTTGTTCGGCCGACCGGTCTGCTGCTGAGCCTTCCCGCGGCCGTCGAACTGTTGCGTCGTCGCCGCTCCGGCCGCCTGTGGGTCCGGCTGCTGGTCGTGCTCGCCCCGATCTCGGGTACCGCTGGCTTCCTGACCTTTGCCTGGTTCGGGTTCGGAGACTTCCTCGCGCCGTACCGGGCCCAGACCGGACAGGGACTGCGGGGCGGAGTCATCAACATCCCGTACCAGTATCTGTTCCGCAACTCGCCGGGCGGCTACCACTGGTCACTCGTACTCGCACTGTTGGTCACGGCCGGCTTCCTGCTGTTCCTGTGTGTCCGCCACCTGCCCATGGCGTACTCGGTCTGGGCGGCCGTGAATGTGGCGGCGGCGGTGACTGCCGCCGGCTTCCATTCTCTGCCCCGCTACCTCGCCGCCGCCTTCCCCCTCGTCATGGCGGCCGCATTGGCCTGCCGGCACCGCATTATCTGGCTCGCCACGCTGGGTGTCTGTCTGGCCGGTTTCGGTTGGGTCGCCTATCTCACCATGACCCCTGGACCTGTGCCGTAGACGTAGCCGCACGAACCGAAGCCGACCGGAGGACCGCATGGAGCCGTTCAACCCGCCAGCTTCCCCGACCACGACGCCACATGTTGTGGTCATTGGAGCCGGGCCGGCCGGCCTTACCGCCGCGCTCAAACTCATCGGCAGTGACCGCCAGGTAACCATTGTCGAAGCAACGTCCGAGGTGGGCGGGATCAGCCGCACCGTCGAGCGGGACGGCTGGCGCTTCGATCTCGGCGGACACCGCTTCTTCACAAAGGTGCCCGAAGTGGAGCGCCTGTGGCAGGAGATCCTGCCCGAATCCGACTTCCTGCAACGGCCGAGAATGAGCCGCATCCTTTACCGGGGAAAGCTGTTCGACTACCCGCTGCGGCCACTCAACGCGCTGCGTGGGCTAGGACCGGTCGAGTCCGTCCGGTGTATGGCGTCCTACCTGCGGGCCCGGGTCCAGCCCCCGAAGACACAGGGCAACTTCGAGGAGTGGGTGTCGGCCCGCTTCGGCCAGCGGCTGTACCGCATCTTCTTCAAGACGTACACCGAAAAGGTATGGGGCATGCCGGCCACACAGATCCAGGCCGACTGGGCCGCTCAGCGAATCAAGAACCTCTCCCTCGGCGCGGCGGTACGCGATGCCCTGCTGCCCCACCGCAGCCGTACCGACATCACCACACTCATCGACAGCTTCAACTATCCCAAGTTCGGCCCAGGCATGATGTGGCAACGCGCCCGGGACCTGGCGCAACAGGCCGGGGTGGACATGCTGTTTGACGCCCGGGTCGTCAACCTGCACCGGCAGGGTGATCACGTCACCGCGGTCACGGCGATTGTGAACGGCACACCGAAGCGCATCCCCTGCGACCACGTCATCTCCTCCATGCCGCTGACCGAACTTGTCGCCGGCCTGGGGCCACCGCCGACGGTACGGGAAGCCGCCGAGCGTCTGTCCTATCGCGACTTCCTCACTGTCGCGCTCGTACTACCCGATCGGGACTCCTTTCCCGACAACTGGGTTTACGTCCACACCCCCGGTGTCCGCGTCGGTCGGGTCCAGAACTTCGGTTCGTGGTCGCCGTACCTGGTCAAGGACGGCTACACCTGCCTCGGCCTGGAGTACTTCGTCAACGAAGGCGACGACGTGTGGTCCCAGCCGGACGACGAACTCATCCAACTCGCGCGGCGCGAACTGTTGACGTTGGGCCTGGTCCGATCCGGCGACGTCGAAGCGGGCTACGTCGTGCGGGTACCGAAGGCGTACCCGGTCTACGACGAGGGATACGCCGAACGAGTCCGGGTCATCGGCGACTGGTTGGCCGCCGAAGTACGCAACGTGCAAGCCGTCGGTCGCAACGGCATGCACAAGTACAACAACCAGGACCACTCGATGCTCACCGCGATGCTGGCGGTGGAGAATCTCAATGGCGCCCACCACGACCTGTGGTCGGTGAACGTGGAGGAGTCCTATCACGAGACAAGTGATCAGAACACCCGACGCGATACAATGACGTATAGCGGTGACCATCGCCCGAAAGACCATCGTACCGGCACCGGCCGTGAGGCGCCGATTGCACCAGCCAGCCCGGCAGTTACTGCCTGAATTCGGCTGGTCTACTGACGCGGGAACGTCCTGCCGCACGGCGTTTGCCGTCGGCCGCCGATGATCATCCCGTCACCGCAGACGCACGACGTCACGCGCGGTTGCGGCGGCTTCGCGACCTACCTCGCCAATCTCGAACACGACACGAGACGAACCGGACCACTCACCGACGAACATCCTGTACCGCATGTCGATCTTCAAGCTGATAAGGCTCTCCCGCTTGCAGGTTTCCACGGCCGCCCGCCCAGAAGGGAGTGCGATGGAGGCCACCGACGCGGTCGACGTTCTCCTGGTCGACGACGACTCCCCGACGTGCTCATGGTGGAAGAAGCGCTCCACACTTGGCACCGACCCACCACACTGCGCGTCGCCAGCGACGACATCGAAGCGACCGCTTTCCTCCGCCGGGAAGGCTCGTTCGCGAACGCGCCTCGTCCCGCGTTCGTTCTGCTGGACCTGAACATGGACAGTGTTGACCTTGCCAAGCTGCACTATGGGCGGTGAAGCCTCCGCGTGTCGACGCGAAATGTGTGCCAAGTTTGTCCCTGGGACTGCCTTGTCCTCTGCCATTGTGGAATCCGCCTCTGAAGGACTCAGTGCTCTCAGCCGAGCGATTAGAGCGCTTGTTCGAACACTACTCCCCGAAAGCAGTGCGGACGCACCCCCACGGGCGTGGGGCGGACAAAATTGCCGGCGGCGGCCGGCGACCGTACGGCGGAGCACCCCCACGGGCGTGGGGCGGACCGAACCGTGGTTGAGGAACCGACCGGCCTGACCGGAGCACCCCCACGGGCGTGGGGCGGACGAAGGTTCGACGTCGTCGAGACGCCTCGTACGGAGCACCCCCACGGACGCCAGGGCGCCGTATTGGCCGACCGTCGCCACCGGAGCAACCCCACGGGCGTGGGGCGGACGAGCTCCAATCCGAACGCTGGCACGTTCGGTACGGAGCACCCCTACGGGCGTGGGGCGGACGTGTCGTGATGCCGTGGTCGGACATCGACGGCGTGGGCGGACCGTGCCATGAGCCTCGGAGCACCCCCACGGGCGTGGGGCGGACCTTCCGAGGAACGAGGACCGGGGAAACCGTTACGGAGCACCCCACGGGCGTGGGGCGGACGTTGGTGACCGTCTCGGCCATGGTGTCCCTCTCGGAGCACCCCCACGGGCGTGGGGCGGACAGCTCAACTTGCTGGTGGAAACAGGAAACCTATGGAGCACCCCCACGGGCGGGCGTGGGGCGGACGGAGCACTGATGCCCGCCTGGGCGAACATCGACCACCCCCACGGGCGGGCGTGGGGCGGACCTGCCCCGGCCCTGTGCTGTGTGCGAAGTCGTCCACCCCCACGGGCGGGCGTGGGGCGGACACTTCGCGACCTGCGGGTTACCAGCCGTCTGGCCAGATTAGAGGGGTCTCTGGTTCCTCTGCGGGCCGCATGGCGATCATGGTTAGTCCGTCGAAGTCGATGGGGTGGCGGCGGCGTTCGCCGGCGGTTCGGACGAGGAAGCCTTGCTCGTTGTCGTGTGGGTGCAGCAGGATGGCCATGCCGTCGCCGATGACTTCGCTGGCGGTGTCCCAGAGTTCGTCGCGTACGCGGGCGGATAGTGTGCCGACGAAGAGACCGGGGCCGACTTCGATCATCCAGCGGCTGAGTGCTCCGCCGAGTCTGTCGGGGATTGCTGTGGTGGCGAAGACAACCATGGACGCCATTGGTGCCTCCCGGTCTCAGTCGTGGTCGGTTCCGTAGTTTCTGCCTGCGGGGACGGTTCCCGCATCTGGGTCCCAGAGTGACACGAGGTCGGCTGCGGGTGGTTGGCCGGTGGATTTCGGGATGGCGGGGTCGAGGAGTGACTGGATGTCGTTGACGATGGTGGGGAGCAGCTTGAGTAGTCGGAATTGTTCTCGTAGTCGCCAGCGGGCGTCGCGTTCCGGATCGGTGGAGGCGTGCAGTGAGAAGGCCAGTGGCAGCGTGATGCGGGCCTTGTAGAGGTCGGCTACGTCGTATACGAAGGCGTGTTGGGTGCCGGTGTGGACGTAGCCGAGCGCCGGGGAGCACCCGAGGGCAAGGATCGCGGCGTGCACGACGCCGTAAAGGCAGGTGTTGGCGGCGGACAGTGCCAGGTTGACGGGGTCTTGGGTGTCCCAGTTGTCGCCTTCGTAGTTGCGGCGGAACCGTCCGACTTTGTGTTGTGTGGCCAGCATGCGGTAGAGCGACTTCATTCGTTGCCCTTCCATGCCGCGTAGTTGCGCGAGGGTGGTTCCAGCCGGCACGGCGTCATTGAATCGTCGCTCATACATGCGTTTCGCGACCTCGAGTCGGGCTACGTCGTCGCTCCAGGCGCGTGCTTGTTTCTCCAACCAACCTGTGGTGAGCGAGTCGGGGAGGACGCCGGCATAGCAGCGGACTGCGCCTGTGCCGACGCACACGATGGAGGTTCCGTGCCGGGCGAATGTGGAGATGGCCCGGGACGTGATCGAGGTGCCGGGGCCGAGGAGGACACAGGTGAGGGCTGCGGTGGGTATGTAGACGCGTTCTTGCCCGCGTGGACTGTCCACTTGGGCGCAGACGCCGGTGTCGTCCTGGACGATTCGAACGATGTCGGCGTAGAGGAAGCTCAGCGAGTCGGAGATTCTGGGCAGCATGACGAGTGTCGGCTTGGCTAGTTTCCGGTTGGCGGTGGTGGACACGGCTCGGCGTCAGGTGGCTCGTGCGGGTGCGAGGCTGAGCAGGCCGCAACCGTGGGATCTTCCGCGGCCGATGCCGCTTTCGACGGCGTCGCGCACGAGGTCGGGATCGGTGACGGCGGCGACGCGGGGGGATGCGGAGAGCGGGGAGGGGCGAGGGTTAGTGGGGCCTTATCGGGGAGGCAAGCGAGACGTGCTGGATGATCACACTGAGTCCCGTGGTGCGCGAATGAGACGTGAGCCGGGGTTTGACGTTATAGCAAGACGGACGTACGGTTTGTTAGACAGATGGGCGTGGCTGCTTCTGCTGCCGCCGCCCTGCGAGAGACTTCGGTAGACAGGACGTCCCCGAGTCGGAGGGAGAGCGACGTGGCGAGCCTCGACACCTTCGGTGCCAAGAGCCAGCTCAGCGTCGGTGACGCGAGCTACGAGATCTACAGGATCGACGCGGTGGAGGGGCACGAGCGCCTGCCGTACAGCCTGAAGGTCCTGCTGGAAAACCTGCTGCGGACCGAGGATGGCACGAACATCACGGGCAACCACATCCGTGCGCTGGGTAGCTGGGATCCGGTCGCCGAACCGAGCGTGGAGATCCAGTTCACGCCGGCGCGGGTGCTGATGCAGGACTTCACCGGCGTGCCGTGCGTGGTCGACCTGGCCACCATGCGTGAAGCGGTACGGGACCTGGGTGGCGATGTCGCCAAGGTGAATCCGCTCGCCCCGGCGGAACTGGTGATCGACCACTCGGTCATCGCCGACGTGTTCGGCCGCGAGGACGCGTTCGAGCGCAACGTGGAGTTCGAGTACGGCCGTAACAGCGAGCGCTACCAGTTCCTGCGGTGGGGGCAGGGCGCGTTCAACGAGTTCAAGGTGGTCCCGCCGGGCACCGGCATCGTGCACCAGGTCAACATCGAGCACCTCGCCCGGGTGATCATGCCCCGCGGCGGGGTGGCGTACCCGGACACCGTGGTCGGTACCGACTCGCACACCACGATGGTCAATGGGCTCGGTGTGCTGGGCTGGGGCGTCGGCGGCATCGAGGCCGAGGCGGCCATGCTCGGCCAGCCGGTGTCCATGCTGATCCCGCGCGTGGTCGGCTTCAAGCTCAACGGTTCGCTGCCCGAGGGTGCGACCGCGACCGACCTGGTGCTGACCATCACGCAGATGCTGCGCAAGCACGGCGTGGTCGGCAAGTTCGTCGAGTTCTACGGTGCCGGTGTCACCTCGGTGCCGCTGGCCAACCGGGCCACCATCGGTAACATGTCGCCCGGAGTTCGGCTCCACCGCGGCCATCTTCCCGATCGACGCGGAAACCGTGCGCTACCTGGAACTGACCGGCCGGCCGGCCGAGCAGGTGGCCCTGGTCGAGGCGTACGCCAGGCTGCAGGGGCTGTGGCACGACCCGTCGGCGCCGGAACCGTCCTATTCGGAGTACCTCGAGCTGGATCTGTCCACTGTGGTGCCCTCCATCGCCGGCCCGAAGCGGCCGCAGGACCGGGTGTCGCTGAAGGACGCCAAGACGCGTTCCGCGCGGTGCTGCCCGACTACGTCACTGACGACAATGTGGACATCGAGTCCGAGGCCAGCTTCCCCGCCTCCGACGCACCGGCCAACGGTTCGACCAGCAGCGGCCGGGCCCACAAGCCCACGCCAGCCGCCAACGCCGAAGGCGTGTCGTTCGAACTGGACCACGGCGCCGTGGTGATCGCGTCCATCACCTCATGCACCAACACCTCGAACCCGCAGGTGATGATCGGCGCTGCCCTGCTCGCCCGTAAGGCTGTCGAACGTGGACTGCCCACAAAGCCCTGGGTGAAGACCACGCTGGCACCGGGGTCCAAAGTGGTCATGGACTACTACGAGAAGGCCGGTCTGATCCCGTACCTGAACAAGCTCGGCTTCAACCTGGTCGGTTATGGCTGCACCACCTGCATCGGCAACTCGGGCCCACTGCCCGAGGAGGTTTCCGCCGCGGTGCAGGCGTCCGATCTGGCCGTGGTGTCGGTGCTGTCCGGCAACCGGAACTTCGAGGGCCGCATCAACCCTGACGTGAAGATGAACTATCTGGCCTCGCCGCCGCTGGTGGTCGCCTACGCGCATCGCCGGCACGATGGACACGACCTGGCCACGACCCGCTGGGTGCCGACACCGATGGCAACCCGGTCTACCTGGCCGACATCTGGCCCTCGCCGCAAGAGGTGCAGAGCGTCATCGACTCCGCCATCGGCGCCAGAGATGTTCCGTGCCGACTACGCGGACGTTTTTGCCGGTGACGAGCGCTGGCGCTCGCTGCCGACCCCAACGGGCGAGACCTTCACCTGGGACGGCGACTCCACCTACGTGCGCAAGCCCCCGTACTTCGAGGGCATGGCGGCGAACCCGGCGCCGGTCACCGACATCGCCGGCGCGCGGGTGCTGGCGAAGCTGGGCGACTCGGTCACCACCGACCACATCTCGCCGGCCGGTTCGATCAAGGCCGACTCCCCGGCCGGCATTACCTGACCGAGCACGGCGTGGCCCGGCAAGACTTCAACTCGTACGGCTCGCGGCGGGGCAACCACGAGGTGATGATCCGCGGCACCTTCGCCAACATCCGGCTGCGCAACCAGCTGGTGCCGGGCGTGGAGGGTGGCTTCACCGTCAACCTGCTCACCGGCGAGCAGACGTCGATCTACGATGCCTCGATCGCCTACCAGGACGCCGGCGTCCCGCTGGTCATCCTGGCCGGCAAGGAGTACGGCTCGCGGCTCGTCGCGGGACTGGGCGGCCAAGGGCACGATGCTGCTGGGCGTACGGGCGGTCATCGCCGAGTCGTACGAGCGGATCCACCGCTCCAACCTGATCGGCATGGGCGTCCTGCCGCTGCAGTTCGCCGCCGGCCAGACCGCCGAGTCGCTGGGCCTCACCGGCACGGAGACCTTCTCCGTCACCGGCGTCACCGCCCTGAACGACGGCACCACCCCGCGCACCGTGAAGGTCACCACCGACACCGGCGTCGAATTCGACGCCGTCGTCCGCATCGACACCCCCGGCGAGGCGGACTACTACCGGCATGGCGGCATCCTGCAGTACGTGCTGCGCAAGATGCTCGCCGCCGGCTGATCCGACGTGGCCGGTCCGGGGCGCACATCCGCGCGGCCCCGGACCGGCGTACGTTCACAAGGCGTCGACCGGGGTGAGCAGAAAGACGGGTATGGTCCGGTCGGTCTTCACCTGGTACGACGCGTAGTCCGGCCATGCGTCGACCGCCCGCCGCCACCAGGTGGCCCGCTCGTCGCCGGACAACTCGCGCACCTGGTAGTCCTTCTTGACCGGGCCGTCCTGCTAGTTCGACCAGCGGATTGGCGACCAGGTTGTGGTACCAGACCGGGTGCGTCGGCGCGCCGCCGCGCGACGCGACGACCGCGTAGCTACCCTCGTGTGCCACCCGCATCAGCGGTGTCTTGCGCAGCTTCCCGGTCTTCGCACCCACCGAGGTCACCACGATCACCGGCTTGCCTTGCAGGGTGTTTCCCTCGGTGCCGCCGGACCGCTCGTACAGCTCAGCCTGTTTTCGGGACCAATCGGATGGGCTGGGTAGATATTCTCCGCTTAGTGGCATAACCGTAGCCAACCAGAATCACCTGGCCAGCATTCCGAGCGGCGCGCCCTGCTCCGATGGAAACACGCGCGCCGCCCTCTCACCACCTACCGCAGACCGGCCTGGAAAGCGAGTTCCTCTGCCAACGCGGCACCGTCGGCCTCGGGCACGCCGTGAGCCTGGAACCAGGTGGCCACGTTGTTGGCGTCCCGGGCCAAAAATGCCCGGCCCTGCGGGTTGGCGACCACGTCCACGATCTGCGGCAGGTCGATCACCACCAGCCGGCCGTCGCGGACCAGTAGGTTGTAGGCCGACAGGTCGCCATGGGCCCAGCCGCCGCGGGCCATCATCGACAGCGCGGTCACCAACTGCGCCCACAGGTCGGGCAGGTCGGCGGTGTCCTGGCGCATCTGGGCGAGCCGCGGTGCCGCCTGACCACCCTCGCCGATGAACTCGAGCAGGATCTCGGTGCCGAGGATCTGCACCGGATAGGGCACCGGTACGCCCATTGTGTAGAGGCGCGACAACGCGGTGAACTCCGCCCCCGCCCACTGGCCCGCAATCGCTTCCTTGCCGAACGCGGTGCGCGACGCAATCGCCCGGTTGGTCCGGGACTCCTTGACCCGACGCCCTTCCAGGTAGCCGGCATCCCGATGGAACATGCGGTGCTCCGTCGCTCGGTAACGCTTGGCCGCCAACAGGCAGGTGCGATCGGTGTGCGGCACGCCGCGTTCGATGAGGAACACGTCGGCTTCCTTGCCGGTCTTCAGCACACCGAGTTCGTTGTCGACCGCGGCCAGCTCGGTGACGAGCCAGTCCGGATGTGGCAACGGTCCCCGCTCGGTGGGCGTCGACTGGTCCCAGGTCGACCAGCGCGCTGCATCATCGGGGATGTCTTCGACAACTTCGAGACGCCGGCGATGGCCGCGCTTGGCGTAGGTGTCCTCGTCATCGAACCGGGGCTTGCCACGCACTGGTTTGAACGATTCTTCGTGCGAACGCACGTCAAGGTCTCCTTGGTCGGAAAGGTTGACCCCGTCCGGCCGGCGACCGTGGCAGTACCGTGGCGTCTAGGCCTGGAACGGGAAAAGGGCAGCCGACAGCGCGGCAGGCGCATTCACGAGGCTCACCCTCCCTTCCCTCGGCGCGGCGTGGCCGCACCCTCTCAACACGGGTCGCGAAACATGCTCGCAGGCCTGCCCCGCACACGCAACCCGAATTTCCGGGCCCACCCGATCGGGTCAGTGAAACAGCGTCGGGGCATCCGGGTTGCGGTGCGCCGCGAAAGCCAGCGGGACCTTCTCGATGTGCGAGCGGAACAGCGGCATTGTCGCCGCCTCCTCCTCGGTCACCCAGGCGAAGTCGGTGGTCTCGATGCTCGTCGTGAGCGTGCCGCCCAGCACCTCGCATTCGAACACCAGGTAGTACGCGTGCCGGGCGACCGACCGGCGGCCGAACGAGCGGTTGTCGAACACACCGATGACGCGGGTCGCCCGTACGTCGAGTCCGGTCTCCTCCCGGACCTCGCGTACCGCGCCGGCGGACGGCGACTCGCCGACGTCGGATGCACCACCGGGCATGCACCACAATCCAGTGTCCGCCCGCTTGGCCAGCAGCAGCCGGCCGTCATCGTCGAACACCGCGCCGTCGACGGCCACCATCGGCGTGTGCGCCTCCACATCCTCGTGCAGGATCCGTTTCAGCTCCACAATGGATCGTTCGTCGACGAGGCCGAGCAGCGAGGTGGCGAGCTCCCGCAGGTGCCGGTACCGCTCGAGGTCGTACGGGTCCTTGGCGTAGTGCAGGCCGTTGGCGGCGATGGCCCGCAACTCGTCCGCCATCGAGGCAATGTCCATGCGCGTCTGTGTCACACCCGACCTGCCATTCGTGTCCGATGAGCGAATGTCCGCCCTCCCAGGATCAACGCCGGAGCGCCCGTTAGCAAACCGTACGTACGGATTGCATCTGGCTGGGGGAGCTGTCACGATCAAGGGGTGCCGCGGGTGAGCCAGGTCCAACTCGACACGCGCCGGCGGGAAATCCTCTCCGGCGCCAGGACATGTTTCGCCCGTTATGGTTACGAGGGTGCCACGGTACGCCGGCTGGAGGAAGAGATCGGCCTGTCCCGCGGGGCGATCTTCCACCATTTCCGCGACAAGGAGTCGCTGTTTCTGGCCGTGGCGGAGGACGACGCCGCCGCGATGGTGGAAACGGTCGCCCGCAACGGCCTCGTCCAGGTCATGCGCGACCTGCTGGACCGTACCCGTCCGGGTAACGAGGACGAGGTATCCGGCTGGCTGGGCTCGCAACTGGAGGTGTCCCGGCGGCTGCGCACGGACCCCGAATTCGCGCAACGATGGTCGGCCCGCTCCGAAGCCATCACCACGGCAACCCGGGACCGGCTCAGCCGACAGCTCGAGGCCGGCGTGCTGCGCGTCCGATATCGACATCGACGTGCTGACCCAGTTCCTGGAGCTCGCCTACGACGGCCTGGTGCTGCACCTGGCCATGGGCCGGCCGTCGGCCGACCTGAGCCGGGTGCTCGACCTGGTCGAAGCGGCCGTCCGCCGCTGACAGCCGGAGTCGCGGGCAGCCGGAGTCGCGATGAGCCGGAGTCGCGATGAGCCGGAGTCGCGATCAGATCGGGTGTGAAGTCGGGGTCATCCGGGAATCACCCAGTTGTGCGGTCCGTTGAAACAGCGTCGGCCACTGGGCTACGCTTAGCTGGTCATCCCCTACGGGTGCGGCAGATCACATGCCCCCGAGGGAGTTCTCGCAAGCACTGGCTCACCGCGGCCGCGGAGCTGGTTGCTCGCTGGTGCGTCCGGATGACGCACCGCACCGCTCGCATCTGATGGCTCCGGTGTCATCAGCACAACAAGTCATAGCTGGCCTCAACCACACAGGCGGCCCGTCCGACGCCGGGGTTCACTCCCAAACACATGCTTGACCAGTCAACACCTCTCACTAGGAGAATTGTTTTGACCAGTACAGACGTACTCGTGGACGGATCGACGAACCGGGCTGACGCACCTCGCAAGTCCCGCCCGGTCGGCAGTTCCCGGCCTGGCGTGAACCGGCGGGACCGGTCCAACCGCAACCGTGCCAACGCCGGCGGCGACCAGCCCGCGCGCGACCGTTCGCGGGCACCGGACACCCGTGACCGGGCCCCGTCCGGTGACGAGGAGATCGTCGCCGTCGCCGGCATTCTCGACGTCCTGGACAACTACGGTTTCATCCGTACCTCCGGCTACCTGTCCGGCCCCGAGGACGCGTACGTGTCCGGATCGCAGCTCAAGCGTTACGGCCTGCGCCGCGGCGACGTGGTGACCGGTGCCGTGCGCCAGAGCCGCGACAACAGCGACCAGCGCGACCAGCGGCGGGACAAGTACAACCCGCTGGTCCGGCTCGACACGATCAACGGCATGGAGCCCGAAGAGGCCCGCCGCCGGCCGGAGTTCTACAAGCTCACCCCGCTGTATCCGCAGGACCGGCTACGGCTGGAGACCGAAGCGCACCTGATGACCCCGCGGGTCATCGACCTGGTGATGCCCCTGGGCAAGGGGCAGCGAGCACTGATCGTGTCGCCGCCGAAGGCCGGTAAGACCATGGTGTTGCAGGCCGTCGCCAACGCGATCGCGGTCAACAACCCCGAGTGCCACCTGATGGTCGTGCTCGTGGACGAGCGGCCCGAAGAGGTCACCGACATGCAGCGCTCGGTGAAGGGTGAGGTCATCGCCTCCACCTTCGACCGGCCGCCGCAGGACCACACCACGGTCGCCGAACTGGCCATCGAACGGGCCAAGCGCCTGGTCGAGTTGGGCCACGACGTGGTCGTGCTGCTGGACTCGATCACCCGACTGGGCCGGGCCTACAACCTGGCCGCGCCGGCGTCCGGCCGGATCCTGTCCGGCGGCATCGACTCCACCGCGCTCTACCCGCCCAAGCGGTTCCTGGGCGCCGCCCGCAACATCGAAAACGGCGGTTCGCTGACCATCCTGGCCACGGCCCTGGTGGAGACCGGGTCCATGATGGACACGGTCATCTTCGAAGAGTTCAAGGGCACCGGTAACGCGGAACTCAAGCTGGACCGCAAGATTGCCGACAAGCGGGTCTTCCCCGCCATCGACATCGACGCCTCCGGCACCCGGCGCGAGGAGATCCTGATGGCGCCGGACGAGCTGGCCATCGTGCAGAAGCTACGTAAGGCCCTGCATGCGGTGGACTCCCAGCGCGCGGTCGAGCAACTCCTCGAACAACTCCGTAAGACCGGCTCCAACACCGAACTGCTCATGCACCTCAACCGGTCGGTACCCAACAACTAGAAATCAGCTGAGGCTCGTCGGCCACCTGGCATCCACCGGGGGCGGATGAAGCGCACCCTGCGCAGATGCCAGCGGGGGTGCGCCCGCACCACCGCCCAGGCGAGCAGCGCGGCCAGGGCGGCAGCCAGACCGCTGGCGACGAGCAACAGCGCCCGGGCCGGCTTCACCTCGGCCCGCGAGCCGACGGCCGGACTCGTCGCCTCCCCCGCCACCAATTCGTCGGCCGCCGAGCGTTGTACGAGCACGCCCGCCACCGCGTTGGCCGCGTTGACCGCGCGCTGCCGGTCGCGCCACTGGACCGTCACCTCGACGTTTCCGGTCCCCGCGTCCAGCACGGCCGTGGTCGCGTCGGCCAGGTCGTCGGCGGACATGCCGGCCGCGTTGCCGGCGGTCTGCAGGGTTGTCGGCGCCGTGGCGATCACAACGTACTTCTGGCCAGCTATCTGCACCGTGTCCGCGGCCACGCCGGAGCCCGGTCGCGGCATGAACGACACCACCGCAGTCGCCGCGTAGCTGGTGGGCAGCGCCCGGATCACGCCGAGGCCGGCCATGAACAGCGCCACGAACACGATCAGGCCCACCAGGCCGGCGCGGCGCCGGGCGACCAGCACAGCCGAAGGCGCGGCCCCGGCACCGTGGTCGACGAACCGGACCCCGGCGATACGCGGGCGCTCCACACTGGAGCGTGGCCCGACCAGCGAATTAGGCATCCAGTCTCCTCGATACATAAGGCCTCACCGGATAGACCCATTCTGAACCATCGGCGGCCTCGACCTGGACGCCGCGCCGAAGACGTGCCGGCGCGGACGGGTTACCCCCACCAAGCTGCCGGCGATGTGAAACGGCCGCGGCGAGCAGGCCGACCAGCATCCAGACCGTGGTGGCGAGGACCGCGTTGCGCAACGGATAGTCCAGCAGGCCTTCGCCGAGCACGGCGGCGAGCGCGCCGGCCACGCTGGCGAGCATGGCCCGTTCGCTGTGCTCCGGGCGCCGGGTCGCCCACCCCCAGCCGGGCCACGACTCGTGCCAGGCCACGGCTCGCACCACCCCGACCACGGCCACCGTCACCGCGGCGGCCAATGCGCCCAGCCCGAGCAGCCCCTGCTCGGCGAAGACCGTGAGGAACAGGTCGTGCGCGTGGTCGGGCGCCACCGTACTGACTGCGGACGGCCGGTACACCGCGATTGCCGGATATCCACCCGGGCCTGAGCCGAGCACCGGCCGCAACGCGATCTGCCGTAGCGCCTCTGCCCAGATCGCCGGCCGGTCGTCGTAAGGATTGCGTTGGCCGGCCACCAGGGAAGCGGCCCGTTCGACCACAATGGACAGCATCGGTGATCCTGGCAGGGTGACCGCGGCCGCGGCGGCGGCGGCCAGAGCGGTGCCCGCCGCGCCGAGCACCGGCAGCCGGGCCCGCGGGGCGAGCACCAGAAAGACCGCCAAGCCCAGGCCGAGACCGATCCAGCTCCCCCGGGACAGGCTGAACACCAATGCGCCCAACGAAACGACCACCGAGACCAGTGCGGCCACCCGCGGCCACAGGGTACGGGCCGAGAAGAACAGCCCAAAGCTGAGCACCACGAGGACGGCCTCGAAGGTACCCAACTCGTTGGGTTGGCCGAAGAATCCAGTGGCCCGGTTGTCCACCACGCTGCCACCGAAGTGTGCCCGCAGGTCGCTCACCGATCGCAGGCCGGCCGCGCCGATGACCGTGCCGACTACGCAGGTTGCGGCGATCACCAGGCGCAGCGAGCGCGCTTCGGGGCAGGCCACCATGGTCGCGCCGGCCAGCACCAGGCCGAGCAGATAGCCGGCATCCAACCGCAGCGCGGCCTGCGGGTCGGCTGAGACCACTGTGGACACCAGGGCGGACAGTGTCACCAGCCCGGCCGTGAACAGGATCGCCGACGATGCCACCAGCGGCTGGCGTGCCGCGCGCCGGCGAACGGCGACCAGGGCGACCGCGGCGGCGGTGGCCAGATGCACGGCCGGAACCGGCAGTCCCGGCAGGTCGAGTTGTTGGACCGGGAAGGACACCGGCACCAGGCAGATGGCCAATGCCGGCCAGCGCCAGGCCAGCATCGCGAACGCCGCCATCGCCGGCACCGCGACCATGGCCCCGGCAATCAGCGCATCACTCACGGTCCAGCCCCGAACCACGCGACTGCGAACCATCCGGCGCCGACCCCGTCCCCGCAGGCCGGGCCCGGCCGAGCCACAGTCCGCGCAGCGCACCGACCACCTTGGCCACGTCACGCACCACCGCGACCACCGGTACGGCCGAGGCCGCGGCCATGGATCTCTACAGGAGACACTCGTCGACGCAGCACCCGGGCCATCGGCAACGTGAGGTATCCGGCCGCACCGAGCAGAACCGCCGCGCGACCGGCCCGGCCACCGCGGGCAAGTACCGCGCCAGCGATCGAATAGGCGACCAGCCGGCCCAGGTCCCGTCCCAGCAGCCGGGCATCCCGCGACCGCCCGGTGCCCTCGCCGTACCGGCGGTACATCAGCGCCGTGGCGGCAAGGTTGGGCCGCTGGGTCCACACCACCTCGGCGTCGCCGACAAGGATCGGGCTCGCCCCGGCAGCCACCGCGGCCTGACCGAACAGCACATCCTCGCCGGTGGGCAGATCTTCGGCGAAGCCACCGACCGCCCGCCACACCGACACGTCGAACGCCATCGAGCGACCGGTGGGCAGTCCGGGGTCGAAGCACCGCCCCAGCACCCGGCCGTAGGCCCGCACCAGCGGGGACGGACGACGTAACTCGTCCG
The DNA here is from genome assembly GCA_963742855.1 of uncultured Actinomycetota bacterium. Lineage (GTDB taxonomy): Bacteria > Actinomycetota > Actinomycetes > Mycobacteriales > Micromonosporaceae > CAVUNP01. The sequence continues at coordinate 46,704 of CAVUNP010000018.1, read as the reverse complement.
GGTCCGGATAGCCCACCGCCGCGGACGCGGCCTCCAACGGCCCGCGCGCGGCGGCCCGGTAGACCCCGGTAAACAACCGGCCCGGTCCCAGGGCTGTGGCGCGTTCGGCGGCCGCGTGCCGGAACGCGGCGAGCCAACCAGGGGTCGGATCGCACCCCGCGTCGGTACAGGCGACGAGGCTGTTGCGGGCGGCCCGCACCGCGGCATTGCGTCCGGCACTGATGCCCGCGCCGGGCAGGACATACAACCGGATCCTTCCGTCCTGGCGGGTCCATGCCCGCACCCGCGCGGCGGTGGCGTCCCGGGAACCGCCGTCCACCACGATGATCTCGTCCTCAGGCTCGACGAGCTGGCCGACCAGTCGGCTGAGCAGGCGGTCCACCTGGTCGGCCTCGTCGCGCACGGTGGTGATCACGCTGATCGGCGGGCCATTGCGGCGGCCTGCGCCGGGCCGGCAGGCGATCCGGGCCAGCTCCCCCACGAGCATCTCGGCGCAGGTGGCCGCGTCCGGATGGTGTGCGGACAACCGCCGACCTGCCGCCCCCATGGCATCGCGGCGACGCTGGTCGGCAAGCCGGTCCAACGCGGCCGCGATGGCCACCGGGTTGCCCGGCGGTACGCCGACACCGGCAACACCGGCCAGCCGGTCCATCACCGGGCCGTCCCAGGTGGCAACCACGGGCACCCCGGCCAGCATGGCTTCCGTGGCGACACAGCCGAAGCCTTCCCGGCAGGGTCCGCCCGCAGTCGGCTTGGTCAGCACACCGACCACGTCCACTCCGGCGAGCAGGCTGGCCACTTCCGGTACCGGGCCGACGAACACGACCCGGTCGGCCACGCCCTCGGACACGGCGAGCCGGCGTAACCGGTCGGGCTCGTTGGCCTCGGCCGGATCCCGGTCGCCGATGACCGCGAGCCGCCAACCTTGGCCGCCCGGGTGGGCCAGTGCCCGTACCGCGTCCTCGACGCCCTTGTACCGCACCAGCCGGCCGACCACCGCGAACACCAGCCGCGGATCGGCGGCGTCCAGGCCACCGTGGGCGAGGATCTCCCGGGCCGCTTGGCGCGGCAACGGCGGCCGGTCCGCCCGGGGCGGCGGGACCACCAGCGCGTCGGTCCGTCCGGAGGCCGCGGCGAGTGTCGGTGAGGTAGCCACCACCCCGTCGACCAGCCGGGCGACCATCTTCGCCACGGGCCTGCCGTCGTACGAGTGGTCATGCTTGACCCAGACGCAACGCACCGCGCTGAGTCGGGCCGCGGGCGCGGCCACCGCGGCCGCCTTCACGCCGTTGGCCAGCACCACATCGGGTCGCTGGCCTGGCCGGTCGAACCGGCGGGCGAGCCGCAACGTGGTGTGCGCCAGGTCAGCCGCCCGGCGGCCCGTGGGCAGCACCTCGGTCGGGACACCGAGGCCGGCCAGCTCTTCGACGAATGGCCCGTCGTCCAGCACGATCGCCCTCACCTCGATCCGGTCGGTGGCCCGCATCATGGACAGCGCCCACAGCTCTGCCCCGCCGAGAACGCCGGCGCCGGAGACCAGGGTCAGCCGAAGCTTTCGAGTCATCCGCGCCTCACCGCGTCCCGGCCGGACAACCGCTCACGCGCCCGGCGGGGGCGCACCGGTGAGCCCCATCGCCGGCCCAGTAGGCCACGCACCACGTTCACCTGTTCGGGATCGATCCGGGCGGCCAGCGACAGGTCCGTCGCCAGGTAGACCACGGCGGCCAGGGCAACCGCCAGCAACAGCGACGGCACCGCGAGCAGCACCGCACCAGCCAGGAGGGACGCCACCAGCGAGGGCAGCAGCGGTCCCAGCAACGCCGGCCGCCCGACCCGCCGGCTCGCCGCCGGATACAGCAGCACCACCTGCGCGGCGTAGGAGATCGTCGTCGCCGCGGCCGCAGCCACCGGTCCATGGGTGGGAATCAGCAACACGTTCAGCACGACGTTGATCGCCAGCGCGCCGCAGCTGCCCAGCAGCACGCGGGCGTTGGGTCCGCTGCTCATCAACACGTACGCGGCGAGGTAGCCGACGCCGAACAGCAACGGTGCCGGGGCCAACCAGGCCAGCAGGGCCCCGTCGCCGACCGGGAACGAGTCGCCGTACAGCAGCGCCATCACGTCTGCGCCCCGACACCACAGCAATGCGTTGTACGGCAGGAAGACCGAAGCCAGTACGACGACGCCACGCTCCGCCGCGCGCCGCACCCGCCGCGCATCGGACGACGATGCCATCACCGGATAGACACTGCGGGCCACCGTCCAGGCCACGAATATCACTGTTTCCAGCAGCCGGTACGCGGCCGCGTACCGGCCGGCCGCGGCAGCCCCGGCGAGCGCGGCCAGGAGCACCGCGTCGATGCGGAACAGGGCCATCGACGCGACCACATGCAGGCCGCCGGACCGGGACGCCCGGATGAGCTGGACGATGCCGGCCCAGCGCAGCTGCCACCAGCCCAACCTCACCCCGAGCCGGGCCGCGCCGAGCGCGGTGGCGAGCACACCGATCGCGCTGCCGCACAGATAGGCCACCGACATCGACATCAGCGACGGCGCTGCCAGCAACACGGTGAGCACCAGGCCGGCGGTCACCCCGCGCTGGACCAGCTGGGCCGCGGCCACCACCGTGGGCGCCTCCCGGGCCACCGCCACCGCGCGGAACGCGTCGGTCAGCGTCTCGATCAGGCAGGCGGCCACCACGCAGCCGGCCGGTGCCAGCACGTGCGACGGCACGCCAACCGCAGTGGCCAGTATGCCGGCCGCCGCCAGCACCGAGGCGGCCAGCGCCAACCGCAATACAACGAGCTCAGTCAATACCTCCCGGCAGCACCACGGGCTGGGCGGCACCGCGCTGCACCAGCAGGTTGTCGAATCCCCACGACGGGATGACCGCGGCCAGGGCACCCACCCCGAGCGACACCGCGAAGGTCCCGAAGTCGGCCAGCGGCAGCACCCGGGCGGCGCCCACGACTATCACCAGGGTGCCCAGCTTGCCGAGTACCTCCGCGGCGGTGAGCAGCACGATGGCCCGGGCGGTGCGCAACGTGCGCGGCCCGGCTTCGCCGCTCACGGTCACCACCTCGCTTCGCCTGGGTTCAGCCACCGGTCCGGCCCAGCACCGCGCCGACTGTGCGTACCCAGCCGGTCATACCGGCCGCCGCAGCCGCGCCGGACCGGGTGAGGATGTGGACATCCCAGATACTGCGGGTCTTCCGGCGGCTCCCCCGTCATCTGGCGGCTCCGAGTCCAATCCGGGCGACCAGGGCCGGATCCGCCGGACCGGTGATGGCATCCAGATAGACCGAGCGGACCCGTTCGGTGGCCCGCCTCAGATCGTGCTCCCGGCAGACGCGGACCCGTCCCGCCGCGCCCTCCGCATCGGCGAGGTCGGGGTCCTGCAGTCGCAGAATGAGCGCCGCCGCCAACGCCGTAACATCTCCCACCGGTACGCACGCCGGCACTGCGGTGACGGAATTGTCTACTGAGGACTCATCGGATGGGCCGGCACCGCCGACCGCGGTGGCGACCAGACAGCGAGCACTCGCCATCGCCTCGAGCTGGACCAGGGCCAGACCTTCCCATCGCGACGGCAGCACCACCACATCCGCCGCCGCGTACCATAACCGGGGATCGTCCACGTTGCCGACGAAGTGGACGCCGGCCGGTGTGGCGGCGGTCAGCGCCCGCCGGTCCGGCCCGTCGCCGACCAGCACCAGCCGGGCCCCGGACACCGCGGCGGCAATCCGCGGCCAGGCGGCCAGCAGCAGATCCTGTCCCTTCTGCCGGCACAACCGGCCGACACACACAACGGTCGGGCCGGCTGGCAGTCCGAGCACCGCCCGCGCCCGGATCCGGTCGGCGTTGTCACAGGCCCGAAACCGGGCCAGGTCAACGCCGTTGGGCACCATGGTCACGTCGGCGTCGTCGCGCAGCCACGGACCGCGCCGCCGTTCATGCTCGCTGACGCAGGCGATGCGATCGGTCCACCGGTGCGCGTACCACTCCCAGACGAGTGAGGCCCAGCGCATCGGCCCGGTCACCGCGTCGAATGACCAGGCGTGTGGCTGAAAGATGGTGGGGCGCCGGCCGCGCACGACCAGCCGGCCGGCCAGGCCAGCCTTGGCACTGTGCAGATGAAGGAGATCGGGGTTCTCCCGGGCGACCAGATATCTCAGCCGCGCGGCCTCGGTCAACGTCGAGGTACCGACCCCGCGGACCGCCGGCCAGGACAGCACCCGGGCACCGGCACCAGCCGCGGCGCGGGCCAGTTGCCCGACCGGCGGGCAGGCTACCGCGACATCCCAACCCGCATCGACCTGATCGGCGACGAGATGGACGACCACACCGGCTACACCGCCGTCAGTTGGTTGGGCAACGTGTAGCACTCGACTCACGAGCAGAACGTAGTTGACGTACGGCGCTTATCGGCCGAATCGCTCGGAGTGTCACAATCGTATTCTTTACAGCATTAAAACGGACAGAGCCTCGCTTCGCTCCTTACCCCCGCGAACCACGCCGCCACCCTGCCGACCCGGGTCATCTCGCGAAAGCTAACAGGCAAAACGCCTTCGAACGTGCGCTCCTTCTTCGACCCGCCGAGAAAATAACGTATGACCATTGAGCAATAGCCGGCGAAACCATTGATTTTCTCAATGATCAGATACAATGTGCCGGACATTTTGTCCGGCCCGTCGACTATCTAGTTCGCACTGCTCAGATCCAGGTCGGCCAACGGGTCTGGCCCGGTGCCGTTGACCGCGTCGGCGAGCTGGCTGGGCGAGTCAGGTACCGCGAACTGGGTCCGGTACAGGTCGGCGTACAGGCCGCCGGCCATGATGAGCTCATCGTGGCTGCCGCGCTCCACCACACGGCCGTGGTCGAGCACCAGGATCTGGTCGGCCTCGCGGATGGTGGACAGCCGGTGCGCGATGACCAGCGACGTCCGGTTGCGCAGCACCACGCTGAGGGCCCGCTGGACGGCTGCCTCGGATTCGCTGTCCAGATGGGCGGTGGCCTCATCGAGGATGACGATGGACGGTGCCTTCAGCAACAGCCGCGCGATCGCGATGCGCTGCTTCTCGCCGCCGGAGAAGCGGTATCCACGTTCGCCCACAACCGTGTCCAGTCCGTCGGGCAGGGCGCGGACGAGTTCAACGATCTGGGCCTGTTCCAGCGCCGCCCACAACTCCTCGTCGGACGCCTCCGGCTTGGCGTAGCGCAGATTCTCCGCGATCGTCTCGTGGAACAGGTGCGCGTCCTGGGTGACCACGCCGATGGTGTCGCGCAACGAGTCCTGGGTGGTGTCGCGCACGTCGACGTCACCGACCAGCACGGCGCCCTCGGTCACGTCGTGCACCCGGGGCACCAGCATGGCCGTGGTCGACTTGCCGGCACCGGACGGTCCCACCAGCGCGACCATCTGGCCGGGCTCGACCACAAAGGAAACCCCACGCAGCACCGGCTCTGACACGGTCTTGTCCAGCACGGCCACGTCCTCGAGGGAGGCCAGGGACACCTCCGCCGCGGAGGGGTAGCGGAACTGGACGTCCCGGAACTCGACCTTGGCCGCACCCTTCGGCACCGCCACCGCGTCCGGCTTCTCCGCGATCGCCGGTGGCAGGTCGAGCACTTCGAAGACCCGCTCGAACGACACCAACGCGCTCATGATGTTGACGCGGGCGTTGGACAGCGCGGTGATCGGCCCGTACAGGCGGGTCAGCAGCAGGGCGAGCGTCACCACGGTGCCGGGTAGCACCGCGCCGTTGACCGCGAGCGCGCCGCCCACGCCGTAGGTGAGCGCGCCGGCGAGTGAGGCGACCAGACCCAGCGCGACGAAGAAGCTGGTTCCGTACATGGCCTGCTGGACGCCGATGTCGCGCACCCGGGCGGCCCGCGACGAGAACCGGGCGGCCTCGACGTCCATCCGGCCGAACAGCTTTACCAGCAGGGCTCCGGCCACCCCGAAACGCTCGGTCATGGTCGCGTTCATCTTCGCGTCGAGCTGGTAGGACTCCCGGGTGATCTCCGCCAGCCGCCGGCCGACCAGCCGGGAGGGCAACAGGAACGCGGGCACCAGCACCAGCGAGAGGACGGTGACCTGCCAGGACAGCGAGAACATCACCCCCGCGGTGAGCACCAGCGCGATGATGTTGCCGACCGTGCCGGACAGTGTCGAGGTGAACGCCTGCTGGGCTCCGAGCACGTCGTTGTTGAGCCTGCTGACCAGCGCGCCGGTCTGGGTACGGGTGAAGAACTGCAGCGGCATCCGCTGGACGTGGTCGTAGACCTGACTACGCAGGTTGAAGATGATGCCCTCGCCGATGCGCGACGACAGCACCCGCTGGGCCAGCGAGAAGAGCGGCATCGAGGATGGAAAGGACGGCGATCGCCACGGCGAGCCGGATCACGACCGAGCCGGCGTCGGGCTTGCCGCCGGTGATCGCGTTGATCACATCCCCGGCCAGCAGCGGGGTGACCACGGCGATGACGGACGACACGACCACGACGGCCAGGAAAACCAGGATGATCCTGCGGTACGGCCGAGCGAACCGGAGCACCCGGGCGGCGGTGGCGCGGTTGACACGCTTGCCGCCGAGCTCCTCCCGCTTGCGCATCGAGCGCATCATGCCGTACCCGCTCTGTCCCATCATCGACATGAGTCGGCCACCGCCCCTTCCACCAGCCGAACATAGCTCCGCCCACCGACAACCTGACACATGAGCAGCTTTCTTCCCCGGGCTGCCTCATGTTCGCTGTCAGCGCAGAGCGGGTATTCCCCTGCTATTCCCCCAGGCCGACTATGTCGCGGATGCGGCGGAGCTGGGCGGCGCGCTCGGCTTCTTCCTGGCGGGCGTAGTTGTGCGAGGAGGCAGCGGCGAGCAGGGCCTTGGTCTCGATGACGGCGCCCCGGCGGGCAGTGAGGATCTGGGCCACCAGGTCTGCCACGGTCTGGTCCAGGTCGCCGGCCGGGACCACGCTGGTGGCCAGGCCGAGCCGGTCGGCCTCACTGGCGCCGACCCGGCGACCGGTGAGACAGATGTCCATTGCCCGGGCGTAGCCGACGAGTTCCACCAGACGCTTGGTGCCACCCAGGTCGGGCACGAGCCCCAGCGAGATTTCGGCCATGGTGAACTGCGCGTCCTCGGTCAGCACGCGCAGGTCGCAGGCCAGTGCGAGTTGGAAACCGGCACCGATGGCATGGCCCGCAACCGCGGCGATGCTCACCAGATCGGGCCGACGGAGCCAGGAGAAGCCCTCCTGGAAGCGGGCGATCGTGACCAGGGCGCTCTCATCGTCGCCGTGGGCCAGGTTCGCGAAGCTGAATGCCCGCCGAGCCGCGGCGGATTGCGCCCGGGACTGCCCTGCGGTGGATTGCCCGGAGCTTGACTGGTCGGAGCCGGATTGGTCGGCGTTGATTGCCGCTGGCACTGGATCCGAGCGGACAGGTTGGGCCCGGTCGGGCCTCGCACCATCCACGGCACCCGACTCTTCGATGGAATCGGTGCCGGTCGCGAGGGCCGCGTCGATCGGTGGGTCACTGACGGCGGACAGGTCCAACCCGGCGGAGAAGGCGCGCCCTTCTCCACGTACCACGACAACACGGATGTCGCCGGGCAGGTCGCGACCGATTTGACGCATTTCCTCCCACATTTCGGGAGTCTGTGCATTGAGGACGCGTGGCCGGCACAACGTCACCGTCGCGACCGGCCCATCACGGTCCAGGCGAACCCCGGCGCCCTCCAGCGGTTGCGAGTCGCTCACCGGATGATCAGGCTGCCTTCTTGCGGCGACGGGCACCACCGCGCTGGCGGAGTTGAACGCCGGATTCGGTCAGGACCCGGTGCACGAAGCCGTAGGAACGGCCGGTCGAAGAGGCGAGAGCCCGGATGCTCTCACCCGAGGTGTACCGCTTGACCAGGTCCTTCGCGAGCGTGGCTCGTTCCGCTCCGACGATCCGGCGGCCTTTCTCTGTCGTGGTGGCTGTAGTGCTGGCTGCCATCTCGAAATCCCTCACGTCCTACAGTGGGCGGTTTTGGTGGAACACCGCTTCCTTGTGAAGTGATGTTCCCGGTCTCACCTATTAGACCGTCTTTGACGATCATGCGCTAGACATCATTTCAATGCCAGCAGACACACGTTGATGTATAGGGTTCCCGATACCGCTACGGTGTCGCCGTGGTGACCGACGAAACGCGCACCCAAGTCGCGGTGCGCAGCAGCGACGAAACACGCGGCCAGCGGACCGATCTGGTGACGTGGCTCGCGCTCAGCGCCATGGGGTTGGCCCTGACCTGGTTGGCCGTACGGGGCGGCGCACAGTTGGGGACGAGGTCCGCACCCTTCCTCGGCTCATATCGTTTCGCGCTCGGATTTTCCACCGCACTCGCGATTATCGTGGCCGCCACAGTCATCTTCACGGCACTTCGGGGGCGCTTCGAGCAGCTGTCATTTCGATCCAATCTCGCCATCGGATGGGCGGCCACGTTCGCCTGGGCGATGGCGCTGGCGCTGGTCGATGGCGCAGCCGGGCTGACCCGCTCACTGCAGTCGCCCGATAACTACCTCACCGACCTGCCGGCCGTGGGCGATGAACCGCTGCAATTCATCCGCGGCTTCACCGACCAGGCGGTACATCACTCGATCGCCGCCCGGGGTCATCCGCCAGGCCCGGTGCTGTTGTTGTGGGCGCTCCATCGGATCGGCCTCACCGATCGGCTGGCACTGGGCATCCTCATCACCGCGGTTGGTGCGCTCATCACCCCACTGGTGGCCAGCGCGGTGCGCGGCGTGTGTGGCGAGACGGCCGCCCGCCGGTACCTGCCCGTGCTCATCCTCGCGCCGTACGCGGTCTGGGTGGCGGTTTCCGTCGACGTCGTGGTGGCCGTACTCGGCGCGGCCATGGTGGCGATGGGGGTACGGGCGAGCGCGCATGACCGTACTGGCTGGCGGGCCGGCGGGTGGGCGCTCGCCAGTGGCATCACGCTCGGCCTGGCCGCGCTGTTCTCCTACGCCGCGCCCTGGCTCGGGCTGTCGGTGGTGTGCCTGTACTTCGCCCGGCGGCGGGCGTTTCTGAACATCGCCACCGGCCTCGGGGCGCTGTTGGCGGTCCTGGCCGCGCAGTCGGCCGGGTTCAGTTGGATCGACGGCCTTTCGGTGGCGCGGGCCGACTTCGAGGCAAGGATCGAACCGCACCGCTCCGCGCTGTGGTGGAGTGGTATCAGCGTGGTGTTGCTGCTGCTCGCCGCGGGACCTCCACTGATCCGCAGCCTGCGTCGGATGCGCAACACGCCGGGCTGGCCCTTCCTCGTCGGAGCCGGTGCGGCGGTCGCCTTCTCGATCCTGGCCGGCCTGTCACGGGGTGGCGCGGAAGCGGCCTGGCTGCCGTTCTTCCCCTGGCTCACGGTGGCCGCGGTGGCACCACGGCGTCAGGCCGGCCCGGTGCCGGCGAGCCCGCTCCCGCTGATCGCGGTGGGCGCGGTCACCGCGATTGTCGTCGAAGCAGTGCTCGCCACACCCTGGTAACGCGCCCAGAACCACAGCGCGCCGCGAACCGTACCGGGCTCAGAACAAAGGCTTCCGGAAGATCGTCGTCCACAGCGGACCGACCAGGAACCAGATCCCGGCGACCACGCCCAGCTGCCGCATCCAGGCGGACAGTGCGCCGGTGCGATCGGGATCGCCGATCCACATCACCGCGAACAGCAAGAGTCCACATGCGATGGCTACCGCGCTGAGGGCCTTACCCCACTCCCGCCATTCCCACGCCACCCGCGCCGGGCCCTGCTTGGGTGGCCGCCACGGCGGCGGGCCGCCAGCGAACCAGTGCGCGACCCGCTGGTCGGCCCAGCGCACCATGCTGTGCCCGAAGGCCACGGAGAACCCCAGGTAGGCCGCCGCGAGACCGTGCACCGCTTCTGCGGTACCGCCCTGGTGCAGATCGATCGCGCTGGCCGCCAGCAGGACCACATCAACCACTGGCACGCCGAGCAGCAGCACCGTGGACACCCGCCGCCACCGCAACAGGTACCGGGCGAGCAGGCCGGCGGCCGCCACCACCCAGAAGGCGATCTCACAGGCCACTATCAGCGCCACCATCATGGCGTCCAGCCTGCCCAGCCAGGGCCGCGATGACGTCGGCCATCATGACGAACCTGGGCTACAACGTTCGATGTAGGTCACCCTCGCCAAGGCGACGGATGGCCGCGCGGCCAGGATGTGCTGTGATGGCGCGGTGAGGTTGGCCAGCAGGAGGGATCCGGCAGCGCGCGACATCCAGTTGGCCGCGGGCGCGTTTGTGCTGGGTGCGGTGATGCTCGCGCTCGGTGGTTACGCCGGGTTGCCCGCCACCATCCCGGTGTCGCGGTGGGTGTTCCTGATCCCGCTGGCCGTGTTGTGTGTGGCGCTGGGACTGCGCCGGGTCGCCCCGTTGACCGGGCTCGGCATCGGCGTCGTGGCGGTCACCGGCGACGTACTCCTGGGCGCGTCATTGGCGAACGTTTTGGTGTTCTCCCAGGTCCTGTACGACATGTGCGTACACGGTCCGGCCTGGCTGTGGCGGTGGGCGCTCCGGATATCGATCGCGCTCACCGCGCTCGGGGCCGGGGCCGGCGTCGTGGTCACCGGCTCCTGGCGCGGTGCCGCAGTGGGCATTCCGTTCGCGTTGGTGCTCGTACTGTCGGTGGTGTCCGCGATCAGCGTACGGCAGTATCGCGACCAGGCGGCGGCGGAACGCGCGCGGGCCGAACAGACCGCGCGACTGTCCGAACTGGACCGGCAGCAGGCGGTCGCCGCGGAGCGCACCCGGATGGCCCGCGAGTTGCACGACCTCGTGGCCAACCACCTGAGCGCGGTGGCCATCCACGCGACCGCCCTCTTGTCAGTACCCGACCTGGACCGGGCCGCGTCCCGGCAGGCGCTGCAGGTCATCCGAGCCAGCAGCGTGCAGGGCCTGGCCGAGATGCGGGAGATGGTCAACCTACTGCGCGACCCGGCCGCGCCTGATCAAGGCGCGGTTGAGCCGCCGGGCGTAGCGACGTTGCGTCAGGGTTACGCTTCGAACAGGGGCCAGGCTGTACGTCTGGCCGACGCCGAGCGGCTGTTCGACGTGGTCAGGCGCGCTGGGCTGGCCGTGACCGTGAGCGTGGCCGGCCCAGAGCAACCGCTCCCGGTCGATGTCGACCTGGCCGCGTACCGGATACTGCAGGAATCGCTGACCAACGCGCTCAAGCACGGCGACGGGCGGGTCGAGGTGAGCATCGGGTACGAGCCGAGGACCGTGCGGCTGCGTGTCACCAATTCCATCTCGGCCAGCGGCTCACCCGTACCCGGGTCCGGATCGGGTTTGACCGGCATGCGGGAGCGGGCCGAACTGCTCGGCGGCCGGCTCAGCGCGCAGCGATGCGGCGACACCTGGCAGGTCCGGGCGCAGCTACCGACTCCGATCGGGTCCACGGTTGCCTCGTGGCGCGGGAGCGCGTCGTCATGACGACTGCGCTTATGACGACGGTGGTTGTGGTGGACGACCAGCCGGCGGTGCGGGCCGGTCTGGTCCTGATTCTCAATGCCGCGCCGGACCTGACGGTGGTCGGCGAGGCGAGCGACGGTGTCGAGGCCGTGCAACGCTGCCGGCAACTGCGTCCCGACGTGGCTGTCATGGACGTTCGTATGCCGGTGCGCGACGGCATCTGGGCCACCCAGCAGATTGTCGCCGAGTCGCTTGCCGCGGTGCTCGTACTGACCACCTTCGCCTTGGACGAGTACGTGTTCGGCGCGCTGCGGGCCGGCGCCGCCGGCTTTCTGCTCAAGGACACCGACGCGGACAGCCTGGTCGCCGGCGTGCGACTGGTCGCCCGAGGAGATGGCATCGTCGCGCCATCGGTGACCCGGCGGTTGATTACGGCATTCGCCGCCACCCGGGTCCCGATGGACGCATCGGCCCTCGACCAGCTCACCGCGCGGGAACGCGATGTGCTGGCCTGCCTGGGCGCCGGAATGTCCAATGGAGAAATCGCGGCGACGCTGGCGATGGCGCAGGCCACCGCGAAGACCCACATCAGCCGGATCCTGGCCAAGCTGGGCCTGCGGAGCCGGGTCCAGGCTGCGATCCTGGCCCAGGAGCAGGCCCTGCTTCCGCCATCGCCTTGACGTCTGGTGACCGTTGCGCCCGACCTGGGTCAGGCGTGGGTCAGGTGTGGGTCAGGCGTGAGTCAGGCCAGTTCGACGAGTTCGAGCAGGTCGTCGCTCCAGGCGTCCTCGTCGCCGTCGGGCAGCAGAATCGCCCGATCCGGCTTGAGCGCCTGTACCGCACCGGCATCGTGGGTGACCAGCACGATCGCGCCGGCGTACCGGGCGATCGCATCGAGGACCTGTTCCCGGCTTACCGGGTCGAGGTTGTTCGTCGGCTCGTCAAGCAGCAGTACGTTGGCGCCGGAGCAGACCAGGGTGGCCAGGGCCAACCGGGTCTTCTCTCCACCGGACAGCACCCCGGCCGGCTTGTCCACGTCGTCGCCGGTGAACAGGAAGGCGCCCAAGATCTTACGTAGATCGGTGTCGGTCTGGTCCGGCGCGGCCGAGCGCATGTGCTCGAGGATGGTCCGGTCCACTTCGAGGGTCTCGTGTTCCTGCGCGTAGTAGCCGAGCTTGAGTCCGTGTCCCGGAATGACTTCGCCGGTGTCCGGCTCCAGGACGCCGGCCAGCATGCGCAGCAGAGTGGTCTTGCCCGCGCCGTTGAGGCCCAGGATGGCGACGCGGGAGCCACGGTCGACCGCCACGTCCACGTCCATGAAGATCTCCAGCGACCCGTACGACTTGGACAGGCTCTTCGCCGTCAACGGGGTCTTGCCGGACGGGGCCGGGTTCGGGAACCGCACCTTGGCGACCTTGTCCGCGGCCCGTACCTCGTCCAGGCTCGAGATCATCTTCTCTGCCCGCTTGATCATGTTCTGGGCGGCCACCGCCTTGGTCGCCTTGGCCCGCATCTTGTCCGCCTGCGCCATCAGCGCGCCGGCCTTCTTCTCCGCGTTGGCCCGCTCCCGGCGCCTACGCCGCTCGTCGGTGTCGCGCTGCGTTCAGGTAGGTCTTCCAGCCCATGTTGTAGATGTCGACGGTGGCCCGGTTGGCGTCGAGGTACCAGACCTTGTTGACCACCGCGTCGAGCAGCGACACGTCGTGGGAGATGACGACGAGACCGCCCTTGTGGGCGGCCAGGAAGCCGCGCAGCCAGGTGATCGAGTCGGCGTCGAGGTGGTTGGTCGGCTCGTCCAGCAGCAGCGTGCCGCCGCCGGTCTCGCCTGCGTCGGCGAAAAGGATCCGGGCCAGCTCGATACGCCGCCGCTGACCACCGGACAGGGTGCCGATGGTCTGCGCCAGCACCCGGTCGGGCAGGCCGAGGTTCGCGCAGATCCGGGCCGCTTCGGCTTCGGCCGCGTAGCCGCCCAGACCCGCGAACTGGTCCTCAAGGGCGCCGTAGCGACGCACGACGCGATCCGACGGGTCTTCGACCATGGTCACCTCGAGCGCCTTCATCTCGGCCAGCAGCGAGTCCAGGCCACGGGCGGACAGCACCCGGTCGCGGGCGGTGACCTCGAGATCACCGGTACGCGGGATCCTGCGGCAGGTAACCGACCGGGCCGCGCCGTTGCACCGCGCCGGCGTACGGTGCGCCCTCGCCGGCCAGGACTTTCAAGCTGGTGGTCTTGCCGGCACCGTTGCGGCCGACCAGACCGATCCGGTCACCCGGTTGGACGCGAAGGTTGACTTCGGCGAGCAGAATGCGTGACCCGGCACGCAGCTCCAGGCCGGTGGCACTAATCATGGGGGGTTCTCGCTCTCGGCTGTCGACGCCTGGATAAGGGCAGACGTATGCACCGGCCGCCTCATCCGGCGGTCGGTGCGGGGCCGGTCATCCTTCGCAGAGCAGCACGTGGCAAGTGTACCGGACGGCCGCGCGGGATTATTGATCAAGATCGGCGGGTGGGTGGGGGCACAAACCCCGTTCCCCTCCGGAGGTTCGATCACGATGGGCGGCAAGCACCCATAGGGACCGAGGGGTGACGCGGCTCGCGGTCGTCGCACTTCTCGACAAGCCTTCGTTCGCCCCTGGATGCGCTTCTTCTGCGATAGCTTCGGTACCGCTGGGTGATGAATGCGCGGGCGCCGGCGTCCGATGGCGCGGCGTCAATGGGAACGGGTGCGGTATGCTTTCGCGGCCATCAGGTGGTCGAGGCGAATGCGCCGTGACCACGCTGGGGGGACCATGGCACGCTTGCACGCGGCTGACGGTTGGCCGGTCCCGCCCAATGGTAGGAGCGACAAAGAAGCTGTTCATCACCGCCCCTCGGTGACCGAATCAGCGGAGTCCTTGCCCGAGCTTGGCGCAGAGCATGAGCATGAGCAAACAATGGCGACCGAGGGACAGACGTTGGCAGTCGACGAACTCGTAGGGACCGGCGTCGATCAGGCCAGTCGGGAGTTCACTTCAGCACCATCACGATTCCGGCGGTTGCCATGGTTTGCCCTGTTCACGGTAGGATTCGCGGCGCAGGTGGCTTGGCGACTGTACTTGTCGTGGCCCCAGACCGGACCGATCGCGCACCCTGACGAGGATGGCTATCTGCTGGCCGCGAGGGTGGTAGGCGGCGGTGCCAACGCGATGCTGCCTGGTACGAGCATTATGCGAGCAATCGGTTATCCGCTCTTGCTGAGTCCCATTCACTGGTTCGTGGATCAGCCGGCCGATGTGTATAAGGGCGTTCACATTATCAACGCCCTGGTGATGGCGCTCATCTTTCCGCTCATCTACCTGTTGGCCCGTCGACTTTTCGATGTGACCCGGTGGCCGGCGATCGCCATCGCATTCGTGGTGGCGACGCTGCCCAGCGCGGTATTCTTCGCCGAATTTGCGCTAACCGACGCAGTCCTGCCCACTGTTGTGCTATCCATGCTGCTCACGCTCCACGGAATGTTCACCCCGACTCGCCGCGCGGCCGTCTACGGCGTCCTCACCGGCGTGATCGCTGGGTACGCGGCGACCACCCATGTGCGCGGCCTGGTGATGCTCGTCGTGGTGGCCGCGCTCATGCCGGTCGCCCTGCTGGCGCGGTGGCTCCCGTGGCGCGTGGCGGCCGCCGCCCTGGCGAGCATGTCGATCACCTACCTCGCTGGCAGGTACGCCAACCGTTGGTTGGAAAGTCGCATGTTCGCGGACGGGTCTTTCGACGTAGAGGGGCGTGTCTTCGACCGGCTCACCTCGCTGGACGGCATTCTCCGCCTGACCCTCGACGCGGCCGGGCAGATCTGGCACCTGTGCACCAGCACCTGGGGCCTGGCCGGGCTGGGCCTCGCCGCGGCTGTGTTCACCCTGATCCGCAGAGAGGGACCGCGGTCCACCCGGATCGTCATGGCCGTAGCCGTCGTGGTGACGCTGGGCATCGCCGCCGCGACTGCCACCGGCATCCCGTACGAGACCGAACAGCGGGTCAACAACCACGTGTACGGGCGTTACGTCGCCATTCTCGCCACATTCTGGGTTCTGGTGGCAGTGGTGACCATGGTGCGTGCCACCCTCCGCCGCGGCGTCAGACTGGCCGTCGTCACGGCCGCGTTCGTCGGCGTCACGATCCTCGCCGTGGCGCTCTACTGGGGCGACTGGATGCGGCGAGGGTCCTACGTCAACTTCGACTCCCCCGAACTCTCCTTCCTGATGAACGACTGGTCCCGCCTGAGGTACTTTCGTGTCAGCGCCGTGGTCGGCGGACTGATCCTGCTGTTCGCCCTGGGGCTGCCGCGGTGGCGCAGGCGACCGACCCGTCGTCCGATGACGGTCCTGGCGTCGATCACGCTGGTCGCGGTGATGCTGGTCAACCTCGCCGCGATGGTGCGCATCACCCACCACATCAGTCAGGTCTGGCTCAACCGGGACTACCACTCGGGCACGCCCGATGTGGTCCGCGACGCCGGGATCCGTCCCGGCGACACTGTGATGCAGGCCAACACTGTCTCGTGGATGGCCGACCTGCGGCACCAGACCGAGATCTACTGGCAACCGCTGCGCAGCTTCGACCCCACGAAGGGCGCACCGGCCGACCGACCCCAATGGGTGCTCGCCAGTACCGGTACGGGCAAACGCACCGACTGGTACGGCTGGGACTATGGCTACCACGAGGTACTCCGCTTCAAGGACGGATACGCGGGCGAATGCGTGGTGTGGCAACGCGACACCCCCTGAACTGCTTCGAGAATCCACACTGCCAGGATCACCGGCGCGTGCTGTACTTCCGGCTACCACAACCCAACGATCACACCGGACCGGCAAGGGGAACGACCCACCGATCCGGCGAGGTCAACCGGTTCCGGGAGATTCGACAGTTCTTGCAACGACGAAGCCGTCCGGGCCAGCTGGACGTCACCACCCACCGCTATACCCGTCGACCAGACCTTACCGCGCAGCCGCTCGCACCGCACGGCCACCGGGGCGGTGCGGAATCCACCACCGTCACACCCACAGCGAAAGCGAACCCGGGGACAGCGCACAACCTCGCCCAACAACCGTTGTCGTAGCGTCCGCGATCGCCGATCCCTGGTTGCGGTCGAAAGGCGCCTCAAGTGAGGTGCTGCTCGAGGTCATCCGTCATGCGATTGAATTCAGAAACCATATCCACGCCGTACCGGTCAGCGAGAACGAGTACCGACCATAGACAGTCCGCGAGTTCGTGGCCCAACTTCTCGCGGGCATCACTGATCTTACGTCGACCATCGACCGCCATCACGAGCTTGGCCAAGTCTCCGACGTCACCGACGAATCCCAACGCCAAGTCGCCGGTGGACCATGCGCCACGGCCCTGGGCAACGTTGCGCCGGTCGTACAACGCCGCGATCTCGACCGCTCTCGCCTGCAAGGTGACAAGGTCCATCACCGAAAGATATGGCACGGACGCGATCGGGGCCAGGAATGCGGGTTGCACGCGACGACGCCGATGTAGCCTCCTGAGCCGCTTCGGGCTAGGGTGTCCGTGTGATCGCGCGCATGAATGGTTGGTGGCCCGCCTCCTAGGCGGACCCGTCAGCGCACCCAACGGCCGCCCGTCGAGGCGGCCGTCGTCGTGTCACGAGTCGGGCCGTGTCGCGAGCGGCCCGATTAGAAGGACAGCCGTGAACCTTTCCAGCAGCACTGATGTGATCCAAGGGCACCGTCCCGAACGGTCGGACCTGTCGTGGCCCACGATCCTCGACACATTGGTTGCCCGGCGAGACCTCAGCAGCGAGGCTGCGGCGTGGGCTATGCGGCAAGTCGTCGCGGGTGACGCCACGGCGGCACAACTCGCGGCCTTCCTCATGGCGTTGCGGGCGAAGGGCGAAACCGCGGCCGAGATCGACGGGCTCGTCACAGCGCTGCTCCTGGCGGCGAATCCGGTTGTCGTGCCGGGACCTACAGTCGACATCGCCGGCACCGGCGGCGACGGCACGAACGCCGTGAACATCTCCAGCATGGCCGCGATCGTGGTCGCCGCCACCGGCATGACGGTGGTCAAGCACGGCGGTCGGGCCGCATCCGCGACGACCGCTGGTGCGGCTGATCTCGTCGAACAGTTGGGGGTCGCGCTCGATCTGTCGACCGACGACCTCGCCGCCATCGCGGTGCAGGTGGGCATCACGTTCGTGTTCGCGCCACAGGTCCATCCGGGCATGCGCCACGCCGGTCCGGTTCGCCGGGAACTCGGCGTACCGACGGTCTTCAATGTACTTGGGCCGCTGATCAACCCGGCGAATCCGACCTACCGGCTGGTGGGCGTGGCGGGGAAACGGTTCCTGCCCATCGTCGCCGATGTGCTGCGTGGCCGTGGTGCGACAGCACTGGTCGTGCGCGGCGACGACGGGCTCGACAAACTCACCACCGCCACAACATCACAAGTATGGATGGTGCACGACGGTCAGGCCACCCACCACGTGTTGGATCCGCGCCGCCTGGGCATTGACCGCCCGCCGGATGGCGCGCTACGGGGTGGTGACGCACGGACCAACGCCCGCATCGCGCACGCGGTCTTCGCCGGTCAATCGGGCCCGGTCCGCGACGCCGTCCTACTCAACGCTGCTGGTGCCCTCGTCGCCACCACCCAAACCGCACCGACAGAGGTACCGCAAGAGGCGATCGACGAACAGCTCGTGGATCGCTTCGCCCAGGCGTTGAACCGTTGCGCCGACGCGATCGACACGGGGGCCGCAGCCGACACGCTCAACCGTTGGACCCGGGCCGCACAACGTCGGGCCGGCAACACTTCACAATGACGACGATGCGGTGACCGACGCCTCCTCGGTGCATCCGGCCCGTGTACGCCGTCGACATGCACCTGGGTGGGCGCGTCAGCCGGCCTCGACAACCAAAGCATCTTCCGCGTGCGGCACGAGGCGCAGTACGAACTGGTAGCCGAACAGCGTCGGGCGGGCCCGGACCAGTGCGTGGTCCACGCCCCGCACGACACCCAACTTGCGGCCGTCGGTCGGCGACGTCACCAGTCCCAGTGGCAGACCGGTGGCCCGTTCCTCCACGATGTCGAAGCCGGCGTTACGCACCAACCGTCGCAGTGACGACCGCGTGAAGAACCGCAGGTGGGTGTCGTCCAGGATGCCGCGCCGGTCATAGCCGAACAGTCCTAACACGACCCTGCCGCGGGGATACCAGTGACCGAAGTTCGGCACCGACAGCAGCAACTCGCCACCCGGCCGCAACACGCGCAGGATCTCCTGCAGGGTTTCCTTGGGCCGGGGCAGATGCTCGATCACATCGCCGGCCAGCACAACGTCATAACCGGAACCGACCTCGATCGGGATCCCCTGTGACAGGTCGGCCTGATGGAACTCGTCCACATTGTCACGCACGCCGGGGATCTCCAGGGAGTCCACACCGGTGACGTAATGGCCCGCGGCCCGGATGTGGCTGGCCAGCACACCACCGGAGCAACCGAGGTCGAGAATCTTGGAGCCAGACCGCCAACGCAGCATCTCCATCATGATGGAATGCGATGTGCCGTCGCCCTCCTTGAGGGCATACTCCAGCGGCGAGCGCACCCAGGACGCGGTACCGAATCCCTTCGCGGACAGCCGGTAGACGACCACGTCCTTCAGCACATCCTTGGCGTAACGCATGCCGTTGACGTAGCAGATCTCATCGCCGTAGTAGGTCGGGATCGGTATCTCGACGATGCGTTTGCCCGCATGCACCAACTGGATGATGATCTGCGTGTCGAAGTCGAACCCGTCGGTGTTGTGCTCGAACGGGATCTCCCTGAGCGCTCGTACGCTGTAGGCCCGGTAACCCGAATGGAACTCCGTCAGCTTCGTCCCTAGTAGACCGTTCTCGATCCCGGTCAGGATCCTGTTGCCGACTCGCTTGTACAGCGGCATGCGGCCGCGGCGGGCCTCACCCTTGACCATCATGCGCGAGCCCATCACGGCATCGCATTCGCCGCGCAGCAGTGGCTCGACCATCTCCGGCAGCATCTCCGGCGCGTACTGGCCGTCGCCATGCAGCAACACCACGATGTCCAGGCCGCGCTCGATGGCGAGCTGGTACGCGGCCTTCTGGTTGCCGCCGTAGCCGAGGTTCTTGGTGTGGCGCACCACGGTGGTGCGCGGCGTGCCGGTCCGCACCGCCCAGCTACGGCCGTGCTCGAACGTATCGTCGTGGCTCGCGTCGTCCAGGACGATGATCTCGTCAATCTGGTCGCGGAAGTCCACCGGAATCCGGTCCAGCGTCGCAGACAGTGTCGACGACGCGTTGTATGCAACGATCAGGATGCCGATCCGTGCCGACGATCTGCCGACCAAGCCCACGTCTGCCCAACGGCACAGAACAGGGTTGGTCACGGCACTTTGTTGACAAACTGCACTGACGCCCTAACGCAGCCGGCGACAAGGCAGGATCACGAACCATTGGGGCACCGAATAGGTGAGTACGAACGGCATGGCCCGGTTCGCACGGCACTGCTGGGTAGACCACTCCACCTGGGTGGTCCAGGGGATGGCGACGGTGCGGGGCGTCGGTACCCGGTAGTTCGCGCCCGCGCTCAGCGTCAGGACAAACGTCAGACCCCATGCGGGCAGCCACATTCCGATCCACGAAGGCAATGAGCTGTGCCGGGACACCGGGACCGGCCGCAGCAGGGCGAGCAACCCGGCCACCGCGAGAAGTGAGGGCGTGTACGCGTACCGCAGCTCCAACCGGCCCTGCACCATGATCTGACCACAAAGGAGCAACGCGGACTCGGTCAGGGCCAGCGCGGCGAACAGCCAGTACGGCCGGGTCAGCCGGCGGGCGGCGGCCAGGATCACGGCCGTGGCCACCAGCCAGGTGATGATCACCCCGGACCAGTACCAGAACCCGCCCCCACCCGAATGGACCCCAACGCCTGCGTAACCAGCGTCGCTGAGGATCTTCTCGCCGAACAGCCCGAACGGCAGTCCCCAACCCAGGTAACTGGCGAACGCCCACAGTGGATCGATCCGGGGATGGGAGATGCCGGCCCGGCTGGTCAGACCCAACACGATGCCGAAGGTCTGGAAAACACCACCGGCGACGACCAGTCCCAACAGCAGCGACGACCACCTGTCCCGCACCGCCCACAGCCGCACTACCGCCACCGGAAGGAGGAATACCGCGAGGAAGGTGCTCACACAACACGACACCACGAAGGCCACCTGTACCACACGGCTCAGCGTCCGGTTGGGCGTCCAGACCAGCGCCCAGAACAGGCCGTACAGCTCGACGAACTGCAGTGGCGCAACCATGTTGGGCCCGAACGTGAAAGTGCTTTCCGCCAGCGGCGCGGCCACGATCCACAGCGCCGCCACCGCCCGCGGGAACGGCCGGGCCAGGACGTTGCCGCTGGCCACGTAGACCATCACCGCGATCGCCGCGCTGTAGAGCGCCGCCACGCCGGACAGTACGCCCGGCCCCGACGCGATCGGGAATAGCGACGCGAACTCGCTGATCAGCCTGGGTACCACCACGAAGTAGCCGTTGATCGGCTTGAGGATGTTCCCAGACGCTGGCAACATGTATGCATCCGAGAGGAAGTTGGCGCCGTCCTCGGCCCAGATCGTGTTGAACGCCCCGGCGCCGCCGACCCGTAGCAAGCTGTACCCGGCAATCGCCAGCGCGGCCACCGCGGCGGCCAGCGCGGTCACCCAAGTGACCTGCCTCGGGCGTACCGGCTGGAACATCGCCACCGCACCGCCGCGCAACGCGGGCAGGTTTCGGTGCCACGCACGCGCGGCCCGCGGCGGTGCCGGCTCAAGCTCCGGCTGGTCGGCTTCCAACCTCATGGTCAGGCACCACTCCCCCGACGTGCGCCAAAGGTCATCAGCTCGCCACCGCGTGGATATCGCGCCTCCGCCCTGACCAGGCCAGTCACCGGCGCCAGGTCCCGACGGCGCAACAGCAGCAGTCCGGCCACGGCCGCCGCGCACAGCGACACCCACGCCGGCACCTGCAGGAACATCTCCTTGGCCCGAAACGGCTTGCCCGGCGCGATGTTCCAGTGCCAGGGGTAGGCGGAGTTCCAATGGTCGTACACGACAACCACGAACACTGTGCCGAACACGTTGTAGGCCGTGGCCGCCCAATTGCTGATCAGGTACGCGCCGGCCACCGCCCAACTCAGGTACTGCATGCCGAACGCCGGCGTCAGCAGAAGAAACAACACGAGGGCCAGCCCTACCGCGGGCACGGCCGCCTGTGGCGCTCGCCAGGCCACCAGCATCGGAAGCAGCGCGCACAGCGCCAGGATCGCGAACCGGCCCGGCCCGGCCACAAACGCCTCTCCCTCCGGTCCCAGCCCGAACCAACGAAGCAACTGCACCAGCCCCCACTGGCGAAGTTCCACCCCGCTGTAGAGCAACACGTCATGGACGAACGCGTGCCATCGCAACAACAGCACCGGCAGCCACAGGGGCACCATCACGGCGGCGAGGCCGGCGGCGAACAGGCCGGTACGCCGCCAGCCGGCCCGCAACACGATGAGGGCGAGCACGGGCGCGACCACGACCGGCACGATCTTCACGCTCAACGCCAACCCGTACGCGGCACCGGCCAGGCCGAACCAGCCCCGCACCACGATCAGGTAGGTGGCCAGCAGCGTCAGCATCACGAAGATCGGATCCGTGTTGCCGTGAAACCCGGACACCACAATGAGGATGGGGCTGAGCGCGACCGCGAGTGCCGCCACGCCCGCCTGCCGCACTGAGCGGGTGGTCAGGACGAGCTCGAACACGACGAGCGCGGTGGCGATGTCGGCCAGGGACGCCGGCATCCGCATCAGGGTGCTGAAGCCGCCGAACCCGTGGTCGGTCAACCAGTTCAGCACCACCAGCAACCAACCGGCCAGTGGAGCGTGGTTGTATACCAACAGGAACTTGTGGCCGTAGATGCCGATCGGGCCGTTCTCGCGCACCGACTGGGCGAAGTCCCGCCACAGAAAGACGTCCGTGGTGCCGAATGTGTTGCTCGCGACGAAGATCTTGACCGCGAAGACCGCCATGGCCACGCCCAGCACCGCCAGCCGCCAGCCGCGAAGGTTGACTGAGGCTGCTACGGAACGGCCCGCCATGGTCGCAGAGTAGGGCACATCAGGCTAACGGCCCATACCGGCCGGCGTGACGGCCGGCACAGGGTGAGCTATTCGGGGTCCCGGACGAGGATGCGCACCGCGCGGGCCGCGCCGATCGCGCGCTGCAGCACGGCCAGCCGGGGTTCGGGCACATCGAGGAAACGGTCCGACCGTAACGCCCGCAGGTCGGCCAGCCGCGGATCGGCCAGGATCGCGTCAACGGTGCGGCGATCGCCGCCGGTCACCACCGCGGCCAACGTGGAGACCTCAGCCCGCAACAGCCGCACCGCGATGCCTGCCGCATCGCCGGCCGCCGCCTTGGCCTGGTTCTCCCGGCGGCGGGCGAACCGTTGTTGGGACCAGCCGCCAGCCGCGGTGCGGCCCTGGACGTACGAGGAGTCGACCTTCGAGGCCAACAGGCGGGAGCCCTCGGCGATGCCGACCGCGACGGCCGCCTGCCGGGCCAGCAACAGCCCCAGCCGGCGCGGGCGTTGGGCATCCTCCAGCAGGTCGTCCAGTGATCCGGGCGGTTGTGCGCCCGGCGGTGCGTACAGTTCGGCCGTCGCCCCGTCGGCGCCGGTCAGCTTGACCGTGTGCCCGCCACCGGCCCCGGCCGGTTCACCGGCCAGCGGCCCGTGCCGCTCGTCGAAACCGTCCAGCCAGCGTCGCAACCGGGCCGGCTCCACGTCGACCCAACGACCTCCGCCGGCGGCCGGACGGGTCGACATCAGCGGTCCCCGTGCTGCTGCGATGCGCTCATGCCTGAAGTCTGCCAAACGTGGATCCACAATGGTGGCCTGACAGCTGGTCAAGGTCCCGTCGGTAGCGGGATGAGCGACGCGTTGGCCATCAGCACGGGCAGGAACTGCCGCACCGCTTCGACCGAGTTGGCCCGGTTCCCACCACCGTCATGCATCAGGAAGATCGATCCCGGCTCAGCCGAACTCTCGATCGTATCGACGATGTTATTCACCGGCGGCACCGCCCAGTCGCGCGGGTCCACGCTCCAGTCCAATGCGGACATTCCCAGACTCGCGGCCACCGACACGATGCTGTCGGTCCAGTTCCCGCCCGGCGCACGGAAGTAGGAGATCGGCGTGCCCGGCGCGGCCGCCTCGATCGCAGCGCTGGCGCGCTGCATGTCATCCCGGATGGCGTCCGGGCTCAGCGTGCCCAATTCCAGGTTGTGGTCCCAGGAGTGGTTGCAGATGGTGTGCCCGTCCGCCACGATGGCCCGGACCAGATCAGGGTACGCCTGGGCCTCCGTCCCGATCAGGCAGAACGTGGCCTTGACGCCGGCCTGCCGGAGCACGTCGAGCATCTGCGGTGTCCAATCAGGACTTGGCCCGTCGTCGAAGGTGAGCGCCATCGTATCCGTGCCGGTGCTGATCACCGATCCGCTCGGCCCGGCGCCGAGCTGGATCCGCGGCGGATGAATTCCGACCGCCTGGATCGGATCCTTGCTCGGCGCGGCCAACCGGGTCCGCGCCGGGGTTGGCGTCGGCGTTCGCTTGGCCGTCGCGGTGACCGTGGGGGCGCTGATCGGGACGACAACCGGGGTGCCGTCGCCTGCGGCCATGTGTCCCAGCACGCCGCCCGTGATGACCAGCAGCCCCACCGTCATGCCGGCCACGGCGACGTAGACAAAGGGCTTGATCTGCACAGGGCGAACCTAGGTCGCCCGCCGCGGCGTGGGCTGCCCGTTGGAGGGGATGTACGCCTTCGTGTCCGTACCCCACCCGTGTGGGTTAACACCCGCATGAACTACGAGCCACCCAAGCGGCGTGGAAGACTGGACACCATGACCCAATCGCCTGCCGAAGCAACCACACACTTCGATGTTGTCGTCCTCGGTTCCGGCCCGGGCGGGTACACCGCCGCGGTGCGGGCCGCCCAACTCGGTCGCAGCGTGGCCGTCGTGGAGGAACGGTTCTGGGGCGGTGTCTGCCTCAACATCGGCTGCATTCCGTCGAAAGCCTTGCTACGCAACGCCGAACTGGCCCACATCTTCACCAACGAGGCGGAGAAGTTCGGCATCACCGTGGACGGCACAGTTCGGGTCGACTACCGCCCGGCATACGAGCGCAGCCGCCAGGTGGCCGACGGCCGGGTCAAGGGCGTGCACTACCTGATGAAGAAGAACAACATCACCGAGTTCGACGCCCGCGGCACGTTCGTCGACCCGAACACGTTGCGCCTCGAACTTGCCGCTGGCGGCAGCCAGACCATCACGTTCGCCAACTGCATCATCGCGACCGGGGCGACCACGCGGCTGATCCCGGGGACCGCTCTGTCCGAGCGGGTGGTCACCTATGAGCAGCAGATTCTGGCCACAGAACTGCCGGACAGCATCGTGATCGCCGGCTCCGGCGCGATCGGCGTCGAGTTCGGCTACATCATGCGCAGCTACGGCGTGGACGTGACGATCATCGAGTTCCTGGACCGCCTGGTGCCGCTCGAGGACGCCGAGGTGTCGGCCGAACTCGCCCGCCGGTTCCGGCGGCTCGGCATCACCACGCACACCTCGACCGCGGTGGAGTCCATCGACGACAGTGGTGACAAGGTCCGGGTCACCGTGTCCAGCAACGGCCAGCGACGGGTGATCGAAACCGACCGGGTGCTGCAGGCGATCGGGTTCGCGCCCCGGGTGGACGGCTACGGCCTGGAGAACACCGGCGTACGGCTCACTGATCGGCGCGCCATCGAGGTCGACGGCCACTGCCGCACCAGCGTGCCGCACATTTTCGCCATCGGCGATGTGACCGCGAAGCTGATGCTGGCGCACGCCGCCGAGTCGATGGGCATCGTCGCGGCCGAGACCATCGCCGGAGTCGACACCATGGAACTGGACTACGTGATGATCCCTCGGGCGACGTTCTGCCAACCGCAGATCGCCAGCTTCGGCTGGACCGAGGATCAGGCCCGGGAGGCCGGTTACGACATCAAAGTGGTGAAGTTCCCGTTCACAGCCAACGGAAAGGCGCAGGGCCTGGGCGAGCCCGGCGGCTTCGTGAAGATCATCGCGGACAGCAAGCATGGCGAACTGCTCGGCGCCCACCTCATCGGCGCCGAGGTCACCGAACTGCTGCCCGAGCTCACCCTGGCACAACTATGGGACCTGACCGTGTATGAGCTGGCCCGCAATGTGCATGCCCACCCCACTCTGAGCGAGGCGGTCAAGGAGGCCCTACACGGACAAGCCGGCCACATGATCAACATGTAGCCGGCCGGCGGGCGGTAGGGGTCAGACGTTGAAGCCGAGGGAGCGCAACTGTTCGCGGCCATCATCCGTGATCTTGTCGGGCCCCCACGGCGGCAGCCACACCCAGTTGATCCGGAAGTCGTTGACCAGCCCACCGCCGGGTCCGGTGGTCAGCGCCTGGCGGGTCTGGTCCTCGATCACGTCTGTCAGCGGGCAGGCTGCCGACGTGAGGGTCATGTCCAGGGTGGCCACGTTCTGGTCGTCGACATGGATGCCGTACACGAGACCCAGGTCAACCACGTTGATGCCGAGTTCGGGGTCGACCACGTCCCGCATGGCCTCCTCCACGTCGGCCAACGCCGCGGTGGCAACGGGACCGGAGATCCCTCCGACCGGAGCCGCTACGTCCTCGCTCATATCCCTCTTCCCTCCGACGCGAGCGCCTGCACCATGGCGTCCTTGAACGCCATCCAGGACAGCAGCGCGCATTTCACCCGAGCCGGGTACTTGGCCACGCCGGCAAACGCCACGCCGTCCTCGAGTACCGTCTCGTCCGGCTCGATCTGACCGCGGCCGCCCACCATCTCGCTGAACGCATCCACTGTGGACATAGCACGGTCGACAGTCCTGCCGCGCATCAGTTCGTGCAGGACACTCGCCGAGGCCTGGCTGATGGAACAGCCCATGCCCGTCGTACGAGATGTCGACGACGTTCCCGTGCAGCCGGTGCCACCCGCAGGTGACCTCGTCCCCACAGGTCGGGTTGACGTGGTCGCTCCACCTGGGCCTCGGTACGGCTCACGCAGTCCCCGGCCCTGGGGCTTCTTGTAGTGATCCAGGATGATCTCCTGGTACAGGCTCTGCAGCTCCATCAGGCGAACACCCCCCGCACCTTCTCCAGCGCCCGCACCAGCGCGTCGATCTCCCCCGTGGTGGTGTAGAGGTAGAACGACATGCGGGTCATCGCGGGCACACCGAACCGGACACAGGTGGGGCGGGCGCAGTGGTGGCCCACCCGGACCTGCACGCCCTCGCATCGAGCACCTGGCCGACATCGTGCGGGTGGATGCCTTCCAGCGCGAACGAGATGGTGGCGCCGCGGCCGACGGGTACCGGCGGGCCGAAGATGCGTAGGCCCGGCACCGTCGGCAGGGCGTCCAACGCATACGCCGTCAGTTCCTTCTCGTGCCACTGGATGGCTTCCATGCCCACGGCGGACAGGTAGTCGACCGCCGCGCCGAGACGCGACCGCCTCGGCGATCGGCGGCGTGCCCGCCTCGAACCGGGCCGGCGGCGGGCGAACGTCGAACCGGCCATCGTCACAGTCTCGATCATCGACCCGCCGCCGAGCAACGGCGGCATGGCCTCGAGCAGTTCCCGGCGGCCATACAGCACACCGATACCGGTCGGGCCGAGCATCTTGTGCCCGGTGAAGGCGATGAAAGTCGACGTCCAGTCGACCACGTCCATGGGCCGGTGCGGCACCGCCTGCGAACCGTCCAGCATGCAACAACGCGCCCACCGACCGGACGCGCTCGCGGATGCGGGCGGTCGCGTTGGCCGTACCGAGAATGTTGGACACCAGGACCAGTGAGACCAGCTTCGTCCGCTCGGTGACGAGTTCGTCCACATCCGACTCGTCCAGCCGACCGTTGTCGGTGATGCCGAACCAGCGCAGGGTGGCGCCGGTGCGCTCACACAACATCTGCCACGGCACGATGTTGGAGTGATGCTCCATTTCGGATATCACGATCTCGTCGCCCGGACCGACCCGGAGCCGTGGTCATCGCCGGCGCGGCTGAGGCGTGGCGCCCAGCATCGCGTACGCGACCAGGTTGATCGCCTCGGTGGAGTTCTTGGTGAACACCACCTCGTCGGTCGCACGGCGCGTTGATGAACCGGGCAACCTTGTCCCGCGCACCCTCGTAGGCGTCGGTGGCCTCGGTGCCCAGCGTGTGCACCGAACGGGACACGTTCGCGTTGTGCCGTTCGAAATGCTCCCGCATCGTGTCGATGCACCTGGCGGGGCTTCTGCGATGTGTTGCCGCAGTCGAGGTAGACCAGCCGGTGCCCGTTCACCTCACGGTCGAGGATCGGGAAGTCCGCCCGGATCTCTGTCGACGTCGAAGCGCGGCACGTCGTCGTACTGCGGCATCCCGGTGGGAATCGCGACTGGGTGGTCGACATCGGGGTTCTCCTAGGCCTGCACCGGGGTGGCCGCGGCGACGAACCGCTCGTAGCCCTCGTTCCTCCAGCTTGCTCGGCCAGCTCCGGCCCGCCCTCTTCGACGATCCGTCCGGCGACGAAGACGTGCACGAAGTCGGGCTTCACATACCGCAGGATCCGGGTGTAGTGGGTGATCAGCAGCACGCCGGTCTCGCCGGTACTCCCGGACCCGGGTGACGCCCTCGCTGACCACGCGCAGCGCGTCGATGTCGAGGCCCGAGTCGGTCTCGTCGAGGACGGCCATCTTCGGCCTGAGCAGTTCCAGCTGGACGATCTCGTGCCGCTTCTTCTCCCCGCCGG
Organism: uncultured Actinomycetota bacterium; assembly: GCA_963742855.1. Lineage (GTDB taxonomy): Bacteria > Actinomycetota > Actinomycetes > Mycobacteriales > Micromonosporaceae > CAVUNP01. The sequence continues at coordinate 18,375 of CAVUNP010000018.1, read as the reverse complement.
AGAAGCCCTCGTTGACGTTGCGCTGGGCGAACGCCGGGTCCATCCGGAGACGCTCCATGGCGCCGCTGCAGCTCGCCCCCCAGGTACGCAACTTGGGCGCCTCGCCGGCGATGGCGGTCTTCGCGGTACGCAGGAAGTTGGCCACGGAGACGCCGGGCACCTCGACCGGGTACTGCATGGCCAGGAACAGGCCCGCGCGGGCCCGCTCGTCCACGGTCATGGACAGCACGTCCTCGCCGTCGAAGGTCACCGTTCCACCGGTCATCTCGTACTTGGGGTGGCCGGCGATCGAGTAGGCCAGGGTGGACTTGCCGGAACCGTTCGGGCCCATGATCGCGTGCGTCTCACCGGACCGGACGGTCAGGTCGACCCCGGCCAGGATCGGCTTGAGCCGCCCTCGGGCAGCTTGACCGACACCTTCAGGTCGCGGATCTCCAGGACGCTCATTATCGGGTTCACTCCATTGCTCGGCATCAGGCTGACGTAGATGTCGCCGTCGGCGGACTTCGACGGGATAGACGGGCACGGGTTCGGTGGCGGGCAGACCCGGTCGGCTCACCGGTACGCAGGTCGAAACGCGAGCCGTGCAGCCAGCATTCCAGCGTGCAGCCCTCGACCTCGCCCTCGGACAGGGCGACGGCGGCGTGCGAGCACTCGTCGTACGCGGCGTAGAACTCGTCGTCCTCGCCGTGCACGATCGCCACCGGGGTGCCGTCCACCTCGGCGCCTGATCGTCCCGGCGCCCTTCGGCACGTCCTCGGTCGCGTACAGATCCTGATCATCAGGCGCCGGCCTCCGCGAGCCGCGCCTCGATCGCGTCGCCGAGGCGCTCGCGCAGATCCTCGACCGGGATCTTGTCGAGCAGTTCGGCGAAGAAGCCCCGCACCACCAGGCTTGCGGGCCTCGGCCTCCGGGATGCCCCGGGCCATCAGGTAGAACAGCTGCTCGTCGTCGAACCGGCCGGTCGCGCTGGCGTGGCCCGGCGCCGGCGATCTCGCCGGTCTCGATCTCCAGGTTGGGCACCGAGTCGGCCCGCGCGCCGTCGCTGAGCAGCAGGTTCCGGTTGATCTCGTAGGTGTCGGTGCCGGTCGCCTCGGCCCGGATCAGCACGTCGCCGACCCAGACGGTGTGCGCGCTCGTCGCCCTGCAGCGCGCCCCGGTAGCCGACGTAGCTGCGGCAGTCCGGCACGGTGTGGTCGACCAGCTGCCGGTGCTCCAGGTGCTGGCCGAGCGTCGGCGAAGTAGAGGCCGTACAGCTCGGCCTCGCCGCCGCGGCCGGTGTAGTCCACGCGTGGTGTACTGACGGACCAGGTCGCCGCCGAGGGCTCACCTGCACGTGCGATGACCTTGGCGTCGCGACCCAGCCGGCACCTTGAGGTGCTGCGCCTGCACCGCGTCGTCGGCCCAGTCGGCGACCGTGACCAGGGTCAGCTTCGCGCCGTCGGCCACCGGCACCTCGACGTTGTCGGCGAGCGTCGCCGAGCCGGCGTGCTCCAGCACCAGGGTCACCTCGGCGAAGCGACCCACCTCGACGAACGGTGTGGCCGAACGAGAGCGCATCGGCGTCCTCGCCGACCACCCGCAGGCGCGCCGGCGCGTCACCACGGCGTCCCGGGCCACCGCACCAGCAGCGCCCGCTCGGCCTCGCCGTACGCGAGCGCGCTGACCCGGTCGAACGGGGTGAGCGCGCTGCCCACCCGCGGTCGTCCGAGCCGCTCCGGTCGACCGGTCACGCCGGCTCGGGCAGGTCGGCCGTACTCGTGCTCGGACCGTGCCGACCCTGCCGTCGCCGAAGCGTCCGCCGTGGCCAGGCCCCGCAGCCGCTTGAGCGGGGTGAAACGCCACTCCTCCTCCCGGCCGGTGAGGGCCGGGAAGTCGGCGACGTCGTACGACGCGAGGCCTCACTTGTGCGGGCGGCGCGGAAGCCTGGGTAGTCATCTCTTCCTTGCTGTTCGGCGACGGTACCAGTGCCGGTGCGGGCAGGGGCGACGTCGGTCAGCCGACCGCGCCCTCCATCTGCAGCTCGATCAGGCGGTTGAGCTCAAGCGCGTACTCCATCGGCAATTCCTTGGCGATCGGCTCGATGAAGCCGCGCACGATCATCGCCATCGCCTCGTCCTCGCTCAGGCCCCGGCTCATCAGGTAGAAGAGCTGGTCGTCGCTGATCTTCGAGACGGTCGCCTCGTGGCCCATCGCCACGTCGTCCTCGCGGATGTCGACGTACGGGTAGGTGTCCGAGCGCGAGATGGTGTCGACCAGCAGCGCGTCACACTTCACTGTGCTGACCGGCTGCTGGTGCGAACCCTCCAGCACCTGGACCAAGCCCCGGTACGAGGTGCGGCCGCCGCCGCGGGCGATCGACTTCGACACGATGGTGGAGGAGGTGTGCGGCGCGGCGTGCACCATCTTGGCGCCGGCGTCCTGGTGCTGGCCCTCGCCGGCCATGGCCACCGACAGCACCTCACCCTTGGCGTGCTCGCCGGTCATGTAGACGGCCGGGTACTTCATCGTCACCTTGGAGCCGATGTTGCCGTCGACCCACTCCATGGTCGCGCCCTCGTGCGCCACAGCCCGCTTGGTGACCAGGTTGTAGACGTTGTTCGACCAGTTCTGGATGGTCGTGTACCGGCAGCGGGCGCTCTTCTTGACGATGATCTCCACGACCGCGCTGTGCAGCGAGTCGGACGAGTAGATCGGCGCGGTGCAGCCCTCGACGTAGTGCACGTAGGCACCCTCGTCGACGATGATCAGAGTCCGCTCGAACTGGCCCATGTTCTCCGTGTTGATCCGGAAGTAGGCCTGCAGCGGGATCTCCACCTTCACGCCCTTCGGCACGTAGATGAACGATCCGCCGGACCACACAGCGGTGTTCAGTGCGGCGAACTTGTTGTCGCCGACCGGGATCACCGTGTCGAAGTACTCGCGGAAGAGTTCCTCGTGCGTCTTCAGCGCGGTGTCCGTGTCCAGGAAGAGCGACACCCTGCTGCTCGAGGTCCTCACGGATCTTGTGGTAGACCACCTCGGACTCGTACTGCGCCGCGACGCCAGCGACGAGGCGCTGCTTCTCCGCCTCCGGGATGCCCAGGCGGTCGTACGTGTTCTTGATGTCCTCCGGCAGGTCCTCCCAGCTGGCGGCCTGCTTCTCGGTCGAGCGCACGAAGTACTTGATGTTGTCGAAGTCGATCCCGGAAGATCCGCACCCCACGCCGGCATCGGCTTGCGGCCGAACAACCGCAGGCCCTTCAGCCGCAGGTCGAGCATCCATTCCGGCTCGTTCTTCTTGGCCGAGATGTCGCGCACCACGCCTCGTTGAGGCCACGGCTGGGCGGTCGCCCCGGCCGTCGTCGGCGTCGGCCCAGCCGTACTCGTACCGGCCGAGGGCAGCGAGCTGCTCGGCGGTGCTCCTGCCACCACGGCCGGGCCCGTCCAGCGGCTCGTCGCTGCTCGGTCATCGTTCTGCCCTCTCGACGGGTTGTTGTTCTTCACTGCTGGGTTGCCTGACGGGCTGGGAATGTGCGTGGTGCACACGCCGTCACCGTGGCGATGGTGGCCAGACGCTGCACGTGCGTGCCGACCAGGCGGGAGATGACCTCGGTCTCGGCCTCGCACAGCTGGGGAAACTCGGCGGCGACCTGCGCCACCGGGCAGTGGTGCTGGCACAGCTGCCCGCCGGAGGAGATCGCCGACGCGTAGGCAGCGTAACCCTCCGCCGATCAGCGCCTGCGCGAGTGCCTCGGCCCGCGCCATCGGGTCGTCGCTGGCCTCGATGGATCGCGCCGCGGCAGCGGTCCTCCAGACGCGGTCACCTGCTCGGCCGCGAACGCCGCAGACCGCGTCGGCACCGTCGGTGCGGCGCGATCCAGCGCAGCGCGGAGGTGGCCAGTTGTCGTAGTGTGTGGGTACCGCACGCGGCCGCGGCCGGCCTCGGTCAGCGCGAACACCTTCGCCGGCCGCCCCCGGCCGCGCTGGCCGAGCACGTGCTGCTCCCGGCCGACCACGTCACCGTCGGCGAGCAGCACGTCCAGGTGCTTGCGGATCGCGGCCGGGCTCAGCCCGAGGCCTCACCCAGCTCGCGCAGCCGTGGTCGGCACCGGCTCCAGCAGCAGAGCCTTGACCCGCGCTCGCGTACGGCCATCGCCGCCCGCTGCGCTGGTCAGCGCACTCGCGCGCCGGCTCCGCCAGGCTTTTCACAACGCTAACGTTACGTAATTCGCGCGAGCGGGCGCAAACGGGACGTCCGGTGATCCACCATCACGGGTACCCGTGCTGGTCACGCGGGGTGCGCCGGCCCCTCCGCCGAGCACCCGTACGATACCTGGGTGTTTGCGCCATCAGCACGCCTGCTGCGCGGCTCGCCCTCGCCTCGGTCGTCGTCGAACGTGGCGATCGTCATCACCGGCGGCGCGGTCCGCCTCACCGGCTCGGGCCTGGGTTGCCCGACCTGGCCGCGCTGCACGGCCGACTCCTACACCCCCAAGGCCGCGCTGGGCGTCAACGGCATGATCGAGTTCGGCAACCGCACCCTGACCGGGGTGGTTGGCCTGGTCGCCGTGGCCGGACTGATCCTCGCCTGCTGGCATCGGCCCCGCCGCCGCCGACTGTCTGGCTGGCCAGTCTCGTGCTCCTGGGCGTGGCCGCCCAGGCACTGATCGGCGGCATCACCGTGCTCACCGAACCTCAACCCGGGGTGGTCGGGCTGCCACTTCCTGGCCTCCATGGGCCTGGTCGCGGCCGCTTTCGCCTTCTGGCGAGCGCACCCGCGAGAGTGACCTGCCTCCGCTGCGCTCGGTGCCCCGGCCCCTGCGCGTGCTGGCCTTCATCCTCACCGCCGCATCACTGGCCGTGATGGTCGTCGGCACGCTGGGTCACCGGCAGCGGCCCGCACGCCGGCGACGCCGACGCGGCGCGCAACGGCCTTGATCCCGAGACGATCTCCCAGGTCCACGCCGACGTTGTCTTCCTGCTCATCGGCCTCTCGGTGGCGATGTTCTTCGCTCCGCGCGTTCGGTCGCGGCCCACCCCGCGGCAGCGCGGGCGGGGTGCTGGTCGCGGTCGAGCTGGGCCAGGGCGTGATCGGCTTCGTGCAGTACTTCACCCACCTGCCCGCGATCCTGGTCGGCCGCCACATGGCCGGCGCCTGCCTGGTGCTGCTGGCCACCCTCTCACTGCTCTACACCACCCGCACCCGCCCCACCCTGCCTCCCCTCGCCAGCGCTTCCCCCACGACCGCGTCACCTGCTCCCGCGCACGCATGAGGCTTCTGGCGTCGCGCAAACAACAGTAGAACCCGGTGATCAACATAGATCGCCCTTAAGTTCATGATCAGCTGCCACTACTGCACCCCGGCGGCCGTTCCCGCGCGTGATCAACGGGTTCTGGTGCACCCCGCTGTCGCTCACGCCATGATCAGTAGGCGCATGTGCACCGGACCACGACAACAGCACCCGTTGATCAAGGAGCTAAGGCTGCGCAAGCATGACCACCGGGTCTTGGCGTCGCGCCAACAACAGTAGAACCCGGTGATCAACATAGATCGCCCTTGAGTTCATGATCAGCGGGCACTACTGCACCCGGCGGCCGTTCCCGCGCATGATCAACAGGTGCTGGTGCACTCCGCTGTCACCCAGACCATGATCAGCGGGCGTTTGTGCACCAGACCGCGACAACAGCACCCAGTGATCAAGGAGGCACGCCGCCCCGCCAGGGCGACGCTGTCGGCCACAGGAAGCCGACCAGCCTGAACCACCTCGCGCACGGCGGTTACGGGCACGGAGGGCCGGGGTAGGAGAGAGAAGTCGGCTGCGAACAGGGGCCGAATCGGCTTGTAGCGGACAATCCGCTTGGATGGGCTCCGCGGCGATCGTCAGCGATTCACAGGCCGACTTCCCGGCAGGAGGACGACCATGACACACGCCCACGCGCACGAGGCCCCAGTGGACACCATCGAGTGCCCGAACTGTGGCAAGGCCAACCGCGTTCCCGCGGCATCCAGCGGAGTCGCGCACTGCGGCAACTGCCAGCAGGCACTGCCCTGGGTCACCACCGCCGACGACGACACCTTCGACGAGGTGATCTCGAACGCCACCCTGCCGGTGCTGCTGGACCTGTGGGCTCCATGGTGTGGACCATGTCGTGTGGTCGACGTCGGCATCAAGGAGGCGGCGAAAACCTACGCCGGGGCTCTGAAAGCGGTGAAGGTCAATGTGGACGATGCGTCCGGGATCGCCCAGCGTTACGAGGCACAGTCGATCCCGATGGTCCTCGTCCTCCACAAGGGAGAGGTACACAGGCAGCAGGTCGGCGCCCTCCCACCCACCGAATTCGTCCACTGGGTCGGCCACGCCCTCGAGACCTCCTGAGGTTCAGCACCACACGGGGAGGATCCCTTGGCCGGACTCGCTGCTCAGCCGCGAATCGGAGCCCACCCAACTGGTCTCGATGACGCAATTGATCAGCCACAATAGTGTTGCACCGGGCTCTATCGATTCACCCAGAAGAAGGAACTCGCCGGCGAGTACGCCAACAAAGGCCGGGAGTGGCAACCGACCGGGCAGCCGATACCGGTCAGCGGCCATGACTTCTCCAACCCGAGGTGCCCCGAGCGATTCCGTACGGCGTCTACGACTTGGCCTCGATCGATGGGTTCGTGTGTTCGTGGGCATCGACCACGACACGGCCGAGTTCGCCGTCAACACCATCAGCCCGTGGTGCGACCGGATCGGACAGGCCCGCTACCAGAACCCGAAACGCCTCCTGATCACCGCCGACTCCTGCGAATCAACGGCAACCGGCCACGGGCCTGGTCAGCACGCCCATCTTCAGCCGCGACGGGTACAGCTACCTTGCCCAGGGCACGATTAAAATTGAGCTGGCGGCGCTGTCCGCGGCCACCGGTGCGGACATCACTGTATGCCATTACTCACCGGGGAAGCAGCAAATGGAACAAGATCGAACACCGACTGTTCTCCTGCATTCACCATCAACTGGCGTGGCGGGCCCTCAACCGACTATCAGGTGGTCCTCGAGACCGATTGGACGCCACTACCAACACCGGCGTTACCGTCGACGCCGTGCTCGAAACCGACATCTACCCCACCGGCTCAGACACACCGACGCACAAGTGAAGGCCTCGGCCCTCACCTGTGACCGGGCATGCCTTCCACGGCGACTGGAACTACACCACCATGCACTGTGGACAACCACCCGAAACATTGCGAGACAAGGCATCCGACTCAAGACGGACCACCTGGTCTCGCGGCGCTGCCCACGACGTGTGATTCCAGTCAGTCTCTGTCGAATGTCTCGACTTTCGTTCTGTAGGAAGCGATGCCAGATTCCTCCGAAATCTGAACGACAAAGTCTGGCAATGCATTATCCGCTGGCCGCCGCCAGCCGATAGTCGGCGACCTGCGCGACTACCAGATAGCCGCAGGTCACAACCGCAGCCCACCGACCACGATCGATGACCCAAGGTCAACGCTCCACACGTACTATGTGCTCGCGGGCGAAACGCCCGTACTGGTGCATAACTGCAACACGACGGTTTATCGGTACCAAGAGCACCCGGATAGCATGCGATTGTCCGTTGACGAGAGCGGCGCGGTTTCGCTCGCTGGCGATGGTCGGCTATACGTCAACATGGGCGGCGACATCGCACATAGCGCGGGCAGGGGGGGCAGATGGCCATATCGTTGCATTCGATATGCCGACCGCCTATGTTCGTGAGATTCTTGGGAGTGCGCAACCGCAGAGAATGCCATCCGGCTGGCTGGGTTCGATGCGCGAATGGAACCTGTTCAGAAAGACGCGGCCGGAGATAGCCGATCCCCGAGTGGCACCTGGCTTAATCGGCATCCCGGGCAACATGCTGGATCAGTTTATGGGGAAGATAGTTCCCGGTTCCGGAAGGGTTCTCCGGCCATGAGTCCGCAGGACGAACTACGCAGAGTTCACACACGACCCGACGATCGCCCACCCACGGGACTACTTGCATGGGGTATACGTGTAGTCGGTGAGTGGTCAGACTACGCGCTGCGGTTGCGATCCGTGATCAGCGGTGCCCTGACGATCGCAGAACAGCAGTCCTTCGAGCAGGATGAGATCGATGTCGACGGGCTTCCGCAATGGTTCGTCCACGTTACCGAAGGAGACTACGGCAGGGCCGCCGTGCCCGCCGCGTGCCGTATTGGCCGGCAACGTTATCTAGACCTCGTCGAGGACAGACCATGGACAATTCAGGAGTGGATTTTCAACTTCGACCCTGAACTCCGTCACTGGGCTTGGTGGGATCTAACTGCGGACCAGGACAGGCTGGCCCTCTGGCTCGACTCATCTGGCGAGTCAGCGTTTGCGGCCGACGAACTCCGGTGGGCTGCTTTCTCTGCTGGCGCTGCAGAGGTGACAAGCCTTGGTGTACTCAGTTCCTCAATTTGGCGCGAGCAGTCAAGCCTAGCGGGAGTTTCCGGGCCTTCATTGATCGACGGCGCTGTTTTGCCCTGCTCAGGCTGTGTTTTTGTCCGAGGGCTGGTGTATTACCTAACTCGGTCGGTGTTAGGGTGCTGTGGTCAGCGTGGCGGGTGCGTATTGGTGGATTGCGAAGAGGTCGGTAGAGTCGTTGTCCTGGGTCGGGGTTCATGTCGGTGAGCATGCGCTGGGCGCGGGGGCGTCCTTGCCGCCGTCGTGGTAGAGCAGCACGGTCTCCTGGATCCCGGCGAGGGTGGTGAGCAGTTCGCGTACCGACATGTGCAGTCCGGCGTGTTCGGTCTTCGCGGCGCATCAGGTGGGCGACGGTGAGGGCGAGCACGCAGTAGAAGACGTGGACGCGGATCTTCTGGTCGGTCCAGTGGTGCATTGGGGTGAACGAGACGACGTGGGGGTCCTTGAGCTGGCGGAAGTCGACTTCGACTTCGGATTGGGATCGGTAGGCGGCCACGACGTCGGCGACTGGCCAGTGTCGCGGTTGGTGAACAGGATCCGTTTGCCGAACAGCCGCTGTTCCAAGCGCTTTGCGGGCCTTGGGGTCGGTGCGCCAGGACAGCCGTCAACTGGCCGGGTCGTCTGCCGGTGAGGGTGATGGTGATGACGTCGGCGACCCAGCGGGGCTTGAGAGATCGCGGCGATGTCGGCCTCGACCGGTCGCGGGCTCGGCGGGTCTTGCCGCGCGCCAGGCGGGTCGGCCAGTTCGGCGAGTCGGTGCCGGGCCTTGGCCAGGGTCTGGTCGAAGCCGCGGGACTGCTTGGCGTGCAGGGTCGGCGAGTGGGTGAGCACCGCCCGGCGGGTGACGCCGAGCGCGGTCACGGTGGTGTCGACGTAGGTCAGCGCCGCGGTAACCGGTCGGCGTCGACGACCCGGTACGTCCTGCGGGGGATCTCCAGCAGGTCGGGGTGATCGCTGGGCGGCAGCGACCCGACGAACCCGATCCCGGACGCCTCGATCACGGCGTGGTTGTCGCCGCAGTTCTGCCCGGCGTCGTAGACCAGGGTCAGCGTCTCCAGACCGCTCGGCCAGGTGCCCGGTAGCGGGTGACCAGTTCCTCGACCACAGCGGTGAACTGGGTGACGTCGGGCCGGTCGCCGGGATAGGCGTGCGCCACCAACGGGATCCCGCCATCGCGGGTCACCACCAGCCCCAAGCCCGACCAACCGCAGATCGGTACGTTTCTGCTTGGCCTTGCCCCGCTGCGCGATCGGCGCCCGGTCGTTACCGGAGTCGATGAAGGTGGCGAAATTCGTCATGTCCAGCACCAGCCCGGACAAATCCAGCCCGAACTCGGCAACCATCCGCCGGCCGATCTGCGTCTCGATCGCCCGCAGGTCGGTCGGCGCCGACCCGTCCATCGCGTCCCAGAACCGGCGGTGGTCCAACGCGGCGTCGGCAGCTTCAACCAACGCGGCCCGGCCGTGGTGGCCCACCAGTCGGCGAACGCCAGCTTCGAGCACGGCTCGACGATCCGGTTCGCCGTCGCCAACGCCAGATACGTACCCACCGACGCCGCCGCATTCGGGTACCGCGGCACCACCTCATCGACAATCCCGGCCACGTCGAGACGTTGCCAGCATCGACCACACCGCTGCGATGTCACCGAATCCCTTGTGCTGGCTACGGATCCGGCTCACCCGGCCGGCCCCGGCCAGCCTCGCCATCACCTCCTCCGCGCTGCCCAAATACTCCTGCGACACGATCCGCGGCTTGCCGTCCACCCGGGCCGACTCCACCAGGTAGTAATACGTCTTCCCGCTGACCCGCTTACCGACGATCGAAGCCATGTTTAGGTAATACACCAAAACGAGCTGAAAGTCCGTATTCGCAACACCAAAACACTAAACGATCATGAAAGCCCGGAAACTCAGGCTAGGAATTGAGGAGTAGTGGCGTTATGGCTCAACACCACGTAGATAGCGTGTCCGCTGGTCAGCGGAGGTGGGGCATCGACAGCGATGCCCGCGCTCTGTGATGCATCGAGGTGCGACGACGCAGTGTGGTGGCTTCGCGGTGGTATGCCGGTTTCGTGGATGACGTTCATCGATGGCCGGCTGGTGGCGGGGCAGTGTGTGTCACGGATGGATCACGATCCGCCCGATCCGGCTCACTGTGTCCATAGTAGAGGCTCTTGTTCCGGTAGAAACGAAGTACCACCAACGTTTCCTGCCAGCACAAGAGCCTTGGAGTTCAGTTGTACGCTATGGCGTTCGTTCCCGCAACGTTGCCACTCGATCATCCCGGTCTGATGCGTTCGCGACGGCCTCGGCCGGCCCAGGTCGGTCCTGGGCTGGCGGGCGGGGTACTCGCGGTCCGGGTCGCCGACCTTGTCGTGGCCGACGGCGCGGACGGGACCGAGCTGCTGGTGCCAGGCATGGTGGGGCGGGTTCGCGACGGGGACCTGGTGGCGTGGTGCACGGTCGTCGCGGTCACCCCGGCCGTGCTCGATGAGGACGGCCGGATGGGTGCCGATGGTTGGCTGCCCGACCATGTGCGGCTGGGCGGGTTGGAAGAGTATGTGGGCGACGGTGTCGTGGAGCAGATTGTCACGGCGGCGGCGCCGGCCCCGTCGGGGCCTGAGCGCAGGCGGTTGATGTCGCTGCCGCTGGTGGCGCGGCTGGTGATGGCGATGACCCTGATCCCGAACGCGTCCTATGTGGAGGTGTTCGCGCAGTTGGTCGGTGTGCTGCCCCGGCTGCCGTGGCTGCATGCCTGGCAGGTGCCCGAGTCCACGGTGGTCACGACGTGGCGCCGACGGCTGGGCGTGGCGCCGATGAAGGCGTTGTTCACCCGGGTCGCCGGTCATTTCGCCGCCGCCACCGGCCCGGGCGCGTTGTGGCACGGGTTGCGGGTCGCCACGTTGGACGGCTGCCAGGTCAAGACCCCCGACAGTGACGCCAACCGGGCCGCGTTCGGCTCCTCGGGGACCGCCGATGACAGCGCCGCGTTCCCGATGGCCCGCATCGTCCTGGCCGTCGCCCGGGCCGGTCGGGCGTTGCTGGCCGCCACCGTTGACGCCAGCTCGGTCGGCGAGGCGCCGTTGACCGCCCGGCTCGTCGCGGCGCACCCGCATCTGTTCACCCCGAACGACGTCTACGTTTGCGACCGTAACTTCTTCAGCATCGACCTGGTCGAGGCGATCCACCGCCGCGGCCAGGGTGCGCACCTCGTCATGCGAATGAAAGCCGGCGTACGCCTACCCGTCGTCCAACGACTCGGGGACGGCGACTACCTGTCCTGGATCCGCACCCCGGACAAGCGAATGCTCACCGTCCGGGTGGTCGAGTACGACGTAGTCAAAGCCGACGGCACCATCAGCGAACTGTTCTGCCTGCTGACCACCCTCACCGACCAGCAGCGCTACTCCAGCCACGACATCGCCGGGCTGTACTCGCAACGGTGGAGCGCCGCCGAAACGACCATCGGCGAAAACAAGTCGACCATCACTGACGCCGGCCCGTCCCGTGGACCGATCCTGCGCTCCCAGAGTCCTGAACTGGTCCTGCAGGAAATCTGGGCCTGGCTGACCGCCACCCAACTGGTGCGCCGCGCCGCCCACACCGCCGCCGTCGCAGGCAACGTCACCACGGACGAAATCTCGTTCACCACCATGCGGCGCGAAGCCATCCGATCCATGACCCAGAGCCAGGTCACCGCGACCACCCCCGCAGCGGCCCGAACCGCGGCCACCAAGCGAACCCACCAGCACATCCTCGCCAACAAGATCATCACCGGGCGGGACCGGCACAGCCCCCGACAGCAGAAGTGGCGACCGCGGTTCCCCCACACCAGCACCCGAAAACCGACCAGCCGCGGACCGCTCCCACCCCGCTTCGGCCTACCCCACAACAACCCCTGACCACCACACCGCCAACCCGACTATCCAGAAAGGACACCAACTCCGGTCACGGAGAACCGCAACGCCAGCGATGACGCACACCCACCCACACATTGCATAGCTAAACGTCGATCACACATCGGCGGCGCCAATGTTATCTACGTGGTGTTGTGGCTCCGGGGGATGACGTGATCCACCGTCGTTGCATTGTTCTGCCTGCAGTACGAGCACAACGGAATTGGCTGTGACGGATCGGCGTTTACGCCGATGTTGTACTGCTGCCGAATTCCAGGAGGAACGTGCTGTCCCGCGCCAGGGCCGCCCGCCGACCCGCCGGGGATTTCATAGGCTGGCTGTCCATTGATCGTGCAAGCGATGGGCCCGGTGTTGTGGACCAGTACGGGTGTTTCGCCTGCTAGCACATAGTACGTGTGGGAGGGCTATGGTGGGCGCGGTCGTCGCATGGTGCTGATCATGCCAGAGACCTGCGGTGTTGCGACATCGGCGGTCTCACTAATATCGACAGACGGCGATCCTGACCGCAACCGTGACCGCAACGTCCACGCACGCTTTCGCGACACCGCGAACGGCCAGCGACGTCGATCGATGCGCGCGCTTTTGGCCCCAAGCTACCGGGCAGGCGTCGGCCGGTCCTTGGGGCGCTGTCCGCTGCGGCGGTCGATCAGGTTGGTGACGGCCCTGACACGGCGTTGCAGGCGTACCGAGCCGGAGTGGGCCTCGGTGGAGGTGGCGCGGTTGAGGGTGCTGCGGGCGGCGTCGAGGTCGCCAGTCTTGGCGTAGCCTTCGGCGAGCCAGGTCTGGTAGAGGGCGACTTCGCGGGCGTGGGCGTGGTTGTAGCCGGCGAGGGTTCGGGTGAGCAGGGGTTCGGCGGCGTCCGGGGTGCCGAGTTCGATGTGGCAGCGGGCGGCCATCACGTCGATCTCGGCCCGGTTGAGCCAGTACACCCATTCGGGTTCGGCGATGCCGTCGGATCGTTCGGCGTAGGCGTTGTCGGCGGCGTCGAGGGCTCGACGGGTTGTCTCGGTGTCGTGGAGCCGGGCGGCGGCCCAGGCGAGGCGCTCGGCCAGCAGCGCCCGGACCACGGGTGTCGCGTCCGGCGCGCCGGTGACGGCGGAGCGGGCGATGAGCAGGGCGTCGTCGCGCCGGCCGATGTTGGCGATCTGGTAGCTGAGGCTGGACAGCAGTTGGGCACCGAGGACGCGGTCGCCGTTGGCCCGGGCGGCGGTCACGCCGGACAGGTAGAGGCGTTGTGCGTGCTGGTAGTGGCCGGCGTCGCTGGCGACCCAGCCGGCGAGTTGTGCCAGCTCTCCGACGACGGTGAGCAACCGTGTGCCGAGCCGGTTCGGGTAGGACGCCGCGGAGGCCAGGTGTTCGGCCCGTTCGAGTTCGGCGAGGATGATCGGCAGCAGGTCGACGCTGCCCACGGTGTCATCGAGGTGGCGCAGCTCCACCACCCGGGCCTCCAGCGCGCTGATTAGAGCGGCGCCGATGCGACGGCCAGCCCGCAGCTGCTGGTCTGCGGGAGCCTCGCCGATCAGCCATTCGTGGGTCACACGGACCGGGTCGTGTGGGGTGCCGATGGCGACGCCCAGGACGTGTTCGTAGCGTTCGACGATCTCGACGGTAACAGTGCGGCGGCCGGTTTCGACCAGGCTGAGGTAGGGCTTGCTGTAGTGGGTGAGCGCGGCCATGCCGGCCAGGCTCAGCCCGGCGGCCTCGCGGGCTGCGCGAAGTTGCGCGCGAAGGTCGGTCGGGTCGTCTGTAGACGGCGGAAGACGCCGATCTGCTTCCATGGTCATCTCTTTCCGCTGATCCTGGTGTGTAGGCCCAGCGGGAACGCGCTTCGAGTCCGGACCTGGCTGGTGCCACTCCCGGGGAAGGTCGGGCGCGGCAGCGAAGAGTCGCATTCTTCGTCGCCGTGGTGTGCCCGGCCTTCCCCACCGTAGACGACGAGGCGCCCAAGGAGCGATCGCCCATGTCGATGCATCTGCCGGTCCGGCCGGACTGGACGTGCAACGCGTGCGCCCTGGCCTGGCCGTGCCCGACCAGGCAGCGTCAGTTGCTGGCCGAGTTCGACGGGCTCGGGTGTCGCTGATGTTGTACCTGGCCGGCCACTTCATCGACGCATGCGCAGACTTACCCAGTGCGGCGTCGGGTCGGGTGCACGACCGGTTCCTTGGTTGGGCACGCAAGGCGGCCGACCCGACGCGACGGTAGGATCAGTCCGCGTTGCCGTCCATCCGTTCGTGACGGATGTCGGTGTCGTCGTTGTGATCGTCGGGCTCGTCATTGTCGCTTATGGACTCCAGGGCGTGACCCATGGTTTCGATGGCGCCGCGTTGCAGGCGAAGCCCGAGGGTTGGCGTAGATGTCGGCGGTGGTGTTGATCTGCGCGTGGCCGAGCAGGTTCTTGACGGTGACCAGGTCGACGCCCTGTTCGAAACCGGTAGAGAGCGTTGTTCTGACCCTGTCGAATGCTGCCCGAGCCCGTCGCGTCCGGGGCGGGTATTCGTCATGGTTGGGGATCGTCGTCCTGGAGCAGTTCGGCGGCATAGCGGGTCCAGTCCGCGCCGACCTCGCGCATCCAGCGCACGGCGGTGCCCGGGGTGAGGTTGAGCAGGTCGGCGAGCACGGCGGCGGGCAGGTGGGCGGCGAGGTGAGTCATGGTGGCGCGACGGCCGGGGAGCGGGCTGATGCCGAGCTTGCGTAGTCGATGGCCGAGCTGCGCCGCGGTGATGGGCTTGCCCGGCAGCCCGCCGGGGAAGAGCCACCTGCTCGCGGGCGAGCCGATGCCGGTGTGGGAGCGGCCGGTGCGGGCGAGTTGGAGCGCGGCGGTGCCGAGCGGGCTGGGTAGCTCGATCTCGTCACGGCCGAACCGGACAATGACGACGCTGTCTCGGGCGGTGATCTGGCCGGTGGTCATCTCCGCGGTGCGGGACAGGTGTTGGCCGTAGAGAAGCACGAAGCCTCCGGCGACCCGGTCGGTGAGGTCGATGCTGTGGTCGTGCAGGAGTTGGGTGATCTGTTTCCAGCGCTGTTCGGGGTCGGTGGCTGCGCCGTTGGTGCGCGGTGGCGGTGCGACGTGCAGGGGGCGGCAGTGCTTGTGTTCGGCGGTCCAGAGCAGGAAGTCGCGCACGTACTTCGCCGACGGTCCGGTCTCCAGCCATAGGTCCACATCGGACTGTCGGCAGTCGGCGAGCGCGAGGTTCTGCTCGTCGAGCCAGGTGAGGAAGTCCATGGTGGCGCGCAGCTTCACGTGTGCGGCGTTGGTATAGGTGCGTGGCCGAGGGCGGTGTGCGGCGCCTCGGCGCAGCCGGCGCAGGACCCGCCAGGTGGTGTAGGCCTTGGCCAGCCGCCGGTCCTCGGGACGGGCGAGGGACGCGACCAGGTCGATCGCCCACCGTTCGGTGCGGGCCACTTCCTCGTCGCGGTCGGGCAGCGCGCCGTTGGCGACGAGGACGTGGCGCAGATAGTCGGCGGCGTGCGACCGGGGGTGGGCGTCGAGGGCCTCGTGGGTCAGCGCGAGCCGGCCCGCGGCGATGTCGGCGAGCAGCGCGGCGCCGGCACCGGTGCGCAGCCAGTTCAGCGCCGACCGGGGCGACCTGCTGGCCACGATCGCATCGTGGACGCCACGCAGGTGTGCGGGGATCTCGTCGCCCTCGCCGCGCAGCAGCTCCGCGGTGCGCCGCCGCAGCGCGCAGGCGGGACACCGGCCCTTGTCATGGAGTTTGTCCTCGACGCCGCAGTCGGAGCAGGTGTGGCTGGTCGGCAGGCCCGCGCAGTCGGAGCAGGTGGTCGCGTCCGGTCCGGGTGGGTCGACGAGGCGGCGTAGTTGCCCGCAGCCGGCGCATCGGGCGCGGGTGCGCAGCGCGACCGTGTAGCAGGTGTCGCAGAGCGGTCCCTCCGGCCAGCGCACCGACGGCGGCCGGTCGCGCCCGCAGCGGGCGCAGGCGGCGGTCGAGCGTGGCGAGCAGGTCGGGCAGAGAGGCTGCGCGCTGTGGGCGAAGTTGCAGGGCCGCGTGCGCCCGCAGCGGGAGCAGACGGCTTGGGGAAGCTGGTAGCAGTTGACGCATACGTCGGGCTTGTCGCCGCGGGCGCGCACCGCGATGGAGGCGGTGACGCCGCAGACCCCGCAGGGACGGTGGCCGCGTTCGTGGCGGCGGCACCGCTCACAGACCGGCCGGCCGTCGTCGGTGAAGAACGCGACTGGTTTGGTTGCCCCGCAACGGATGCAGGGCGCCGCGTTGCGCCGGTGAGCGCACCGCGGACACATCGCCCCGGCCTCGGTGACGGTCAGCTTCCGCCAAGCGCGTGAGCACACGACGCAGGCGGGCGCGGCCAGCCTGGCGCCGCGGGCGATCAGCTCGGTCACCAGCCGCGCGACGGTCGACGGCGCGCCGACGGACAGCGCGCCCGGATCGGCATCCAATGCCGCGGCCAGACTGCGCAGGACCGCGGGCTTGTCGGCGCCGACCGCGTCGACCGCGTCAGCGACGACCCGACGGGGCAGCTTCACCCCCGCCGCGGCGACGTGGGCGATGACCGTGTCACGACGGCAATCGGGGCAGTGCCGGCCGGCACGAGGCTCCCAGGCGTGCCGGCACCGCCCGGCGACGGTGGCCGTGCTCACGAGCCGCCCGCCGACCTGATCCGGGCCCGCCGGGGCGTGGGCCGTTGCGCCGGCTCGGCCGTCGCGGCCCGCTTGGCGGGTGCTGCGGCGCGGGTGAGCTCGATCAGGTCGCCGGGCTGGCATTCAAGCAGGTCGCACAGCGCGGCCAGCGTCGCGAGGCTCAGCCGTTGCGGCACTCCGGTCACCAGCCGGTAGACCTGCTCGCGGGACAGCTTGACCCCGCGCTGTGTCAGCGGGGCGATCAGGTCCGTGGTCGCGAACATGCCCCGCTCGGCCATCCGGGCCCGCAGGTGCCAGCGGTAGCCGACGTTACTGGTCACTGTGGACGGTCCCCTCCGTCGTAGACCCGCGCCAGCGCCGCGCGCAGCATCCGGTTCTTCGCGTCCGAACCGACCGTGGTGTAGGTGGCCGTCGTGGACGCCCACGAGTGCCCGACCTGCTCCTGCACGAACAACGGATCCACCCCGTCCTCGATCAGATGCGACACATAGGAATGTCGCAGGCAGTGCACCGACAGCTCAACCGGCAACCCCGCCGCGTCGCGCAGCGCGGCGAACCGTTCGTCGACCCGCCGCGGCGAGATCCGCCCGCCGCGCTCGGTCAGCCACAGGGCCGTCTCGCCTTCGCAGCCGTAGAGCGGCCGCACCTGCGCCAGGTACTGCTCCACCGCCTCGGCCGCCCACGCCATCACCGTGGCCACCGACCGGCGCCGGGGCGGGCTGCCCCGCTTCGCCTTGCCGAAGCGCACCTGGCACACCCCGAACCGGCCCAGCTGCGGGGCGGCCGGGTTGGTCGTGAAGTCCTGCACGTCCAGCATCACCGACTCCCGGCGGCGCAGCCCCCACCCGTAGATCACCTTGAACAGGGTCGCATCCCGGAACGCGGCCAGCCAGCCCTTGCGGCCGCGGGCCCGTACCGTGGCCACCCGATCGTCGGCGACGTCGAGGAACGTCTGCAACTCGTTGCGCGACAACGGTCGCCGCTCCGGACGGCCCTCATAGTCATCGACGTGGACCGCGGTGTTCTCCGCGAAGCACACCTGCACCGGCACCGCACCGACCTGCTTCTCGCACTCCACGAGCCAGCCGTAACGCGGGTCACACACGAAGTCCAGGAACGTCGCCAGCGCACCCTGATAGGAGCGCACCGTCGAGTGCGCCCACTCACCCGACGCCACCCACGAGTCCACCTGCGCCGGGCTCCACTGCCACGGCCACACACCCGTGAACGCCTGGAACCGGCGCACCAGCCGCTCCCGGCCATCCACCACGCCGGCGGACAGCCGCCGGCCCGCCTGCTGGCGCCGCCACCCGTCCAGCATCGCCTCGAACAAGGCGGGCTCCGGCCGCAGCGGCGTCACGCCCTCGACCAGCACCAGCGCCGCCGACCCGGCGACCCGAAGACCCGC
>CAVUNP010000017.1:0-18957 GCA_963742855.1 uncultured Actinomycetota bacterium | reverse complement strand
TCCGCGCTTCGCACATGGTTATCCGTAACGTTTGTGTCGGTCACACGTTTACCGGGCGTGAGCCAGGTTGCTCATCCAGGGCTTCGGGCTTCGTCGGCCCCGGGCCGAGTGGGCGGTCGCGCCCGTGTTGCAGAAGATGTTGGGGTCGTTGCCGGTGGCGGCGGAGTTTGCCGCCGGCTCGGGATCGCGGAGATCGTTGACGGGTTGTGTCCGATGCGGGACGTGGCATCGTCTCGGGTCACGCACGGTCAGATGGTCGAGGTGCTGATCGCCAACCGGCTGACCAGTCCTCGGTCGATGGTTCAGGTGTCTCAGTGGGCCCGGGAGTGGGCGGTCGAGGAGGTGTTCGGGATCCCGGCCGGCGCGCTGGGTGATGACCGCATCGCGCGGGCGTTGGACGCGATCGCGCCGGAGCTTGACCACATCGTGGGCTCGGTCGGTGCTCGGGCGATTGAGGTGTTCGGCATCGACGTCTCCCGGATGCACTGGGACATGACGTCGATATCTCTCTATGGATCGTATGAGGGTGTGGATGAGGCGTTCCCGGTGCCGGCCTACGGTCATCCCAAGGACGGGCGTGGCGACCTCAAACAGGCTCAGACCGGCATCGCCTCGGCGGGTGATGGTGGGATCCCGTTGTGGAGCAAAGGCTTCGACGGCAACGCGGGCGAGGTCAACCAGGTCATTGGAGCCTTCACCCAGATGCAGAAGATGGCTGGCCGCAAGGATCTGCTCCTCGTCGGCGACTCCAAGTTGATCTCCTACGGGAATGTGGCAGCGATGAACGCCGCGGGCGTGCGGTTCGTCGCTCCGCTCGGGGCGGCACGCACCCCGGATGAGGTGTTCGCCGGTCTCGACCTCGCTGCCGCGGCGAAGGTCGACTACGTCGCTGAGCGGCACAAGTACCTACCTGAGCACAGGCGCGACACCTACCACCTTCTGGAAGGCGACGACGCCGTA
Organism: uncultured Actinomycetota bacterium; assembly: GCA_963742855.1. Taxonomy (GTDB): domain Bacteria; phylum Actinomycetota; class Actinomycetes; order Mycobacteriales; family Micromonosporaceae; genus CAVUNP01. Next base: position 17,997 of record CAVUNP010000017.1, on the reverse strand, counting down.
CTGACCAAGAAGGGCCAGCCTGACCTGCGCTGCCGGCGTGTCTTCGTCTACTCCAGCGCCAACGCTCGCGCCCAGGCCACCAACCGTGCCCGCAAGCTGGGCAAGGCTCAGCCCGAGCTGGAAAAACTCGCCCGCAACGCCGGCAGCCGGTACTACCCCGACAGCGACGCCGTCGCGGCCAAGCTCGCCATCCTGGCCGACAAGTACCGCGTCCGCGCCTACCTACGCAGCACCATCACCACCGCTCCCGACGGCAAGCCCCACCTGCAGTGGAGTTTCGACCAGGCCGCTCTCGACACCGAGGCCGCCAGCGACGGCTGGTACGCCCTGATCACCAACATCCCCGCCGACCAGGCCACCCCCGCCAAGATCTTCTTGGATTACAAGGGCCAGCCCATCGCAGAACGCCGCTACGGCGACCTCAAAGGCCCCCTCGCCGTCGCCCCCCTCTATCTACAACACAACCGGCGCATCACCGCCCTCGTCAGCGTCATCTGCCTGGCCCTGCTCATCTTCTGCCTCATCGAACGCGAGGCCCGCACCGACCTCGCCCCCGAAACTGAAATCACCGGCTTCTACGCCTACGACAACCGCGCCGTCAAGCCCACGACACGACTCATCCTCAACGCCCTGGCCAACATGCGCCTCATCCCCGCACAACACGACCAGCCACCCCAAGTGCTCGCCCCCAACTACCTACAAGCCCGGCTCCTCACCCTGCTCCGAGTCGATCCGACGCGCCCACGCTGGAAGGCGGAGTGAAACCCAATGTGCGAAGGGCGGGGCTAGGTGTGGCCATGTGTGTCGCACCCAAGGGAGCCTCGTGTCCGACGTGCGGCGGCGCGGCAATCAAGATCAGGCTGCAAAGGTTAACACGGCAGCCGCGGGCCCACGGATCGACGCTGATGATGGTTAACGCGGTCGGCGGTGCGGTTAACATGCAGGTCAGTGGGGTCGCCGCCCATTCGTCCGCGTTCGCGCCCGTCTCCGACGGGCGAGCCGGGCGCGTACGGCCGTTGGCTGTCGGCTCACGCCGTGCCCACTTCGACTCGCCCGGCACAAGACCTGCGCCAGGCGGTTAACGCGATGATCGTCGATGTGGAGATCGATTGCCGTGATAGTTAACACGTGGGTTTGGCGGTTAACACGCAGGTCAGGGCGTTGCTGGGCGACACTTCCTCTCGAGGTCGGTGACGGAGCGCGGTCGATCGCGTGACGTCAGGGCGCCCGGCGAGGCGCGGTTAACACGCTCGGGGGTTCCGACCGTGCGCCGTAGGCCCCGGCGGCGCCCGCGTTGGGTGGCTGCGGCGTGTCCTGAGCCAGTACGCCTGGCGCAAGCGTGCGGCGGCGGAAACTGGGCAAGCGCTGGGCGAGCGTGTTGCGTGCCGCCAGGTGGAGCGGGTCTCGTTGTCTGCCAACACTTCTCGCCAAGATCATGCCCCAGGTGGGGTGGGGGTCTTCTTCGGTGCAAATGTGCGCGCCCGGCTCCTTCGTCGCCGGGAAATCGGATTGGCCCTGGTGAGTACTGGCTGAGTCGCTTGTTCGGCCGCATCGTATTCCGGGCAAATCGAGCGACCCGACTACTGTGCGTGATCGTGGCACCGGCTCGATCGCAGCCAGGCATGCGGGAGAGCAACGGCGGACGCTAGAGATTGGCGGGAGCAAATCGGAACGAGGTGTTGGTGAGAGTTGGTGTGAGTGCGAGCCCGGTGGCGTCGGTGAAGTCGCGAAGCCGGGCCAGGGCAGCTTCGGCGGAGGTCGTGTCGCTCAGCGACACGTTGATGCCGGTGAAGCGCAACCAGCGATCGGCGGTGACCGAGGCAAGGCCTAAGCCATCCAGATCACCGGACACCGTTGCCAGGACGTGGATGTGCGGGCCTTGCTGTTCGATGATCTGAAGGTCAATCGCGTCGTAACGGTGGTGTTGGAAGTAGTAGACGCTTGCTTCGCCAGGGTCCGCGAAGTGTGCGCTCCTGGCGGTCAGGCCGGACATGGTCTCCCAGCTGCCCGTAGTGAGGGCGACCCACTCGATGTCCAGTGACACCGGACTTGCGCCGTAGTCTCGGGTCACGCTGTTGAATGGGAAGCTGAAGCTCCAGGTCAAGGCTGGTGCGATGCCTGTCCTCGGATTGTCGAACAGCAGCCCGTTCCAGTCGCCGCCCTCGGTTGCAACCAGCTCGCTGGCGTCCAGGGCATCCTCGTCGTTCATGGCAGAAGTCTGCCACCGGCGTATCTGTTCCAGGTTCCCGCGGCGTTCACGCTCTGACGGTGGGTGGTTGTGCGGTGGAAGCCGAGGGCGGCGCTGACGACGGGGGCTGGGATTTGGAGGACGAGCTGTCGTAGCGAGCCGACGCGTGCGCTTCCGGGCGAGAGCCCGATGGTGTTCAGGCGTACTCGGAGTGCGATGTAGTTGATCGGTTGTCCGGCCCGGCGGCCGAGGAAGAGCCAGTTGCTGGCTGCGTTGTGGGCGATGTTGAGGTGGTCGCGGTTGTTCGAGAGTTCGAGGAGGAGGTGGCCGAAGGGGTGCGGTGCTGGGCTTGGCGGGTCCCCGAGTCGAATGTGGACGGCGTCATCGTCGTCGACCAGGATGTCATCGAGTGTGAGCATGCGAATTCTGGTGAGGGGTTGGGCGTAGAGCAGCATAAGGCTGGCCGCGACGCGGGTGGAGAGCTGGATGGTGTCGTCCGTGGCGCAGCGGCCAAGGAGCTCCAACCGCTGTTGCTGGGTGATGGTCTGGGCTGGCTGGGCCATGGGTCTCGGGAAAGGTCGTCTGGGCAGGTGACGATTCGTCATGGCCCAGTTGAGTAGTCCGCGGATGCGTTCGCGGTCGGAGGCGCGGGCTGTTCTGAACCAGGTGTCGAGGTCGCTCTGTGCGAGGTCGGCGGGGTGGCGGCCGGTGTTGTCAAGCCAGGTCAGGAACGACACAGCCGCGGTGAACTGTTGCTGTGCATAGACGTAGGCGCCGTAGGCGAGCGGTCCGGTGGCTGCCTTGGCTCGCATGCCCGAGAGTTGGTGCCACAGTCCAAACTGACGCAAAAGTCGCTGGTGGGGGTGGTCAGCGAGCGTGCTGAGACGGTTAAGGAGCCAACGTTCGAAGTCGAGCAGGACATGGTCGACGTCGGGCAGGATGTTGGCGGCGACAAGCATTCCGCGTAGGTAGGACATCGCGACCGTTGAGCCGCGGGCATCGAGTGCCGCGTGGCTCAGCGCGAGTTGCCCGGTGGCCAGTTCGATGAGCAGATCAGGCGCGCTCCGGCGGTTGAGCCACAGCAATGTTCCCTCAACGGCGGGAGCGTTGAGCAGGAGCGTGACCAGGGGCTGTAGCGCGGGCTTGATGTGGCCGGTTCCGTCGTCGAGGAGCTGGTCGAGGCGGTCACTGACCGCACAGCGTCCGCACAGGTGTCCGCGGTGCGTGATTCCTTCGGCGCCGCATCGCGAGCAGAAGAAGTCGCGGTGTATGCCGGCACAGTCTCGGCAGATGGGTGTTGTGTCGTCACGGCGGCCCGGCAGCGGGCGTTCGGTGCCGCAGCCGGGGCAGATGCCGCGGTTGAGAAGCCCGATGCGGATGCAGGGGCGGCAGATCGGTCCGTCGGGCCAGCGGCGCAGTGGGTGGAGGTTGTGGCAGCCGCACCGTGCGCACGTGTGGCGCTCGTCGCGCGGGCCGGCGGTCATCCGTCTGGTCGCAGCCGTGCGCGGATTGGCCGGACGGCGTCGGAATTTATTGGTGCGGGCGAGTCGCCGACTGCGACTTGGCGTGGGGCCATGTTTTGGGCGTCCGTGACGATCAGGTGGTCGGGGGTGATGTCGAAGATGTCGCACAGAGCTGCCAGGACGGGCAAGGAAAGCCGCTCGGGGACACCGCTGACGAGCCTGTGTACCTGCGAGGCCGACAGGACGATGCCTCGGTCTTTGAGTAGCGGGCCGAGTTCGGTGGTGGTGTACATGCCGTGTTCTGCCATCACTTCGCGAAGCCGCCAGCGGTAGGTGACGTGTCGCCTCATCCGATGTGCTCGTTCGGCGACCCAAGCGCCAAGGCCATTGTGGAGTCCAGGGCCTGGCGCAGCGTGCGGGTGCGAAAGTCGGAGGACACGCAGGTGTAGATGGCTGTGGTGCTGGCGTGCTGGTGACCAACTTGGTGTTGCACGAACAACGGATCCCAGCCAGACTCGATGAGATGCGTGACGTAGGACCGTCGCAAGGAGTGGAAGTCCAGGTTCGCATCGAGACCGAGTGCGTCGCGATAGTGAGCCAGCCGGGCGTTGATCTGCTGCAGGCCGACCCGCGGCGCGCGCTCCGAGGGCCACAACGCTGGACCCGGTCCGACCGCGAACAGCGGCCGGACGTCGGTGACCCATTGCTGCAGGATCTCGACGATCCATGGCCAGACAGTCAGTACGCTGCGTCGTCTCGGGGGAGAACCCTTCATCGCCTTGCCGTGACGGACGTAGCAGACGCCGTACTCGCCGTACTCGACGGCGTGGGGGTTCGCCCCGAAGTCGGCCACATCGAGCATGCGGGTCTCGTTACGGCGCAGCCCGAACGCATACGCGGTCTTGAGCAGGGCCGCGTCACGGAAGGCCGGTAGCCAGCCTTTGCGGCCGGCGCCCCGGATGCGACCGACTTGGTCGTCGGCATGGTCGAACAGGGCCTGCAGCTCATCCACGGTAAACGCGCGCTTCACTGGGTCGGCTTCAGCATCCTGAACGTGGACCGCAGTGTTCCACTCGTGACAGATCTGCACCGGGTGTGTGCCGAACCTCGTCTCACACTCACGCGCCCACTGGTACGCGGGATCGGTCAGATAGTGGCAGAACAAGCGAAGCGACTCCTGGTAACCGCGAAGCGTTGATCGGCGCAGACCGCGGACCGCGCGTAGATCCGTGGACCACTCGTCGACCATCTGTGGCGTCCACCGCCACGGGAAGCAGGCGGCATGGTCGGTGAATGCCCGCACTGTCCGCAGCCGAGTCGCGACCGTGGCCAGGGCCAGGTTTCGAGCCACCTGCTGACCACGCCACCCCTCGAGCATGGCCGCGAAGACCTGCTCCTCCGGTCGTAGCAGCGCAATTCCCCCGACAAGGTGCAGGCCCGCCGCTCCCGGAACGGCACCATCAGTGGTCACGCTCCGTTAACGTCGTGCGCTCGCATCGGATGCGGGAATCTCGCGTCCAATGCGAGACAGCGCCGAAGCCGCAGCTCAGACCCCTCGTCGTCGTTACGCCTCATGTCGATGTGTCGCTGGGGGACCGCGTGAAGATCCGTTGCAGCGTTTAGGTACCTGGAACTTGCCGCAGCGCAACTGACGCCTGATCGCATCTGATCAAACTCGCGCCGGTTGGAGCGAGATAGAGAACGGGTCACCACCCTTGCGGCCGGGCGCGGTCGCAACGGTGGTGACCCGTAAACGCGCTGCTCTCGCTTGCACCGATGGGTAGTGTGTTAACCATCCCGGGCATCCTCGTCGGTGATGGTTGACGGCATGATCGATAATGCGCGCATCCAGGACCTGGGAAGCCTGCCCGCGGAGGTGCCGAGTTGCCTGGTGCCCGGACCATCCGCTCAGGTGATAAGGAATTTCAGTTTCTAGTTTCTAAGATCGCGTACCACGGTAGGGGAGCGTCTTGGGGTGCTGGTTCGTCTTGCGGAATGTGGCCGTCCATCAGGTCTATTGTGGATTGGTCGTAGGCGAGTCCCATGTATCCACGAGGGACGCCGAACCCGGTCGCGATGCGGTCGAGGACGTAGTAGGCGTGGACCTGGCGTTTGCCGGCGAGGATCTCGGAGATTTCGGATTGGGACTGGCCGGTCTTGGCGGCGATGCGTCGTTGTGAGACGCCGAAGCGTTGAACCAGTCGGAAGATCTCTGACACGTCGTGCAGGGCCAGCGCGCGACGCATCTGAGGGTGTTCGAGCAACTTGCGCTGCTCCGCGAGTGCTGGCACCTTATGCGGTCGTATGTTGATCATGACGTGGCTGGTTCTGTAGCGGGAATGATCACGGTGCCATTGAACGTCGCGAGTCCTACGCTGTCTGTCATGGTCGAGGTCTCTCTCGATCTAGGCCCCGGTGCTAGCGTGGCTGCGCTGCCCGGGGCCGCCGCCTTTGATGCCTCTCAGTCTACGCCTATGTGGCCTCATTGTGTCGCAAAATGAGGCCACATTCGATGGATAGCATGGGGAATTCGCCCGACATGGGACTATTGTCGAATGCCAGACGACCTTGAAGCCGCGATGCGTGCCTTCCATGAGGCGCAGGCTGCGGTCGTCGATGCACAGGAGCGATTGGCCGAAGCCAGGGCGGCTGTGCCGGAGGCGCGTGCGCGCGTGGCGGACGCGATCGTGAGAGCGGCGCGTGCGGGTGTGCGTCAGAGTGACATCGCTCGGGTCACGGGGTACGGCCGGGAACAGGTGCGCCGGATTACTCGCGCGGGCGGGGTCCAGCCCTAGCCCGAGTTTCCAGGATAAGTGGATCTTGAAGGCTTGATCATCTAACTTTTTCCTGATCAGTTGCCGTGGGGGGCTAGATCATGATCTTTGTTTAGTGTATGACCTAATATGTGGCTAGCTTGTATCCGAAGAAGGTTGGCGGGAAGACGTACTACTACCTGCGTGAGATGGCGCGGGTGGATGGTAAACCGAAGATGGTGTCGGAGCGCTACCTTGGCTCAGCCGAGGCTATTGTGGCCGCGCTGGATTCGCGGGAGGCCGCGGCGTTGCCGCAGCGCACGCGGCATCTGGCGTTCGGGGACGTCGCCGCGGTGTGGGGTGTGCTGGGCCGACTGGGTCTGGTGTCGATTGTGGATGATGTGGTCGGGGCGCGGCGTTCGGACGCTGGCGCGAGCGTGGGTACCTATCTGGCGTTGGCCACGTTGAACCGGGTGGTGGCGCCGTGTTCGAAGCTGGGCTTCGCCGACTGGTGGGTCACCACGGCGGCGGACCGGTTCACCAAGATCCTGCCCGGGTGCTCGATCATCGCCGGTTCTGGGTCGCGATGGCCGCGGTGAGCCTGACCGATCTGGCCGAGATCGAACGTCGCCTGGCGTTGCGGATGATCGAGGTGTTCGGGTTGGACGCCTCGGCGGTGGCGTTGGACATGACCAATTTCGCCACCTACATCGACTCGACCAACACCCGTTCCGACATTGCGCAGCGGGGCAAGGCCAAGCAGAACGCTCGGACCTGCGGCTGGTTGGGCTGGGACTGGTGGTCACCCGTGACGGTGGGGTGCCGTTGCTGTCACACGCCTACCCGGGTAACAAGCCCGACGTGACCCAGTTCCCGACCATGCTGGCCGAGTTGGGAGCCCGCCACCAAGCGGTAGCCGGCCTGAGCGGCACCGGTGACGCGATGACAGTCGTGTTCGACGCCGGGCAGAACAGCAAACACAACTTCGCCCTGCTCGATGACAGCGGTCTGCACTTCGTCGGCTCGATCCCACCCACCGACTGCCCCGACTTACTCGCCCTGCCAGCGAAGGACCACAAACCGGTCGACAATAGCCGTTACCCCGGTCTGACCGCCGTCGACAGCCGCCGCACAGTGTTCGGCAAAGACCGCCGAGTCATCCTCACCCACTCGCCGACTCTCCACGAAGGACAGTCACGGGGCCTGGACCAAACCCTGACCAAAGTCGAAACCGAGCTGACCGAACTGGCCGCCACACTCGCCCGAGGCAAGACCCGCCGCGAACGTAAAACCGTCGAGACCCAGATCGCCGGCCCAACAACCCGTGGGTCAAACGGATCCTGACCTGGACACTCACCGGTGACACCCCCGCCGCGCACCGCCTCATCTGGACCATCAACAACGACGCCCGCGCCGCCCTGGAAGATGAACTATTCGGCAAACGGGTCCTCGTCACCGACCACGACGACTGGCCCGTCGCCGACGTCGTCGCCGGCTACCGGTCCCAATCCGACGCCGAATTCGGCTTCCGCCAACTCAAAGACCCACACGTCGTGTCGTTCAACCCCATGCACCACTGGACCGACCACAACATCCGCGTCCACACCCAAACCTGCGTGTTCGCCCTCATGATCGCTCACCTCATGCGCCGCCAAGCCGACCAAGCCGGACTACACCTGTCCGTGCGAGAACTGCTCGACCAACTCGCCGGCATCCAGGAAACCGTCCTGATCTACCCAACCCCCCGCGGCCGACCCAAAGCCCGCCGCATGCTCACCGAAACCAACCCAACCCAGGACCACCTCACCAAACTCTTCGACCTCACCCAGTCCGCACCCCGCACCTAGGTCATACACCCACCACCCACCGAAACCCCCGACCACCAGCCAAAACAGTCTTCAAGATCGCCCTAGCCCGGAAACTCGGGCTAGGTGGCTGGTGTCAAACAGGTGCCTTGCGCGAAAAGGCGCCGAACCGGACCCACCAAAACACTTCGACCGATCCGAGTTTGGCGCCCAGCATTCGAATCAGCCGTGTTAACTCGGACACGGTCCGCGATGTCTTCGTTCGACACCAGCCACCTAGGGGATGAGTTCACCGTCCGCGAGGTCCGGTTTCAGCAGGCGGCCACCAGTCAGGTCGACGATCTTGTCATCGTCGGTGACTGCCCACCACTCTCCCGAACCATGTATATCGGGGTGCGGCGCACGCCGATCATCGCTGGTGGCAATGCCTCGTTCGTCACGCTTCTGCTGGATTACCTGCGGATGGTCCATACCCGCCAGGTTGGACTCGAGTTTGACCAGGAACGGCTGGGCCTGGCCGTTGCAGCACCGCACACCGGCGCGAGCGAGGTGGCGCAGCTGGCAGCCTTGGCACGCAAGCAGCCCAGCGATCCTGAGTTTCGCCAGGCGGTCGCGGCGCCGCGAGCGACGAACGGCAAGGTCAGGGCCCGGCTGCGGCGTCTCGACGACGCGGTCAGGGCGGCAGCTGCCCAGGGTGGCATCGCCCTCGTCGACACCGCCGCGCAGGAGGCGTTGACTTGGCGCCTGCTCAAGGCGCTCCGGATTATCGAACTGCGGCTCGAAGGCGACGACCAAGCCGACCGCACCAACGTGGTCGGGGTGCTGGTGTCGCTGGCCGGGGACGCGGCTCGGGCCAGCGCACTGTGGCGTCGGCTGCGGGAGCTGGCCGCCGAGTACGCACAGAACGCCGCGATTGTTACCTCCGCCATGCTGGCGCGCGACGTCGAGCCGGTGCTGCACATCGCTACCCCCTCGCCGATGTCGGCCTCGGCTGCGGCAGGCGTCACTGACAACCAGATGTATGAGCGGCTACGGCAGCTACCGGCGGTGTGCGGCCCGCGGCTACTCGCGGCGTGGCGTGACGACCAGGCACAGGCGTGGCGGCTGATCAGTGCGGTCACCACGATCGACGACCGGCCCGCAGGCGTGCTACAGCAGTGGCAAGCCCACCGGCCGGGCTGGCTCGGCACTGCGTCGTGGCAGGTCCAGCTCGCCGCCGCTGAGCTGGCCGCGGCCTACGGCGCCAGCAACTTGGCAGCAGACCTGTTCGCGACCGCAGCGGCCGACGGTGCGCCGAGGCGTGGCTTCTGGCTGGCTCGTGCCGCCATGATCTACGACGAGAACGGCAACGACGGTGGCCGGGACAAAGCGCTCGCGGCGCTGCCGGTCGCGGTCGACGGTGAGTCGTTCACCGCGGCGGTTGTGGCGTTGCTCGGCGGCGACCGGGACGCCGCGGCGCGTGCCGTCGACGCCTGGTCTCCGGAGGAACCCAGCGACCGTGGCCTTCGGGCCGTCCTTCGCCTGCGGCTCACCGCTCCGAAAGACCCAAACGCGGACCTGGACCGCCAGACCCTCGACCGCGGGCTGCGGGTGCTCGCCGAGGCGCTGCGCGAGCAGTGGGCGGCTGGTCTGGCTGTCGTCCGCGCCCGGCTGCTGATCACCCGCGCGCGGAGCGGAGAGTCGCCGAACTGGGACGCCGACCTGCGCGAAGCCCGCACTCTTGCGATCCGCGCCCGCGACGACCGGCGCACCTACCGGGCAGACAGTGCCGAGGCGGTCGCGGTCGCCTGCCACGCCAGCATGCTGCTCATGGATCTGCGCCGAGTGCTTGAGTTGGGTGCCCCCAGCGGCGAGGCCACCGCGGAGGAGGCAACCACGCCGGAGGTCTGCCTATGTGTCGCCGTCGCGGCGATCCAGTTCGGTCGGCTCGACCTGGCTCGCCAACGTGCTGCTCTCGTGTCCGACGAGCGTGCCCGGGCGCGCATCGATGCCTACCTGGCCGAGGCCACAGGTCAGGACCCGCAGCCGTACTGGTGGCGGGCGGCCGAGCTGGCCGGTGATGACTACGAGCAGCTCGCCCAGGCTCTCCTCGGCCTCGCACAGATCGTTGTCGACGGGCTGGCCCGATACCCCGACTTCGCGCATCGTCACCCCGGCGAGGCCGCCGAGCTGCACGCCATCACCGAGCTGGGTGCCGGCCGAGCAGGAGTCGCGATTGTGCGGCTGCGCGAGCGGCGGCGCTCCTTGGTCACCGCAGCACTCAGCCTCGCCCAGGCGTACCAGGCGGTCGGCCAGATCGACGACCAGGTTCAGACGCTGCGCGACGCCGCTGACCACTTGGCGACCTGTCGCTGCGCCACACCGCCGCAGAGGTCCTCGCCCGCGCCGGCCGTGCGGCCGAAGCGGAACAAGAACTCGACACCCTGCTCGCCATGGCGGAGCCGGACTGGAGCGGCCGATCCGATTCGCTGCGGTTGGCGGCACATCTCGCCAACGACAGCGGCCGCCTCGACCGGGTCAGCCATCTGCTGCGCACCGTCCTGCAGATCCGGCCCGGGGATATCACCTCCCGTTGGGCCTTCGTTGGGACTCTGCTCAATCGTGGCGACGTCAACGAAGCCTGGCGTGTGCTGCACGAAGCGCCCGAGCCGCTCGACCCGTCCAGCACCGCCCATGCCCGCGCCTGGATTCAGTTGCACCGCAGGCGCGGTCAGCCGGTAGAAACGGTCGCTGGATGCCTGCGCCTGCTGCGCCGTTTCAACGACGACGAACAGTTCGTCGCGATGGCGCTGATGAACCTGATGCTGCCCTGGCCAGAGCCCGTCGAACTGCCCGAGCAACTACGCCTGCAACTCGCCGATGAGTCAGAGCAGTTCTTTCAGCGGTGGCCCGAGAGCCGGCATCTGCGACGACTGCGGGCCGACGACGTCGACCGGCTCCGCGCCGAAATGATCACCATGATGCGGCGCAGCAGCGACGAGCAAGAGCTGTGGCGGCGCATCGCGCACGGCCTAGCCCGCGGGCACCTTCCGCTCGGATCGCTTGCCGCCGTAGCCGGACGCAGCTACGCGGAGATCTGTCTGCGTCGCGGCGACGGTGTCCTTGCTGCTCACGTTCCCGATCAAGGCGAGTTCAACGCCTGCGTTGAGGCCGGGACAGCGGCCGAGGACCGCGACATCATCATTGACACACCGGCGGTCACGGTCCTACTCGCGCTGCCGGACGACATTCGCCAAGCCGCGATGGGCCGCTTCGCCCGCGTCGTCACCACCGACGACGTGATGCTCGACGCCCTCGCAGCCAAAGACACCTTAGCGTTCCGGACCACCGGATCCATGCGCTACGACGACCAGCACGACCACCTGCTGTTCGACGAGACCACCGAAGCCGAAGCAGATCGGCTCGCCCAAGAGGCGGACCGCCTCCACGCTGCGGTCGAGGCCCTGACGCGCCTCAGCGCCCCCACCGAGCGGATCTTCGATCGGGCCGAGGACAGCGTCTGGACGTCGGCCCTCGATCTCGCCCGCGCCAAGCGCGTGGTGTTGTGGAGCGATGACCCGGTCCTTCGGGCCATCGCACGCGGCACCGGTGTCGGCGCCACCTCCACTCTGGCCGTTCTCCATCGCCTGCACGCCGACGGCGCCATCACCGACGACCAGCACGAAGACTGCCTCAGACGACTTATCCAGGCCCGCATCGGCAACCTTCCGCTCAACGAGCAACGCCTCATCGAACTCGCCGAAGACGACAACTGGCGCCCCGCCGCGGTGGCCGCCGCACTCGCCCGACCAACGGCCTGGGTAAACCCACTGCGTACCCTGGCGTTCTACCGGCGCCTCACCGCGCAGGCACGCTCCATGCGCCGACGACCCTGCCGAACTGGCTCTACGCGGCTGTGCGCGGTGCCACGATCCTTCTGGCAACCCCCGACGCCACAGCCGGCGTCGCGCATGCCTGCTCGCCACGACCATCGAAACTGCCGCCGCGCGTGGCGAACAGGTCGCCCACCTGGTAGCCGCGACCCGACAGGCCCTGACTGCCACCGACCGCCCCGAACAGCCGCCGGCCCCCGACCCGCTACCGATCACCGTCACCCTCCTCCGCGACGCCTACGCCAAGGCGTCGTCCCATGAACTCGCCGCCCGCTTCATCCTCGCCACCTTCGCCGACCTCACCGAAACCGACAAGACCACCATCCTTCGGATCATCCTCGAGTAACCACAAGGTAGCCAGCGGGTGCGGTCACAGAGGCGCCGGCACCCGCGAAAGCTGCGGATCAACAGGCACGCTCGATCAACGATCATCACGGCCCCAGGTCACCCCGGGTGAATAGCTACCGGTCGTGGTCGTCGTCGCCGTATAGGTGGTTAACACGGCCGGTTAACACGCTCTGTTAACCGGGTCGATAACCGTGGTCCCCAATCGTGGAGCCGGTAGCGGCTGCTGCTACGCGACGGCAGGAGGTTCAGTGATGGCTGTTCAGGTTCCCACGATCGACGAGATCCGCTCGTGGCCGGTCACCGTCGATGTCCGGACTGCCGGGTTGGCCTTCGGCATCGGCCGCGATCAGTCGTACCGGCTGGCGTGTGAGGACGCCTTCCCCGTACCGGTTCTGCGCATGGGGCGCCGCCTCCGCGTGAGTCGGGCCGCAGTGATGAGTCTGTTGGACATCGACAACGGCCCACCGAGTCTGACCACGACAGCCAAAACACCGGATGTACATGCTGAAATTGATGGAGGGTCTCCGAGCCGTTAGCCTCAGCCCGTGCCATTGCCTGCATGTCGAACCAGGCTGCTATGTCATACCGCTGAGCCTTAGCGGTGATGAGCTGCTCAGCGTCGACACGACACCCCGTTCGCGCGGATGGTCGGCCTACTTCTCGACCGTCGTAGCCCAAGCCGACGCGGAGGTGTTGCTAAGACTGGCGCTTACAGACTTCGCTGGCGCCGGCCAGCGCCCGAACCGGCCATCCGCGTTGCAGGTCGGGGAGCTGCGGGTGCTGGTCGGCCAGAGGGCACCAGGCTTCGTGAGTTCGCTCCTCAGGGAAATCCCCGTGTTGAGGATCGAGGCCGCGATCAACCAGACCGTCGCGGGAGCACCTCGTCGCGAATGCACTCGCCGCGTCCAACCGCGACACCGCCCAGAGGCTCGGCGGTGATGCCTTTCGTAGGCCACCCCTGCTCAAGCCGATCTTGACGGAGGTGCCCCTGACCGTGGTCGACCCGGTGGCTACAAGAAGCCGGACTCCTTCTACAGGGACGTCGCGGAGATCTACCTGCGCCAGGCGGCCGTGGAGTGCTGGCCCAGCCCAGGATCTCGCAGAAGCCGATGGTGTGCCGGCGGCCACCGTGCACCGGTCGATCCGTGAGGCCAAGGCCGCGGAGTTCCGCCTGCCAACGCGCCGCGAGGCGGACTCGACCCCTCGACCCACCTGGCCACCATCGGGCACCAGCTTCCGCTACGAGAGAGGAACACGGGTCGAGCCAAGAACCCTCGGCAGGGCGCACCAACGTCGGTATCACGCCAGAGGCCGCAAGGTCCCTGGCGTGTTCCAGCGCTGCTTCACCGGATGCCCCGATCCGTGCGCTGCCGCGCCTCGTCGTTCCACGTCGAACTGCGCCAGGACTCGACGGTAAGCGGCGGCAGCAGACCGGCAGCGGGTTCGCCAGCGGGAAGGCCGCAGCGGGCGCTCGGGCGAAGGTCGTCTCGTCAGATCGTGACGGCCTGCTTGCGCGGGATGCTCACAAGACGTTCGGCGAATAGTTGGAGGAGTCGATAGAGGCCAAGGTCAAACGCGGCCGGATTCGTGACTCGACCAGCGGGGCTACCGGGACAACGTCAAGAACCATCTCGAGCCACGACTCGGGCTGTCGAGGCTCGCTGAGCTGCGCGGCGTTGACCTGACGCAGACCTACGCCAGTTGCCACGGACGTGAGGCGGAGATCGCTCCCGCTAGCGCGGTGAACGAGCGGTACTGCGGCCGAGGCCGAGGTGATCGACGCGGAGCGGCGACGTCAGGGCCTCAAGCGAATGGTGACGCCCGAGCGGGTTCCGGTGCCCCGTCCGGTTTCGCCGCGAGCATCGCCGGATTCGCGCAGTCGTCTGCGGGACACTCGGAGCGCGGTCCCGGATCTCATTCCGCGATCGGTGGCGGGGGACGCCAAGTACCGAAGGTCACCAAGAAGAAGGTGCGCCCACCGTCGCCCGACTCGTACGGTGCGCTGCTTGACGAGCTCGAGCAAGACCGGTGGTATGCGCTGATCCTGATAGCTGGATCCTCCGGGCTCCGACGCGGTGTTGCCCGACGTACATCGTGATTACGGCGGCGTCGTAGATCTTGATGATGTGGATGGCGGTTAGAAGTGCCCCGCCGGTCGAGCTGGCGGGGCTTTGGTGGTCGTGGTGTCGGCGTGGTGGTCAGTCTGTCGTGGTGATTTCGGCGACGGCGGTGCGTGCGCTGGACTCGTCAACGAGGGCTTTGTTGTCGGCGAAGGCGGCGAGGAGGGCGTGGACGGCGAGGTTGTTGATCATTCGTGGGTGGCCGCGGCTGGTGTCGTGGATGAGGGTGGTCGCGTCGTCGGAAAATAATGGGTCGCTGCGGCCGGCGAGTTTGAGGTGATGGCCGATGTAGCTGGCGGTCTCGGCCGGGGTGAGACCTGCCATGGTGTAGCGGACGGCGATGCGCTGGTCGAGGGCGGCGAGGATGCCGAGTTTCATCTTCCGTTTCAGGGTGGGCTGTCCGATCAGGACACACGCGAGTGGGCTGGCGGAGTCCATGTCGGCGTTGGTCAGCATCCGGATGAGGTCGAGTGCGTCGTGGCCGAGGAGGTGGGCTTCGTCGATGACGAGAACGGGTTGACGGCCGCGTTCGGTGTTCTCCGCGGCGAGGGCGTCGGCGGCTTGGGGGAACAGGGCCGCGTTTTGGAACCGGGGCACTCCGCCGAGGCTGGTGACGACGTGGTGGCAGACGCCGCGGGCGCCGGTGGTGGGGTTGGAGACGTAGATGAGGGTGTGGCGGGTTTGGTCGAGGGCGGCGATCGCGGCGCGGGCGGCGACGGTTTTGCCGGCGCCGGACTCGCCGACGACCAAGCCGATGGTGCGTTGCGCGATGCACCAGCTGATCCGGGCGACGGCCTGGTTGTGGCTGGTGTGGTGGTGGAGCATGCCGGGGGCGAGGGTCTTGCCGAACGGGGTCTTGGTGAAGCCGTAGTGAGCGTTGAGCCGCTCAATCATGGTTGTGGTCCTCCGGGTCGGCGTGGACGGGTTCGATGACGGTGTGGGCCCGGTCTGCGATGACGCGGGCGTGCGCAGCGACCTGTCGGGCGTGGGCGGTGTGGTCGTCGGGCCAGTCGTGGGCGTGCTGATCGGCGATGCGGGAGAGCAGGTCGGCCTTTGCTGCGAGGAAGACGGCCCGGGCGGCGCCGCCGTGGCGGGGCGTGCTCAGGGCGCGCAGTTGGGCCAGGAGGTCGGCGATCTCGGTCGCGGTGACTGGCCGGGTGAGCGGGTCGTTCATCGGGTGCCGTCCCCGGTCTTGTCTTCGTCGTTCGTGTCGTTGGGGCTGGTCAGGGCGGTGAAGTTGACGACGTCGTGGGCCCGTTCGGCGTCGCGGGCGGCTTGGACTAGGCGCAGGTAGTCGATGCCAGTCTCGGCCACCGGGACCTCAGGCAGGGCGCTGGCGGCCGGGTGGGCATGCCGCCCGATGTGATGGGGGATCGCCACCCCCATCGGGGTTCCTGACCAGCGGACCTCGATGCGGGTCAGGTCGAACGGGTCGAACAGCAACTCGACCTTGCGCCCGACCAGGGCCGCGTCGACGGCGTAGGTGTTGGCGTGCAAGGAAACGGTCGCGGTCTTGGACACGGTGCGGTACTCGGCCCACAGGAACGCCTCTCGCAACAGGGCGGGATTCGGCAGCTCCGGGCCGCCCTCGACGAAGTACGTCTCCCAGCTGGTCAGCGGCGCCTGGCCTGTCTCGTCGTGGACGCGACGGTGATACACGGTCTCCACCCATGCGGCGAACAGGGTGTTGAGTTCCTCGACACTGTCCACAGTGGTGCCGGCTGCGGTGGCCACGTGGGCGGGGGCGATCTCGACCAGGAACTGGCCCCGCACGGTGGCAAACCAGCGTTCGATCTTTCCCCGTCCCTGGGGTCGGCCCGGGCGGCTGTGGGTGATCCTGATACCCAGCACGGCACAGGCACGCAGGAACTGCTTGGAGATGAACGCGCTGCCATTGTCGACATACAAAACGTCTGGCACACCGCGGGCGGCGACTGCACGACGTAACGCCGCCTCCAACCGCAGCGTGTCTTCGCTGTGCGCCCACCGCTGCCCAACAATCAGCCTCGAGCAGTCATCGATGATCGCAAACAGATAAGTGTTCCGCCCGGCAATCTTGGGACCATGGAGAGCGTCGGCGATCCAGAGCCGGTTGGGCGCCTCGGCCTGGAACCGGCCGAACGCCTGCGGTGCCCGCCCGTCTGGGCGGGTGTTGAGTTCCAGCCGCACGAACAGACGCTGAATCGTGCGTTGCGACGGCGCCCAACCCAGATGGGTGGCCATGATCGCGGCGACCTGGGCAGCGGTGCGGCGCGGTTGTTCTCGTTTGAGCGCCACCGCCAAATCGAGCACATCGGCCCGGGTGCGTGGCGACACGTGCCGCAGCGGCGGCAGCAGCGCCTCGAACCCGCCAGCGCGCCACGCCCTGATCCACCGATCGATCGTTGGCCTCGAGATCCTAACCGGTTCGCCGAACGGGCCAATGTGCTCATTAGCCGCCAGCTGCCGCACCATCTCACCACGGTCCCTTTTGGACAAATCTGGATGAGCTGCCTCCCGGATCAGGGCATAGCGGAACAGCCCCACCATCCGAGCCCGCTCCGCGCGGGCCGCCTGCTCCTTCTCATGAGCCGTCAACCGGCACCTCCACCACGTTGAAAATCGACGCCGGTGAGCATGGCGCGATCAGGTCAGCGCGACCAGATGCGCACTCGTGTTGGTCAACTTCCCCGGCGGGATCGGGGCGAGTAACCGGCCCACCGTCACCGCAGAGGCGACCTGCCACGCCGACAACACGATCACCGCGGTGCCCCATGCTCGGCGCACCGCCGCCGTCGCCGCGCCGATCGCAGCGACCGCGTCTCCCAACGCCGACCCCGCCGGCGCCAATGGCCCCGCGTCGTCGTCGACCCCGTGGCGCAGCAGCGTGAACGCCACCCGCACCCGCTCGGCGTTACCCGCCATCCGCGTCAGCCAGTCCCGCACCGTCGAGGTCGGCCGACCCACCCGCAAGGCAATGCGGCGATAACCCAGACCCTGCGCCCGATCTAGCAACGCAGCACCTACCACATCGACTCCGTCCGCCCGACGCCCCAGCGTGCTGACCGGGGCCAGGACATGAGTGCGCCCGCAACCCTCACACCGGCCCCGCCGAGGAATGATCAACTCGGCCGCCGTCGAGGCAACATTCAGACGCACCCGGCGCGGCCGAGCCCAACCCCACGGAACCAGAACACCGGCACAATCCGGACAGCCCAGCGCGCCGGCACGCAGCCGGGCGTCGACGTCTTCCACCACAACGCTTACCGTGAGCACCGGCACCTCGCGTGCCACTCGCGCGGCCCTCCCGGCACTCCGCCAAAGAGAAGGGAGGGCCGCTGCCTAACCCGACGTGATCACGCTGGCGCCGCACACGAAAAAGAGCAACCCGTCCGGGTCGCCAAAACAGCTACTCACCATCAATGACGCGACGCGCCTACCCGGTCCTCACCACGGATGACGGCTGACA
>CAVUNP010000016.1:0-18725 GCA_963742855.1 uncultured Actinomycetota bacterium | reverse complement strand
CTCCGCCGCCTCGATTGCCGCGTGGCGAGCAACGGCATGACCGCCGTACACGTAGGAGTGGGCCGTTCCGGCGCGAGCCGCTTCGACGGAATAGTCCCAGCCGTCCGCGCGGACGAGGTAAGCCAGGGTGCGGCCATAACGGTCGGTGCTGTCTTGCGTCGGGTCGGGTTCAAGTGCCACTCGTTGCCCGCCATGGTCGACTCCGCGAACTCGGTCGCCTCGGATCCCCAGCAGCCGACCGTATACCCGGGCTTTTTCGTTTCAGGCGTATCAATTCCCAAGAGCCGCACGCGAAGACGGCCACGGACATCGTCGCGGATGTCAATCGTGTCCCCGTCAACGACCCTAGCACGACAGCAGTCGTGTCCACCGGTTGTGCCTGCACGGTCGTCGGCGAAACCAACATCGGAATCTCCAACGCCGCTGCCATCACAGCACCGGCGACGCGAGGAAGCATCGATCTCATGGCCTCAAGCTCCGTGACATTGCCCTCACTCGTCGAAGGTTTCCTCGTCGACCTGTTTCAGTTCATGATTTGTACCTGCACAAGTTGATCTTGGAATTGCTGGGCTCCATGGCGCAGACGAATGCCAAACTGATCTGGCGGATCGCCGATCTAATGCGCGGCACACATCAGCGGGACCAGTACGGCGAGCCGAGCCAAGGCCCCAGAGGAGGCGGTGTGGCCGGGATCGACCGCGAACGTTTAGTGGGGGATATTCGATGAGCACAGTGACGCCCGAGCTGCGGGCCGAGATCGCGCAGCACCTCCGTGCCAGCAGCGGCATTCGGCTCGGCATGGTCCTTCGGGACGTCGAGGAGGGCCTGGACGCCGAGCAGATCGCGTCGCGCCAACGCATCCCCCCCGCAGACGCAAAAGGCTATGTGAGAATCCTCGAAGAGGTGCTTAGCGGAAAGCTGCCAACGGCCCCTTCGCAGGCGCTGAAGCGGGCCCGCACCTACCGCTACCTGCAGAGCTGCGACTTATCGCCTGCCCTCCGCAGCTACGTAACGTCGTGTCTGGGCCAGCTCGCGGCGATCAACCCTGAGATCCGCGTCGAGGAGCCATATCGCCCTGGCACGCTGCGCGGCGCGGAGACACAGCCAGCGCGCGTGCGAAAGGTCTGGATATTTCAGGCCAACCCTCAGTTGTTCGATCTGCTGGACTTTCTTACCGAGCCGTCAACCCAGCCCGGCACTGTCGATAGCTGGCTGCTACGGAAACACGCCGACGAGGTGTCGGACGGCGACACTGTCCTTCTCTGGACGGCGGGCGAAAACGCGGGAATCTACGCGACAGGCACGATTGTCGGGGAGAGCTTCATGAGGGACCGCGAGGACTGGGAGCCCACCGAGGCACCGCCGGAGAGCCGCGCTATCTGCTACCGGCTGGAACACATCCTTCTAGACCGGCCGGTGCTGCGCCGAGACCTGATCAACCACGCGGTGTTGAAGGATCTGTCAGTCATCCGCCAACCGCAAGGCACCAATTTTCCTGTCACCGAACAACAGTGGGAGGCGCTGCGCCCGATGATCGAATCACCGAGCGGTACCCAGGCGACACCGCTGCCACCTGCGCAGCGGTTTGATCCATCGGACGATTTGGAATGGCTGCTCCGCGAAACCCTATGGAACAGAGCCGAGGTCGACGATGTCCTCGACACGCTCCGCACACGTCGGCCCCAGATCATCCTGGCCGGGCCCCCCGGCACCGGCAAGACCTGGGTCGCGGAGCGGATCGGGCGATTTCTCACCAAAGGCCAACCGGATGCTGTCCACATCGTGCAGTTCCACCCGAGCTACGCCTACGAAGATTTTGTGGAGGGGTTGCGGCCGGTGGCACGCGACGGGCAGGTGGCGTTCGAGGTGGTCCCCGGAGCACTCGTCAAAGTCGCAGACCACGCCCGCCGGGTCGATCATCCCGTTGTCCTCGTGATCGACGAGATGAACCGGGCCAACCTTCCAAGCGTCTTCGGTGAGCTGTTGTACCTGCTCGAATACCGCGACAAAGAGATACGACTGCTGCACCGTGATCGTTTCTCACTGCCGCCGAATCTGTTGGTCATCGGCACGATGAACACTGCGGATCGCAGCATCCGCAGCGTCGACACCGCCCTGCGAAGGCGATTCGACATATTCGACTGCCCACCTCGGCCCGACATCGTCGATGCCTACTACCGCAGCGGGGTGAACAACTCCGAGGTCGTCGGCCTGGCCGAGGGCCTACGCCAACTGAACGATATGTTGACCCAACACCTTGACCATCACCACACCGTCGGCCACAGCTTCTTGATGGCAAAACACTTCACCCACAAGGACCTTCGCCGCACGTGGCTTCGCCAGATCCGGCCCCTGATCGACGAGTATTTCTTCGACCAGCCTGATCTTGTCCAGCAGTTCGACCTCACAACGTTCTGGCCGAGCCACCCCAGCCTGTGAAGACTGAGCGGCTCACTGAGTCGAAAACCTCGACGGTGACACTGACCGACAGCCAAGCCGATGAACTGCGCCGGATCGGGCGTGCCCTGGCATCCCAGAAACAATGGTGGGGAGCCAGCGATGACGCCGACACGGCGAACCGCAGCGTGGTGCGCTGCGAACGCCTCGCTGACGCCCGGCACACCGTCAAGGTGTCCGAGGCGATCGGAGCCATTGGGCTGGGAGATCTGCAACTCATCATCGAACCGAAGATTCCGCTGCCGCACCTGCTTTACCTTTTGGTTGAGTCGAACCAGGTCCCACGGTCGCTGTATGAGCGGTCGAGCCTGGGGGTCGACGACAATTTCTTCAGCGTCATCGCACGATGGTTCGTTCATTCCTGTGAGGTGCTCCTCAGGCACGGACTGGTCAGTGACTATGGGAGGGTCACCGCTGACTTGCCGTGCGCGCGGGGACGCATCCACACGGTGAAGACCGCGCAGTCAGTGCTGGCCGGTCGTCCCGTAATCCGCTGTGACTTTGACCGATTCGGCGAAGACACCAGTTTGAATCGGGTGCTCAAAGCAGCGGGTGTGAAGCTGTTGGGGTTGCCGGGTTTGCCGTTAGGTCTACGGGAGCGTTGCCGACGAATCCATCACCGGCTAAGCGACGTGGGGGAACTCCGGCGGGCCGATCTCGGCGTCAGACCAGATGCCTTGAGCCGACGCTACCGTGATGCCCATCCACTGGCGCTGGCCATACTCGCGAGCACCGGCCTCAGCATGGAGGAGGGCCGCAAGTCAACCTGGACTTTCCTTTTCCGGACACCGGAGGCCGTCGAAGAGGGCCTGCGCAATTCGCTGCGCACACACCTTGAGCCAGCCTGGAAGGTCCAGAAAGCGGCCAAAATCCTGCTTGGCGATCGCAACAGAAGCCTCAACCCTGACCTTGTCTTCGGCGACAACGAAGCTGTCGGTGACGTGAAGTACCACCTCACTGCCAACGGAGAAATCAAACGGGGAGACCTGAACCAGGTCACCACCTTCGCCACCGGATACCACGCGAAGAAGGCGACCGTCATCGCGTTCGGTCCGTGCGAGACAGGTGAGGAAGTGCACGTGGGATCCGTCCAGGTGAACGGGTTCAACTGGAACTCCGACGAAGCGACACCCGAGCAAGCCGCCACAAGGCTCGCCGAAAGAGTCGGAAGCTGGCTCACCCGAAACTGCGGTCGCGACGTGCTGGACGTCGAATGAAGGCTCCCGCGCCAACGAGACCGAGTTCGGGCGGCCCCGCAAGGTCGATGACTCCGTGCACATCGCTACGGCCCAGCGGATGAAGGCCGACGGGCACACCGGCAAGGACATCGCCAAGTACTTGGTGGTGAGCCGGGCCACGCTGTATAGGTATCTAGCCGAGGATGCTGCCTGATCGGGAGGAATGTCGAACTCGGACGGCGGTCGCGCAAGTCCCCGACCTCTAGTGTCGTTGTCGTGACGGCGCTCGGTGATCTGTTGGGCCGGTTGGACCCCGAGAAGGTTCGGCGGGGCAAGCAGTTTGAGCGCATCTGCCAGTGGTTCCTGACGCACGACCCGGTCTACGTGCACGAGCTTCGCCACGTGTGGCTGTGGGATGACTGGCCTGGCCGGTGGGGCGCTGACGCCGGTATCGACCTGGTCGCCGAGGACCGTCAAGGGCACCTGTGGGCGATCCAGGCCAAGGCGTATGACGCTGCCTACCGGGTCACCAAGCACGACGTGGACACCTTCCTGGCCGAGTCGGGGCGGCCCGGAGTTCTCGTTCCGGCTGCTGATCGCGACCACCGACCTGATCGGGCGCACCGCCAAGCGCACGATCGAGGCCCAGGAGAAGCAGGCGAGCGTTCTGCTGCTCGGTGACCTGGAAGCCGCCGAGGTGGACTGGCCCGCCTCCCCATCCGATTTGCGTGCCCCGGCAGCTGCCACCGAAACGACCCCGGCCTCATCAGCGCGAAGCGATGAACGCGGTGGTGAAGGGGTTTGACTCAGCCCGACCGGGGCCAGTTGATCATGGCCTGCGGGACCGGCAAGACCCTGACCGCGTTGTTTATCCACGAGAAGCTCGCCGCCGAACGCACGCTGGTGCTGGTGCCGTCGCTGTCGCTGTTAGCCCAGACGCTGCGCGAATGGACGGCCAACACCACAGGCGGGATTCGACTTCCTTCCAGTGTGTTCCGACGAGACAGTCGCCGAACCTGACGCGGTCGTGGCGAACACCAGTGATCTGGGCTTCCCGGTCACCACCGACCCCGAGGAGATCGCTGCGTTTCTGCGCCGCCGGTCCGGCCCGCGTGTGGTGTTTGCCACCTACCAGTCGTCGCCGCAGATCGCCAAGGCGTTCCGGCCGGGTCGGGTGCCCGCCTTCGACCTGGTCATCGCCGATGAGGCCCATCGCTGCGCCGGGCGCGTCTCCTCCAACTTCGCCACCGTCCTGACAGCGAGGCGATCAAGGCGCGCCGCCGATTGTTCATGACGGCCACCCCGCGCTACTTCACCGGCCGGGTCGTGCGGGAAGCCAAAGAGGCCGACTTCGAGGTCGCCTCGATGGACAACGAGGCAACGTTCGGCCCGGTGTTCCACCGGCTGGGGTTCGCCGAGGCGATCGAGCGTGACCTGCTCACCGACTACCAGGTGGTGGTCGTCGGCGTCGATGACGCCACCTACCGCGACTGGGCACAGCGGGGCCGGTTCGTCACCATCGACGGCACCGAGGTGACCGACGCCCGCACCCTGGCCGGGACAAATCGGGCTGGCCAAGGCGATGCGCCGCTACGACCTGCACCGCACGATCACCTTCCACTCGCGGGTCAAACGTGCCCGAGAGTTCGCCCGCTCGCTGCCCGAGGTGATCGCCTGGATGCCCGCGCGCCAGCGACCCACCGGACACCTGTGGTCGGACTACGCATCAGGCGAGATGCCCGCCGGGCAGCGCCATGTGCTGCTGCAACACCTCGGCAGGCTCGACCACGGCGAACGAGGGCTGCTGGCCAACGCCCGCTGCCTGGCCGAAGGAGTCGACGTGCCCACCCTCGACGGCGTGGCCTTCATCGACCCGCGCCGCTCCGAGGTCGACATTGTGCAGGCTGTTGGGCGTGCCATCCGGCTGGCCCCCGACAAGACCGTCGGCACCATCGTCATCCCGGTCTTCATCGACACCGACGAAGACCCCGAGATCGCCCTCGACGACTCGGCGTTCAAGCCGGTGTGGGACGTGATCAAGGCGCTGCGCTCACACGACGACGAGCTTGGCGAACAACTCGACGAACTCAGACGACAGCTAGGTCGGCAGGGTCGACGGCCACGGCTGCCCGGCAAGATCCACTTCGACCTGCCCGCAAGGGTCGGCAGCGATTTCGCCCGCGCTTTCGATGTGCGCCTCGTCGAGCAGACCACGCCTCCTGGGAGTTCTGGTTCGGGATACTGGAACGGTTTGTCGAGCGCCACGGTCACGCCCGCGTCCCGCGAGTCCTACACGGTCGATGGATACCGACTCGGTCAGCTGGGTCAACACGCAACGCACCAAACACGACAAAGGCGACCCTTCACGCCGACCGCCAACACCGACTCCAGGACCTGCCCGGCTGGACCTGGGACCCCGACGCCGACCAGTGGGAGGAGGGTTTCAGCCGACTGCTGGACTACGTCGAACGCCACGGCGACGCCCACGTTCCCGCGGCCTACACGGTCGATGGCTACCGGCTCGGTCGATGGGTCATCAAGCAACGCGCCAAGCACGCCGAAGGCACCCTCGACGCCGATCGCCAACGCCGCCTCGACGAACTGCCCGGCTGGACATGGGACCCCTCGCCGACAATGGGAGGAGGGTTTCCGCCGGCTCCTGGAGTACGTCGAACTTCACGTCACGCCCGCGTCCCCGCGTCATACACGGTCGATGGCTACCCGCTCGGCCACTGGGTCGACAGCAACGCAACAACCTACAACGAAGGCACCCTTGACGCCGACCGCCAACGCCGACTCCAGGACGTGCCCGGCTGGACATGGGACCCCATCGCCGACCAGTGGGAGGAGGGTTTCAGCCGACTCTTGCACTACGTCAAATGACACGGTGACGCCCGCGTCCCTCAGCTCCTACAAGGTCGATGGCTACCGGCTCGGGGCGTGGGTTACTCGTCAACGCGCCAACCACGCCAAAGGCATTCTGGACGCCGATCGCCAACGTCGGCTCGCAGGATCTGCCCGGTTGGACATGGGACACTCGCGCCGACCGGTGGGAGGAAGGGTTCAGCCGACTCCTGGACTACGTCGAACGCAAGGTGATGCCCGCGTCCCACAGCCCTACAAGGTCGATGGCTACCGGCTCGGTGCGTGGATCAACAACCAACGCACCGGCCACACCAACAGGCATCCTTGACGCCGATCGCCAACGCCGACTCCAGGAGCTGCCGCGGTGGACATGGGACGTCCGCGGCCGACCAGTGGGAGGAGGGTTTCAGCCGACTTCTGCACTACGTCGAACGCCACGGTGACGCCCGCGTCCCTCGGTCGTACACGGTCGATGGCTACCAGCTCGGCCAGTGGGTCATGACGCAGCGCCAAAACGCAACAAAGGCACCCTTGACGCCGACCGCCAACGCCGACTCGAAGACCTGCCCGGCTGGATATGGGATACCCCCGGCCGACAGGTGGGAGGAAGGGTTCGAACGCCTCCAGGATTACGTCGAACGCCACAGTCACGCACGTGTCCCGGTGTCCTACGCGGTCGCTGGCTACCCGCTCGGTCGGTGGGTCTCAAAGCAGCGCGTGACCTACTCTAGAGGCACCCTTGAGGCCGACCGCCAACGAAAACTTGAAGAAGTGCCGGGCTGGACATGGGATCCCTTCGCCGACCAGTGGGAGGAGGGTTTCAGCCAACTTCTGCACTACGTCGAATCCAACGGTGATGCTCGCGTCCCGAGGAAGTACTCGATCGATGGCTACCAGCTCGGCGACTGGGTCACCACGCAACGCCAAAAACACGCCAAGGGCACCCTTGATGCCGACCGCGAACAACGACTCCAAGACATGCCCGGCTGGACATGGAACGCATCGTCGTTGACCTAGGCCAGCGGGCTGGCCGGTCGCAGGCAGCTCAATTTTGACCCGCCGCTGTAGACCGGCTACTGGCGAGCGACTCACTCAGGGCGGGGCACATCGACGTGAACCACGAACCTCACCTGTTAGACCTGAGCAGCTCTGCGCCGACCTGCATGACGAGTTCGTCTCGGCGGTGATCGGGACGATGGACTCCTCGGCGGACCTGTCGGTTCAGATTGTCAAACAACGCCGACGTGTCACAAAAACTCCTCGGCAAGCGCGTCCCGTTGATCTACAGGGAGTTGAAGGAGACGGCATACGCATCCGCTCCGTGCTTGTCGTTAGCTCGGCTAGATCAGGTGCCGAGTCTGTAGCGGTGTCACCGCGTCGCGGCTGTCCGCTATCAGCCCGGCGCTTGTCCGGTGGACGCGGCTTTCGACGACGACCGTCTCCCGCGCGCGCATCCACACCAGTGCCTCATCGAGTCGACCGGACGACACGTTCACATTCACGTGCGCGACCCGACCGGCACGCACCGCCTGCACCGTGACAACCCCGGTATCGGTGTCGATGTGCCGCTCGACCCGGATGATCGGACCAGTGAGTTCTTCGGTCATCCGCTGCGGAGCCGCCGGAGCTTTCAGCTTGCTGGCGACGATCTTGATCCGTTCCCGAGCCGACGACGATACCGCGATCCTCGCCGGACTGCTGGGAGGCGGACCGCCGCTGGGTGCCCACTCGAAACTGGCGCTGAACTCAGATACAGAATCCTCATCCAAGACCCGGTGCAGCGCCGAGGCGAACTCGTAGCTGACCCCGGCAACCACAAGATCGTGGACGTTGTCGCTTGTGGGCTCGCGTTCCGGCTGCACGGCGAAGGCGTCGATCGCTGCCAGGGACTCGGCGAAGGTTCGCATCACCCGGCGCTGCTCGGATTCGGGTGGCTCCACCTCCAGCCCCTCCAACATCGGCTCGGCTTCTTCTCGCTGCGCCTCGGGCTCGGGAATCGGTAGGTGAATGGGGATGACGAACGATCCTCGCTTGGTATGCGCCATCCGCGCGTGTTCAACGATCTCGTCACCTGCCGGGCGGTACCTGCGGATGAAGGGGCGCGGTCCGAGTGAGGTCGTAGCTGATGCTCTCAGCATCGTCCAGCCTTCCCGGACCAGCGTGACGCCCGCCGCGAAGGGGATCGTGTCACTGATGACGATGTCGTTGGCGGCGCGCAGGTTGGCGATGTCGACCATCCGACCGTCGAGCCGAGCGAGTACGTCCGCGATCGCCGCTTCCTCGACAAGAGCGAGTCGCTCGACGAGCCGCTGCCAGTCGATGCCGTCCTCGACGAGGTCGTTCGGTACCGGCAGGAGCAGCTCCGAATGCGGGTGTCTCCACAAACCACCGGCAGGTCCGGGATCGGTCGGCGCGAGCCATCCGGTCGCGTTCAGGTAGTGGGTCAGGCGGTCATACGGCGTCATGCGCTCGCCGCCTTCCCGAAGCGATTGAACTCAGTGACCCACGACTCGAACGTGTCGATGGTGAGCCGGTTAGCCAATGGCACTCTGACACTTGCCCCCGACATTGCGTTGACCTTCAGCCAGTGCGCGCGGACGTGCAGAAGTGTGTGCAGGTCAGCGTGATCGACCCAGTCGGCGGGCGAGTCCTTCTCCAGGAGGACGTAGACCAGGAAAACCGGCGTAATCGTCTGCGCCCACTTCTGCCGCCACGATTCCTCGACAGGGACGGTGATGCTTCCGTCGGTGTTTGGCTTCGCCGTTCCCGCCTTGACCTGCACGGTGACTGGACCGACGGGAAAGATGAGGGTCAGGTCGACAGCGAGATGGTCTTCGCCGCCAGGCACCTCGTTGTTGATCACTCCAGCCTGCGCCAGGATCGACCGAACGTACATCACGCCCATCCGCCCCGTCTTGTCGGTCGGTTGGATCGCCCCTGGCCCGGCCACGGAAGTGACCTTAAGGGCTGGGCAGTGCGAAGTGTCCGGCAACTGGCGCGGGTGTGCCGGATCGTTATCTATGGACGACCGGTAATCGACCCGATGACCCGCGCCGAGAGCGCCATATCCCCATCCGATCAGTGTGGCGTTCGACAGCCCAGGTGTGCATCAGACTTCGCGATGTCCCGATCAGCGGGCTGGCGGAAGATTGCGACCGTCTTATTGGCCAGGCAGGCACTGGGATTTCATCTTGGTTGGTTAGAAGGTGAGAGTCCGGGCGAGGCGCAGCCGGAGTGTCATGCACGAGGTTTGGTCAGCAGTGTGCGATTTCGTCAGCTCCATCGGCAATCCGGTTTAGCCCCGATGCTCGCAAGCCTCCAAGGGCGTGGTGTGGCTGACTTGATGCTGGAGATCAATGCAGCCGGATTGGCACCGCGAGCCACGATGGGGGCCTCGATCAACTGCAGGTCGGTCAGCTCGTAACCGGCGGCGGCTTGACCGCTGGCCAGATCGCCCCATGGCGGATGGGCTGAACCGCGTCACCGTGTCCCCGAGGGGCCTGCCAGCCTGTCTCAGACTGCGGAGACGTTCGGAATGCCGGACCTCCGAGTTCGGCGACGGTCAGCGGGGGCTTGTGGTCGAACGGCGGCTTGTGCTTCGGCGGACGTCCACGCCGACTGCGGGGCTTCACCGCGCGGTCTATCACGCTCGACACGTCCATGTTGTGGAGCGCCATTCCCACGTCCGACAGCCGCTCACGAACCGAATCGACCACGGCGCTCGCGCCTGCGATGAACGGCACCACGGGCATCGGCGGCGTGTCAGGGGCTTCCCACCCTTCGGTGAGGGCCTCCAGGGCGACCGTGGCGTCGACCAGTACTTGCACTAACTCGTCGACCGTCCGCGCACCCGGCTCCTGCGCCGCTACCTCTTCAGCCGGTGCCTCCTCAGCCTGTGTCGGTTCGGTGACGGCCCCGGCGGCCTTGGCGTCGATCATGCCCGGCGAGTCCTCGGTCAGCCCACCGGGCGGTACGGACTTGGGCTCTTCGACCGGCTTGGACTCCGGGGCCGGTTCGGGCTTCGGGTCGTTGATTGGCTTGGGCTTCGGCTTGACCACCTCGGCATTGACCGGCTCCGACTCCACCACCTCGGCCTTGATCACCTCAGGCTCTGCGGCTGGCTCCTGCGGCTTGGCCACGGCCTTCTCCAGTGCCTGCCTGACGCGGTCGGTCTGGCCGGGCGAATCCTCGGTTAGCCCACCGGGCGGTTCGGTTGTGGTCGGCTGCGCGGCGACCGTGTCCTCGTCGATCGGCTCGGGCTTCAGCTCGGGCTTCTTCCGGGGACGGCCACCGCGCTCAGGCCGAGGTTTAACATTGTTAATCCTTGACAGGTCACGGGACACCGTCATCGTCGCCACCTTCAGCAACTCTCCGATCTTGGCCATCGACCAGCCGGACCCGTACAGATCTGCGGCGATCTTCTTGCGGTCGGCGGGGCTGATCTTCTCGGCCCCGACGTTGGAGGCGATGGCCAGCGCGGCCTTGGCGGCATCGGCAGCGACACCCTCACCGAAGTGGACGGTCTTGAATACCGGCTCGATGCCCAGCTCCTTGGCGACGGCGTCGCGGCGGTGTCCGACGATTATGACGTCATTTTCGTCCTTGACGCCGGGCAGTTCAGGCAGCCATCCGAGTTGACCCATCGACTCGCGCAGTTCCTTCAGCCCCTGCGTGCTGAAGCTTCGGACGTTGTCGGCCCACAGCCCGGTCTCGGGAGTGAACAGGTCCGGCAGTGCCCGAGCACGGACCAGCGGCTCGCCGCCGACCTGGAGTTGATTGGCGTTAACGCCGTCGGCCAGCCAGTAGCCGCCGCTCTCCTCGTCGAGGATGATGACGCCGTCGTGATCGGGGCTGTTGTTGCCAGCATTGATCTCGGTGATCGCGTTCTCGATCAGCCACTGTTTGACGTCGTGGTTGTCGATCCGACCGGCGTCGAGGGTTTCGTTGCGATAATCGCTTTTGAGTTCGGCCATGTCGTTCGGCTTGGGCGGGACGTAGTTGTCGGCCAAGGCATCGAGATCCTGCGGCCCGTGGGCGGTCAGTGCCGCGACCACATAGCGCGGCGCGTCGTCCTGCAAGCGATGGACGTCGCTCATATTGAACTTCCTTCTATTCGTTTGGTGATCGGGCTCGTGCCCGTTCCCGGATGCCGGTCGGCACCCGGAGGTTCTGTGCGGATCAGTCCTTCTCGTAGTGGGGCCGCGTGCGCGGCGAGGTCGTCGGGATCGCCCTCGTTCTCGTGGCTCCCCGGCGCCGGATGCGCGCGGGTGAGTTTCGGGTGCGGCGGTCCTTCTTGTGATCGAGCAGGGGGGTGAGGGTGTTGGTTGGGGGAGGTGGCGGCGACCAGTTCGGCGCACAGCTTGCCGACATTCAGCTGGTTACGCGGGAACCAGTCGGTGCCGTGTCGGTGGGTGATGTCGTTGCCGCGATCGCACAGCGCGAGGCAGAACAGGTGATAGCCCAGCGGTTCGGGTTCGGGGGCGTGGTGGCGTGTCCACACCGCCTGGAAGGCGGCGTAGGCGTGCTCGGCCGGGAGCATGTACGTGGGGCCGCCGTACCAGGACACGAGGAACCCGCCAAGGGTGAACACCGACACCATCCGTTCGGCGGCGCCGCGTTCAATCCAGGGGGTTCGCCGGGCGAGGGTGTCGACGTCGTGCTTGAGGGTCATGAGTCGTCCTTGTCGTAGGTGGCCGCCAGGAGCGGGCAGTCGTCCTCGTGGCGGACGAAGATGTTGCCGTCGCTGTCGGCCGGTACCCAGGTGGCATCGCACAACTTGCATGCGTCGTCTTCGTAGTCGAAGTCGTCGTAGTGGTCGAACTCGTCGTCGTCGATCGGCGAGTTCTCGGCGGGTGTCGTCATTGGATCTCCTTCTCTTCTCCCAGGCGCTGATCGCCGGGTGAGTTTGTGTGTGTTCCCAGGGCCCAGACAGTGACCCGAGCCAAGCGAATTGGGGGTCTGACCCAAGCACCCAAACCCAGTCCATTTAGTAAGACTGGGTTGGACTGGGTCTTTGGACCTGATTTGGCTCGGGTTTGGCTCGGGTTCCGACCTGGGCTTTTGTTCATCAGGAACCCGAGTCAATCGGGTTTGATCTTGATTCGGTTTGGCTCGGGTTCCCTGGGTAGTGCCGATTGGCCATCCCCGCACCGCCTATTTCGACGCGCACCCAGCCCCTGGATTCGGCCGCTTTGATGGCGTCGCGGATGTCGCAGTCCTGGAATGAGACGGTCAGCTTGTCCTCCCGGTGCAGGGCCCGCATCGCCTTGCGGATGTCGGTCACCGACACCCCTGGGTTGCCCCTCACGTGATCGGTCACCGGATCGAGCAGAGCGGCCACCGTGGCGTTGCGCGCGGCCTGCTTACGGCTCCCGCCTCCGGTCAGCGACAGCAGCCGGGTCTCGTCGTCGTAGTGCAGCCGGTCCTCCTCGATCGTCACGTCGCGGCCCAGGGCGCTGAAATACCGCGCGTCGTCGTCCTTGGTCAGATATGCGATCGCGTCGGCCCAGTCCTCGATCGCCGAGGCTCCCCGCACCCGCTCGCCGCTCCAGCCCATGTGCGCGGTCAGGACCAGGTCGAAGACTCCGACCTCGGTGCGCGCGAAGCTGTCCAGCGCGGTCAGCCAGGCGCCGACCTCGCCGGGGTCGTTCTGGCTCTTGCCGGTGTAGGCCCGGCCGAACGGGTCCACGATCAGCGACTCCACCGTGTGCTCACGCAGGTAGTCGGCCAGCCGGGCCCGGTCGTCGGCGTGGCTCAGCGGGTTGCGTCGCCCCCGCAGGTTGACCAGCACCAGCCGGTCCTCGGGTACGCCCACCGCCGAGGCCCACCGCGCGAGCTGGGCGGCCGACATCTCGAAGTTGAGGATGCCGACCTGCCCGGCGATCGGCCGCACCGCGAAGCGATCGAGGAATTTCTCGCCGGTGCTCAGGCAGCGGGCCAGGTTGAGCATCATCGTGGTCTTGCCGGTCTTGCGCAGTGCGGCGACGAGCAGCGACGCCTGCGACGGCAGCACGTCCTCGATGCGGTAGCCCGGCTCCTCGGGGCGTTCCAGGATCTCGGACAGCAGGCCCGCGTCGAACGGCGGTGCGGGGCCCTGGGTCTGTTCGTCGTAGCGCCGTTTGGCCTCGGCCCTGATCCGCAGCTTCATCAGCTCATCGGCAACGCCGTTCTCGTAAGACCCCTCTCGAGTCGTCGGCTCTGGCACCGCGCGCGGGTTGCGCTTCCCGCCCCGCAACCCCGAGCGGATGGTGGCCCGAACCGACTGCACCCCGTCCTCGGCGGTCAGGCCGTTGGTGTTGGCGGCGGCTTCCAAAGCGGCGATCACCGTCTGCTCGTCCAGGCCCGCCCCGGCGATGGAGGACCCGAGCTTGAGCGCGGCGACGAACAGCGCGTCGTTGCGCCCGCCCTTGGCCGTTGTGGCGACCTTGTCGGCTTCACTCGCCAGCGCAGCGTTCATGTACGCCTGCTGCGGCCTGTCGGGCGGGGTGCCGTCCCACGGCTCGCACGGGTCCCAGGTCCACTCCTTGGCACCGCCGGGTGTCTTGGCCGCCTTCTCCTTGACCTTGTGCGCCAACTGCTCGGCCAGCCAGTCGACCAGTGCTTCGGTGCCGTCGTCGGCGGCATCATCGGGGGTGAGTTGGTCGAGGTGGTCGTAGACGATGGTGTAGCCGCCCACGAAGAAGCCGTGCTTGTACCGGAACGTGCCCGGTGCCCAGACATTGGCCCTGAATGACTGGATGTCCAAACCGGGGAAGTCGACCAGTTTAGGGTTGTCCCTCCTGGAATGCACCGTCACCAGGTCGGGATGGCCACGGATGTAGAAATGCCTGCCGCCCGAGGGGGTGATGACATCGGCGTAGATCCGCACCTTCAGCCTGGCCAGCAGGGCGCGCACCTTCTCCACGTCGCAGCCGTTCTTGGTGTCGCAGTCGAAGACGACGAACGGCAAGCCGGTGTTGACGGCGACGTAGGGCGCGTATTCGGCGTGGTACCCCGTTAGTCGGTCGTCATTCTCCTCGTGGGTCAGGTTCTGCCAGTCTTTTGGCCGGGAGCACTCGGCGTCGCCGTACTCCGCGATCGTGGCCACCCAGAGTGGGACCCCGAGGTCGTCGAGACGCTGCAAGAAGAGCACTTCGGGGTGCAGGTAGTCCGCACCGTTGGTGACGTTCGTCTCTTCGACGCACGGGTTGTCGTCGATCACCGCGCACCACCTCGCCGATGTCGGCGGTGCCCACTAAGATCACGATCAGCGGCGGTCTGTTTGGTCGCGGGCTGGTCGTCTGGTGGTTGGTAGTGGGTCGCCCTGGTGGTCGTCGGATCGCCGGGGCGATCTCCGTCTAGAGGCCTCATCACGTCGCCTGCCTCTTGTCGCGCTTGCGGGCCTCAGGATGCGGCCCCCTGCTCCTGCTCTGCGAGCCATGCCAACGCGCTGGCCCTTTTCCATACCCGACGCCTACCGAGGGAAAAGCTGGCCGGTCCTACTCCTTTCGAGGCCCAGTACCTCCACGTCGAGGCTTTAGCCTGAATCCGTGGATGGGTGATTTCGTGTGGTCGTTGACGTGGTTGCCCTGAACTTCGGCCGGGTGTGGCGCGGTGGCGCATGCGTGATCGGCTGGTCTGTACCAGCTTTTCCTTGTTGCGAGGTTCCTCGGGTCGGGCCTGGGGTGGCGGGGTGGGCAGGGGCTGGTCGGTGGGGTCAGGCGGCGCGGGCTTGGGCGGTCGGGTAGTGGTAGCTGATGACGTTGTCCCACAGGGTTTTCCATCCGGTTTGCCAGGGCCAGTGGGCTGGTAGGTGCAGGACGGGTTTGCGGGCGGGGGCGGCGAAGCGGGCCGGCACGTTGACCAGGTCGCGGCGCAGGGTGGCGCCACGGGCCACGGCGTGGTTACCGCCGGCGAGGGTGGCGGCGGCGCGCAGCAGGTTATGCGCGATCACCGCGCAGCCCAGCCAGGCGCAGTTGGCGGCAAACAGCCCCGACGGGATATGGGCCAGCGGGCCGTCGATCAAATCGGCGAAGGTGGTTTCGATGATGGCGTGGCGGCGGTGGGTGATATCGGCCTCGGCGGTGGGCAACTCGGAGTTGGTGACAAACGGGTGATGGCGCCACACCGGAAACAACGCATCCGGGTAGCGGGCGTCCTTGACCCGGCGCACCACCAGCCGCACGGTCAGCGTGCGGCCGCGGCCCAGCCGCAGGGTGTAGGGGGTTTCGGCGACCTCGGCACCAGAGATCAGCGCCCCGGTGTCGGGGTCGGTCACCGCGCCGGGGTAGTGCACCGGGGTGTATGCGGACTCGTCGATGGCCTCGATCGAGGCGCTGATGCGCTTGTTGCGGCTCACCGATAGGGAGAACTCGGCGCCTTCGGCCACGCAGGTGGTGATCACCTTCTTGGTGCCGAACGCCGAGTCGCCACGCACCATGATCGTGCCGGCCCGGCACGCGCGGGCGGTGCCGATGGCCTGCTTGAGCTGGGCGGCGGCGGCGCGCCCGGAGGCGGCCCGCCCGCTGCGCAGTCGCGCTTCGGCGATCACCGGCGCGGTGGTTGCCGTGGAGATGGTGGTGATCTGCGGTGAGAGGCCCAGACGCAGCAGCGCGCGGCTGGCGATCTTGGCGTGCCCGAACGAGGCGCCCTGCTTGTGGTGCCCGTAGACCGGGCGCAACAGCGAGTCGATGTCCACGAAGGCGCGCTGTTCGATGCCGGGCAGCAGCGGTGTGCGTTGGGTGAGCGCCACCAGATGCGCGCGGGCTACCGCGGCGAGCTGGTTGGCATGGCCGAAGGTGAACTCGCGCAAGAAGATCCCCAGCGTCGAGGGCGCATACACCTCGTCGAACACCCGCGGGGTGCCGCCGGCGCGCAGCACGTTGCCATCGTCGATGCTGTCCGCTCCGCACGTCATCGCGGCGATGATCGAGGTCAGCTTGCCGGCCGGGTTGACCGCCCCGGACTTCACCCGTGTCGACGGTAGATCCACGTGCTCGCCGATCAACTGCGAAAGACCGGTCTGCTCAGCCAGTTCCAGCACCGGCACCAACCCGGCCGACGACACCAGATTCTGCTCGTCAAACACCGCCGACCCGACGCTGAACGTATAGGATGAGTGCACCGAAAATGCCTTCCCGAACGCTGGACAAAATCGACATCAACACTCGTATTGTCCCAGCTCAGAAGGCATTTTCGCTGTTCACACGCCGATCACATCACCGGCCCATCCACGGATCCAGGTTTAGTGCCGGTCAACTCTTCTAGGTCCTTTGACGTGAAGTACTCGCGTTCTCCGATGACCGCTCGGGCGGCATTCTCCAGTTCGATGCGTCGTATCTCGACGATCGCCTCAGCGACTGCGTCAGGGTCGAGCTTTGCGTTCACTTCCACACTCCTGTTCTACGTACCGGCTGTCGGTCAACATCGAGTGTGACCAGCAGTTTTTGCGCCTGTCAACCGAAAAACATATAGTCACGGTTTATGGGAAGACAAAAATGGACAGACGAACTTTTTGGGAAGAGGGTCAGGGTCGAGCGTGAGCGCCGGGGCTGGTCACAGACCAAGATGGCCAAGCTGCTGACGGACAAGAAAATAGAACCCATGTACGCGACGACCGTCGCGAAGATCGAGGCTGGCAGTCGGTCAGTACGGATCAACGAGGCAGTGGCCATCGCTGATCTGTTCGAGGTGCCCCTTGATGGCTTGCTCGGCCGCAAGCCGGGGGCCGAGCGGGACCTGGCCTATGCCCTGGGTGCGTTGATGGATGCCGTCTACACGTCGCGCACCGAGTTGCACCGAACCGCCCGCTCGCTGCGTGACCGGTTGGCGGACATCCCGTCCGACTTCGCGGAACTTGACACACTCGCCAGGCATGGCCGTGAAGTGTTCGGTCACCTGGAGACGGCACGCGAGGCACTGAGCAAGCTGGAGGACCAGCTTATTGCGGACATGCAACGGCGAGTGGCCGAGGACCCGGAGGAAGAGAAACCGACCGAGAAGGAGCCGCAGGAGTGAAGCGCAACCGCAGGGCCGGTGTCGAGGACCGCTGGACCAAGACCGTGCGTGACAAGGACGGCAACACGCAGAAGGTGCCCAGCGCCAGACGCGGCAGGGGGCTGCGATGGATGGCCCGATTTGTCGACAACGAGGGCCGGGAGCTGACCAAGAGTTTCGACCGCAAGGTCGAAGCTCAGAGGTGGCTCGACACCGAGGTGACCGCCAAACTGGTGACGGGCAACTACGTGGCGCCCAGGGCGGGTCTGGTGACCGTCGGGGCGGTCCACTCCTCGTGGTCTGCGTCTCAGGGCCACATATCCCCCAAGACGGCGGCGACGCGCAAGAGCGTATGGAACAGCTGCGTGAAAACACACTGGGCAGATGTGGCCGTGGTCGACGTTAAGACCGCAGGTGTCCGGGCGTGGGTGTCCAAGATGGTCACCGACGAGGTTGGCGCACCGACGATCCAGAATGCGTTCGGCGTGCTGCGCCAGGTGCTCGGCGCAGCGGTCGAGGACAGCCGTATCGCCCGCAACCCGTGTGACGGCGTTTCGCTGCCCAAGCGTAAGCACTCCGACCGTGGCTACCTCAGCCATCGCCAGGTCGTCGCTCTCGCGTCTGCGGTCGCGCGACAAGGTGAGGTGTCCGATTCCTGTTGTACACCGGCCTGCGGTGGGGTGAGATGGCCGCGCTTCGGGTCCAGGACTTCGACATGCCGCGCCGCCGCGTGAATGTGTCGCGTTCGGTCACGGAATCGAGTGGCCTGGTGTGGCGCACACCGAAAACCTGGGAACGGCGGTCTGTGCCATTCCCTGCGGTGCTTTGCGACGAACTCGCCGCCCTGATGGTCGGTAAGGGTCGCGAGGATCTCGTCTTCACCGACCAACGCGGCGGCGTCCTACGGAACTCGAACCGGCGTGCGCGGGTATTCCGGCCTGCGGTGGCAATGTGTCAGGGCGCAGATGAGACGTTTCCGACGATCACTCCGCACGACCTCCGTCACACAGCGGCCAGCCTCGCCGTCAGTGCTCGCGCCAACGTGAAGGCGGTCCAGCGGATGCTCGGGCACGCCAAGGCCTCGATGACGTTGGACGTCTACTCGGACCTCTTCGACGAGGATCTGGACGGTGTTGCAGACCGGCTGGACTCAGCAATCCGATCTACTGCGGACCAGCTGCGGACTGACCGGTCTCAGACCAGGTGTTCAGCTACCGGCGAGATGCCGTCCTAGCTCGGGTTTCTCTGGTG
>CAVUNP010000015.1:37500-43728 GCA_963742855.1 uncultured Actinomycetota bacterium | reverse complement strand
TAGCCTAACATACTGAAATTGCTGGCGCGCCCGACAGGATGAAACTGGGCACTCTTATGTCATTGTTATCTCTGACGTTCTGTGAACGTACGCCCCTTCCTGCGCAGACCCTAGCCGTCCTGCAGCTCGCGGCAAGCTACGAAGTATGCGAAGAGTTGGGCTCGGCTTTGGATTTTAGGACGATCCAGAAGACGAGTGACCCGCGCCTTTGCCGGCCGCGCGCTCGGGCGACGAGAACGCGACCTCAAAGCAAGCGCGCCGGTGCGGTAACTGAGCCATAGTACTTCCTCGCAGAACTCGATTAGTCCGCAAACTCCCAGAAAGGCTGCCCTGTGTCACTGCGGCGTCGCAAGGTTGCGCGATCGTCGGGCGCGCTGCCGTGCTTAATCAGGTCGTGAATGTCCACCAAAACCGGACGTGAACTGGCGACGTACCCGTGACCCAGCCGCGTGACGTCGACATTTTTGGCGCTGACGGTGTCGATACCTTCGACGATTGCGATGGGAGGTGTGAAGCCGACGCGCGACGCGCCGTGCAGCAATCTCGATCCCCTTACCGCTAGGTCGCCGCTGGACACATAGAGGGTCGTGCGAACCGAAACAGCCGGATAGGCTGCAGCCAACCCTCGAAATGTACCGCTGTCGACATCAGGCGCAGCTAGAATGATCTGCCCAAACGGCTTCCGAGTTAGGGCTGAGGCGGATGCGGCGATGCGATCGACGGCACGGAGCAGCCCGCGATTGCCCATGCTGTGGGCGATGATATGGACACCGCGGGCCCCAGACCGCTCGGCGAATTCGACGAGATACCGCGTAATCTGCGGCTCACTGGCCTCGATTGTCGCCTCGTCCGCTGGGTATCCCAGGACGGTCCCCCGAGACGGCCAGCTGAAGAAGGTTGTGACGCCGTCGAGGGCGAGATCCGCGCCAATTTGGGCCGCACAAAGACTTGCTTCGAGAAAGCTGACGTTGAAGCCGTTAATGAAGACGATGGCGTCGCCTGGCGCGACCGTTTCATTGATCCGTCCTCGGACCTCCTGCCAGAAGAGGGAAGGTTCCAGCGGCGTCAGGGCTGCGAGGCGAAGGCGATCGTCTCCTCGGCCGATCCGGCGCCACCAGGGTGATCCGGTCGATCCGATGCGATGTGTTTCCGGTATCGTGACCTCGCACCGCCCATGATGGATCTCCTCGCTTCGGCCGCTTCCGAACCCGACCAGCGCCCCCGAAATGTGGATCGGCGTTCGGTTCGTCGCAAAGTAGACGTCGAATTGGTGGGCGCCTTCCGCGGCTGGCGAGGCGTCAGGCACCTTCACCTCGGCCGGACGGGAACGGACGGTCAATTGCTCGTCTCGAACCCTGGCCCTGAGCACTCCACTCTCGGAGACCAGGCGCTCGCGATGGTCCGCGGCAATCGCCTCGTTCGTCATCTCTTTAAGAATTCCGACGATGGCGAATTCGAGCGTGGCCACGAGTTCTGCGAACGCGGCCACGCCGCTTCTCGCGCGACGTTGGGCATCATCGAGGTCGCTGGGCTCCGGACCTGCCGGCTCGATCACCCATTCCGTGGCCAGGACCGCGCAGTGCGCCTGGCGGGCTTGCGCCCGCTCTGTGAGGAAGGCGGCGAACGCGCCCGAAAACTCCATCGCCGCCACCGCGTAACAGGAAGCGGATAACTTCAGCGCATTCAATAAGGCGCGTTGCTCGAACAGGACACCATCCGTCGCAGGCTCATTTTGAGAGTGTCAGGCCGGACCCAAGCTAAGCTGCCCCAGGCGGCAATCTCAAGTGTCTTACACGGCGCGCGCGAAGTTCCGATCACAGCGTTCGTTGTCGAGCGTGGAAGTGCTCGCCGGGACGCCGCATTTGGTTTAATTCAGGTCATAGACAAGCATCGACGCGGCGGCGCTTGCTATCCTGCGCACCGGCCTGCGCGCCACATCGTGGGTTAAAGCGCCGCCGGACGCCATGACGACGTCATACACGAGCAGTGGGCTGCCCAATGGCAGCTGAGGATCCTACATCCCCCGAAGCCGACTTCCCGAACGGTAGATCATCAGTTTCTATAGCCTGTTTTGTGCTTATTACTATGAATTTTACGCTCTCCCATCATCTGCTGCTCTTTGATGGTCTCGGTCGTATCTTCATAGTGGCTTAAACTTCCAGCTCCGTTAGCTGATTCTTCTTTTTTTGTGTGTGCGCCTTTTGGAAACACTGATCCTTCATGTGCACCACCGGCCCAGAACTTGTGGTCATCTAATTCCTTCCACCGCTGATAACATACCCCCTTGCTCAGCCATTTCTTGCGGCTGACCCTGTTGTTGATTTTGTCCTAATTCACCTATTATTTGCTCTAAAAATTTATTGCTTTCTGCTGTGATCTTCGCATCTGAATCTTTTCTTGATCTTCACCAGCTTCTTGCTGATACCAAGACTCCAGATCATTTTGCTTGAGAGCCGTTTCAATCTCGCCACTCGCTGACGCCGAGGACGTGCAGGTCTCCGACGACGAGTTCGGGCACGAGATCGTGCACCGGGCGCAGCGCGCCGGCATGGCCCCGCAGCAGTACTACGACCAGCTGGTCCGCTCCGGCGCCGCCGCGGCCGTCTTCGGCGACGTCCGCCGGGGCAAGGCGCTCGCCGCGGTGATGGAGAAGATCAAGATCAAGGACTCGGCGGGCAACGAGGTCACCCTCGACGCGCTGCGGCGCCCAGAACGAGGCCGAGCACGACCACCAGCACTGATCGTCGGGCGTCGGCCGCCGTCCCGCGCTGTGCGCCGGGCGGCGGCCGAAACCCTTTCCGGGGTACGCCGAGCCCGGGTGACTGCGCTGAGAGCGAACAGTGCCCCGACCGGGAGTGCGCCCCGCGGCGAGCGGTTAGTGTCGGGCAGGACGGTACGGAGAGCGAAGGGCTGCCATGACCGACATGCACATCCCCAAGAAGTCGCTCCGGGCGATCGAGGCCCGCGGTGGCGACTCCATTGGCAACCTCGACGACTCGGTCTACAACCGGTTGCTCAAGGAACGCATCATCTTCCTCGGCAGCGAGGTGACCGACCAGGTGGCCAACCGCATCTGCGCGCAGCTGCTGCTGCTCGCCGCGGAGGACCCGGACCGCGACATCAACCTCTGGATCAACTCGCCGGGTGGCTCGGTCTACTCCGGCATGGCGATCTACGACACCATGCAGTTCATCGACAACGATGTGTCCACCGTGGCGATGGGCATGGCGGCCTCGATGGGCCAGCTGCTGCTCTGCGCGGGCACCAAGGGCAAGCGCTACGCGCTGCCGCACGCGCGGATCATGATGCACCAGCCGTCCGGCGGCATCGGTGGCACCGCGTCGCGACATCGCGATCCAGGCCGAGCAGATGCTCTACACCAAGCGCATGTTCCAGGAGCGGGTCGCCGTTCCACACCGGCCAGTCCCAGCCGACAGATCGAGGCGGACTCGGACCGCGACCGCTGGTTCACCGCCCAGGAGGCCATGGACTACGGCTTCATCGACAAGGTGATCATCGGGGCCGCGCAGGTTCCGGATGGCGCCGGGACCCTGAGCTGACCGAGGAGCTGACGATGACCGACCTGAGCCTGCCGCCCCAGTTCGCGGCCGTGCACAACCGCTACGTCCTGCCGTCGTTCGTCGAGCGCACGTCGTACGGGGTGAAGGAGTCGAACCCGTACAACAAGCTCTTCGAGGACCGGATCATCTTCCTCGGCGTCCAGGTGGACGACGCCTCGGCCAACGACGTGATGGCCCAGCTGCTGATGCTGGAGGGCACCGACCCGGACCGCGACATCATCATGTACATCAACTCGCCGGGTGGCTCGTTCACCGCGCATGACGGCGATCTACGACACCATGCAGTACGTCCGGCCGGACATCCAGACGGTCTGCCTGGGCAGGCCGCCAGCGCGGCGGCGGTGCTGCTGTCCGCGGGCACCCCGGGCAAGCGGATGGCGCTGCCGAACTCCCGGATCATCATCCACCAGCCGGCCACCGAGGGTGGCTACGGCCAGGGCTCGGACATCGAGATCCAGGCCCGGGAGATCCTGCGGATGCGCACGCAGCTGGAGGACATGCTCTCCCAGCACTGCAACCGGCCGATCGAGCAGGTCCGCAAGGACATCGACCGTGACAAGATCATGACGGCCGAGGAGGCCAAGGACTACGGGCTGGTCGACACCATGTCTGACCAGCCGCAAGAAGGGTCCGCTGGCGACCGCACGCCGCGAGCTGAGCGCGTGCCGGGTCAGAGGTCGGCCGGGGCGTCAGTTCCCGGCCGACCTCTGACACACCCGTTTTGGGGGTCGGAGAAAGACCCCGCCACCGGGTAACGTCGGGTCTGTACCGCTCCGCGGTCGGATCGGGTGGAGCCGGCGCACGGTGGGACGACAGCGACGGACGGGCGCCCTGGCGCCCGCAGGTCAGGGCCGGGCGCTCCGGCCGATGAGTGCAGGGAGAACGTAGGTGGCACGGATCGGTGACGGCGGCGACCTGCTGAAGTGCTCCTTCTGCGGCAAGTCGCAGAAGCAGGTCAAGAAGCTCATCGCGGGCCCCGGCGTCTACATCTGCGACGAGTGCATCGATCTCTGCAACGAGATCATCGAGGAGGAGCTGGCCGAGTCCGGCGAGGTGAAGTGGGAAGAGCTTCCCAAGCCGATGGAGATCTGCCAGTTCCTCGACGACTACGTCGTCGGCCAGGAGCAGGCCAAGAAGGCGCTCGCCGTCGCGGTCTACAACCACTACAAGCGGATCCAGGCCGAGGCGGCCGGCGCGCCGGGCGCCGGCAGCGACGGCGTCGAGCTGGCCAAGTCCAACATCCTGCTGCTCGGCCCGACCGGCTGCGGCAAGACCCACCTGGCGCAGACCCTCGCCCGGATGCTCAACGTGCCGTTCGCGATCGCCGACGCCACCGCGCTGACCGAGGCGGGCTACGTCGGCGAGGACGTGGAGAACATCCTGCTCAAGCTGATCCAGGCCGCCGACTACGACATCAAGCGCGCCGAGACCGGCATCATCTACATCGACGAGGTCGACAAGATCGCCCGCAAGTCGGAGAACCCGTCGATCACCCGGGACGTCTCCGGCGAGGGCGTGCAGCAGGCGCTGCTGAAGATGCTCGAGGGCACGGTCGCCAACGTGCCGCCGCAGGGCGGGCGCAAGCACCCGCACCAGGAGTTCATCCAGATCGACACCACGAACGTGCTGTTCATCTGCGGTGGCGCCTTCGCCGGCCTCGACCAGATCATCGAGTCCCGCACCGGCTCCGGCGGCACCGGCTTCGGTGCCCGGCTCCGGTCGGTGTCGGAGCGGTCGACCGACGACATCTTCAGCCAGGTCATGCCCGAAGACATGCTCAAGTTCGGGCTGATCCCCGAGTTCATCGGCCGGCTGCCGGTGATCACCAACGTGCGCAGCCTCGACCGGACGCCCTGGTGAAGATCCTCACCGAGCCGCGCAACGCGCTGGTCCGGCAGTACC
This sequence comes from uncultured Actinomycetota bacterium, assembly GCA_963742855.1. GTDB lineage: Bacteria > Actinomycetota > Actinomycetes > Mycobacteriales > Micromonosporaceae > CAVUNP01. The sequence continues at coordinate 38,245 of CAVUNP010000015.1, read as the reverse complement.
AGCGCCTGTTCGAGCTGGACGGCGTCGAGCTGGAGTTCGAGCAGCCGCGCGCTGGAGGCCATCGCCGACCAGGCCATGCTCCGCGGCACCGGCGCCCGCGGCCTGCGGGCGATCATGGAGGAGGTGCTGCTCTCCGTGATGTACGAGGTGCCGAGCAACCCCGACGTCGCCCGGGTGCTGATCACCCGCGAGGTGGTCCTGGAGAACGTCAACCCGACCATCGTGCCGCGCGAGTTCACCGGCCGGCGGGCCCGCCGGGACCGCGAGGAGAAGTCGGCCTGACCCGGTCTCCAACAGGCCGGCGCCCCGGCGGGGCAGGCCGCGGAGCCCCTGTCGCCAACCGTCGTCCGCCCGTACCCTGAGCCCCATGCGCGTCGCCGTCTGCCAGCTCAACGCCCGCGACGACCGCAGCGGCAACCTCGCCGCCGCCGAGGTCCTGCTGGTCAGGGCCGCCGCGGCCGGGCGCCGACCTCGCCGTCCTGCCGGAGTACGTCGACTACCTCGGTCCCGCCGACCGGATGCCGCCGGCCGGAGCCGGTCGACGGTGAGGTGGGCAGGTTCTTCGCCGGGATCGCCCGCCGGCTCGGCATCTGGGTGATCGCCGGCTCGTTCCACGAGGCCGGCCCGGACCCGGAGCACACCTGGAACACGTCGCTGGTCTTCGACCGCGCCGGCGCGCTCGCCGCCAGCTACCGCAAGATCCATCTGTACGACGTGGAGATCCCCGGCCGGGTCTCCTACCGGG
>CAVUNP010000015.1:0-32500 GCA_963742855.1 uncultured Actinomycetota bacterium | reverse complement strand
CGATTCAGGTGAAGTCAGTGATCCTATGCTGCCGAGAAAAGCCTCTAGCGAGTTCTTAGCGGCCCGTACCCCAAACCGACACAGGTGGTCAGGTAGAGAATACCGAGGCGATCGGGCGAACTGTGGTTAAGGAACTCGGCAAATTGCCCCCGTAACTTAGGGAGAAGGGGGGCCGGAGACGTGAAGCCCCGCGCGGGTGGAGCGTTGTATGGCCGCAGAGAGCAGGGGGAAGCGACTGTTTACTAAAAACACAGGTCCATGCGAAGAAGTAATTCGATGTATATGGACTGACGCCTGCCCGGTGCTGGAACGTTAAGGGGACCTGTTAGCTCTTCGGGGCGAAGCGGAGAACTTAAGCGCCAGTAAACGGCGGTGGTAACTATAACCATCCTAAGGTAGCGAAATTCCTTGTCGGGTAAGTTCCGACCTGCACGAATGGCGTAACGACTTCCCCACTGTCTCAACCACAGGCCCGGCGAAATTGCATTACGAGTAAAGATGCTCGTTACGCGCGGCAGGACGGAAAGACCCCGGGACCTTTACTATAGCTTGACATTGGTATCTCGAATTAGCTTGTGTAGGATAGGTGGGAGCCGGTGAAGTCCATACGCCAGTATGGGTGGAGGCAATCTTGAAATACCACTCTGGTTGATTTGGGTATCTAACTTCGGACCGTTATCCGGTTCAGGGACAGTGTCTGGTGGGTAGTTTAACTGGGGCGGTTGCCTCCTAAAGGGTAACGGAGGCGCCCAAAGGTTCCCTCAGCCTGGTTGGCAATCAGGTGTTGAGTGCAAGTGCACAAGGGAGCTTGACTGTGAGACTGACAGGTCGAGCAGGGACGAAAGTCGGGACTAGTGATCCGGCACTGGCATGTGGAAGCGGTGTCGCTCAACGGATAAAAGGTACCCCGGGGATAACAGGCTGATCTTCCCCAAGAGTCCATATCGACGGGATGGTTTGGCACCTCGATGTCGGCTCGTCGCATCCTGGGGCTGTAGCAGGTCCCAAGGGTTGGGCTGTTCGCCCATTAAAGCGGTACGCGAGCTGGGTTTAGAACGTCGTGAGACAGTTCGGTCCCTATCCGCCGTGCGCGTAGGATACTTGAGAAGGGCTGTCCCTAGTACGAGAGGACCGGGACGGACGAACCTCTGGTGTGCCAGTTGTCCCGCCAGGGGCACGGCTGGTTAGCTACGTTCGGAAGGGATAACCGCTGAAAGCATCTAAGCGGGAAGCTCGCTTCAAGATGAGGTATCCCACCCACTTTGGTGGGGTAAGGCCCCCAGCTAGACGACTGGGTTGATAGGCCGGAAATGTAAGCCCGGTAACGGGTTCAGTTGACCGGTACTAATAGGCCGAGGACTTGACTACTAAGCTGCTACGCGTCCACTGTGCAACTCTCGACAAACGAACAACAGACCACTGTGTGTGTGGGTGTTGTTTGATATGTCGATAGAGTTACGGCGGTCATGGCGGAGGGGAAACGCCCGGTCACATTCCGAACCCGGAAGCTAAGCCCTCCAGCGCCGATGGTACTGCACTCGGGAGGGTGTGGGAGAGTAGGACACCGCCGGACAATCTTTCAGTCAGGGCCGCCCCATCGGGGTCGGCCCTGACTGCGTTAGCGCCATTGGCTGGCGCAATCAGGAAGGATGTACCTGTGAGTTCAGGACCGCAGGGCGGAGACCGCCCCCGCCGCTACGAAGATCGCACCGACGGCGCGGCCGGACGCGACCGCGACGCCGCGCCGCGATGACCGACCGCCCCCGTACCGGGGTGACCGTGACAGCGGTGGCGGTGCCCGCGGCGGCTACACCGGCGGCCGCGACTCGTGGTTTCCGTGGTGGTGACCGGGACCGTTCCGAGCGCCCCGCGTGAGGGTGGCTTCCGTGGTGGCGACCGCCGTGAGGGTGGTTTCCGCGGTGAGACCGGGGCCGTCCAGCGGTGACCGCGTGAGGGTGGTTTCCGTGGTGGTGACCGGGACCGTTCCAGCGCTCCGCGTGAGGGTGGTTTCCGTGGTGGCGACCGGGAGCCGTTCCGGGCGGCGCCGCGTGAGGGTGGTTTCCGTGGTGGTGACCGGGACCGTTCCAGCGCTCCGCGTGAGGGTGGTTTCCGTGGGGGTGACCGGGACGCGTCCAGCGGCGACCGCGTGAGGGTGGTTTCCGTGGTGGTGACCGCGGAGGCGGTTCCAGCGCTCCGCGTGAGGGTGGTTTCCGGGTGGTGACCGGGACCGTCCAGCGCTCCGTCGTGAGGGTGGTTTCCGTGGTGGTGACCGGACCGTTCCAGCGCTCCGCGTGAGGGTGGTTTCCGTGGTGGCGACCGCGAGGGCGGTTTCCGTGGCGGTGACCGTCGTGAGGGTGGTTTCCGTGGTGGCGACCGGGACCGTTCCAGCGCCCCTCGCGAGGGTGGCTACCGTGGTGGCGACCGTCATGAGGGCGGTTTCCGTGGTGGCGACCGCGACGGCGGTTTCCGTGGTGGTGACCGTCGTGAAGGTGGTTTCCGCGACGGGATCAACCGCTCGGTGCGCCGCGCGAGGGTGGCGGCTTCCGGGGCGGTGACGGGCGGTTTCCGTGGTCGGCGATCCGTCGTGAAGGTGGCTTCCGGGGCGGCGACCGCGACGGCGGTTTCCGCGGCGGTGACCGTCGCGAGGGTGGCTTCCGGGGCGGTGACCGGGACGGTTCGCGCTCGGGTGGCGCCGCGTGAAGGTGGCTTCCGGGGCGGCGACCGCGACGGCGGTTTCCGTGGTGGCGAGCGTCGCGAGGGTGGCTTCCGGCGGCGGACGACCGCGACGGCGGTCGGGTGATCCGTCGTGAGGGTGGCTTCCGTGGTGGCGACCGCGACGGTGGTTTCCGTGGCGGCGAGCGTCGCGAGGGTGGCTTCCCGGGTGGTGACCGGCGTGAGGGTGGCTTCCGTGGCGGTGACCGCGACGTGGTGTACCGTCGCGAGGGTGGCTTCCGGGGCGGCGACCGCGACGGCTCGCGCCGAGCGCTCCGCGTGAAGGTGGCTTCCGTGGTGGCGACCGTGAAGGTGGTTTCCGTGGCGGTGACCGTCGTGAGGGCGGCTTCCGTGGCGGTGACCGTCGTGAGGGCGGCTTCCGTGGTGGTGACCGTGACGGCTCCCGGCCGAGCGGACCGCGTGAGGGCGGTGCGCCGCCGTGAGGGTGGCTTCCGTGGCGGCGACCGTCGGACAGCGGTCCCGGCCGAGTGGCGACCGTCGTGAGAGCGGTGGCTTCCGTGGCGGTGACCGCGACGGCGAGCTCCCGGCCGGTGGCGACCGCGTGAGAGCGGTGGCTACCGCGGCGGGCGTACCGCGACGGTGGCTACCGGGTGGCGCCGTGGCGGGTGCACCCCCGGGCCGGGACGGCCGCTCGGACGGGGAGTTCCGGCCGCGCAGCGCGAGCGACGGACGAGTCGTGCGAGGGCGGGCGTACCGGTGGGCGCCGGCGCTGCCGGACGACATGGTCGCCAGCGACCTCGACTCGGACCGTTCGGGCGGAGCTGCTCTCGCTGCCAAGCCGGTCGCGGAGACCGTCGCCCGGCACCTGGTCGCGACCGGCCAGCTGATCGACGAGGACCCGAGCCGAGGCGCTGGCGCACGCGATGGCCGCCCGACGGCTCGCCTCGCGGATCGCCGCCGTCCGTGAGGCGGTCGGGCTGGCCGCGTACCACGCGGGGGAGTGGCAGACGGCGATCGCCGAGCTGCGGACGTACCACCGGATGACCGGCCTGCAGAGCCACCTGGCGGTCCTGGCCGACTGCGAGCGGGCGCTGGGCCGGCCGGAGCGGGCGATCGACCTGTTCCGCGGCGCCGACCGGGAGAAGCTCGACCAGGCCGTCGCGATCGAGCTGCTGATCGTCGCCGCCGGCGCGCGGGGTGACCTGGGGCAGAAGGACGCGGCCGTGGCGATGCTGCAGGTCCCGCGAGCTGACCAGCCGAGTCGACGGAGCCGTGGGCGGCGCGGCTGCGCTACGCGTACGCCGACGCCCTGCTCGCGGTGGGCCGGCGCGAGGAGGCGCGGGAGTGGTTCTCCCGGGCCGCCGACGTGGACACCGAGGGCGAGACCGACGCCGCCGAGCGGCTGCTGGAACTCGACGGCGTGGTCATCGAGGGCGACGACGAGGACGACGAGCCGGAGCGCGACGGGGATGCGTCCGCACCGTCGGCCGCGGGCGCTCCGACGGCGCGGCCGGGACGACGACCGCGACGAGCACGGCCTCGACGATGAGGACGACGACGACGACCGACGACGACGACGACGACGACGACGAAGACGAAGACGAGGACGAGCACGAGACCTTGGGCGACGACGAACGGACCGACGGCGAGTGCCGGTGATGCGGCTCGGCCGCTCCGGGACCGCGACGCCGGCGACCTGAGCGACGACGAGCTGACCGACACCAGGCCGCTCGCTCGCTCCGGGACGCTCCGCGGACGGACGCGGCTGCCGACGACGCCCCGGACGGCGATGCCAGGCCGGCGGGGACGAGGCGGCAGCGCCGGTGACCGGAGCGCCGGGGAGACCGGTCCGGCGCGGATCGCGAGCGCCGGGACGGAGCGGCTGGTCGACGGGTACACCCTGGTCGTCTTCGACCTGGACGGGGTGATCTACCTGATCGACCGGCCGATCCCCGGCGCGGTCGAGGCGGTCGGCCGGCTGCATGCCGAGGGACGGGCGGTCGCGTACGCGACCAACAACGCCTCCCGCCGTTCCAGCGAGGTGGCCGACCTGCTCACCGGGATGGGCGTGCCGGCCCGAGCCGGAGGAGGTGCTCACCTCCGCCGCCGCCACCGCCGAGCTGCTCGCGTGACCGGCTGCCGGCCGGCGCGCCGGTGCTGGTGGTCGGGGCGGAGGCGCTGCGGGCGGAGCTGCGCGCGGTCGGGTCTGCGCCCGGTGTCGACGGCCGACGAGCAGCCCGCCGCCGTGGCCCAGGGTTACGGGCCGCAGGTCGGCTGGGCCGACCTGGCCGAGGCGTCCCTGGCGGTGCGGGCGGGTGCGCTCTGGTACGCCACCAACACCGACCGGACGCTGCCCAGCCCGCGTGGACCGCTGCCAGGCAACGGTTCGCTGGTCGCGGTGCTGCGTACCGCGTTGGAGCGGGACCCGGACGTGGTGGTGGGCAAGCCGGAGTCGGCGCTGTTCGCGACTGCCGCCCGGCGCGGCCGGCAGCGGCCGCACCCTGGTGGTGGGCGACCGGCTGGACACCGACATCGAGGGCGCCCGCCGGGCCGGTCTGGACAGCCTGCTGGTGCTCACCGGCGTCAGCGACGTACCCGAGTTGCTGGCCGCGCCAGCGCGGCGCCGTCCGACGTACGTCTCGCGTGACCTGGCGGGGCTCTTCGACCCGGCGGCCGTGGTGCGGGTGCCCGGGCACGGCGGACGCCGGCGGCTGGTCGGTGACCGACCGCGACGGCGAGCTGGACGCTCGACGGCGCGGGTCGGCCGCTGGACGCGCTCGCCGCGCTCTGCGCGGTGGCCTGGTCGACGCCGTCGGCCGGCCCGCGGGTGCCGACCGGCCTCCCCGGCGGCGGTGGAGCCCTCGCCGCGCTGCGGCCTGACCCGGCCGACCGACGGCGCTCGTCAGAGCAGCTTGCGCAGCTTCATCAGGTCGAACGGGTTCGCCTTGATCGGACACCCGGCGGGACGCCACCGCCGCCGTGATGTCGAGCTCGCCGTGGACCAGGGCGATCAGATCGTCGCTGCAGGTGCTCAGCGCGATCTTGGCCTTCGGGTCGTCGCCGTCGGTCAGGCTCGACCAGCCGGCCGCCGTCGATCCGGCCGTGGAACGCGGTGTCCAGATCGGTGACCCGGCAGGCCAGGGTGCGGTCCAGGTCGATCCGTCGCCTGCGCCTCGGCGTGCCGGTCGAGCCGGTCGGCCAGCTCCTGCAACGCCTGCCGGCACTCGTCCACGCTGGCCACATCGTCTCCTCGCCACGAGCCACGCCGTCCTCGGCACCGTACCGCAACGGGTGCGTCCGGGGTGCCCGGTAGCGTGACACCTGCACACCTCGCCCCGCGGAAGGACTCAGGCATGCAGGACGCGTGGCGCGCCTACCTCGAGCTGGCCATGGGCCTGACGGAGGCGCCCCGGAAGAAGGCCCAGGACGCGGTCGTCGCGTCGTCGGTTCCAGGGCGGTGCGACCGCCGGCCAGCTCCAGGCGCTCGCCGAGGAACTGGTCACCACCGGCGCTGGCGAACCGGGAGGCGCTGACCAAGCTGGTCCGCTTCGAGGTCGACCGGGCCCTGGGCGCGGTCGGGCTGGCCACCGCCGACGAGGTCGCCGAGCTGACCCGCCGGGTGCACGACCTGGAACGGCAGCTGCGCGAGGCCGCGCCGCCCCGCGCCGGCCGCCGCGGCCGTCCGCGCCGACCGGCGCCGACCCGGCAGCGGCTGCCGCCTCCGAGAGCCGGGCCGAGCCCGGTCGTCCGGGGCGTCCGGCGCCGCACCGGCGACGAAGGCAGTGGCGACTAAGGCAGTGGCGACTAAGGCCGTGGCGAAGAAGGCGGTGGCCAAGAAGGCGATCGCGCGCAAGCCGCCGCGACGGTGGCACGCATGCCGGCCGACGGGTCATCCGCCAGCCGGCCCGGCCGGCGAAGAAGGCCGCGCCCAGGCCGCCCGGCGGCGCCTCGTGACCGGCGCCGTCCCCGGCCGGCGGACCGCCGCCGCGTCCCGGGCCGCCCCCGGGGCGCGCGGCCCGGACCGCCGCCGGGCTCCGCCCGGCGCCGGTCGAGGAGGTGGGCGAATGCGTCGGCACCCGGCGGTGGACGCCGCCGTGCAGGCCATGGCCAACGCCGGGCGCTTTCCCCGGCGGACCAGATCGCCCAGTACGAGGCGGCGTACGAGACGCTGCGCGAGACCCTCGCCAGCATCGACCAGACCTGAGCAGAGGCCGGAGAGACGGACACCGCATGGCACGTCGTACCCGGCTGGACGCCGAACTCGTCCGGCGCGGTCTGGCCCGTTCCCGCGAGCAGGCCGCCGCGCTGGTGGAGGCCGGCCGCGTCCGGCTGCGCGGAGTGCCCGCGCGCAAGGCCGCGCGCGATGGTCGACCCGGCCGACCCGCTGCTGGTCGACCGGCGAGGACCCGACCGACGGATTACGTCTCCCGGGGCGGGCACAAGCTGGCCGGCGCGCTGGCCGCGTTCGCCCCGGCGGGCTGACCGTGGCCGGCCGGCGCTGCCTGGACGCCGGCGCCTCGACCGGCGGTTTCACCGACGTGCTGCTGCGCGCCGGCGCGCGCCGAGGTGGTGGCGGTCGACGTCGGCTACGGCCAGCTCGCCTGGCCGCTGCGCACCGACGACCGGGTCCGACGTGTTCGAACGCACCAATGTGCGTACCCTCGACGCCGGAGGCGATCGGCGGCCCGGTCGACCTGACGGTGGCCGACCTGTCGTTCATCTCGCTGCGGCTGGTGCTGCCGGCGCTGGCCGCCTGCACCGGCGCCGACGGCGACCTGGTGCTGATGGTCAAGCCGCAGTTCGAGGTCGGCAAGGAACGGGTCGGTGCCGGCGGGGTGGTCCGCGACCCGGCGCTGCGCGCCGAGGCGGTGCTCGACGTGGCCGCCGCCGCCGCGCGGCTCGGCCTGGCGCTCTGCCGACGTGGCGGCCAGCCCGCTGCCCGGGCCGAGCGGCAACGTGGAGTTCTTCGTATGGTTGCGCCGGGACGCGCCAGCCGCCGACCCGCGACCGGGTGCGCGCAGTGGTCGCGGCCGGGCCCGCAGGGTCGACCGCCCAGGCTGACGCGCGGACCACGACCGAGGAGGTGCTCCGGGTGAGTCGGACCGCGCTGCTGGTGACGCACACCGGCCGTCGACGCAGCACCGAGCACGCCCGCGCGGTGGCCGCCGACCTGATCGCGGCCGGGTTCGAGGTACGGGTGGTCGCCGACGAGGCCGAGGACCTCGACCTGCCCGGTGTGGTGCCGGTGACCGGCCCGGAGGCCGCCGAGGGCGCCGAGATCGTCTTCGCCCTCGGCGGGGACGGCACGTTCCTGCGCGCCGCCGAGCTGGCCCGGCCGGCCAAGGTGCCGCTGCTCGGCATCAACCTCGGCAAGGTCGGCTTCCTGGCCGAGGCGGAGATCGACGACCTGGACACCGCGGTACGCGACGTGGTCGGGCGCAACTACACCGTCGACGAACGGCTCACCCTCGACGTGACCGCCGAGTTCGACGGCGGGCCGACGATCGAGTCGTGGGCGCTCAACGAGATCAGCGTGGAGAAGGGCGAGCCGCGCGCAGATGCTCGAGCTGCTCGGTCGACGTGGACGGCCGGCCGCTGTCCCGCTACGGCTGCGACGGCGTCGTCTGCGCGACTCCGACCGGCTCCACCGCGTACGCGTTCTCCGGCGGCGGGCCGGTGGTCTGGCCCGAGGTGGAGGCGCTGCTGCTGGTGCCGATCAGCGCGCACGCGTTGTTCAGCCGCCCGTTGGTGACCGCGCCGACCTCCACCGTTCGCCATCACCGTCGACCCGTTCACCACCGCTCGCGGTGCTCTGCTGCGACGGCCGGCGGGTCTACGACCTGCCGCCCGGCGCCCGGGTCACGGTGCGTCGGGGCGCGCTGCCGGTGCGCATCGTCCGGCTGCGGGCGCGCCCGTTCACCGACCGGCTGGTGGCCAAGTTCGACCTGCCCGTGCAGGGCTGGCGCGGCAGCCGTCGCTGACCGGCGCGTCAGGAGACCCGGCTCGGCGGACGCGCGCGTTACGGTGGGCGTACGGGCCGCGTCGAGGTGAGTCCGGGCGTGGCGGTGAGGCCCGCCGCTCGCGGATGACGCGCGGCCCGTGGTCGCGGATCCGACCAGGGGGTGGTCGGTCCGCGACGGGTCGGGGCGCCGGAGGTCGCGCCCGCCCGGGTGTCGACCCCGGTCGGGCCGACGGTTCGACGAGCCGCCGCCGGAGGAAGCGGCGGCGAGCGAGCTGCACGACGACCGGCGCCCCGTTTCCCTGAGCGCGGGGCCGGGTTGCCCGGGTGCCGTGTCGGGGGCCATCGTGCCGGCTGGTCAACTGTCAGGCCCGGCGGGGCTACTGTCGGGTGCTGTGCTGGAAGAGCTGCGCATCACCGGACTGGGCGTCATCGAGGACACCACGCTGCCGCTGGCCGGCGGGATGAACGTCATCACCGGCGAGACCGGCGCGGGCAAGACGATGGTGGTGACCGGCCTCGGCCTGCTCTTCGGCGGCCGGGCCGACGCCGGCCGGGTGCGCGGCCCAGCCGGGCCGCGCGCTGGTGGAGGGGCGGCTGCGCCTGCGCGGCCGGGTGGCCGAGGCGGTGCACGCCCGGATCGTCGACGCCGGCGGCGAGCCCGACGAGGACGGTTCGCTGCTGCTCAGCCGCACGGTCACCGTCGAGGGCCGGTCCCGGGCCCACCTGGGCGGACGCAGCATGCCGGTGTCGACGCTGGGCGAGGTCGGCGAGCAGGTGCTGGCCGTGCACGGCCAGTCCGACCAGTTGCGCCTGCTGCGCCCGGCCGAGCAGCGGGCCGCGCTCGACCGGTTCGCCGGCGGGAGCACGAGAAGCTGCTCGACGCGGCTGCGCGAGGCGTACGCGGCGGTGGCGGGCGGTGGTCGACGATCTGGCCGACCGCCGGCGCAACGCCCGCGAGCGCAGCCAGGAGGCCGACCTGCTGCGGCTGGGCCTCGACGAGATCACCCGGGTCGACCCGCAGCCGGGCGAGGACGACGAGCTGAAGGCGGAGGCGCAGCGGCTGGAGCACGCCGAGGGGCTGCGGACCGCGGCCCAGCTGGCGCAGCAGTGCGTGGCCGGCGGGGTGGAGGCGACCGACGACACGCCCGACGCCGCCGCGCTGCTCGGCACCGCCCGCCGCACCCTGGAGGCGCAGGCCGGCACCGACCCGGCGCTCGGCGAGCTGGCCGGCCCGGCTGGAGGAGGCGGCCACGCTGGTCGCCGACGTGGCCGCCGAGCTGTCCGCCTACCTCGACCGCGCTGGACGCCGACCCGGCCCGCCTGCAGACGGTCTACGAGCGCCGCGCCGCGCTGCGCGCGCTCACCCGCAAGTACGCCGACGACGTCGACGGCGTGGTCGCCTGGGCCGAGCGGGCCCGGACCCGGCTGTCCGATCTGGACACCTCCGACGACGCTGCTGGACGAGCTGGACCGGGAGGCGTCGCGGCTCGCCGGCGAGGTGGCCGACCTGGCCGGCCGGGTCTCCGCGTCACGGCAGGAGGCGGCCGTGCGCTTCGCCGAGCAGGTCACCGTCGAGCTGGCCGGGCTGGCCATGCCGCACGCCCGGATCGAGGTGGGGTGCCGCCCCGTCGCCGGGCGGGCCGAGCCGAGCCTGCCGGTCAACGGCGCCGAGGTGGGCGTCGGCCCGGACGGCGCCGACGAGGTCGAGCTGCGGCTGCTGGCCCACCCGGGCGCGCCGGCGCTGCCGTTGCAGCGGGGCGCCTCCGGCGGCGAGCTGTCCCGGGTGATGCTCGCCATCGAGGTGGTCTTCGCCGGGTCGGGCGGGCCGCCCGACGCTGGTCTTCGACGAGGTCGACGCCGGTGTCGGCGGTCAGGCGGCGGTGGAGATCGGTCGGCGGCTGGCCCGGCTGGCCCGCAGTCACCAGGTGCTCGTGGTCACCCACCTGCCGCAGGTCGCCGCGTTCGCCGACCGGCACCTGGTGGTGGCGAAGGACACCGGGGGCGCGGTGACCACCAGCGGCGTGCGGGTGGTGGAGGACACGGAGCGGGCCGCGGGAGCTGGCCCGCATGCTCGCCGGTTTGCCGGACTCCGATCTGGGTATCGCCCACGCCGAGGAACTCCTGGCCGTCGCGGCCAAGGAAAGGCGTCCGTGATGCCCCGATTGTGAGCGCAAGCACACCGGGGCGCGTTCCGGTGTGCTTCCCTGGGTAGGCGGCCCTGCTCAGGCATGTCGCGACAGCAGAACCTGCCCCACATGCCAGGATGGTCACGATGCGTCTACCCACACTGCGCCGGACCCGGAACGCGGAACCGGGCTCGATCCGTCGGCACCGCGCGCCTCGACCGCCGGACGAAACGGCTGGTCGGTCGCCTGCGACCCGGTGACATCGCGGTCATCGACCACGTCGACCTGGACCGGGTGGCGGCCGACTCGCTCGTCGCCGTGGGCGGTCGCCGCGGTGCTCAACGCCAAGCCGTCGGTCTCCGGGCGCTATCCCAACCTCGGCCCCGAGGTGCTGGTCGCCGCCGGCATCCCGCTCCTGGACGACCTCGGCGAGAGCGTCTTCGAGCAGGTGCGGAGGGCGACCTGGTGCGCATCGAGGGCAACACCGTCTTCGTCGGCGCCGAGCCGGTGGCGCACGGCGCGTTGCAGGACGCCGAGACGGTGGCCAAGTCGATGGCCGACGCCCGGGAGGGCCTGTCGGTGCAGTTGGAGGCGTTCGCCGCCAACACGATGGACTACCTCCGGCAGGAACGCGACCTGCTGCTCGACGGCGTCGGCGTGCCGGAGATCCAGACCCAGGTCCAGGGCCGGCACTGCCTGATCGTGGTCCGGGGCTACGACTACAAGGCCGACCTGGACGTGCTGCGTCCCTACATCCGCGAGTTCAAGCCGGTGCTGATCGGCGTCGACGGCGGGGCCGACGCGCTGGTCGAGGCCGGCTACACGCCGGACATGATCATCGGCGACATGGACTCGGTCACCGACGACGTGCTGCGCTGCGGCGCCGAGGTGATCGTGCACGCCTACCCGGACGGGCGGGCGCCGGGCCTGGCCCGGGTCAACGGCCTGGGCGTGCCGGCGATCACGTTCCCGGCGGCGGCCACCAGCGAGGACCTGGCCATGCTGCTGGCCGACGAGAAGGGCGCCTCGCTGCTGGTGGCCGTCGGCACCCACGCCACCCTGGTGGAGTTCCTCGACAAGGGCCGCGGCGGCATGGCGTCGACGTTCCTCACCCGGCTGAAGGTGGGCGGCAAGCTGGTCGACGCCAAGGGCGTCAGCCGCCTCTACCGGCAGAGCATCTCCGGTTCCTCGCTGCTGCTGCTGGTCCTCTCGGCGGTCGCCGCGATGGCCTCCGCGGTGGCGGTCTCCACCGTCGGGAAGGCGTATCTGGGCGTGGTCTCCGAATGGTGGGACAATTTCGTGTTCCAGCTCGGCCAGCTCTTCTAGCCCTCCCCCGACGATCAAGAGGCTGCAAGCGTGATCAACTTCCGCTACCACGTGGTGTCCCTGACCGCGGTCTTCCTCGCGCTGGCGATCGGCCTGGTGGTCGGCACCGCCGCCCTCAACGGGCCGGTCGCCGACTCGCTCCGGGAGAACGTCAACGGCCTGCGCAAGGACAACTCGCTGATGCGCCAGTCGGTCAACAGCATGCAGAAGCAGCTGGAGACCGAGGAGGACTTCGCCGGCGAGATGGCCGAGGTCGTCCTGCCCGGCAAGCTGAACGGCCGCCGGGTGGTGGTGGTCAGCCTGCCCAGCGGCCGGGACCAGACCGACGGCGTGGTGAAGATGCTCCGCACCGCCGGCGCCGACGTGACCGGCCGCATCGACGTGCAGGACAAGTTCATCAACCCGGACAGCAACAACAACCTGCTGGAGCTGGCGGTCACCGCGGCCCGCCCGAACAGCGCGCCGTCGACGAACCTGCCCGGCAACGGGCACGGCGTGGAGACCTCCAGCGCGCTGCTGGCCAACGTCCTGCTGGACCGGCCGGCGGGCAGCGCCGCGGTCAGCGAGACCGACCGGCGCACCGTGCTCCAGCAGTACGCCACCGCCGGCTACCTCACGCCGGAGGACAAGATCTCCGGCCCGGCCGAGGCGGTGGTGCTGGTGACCGGCCAGCCGTACGTGGACAAGGACTCGGCGAAGAAGGACGAGTCGGTGGTGAAGATCGCCGACATGTTCGACCGCGCCGGCGCGATCGTGATCGCGGGCATGGGCTCGACCGGCGGCAACGTGGTGGCCGTGGTCCGCGGCGACCCGACCCTGTCGCAGACCATCTCCACCGTCGACAACGCCAACACGGTGCAGGGCCAGCTGGTCACCAGCCTCGCCCTCGCCGAGCAGCTGAGCGGCAAGAAGGCCGGCCAGTACGGCGTGGGCGACAACGCCGCGTCGCGGCTGCCTAAACTGCCCCAGTGACCGCGCCGGGCCGTGAGGTCCGTGCCGTGTCGCGTCGAGAGTCCGGATCAGGAGGGGTCGCGTGAGACTGGGTCGGCTGCTGGCCGTGGGCGCGGGGGTGCTTACCGCCCGATACGTGCTGCGGGAGGTGCGCACGTCGCCGAGCGCGCCGGCGCTGGAGCGCACCAACTTCCGGGGCGGCACCGTGACCCTGGCCGCCGGCCCGGCCCTGGCCGTGGGCGCCGCCACCGCCGGCGCGCTGGGCGCGGGCAGCGCTCCGGCCGGCGCCGCCGCGCTGCTGGCCGGCGTCGGCGCGGGCGCGGTCGGGCTCTACGACGACGTGGTCGGCGCGCGCCCGGAGCAGAAGGCCGCCAAGGGCTTCGCCGGGCACCTCGCCGCGCTGCGCGAGGGGCGGGTCACCGCCGGGCTGGTCAAGGTCGCCGGCGTGGGCGCCGCCGGGCTGGGAGCCGCGGCGCTGCTCGCGGCCGACGCCCGGGTCGCCGCGCACCCGCGGCGGCAGCGCGCCGGCGCGTTCGCCCGCGGGCTCGACGTGCTGCTCGGCGCCGGCGTGGTGGCCGGCACCGCCAACCTGGTCAACCTGCTCGACCTGCGGCCCGGGCGGGCGCTGAAGTCCAGCATGCTGCTCGGCGCGCCGCTGTCCACCGGCCCGTACGGCGGCATCGCGGCGGGAGCCGTCGGCGCGGCCGCCGGGCTGGTCCGGGACGACCTGAACGAGCGGGTGATGCTCGGCGACAGTGGCGCCAACGCGCTCGGCGCGCTGCTCGGGGTGAGCCTCGCGGCGCGTACCGGGCCGCTGGGACGGGCCGGTGCGCTGGCCGTGCTCGCCGCGCTCACCGCGGCCAGCGAGAAGGTCAGCTTCACCCAGGTCATCGCGCGGACCCCGGGGTTGCGGCACCTCGACGAGCTGGGTCGGCTCGCCGACTGACGTGACGAAGCCGGCACCCCTCGCCGCCGCCGGCCGCGTCGCCGGGGCGGCCGCCCTCATCGCCGTCCTCACCGTGGTCAGCCGCCTCGCCGGCTTCGGCCGCACCGCCGTGTTCACCTGGACCCTGTCCACCAGCGACCTCGGCGGCGCCTACCTGGTGGCCAACTACGTCCCGAACTTCATCTTCGAGATCGTCGCCGGTGGGGCGCTGGCCAGTCTCGTCGTACCGCTGCTGGCCGGCGCGGTCGAGGCGGGTGACCGGCGGGCGGTGGCCGCGACCACGGGCGCGCTGCTGACCTGGACGCTGAGCCTGCTGGTGCCGCTGGCGGTGCTGGTGGCGGTGTTCGCCGACCCGCTGCCGGGGCTGCTCGGCCACGGTCTCAGCGAGGCCCAGCAGGCGTCCGGGGCGCGGATGCTGCGGGTGTTCGCCCCGCAGTTGCCGCTCTACGGCGTGGGGATCGTGCTGACCGGCGTGCTGCAGGCGCACCGGCGGTTCGCCTGGCCGGTGATCGCGCCGCTGCTGTCCAGCGTCACCGTGATCGCGGTCTACCTCGGCTTCACCGCCGTCGAGGGGCGGCTGGCCACCATCGGCGAGGCCGGTCGCGGCGGTGAGCTGCTGCTCGCCGGCGGCACCACGCTCGGCGTGGTGGTGCTGTCGCTGTCGCTGCTGATCCCGCTGCGCCGGCTGCGCCTTCGGCCCCGGCCGGGCTACCGCTTCCCGGCCGACGCCCGGGCGCGGGTCGGTGGGCTGGTGGTCGCCGGTGCGGTCACCGTGGCCGCGCAGCAGATCGCCCTGGCCGTCACGCTCAACCAGGTCACCTACGGCCGGACCGCCGACGTGGGCGTGTTCAACCTGGCCCAGACCGTCTACTTCCTGCCCTGGGCGGTGCTGGCCGTGCCGCTCGCGGTGGCCGCGTACCCGACGCTGGTGGCGGCCCGGGCGAGCGGCGACGAGCGGGCCTACCGCGACACCCTCGCCCCGGCGGTGCGCGGGGTGCGTGCTGTTCAGCCTGCTGGGCGCCGCCGCGCTGGTCGGCACCGCGATCCCGGTCGGGCACTTCTTCTTCGCCGACCCGGTCGACGCGCGCACCGCCGCCGCCGGCATCGCCGGGTTCGCGCCCGGCCTGCTCGGCTACGGCCTCTTCGCGGTCCTCTCCCGGGCGCTCTACGCGCGCGGCGAGACCCGCGCGGCGAGCGTCGCCACCGCGCTCGGCTGGCTGAGCGTGCCCGCGCTCGCGGTCCTGTTCGCCCAGGCGCTGCCGCTGACCGACCGGGTGCTCGCGGTGACGCTTGCCACGTCCGCCGGCATGCTGCTGCTCGGCGCGCTGCTGCTCGCCGCCGTGCGGCGTGCCGCCGGGCCGGCGGCGCTGGCCGGGGTCGGCCGGGCCGGCGCGGCCGGGCTGGCTGGCCGCCGTGGTCGCCGCGGCCGGCGGCGCGGCCACCGCCCGGGGTCTCGCCGGCCTGACGGGCGGGACCCCGACGACATTCGAGGCCCTCGCGCAGGGCATGCTGTCCGGGGTCGTGGTCGGTGTCCTGTTCCTCGCCGTCGCCTGGCTGACCGACGCCCGCGACCTGCGGCCGTTGCTCGCGGCCGTGGCCCGCCGGGTGCGGCGCCGGCGAGCGGCCGGTGGGGCCGACGGCCCGCCGGCGGACCAGCACCCCGGCGATCGGGGCGACGGAAAGGAGATCGTTTCCTCATGACGGACGCCTCGCCGGCACCGCGCTGGCCCGGGTCGGTCGCCCTGGTGCTCGCCTCCAGCACCGGCGGCGTGGGGCAGCACATCCGCTCCGTCGCCGGCGGACTGACCGAGGCCGGCGCGTCGGTGCTGGTCTGCGGCCCGGCCGCCACCCAGGACCAGTTCGACTTCACCGGTGCGGGCGCCCGGTTCACCCCGGTGGAGATCCCGGCCAACCCCACCCCCGGCGACGCGCGGGCGGTCACCGCGCTGCGCCGGGCGCTGGCGGAGACGCCTGTCGACGTGGTGCACGCGCACGGGCTGCGCGCCGGCCTGGTCGCGGCGCTCGCCCGCCCCGCCGTCCCGCTGGTGGTGACCTGGCACAACGCGGTCCTCGCCGGCGGGCTGCGGGGCGTGCTGTCCCGGCTGGTCGAGCGGGTCGTCGCCCGGTCCGCCCGGGTCGCGCTGGGCGCCTCCGCCGACCTGGTCGAGCGGGCCGCCGCGCTGGGCGCCGGCGACGCCCGGCTGGCCCCGGTGGCCGCGCCGGCGCTGCCCGCGCCGCGCCGCCGCCGCGCCGCGGTGCGGGCCGAGTTCGGCGTGACCGGCGACCGTCCGTTGATCGTCTCGGTGGGCCGGCTGCACCCGCAGAAGCGGTACGACGTGCTGATCGACGCCGCCGCCCGATGGCGTACCCGGACCCCCGCCCCGGTGGTGGTGATCGCCGGCAGCGGACCCGCCTACCTGCCGCTGGCCGCGCGGATCTCGGCCGCCCGCGCGCCGGTGACCCTGCTCGGGCACCGCACCGACGTGGCGGACCTGCTCGCCGGCGCCGACCTGGCGGTGGTCACCAGCGACTGGGAGGCCCGCCAGCTGTTCGCGCAGGAGGCGCTGCGCGCCGGCGTACCGCTGGTCGCCACCGCGGTCGGTGGCCTGCCGGAGCTGGTCGGCGACGCCGCGGTGCTGGTCCCGGCCGGGGACGTGGACGCCGTCGACGCGGCGGTGCGGGAGCTGCTCGACGACGCGCCGCGCCGCGCCGAGCTGGGCCGGCGGGGCGCGGCCCGGGCCGCGAGCTGGCCCACCGAGGCGGACACCGTGGCCGCGCTCGCCGAGCTGTACGCCGAGCTGACGCCGCAGCGCGCACCGGGAAACCGCTGATGCTGCGCAGACTGACCCCGGCGCTGCTGACCCTGATGGTGGTGGCGCTGGGCATCACGGCGCTGGCCGCCCGCCCGGACGACGGCACGCCCCGGCGCAGCGCCGACTTCGTGGTGCTGGTCGGCGCGGCGGGCCTGCGCTGGGACGACGTGGACCCGCAGAACACCCCGACGCTGTGGAAGATGGCCGAGCAGGGCGCGATCGGCTCCCTGTCGGTGCGTTCCGCGCACCGCCCCACCTGCCCGGTGGACGGCTGGCTGACCCTCGGCGCCGGCAACTTCGCCGCCTGGAACGGCAGCCGCCCGGGTGGCGGCTGCCCGGCCAGCGGGGTGACCGTCGAGCAGCCCGACGGGATCGGCGCCAACCTGCCCGACCAGCCGGGTGTGGTCGCGTACAACCAGGACAAGCTGGCCTGGGGCGCCACGCCGGGCGCGCTGGCGGAGTCGGTGCGCTGCTCGGTGGCGGTCGGTCCGGGCGCCGCGGTGGCCGCCGCCCGCCCGTTCGGCCGGGTCGACCGGTACGAGGCGGCGCTGCCCGCCGACCCGGCGGAGCTGCTCGGCTCCTGCGTGCTGAGCGTCGTCGACGTGGGCACGGTCGACGACGACGATCCGGCGGTGCGGGCCGCGCAGGCGCGTCAGGCGGACGCCCGGCTCGCCCGGGTGCTCGCCGCCCGGCCACCGCGCTCGCTGGTGCTGGTCGCCGGCGTCTCCGACACCGACACACCCGGCGCGGCTGCACGTCGCGGTGGCGGACGGTCCCGGCTGGGACGGCGGCTGGCTGACCTCGCCGAGCACCGGCCGGGCCGGCTACCTGCAACTGGTCGACCTGGCGCCGACCGCGCTCGCCGCGCTGGGCCGGCCGATGCCGGAGCGGCTCTTCCTCGGCCGGCCCGCGCTGACCGTCGACGACCGGCCGGACGACCTGCGTGACCGCGATCGACGGCGCCGGCCGACGCCGACCGGGAGGCCGCCGCCCAGCGCCGGGTCGCCGGCTGGTTCTTCACGCTGCTCGCCGCCGCCCAGATGGCGCTCGCGGTGGCGGTGCTGCCGCTGTTGCGCCGGGCCCGCCGGCTCGCCGGCCCGCACTCGCCGGCGCCGGTGTCCCGGCGGGTGGTGGCGGTGGTGGAGCTGCTGCTGATCGCCGCCGCGCTGGCCGTGCCGGCGGCGCTGCTGGCCGACGCGGTGCCCTGGTGGCGCGGGCGAGCACGCCGGCTGGTGGTTCGCCTCGGTGACCGCGCTGCTGATCGTCGGCGGCACCGCCGCGGTCCGGTTCACCCCCGGGCACGACCGCACGCTCGGGCCGCTCGGCGCGGTCGCCGGGCTGGCCACCCTGGTGGTCGGGCGTGGACGTGCTCACCGGTTCCCGGCTCCAGCTCAACGGGGTGGTCGGCTACTCCGCCCTGGAGGGCGGCCGGTACGCCGGGCTGGGCACCGTGGGGCTGGGCGTGTTCATCGCCGGGTCGCTGCTGTGCGGCGGGTGGCTGGCCCAGCGGGTACGCCGCGGCTGGCGGCCGGCCGTCCTGGTGGCGGTGGGCGGCGCGGCCGTGGTGATCGTGGGCAGCCCCTACCTGGGCGCCGACTCGATCGGCGCGATCGCGTTGACCGCCGGGGTGTCCGTGGCGGCGGCGATCTGCGCCGGCGGCTGGTTGACCGTCAGCCGCCTGGCCTGGGCCACCATGGCCGGGCTGGCGGTGACCATCGGCTTCGCCCTGGTGGACCTGCGACCGGCCCGCGGCCGAGCGGGGCAGCCTGGGCCGTTTCCTCGCCGCGCTCGGCGACGGCACCGGCGGGCTCACCGTGCACCGCTCCAGCACCTCGAACTTCCAGACGCTGGTCAACAGCCCGCTGACCGTGCTGGCCCTGGCCGGGGCGGCGCTGGTCTGGCTGGCGCTGCTGCAGCCGTGGGGTGGGCTGATGCGGCTGTTCGGCATCTACCCGGCGATCCGGGCGGCGATGGCCGGCACCGGGGTGGCCGCCGGGCTCGGCGGCGTGCTGGGCGGCGTCGGCGCTGGACGTGGCCGGTGCGGCGGGCGCCCTGGTGGTGCCGATGGCGGCCCTGGCCGCGTTGCGGGTGCTCGACCACTCCACCGACCGCACCCTGCCCGACGGCGGGCGCGGCGGGGGAGCGGGCGGCGCGGCGCCGCCGGGTGGCTCCGGTCCCGGCGGCGCGGACCCGTCGGGTGGGCCGGGGACGCGCGCGACCGCCGGTGGGTCGGGCGCCTCCGCTCGGCCCGACAGCGGGTGCGACGGCAGCTCACGGTCCGGAAGGTGTTACCGTGGAATCCCGTGGATCGCGTGATCACTTGGCTGATCGGCACGGCGGTTCGCATGACCGCTACGGACGACACGGGAGCAGGCCTTGGCCCCTTCAGCACGGACGACCAGGCACATTTTCGTCACCGGGGGAGTCGCCTCCTCGCTGGGTAAGGGCCTTACCGCCTCCAGCCTCGGCAACCTGCTGACCGCGCGCGGGCTGCGCGTGGTGATGCAGAAGCTCGACCCCTACCTGAACGTCGATCCCGGGCACGATGAACCCGTTCCAGCACGGCGAGGTGTTCGTCACCGAGGACGGGGCCGAGACCGACCTCGACGTCGGCCACTACGAGCGGTTCCTCGACCGGGACCTCTCCGGCAAGGCGAACGTCACCACCGGACAGATCTACTCGGAGGTGATCGCCAAGGAGCGGCGCGGCGAGTACCTCGGCGACACCGTCCAGGTCATCCCGCACATCACCAACGAGATCAAGTCCCGGATCCTCGGCATGGCCGACCCGGACGCCGACGGCCAGGTCCCCGACGTGGTGATCACCGAGGTCGGCGGCACGGTCGGCGACATCGAGTCGCTGCCGTTCCTGGAGTCGATCCGCCAGATCCGGCACGACCTGGGCCGGGACAACTGCTTCTACCTGCACGTGTCGCTGGTGCCCTACCTGGCGCCGTCCGGCGAGCTGAAGACCAAGCCGACGCAGCACTCGGTGGCGCAGCTGCGCAGCATCGGCATCCAGCCCGACGCGCTGGTGCTGCGCTGCGACCGGGAGATCCCGGACAAGGTCAAGGAGAAGCTGTCGCTCTACTGCGACGTCGACCGGGAGGCGGTCACCGCCGCCCCGGACGCGCCGAGCATCTACGACATCCCGAAGGTGCTGCACCGCGAGGGCCTGGACGCGTACGTGGTGCGCCGGCTCGGCCTGTCGTTCCGCGACGTCGACTGGGCCAGCTGGGACGACCTGCTGGAGCGGGTGCACCAGCCCGCGCCACACCGTCACCGTCGCCCTGGTCGGCAAGTACGTCGACCTGCCCGACGCGTACCTGTCGGTGAGCGAGGCGATCCGGGCGGCCGGCTTCGGCCACCGCGCCCGGGTGCAGCTCAGCTGGGTGCCCAGCGACGAGTGCGTCACCCCGGCCGGCGCGGCCGCCGCCCTGGCCGGCGTCGACGGCATCGTGATCCCCGGCGGTTTCGGGGTCCGCGGCATCGAGGGCAAGGTCGGCACCGCCCGCTACGCCCGGGAGAACGGCATCCCGCTGCTCGGCCTCTGCCTCGGCCTGCAGTGCATGACCATCGAGGTGGCCCGCCACCTGGCCGACCTCGACGGGGCGAACTCGCTGGAGTTCGACGAGGAGGCCGTGCACCCGGTCATCGCCACCATGGCCGACCAGGAGGACATCGTGGCCGGCCGCGGCGACCTGGGCGGCACCATGCGGCTCGGGGCGTACCCGGCGACGCTGGCCGAGGGCTCGATCGTCGCCGAGGCGTACGGCAGCACCGAGGTCAGCGAGCGGCACCGGCACCGCTACGAGGTGAACAACGCCTACCGGGACCAGCTCACCAAGGCCGGCCTGACCATCTCCGGCACCTCGCCGGACGGCCGGCTCGTCGAGTTCGTCGAGCTGGACCGCGAGCCTGCACCCGTTCTTCGTGGCCACCCAGGCGCACCCGGAGCTGAAGAGCCGCCCCACCCGCCCGCACCCGCTGTTCGCGGCGTTCGTGGGGCCTCGGTCGCGTACTCCGAGGCCGACCAGCTCCCGGTGGACCTGGACGGCGCGGCGGAGGCCGCCGGGAGGAAGCCGCGGCCGCGCGGCGAAGGCGCCGGCCAAGTGAGTGAGCGCGGTGGAGCACCGGTACGAGGTGACCGCACGCCGCGACGTCTGGTCCGGCCGGATCTTCTCGGTGGTCAGCGACGACGTGACCATGCCCGGCGGCGGCACCGCGGCCCGCGACTACGTCCGGCACGTGGGCGCGGTGGCCGTGGTGGCGCTCGACGACGCCGGCCAGGTGGTGCTGATCCGGCAGTACCGGCACCCGGTCGGCCGGCACCTGTGGGAGCTGCCCGCCGGGCTGATGGACGTCAGCGGCGAGGACCTGGCCGCCGCCGCGGCGCGGGAGCTGGCCGAGGAGGCCGACCTGACCGCGGGGCGCGTCGACGTGCTGGTCGACCTGCACAGCTCGCCGGGCTTCTCCGACGAGGTGGTCCGGGTCTTCCTGGCCCGCGACCTCGCCGAGGTGCCGGCCCAGCGAGCGGCACGAGCGGCGCGACGAGGAGGCCGACCTCCAGGTGGTCCGCGTCGACCTTGACGAGGCGGTCCGGATGGTCCTGGCCGGGGAGATCACCAACGCGGCCTGCGTGGCCGGGCTGCTCGCCGCCGCCCGGGCCCGGGAGACCGGCTTCACCGAGCTGCGCCGCCCGGAGGCGCCGCTGCCCCGCTGATCGGGACCGCACGACGAAAGGGGCCGCGCGGCGTGTGCCGCGCGGCCCCTTTTCCGTGCCCGCCGCTCAGTCGCGCAGCGGGCGCCCCTGGCCGTCGACGCCGCCGTTGACCAGGATCAGGATGCCGTCGACGAGGCCCCAGACCGCGCCGAAGCCGCAGGTCACGATGCGTGACGACGAGCTGGATCACCGCGGTCTTGGTGTCGCCGATGTAGAACCGGCCGGCGCCGAAGCCGCCGAGGAGGATCTGGAGGATGCCCGCGACGACCTTGCTCTTGTCCGAGACGCCCTGCGGGTACTGCTGGTAAGGAGTGGTCATGAGCGGACACCATAGTGATCCACTCCCGTCCTGTCCGCATCGGCACCCGACGGTGCGAGGATATTTACCGAAGTCTGTCCTGTCGGCTGATGGTCGCCTCCACCGGCCGGCCCGGTCCATGCCTGACACTCCGTCAGCACCACCGGGCACCGGATGTCACTGTGTTGGCGTCCCCCGGCCGCCCGCGCGCCTAGACTGCCGCCGGCGGGACCGGTGGACCGCGGTCGGCAACGGAGCCGGCGCGGCGCCGCGCTGTCGGGGGAGAGCCGCCCCGGAGGAAGGTGTCTGCATCGTGAAGGTCGGAATCCCCCGCGAGGTCAAGAACCACGAGTACCGGGTGTAGTTAAATTTTCTAATTTCAGTTTTTTACTTTGAGAGAGCTTCATCAAATCATTTTCACTAATATCTCTTAAATACAAACCTTTTAAAGATTCCGACTCCGTAAACATGTTGATTTCTGATTCAAAGAAAGCTCTCGGAATCTTGACATACTCTAATTTTAAATCAGAAGGTAAAGAATTATCTTTACCAGCTTTTACGTATTCTGAACATGAAATTTCAATATGCTTTAATTTTTTGAAAGAAGTTAAATTTTCCATTAATTTACTAAAATTAATCTTGCTCTCAATCGACAATATTAATTTTTCAATATTAGGTGATTGTTGTTTTAAATTAGAAAAAATATGGTTAATGTTGAAAACTCTTGTTTGAGAAGTATTATTCATCTGCTGCAAAGCCTTGATCTTGCCGAGCCGGTCGACTTCCGTGACACGCAATCAGGTGTCGACTACTTTACCGCGGGCGCCCAGCTTTCCGCCCTGGTCGATGCAAACGGCGGATCCGCCTAACTGCATCTGTGCCCGCGATTCCCTACTTTGAAGATGTATTTCCCTTTATGGCAAGCCTCGACGATCTGGCGAGAAAGCGCAACCCAGGCCATTTACACCAACGAGTGGGCTCCTTTCCGTTCGCACCTGGGCGCGACCAGTGCCCTCGGCAGATCTCGACTTCTACTGCTCGCTACGGCTGCCCGTTCGGCGACGGGATCCCGCTTTTGGCAGGATCCAGTTTCATCGCTCTTACGCGCTCGATACCATCGGCATGAGCTATTACAACGCAGCTCAATTGATTCTGCGGCACCCCACCTCCCACGGTCTCAACGTCGATTTCAGCTACACGTTCTCCAAATCCATTGACATGGGGTCGGATACGGAACGCGGGACTGAGTTTAACCAGTTCAAGGCGGCCCGAATGGCGGTAACCTGAGCAATATCATCAACACCTGGAACCCCAGTCTCAATCGCGGCGTCTCCGATTTTGATACCCGTCACCTCATCACTGCCGATTGGGTCTACTTGGTTCCCTTGGTCAGGGCAGGAATTGCACAGGGGTGACTTCTTACCAACGCCTTTCTTGGCGGATGGCAATGGTCTGGGATCAATCGCTGGACCAGCGGTCTGCCCTTCAGTCTCATCGATCCCGGCTGGACTACCGACTGGCAGATCGAGGGCTATGGTGTGGTGACCGGCAAGGTCCAGATGAAAAAGCAGGTCGTCAATGGCGCCCCGACCGTCTTTGCCAATGCGAACGCGATCAACAGCGGAACCAGCAACGGCACTCCCATCCGCCTTTCCTATCCAGGAGAAGCCGGACAACGCAATGCCTTCCGTGGCGACGGAATCTTTTGGCATCGATTCGGGACTCGCCAAGTCCTGGCATTTTGGCGAGTAGGGTGCTCTCAAGTTCTCCTGGGAAGTCTTTAACGTACGACAGCGTTCGTTTCAACGACAATCCTCTGTACTTCGGGACCCAGCTCACCGGAGGAAACCTCGGCACTTACAGCGCCATGCAGAATCTGCCTCGGCGCATGCAGTTCGGCCTGCGTTACGATTTCTAAATACCGCAGGCTTGCCGGGTAAAATCGCCTGGGAGGGAGACCACATAGCCTCACCGCGGAGAAACCAGGGTCTTTACGTTATTTTCCTTCTGATACAGCAAGCCGTGATAGCCCTTCTCGACCAACTCATCGAGAGGATTCGGCCGGTAATCAACTCCTCGCCCTTGAATCGCGGATCGGTCATCATGCGAATCGTTTCGTCGTAAAGCCCGAAACCGCTCATGCTTCCGCTCACCGTCTTTTCCCGAAAGACCAAATCGGTGAAATCAAGCGGCGCTGGTTTCTCAAACACTCCCATGACGATCAACCGGCCACGGGTCCGTGTGAGTTTCCCTGCGATGAGCCAGTCATCGGCTGCCCGGCACATTCCACTACCACTCGAATCCCTCCCGTCGGGTAGTCGAGCGCGCTTTTTCGGGATCCTCCTTGCGGATCGATGACGTTGGCGGCGCCCAGCCTGTTGCGGTCTCCTTGCGCCGCTGGGCAACTTCCACGGCAACCACTCGTTTCGCTCCGCGGAGCGTCGCGGCCATCAATGCCATCAAGCCTATGGGCCCTGCGCCAACAATCGCGACGTTGTCATCCGGCCCTACCATGTCCCGGGTGACGGCGCGCACCGTCGCCGAAAACGGCTCAACCAGGGCGCCTATTTCATCAGAGATGGTGTCGGGCAGGTGATAGCACTGGTACGCATACAAGTTCAATCGTTCCGAGAGTGCTCCGCCCCACCAGCTTGTTCCCAGAAACGCCACCTTATCGCATCGCGCGATGGAACCGGACCGGCACCAACGGCACTGATGGCAACCGATAATCGGGCAGGCGACAACCCGAGTCGCCGACTAAAGTCCTTGCACACCCTTGCCAACGGCGATCACCCGTCCGGACATCTCGTGCCCGATGAGACGGGAGATTTTACCGATGTGAGCGGATGGGGCGCACTCTGCGGAATATAAACAGGACCACCCAGGTATTCGTGGAGATCGGTGCCGCATATGCCGCACCAGGCGACCTCAACCTGTAGCCGTTCCGGAGGAGGATCGGGCGGATCGTCCACCCGCCCACGCGACGTCTGCCTGCCCTGCCAACCGCAGCTTTCATGGCGACTCCGTTCGTACCGAATGCTATCCCTCTGTGGACACGCGGTCTCTAAAAACCCATGAAATTGTTTCTTAAGAAACTATGGCGGAAAAAGACTCTGGACCAAGAGCACGGTTCTTTAGGAGTCACGGCTCTGATGCTTTGTATCAGGGCCCGACTTCAGTCGGGGCCGTTCAACCCAACAAAGACCTGGGCTTCAGCCCCTGTGCTTTTTTCAACTCAGAAATCGTCTCCCGATAGGTATTTCGTGCAGGATGCGCCATAGCAGGGGCTGAAGCCCAATGTCACTTTCGACCCTTTACGGCCCGTCTTTTAGTCGGGCCGCACGACCCAACAAAGATCTGGGCTTTAGCCCCTGAAAAACTCTGCCTGAGAGTCCCGAAGGGACGTTTGAACTTCAGAGCTGTCCAAATTAGCTTTTTGCGGCAGTGCGGTTCTACACATTCCTATTCAGCAACGGGACTGCATGGAGGCGCAATCCCAACACTTTGTCTCATCCCGCAGCGAAGCCCGAGGGCAACTGTGCGCGCGTAGGATCCGTCCTAAACCAAGCCCCACAAGTGAGCTCCGCTTTTAAATCCTTAACCGAGCGGTTTCCTTGCCTAGTTAGTAACCTCTGGCATTACAGCAAGCGAAGCACAGATATGTTCTCGGCAGAAGAACAAGGCGTTTTCCGGTAGATTTGCGAGCTCACTTGTGGGGCTTTTGTTTCGGCGTGTAGGCGCACAGCAGGTCCCTCGGCTTCGCTCGGGATGACAAAGTGTGGGGTTGCGCTTCCATGCAGTGCCGTTGCTGAGTGGATGTGTAGAGCGGTAGATGCCTGCTGCTGTCGATTTGGTAACCTGCTTTCGTTCGCCTCCGTTCCTCTCAGAATCTTTCTTCAACAACCTATGGAGCCCAAGCCACCTCGTCTTCCGTTCTAATTTGGACAGATGCGTCTGAACTTAGCCCAGGACGCCAGTCCTGGGTACTGAATCCCAAGGACCTCAGTCCCGTCAGGGACGGCTGAACTCCGTGCTGCTCCTGGCTTTTTCAGCCGTCCCTGCGGGACTGTTCGCTCGCTATGTTTTAACCCAGGACTAGCGTCCTGGGCTAAGTTCAAACGTCCCTTCGGGACTCGCGCGGAGTTTTTCCGCAGCCTCTAAAGTCGTGCCCTGATACAAAACCGAAACGGCCGAGGCGATCATCGAGAAAGGGGATGCTGACCTGGTGGCCTTCGGCCGGCATTTCCTCGCTAATCCAGATTTACCTGGTCTGGTGTTACGGATAGAGATCTCACTACCGGACTATCGCTTACCCAGGGGGTCTGTGAGAAATGCGGCCAGGGTGAATTGAAGGCGCCGCGCGGCACACTGCTGTGCGACGCATCAATCGGTGATTGTTTTCTGATCAACCTTGTCCAGTTGAATGTCCTTGACGTTTCTCGACAGGCTTACGCTGAAATCCTGAACATCTTTCAGCTCGAACACCGGCTGCGACGGCCTTTGGAGTTTTGATGCGGAAGAAGTCGGCGCCCTTGACGTTGTCCAGATAGAAAACCGGCCGCGCATCCGGCTGGCTCCAGGCAATCTCCACGTTGGTCAACTCGATATTGTTTACGTTGCGTATGAAAAAGCCGCTCGCGGGGATGTCCCCGAACCTGTAAGGTTCCGGATATCCCTGTTCCATTTGCGGCACGACCCGTGCTGCCATCTCGCGTCGTTCCGCCGCCGCGGTGCTCCATATACAGTCGTTGATCTTGATGTCTTCGATCGGATTGCGAGGGATGCCGCATGATCAGCCCTGCACCGCTGAATTGCGACGCGGAGTTGTAGCTGACAACGTTGCTGATAATGACCCGCTTCAGCGTGCCCACCGGAACTCCCGCCGGCCCTCGCATGCGGCTCCCAGCCGGAGGAACAAGCGGCGTGTTGGTGCAGTCACGCATGGTGACACCGGTAAACGTAATATCCTCCAGCAGCGCGCCATCCACGCTTTCCAGCGCAAAGCCGCGGCAACCGTCAAAAACGCAATTCGAGATGGTGATGTTCTTGAAGCCGCCGTTCGATTCTGTGCCGCACTTGATGCGGCCCGTGGGATGCGCACTTTGAAATCAGCCGGCCATCGCTTGCACGTTCCGTCCAGCATTGTCCCGACCTCGTAGGCGCCGGTCACATAGCAATTCGTAATCGTCACATTCTCTGTGGCGCGCGCATAGCCCAGTGCAAACGAGCTCTTCGGGCAAATGCCATCGTCCCAGGGCGAATTCACGCTGCAATTGGACACGCGCACGTTGTGGCAGCAGTCGATATCCATTCCGTCCCGGTCGGTATCGATCTTCAGGTTGTCGATCGTCAGGTTGTCCACCCCTGTCGCCAGGATGCCGAACTGACCGCCCTTCAAAATTGAGAAATCGCCGCAGCATCACGTTGTGGCAATTCTTCAGAGCGATCGCCTTATTTCCCATGCCCTGGGGTTTCAGCCGCGGCTCCTCCGAGCCGCCCCGGCTTAAGCCTTTGCCCCAGATCAATCCCGGCCCAAGGATCGCAACGTCGTGGATCCCTTCGCCCCATATGAGGCTATTGTGCCAATGATTGTGACCATAGTCCTGATAGTCATCCCACGGCTTCTTCGGCTCCGCGGGGTCATACGCCGCTGGTACCGCTTCCGGCACGCTGGCCGCCAGAATCGTGGCGCCCATGTCGAGTTAGAGCGCGACATTGCTCTTGAGATGGATCGAGTAGCAGGCATACGTGCCCGCGGGGAAACGAACCGTTCCCCCTCCCTGGCGCTCGCCGCTTCGATGGCCTTGTTGATCGCCGGAGTATCAATCGAGGCGCCGTCGCCTCGAGCACCATAGTCTCTCACATCGAATACCGCATTAGTGCCTGCCCCGGGCATGGCTGCAGTTTGTGCTTGAGCGCCGAGTGAAATACCTCTGTAGCGCTAGCCAGACCCGTACCTGCCAGCTTCAAGAAATCTCTTCTCACAATAGTCATTGGTTTTCCTTCTTAATGTGATGGGAAACGACTTGCCAGGTAGGCAGTAATTTCGTTGAGTTCGTCGTCCGTGGCGACAGCTCCGCGGGCGGCCATTAGGCGCACCAGATCGTGCCACCCTTCGGGCTGAGCCGTTCGTTCGCCGTTAACGAAAGCGAGTGGCAACCGGAACAGACTCTTGCGGTTATTTCGCGTCCGGGACCGGGCGGCAAAAGGTCGATTGCGAGGCTGAGTTTTGGGCAGGAAAACGGTAGCGACAGCGAAGGCGCACTCTCTCCGTTGGAGTTCGCGCGAGTCACGATTACCCGTAGGTCAGCCGTTACCGGCCGTGTTGTCGGTAAAGGTGGGCGACGTAGACCTCTCGCGATGGTCTCCGGGGCTCAACACTCTTCATGAATCTTTTCACGGTGTAGGTCGTGGCGTCTCCTGAGGCCGCCCAGGAAAGCGAGACCTGCAGTCTCCAGCGGAGCCATGGACACTTGACGGCGGCACGGAGCAGGGCCATCCGGCAGTAACCCATAGACGCAAAGTTGACCGCTTCCGGTATTGTGCGTTCCGAAGCTCGCAAGATAACCTTACCGTTTGCGATGCTGGGCGGTGCCGTCTTGGCATAGTTGTTGCAATCGTCGCGGCTGGATTTTAAGAGAATTCCACAGCTCACGCATAATATCGTCCGCGTCATATGCGTGCAGAACGCCGGGTCTTGACTCATGCCATGATTCCCGCTCGCATGAATGGCCGCCCAGAGAATTCCATCTTTATTCCCATTGGCCGAAAGCGAATCATTGCGCCAGGATGACCTCGTCGCCTCCGGCCGGATGGCGAAAGGCGCTTCTTTGAACCTTTCCCCTTCGAGGCGATAAGCTCTGAGTCGATCTCGTCTGCCCCCACATATAAACCAGCGGCCCATTCTTCGCGCTGTTCCAATACACCAGGCTGGGCAGTTGCGAACTGGTTGCCTGAAAATGTTGTACTGCCTGGTCGTCGCCCAGATGGCCCATGTGATGGGCGTCCACAACGTAAAGAACGCCTTGCTTTCCCCCATCCATCACCAGGGCGGTTCCGGGAATCAGAACGGCGCCGGAACAATCGAGATCCCCATCGATGGAGTCGAGATGCGCATGATCTGTGGGCGTAAACCAATCCAGTACTTTGAGGTTGGGGTCGAGCTTGAGGAAGCTTTCGCTGAAATCTGAGCTGCCATTCCAGCTTCCATTGCCCGTGACAAAATAGATGTTTCCCTCCGCATCCACGGCAGGAGCCTGCCCAAACTGCCAGATACTCGCCGCCTCTCCTTCAGGCGAAGTATTGAACACTCCTGTCTGCTCAAGCGACTTCGCGTCATAGCTGATCAGGAACCCGTGATAGGGCTCTTTGTCACAATGGGACCATAGCCGACGTATACCTTTCCGCGGGACAGAAGCAGACCGGGCCGTTGGCTCTCCATGAGTGGATGGAAGCCGGGTGCTGTGATGGTCGACCGGGCTCACCGCGCGATCCGCGCCGGTGGCAAGGTCCAGCGCGTGCAGGCGCTGGATAAAACTGTCCCCTATCCGCGTTGCAGCGACTACGTAGAGCGTGCCATGCTGCGCATCGATGACAGGTGTTCCGATAATCCCCATGTTCCCATTCATGTCTGTACAGCCGTATTTCCCATCGTAGATATTGGGGGGCGTGCCAAAATTAACATGCCAAAACGGTTCGGAAGCGAGAGCATCATTCGCATCGAACCCATATACGCTGTTGTTCACCGTAGTGACGTAGACCAAGTCATGGGTGCCACCGCCTATGTTTGACATTGGCCACATACAGCGGCTGGCCGTAAATCTGATCGTCAACAACTCTCCGAAACAGCATCCCAAACTGCTTCATGTTTACGTTGGATGGTGTGAGGACCACCTCATTCAGGTTGGCCCCGGTGCGCTCGTCGTTGTTATGTTGCGTGAGCACACTTACCTGGGTACGAACCGGCGACCCGGAACCGCCCGAGCTAGCGGGGCGGCCAATAGAAACAAAGCCAGCGTGCGCATCCATAGGCAAACGCGACCCATTCCTCCTCCCAAAATCCTGTTCGCGAAATCCGCCAATCTATCCCACCGACACGACTCGAGTTTCACCTGACTTGACACCGAAGAACATGAAAGCTTGCCACCGCTCCGCCCGCCGGCACGTGTTGCGCTCTCAGCAGGAACTCTACTGCCGTCGACCAGGAGCATCTTCGAGTTGCCGGGAAAGCTTGCCCGCCAAACGATGTCCGGTCCTGATTCGATGGAAAAAGTTCGTCGCGCCCGCGTGCGTGTGCTTAACGGAAATAACATTGTGGCCGACGGGCAAGTGGTGCAGGGCAGCCCATTCGGTTTCGGCCGTCAGCTGAGGTAGGTTTCGATCTCCCTGGACGGGAAGCGGGAGAATGCCCATCAACCCGGCGCCCAGGTTTCCCGATGACCGTGTAGGACACCTCAGGATATTCCCGGCGTTTCAGGGCGGGTTCATCAGCGCCACCAAAACCGCGTAGCCGGACCGGGAACGGCCATACTTGTAGAAAATGTCGGGAAGGTAAGGTCGGCCTTCGACTCCGCCGACAATTCCATTCAGTGTCGCGCTGTCCAGGTGCAGGCGTTGGCTCTAGTTGGTCGAGCGAGGCCTGAGTTTTCGGTCCGCGATCGGTCAGGCCAAAGTAGAGAGGGAACTGTATATTCGTTCCTCCGACGCTGGCTTTCAGGTCCGGATGAAACTTGCCGTCTTCGCTCAATAGCGGGGAAATAGCAATTGCGGGATGTATCCCACCATCTGCTGTTGTAGAGGGATTTCAGGTCTCGAGCTTTGGACGCGAATTTATTGGCCGCCCTGCTCGTTCCTGGCCGTTGGAAGGCAGCATAGCTCAGGTAAGCTGCGTATTGAGCCGCGATCAGATCCGCGCCTACCAGCACGTCACCGGCCAGGTCCTCATCGTACGTGGCGATCCCCTGTGGCCGTCGCCAGGCACATGTCCAGCAGGCCATCGTGGTTGCGATCCCATGCCTGCACATAATCCGTGACAGTGCGCCGGTAATAATTCAGAAAGACATCGTCGAGATCGGCGTTGTCCCGCGACCACAGCCATTGCCGTAACAAGCATTTACAACGTCAAAGTTTGCCGGCAGGCTGTACCAGAAATTCTGATCGTCTTTGTAGTCGACGGGTGCGGGCTTATCGTCCCCAGTTATCTCCCACCACGTACACCACTTTTTCGAAGCTGAAATGTGCTCGGCAAATTGGCGCAAGATTTTTCGGGTTCTGTCCCAACCCAAGAAGCTGCGCGCCTGTGCTCATATGGGACACGTTCGCATGCAGAAGGCGTTTCTGCCTGGTAACGCAGCCTCATACCATGGTCCTATCGAGGGGCTATTGCGAACGTAGGCGAGGGCCTGGGCTTTGGCCCACCGAAACCCGTCAACCAGCGCGGTATCGGAGGAGGCAAACTCCAACGTTCCTTCCGGCTGCTTCTGCGGAGAGCCGTCGACGAAGCTCAGGCGAGCGAGCTGGCCGAGCGCGTCTTTAGACAAGGCCGCCGCGGTCATCAGCGAACTGAGAAAACTCTCGCCTGGTGGCGAAGGATGTGGTTCCAATCATGAATCAACAGTCCGGAAGTGCGACGAAAGTATGGAATCGGTTAAGAAGCGCGATGCCGGCGAGTGTATCGGCGGACTGCTTGCCCCGGCCAACCGCCGGGAATTCCCTCGATCCCCTTGCGCTGCAACGCCGGGTTCGCTTCAGCATGTTGCGCGCACTCCGGAACCACGGCCGTTCTCGGCGGCGCAGGTAACCGTCAAGGGACTTCATCTGCCTATCCCGAAGCGGCTGCGCATGACCCGACCCACTTGATCGGCAACAACGCGAAGGGTACACCCTCGAAGGGTGCCCCAGGTCTCGCTTTTGAGACCTGGGTCCATGCAACCGATCCCCAATGGAAACCCACCTTTCCCCTTCGTTTATGCCTCGACCGGGAGCTTCGGCTACGGCAAAAACGTCAGTTGCACGATGATCGCTCTCAGCTCGGCAACGCCGAAGCGTTTCCTCTTTCGCAGCCGACGCTGACCACGCGGAATTTAAAATGTGAAGGTCATCCCAAGCTGCCCGTAGCGTGGCTGAAAGTCGCTGCTGATCACTCCGAAGGTCGAGTCGTTTACGCCGGTATCCGGCTGCCCCAGGTTCACGTGATTGAACGCGTTGAAAAAGCTGGCCTGGAAGCGAAGTTGTTTGCTCTCACCGAAGAAAATTCCTTTGCTCGCGGTAATGTCCCAATCCTGATAACTGGTCCGTAACGTCTCCGACGCCGCTGTTTCCGAGGACGAAGCCCTGCGGTTGCGCGAAGCAGCTGGTATCGAACCATTGGCTGATGGTGCGAGGATTGTTTTGCCCGGTGCACATGTAATTCGCGCGCTGCCCGCTATTCTGGAAGCAGACCACCGGCGCTGGCAGTAATGAGCAACGGCGGTCCAGAGCGGAAATTGGTGATCCCGCTGATCGACCATCCACCGACAAGCGCGTTCTCTGCCCAGGATCCCGAGTTGAGCCACGTCTTATTGCGTCCGAAGGGCAACTCGTAGATGTAAGTGAGAGTAACGACTTGCGGGTAGTTGTTGCGCTGCCAGCTGGCAGTATCCAGCTCCTCGCGAGTGGAGTAGGAGGTCTGCTGACGGGATTAT
>CAVUNP010000014.1:0-18658 GCA_963742855.1 uncultured Actinomycetota bacterium | reverse complement strand
CAAGGGGCGGATAGCGGGTTGCGGCACACGGTCGTGGGACGGCGGTCGAGGGGCGCCAGCGTCACGTATCTCAGCGAGGCCGGGGGCTGAATGCCCAGTAACCGGGGCAGGCCAGGCCTGCCCCGGTCACGTGCCCTCAGGTCAGTTCACGTTCAGCGTGTCATCGATCACGAAGGACGTCTGCAGCGAGGCGTCCTCGGTGCCGGTGAACTTCAGCGTGATCTTCTGCCCGATGTAGGAGCGACAGGTTGAACGTCGCCGGGTGTAGCCGGTGACGTGGTTCAGGTTCGAGTACGTCGCCAGCGTGCCCAGCACGGTCCGGGGAGTTGAGCACCTGGACCGTCAGCTTGTCGAACGCGTGGTCGTGGTGGTCTCCGCCGTGTCGACGTGCAGCCAGAAGGTGAAGCCGCCGCTTGCAGGTGGCGGGGATGGTCACGTCTGGGCGACGGTGTCGGTGTGGGTGGTGCCGTAGCCGTCGAGCCAGGCGTACCAGGTGCCGGAGTGGGACGTCTCCGGCGCCGTTGCTGTTGACGACGCCGGCCGTCGTGGTCCACGGCGCGGCCGAGCCGGTCTCGAAGCCGGGGTTGCCCAGCAGCTGGGCCGCCGCGCAGCCGCCGCCGACCGGGTTGACGGTCCAGGCGAACGAGGCCGAGCCGGTGGCGCGGTGCCGGACGAGGTGACCGTGACGGTGGAGGTGACCGACGGTGGTCGGAGTAACAGAGATCAGACCTAACGAGGAGCTGATCGACAGAACAGCCAGCAGACCAGAAAGCACGAGTAGATCAGATCTGGCCAACGCAGAGTCAGAACCATAGACTGCAGGCTGACCGCGCCCACTCGCCTCCCACACGTCCAACACCGACCGTGCGCCGAGGAGCGCGGTGACCGTCACCGTGTAGGTCGCGGCGGTGGTCGGGGTCCCGGAGATCAGGCCGGCGGTGCTGATCGACAGGCCGGCCGGCAGGCCGGTGGCCGAGAAGGTCAGGGCCTTGCCGGCCGAGTCCGTCGCGCGTGACCGCTTGGAGACCGCGGTGCCCACGGTGCCGGTCTGGGCGCCGGGGTTGGCCACCGTGACGGTCTCGGTGCCGGTGCCGCCGGTCTGCAGGCCGGCGATGCCGTTCGGGGTGCCCCAGCCGGTCGGGCCGTCGAAGCCGGTCCCGGCGGTGCACAGGTACGCCGGGGCTGCACGAGCCGTCGTTGCCGGTCGTGACGTCGTAGAAGTTGGCGGTGTGCTGGTAGATGTCCTGCGCCGGGTTGGCGCCGGCGTTGCCGGCCAGGGCGTACATGGCCGCGACCATCGGGGAGGACGCGCTGGTGCCGCCGACCTCGTTCCAGCCGCCGTCACCGTTGGACGTGTCGTAGACGGCGACGCCGGTGGCCGGGTCGGCGTCGGCGGCCACGTCGTTGTCGATGCGCCGCGAGCAGCCCGCGGGCAGCCCGAGGGAGGACTGCCAGGACGGCTGGGCCTCGTAGGCCGAGCAGCCCGAGCCGGTGCCCTCCGAGCCGCGTCGTGGTGTTCCAGACGGACTCGGTCCAGCCGCGCGCGTTCGAGGCGGTCGACAGGCGGGTGCCGCCGACCGACACCACCTTGGGCGAGGTCGCCGGGTAGCTCACGCCGTAGTCGGAGTCACCGGCCGACACCGTGGTGACGATGCCCGAGGCGTGGGTGAAGTAGGTGTTGTCCAGCGAGGTCTCGCTGGAGGACTCGCCGCCGCCCCAGGAGTTCGAGATGTACCCGGCCAGGCTCGCGGCGGCGTTCTGGGCGACGTACAGGCCGTTGCCGCTGTCGTCCTGCGCCTCGACGAGCACGAGGTTGCACAGCGGGCAGATCGCCGAGGCCATGTCCAGGTCGAGCGCGGCCTCGATGGTCCAGTCGTCGCTGGCCGGAGCCGCGGCGGGCAGCGGCGACGTCGCGCCGTTCTGGTTCACCTTCGTGAAGTTCGCGGCGGGCAGGCCGGCGGCCGAGCGGTAGGCGGCCAGGTCGCTGGCGGCGTTCGGGTAGTCGTAGGCGTCGACCACCGCGACGGTGCGCCCGGCGCCGTTGGCGGCCGAGGCCGCGGTCAGGGCGTAGGCGGCCTGCAGCTGGGCCGGGCCGTAGCCGACGCCGGAGGGGATCGCGTCGGGACCGACCGTCTGCGCGCTCGGGTGAGTGGCCGCATTCTTACCACCATGCAGCCTGAACTTGCCGTGGCTGAATTTACTGCCGCAGGCGAACACCCAGTGAGATGAGGCTGATGTCGATGTGGCGGCGGCGGGGGTAGCCGCCTGGGCGATCGCCGGGGTAGCGGCGAGTATTTCCCCGGTCAAGAGCGCGATCGGTGTACTGATCGCTAGCGGCGGCCAGGGCCGGCTGCTGTCGTGGTGGTTGGCGCGCAAAGCCTGTTCCTCTCATCAGGTGAGTACTGAATTGCCCCTGTCCTGGGCAACTCCTGCGTGTTTTTGGGCGCAGGCCATCACGGTGCTTGGCAGGTGAATGAACCACCAGTGGCCTTGGCTGGCCAGGCGCCCTGAACCGGACCGGGCCGCGCCTGTCGTTGCGGGCCCGGGCTGACGGGCCTCCCTTCAGGGACCAGCGGCCTCTGATGCGCATGGCACAGGAGGGGCGGTACGCACCGTGACCGCGGCAGGACACGACGTTGTGGTAATCGCCATTACCGTACATAGGCTGAAAAATTACTGCAAGACTTGATTTAGCCGCGAAAATTTGATCCCTAACC
Organism: uncultured Actinomycetota bacterium; assembly: GCA_963742855.1. GTDB lineage: Bacteria > Actinomycetota > Actinomycetes > Mycobacteriales > Micromonosporaceae > CAVUNP01. Next base: position 15,941 of record CAVUNP010000014.1, on the reverse strand, counting down.
CGGAGGTACATGTGCCCAGGTCCGGCATGCGGAAAATCCCGCCTGCCCTCATTGCGATCGCCGCGATTGTCCTCGCCTTCGCCGGCTGCCTCGTCGCCACCGTCCCGGCCCGCGCCGCAAGTTCCCTCTCGCTGGTGATCCTGCCCGATCAAGGCGAGAATGCGATCTACAACTTCGTCAATTCGGCCACGAGCTCGATCAACGTGACCATTTACGAGCTGAAGGACACCACGCTGGTCAACGACCTGGTCGCCAAGGAGAAGGCGGGCGTCAACGTCCGCGTGATCCTGGACCAGGCTCACCAGTCGTACGACTTGGCCGCCTACAGCGCGCTGACCGGCGCAGGCGTCGGCGTGGTCTGGTCCTCCACCGCGTTCACCTACACGCACCAGAAGACGATCACCGTCGACAATGACGAGTCCTACATCAGCACGGGCAACTTCGACACGACGTACTACGCGACCTCTCGTGACTTCGGAGTGCTCGACGCGAACGCCGCCGACGTGTCGGCGATAACCGCGGTCTTCAACGCTGACTACGCGCATACCTCCATCACCCCGTCCGACGGGACCGACCTCGTCTGGTCGCCCACCGACTCCCAGACCCAGCTGCTCGCCCTGATCAACGGGGCGACCAAGAGCCTCGACGTCGAGCAAGAAGAGTTCAGCGACACCACCCTGATCAACGCGCTCGTCTCGGCCCTGAAGCGCGGCGTGACCGTCCGCGTGGTCCTCGAGGATCCGTCGAGCTACTCCTCTGAGGTCAGCGAGGTCGAGAACGCCGGCGGCCAGGTGACGGGATACTCATCCTCAACCGGGTTCTACATTCACGCCAAGACGATCATCGCCGACTACGGGACTTCCAGTGCCAAGGCGTTCGCGGGATCGGAGAACTTCTCGTCCAACTCGCTCAACGACAACCGGGAGCTCGGCCTGATCACCACCGACTCCGGCGTGGTGAGCGGCCTGGAGGCCACGTTCAACGGTGACTTCACCGGGTCCGCCGCCGGCCAGGTCGGCATCATCAACCCAGGCAGCATGACGACCGCCGTCGGCACCACTGTCAACTACCAGGTCCAGGCGATCGACTCACCGCGACGGGCTCGCTCTCGTACTCGGCCAGCGGCCTGCCAACCGGCCTGTCGATCAGCTCCTCGACCGGCGTGATCTCCGGCACCGCGAGCACGGCGGGCACCTACAACGTGACCCTGACCGGCAAGGACTCGACCCGGTCCGTCCGGTCCGCCTCCTTCACCTGGACGGTCGGCGGGCAGCGCCGGCAACACCTCACGGTCACCAACCCCGGTGCCCAGACCGGCACCGTGGGAACGGCACGCCAGCCTGCAGATCCACGCCACCGACTCCGCCGCCGGCGAGACCCTCACCTACGCCGCCACCGGCCTGCCCACCGGCCTGTCGATCAGCTCCTCCACCGGACTGATCTCCGGCACCCCGACGACCACGACGGGCAGCCCGTTCAGCGTCACCGTGACCGTCAGCGACACCACCGGGGCGAAGGGCACGGCCGCCTTCACCTGGACCATCAGCCCGCAAGCGCGCTAACACGGTGACGGTCACCAACCCCGGCACCCAGAGCACCACCGTCGGCACGGCCGTCAGCCTGCCGATCAACGCCAGTGACTCGGCGTCCGGCCAGACGCTGACCTACAGCGCCTCCGGCTTGCCCGCGGGCCTGTCGATCAGCTCTTCGACCGGGCTGATCTCCGGCACGCCGACGACGGCCGGGTCCAACAGCGTGACCGTCACCGCCACCGACACCACGGGGGCCAAGGGTACGGCCAGCTTCACGTGGGCCGTCGGATCCGGCTCCGGTAGCGGCTGCACCGCCGCCCAGTTGCTGGGCAACCCCGGCTTCGAGACCGGCACCGCGGCACCGTGGACGGCGAGCCTCCGGGGTAATCGCCGACAGCTCCAAGGAGCCACCGCACTCGGGGTCCTGGGACGCCTGGCTCGACGGTTACGGCAAGACCACAACCGACACGCTGGCCCAGACAGTGACGCTGCCGAGCGGCTGCACCACCGACAGCCTGAGCTTCTGGCTGCACATCGACACCGCTGAGACCACCACGACCACGGCCTACGACACGCTCACGGTCCAAGTCCTCAACAGCTCGGGCACGGTCCTGGCGACGCTGGCGACGTTCTCCAACCTCAACCACGCCTCCGGCTACCAACAGCACACCTACAGCCTCGCGGCCTACGCCGGGCAGGCCATCACGCTGAAGTTCACCGGCGTCGAGGACAGCGAGTACCAAACGTCCTTCGTCGTCGACGACACCGCCCTGAACGTCAGCTAGGAGTCTGCAAGCATCGCCGGTCATCCAGCAGCGCCGCTGGATGACCGGCGACGGCTTTGCGGGGCCGTGCCCGTGGCTGGATGAGCAGCTCCGGCCAGTGGCTCTCCTCAGCCAGACGAGGCACCGACGCGGCGGCGCTGAGCGAGGCACTGGCGAGCGGCTACCGTGCAGCGGGTCAGGCAGGCCCTGCGGGCCTCCGCGAAAGGGGCGGCAAGCCCGAACTGCAACTAGAAGTGCAACGGGCCCATGACAACGGAACTAATGGACGAGGAGAAACTTCGGAGGTCAGTACGGGTGAGATCTTCAGGACCTGAACCCCGAACCCGCGGATTAAGCGTCCGCTGCTCAGAGATGCTTTTTTGAAAGTCTCGATTCATAGGAATGCTATGACATCCGGAAGCTGTACTGCAACCTGATCGGGCGAAGTGACGTGAGTACCGCGTTCTACCGGCCGTACCGGGGCATCCGAGCAAACATGGAGCAAGAACGTGTCGCGCGGAAAGGTCTAACCACCGCCCACGGACCGCTGCCGGTAAAGGAGAGCCGCCCGCCACGTGGGGACATGACGGCCGCGCCCGGAGTCCGGCGGGAAGCGGCCCGGTACGGGTGCGAAGTGATCCCGCGGGCAGCGCCCGGACTGGATTCTCGGGGACAGCTTCGACGAGCCGTCCTCACGATCGGCGTCGTCCACCACGACGACCATGCGGCCAACCGCAAGCGCGGCCGCCGCCTGCTGCACCGCACGCGTGGCGGGCAGTGCGGGGAACGCCATCCGCGGAGCGCGTCATCCACCACCTCCTTGTCCAGGGATTCGCCAGCAGTTGCGTGTCACTACGACGCCGCGACTCCGTAAGCTCCGCCATGGAACAGCAGCGGCAGCCGAGTGGCGTCCGCGTCGAGCGCCTGGATCCGCCCGAGCACGATGGTGTGATCGCCCCCGTCGAACTCCCCGGCGAGCGTGCAGTCGACCCAGGCACACACCTCGTCGAGCACCGGCTCCTCCCCAGCCGGGAATGCACGCCAGCCCACACCGGCGAACTTGTCCGCTCCTGACCGCGCGAACCCGCTGCTGAGCCCTCCCTCCGCTGGTGGTCGGCCAGAACGTTGACGCAGAACCGGCCGACCGCGCGAATCCGTGGCCAGGTGGTGGAGCTGCGCGCGGGGCAAAAACTCACCAGCGGCGGGTCCAGCGAGAGCGAGGCGAAGGACTGGCAGGTAAACCCGATCGGTCCGTCCGGCCCGCAGGCCGTGACGACGACCACCCCCGAAGCCAGAAGTGCCCCAGCACCTCACGCAGGCGGTGCGGCTCGATCTGCCGAGCGGCCGTGCCGGTCGATGCGACGTCGTCCAGGGCAGCGATGGTACGACCGTCGGCGAGCTTGCTGATCCGTGCAACGGCGCGGGGTTGTCCGTCCTGCGCAACCAATCCGGCATGGGTGTAACTGGCGGACAGCGCGCGGCAGTTCGCGGATCGGTCGCCGCCGCACCCACCGGCAACGTCAGTGCCCGCAAGGTGCGTCGTGGCCCCCACCATGAGGAGGGCAGATGCGCATCACCGACGTCGAGTACTTGTCCACGAACGCGAATTGCAGCTGGCGTTCCCCGGCGACCCGGTCACCGGCGGAGCAGGCGGTGGTGACGATCGCCACCGACGAGGGCGCCGAGGCCCCGGCGCGTCGCCGAGCATCTCGCTGATGGCGAGGAGAGCGGCCTGCGCCATGGCCGCCATGGCCGTGCCGGACCGCCTGGTGACGCACGATGACACCGTGGGACGCGCCGACGCGCTCGACGCGGCGTGGCTGGCCGGTGCCTGTAGCGGCGCCACCATGGGCCTGCATCACAAGCCTTGCCATGTCCTCGGCGGGATCCTCGGCCTGCCGCACCTGGAGACCCACGCGGTTGCGCTCCCCCATGGTGGCGTTTCACGCACCCCGCCGCGCCCCACGCGGTCGCGGCGCACATCGCGTCAGTTGACATGCACCGAAACACACCTACTATCGATGCAAACGTTTGCATTTCGTCAAAGGGCACAGCAATGACTCTCGGAGCTTATGTCTCTCCCGGGAAGCGGCCGCGGTTCGCAACTGCGTCGACGTCGACTCGCTCGCGGCGTTCGAACTGTACCGGGGCACCGAACTCGACGTGGTCTACAAGACCCTCAAGGACGTCCTCGCGTACTCGGGCACGGTCGAATCCCTGAGTCCTGGTTCCGAAGTCGACACGCTCCGGTCGTCCGGGCCGTCGAGTTGACGTACATGACCCTGGACATTGTTGTTTCGGTACCGAGGCGCGGATCACGTCAGCCCGATGGTCGCGTATCACGTCACCGTGCCGATCACGGGTCGTCGATACGCCCAACATCGGCACCCGCAAGGTCGTGGCCCGTCCCGGCATCGCCTCGGTGACCCCTCCCGACGAACCGCTGTCGATCCCGGACAACGTGGCCAATACCGAAGTCCTGTGCCTGAAGATCCGGCAGGACTCGCTCGAGAGCGAGTTGGGAGCAATGATCGACCGGCTGTCTCAGTCGGTGGTGCGGCCAGCGACCGATTCGACCTCGCCACGCCCGCAGGGCAAAGCTGGTGGCCGTGCTTGGTCTGCTGATGCACGACCTCGCTACTCCAGCTCCGCCCGCACCTCGAGGGAATGATCGCCAGCAGTTGGAACGGCTGGTCATCAGCTCCCTGCTGCGTGCCCAGACACACGGCTCTCGGACGAGGTGTGGCATGAGCAGGCTCCCGTCCGCTGGCGGTTGGTCAGGCGGGCCGTCGACGCCATTGAGGACGCCCCCGAACGGCCTTGGTCGCTGACGGAACTCGCCGAGGTCGCCGGTGTGAGGGTACGTCGCCTGCAACAGGGGTTCCACGTCCAGCTCGGTATGTCTCCCATGAGGTATCTGCAGAATGTGCGCCTGGAACGAGTGCATCGCGACCTTCTCGACGATGCGGAAGGGTCGCTGAAGTTTCCATGCGCTGGGGGTTCATGCACCTTGGGCGCTTCGCCAGCGCCTACCGTGATCGTTACGGCGAGTATCCGTCAGAGACCCGCCGTCGCAGCCAGTCGGTTGCGGTTTGAACGGGATTTCGTATCTCGGATGGTCCGTCGTTACACCCGCCCGGGGTGGTTGTTCCATTCTGGCCGGTGTATCAAGACCCACTCACGCAACGGCCCGGTCGCCCGTTGACCGCCCCAAGGATCTGCCGACTGAGAAGGCCGGTATGCGCTGCGGGACCTGCTGCGGCTGGTCCGCACCGCCGCCACCCACCGCGCCAACGTTGGGATTTATGCCGAGCGGCTGCTGGCGGACAAGCTGTTCTGGACGCGGATGCGGCAGGATTACCGGCTGCTCGGTCTGGCCAAGCGCTACGGCTCCGCGCCCACCGACGCCGCCTGCGGCAAGGCGCTGGAGCTCGACGTCGTGTCGGTCACCAAGATCGCCGCCATGGTCGAACAGGCCACCGAGCCCCACCCCGCCTAACCGCGCCGCAACCCCGGTGCGGTTCGCCCGCGACCCGGCCGGGTTCCGGCGGGCCAAGACCGTCAAGCCCTCCTGGATGAAGGGCATCGACGGCGGCAACGAGGAGGACTGGTGAGCAGCGTCCTGGTCGACCCGGTCTCGCCCGAGCTCAAGCAGGTGCTGCGCACCCTCAAGCTCGGCACCCTGCCCGAACGACCATCCGATCTGCGCAACGTTCCGGGGCCTGCACGGCCGTCGATCGGTTGCTCAACTCGGTGTCCACTGCGACAGCGCCAGGCCCCTTCAAAGCGGTCCTGGTTGGGACTGATCATCCCGCGCACGGCAAGCGGCCTTACAGAATCGCGATGTAGCGATCCATGTCGAGACCTGTGACGCTCATGGCGTAGGCCTCCCGGTTCAGCGGGCCATTGTTCAGACCGTGACGGCTGGCGGTGCCGAAATCTCGCCAGATTCGCTGCAACGGATTGGACAACGCGAAACTGCGGGTGCCGTTGATGTCCATCATGAGCTCGACCGCGTTGCGCAAGCTCGTCGTCGCGACTGCTTGATCGTTCTTCAGGCGCGCCCGCGTGGAGTTGTCCAGCACCCGCCCCTCCTGGGACGCGCGATCCAGGTCCTCGGCGCCGCGGAGCAGGTGCAGCCTGCCCGTGTCGATCGAGCTGCGCGCCTCTGCGAGCGCGGAGCGCCAACCCCACGACTCACGGGCATCGTCGTATCCCCACATCGAGATCGAGCGGCCGCCGTTCATCGTCTCGACGGTCAGGTCCCAGATCGCCTCCGCCATGCCGAGGAGCGGGCTCGCCAGACCCAGGCACGCGATGGCTCCCACGGAGGCGCGGTAGGCCGTCTCATCGTCGTGCCATTCCGCGAACGCTCGCCCGCTGAAGGTAGCGACGTCCAACGTCCAGTGCTTGGGCACGAAGAGATCCCGGGCAACCAGGGTGTTGCTCGCGGTTGCGGCCATACCGGCCACGTACCACGTGTCCTCGATCTCCATCTCGGCGGTCGGCATCAGCGCCCAGCGGAACTCTTGCGGCTGCCCGTCGTCGTCGACAACGAGGAACCCGCTGATCGTCCACTGCGCTTGGTAGGACCCGGATGCGAACGGCCAGTTCCCGGTGATGCGGTATCCGTCCTCGACGACGGCGCCCTTTCCGCCTGCTCCGAACTGACTGATCGAGACGCTGTGCGGGTCCTCCCTGTACACCGCCTTGCGAGCGTCGTCGGGCAGGAGTCCCATCGTCCACGCCGTCATGTTCGCGATCATGGCGACCCAGCCCGCCGAGCCCTCACCTCGCGACAGCTCCGAGACCACGTCGATCAGCGCCCGTGCGCCGCCGCCGCTCCCCCGACCCGCTCCGGCGCACACGCGTGCAGCAGCCCGGCGGACCGCATCGCGGTGACGGACTCCTCGACGACGCAGCGGTCCTTTTCGGACTGCTCTGCGCCGGCACGGAGCAGCGGAATGAGTCCGCGCGCCGTCTCGGCGAGCTCGGTGCTCCGTTGCGCCTGGTTCGCCAGAGACGAAGCCACCTTCGTATCGGTGCTGGTCACGAGTTCCTCCATAGGGTTGTCGATGTTCAAGTGTCGGATCGGGTGAGCGAGAGTCAGCCCGGCCACTGCCTCAGCCGCCTTGATGGTGTTCGCGAGAAGCCGTGCGATGGTCATCGGGCCGACGCCTCCGGGCACGGGCGTGATCCAGCGGGCTCTATCTGCCACCTCGGCGAACCGCACGTCGCCGGTCAGGCCCCTCTCTGTCCGATGGATGCCCACGTCGATCACGGCGGCGCCCGGCCGTACGTGCGCCGCCGTAATAAGGCCTGGAATGCCCGCGGCAGCGATGAGGATGTCCGCCTCACGGGTGACGCGGGTCAGATCCCGGGTTCTGGAGTGGGCGATCGTCACCGTCGCGTTGCGATGCAGCAGGAGCTCCGCCGCCGGGTGCCCGACAAGTTCCGAACGCCCCGCAACCACCGCGGCAGCCCCCTCGATCGGGACCCCGCTGGAGTCGAGCATGTCGATGACGCCGGCGGGAGTGCAGGGCCGGAGCCCCGGCAGCCCGCGCGCGAGCAGCCCCTGACTGGCGGTGGTCAATCCGTCGACGTCCTTCTCCACGGGTATCAGGTCCACCAACGAGTGACGGTCGAGCCCCTGTGGCAGCGGCAGCTGCAACAGGATGCCGGACACGCGATCGTCCCGGGCGAGGCTGTAGATGGTGTCCGCGATCTGGGAGGCGAGCGCCCCGTCCGGCAGATGCCGGTGGAAGTCGACGAATCCGGCCTCCGCAGCGGCCTTGCGCTTCCGGCGCACGTAGACCTCGCTGGCGGGGTCGGTCCCCACGAGCACGGTCGCCAGCCCCGGCACCCAGCCGTGCGTCGTCAGAAACGCGCCCACCCGTTGCGCGGTGCGCGCGCGGGAGGCAACGGCGAGTGCGTTGCCGTCGATGACGACGGCGCTCACGGCACGAAGACGATCGTCGAGTTGCCGTCGCGAAGCACACGGTCGTCCGCGTGCCAGGCGACCGCGCGAGAAAGCACAGTCCGCTCCACGTCGGCACCCGCCGGACCAGGTTACGCGCGGAGTCGGCGTGGGTCACGCGTACGACGTCCTGCTCGATGATCGGCCCCTCGTCGAGGTCCTCCGTCACGTAGTGGGCCGTCGCACCGATCAGCTTTACGCCGCGATCCTTCGCCTGCTGGTAGGGCCCGCCGCCCGAGAACGCAGGCAAAAAGGAATGGTGGATGTTGATTATCGGGCGGCCACGCCATGAATGAACTCGCCGGAGATGATCTGCATGTAGCGGGCGAGCACGATGAAGTCCACGTTCTCCCGGACCAGCCGCAGATGCTCCGCTTCCGCGGCCTTCTTGTCGCCGTCCCGCACCGGTACGTAGAAGTACGGGATGTCGAACGCCCGGACGCGCTCCGCCAGGTCGGGGTGATTCGACACGACCATCGCGATCTCCACGTTGAGGTCGCCGCGCTGCTGCCGCCACAGCAGATCGAGAAGGCAATGGTCGGTTTTCGACGCGAAAATCGCCATGCGCTTGCGCTTAGCAACTTCGGTCAGCTGCCACTTCTGGCCGAGCCCGTCCCGAAGCTCGACGTTCAGGCGCTTCTCCAGCTGGGGCCTCAGCGCCTGGAGCCCGGCCAGCTCGAACACGGTGCGCTGGAAGAAGCGCCCTCCGTGAGGATCTGAGGAGTACTGGTCGAGCGCCACGATGTTCGCTCCTTCATCGGCGAGGATGCCGGACACGGCGGCAACGACACCTGGCCGGTCGTCGCCGGAAACGAGGAGTCGCGCCTGCTGGAGGGGTTCCTGCGCACTGCTCATCGGTCGGGTCCTTCTTCAGCCTGCGTGAGTGTCATCAAGCGCGCGTGGATCAGCGGGCGGCGCGCGCGACGCCGGAGGTGACGCTGCTCAGGTCGTAGTCGCGGTTGCTGGGCAGGTCGAGGTAGGGGAAGCGCTCCACCGTCGCGCGGATCCGCTTGATCCGCTCACCGTGATTGCCCCAGTGCACTTCGACCTCGGTGCCGATCTCGGCGTGCGCGAGGTCGATCGTGCACTGCGAGATCATGCGGCGGTAGTAGTACGAGTAGACGGCAACTGAAGAAATGCCCACGCCCGCACCGTCGACCGTGACCAGATCGGCGTGACCCCCCGCCGGCGAGGCGGGCGTCGTCGGGAACTCGAAGTTGCGGTACTCCTCGCCCGGCCGGAACTGCGAGGCGAACACGTCGACCACGTCGTCCGGGTTCCACACGAGCGTGACGGTCTTGCGCGTCGGGTTCTGCGAGGCGGCGAGGACGGCGTCCTTGCCGATGAAGTCGTGGTCGAAGTGCGCCATCCACGCCCAGTTGACCTCTTGCGGGGTCCGAAGCCGCGCCCCGACATCCGTCGGGGCGATGCTGCCCGTGAACAGGGCGGCGGCGACCGAGGGATCGAGAGGCTCGCCGGCGCCGCGCCGTACTCAGCGTCAGCGGCGAAGCCGGTATCGCCGTTCGACGACGGGAGGAAGTTGCATCCCATCTGTGGGAACCCGCCCTCGGTGTGGTTGACGACATAGGTGGCGCCATCCCAGGCGCTTGATGCCGAACTCCTTCCCGGCGCGGTAGACGATGTCGTAGATCGCCGGTCCGTGCTCGAGCGGGCCGCGCAGTTCGTAGGCGAGTGTCTGCGCCATGCCGATGCGGGAGAGTTCAATCTCCACCGAAGCGTCGATGCCCGGGATCCGCACGCTCGTGATCCCGAGGAAGGCGAGATCACGGAGGTCCCGGCCGATGACGCTCTCGAGGATCTGGAGTGAAGCCGGGCCCGCGACCTGATAGATGAAAACGTCCCGGAACGAGATGTCCGCGTCGAGGCCCAGCGCCTTGGCCTGGTAAGCCGGCCACGAGCCGCCGCCAGCTGCCGGAACGAGTTCTCCGAGTCACGGACCGCGAGTCCATGGTTCGCGATGAACCCGTGCTGGTCCGGCATGACGAGGTGCTTGGACTTTCCGATCGGCCAGTTGTAGACGTTGTTGATGCTGGCGCGGGAAAGCAGCTCCTGGGCGTCGGGTCCTGAGAAGGTGATCTCGGGCATAGTGCTGAGATTCGATGCGATGTACGCACCGGTCTTCCACGACATCGACTCGGCTTTCCAGCCATCGCCTTCCCAGATATGCAGTTCCCCGAGGACTTCGGCGTACGTGTGGATGTCCGGGTACACCGGAACGTCGCGCACGGCGAGGTTCTTGCGGCCATCGGTTGCGCTCATGGTCGAATCTCCACATCGGTCGTCGTTGTCAGACCGTCATCACGCTATGGCGCGAACGCGCCCGCCTCTATCCAGAGACGGGCGGAGAACCTCCGATTTGCGCAACAAGCTACTCGCGTCGCAATTGGATGTGTAATCGGCCCTGTCAGGGAGGTGGGGAGCATGCAGAGCGAACACTCGTCACTGCTGACGAGCACACCGACGACGACGCTGGCCGGCACGGTGCACCCTCACCGGCCTCACCGACGAGATCGCCACCCTCCGCGTCGACTGGCTCGCCAGGCACGGCTACCTGCATGCCGCCGGCATCGGTGGTGGCATGATCGTGACGATCATGGAGAAGGGAGAGCACACCGTGGAGACCGGCCGGTCGAGGCGCGACGACTCCCCGGTGTAGCCTGCCGCGACCAGCATCACCATCACCGGCTCGCGCAACGTCAACGTGTCTGCCCACAGCCCCGGCGCCTCGCAGGCGATCACCGGCACCGTGAACGAGGAAGCGCGGCAGCTCCTCGCGGGCCTGGCCGACTACCTCCAGCAGTACGCCGCGCAACTCGCGGGCGCTTCTGACGTACCCCGCCGGACCGCGCAGATCGTGGTCGATCTGCGCGGCGCGGCTTCCGAGCCGGCCCCGGACCCGGGCAGGGTCCGGAAGATCCTTGACACCGTCCGCCGGATCGGCATCGGCGCGGCCGGCGTTTCCCGCCCGGGCCGGCCTGCTCGATCTAGTAGAGAAGGCCGCGCAAGCGCTTGGCCTATGACGCCCGTCAGGCCACCGCAGCCCCTAGCGCGATGCGCCGGGCGTCCACGGCCGACCCATTCCCGCGACCCCGCCCCCAACCACCGCCCGTCGCGGGCGCACACAGCCCCGTCCCGGCGCGACCACGGTCCGCGGCGGGAAACCCGCCGACCCAGGCGCCCGGCCCGGCCGTGGCCGCCTTCGCCCCAGCTTGCCCGGCGCGGATGATAGCCGCTGCTGGCATCCTGCCGTCTCCGCAAAGTCCTGTCGCCAGGCCGGAAGCGCATACCCCGGACGCAGCCAGTGACATGCCGCCGGGACGGCGGGCCGCACGCCCGCCCCGGGCATTCCGGGCACTGCCCGCAGGCGAGAGCACCCAGCGGACTCGCCGCTCCGAGCGCAGTTGGCAGCTGGCGTCGTGACACCGGGAACAACCCACGGTCCCCTCACGCGGATATGGACGAGCCTTTGCAGCGGCCACGCCCGGCGCAGTCGGCACGGCAGTTGGAAGGCCGCATGAGGGGCAGTCATCACGCTACGTGACGGCATCGGTATAGGGAACTTCAGGCGCGCTCCCGGTCCCGGCGCGAAGGTCTAGACCATTGGTCTAGATGGAGTAGGGGCGGCGCCGATTGCCGTGTTTGTGCTGGCGGTGTGGCTCCGGGCGGCGTTGTCGTAGTGGCGGATGCGGGTTGCGGGGCGGTCGTGGCGGACGTCGGCTCGGGGCACCTCAGGCCGGCCTTTGGCGGGGCCGCTATCGTGTGCCGTTGGGGGCCGCGCTTTTCGGCTGCGGGCGTCATCGTGTGTCGGTGGGGGCAGCCCGCGACCCGAAATACCCACGCTGACCCCTCTGTCCGTCCGGCTTGGTGTGCGTGGTGACGGTGAGGACACTGTGTCGATGCCGGCCCACCGGACCGAGGGTCCGACCCGGCGCGATGACTGTCGGCGACGCCACCGACCAGGTAAGCCCTGTTGGGTCGGGCGGGCACTGCCATAGCGGGAAACACCGGTGCTTCCGCCTGCCCAGAATCGGACTGGGGGTGCGCAAGGGCGGCCAATTTACAGTCGGCTGGGCGGCCATCGCCCACCTCTGGCATTGGGGTAATTACCGGGTATCGATCCCGGGCCGAGGGGCCCACAACCCCTTATGCTGCCTTTACACCATAATCACCGTAGTCAGCCAGGGAGTTGAACCCCGGTCTTCGCGGCGTTAACGCGACGCTCTTCCGCTGAGCTAGCCGACCTTGCGTACTCTCGGAGGGAGTCGAACCCCCACCCCCGGATTCGTAGTCCGGCATGATATCCGTTTCACCACGAGAGTGTGAGTACCCGCGCTTGCGCAGGTGCTCTGGCGCAGGGATTCGAACCCCGATAGCCGCCTTAACAGGGCGGCGTCCTGCCGTTGGACGACACCAGAATGAGATTGCCGCGCTTTGCCGTCGAATACTGGCCCTGGCGCGCGACGGGCCTTCGTGGCGGGTGCGGGATTCGAACCCGCGGCTTCGGCTTATGGGGCCGACGAGGTGCCTAGCTCCTCCAACCCGCTGTGACCCACCCGGGGGATCGAACCCAGACGCTCCTACTTGAAAGGCAGGTGGCTTTAACCATTTTGCCTAGTGGGCTTTGCGTGCTCCGTGCGGGAGTCGAACCCGCAGACTCCAGGTTGAGGGCCTGGCGAGGTTAACCAGTTTCTCTAACGGAGCGCACGTCGATATTCGCGACCAGGCCTGTTTGCTGGGCATTGCCATCCTTTCCCGTCCGGAGTTGAGATACTCCCCAGTTGGCCACCTCGGAGTCGAACCGAGCTATACCGCCTTATCAGAGCGGCCCCTACGACCGGATGGGCCGTGGCCAATGAACCTGGCACGCCGCCGCGGCGGCCGCTATGCGCTACCCGTTACCCCGCCATTTGAAGCCGGGTCCGCGACGCATTCCCGAAGAACGCTGACGTGCCAGGAGAGGAAGATGAGGGTGTCGAGCCCTGCGGCCTCTATGACCGCCACGGGTGTTCAAAGCCCGTTGCCGCACCGGCGGCGCACCTTCCACTGAGGAGAGCGGGCGACTCGAACGCCAGCGCTGTGAACGCCGATCCGCCTTCGAAACGGTCCCGATCCCTGATCGGTTCGCTCTCCACGTCGGCTCTCCCGCCCGATGCGAACGGGCGGGAGATGGCAGAGGACGGAGCAGTCGAAGCCCACGAAGTTATCCGCCGCCCGGTTTCCGGCCGGGGCCAGCCGACCTGGCTGGTTCATCCTCCGAGGAAGGCGGGCTACTCGAAAGCCACGGTGTCACCCGCGCGTCCGCTAGCAACGGAGCCCAGCGCGCCTGTCTGGTTCACCTTCCATGAGTGCGCAGGGAGGGAGTCGAACCCTCACGCCTTGCGGCACACGGGTCTGAGCCGTGCGTGGCTGCCATTACACCACCCGCGCAGAGAGTGACCGACCGGATTCGAACCGGTCCTGCGAGCTTGGCGTGCTCGCGTGCTAACCGCTGACACTACGGTCACGTGGAGCCTCCTCCCGGACCCGAACCGGGAACCCTCCGCTTACAAGGCGGCTGCGCTGCCGATTGCGCCAAGGAGGCCTTCGTAAAGCATGCGTGCGCTCGGCCGGAGTCGAACCGGCACAGCCCTTGCGGACCACTAGCATCTCGGGCTAGCGCGTCTACCTGATTCCGCCACGAACGCATCGAGCCGCCACCCGGTGCCGAACCGGGCCGTCCGCAGTACGAAAGCGGAGCCGCAAGCCGTGCGCGGCGGCATGGCTACCCTCCCTGGATTCGAACCAGGAACCTCCGCGTTCAGAGCGCGGCGCTACTGCCGGGTTGAGCTAGAGGGTATTGAGTACGGGAGGCGAAATTCGAACGCGCAGACCGCGAGGTTTGAGCTCGCGAGGTCTACCGATTGCCGTCACTCCCGACTGCGCCGCCAGGGAATCCATGCTTGCAGCGCAAAGAGCGGATGACGAGAGTAAAACTCCCACCGTCACCTTGGAAGGGTGGGTCCTGCCGTTGAACGACATCCGCACAGTGCCTCCCCCTGAACCGACCAGGGACCTAGCGGGCTTCAACCGCTCGTGATTCCGATTTCACCAAAGAGGCTCGTTCTTTTCTACCCCGAGCAGTGTTCCATGCTCGGCATTCGTCGCACCGGCATCCGTGCTTCCGGTACATGGACTGTGTGCCGTGCTTAAATCCGCGACCGCGGCGCTCAGCAGCCTGATCGGCCAGATAGCACTGACCACAGATAACATGGCATTTGGCCAACTCGATGTCCCGGACGGCTGCCGACTGCGCCCAGATCGTTGACGCCATCCGATTCGCTGACGCCGGATCTCTGTAGGCCGTCACTAGACCCTCGCTTGAACCGCACTTCGCGCAAGGTCCGTTCGCAGCTACCCACTCCTCGCGGTGTCGCTTGACGTACCTCGTATGGACCGCACGGTCCCGTGGGAAACGAACCGCGCGTGCCTCCGCTGCCTTAGGAATCTTCGGTTTCTTGTTCTTACGGCCGCGCCAGGTCGGCGTTAGAGCGTGACAGTTCGGGCATAGCACGCAGAGGTTCTCAAGGCGGTGGTCATTGCGGACGCCGCTCACGTGGTCGACCTCAAGCGGAATCGGCTCGTCTTGCCACTCGGCCAGGCCGCACCGTTCGCAACGTCGCTCTCGAATTCCGTTACGAAGAAGAACAGCCAACAGGTGACTGGTCGGATAACTAGAGTCTTCGCAGAAGATCGTTTCTAGCGTGTACTTCTGGCCGGGATTAAGGCGTCCCGGCCTGGTTCCGACCCACGCTTGTCCCGTGAAGTGAGAGGCATCTAGGCCCCACGTTGCGATCCAGTGCGAGACGGTCTCATACGAGCCGCCTGAGGATGACAGCCCGAGTTGCCGGATCACCTGCGCGATGCTCACCGATTCGGCGACAGCCTTACGAAACTGATCTTCAGTCCATTTCCTGTTCTGAATTGGCGTGTCTACCTTGCTCACACGGTAATGATGGCTGGGAAGGAGGTTGCTGGCTGCTCTGCCGACTGAGCTAGAGACTCATTGGTCGGGACACAGGGACTCGAACCCCGTCTGCCGCCTACCGGAGGCGGATCGCTGACCCTTACGCGACGTCCCGGCGTGGAGAAGGCCGGAATCGAACCGGCTCGACGGCGCTTGCAGGGCGCGTCCGGTGCCTTACCTGTCATCCCCAGGGAGCGCGGCGCCCGGTACAGGGTGATCCCCGGGGGTAGCTGCCCTATCTTTCGCCGCGCTGAATTGACGGTCGGGCTCCTTTAGGCCCGCCGTCCGTGTGTTTCCCGCTATCGACATGTCAAATATCAAGCCTGTACGAGAGGCTCGCAGGGGCGGCGAGAATCGAACTCGCAACCGTCCGCTTTGGAGGCGGGTGCTCTGACCGTTGAGCTACACCCAAGGAAAATAAAAAGCCGCCTTGTCGGGTGCGACCCCGACCGGCGGCTTCCGTTGTGCCTGGTAGTTCTGGCTATCCGGAAGCCTCCCGGGTTAGGGAGCGGCCGAGCGCGCGCATGATCGCGGGTCGCGGCTGCTGCCACGATTCGCGATTGAAGCTGCTCGGCTTGTGCGTCATGTAAATCAGTATGCGCGATAGGCCAGAGCAATGCAACGTATTTTCCGCCGCCGATAAG
>CAVUNP010000013.1:0-4734 GCA_963742855.1 uncultured Actinomycetota bacterium | reverse complement strand
CGGCCGCTGCGGCGATCGCACAGATCAGCGCATGACCCGCCCCAACCACGACCAACCCGCTCACCGAAAGACCAAGCCATGCAACTGATGTCACCACTGGATGCGTTGCATCTTTTAGCCGAGTCGCGCGAACATCCCATGCACGTGGCCGCCCTGCAGTTATTCACACCACCGCAGGGCGCCGGACGGCGATTCGCGCGCGACACCTATGAAGCGATGCTGGCCAGTGACCATGTCCAGCCCGCCTTCCGTAAGCATCCCTCGACACTTCTCGGCGGAAACAGCAACCTTGGCTGGCCCTACGACGACGACATCGAGCTGGACTACCACGTGCGGCGGTCGGCGTTGCCCGCGCCGGGCCGCGTTCGAGACCTCCTCGAATTGACCTCCCGCCTGCACGGCAGCCTGCTCGATCGGCACCGGCCGCTGTGGGAAGCACACCCTCATCGAGGGTTGCGCGACGGACGGTTCGCGCCGCCATGCGCTGATCCGCTTCAGGACCTCCATGTTCGATCGTGTCGTTGTTGACCACATTGAACTATTCTGATAATGTGTTCAAATGCGCGGAGCGACGGACCGAGTCACTCGAGCGGTGTCCCCCGCGCTGTTGGCGGCCAACGCCGCAACCCTGCAGCGGCTGGGTGCCAGGCAGTTCAGTCTGACCGCGGTCGCCGAGGCCGCGGGTGTGTCCAGGGGTACCGTCCATAACGCGCTGGGCAGCCGCGATCACGCCATCAAGACCGCGCTCGACCATTTGGCGTCGGTGTTCATCGAAGCGATCGCTGCTGAGGTGGACAGGGAGTCGAAACTCGCCGACCAGGTCGCGGCCGCCGCGGTGCTGGTCTGTGCCCACCGCGAGCGGTCCGACGCGGTGACACCGGGCGGGATCAACGAAAACGCCCTGGTACTGCTGCTGCGAACATGGGCGATGACCTGATGAGGCGGTCGATCGAGCTGTGGAAACCACTGGTCAAGGCGGCGCAGCGCAATGGAGAAGTCAACGCCGGGGTGGATCCGGCACGGGCCGGGGAGTGGATAGTGCGAATGTTGTTGAGCTTTGAGCTGTTGCCGCCCATCGGTGTGAACCTGGACAGTCCGCGCGCGGTGCGGCGGTTCGTGTCCGACCATATCGTCGCCGGCCTCGCGGGAGCAGCTCATGATTGAGCCGGCCTACGAGGTGGCGATCATCGGTGCCGGGCCCGGCGGGATCGCCGCAGCGCATTTGTTGCGCACCAAGGGCATCACGAATTTCGTGATCCTGGAACGCGGCGACGACTTCGGCGGCACTTGGCGCGACAACCATTACCCTGGCCTGGCCGTCGATATTCCGACGTTGTGGTACCAGCTATCGTTTGCACCCAACCCCGACTGGACCCGGTTTTTCGCCCCGGGCCCGGAGCTTCACCGCTATCTGTGCGACACCGCCCGTCGACTCGGCCTTACGGCTATCTGCACCCAACACCGAAGTCGTACAGCAGAAGTGGGATGACACTGTAGGATCTGGCGTCTGGCAATCGAGAACCAGCCGGAGGTGACGGCGCGATTCGTGATCAGTTCGGTGGGTGGCTATATCAACGCCAAGACACTGTCGACATCGACGGAGCAGACGACTTCGCAGGCACCATCCTGCGACCGAACGCCTGGGATGACGGCTACGACGCTTGCGGCAAGCGGATCGCGGTCATCGGAACGGGTTCAAGCGGTGTGCAGATCGCCGCGGCGCTTTCCGCCGAAGCCGCGAACCTCGACGTCTTCCAGCGGACACCGGCGTGGGTGCTACCCAAGGTCGACTTCGATATGTCCCCTAGGCTGCGCAGATGTTGCGCCTGCCCGGCGTCGTCGGCGGTGTCAATGTCGTGGGTCGGCTGGCGATGGACGCTTTCTTGGTCGCACCCGTTGTGCACCTGCTGTCTCGGCTGCCGAGCCGACTGCTCATGCGGATCTTCCGCTCTATGATGCCTGGTGCCGGGCGCTCTACCGCCTGCTGTTGCGGATCGTGGTGACGACCCGGCGACGCGGAACGCGCTGGTACCCCGCTACGGTATTCTTGCCAAACGCCCGGTCATCTCCCGCCGGTTTCTACCCGCGCTGAACAACCCGACGACGAACCTGATCACCACGCCCATCGAGCGGATCACCCGCGCCGGGATCAGGACCGTCGACGGCGTCGAACATCCCGCCGACCTGATCGTGCTGGCCACCGGCTACGAACTGTGGACCGACCCGGAGACCTACCGGCCCGCAACGATCGTGGGATCGAACGGCTTCGACCTCGCCGAGCACTACCGTGCCCAGGGGCTGCGCAGCTACGCCGGTACCGCGCATCCGCGGCTGCCCAACCGCTGGGAAATCGTCGGGCCGCTGGGCTTCGTCGGCTTCGCCTGGCCCGACTTCGTCGAGACCATGGCGGCACATGCCGTGCGCATCATCGATGAGGCCCGCCGCCGCGAAACCCAGGTTGTGGAAGTCAGCCAGGGCGCCTTCAACCGGTGGAATGCCCGAATGCGACGCCGCGGCAGAGCCGTGCACCTCTACCTCACCGACTGCAACCCCGGTCTGAACACCTACTTCGTTAACTCGCAGCAGGAAACCGTCTACCACCGACCTCAAACGATCACCGGCGCGAGGCGCTTCAGCCGGCGATCGCCGCTGTCGGACTACCAGTTCTCCCGACGGCCACACCGCTTTCGCGCCGCTACCAAGGAGCTGTCGGCATGACCGACTCCGACACCCCGCTGGCAGGCAAGGTCGCCTATGTGACGGGTGCAGCCCGCGGGCAAGGTCGGTCGCACTGCATCCGGCTCGCCCGGGCCGGTGCGGACATCGTTGCGATCGACGCCTGCGGACCGGTCGCCGAGCACAACGGCTACCCGCCTGCTACGCCGCAGGACCTCGCCGAGACCGTCGAGCCTGGTCGAGGGTGAGGGACGCAAGATCCTTGCGCAACACGTCGACGTGCGCGACGCGGCCGGCCAACAGCGCGTAGTTACCGATGCGCTGGAGCAGTTCGGCCGTCTCGACATCGTCGTCGCCAACGCTGGCGTGCTGAATTGGGGCCGACTGTGGGAGATTTCGGCGCAACAGTGGCAGGACACCATCGACATCAACCTCACCGGGCTGTGGAACACCATCAAGGCGGTGGTGCCGCCGATGATCGAGGCCGGCAACGGCGGGTCGATCATCACCATCAGCTCGGCGGCCGGGATCAAGGCCGTTCCCGGCTGCGGCCACTACTGCGCGAGCAAGTTCGGTGTCGTCGGGCTGACCAACTCACTGGCGGTCGAATTGGGCGAGTTCGGGATCCGGGTGAACTCGGTGCACCCCTACGGCACCGACACCCCGATGGGCAACGACGTGTCGATGTAGCAGGTCTTGCAGGATCACCCGCACTACATCCACAGCTTCTCGCCCGGCGCGCTGCCCACGGACTCGCTGGCCGACCCGGACCTGATCTCCGACATCGTCGTATGGCTGGCCAGCGACGCGTCGTCGCTGGTGACCGCGGCCCAAATACCCGCAGACAAGGGCTATTTGAAGATCTGAGTTCACACCGGCCAGGTTGGTCGGGATGCCGCCGGCCAGCAGTTCCCGCAGCAACCGGTGCAGTTGGTTGATGGCCCGGGTTCTGTCCTGCGACAGGTTCATGCGCCCCTCGTCGAGTAAATCGAGCGCGTCGACGTGATCCTCGGGTACGACCGAGCGGGTCATCGCCTTGGGCCGCGGCCACACACAGCGAACCCAGATCGGTGTTGGTGATCGGATCCACCCGGTGGTGGTGGGCGTGCTCTTGTGCACCTGAACATCGCAGTGTTCGGCGAATCCGGCGGCCACCTCCATCAGGCGGCGTAGCGGTCGGCCCACTGCTTCATGATGTGGTGCGGGCCGTGCAGACAGCCGCTGGCCCAGTACATGACATCGGCGGTGCGCTCGCGCGTCGCACGGAAACCATCCGATTGATCCTCGACGGCGCCCCGATGGACCCCACCGCGGCGAGCCGCCGCCTCGGCTACGAAGCCTACCGCCGGCATACCGGGGTGGTGGTGTGGTCGGAGTCGGCCGTGGCGCCTCATGGTGCACTCGAGTCGGCTGCGGTGCTGCTGGCTCAGGCCGCGGGATCCCAACGGCCGCTGACCCTTCCGGCGGGAACGACGACGCTGTGGGCGTGGATCGGCATCCCCGGCGAACCGACCATCGAGGACCTTCGCGCAGCCCTTGGGCAATCAGCGACGAAGTGCGCGCCGCCGTCGGTCCGACCCGTCGGGGCATCGAAGGGTTTCGCGGCACCCACGAGGCCGCGCTGACCGTGCACCGGCTGCTGCTGGGCAACCCGGCCAGCGGCCGTTTCAGCTCCGATCCAGAACTTGAGGTCACCGCACTCGCGGCACGATCCACGTGCGGCAAGCGAATTCATTGCGGCGACTCTCGGCCCGCTTGCCGAGGACAGCCCCGCGGCGGCCCGGCTGCGAGACACGCTGCGCGTCTACCTGGGGTCGCCTTAGCAACCGAACGAAACTGATTGTTTTCGAAGGCCCGCAAGGGGATCCCCTTACGGGGCACCGCCCCCTTACGGGGCACCGCGTCGCCGCCATTGCCGCGGTGCGCTGACCACGGCAAGGCCTCGACATGTCTACGTGAACTCAACAAAAGCGTTGCCATCACGGACTACGCTCACGATCAGATCGGGAAGCACGCCGGTCACACGAAATGAAGTGTGCACCGAACCCAATGCTTCAT
>CAVUNP010000012.1:0-489822 GCA_963742855.1 uncultured Actinomycetota bacterium | reverse complement strand
CGCATCAAAAACGCCGAGAAGGTCCGTATCCTGATGTCGCGTGAGCAGGACGTAACCGCGCAAGTAGCGCGACTGAACACCCGCGGCGTCGCCGCCATCAATCGCAACGATTACACGTTGGCGCGGCAGTATTTTCAGAAGGCCTACGAACTCGATCCCAAGAATGCATTCGCGCTCAACAACATGGGCTATCTCGCCGAGATGGATGCGGCGATCGCGAGACCGCCGACTATTACTATGGCAAAGCCAAGAGGCTGACCAGTCGAGCATGAAGGTTGCCTATGCCAGCCGCAAGGATGTAGAAGGCATGAAGCTGGCAGCGGTTGCCGGCGACAGCGATGACGCGGTCACCGCGGGCACTGATCACGTCGAAGTTGGTGGTGGTGCCGAAGTCCACCACGATCGACGGCCCGCCGTAGAGGGAGTACGCGGCCAGCGTGTTCACCACCCGGTCCGCGCCCACCTCCTTCGGGTTGTCGATCGCGAGCTGCACCCCGGTCCGTACGCCCGGCTCGACGATCACGCTCGGCAGGTCGGCGTAGTAACGGCCGAGCATGGTGCGCAGCGACCGCAGCGCGGCCGGCACCGTCGAGCAGGCGGCCACACCGGTGATCTCCACGGCGTCCCCGGCCAGCAGACCCCGGAACATCAGGCCCAGCTCGTCCGCTGTGGAGCGGGCGTCGGTCTTGATCCGCCAGGAGTGCACCAGCTTGTCGCCGTCGAAGGTCGCCAGCACGGTGTTGGTGTTTCCGATGTCGATGCAGAGCAGCACGGCGGCAGCCTAGACGCTCAGCTTCGTCCGCAGGTCCAGCGCGATGTCCAGGATCGGCGAGGAGTGGGTCAGCGCGCCGACCGAGAGGAAGTCGACGCCGGTGGCCGCGTACTCGGCGGCCACCGGCCAGGGTCAGCCCTCCGGTCGCCTCCAGCTCCGCCCGGTCGCCCACCGCGGCCACCACCTCGCGCAGCAACTGCCGGCGGTCATGTTGTCGCAGCAGCAGGAAGTCCGCCCCCGCCTCGACCGCCTCCACCGCCTCGGCGACCGTGGTCACCTCCACCTGCACCGGCACCTCCGGGAACGCCTCCCGGACCCGCCGGTACGCCGCCGTGATCCCGCCAGCCGCCAGCTTGTGGTTGTCCTTGATCATGGCCACGTCGTACAGGCCCATCCGCTTGTTGGTGCCACCGCCGGCCCGCACCGCGTACTTCTCCAGCGCCCGCAGGCCCGGCGTGGTCTTGCGGGTGTCCAGCACCATCGCCTTCGTGCCGGCCAAGGCGTCGCGCCCAGGCCCGGGTGTGGGTGGCCACCCCGGACATCCGGCACAGCAGGTTGAGCGCCGTCCGCTCGGCGGTGAGCAGCAGCCGGGTCGGGCCGGTCACCGTGGCCAGCACGTCGCCGCGAGCCACCCGCTCGCCGTCGCGGGCCACCAGCGACACCTCGACGGTACGACCGTGCCGGTCACCTGCCCACCAGCTCGAACACGGCGGCGGCCACCGCCAGCCCGGCCACCACCCCGTCCGCGCGGGCGACCAGGTCGGCCGGTGTCGGCTGATCCGCCGGGATGGTGGCCACGCTGGTGACGTCGAGGAAATCCGGGCCCAGGTCCTCGGCCAGCGCGTCTCGATCACCCGCCGTACCGCGCCGGATCGCAGCCCGCGTCGCCGCGTAAGGCGGCCACTGTGCGACTCGGGTCGAAAGCTGGCTCATGCCGGCTCCCAGGTCTCGGTTCAGCGCCGGCCCTGTCGCGCCCGACCCCGGCCGACCAGGTGGCCCAGCCACCGGCTCGTCGGCCGCGGGAAGTCCTCCGCCAGTGGCAGCCCCGGGTCTCGCCGCGGGCGTACGCGGCCGCGACCAGCGTCGACGCCACTGTGAGCAGGTTCGTCGCCTCCCAGTCGGCGGTCCGGGCCGGCCCCGGCGCCGCGCCCAGCTCGGTCGAGCGTCGCCGGCCGTCTCGCGCCAGCGTCGCCGCGGACGGAGCACCCCGGCCCCCCGGGTCATCGCCCGCTGCAGCGGCTCGGCGTACCTCCGCCGGCGACCGCCAACCCGCACCGCCACGCCAAGCACCGGCTCCGCCGGCTGGGCCTGCTCGGGCAGGCCGGCGGCCATGTCCTCGGCAATCCGCCGGGAGAAGACCAGACCTTCCAGCAGCGAGTTGCTGGCCAGCCGGTTCGCGCCGTGCACGCCCGTGCAGGCTACCTCGCCGCAGGCGTACAGGCCGGGGATGGAACGTACGGCCGTGCAGGTCGGTGCGGACGCCGCCGGAGGCGTAGTGGGCGGCCGGCGCGACCGGGATCAGATCGGTGACCGGGTCCATGCCGATCGCCAGGCAGGACGCCACGATGGTCGGGAACCGCCGGCCAGGAACGTCGCCGCCCAGATGGCGGGCGTCCAGGAAGACGTGATCCGCGCCGGTGGCCAGCAACACCCGGTGGATGCCCTTCGCCACCATGTCCCGGGGGCCAGCTCGGCCAGCTCGTGCTGGCCCACCATGAACCGCTTGCCGTCACCGTCGACCAGGTGCGCGCCCTCGCCTCGCAGCGCCTCACTGATCAGCGGCTGCCGCGCCCGAACCGGACGCCGTCCACCGAGGTGACGATCAAGGCGGTTGGATGGAACTGCACGAACTCGCATGTCGGTGACCGCCGCGCCCGCCCGCATCGCCAGCGCCACACCGTCTCCTGTGGACACTCCGGGTTGGTGGTGGCGGCGAACATCTGGCCCATCCCGCCGGTGGCCAGCACCACCGCGCGCGCCTGGATCGCGCCCACACCGTCGCTCGCGCCCTCGCCGAGCACGTGCAGGGTGATCCCACAGGCACGGCCGGTGGCGTCCCGGCAGCAGGTCCAGCACCAGGGCGTGCTCCACCAGCCGGATCCACGGATCGCGACGCACCGCCTCATGCAGGGCGCGCTGCACCTCGGCTCCCGTGGCGTCGCCGCCGGCGTGCACGATCCGGTCCGCCAGGTGGCCGCCCTCCCGGGTCAGCATCAGACGCCCCGTCCGGATGGCGGTCGAACCTGGTACCCCAGCCGATCAGCTCCCGGACCCGCGCCGGGCCCTCGCGACCAATACACAACGGCCGCCGCGTCACACAGACCAACGCCGGCAACGAGGGTGTCGCGAGCATGGGCCTCGGGCGTGTCCAGCGGATCGAGCACCGCGGCGATGCCGCCCTGCGCCCATCGGGTTGAGCCGTCATCGATATTGACCTTGGTGACCACGGTCACATGCAGTCCAGCCTCACGCAGGTGCAGCGCACAGGTCAGGCCGGCGATACCGGAACCAACAATGACAACATCGGTCGTCTCGGCCCACCCAGGTGGAGGGCCGGCCATTCGCTGGGGCAACGCAGGCAGCAGAGGCGGGGGCATCCAAACAGTCAATCAGTGTTTGCGCGGCGTGGCGCCCACTCGCACCGCACCGTGCCACAGGTCACCATCAGACCCGGACCACATCACCAGGCACCAGTTCCTCAGCCATGCCGGGTACGGCCGAGGCTGGATCCTGTCCGAGTTCGATGATGCGGTTGCGGGCGTCCACATGCACCACCCGGGGCTGGAACTGCCGGGCCACGTGCGTCGTCCATCTGTGCGTACGAGATGAGGATGACGAGGTCGCCGGGGTGCACCAGGTGTGCCGCGGCGCCGTTGATTCCGATCACGCCGCTGCCTCGCTCGCCGGCGATCACGTAGGTCTCCAGCCGGGCGCCGTTGGTGACGTCCACGATGGCCACCTTCTCACCGGCCAGCAGATCGGCCGCATCCATGAGGTCGGTGTCCACGGTGACCGAACCCACGTAGTGCAGGTCTGCCTGAGTGACCGTGGCACGGTGGATCTTCGACTTGAGCATTGTCGCTCGGCTGAACATCAGGCGATCTCCACGGCGCGCGCCGGTTGTCGATGAGTCTGGTGTCGCCGACCTTGGCGGCGACCAGGAGACGGGCTCACCCCGGTGCGGCGGCGGCCCGAGACAAGGATCGGTCAGCTCCAGATAGTCGAGCACCACCTCGGGCGTACGGCTCGACTTCCTTCCGTGCGGCGGTGAGCACGACCTCTGCGGCGAGCCCGGCGCCGGCCGCGTCGGCACCGGCCTGAAGCGCCCGGGACAGCGCGAGGGCCGCCTGCCGGGCCGCTGGCGACAGGAACCGGTTCCGGCTGGACCGGGCCAATCCGTCCGACTCACGCACCGTCGGTACACCGACGACATCCACCGGTACGTTCAGGTCGGCGACCATGGCGCGGATCAGCGTGAGCTGCTGGTAGTCCTTCTCACCGAAGTACGCCGCATGAGCGCGCGACAGGTTCAGCAGCTTCAACACCACGGTCAGCACGCCGTCGAAGTGACCCGGCCGGTGCGCACCCTCCAGAATGGAGCCCACCGGCCCGGGATCGATGCGCACCCGCGGCTCACCCGCCGGATACATCTGCCCCGCCGACGGCGCGAACACCGCGTCGACCCGCTCGGCCGCGAGGATCCGCAGATCGTCGTCCAAGGTGCGCGGATAGCGGGCGAAGTCCTCGTTCGGCCCGAACTGCAGAGGGTTCACGAAGATGGTGGCCAGGACCCGATCGGCGTCGGCCCGGGCTGCCCTCAGCAGCGCGGCATGGCCATCGTGCAGGGCTCCCATCGTCATCACCACGGCGACCCTTCCGGACCAGCCGGCTCGTTCCTGCAGCAGTGCGGCCCGCGTCGGCAGCACGACAGGAGCGTCCACAGTGGTCATGCCGGCACTCCCCGCTGCACCGGCCCGCGCGCCAGCACCTCCAGGAGCGGTTCTGCGTCCACCGCACGCAGCCGGCCGGAAGCGATCGCACGGTCCGCGGTCCGGCGGGCCAGCGCCAGGTACGCCGGTACCGAATCGGGTACCGCTTGCTCCATTGTGGTCAGATGCCGGGCGACCGTGCCGGCGTCACCGCGGGCCACCGGCCCGGTCAGCGCCGCATCACCGTCGACCAGGGTGTTCTCCAGCGATGCGCGCAGCAGCGGCGCGAGTACCCGCTCGGGCTGCCTCACGCCGGCCGCGCGAAGTTCATCCATCGCCTCGTTCACCAACGTCACCAGGTGGTTCGCACCGTGAACGAGGGCGCCGTGATAGAGCGGGCGATGGGCTTCGGCGATCCATTCGACCGACCCGCCCAGGTCAGCCACCAGACGGGTGGCCGTCACCCGCAGATCGGCCGGCGCGGTCACCCCGAACGAGATGCCCTCGGCCAGCCTGTCCAGGTCCTGCTCCTGCCCGGTGAAGGTCATGGCCGGGTGCAGGGCGAGCGGCCGGGCGCCCACGCCTTCGACCGGAGCCAGCACGTCGAGGCCGTGCGCCCCGCTGGTGTGCACCACCAACTGGCCGGCCCGAATCGCACCGGCCTCCACCAACCCGCGGACCAGCCCAGCCAGGGCATCGTTGGATACGGCCAGCAGCAGAAGGTCGGCGCTCGCGGCGACCTTGTCGACCGGACGGATCTCCGCCCCGGGCAGCAGTCGCTGAGCTCGGGCTACGCTCGCGGCGGATACCGCCGAAACCGCGCCGACGTGATAGCCGGCGTTCGCCAGTGCTGCGCCCAGCACCGCACCCACGCGGCCGGCGCCGACAATACCCACAGAGATGATGCGACCCGACCGAACGGTTCGGGACGTCCGACCGTTCGTACGGTCGTTGCGGCGCGACAGTGCGCTCATGTCTGATCCAGTCCTCGAGAGGGGGTACCGGTCGTTATCAAGTATGTGACCGCCAAGAGTCCGCCGTAACCGCATTGTGGGATCTTTCACGCCGCTGAGATCGTGACCTACCCGACGCAGATGATGACGAAGTCCGGCGACATCGCCGGACGTGGCGCTACAGGGGAGACAGCGTGGCGGAGGCGGTGGCTTGGCGCCAGGCAATGGCCGACGGCCTGTACGGTCCAGACGGATTCTTCACCCAGGCCGTGGGCGGATCCGGCGCACATTTCCGGACCAGCGTGCATGCCTCCCGACTGTTCGCGGGCGCGATCCTGAAGGTCGTCATCGCCGCCGATGAGGCGCTGGGACGGCCACACCCCTTTGACCTGGTGGACGTGGGCGCGGGCGGCGGACACCTGCTGCGCCGCCTCACCGAACTGGTCCCGACGCACCTGGCCCGGCGGATGCGCCTGAGCGCGGTGGAGGTCGCGCCCCGGCCAGCTGACCTACCGACCGACATACGCTGGCGCGACCGGCTGCCCCGCCCGGGGTCGATCACCGGCATGATCCTGGCCACCGAGTGGCTCGACAACGTACCGCTCGACATCGCCGAAGTCGACGAGCACGGCCGGTTGCGCTATCTGCTCGTACAGCGCTTCTCCGGCGAGGAGAACCCTGGCGGCGAATTGAGCCCGGTCGACGCGGCCTGGGCCGAACGGTGGTGGGCCGAAAAGCCCTGGGATCCCGGCGTACGGGTGGAACTCGGTGCTCCTCGCGACGAGGCGTGGGCGGCGGCGGTGGCCAGCCTGTCCCGTGGGGTCGCACTCACGGTCGACTACGGGCATATGTGGTACGACCGTCCCCGTACGGGCACCTTGACCGGGTTCTACGCCGGCCGCGTCGCGCCACCGATACCGGACGGCAGCCGGGACATCACCGCGCATGTCGCCATCGACGCGGTCTGCGCCGCCGGCGAGGCGGTCGCGGGCACCCCAGCTGTTCTGACCACCCAGCATGCTGCCCTCACCGCACTGGGCGTCACGGGCCGCCGCCCACCACTCGACCTCGCCAGCGCTGATCCCACCAGCTACGTACAGGCACTGTCGGCCGCCAGCCAAGCCGCGGAACTCGTCGACCCGAACGGCCTCGGCGCTCACTACTGGCTGGCCCAACCCGTCGGCCTGGACACCACCGCCCTCCCCCCACCCCTCCAGCTCTAGCTAGTGGTCAAACCGGGATGACGATGACGGCGCGTGCCTGAGCGGAGGCGAGAACGCTCAAAGTAGGCCGTAAATGCTAGCGTAGTCACGCTCGGCTCGCCGCGACGACTAGCAGGGGCATCTGGCAAGCACAGTCACCTTCGACAGCGCCGTGGAGAACAGTCGGTCACGTTCCGTGAGCTCATCGATTGCGTTCGTCGGGCGGTCGGCAGCAAGTCCGCGATCGTTCCCGTGCCGGGCCGGGCCGAGTGTTGCCGCTCCTGACCAGCGTGGTCGGCCTGCTGCTGCGGGATCGGCTGCTCACCGCGGACGAGTACAGCGCGATGGCCAATGGTTTGGCGGACTCCACCGCCCCTGCGACAGGCCAGGCGGACCAGCCGGGAGAAGCCGATGAAGACTGAACACGTCCCGATCTCGATGTCTCGTCCACCACTTTGGGCGTTGGCCTGGTGGGCCATGGTGGGAGCCCTCGTAGGCCTCGGTCTCGTTTCCATTCTCACGATCGGGCTTGTATTTCTACTGGTGGGTTGTGTGCTCGCTGTGGTCGGCATCCGGCTCAAGCCCCTGCGGAACCACTCGGCAGCCGCTGTTCCGGCCGGTCTCGGCGTGGCGGCGCTCTACCTGGCCTGGCTGAACCGTGGGGGGCCCGGGCGGGTGTGCGAGAGTACGAACACGAACACGTCATGCATAGATGCGTGGAGTCCATGGCCGTTCCTGCTAGTCGCGTTGCTTCTCCTCGCCGCCACGGTCTTCCTGGTCCGCCTCACAAGGCGCTGACCGCCCGCGGCCCCAAAAGCTCCTAGCCCGCGGGAGCCGGCCTCCCGAGGAGGTCGCGCCCACGGCGCCTGGACCGAGGCGTAGCGAGCGCCAGCGAGCGGAGCCGAGAAAAGCCGCCGCATAAAGGGCCCCGCAGCGACCAGCCGAGCCGAAGGCAAGGCCGAAAATAGCCGGCGAACGAGGCCGGAGGTACCGTCTCCTCATGAGCGCCCAGGCCGAGCACCGCGAGATCGTTGTGGGGACGGGTACCGGGCTCGAGACGGCTGACATGGTCCTCAATATCGGCCCGCAGCACCCGTCGACCCACGGGGTGCTGCGGTTGCGGCTGGTCCTCGACGGGGAGCGGGTGCGCTCCGCCGAACCGATCGTGGGATACATGCATCGCGGCGCCGAGAAGTTGTTCGAGGTGCGCGACTACCGGCAGATCATCGTGTTGGCCAACCGTCATGACTGGTTGTCCGCGTTCTCGAACGAGCTCGGTGTGGCCATGGCCGTCGAACGGTTGATGGGCATGGAGGTGCCGGAACGGGCGGTGTGGCTGCGCACCGCGCTGGCCGAACTCAACCGGGTGCTCAACCACCTGATGTTCCTCGGCTCATACCCGCTGGAGATCGGCGCGATCACCCCGATCTTCTACGCGTTCCGCGAACGCGAAACCATCCAGGCGGTGATGGAGGAGGTCTCCGGCGGCCGGATGCACTACATGTTCAACCGGGTGGGCGGGCTTAAGGAAGAGGTGCCGGCCGGTTGGACAGGCCGGGCCCGGGCTGCCATCGGCGAAGTACGCCGGCGACTTCCCGACCTCGATCACCTCATCCGGCGCAACGAGATCTTCCTCGCCCGTACCGTCGGGGTCGGCGTTCTCAGCGCCGAGGCGGCCGCGTCCTACGGCGCCTCCGGGCCGGTCGCCCGCGCCAGTGGACTCGACTTCGACCTGCGCCGCGATGAGCCGTACCTGGCCTACGGCGAGCTCGACGTACCGGTGGTCACCCGTGCGACGGGCGACTGCCATGCCCGGTTCGAGGTGCTTCTGGAGCAGGTCTTTGTGTCACTCGACCTGGCTGAGCAATGCCTGCACCGGGTGGACCAGCTCACCGGACCGATCAACGTCCGGTTGCCGAAGGTGGTGAAGGCCCCCGAAGGGCACACGTACGCGTGGACGGAGAATCCGCTCGGCGTGAATGGCTACTACCTGGTCTCCCGGGGCGACAAGACGCCGTGGCGGTTGAAGCTGCGCACCGCCTCGTACTCGAACGTGCAGGCACTTGCGACCCTGCTGCCGGGATGCCTGGTGCCCGACCTCATCGCCATCCTGGGGTCGATGTTCTTCGTTGTCGGCGACATCGACAAGTAGGCGAACCTATCGGTCCCAGTCGGCCTGAGGCTGGCGGGGAGCCGGGCCGCGGTCACCGCGCGGGTGATACTCGGAGCCCCGGTCGTAGTCAGGCCCACGGTCACGGTCTCGGTCTCGGTCGTATGCGCGGTCTGGGCCACCCCGTGGATCGTCGCGCTCGGGGCCACGGCGGGACGGTTCCCGGCGATGGTCGCGGTCCGCTTCGTAGGTCCAACTCCGCTCGGGGTCGCGGTCTCGAGAGTGGCCTTCCCAGCCACCATCGCGTTCCCTGCCACCATCGCGTTCCCTGTCACCATCGCGTTCCCGGTCCCAGTCGCGGTCTCGGCCGCGGTCCGACTCGCGGACGCGATCGGAGTCCCTTCCGTAGTCGCGTTCGGGGCCGTAGTCGCGTTCAGGTCCGTGGTGGCGTTCAGGTCCGTGGTGGCGTTCAGGTCCGTGGTGGCGTTCAGGGCCGTGGTGGCCTTCAGGGCCGTGGTGACGTTCATGGTCGCGGCCGCGGGATCGGACCGGCTCCTGGTCGTGGTGGCGCTGGTCCAGAAAGCGATCCGGCGACTCGCCGCGGGCGGCGGGCAGCGCCGGCATCGCGTTCTGCTTGCTGCTCAGCGAGCGGAACGTGGCTTCCCAGTCGGATTCGGCGTAGCCATCGGAACCACGGTCGGCCGGTTCGTCCCGCCGCAGCGCGGTCCACCGGTCCTCGACCCGGTACTCGGTGCCGCGTTCGTCCTTGCGTACCGAGGCGATCCGTTCGCCCACCCGCAACTCGCGGCCGTGCTCGTCGGCTCGCATCGAGGCCCACCGGTCGCCGGATCCTTCCCAGCGGGGTTCGCTGTCGCGCCGAGACACCTCGAAATCGGCCCGGGCGAATCCGGCCGGATGAAAGCTGGCCGACTCGAGCTCGCGAGGTGGGTGCTCGTACGCGTCCCGCCCACCACGGTGATCGTCTCCGGGCCGTTGGGCGACCCGACGCCGATCGTACGAGCGATCGTCGTGATCGCGATCGTGGCGCTGCCGGCCGTCCCGGTGCCGGTCGTCGCGATAGCGGTCGTCACGATGACGGTCCTCACCGTGCCGGTCCTCACCATGCCGGTCCTCACGATGGCGGTCGTCGTGATGGCGGTCGTCGTGATGGCGGTCGTCGTGATGGCGGTCGTCGTGATGGCGGTCGTCGTGACGCCAGTCGTCCTCGGGCCGATCCGACTCTGGCCGCTCAGCGGGCCGGCGGCCGTCGTGGCGGACGTCATGGCGCCGATCGTCTGCACGACGGTCATCGTCGCGGCGATCGTCGCCGCGCTCACGCCACTCACCGTCGACCGCGGCCCGCGATCCGTACACGGTGCCGCGGGTGTCGTCCTCGGCGGCATCCACTGTGGTCGTACGTCGGGTCACATGCACCGTTTCGGTATGCCGAACCACGCCCGCACTGGCCGCGTGCGGCGCGTGCGGCGGCGCGGCCACCGCCGCTGGTGCCGGATGGCTGCGCAGATCCTCCACCTCGGCCCGTAAGGCCTCGATCGTCTCGGTCAGCTCGTAGACCCGCCCGGTCTGAGCTCGTAACGCGTCGATGGTTTCGGTGAGCTCGTAGATTCGCTCACTCAGCACGCGGTGGGTGTTGCGGGCGGCGGCGTTGACGTCCTCGCGAGCCATCGCGCGGACGTGCTCCACCTCGTCGAGCACCCGGTGTTCAATGTCCACCCGGAGCATCTCCACACTCGGCCGCATGGCGATGGACACGGCCACGCCGACAACCGTGAGCACGCTGAGAATGGTCGCGACGCGCAACGAGCCGGTGCTTGTGCCGAACAGGAGGATGAGCATGGCCAGCGGGGCCAGGCCGATGCCGCCCCAGAAAAGGCCCTGCAACACCTTGCCACGCCGCGGGTCCTGAGTTTCCGACGCCGGCATTCGCTAAGGCTACCGAGGAGCACCAAAAGAAGTCGAGACGGACGGCAACGGGCGCCCACCGACCCGGCGAGCGCCCCATCTGTCGCGGTTTGGGTTAACCCGCGGCCACCGCCGACCGGCGGGTCGCCGCCGCGGCCAAGCCGACGATCCAGCCGACGAACAGTCCGTAGATGGATGCCGCCGCGGCCGCCTGCAGGGCATTGAAGAACGAAGCGTCGGTGGTCAGGAACGCGGTGAGCAGGGCGGCGACAGCGGCACCCAGGATGACGGAGAACCAGCCGAGGACGAACGCCCCCAGCCCGCCGACAACATGGGCACCGGCGATGCCGAGCAGGACCGCCACCAGAACGACGAGCAGGAGCGCACGGATGTCGAAGGCGATCACATCCTGGGAGGCGTTGCCGCCCGATGTGATGAACCACTTGGGCCAGGCGAGGGTCCGCAACAACAGGTCCCAGGCAGTGGCGCCCTTGGCGTGCACATCGGCCCATTCAACGTAGGCCTGATTGCCGAACGCCAGGACAAGTACCAGCATCGCGACGACGCCGGCACCGGTGGAGGTGCGAGCACGAGTGATAACGGGAGACATGTCGGCCGGATACCCCGGCCGTCAATGTGTCAAACGCGACCCCGTCAGTGCGCCGCGTCGGAGTCGTGCGAGCGGGTCAGATAGTCGATGAAGGCAGCCCGCAGCAATGGCTCCGCGTTGCCGTAGCCCTCGCGGCCGGTGAACTCCCGCCAGACGCCGATCGCGTCGGCGATCGTACCGCCGATCGCACCCAGGTCCGCCTCGATGTTCTCGGCGTCGTCAATCGCATGTGGCAGGTGCTTGAGTACGGACCAGAAGAAGCCGATGTCGCGGCGTTTCGAGGCGAGGGCGAAGGCCCGCTGCCGGAGTTCCTCGGTGGACAGCGTGTCCAGGTCCACGGTCGCGTCAGTTTCCATCGTCCAAAGCCTACCGTTGCTCGGTCGATCCCCACGCGTCGTCGGAGGCCCACAGGCCAGCCGTGGTCGTGGTGGTGGAGGTGCTGCTCGGGGCCGCCGGTGTGCTGGGCTGCCAGGTCGAGCGGGTAATGGCCGACGCGGCGTGCCCGGCGGGCACCCAATCTTCGTCATCCGTACTGTCCACACCGAGGGCCGGACGACCGAACCGCTCCACCAGGCGGGTCACCACCAGCCCGACTCCGATCAAGACGGCAGCCAGGCCGGCATCACTCAGGGATCGGTTCGGCCCGGACAGGTACTGGCCGACCATCGCGATCAGGCCTACCGCCAACACCGTACCGAAGATGCCGTCCCGGCGCCCGAACGCGCTCGTCCCGCCGACGAGTGCGGTACCGAGCGCAAGCGCGGTCAGGGTGAGAGTGTCGGTGGTCGCGGCCCGGCCAGGCGCCAGGGAAACCAGGAGTACGCCGGCAACCGCGGCCAGCATGGTCGATACCATCGTGACCCCGACCACGATCACTCCAGCGACGGCGCCCCTTCGCTGGGCCGGGTCGGATACCGGCCGGAACCGCCCGAAGGCGCGCCGCACCGAGGGCACCAGACCAACCAGCGCGGCGATGACGCTGGCCGCACAGAAGCCGCCGAACCAGTAGTAGGCGTGCGGCGTCGGGTCATACCGGCCGGACACCGCCACCGGCCCCAGTTGGTCCACCCAGGCAAGCAGGCCAAGAGCCACCGCGATGCTGACGGCCCAACTCGGCACGTGCAGGGCGACCGTCACCAGGCCGGACACGGCGCCGACTGCGGCGGCTAGTCCGATCACGGCGAGGATGGCCGGCACGACGCCGACGCTGGGGTGATGCAGGTAATACAGCCCACCGGCCACGGCGCAGGCGCCCACGGCCAGGTTCGGCGCGCCGGCTCGCAGCGTCAGGCCGACGGCTACTGCCAGTAGGCCCGACACCGACACAAAGAGCAGGAGCGTGCGCAGGCCGGCGCCGCTGAACAGCGTCGAGTCCTGGCGGTAGACCAGGTAGCCCGCGCCGGCCAGGGCGAGGAGCAGGACGAGCTCCCAGATCAGGTGCACCAGCATCCGGTCACGCCCTGGTTCGCCATCGGCCGGGTCGTCGAAGACGTAGTCCAGGTTGGTGACGGGCGACCGCCTCGCGACCGTCGTTTCCGCGTCAGTCACGGCGACCCCGATGCCCGTCGTAGTGGTGGAAGTAGCGCTTGGTGACGACCCGCCGCCGAAACCGCTCGCCCTGTCTCGGAAATCCGGCTCCTGCCGGAAGCCTTGGCCCAGGTAGCGCGAGCCCGATGTAGCCGGGCTGTCCTCGAACGACATTGTTGCCTGCCCCAATCGCTTCGGCACGCACCGTACCCGCCACCGGCCCCGAGGAAAACCCCCCAAGTAGAGCAATCGCCGATTCCGGCCTCGGTTCGCTCGGCGGTCGCGGGCGTTGGCCGAGGCTGCTAGCGCCTGGGAACGGCTGTGCTCGAGGCGTGGGGGGTGTCCTCGTCGTCCGGCGGGTCCGGTACGCGACAGGCCCGTTCGAGCAACAACGCGGCCGCGACCAGGGCAAGGGCGCCGACAAGGCCGCCTATCGAGGGCGGCAGGTCCGCATCCGCAACGCGTAGCCGGCCGTGCTCAGACAACGCCCAGGCCGCGACACCGCCGTAGGCACCGGCAAAGATCGCGCCGGCCAACGAGGAGGCTTTGGCCAGGACCGCGTACCGGGCGACCAGTAGCGGGTTGACCGCGCCGCGACGTGGCCGCCGCTCGATCTTGGCCTTCGTGTGATGCGCGGCGACACCTTCCACCACGGCCAGCGCGGCCAGGGTCAGGCCTGGCAGGAACGTGATGGTGGGGATGTCGGCGAAGTAGCGACTCATGCCTACCCAGGCCAGAGCCGCCATGGCCAGCGCGGCGACGATCAGGGTGGCGGCTTTGGTGGGTTGCAGGCCTGCCTGACGCGGCGGCGAAGGCTTGTTGGCCGACGAACCGCGACCGGGCATACCTCCGGGCGCGTTGCCCTTTGGCGTACTGCTCATCAGATCGCCCTGTCGATCACGTTCCCCGTTCACACGTTTGCCCCCGTCGCATCAGGTCGCGGATGTCAGGTCAAGGTCAGGCTGGGCCTCGAGTCCACAAATGTCATCGGACACCGGCGGCGTTCGGACCAGGTCGAAGATCCACCCGTGCCCGGGCAGTTGCGCGTACGGCTGCACGTCGAGCCACGGCCGTAGCACGAACGCCCGCACATGCGCGCGTGGATGCGGCAAGGTCAACACCGGAGCGTCGCTCATGATCGCGACACCATCGTCGGACCACACAGCGATGACATCCACGTCAAGCGTACGCGGGCCGAACCGCCGACCCGGGTCACGCTCGCGGCCGGCCGCCCGCTCCAGTGCCTGCGCCCGCGCCAGCCACTCCTCGGGGCTGGCCCGGCCAGCGACGAGCACCACCGCGTTGAGGTACGCAGGCTGGTCTGGATCGCCCCAGGGCGGCGTCTGATAGACCCCGGAGACCGCGAGTACCACGTCCGACAGGCCCTCCACCGCCCCGCGCAGGTGGCCTGCCCGGTCGCCCAGGTTGCTGCCCAGCGACAGCACCGCCCTAGACATCGGCCACCCGGCGCTGGCGGTACAGCGTCACCGACACGTCGGCGAAGGTGTGCTCGATCGGGGCCTGCGGCTTGTGCACGGTAACCGTGGTGGCGGCCACCCTCGGATCTTGAAGGACAACCTCGACGAGCCGGGTGGCCAGCGTCTCGAGGAGGTTCACCGGCTCACCGGCGACAATCTCGGCCAGCTTGTCGGCAAGGTGCCCGTAATGCACGGTATCGGCGACGTCATCAGACCTGGCCGCCGGGTCCAGATCCAACTCCAAGGTGACGTCGACCACGAAGTCCTGGCCCTGCGCCCGCTCAAAGTCGTATACGCCGTGGTAGCCGCGTACACGTAGCCCGGCGAGCCGGATCGTGTCGGCGCTCATCGCGCGTCCCGGGTAGCGCGGAGCACCCGCAGCGCGTCGACCGTGCCGAGCACGTCGTGAACCCGGACCCCCCAGACGCCGGCCTGGACGGCCAGCAGGCTGGTCGCCACAGTTGCCGCCTCACGGCCCCACGCGGGGCGCGCCACGCCGTCCGGGCCGGCGAGGAGCAGGCCGAGGTACGACTTCCGGCTGGCACCTACCAGTACCGGGAAACCCAGCCCGGTGATCTCGTCCAGATGGGCGGAGATCTGCCAGTTGTGTTCGGCGTGTTTGGCGAAGCCGAGCCCCGGGTCGAGGATGATCTTCGATGCGGGCACGCCGGCGGCCTGGGCCGCGTCCGCCTGGGCCTGAAGCTCGTCGCACACTTCCTTGACCACGTCACCATAGGTGGCCAGTTGTGCATCTGCCGAGAGTGCCCACGCCAGTGCATGAGCACCCATGGACAGTCGTGCGTCGACCACTACCGCGGCCATCTGCGGGTCGGCCAGTCCACCGGACACGTCGTTCACCACCGACACGCCGGCCGCGAGCGCCGCGGCGGCGACGCTGGCCCGGGTGGTGTCGATGCTCATCGGCACCCCCGCCGCGGCCAGTTCCCGGATCACCGGGAGCACCCTGGCCACCTCCGCCTTCTCGTCCACCCGCAACGCCCCTGGCCGGGTGGACTCGCCACCGACGTCGACCAGATCGGCGCCGTCTCGATGCATCTGTACGCCGTGGGCCACCGCGGCGTCCAGATCGGCGTAACGTCCACCGTCGGAAAAGCTGTCTGGCGTCACGTTGAGTACGCCC
The DNA here is from genome assembly GCA_963742855.1 of uncultured Actinomycetota bacterium. Lineage (GTDB taxonomy): Bacteria > Actinomycetota > Actinomycetes > Mycobacteriales > Micromonosporaceae > CAVUNP01. The sequence continues at coordinate 474,177 of CAVUNP010000012.1, read as the reverse complement.
ATCACCATCGGATGGTCAAGGCTGTGCGGGTCACGACGATCACGTTACTCAGGTCAATCGGGCTGTCGGTGATGGGACAGGAATCCAGTTCCGGCCCACAGGGTGGTACCCAAACGTGACGCCAGGGGACGGACTGCAATATTCTTGTGCGTCGGATACGCACGGATGGTCACGCAGTGAGAACACAGCGCGGTACCAATAGACGTTCCCCAGTACCGCTGGGGAACTTTTTCAGGGAGGCTAGGCCGCAGGTGCACCGGGGAGGTTCAGAATGATCATCACTGCCCTCGCGCAACTCGCTGCCGAGCCGCTGATACACGCTGTCCGTGACACGGTGCAGACAGTGTTGGCCGCGCCGGCACCGGGACCGTCGAACGGGCCAGAAGGCACGCCGATCAACACCGACGGCGTCGTCACCGTTCATCGCCACCAAGATCGCGCCGATCCTGCTGGCCGTCCTCGGCGTCATCTTCATCAGCCGGGCCGGCAAGGGCGAGATGTCGAAGGTGCTGACCAGTTCGGCGATCGCCGTCGTCGGGCTGGCCTTCATCGCGGGCGCCGGCGCCCTGTTCCTCTTCGGCGAAAACCTGATCAACCTGATCTTCGGATAGGGCGATCCATGCGGCTGCGGACAGATGACGACATCTACCGGGCGCGACTCGTCTATCTCGGGCCCGCCCGGTTACACGCTTCCCGGTCCAGTTGCCATACGCGCAGTACGGCTTGTTCCTGCTGCTCGTACCCCTGTTCATGTTCATCCACTTCCTCTTCGCACAGACCGTGGATCCTTTCCCGGCGTGGGAGATCGCTCTCGCCATGGTGACCACGTCCTACATCTGGCGCCATGTGGACCCGGACCGACCGGCGCGCACGGTGATCCGGACTGCTCTGACCGACTGGCGTGGTGCGCGAGCGGTGTCAGGCGAAGAGGAGAGAGCCCCACGCCTCGTCGCTCGCAAGATCATGGTGCGGGAGAAGATCCTGTGACCAGGACCAGCCGTGAGCGTCCCGAAGACGCGGTGAACATGGCGGACCTGGATCGCTGACTTCGCCGACTACTCCGACGACATGCCGGTCGACGCGCCCGCGATGCTGCGCGCACCGCGACCGGTAGGCCAGCAGGCACCTGTGCCCCGGCCGCAGCCGGGTGGGGCGCATGCCGCCGGTGGTCGGGCCAGGGGGCATGTCGGCGACCGCCTGCCGTTGGCCCGGCAGGGTTCGCCCGACCTCGACTCGCCCTTTCTCGGGCTGTTCCCTGGCGACGCACCTGGCGTCCCGGCTGGAACGTTGCCGCCCGCAGGAGCGGAGCCTTCACTGCAGGCACAGCCGTCGGCCGGCCCACGGCCCGCGGCCAGCCCGCAGCGGCCAGCCCCGACGCCCGTACCGCCCATGATCGCGCCGCCTGTGGTCACCTCACCAGCGGCTCCGGTACGGCGGGCACCGATCATCGAACGCGGCACCGCGCAGACCGGCCGCCTGGGTCAGTCCGGCCGCCGGGCCATCCGTACCAGCAACGCGCCACCGGCGCGCCGCGGCAAGGAACCGGTGACCAGCGCGCCGAGGCCAGTCCACAAGGACAAGGACCCGGTCGCCGAACTCGCCATCACCGAGATCGCCGGACATCTCACCTTCACGCCCCAACATGGTCACCGCCTGGTACTGGCTGCCCGAGGTGCGCTGGGCGTTCCGCCCCGACGCCGAACGCGAAGCGCTGCTCGTCGGCGATCTCCGAGCAGTACGCCGGCCTGGCCGGCTTCCGGCTGCACCTGCGCCGCACGACCCGGCCATTCCCGGCCGACGAGTGGGCTCGCACTATCGACGCAGCACACCGCGCGGCCGCTGCCGGATGTGCCCGGCACCCCGACTGGGCCGACCACCTGGTCGCCGCGCAGCGGCATCTGATGTCGATCAACCACGCCGAGGGACAGACCTATCTGGGCATCACCTTCGCCCGCCGGTCCCTCGGCGACTCGCTCACCGAACAGTTGCGGCGCACGTTCCGCAAGGGCACCGCCGACGGCGAACGCCGCCGGTGGGCCCGCATCGTGGAACAGTTCGACGAGGTGCTCGGCTTGTTCGGCATGCGCGGGCGCCGGGTCAGCGCGGCCGAGCTGGAGTGGCTGCTCTACCGCTCAGTGGCGCTGGGCATGGCCCCGCCAGACCGCCCTCTCCGGCTACCGATCGTGGCGAGTGGTCCCGCGGTGACCTGCTGGCGCTGACCGAGCAGGTCGAGCGTTACCGATCCCCGTACGGCTCCACGGTTAGCCTCGTCAACCGGCTGACCGGCGAGGAACGGCACGTGGCCGTCCTTGCCGTCGGGCGGATGGAGCCGCTGGAGATCCCGGAGCGGCACGAGCCGTGGCTGCACTTCCACGAGCGGCTGCCCTGGCCGATCGAGATCTCGTCCCGGGTCGACATCCTCGGCCCGGGCGACTCCTTCCGCAACCTCGAACACCGGCTCCGCATGATCCGTTCGCAGCAGCTCGACTACGCCGAGCACGGCATCGACGCGCCGCCGGAGCTGGAACGGCTGGCGCAAGCGGGCGCTGGTGATCGGCGACGAGATGACCACCGGACTGCCGGTCGACTCGTCCCGGGCGCACGGCTGGCACCGGCTCGCGGTCGGCCGGCCGCGACCCGCGAGGAATGCCTGGAACGGGCCCGCCGGCTCATCCAGCTGTACTCCCGCGAGCTGCGGATCTCGCTGCAGCATCCCAAAGGACCAGGAGGCGCTGGCCCGCGAGTTCATCCCCGGCGAACCGTTCGCCAACAACGGGTACCTCCGCCGGATGCCGGTGAAGCTGCTCGCCGCCGCGCTGCCTCAGGCCGCGTCCACAGTGGGCGACCGCCGCGGCGACCTGATCGGCCGAACCGCGGGCACCTCGCGCCGCCCGGTCTTCCTCGACCTGCACTTCCCCATGGAGGTGCGCGAACGCTCCGGCCTCGCCGTGTTCGTCGCCGAACCGGGCGGTGGCAAGTCCACGCTGCTGGGCGCGCTGGGCTACCTCGCCGCGCGGCGTGGTGTACAGGTCACCCTGCTCGACCCGTCCGGACCGTTGGCCCGACTCTGTCGGATGCCCGAGCTGCGTCCGTACGCGCGGGTGCTCAACCTGACCGGGTCGGAACAGGGCACCCTGGCGCCTTACGCGCTGATCCCGACGCCACACCGCCAGCGACTACGCGACCGGGACCGCCGGCGACCGGGAGTACGAGATCGCGGTCTCCAACGCCCGGGCAGAACGGCGGATGCTGGTGCAGGACATCTGCATCCATGCTGGTGCCGCCGCAGGTGGCCCGGGAAGCGTCGACCGCCACCGCTGCTCCGCCACGCGGTGCGCAGCGTACCCGCCGAGGAAACGTCCACCCTGGACGACGTCGTGTCGCTGCCTCCAGTCGTCGGCGGACTCCGAAGCGCAGGAACTCGGCAATCTGCTCCTCGACACGGCGGAGATGCCGTTGGCCATGCTCTTCTTCGGTTCGCCACCCCCGAACACAGCTCGGCGACCAGGCGGCGCTGACCGTCATCACGATGGCCGGCCTGCGGCTGCCCGACCTGAAGATCGAACGCGAATACTGGTCGGCCGAAGAGCAACTGGCTCTGCCGATGCTGCACACCGCACACAGACTGGCCGTGCGACGCTGCTACGGCGGATCCATGGAAACTCGCAAGATGGTCGGACTGGACGAGGCGCACTTCATGGAAGGATGGCGCTCCGGCCGATCGTTCCTTGTACGGCTGGCCCGTGACTCTCGCAAGTGGAACCTCGCCGCGCTCGTCGCCTCGCAGAATCCGCGGGACATCCTCGGACTGGACGTGCAGAACCTGGTCTCCACTGTCTTCGTAGGACGCATTGCCGAAGACTGCGGAAATCGCCGCCGAAGCACTACGGCTGCTGCGGGTACCCGTCGACGACGGCTACGAGGCGGTACCCTCGCCTCACTGTCCCAGGCCGACGCCTCATCCTCGTCGCGCCTTGGCTTCCGCGAATTCGTCATGCGCGATGTGGACGCTCGGGTACAGAAGCTCCGCGTCGACGTGTCCTGGGTACCTCGACTGCTCGACTATCTCGACACAACCCCGGTTGGCGTTTCGGATTCCGGCATCGCCGCTGCAGCGGAGGACTGATTCGTGATTGGTCTCGCAAGCCGCTTCCAGGCGGGGCGACCGACTACTGCCCGTGATCGAACCGTCGCGCTGACGCTCATTCTGTTCTTTCTGGCCGTAGCGGTCATCGTCTTTCCCACCCGTCCAGCCGCGGCGGCCCAAGTACCCGCGCAGGCACCCGCCGGCCTCTGCTCCCTCGAAGAATGGCAACTCGACATACCCGGCTGCGTCGGCCGACTTCCGGAAGTTGCGAGGCACGTGCGCAATGCCTGAAGGCACCAATGCCCGGACGCACCCGATTCAGGCCTCGCCGGCTGGTTCGCCGACGCGCCCCGAGCTCGGCAAGAGTCCGGGAATCAAAGGGCGCTATACAGCGACTACGGCTACGCCGGCTACTCCTACACGACGTACGACATCGGCTGCGCACCGACTGTGATGCATCCCGACTACAAGTTCGAAAACACCGTCGCGAACGGCGAATTCATGCTCGCCACGGCCGTTATCGGCGCGTCCAACGCGCTACGCGAGCGCGCCTGGGACCCGGGCGTCATGTGGGGCTGGGCGGATCCGCTCGTGGAGAAGGCTACCCAGTCCATCTACACGAGGGTCTTCACCGTCTTCGGCGTCATCACACTTGCCATCGTCGGCCTCTACCTGCTCTGGCGCTCCCGACAGGCCCACATGAGCGCCGCGATGACCACCGTCGGCTGGGCCCTGCTGGTGATGGTGGCGGTGACCGCGCTGGCCAAATGGCCCGTCTTCAGCGCGCACCTCGCCGACAAGGCACTTGTCTCATCACTCTCGCGTCGTGCACGACGCCGTCGGCCCACCCGCCAGGGACGTCCCCGACAGCCGAATGCGACCGTCCAGACAACGCGAGCTGCGAGGACCACCGCCCCCCTGCTGTTCGGGCCAGCGACACCGCCGTCGAGACCATGCTCTATCGAAACTGGCTCCGCGGCGTCCTCGGCTCGGCAGACAGTCCCACGGCCCAGAAGTACGGCCCGGCGCTCTACGACGCAACGTTCACTGACCTGGGACGAAGTCGAGGAACTGCGCGCTCAATCCAGAGACCCGCGACGTCAGTGATTCAGCCAGAAGTCCGCACAATGGATGAAAGTCGCCGAGCAGATCAGGACAGAAGACCCGGAGGCATACGAGTACCTCACAGGGCACTAAGGGCATGGACCGGATCGGCGCCGGCTTCATCGCCTTGCTGGCTTCGGTGCATGTTCGCCCTGTTCGACCTGACTGCGTCAGTTCTCGTCCTGCTCGGCTTCCTGATCTTTCGGTGGGCGGTAATCGCGGCGCCGGTTCTCGGCACTGTCGGGCTGATGCGGCCGGCCAGCGCCGGGTTTCGCCGGCTGGCAAATGCGGTCGTGGCTGCGCTCTTCAACATCGTCATCTTCGGCACGGGCGCCGCGATCTACCTGTTCGCTGTCGATCTGATCATGAACACGGCCACGCTTGCCTGGCTGGCTACAGGTCGTGCTGGTGTGGCTCTGTGGCGTGGTGGGCTGGCTGTTGCTTCGGCCGTACCGCCGGATCACCCAACTCGGCGGCAAGGATGCCACCGCAACCCTCGCCGGCGGCAGTTGGCATCGCCGGTTCTTCCGGGACTTCCGGGAGACGGCGGTCGTACGCCCCGCGGCCGAGTCCGTCAGCGCTGTCCGACAGAGCGACCGGCGCAGCGCTACGAGGTGCGCCAGGAGTATGTGGGCCTCCGCGAATCGGAACGCGCCGATACAGCCGCAACGCCCGGTCACCGGTGGAACGACGTCAGTCCAGGCCCCGCAGCGGCGACTGCCAGCGCCATCAGGGGAGGCTGGACCGAGCCCGCCACTGCGACGCAACCCTCGTACGCGATCTACCGGCCCAGAACCGAGAACAGACTGCCACCGGAGAGTCCCGCCGGCGCAGAACAGAGGGCGGGCCGAAGCGCGGCAGGAACTGTAGTCGTGCGGGGCCTGCTGGGCAGACTGGGCGTTCGCGGCGCAATGGTGTCGGGATTGCGGTCATCGTCTTGGCAGTCGTCGGCGTCGCCCGACTAAGCTACCAGGCGGGGTACGTCGCCGTACGTCCCCGATGCGCCCAGCGACCTGCACTGTCGAGCCCAACCAGCGGGCGACGATGGCGTGGCGGCTTCCCCAGTTCGTGCCCGACGATGCAATGGTCACTGCGCGGCGGCAGATGCCTTCACCAATGGCTGGCTGAGTCGCAGATCTCAGTGCCGCCGAGTGGCTAGCAGCGTTGACGCCGCTCGTGCACCGCATCGCTGGTCGAAAGCCTGAGGGCGTCGACCCCAGATCGTACCTGCGACGAGCGCTCTCGGCGCCTCCTACCATCGACTCTGCGCACGGAGACCAACGCTCGAACGAGCACACTGTGGACACCGGCACCCTCATTCTTGGCCTAGACAAGCAGCAGGATCGTTGGCTTGTGGAGAACGTTGACTGGGACCGGGCATGAACGACGAGACGTCCGAGGGACCACAGCTGCAGGTCGTTGCAACCATCACAGCCGCGGCCAGCCCGAAGGTGCTACGCCGGACAGTGCAGCCGGGGCGGCAGTCGCAGTGCTGTGCCTGCTCTGCGTCGGCGGCACAACGGCGGCGCTGCTGGGCGGACTGATTGGCGACAGACAACCCCGCCCTTATGCTCTTGGCTGTGGCAACGGGCAGCGAGTAGACCCGACCGGCCCCATGCCTGCGGTTAGTGGCTTGACCGAAGACCAGGTCCGGAACGCCGCAGTTATCATCCAGGTCGGCCAGGACCTGAAAGTTGCGCCACGAGGATGGGTTATCGCCATCGCGACGGCCCTGCAGGAGTCGCGGCTTACCAACCTGCCATACCTCGGTGCTCGCAACGACCACGACTCGATCGGGCTGTTCCAGCAACGGCCTAGCCAGGGCTGGGGAACGCCCGAGCAACTGGCCGATCCCGCCTATCAGGCCGCAAGTTCTTCAGCAAGATGCTCAAGGTGGCCAACTGGCAAGTCACTACCACTCACTGTGGTCGCCCAGCGGGTCCAAATCAGTGCGTATCCGAGTGCCTACGCTAAGCACGAACCGCTCGCGTCGCAGAACCATCGACGCACTAACCGGCGGCGCCAGCCGAGCCGTCGGCGCCGACCTCGCTTCGACGTGCGCAGCACCGGGCGACATCACGGCGTCGGGCTGGACGATTCCGGTTAAAGGACCAGTGACTCTGGTTTCCGGACCGCCTCGCGACCGTCGCACAATGGTGTCGATATCGGAGTACCAAAAGGCACGCCAGTACACGCCGCCTCCGCCGGCTGGGTCGATCGTGGCCACGTGCAATGCTCACGTAGGCGACGTCAACTACAGCTGCGATCAGAGACGGCGGCGTCGTTCGTTCAAGGCTGTGGTTGGTACGTCGACATTCTGCACGCCAACAATCTGATTACCCGCTACTGTCACCAGATGGTCCGGCCCTATGTGACACCGGGCCAGTACGTGGCTGCGGGCGAAGTTATCGGCCTGTCGGGATCGTCTGGCAACTCCAGCGGACCGCATTTACATTTTGAGATTCATCATCAATGGTGACGCTAGTGGACTTGGGCGCCATCGATCCAGTCCCATTCATGAATCATGTGGGCGCTCCATTGGTGGACTGCGGCGTGACCTCGGAGAACCCACCGCCTGTCGTGCCCACCCCGGCGTCGCTGTTTCCGGACCTTCGCGGCCGTCGAGTAATCGTTGGCGTGCCAGGCATCGGCTTCCGGAACGAGCCTACGAGCCGACGATCCCGTGGTGCAGCGCCGGCCGGACGTTTCGTGCCCGTCCTGACTGAACAGGACTACTATCGAGCCGAGATCGAGCAGATCGAGGTCTTTGCGCCGCTGGTTCCGATCGATCGCGTCTGGGTCGAGCAACTGGCCGCATGGTAGGGAAGTACACAATTGGAGCCTCTGGACGCACCGCTGCCGCGGGAGCCGAGATCGGCCACTCATTGCGGGTTCAACTGCTCGGCTTGCGCGTCGTCCGCTGTTCCCGATGGCTACGTTCGGGATCTCCGGGCGGTTACTGATTACCTACAACGGTAGCGGCGGCCAACGCGCAAGAGTCTGCGGGGAGTTCGACTGGTACCGTTGGGCGTTTAGCTGGTACTACGCCGACCACCATGACGTTGCGCGCCAGCGGTTCTGGGTCTGATAGTCCCAGAAAGCTTACTTACATGGCTTTCTCTACAGAGCAGACGCGCCAGCCGTCCTCTTCGACCACACTGAACCGCCGAGATCGCTTCACCGCTAAGGCCCGATGTCGCCAGGATACAGGAACCGCACCGCCTCGATCGATGCCTGGTCAATTGATTCGGCTTACAACATCGAACGAGGCCCGCGACGTTGGAGACCTCGGTCGAGCATCCCTCCTCATTTGCGCATACGCTTGGCACCAGGCCACCGCCCGCAGGCGTAGAGGCCGTACACGGGTTCGTTTGTTCAACGAGGGCCGCATTCAGGAAGGCATCTAGTCGACATCACGGGAGTGCTGCGGTCGATTTTGGTGGCCTGGTCGTATAGGACTACAGCCGCAACGCCGCCGGCGACGGCGAGTCCACCTAGGACTATGAGGACGAGCAGCAGCACCTGGGTCTTGCGGCTGCGACGTCGTGAGGCGTCGCCGCTGGCTACGGGCGCAGCCGGCGACCCTGATTGGGAACGGCCCGGAGGCCAGCACGGAGCAGTCTCCGGCTCGGGTGCCGACGGCGGCTGCGGTTCCGGCGCTGTGTTGACCACAAGAGGAGGGTATCGAGCCCACGTCGGTCGACGATAGAGCCACCGCGAAGCACCGAACCACCGGGGCAAGCAGCGACCCGCGACGTTACGCCCGACGACCGGGCTACGTCGCCGGTCGGGCTTCGCAGACGCGCCAGCCCTTCTCGTTGACCAGGCTGAACCGCCACTGCCGGAACGACCCTGGCTGCCGATCGTCCGGGCGGCGTAGGCCGAGCCGGGCGGTCGCGCTGGCCCGTTGTTCGCTGACGTTGACGACAACGAGTTGATCCCAGGAGACGTGCGCGTCCGCGTCGATCTCGCGGGTGGTCCGGGCGATCGCGTCAACGGGGTCCCAGTTGGAACAGGTTATGGCGCCGACCCGTTGTGGATCCGCGGCTAGGAAGACCCCGGAGAGAAACTCACGGACGGCTTCTTCGGGACTGAGCCGCGGCGGGTCGTCGGCCCGGGTGAGCAGGTAGAGGCCTGCCGCGGCGGCGGCGACCAGCAGCCCGACGATCGCAAAGATCTGAGCGGCCCGATTGCTTCTTGCCGCCAGCTTGGGCGACGGCGCGAGTTTGGTGGGGTGTGCCTGCTCGTCCACGCCCGAAGAGTAACTGGCCCGCGCACCGCCCGGTCAGCGGAGTTTGCTGAGCGGCTCCAGGATCTCCCGGAGAGCGACGGCAAGCGCGCTTCGCGCGGTGGCGGGCAGGGGGCGGCTGGCCCATGCGTTCCAGGCCTGGATCACGTCCGCGGCCCGGGCCCGCTCGTCGGGAGACAAATCCTGGTCAGGCAGCCAATCGTCGACGAAGCTTTCCCACTTTTCTGCGCTGACCCGCAGCAGCCGGTCGGGATCGCGGACCCCGGCGTGTTCCACGATGCGCCTGGCCAGCGCGGCGGCAGCCGGTTCATCCGCCAGCGGCCGACCGGACTCGCTGCCCAGAAAGTCAGCGACGATGGCATCGATCTGCGGCTGTGACGGTGGCGGCTGCTCGGCGGGCAGGCTGCCGGGGTCGTCCGGCAGGGCACTGAGCCGGGCCAATACGAGTGCCCGCACCGGCGCATAGGTGGGCTCGGTGTGCAGACCAGTGATCAGATCGGTGCGGGCGATGGCTCGTTCCAGTAACGCCCGCGCCCAGCCCGGGTCGACCCGGCGCGTGGTGAACAGCGCATGGGGACCGCGGGATACCCGTCTGAAGTCCCGAAGCATCGCGTCGACGTCCTCGGTGAGCACGGCACCCGTCGCAGCACTGAAATCGTTGTGTTCGACCTGGACCATGATCGCGTGCCGCTCTGCGCCATAGCTGAACTCGCAGAGGATCATCGTCGCGTCGCCGAAAACATCCTCCAGCGCCCAGCATGAACCGGCCACCAGGCCATCCAGCGGCGGCATCCACGCTGGTTCGGGCAAACCTTCGGCGACAAGGTCCACAGCAGCCTGCAGGGCCGCCTCACGAATCTCCCGGACGGGGGCGATCCGCGCCACCGTGCGGAGGACGGCCACGCTGCTGGGTACGCGGTGGCGCCGGGCGTAGCTGACCAGCCCAAGACCGAAGGTCTCCTCGAACAACCCGTCGCGCGTAGCCTCCGCCCAGACGGTTCCGAACAGGCCGGACACAAGCCGCTCGGCCAGGAGCGGGTCGGTGCCGATCCGCTCGCGAGCCAGAACATCGAGCATCTGCCGGTAGTAGCGCCGTTCGGGCTGCACCTGGACCTCGAACAACGCATCCTGCACCGCCACAGCAGTCCGCCGCCGACGAGCCCGGCCGCCGCCACGGGAAAGCATCACTCGGCATCCAGGTGCGGCTGCAGCGCCAGCCAACGCAGGGCCGCGAACCCGCCACGACGCCCCACGTCCGTCAACCGCAGCCGGGTGCTGAACCCCGGTCCGCGACCTTCATCGACCATGGCCCACAACTCGCACCGGCGGACCAGTCCCCACACCGCTCGGCTGACGTCGCGATCGTCGGGCGGCGCCCCGTTGCCGGTGTCCCGCCACCCCGAGCCGGCCAGGACCTCCGCCACCTCCTTGATCAGGTCTCGCATCTCCACCATGCCGTTGGCCTGCAGCAACAGCATCAACGCGGCCTCCTGCGCCGCCGCGTCGAACTCGCTGGGGTCGATCAGCAGAGTCATCGCGGTGGTCCACTGCGCCGCCGGTTCGCCGAGCAACGCGCGCCCCCGGGTGCCGAGCACCAGCCGGCGACCGGCCCGACGCAACGCACCGGCTCTTTGCAGGACCTGACGCAACTCGCCGAGTCGCCAGATGTCGGACTCCGAGCGCGGCGGGCGTTCGGGCAGCTCCCACCAGTCGAATCGGTCGGCCGCCTCTTGGACGACCCGGCGGATCAGGTTGCCGCCCACAGTGAGCGGCACTCCGGGCGGGTCGCCGGTGCGCCCTGCGGCCAGGTCCAGCAGCCATTGCATCGGCGACATCCGGTCAACGACGTCATCCGGCGGGGTGAATTCGACCATCAGCTCATCCAGCACCGCGGCGGTGAGGCTGCGCCGGATCTGCCCACCCGACTGCGCCCACACGTCGAGCCGCTCGGCCCGTACCCGGTCCAGGAGCGGCGGCCCGTCCATCCGGGCCATGGTCAACTGCTGGCGGGTGAGTCGTTGCTGGGTCAGCCGCCAGCCCCGACCACCGGGCTTGAGCTCACCCGCGGCGAGGGCCAGCTCCAATGTGGCCGCGATCCGGTCGTACGCCGCCGCCTCGGCCGCGCCCATGATCTCGCCCCATTCGAGCTCGGACAGATCCGGCGGCATGATGCCGGAGGCATCCATCGCCTTCGTAGCAACCTTCGCGCCGGCGGTCTGACCGCTCTCCTGATACGTACGCAGGATGTCCTTGGTCTGGGTGGACGACACGATCGCGGCGTACCGGTTGAGTTCGGCGAGCTCGAAGAACAAGGCCAGCGACGCGGCGGTCCTGGTCGGGTCATCCGCATCGGCCAGCGTGAACCAGAGAAACGTCTGGAGGTCGTGCTGGGTCAGATCGGCCAACCCGCCCTCGGACAGCAGTTCATCCAGGACGCGTTCGGCCCGACCGGCGGCAGCAGAGTCAGCTTGGCGCAGGCGGTGCAGGATCTTTGGTACGAGTGGATCGCTGGCCACCCGCTCACGGTAGCGACACCGGGCGACACTCCCTAGCCAGCGCCCAAGCTGGATGCGTTTCGCGGTCATTTGAGCAGACTCGCGCGGTCTGCACGGCGCACCCGGTGCCTTGGTGGCTCCGGTAGCGTGTCGAGGCGTGGTAGAGCTGACCCAGGCCGCCCTGTGGCATCGGCAGGTGGCCGCGTTGGCCGCCGCGGCCGACCGCGTCGGTGTCGCGGACGACCATCTGCCGGCGATCCGGAACCGGCTGATGGGTCAGGAGGCCAGGTTTAGCGAGGCCGCCGGCCGCGCCCGGCTGCCACTACCGGTCCTGGCGCCAACCCCCACCGAGATCGCGGCTGCGGCACCAGCCCTGGGCGATCTGTCCCAACCGGCGGTCGGCGCCTCGGTCCAGGCCAGCTACTCCACTCTGGACGCCGTTGATGCGGTACTGGACGGATACCTGGGCGCGGTCCGCCCAGCCCCGGTCCCAGCCGGGCCACCGCCACCTGCTGCCCCGTTCACGCCGCCCGCGATCCCGGTCCCGGCACCCGCAGCCGGTCTGGCCGCGCCCGCCGGGCCTACCTCAGCACATACCTCCCGGCCTGCCGGAATCGCCAGCTGGTCGACCGGCCCTCGCAACGCGCTCGTGTACGGCGGCTACGCGCTCGCTGTACTGATCATCCAGCTGGTGCTCCTGGTGGTGGCCGACGAACAGGCACAGCTGCCGCTGCTGGCGCCGACGTGCCTCGTGGTCCTACCCGCCTTCGCGTGGGCCGCCGGGTGGGTGACTGTGGGCCTGGTCTTCCGCCCGGCGCCGGGTACGAGCTCGGTGAGCCGCACACCGCGCCTCGGTGCGGTCATCGCGCTGCTGCCCGATCTGCTGCTCTGCGCTGGTATCGGCGTCCTGTTCGCGATCGACCGGATGAATCCCTAGCGAACGCACGGCAACGCGTCAGAGCCCCGGTCGACCGGTGGTCGACGGGGCTCCGGCGTTCGGTTCTTCGATGCCCGCCTAGTGGGCCGCCTCGCCCCAGGATGGCGTGTCACTCGACGCACCGTTCTGTGCCTGCGCACCATTCTGCGCCTCGGCTGCATCAGCGGCTGCGGTCGCCTTGAGGCTCTCCCGCTCGGATGGCGTCATCACCGGCGGCCGATCCGACGGCCGGCGCTTGCCGAAGCCGTTGAACGGGGCCATCGGCCGGCGCTTCTCCACCCGGGCCGCGAGCCTGGTCATGTCGGCCGCGGAGACTGTCTCCTTCTCGATCAGCTCCAGCACGATCGAGTCGAGCACGTCGCGGTACTCGACCAGGATCTCCCATGCCTCGTCGTGGGCCAGCTCGATCAGTGCCCGGACCTCGGCATCGATCTCCGCCGCCACCGAGTCGGAGTAATCCTTCGTGTGGCCCATGGTCCGGCCGAGGAAGGGCTCGTCGTTGCTGGTGCCGTACTTGACCGCACCCAGCTTCGAACTCATCCCGAACTGGGTGACCATCGCCCGGGCGATCCGCGACGCCTTCTCGATGTCGTCTCCGGCACCGGTGGTCGGCTCGTGGAAGACCAGTTCCTCCGCGGCCCGGCCGCCCAGGGCGTACGCGAGAGTGTCGATCATCTCGCCGCGGGTCTGGGTGTACTTGTCCTCGGTCGGCAGCACCAGCGTGTGTCCGAGCGAACGCCCGCGCGGAAGGATGGTGACCTTGTGCACGGGAGCCAGTTGCGGCATCGCCCACGCCACCAGCGCGTGGCCGGCCTCGTGGTAGGCAGTGATCTTCTTTTCCTTGTCGCTCATCGCCCGAGTGCGCCGCTCCGGGCCGGCGATGACGCGATCGATCGACTCTTCGAGGAACTCGTTGGTGATCGCCCGCTTGTCGTTACGCGCGGTCAGCAGAGCCGCTTCGTTGATCACGTTAGCCAGGTCCGCGCCGGAGAAGCCGGGCGTGCGCCGGGCGACCGAGTCGAGATCGACGTCCGGTGCGAACGGCTTGCCCTTGGCGTGCACCCGCAGAATCGCCTTACGGCCTTCCATGTCGGGTGCGTCCACCGCGATCTGTCGGTCAAACCGTCCCGGCCGAAGCAGCGCCGGGTCCAGGATGTCTGGACGGTTGGTGGCGGCGATGAGGATCACGCCGCCCTTGGTGTCGAAACCGTCCATCTCGACCAGCAGCTGGTTGAGGGTCTGCTCACGCTCGTCGTGTCCGCCACCGAGACCGGCACCACGGTGTCGACCCACCGCGTCGATCTCGTCAACGAAGACGATCGCGGGGGCATTGGCCTTGGCCTGCTCGAAGAGGTCGCGCACGCGGCTCGCGCCGACACCGACGAACATCTCGACGAAGTCGGAACCGGAGATGGAATAGAACGGCACGCCAGCCTCGCCGGCCACGGCCCGGGCCAACAGCGTCTTACCGGTACCGGGCGGGCCGTAGAGGAGCACGCCCTTGGGGATCTTGGCGCCCAGCGCCTGGTACTTGGTCGGGTTCTGCAGGAAGTCCTTGATTTCGTGCAGCTCCTGCACGGCTTCGTCGGCACCGGCCACGTCAGCGAAGGTGGTCTTGGGCGTGTCCTTGGCCACCAGCTTCGCCTTGGACTTGCCGAAGTTCAGCACCCGGCTGCCGCCGCCCTGCATCTGCGACATGAACAGCAACAACAGGATGACCAGTACTGCGATCGGCAGTAGGTTGATCAGGAAGCTGAGGAGCACGCTGTCCTTGGTGACCTTGGTGTCAAAGTCCGGCAGCTTGTTCGCCTTGTGAAGATCGTTGATCTCGGCCCAGATCTCGTCGACGGCCTGCGCGGGGACCTGCGCGTTGATGCGGTCCGTCGCGCCGCTCTGATCGATCTTGTTCTTGAGATCGAGCTTGAGATTCTGCTCACGATCCTCGAGGACGACCTTCGACACGTTCCCGTTTCGCAGCTGCGTGAGCGCGACCGAGGTGTCGACCTTGGTGTACTCCTGACCACCAGTGAAGAGGCTACTCAACGCGATGGCGCCGACGACGACCAGGATGATCCACACCAACGGCCGGCGGAAAATACCACGGGTACGTTCCATGCTTATTTGAGCGCTTGGCGCCCAGCCCTCCCGATCAAGTCAGAGCATCAAACAACCGCGACGCGGCATCCGAGCCGGGCATCCGGCGCGGCCGACGCGAAGGACGCGGGGCCGCCGGGGCGCCCGGTCATTCGAAGGTACACCGTGCGTGCCGGCACCGCCGTGTCACGTCCGGCACTCTCAGCTGAGTCCCAGCAAACCATCATCGATGGTACGGCGGCTCACACTCGTGAGTACACGGATGGCCGCAAAACACCTATATAGGGCATTTCGCGGTAGCGCTCCGCGAAGTCCAGACCGTAGCCGACCACGAACTCGTTCGGAATGTCGAAGCCGATGTACTTGACCTCGACCTCGACCTTGACCGCGTCCGGCTTGCGGAGCAGCGCCACCACCTCGACCGAGGCTGCCGACCGGCTCTGCAGGTACTTCAGCAGCCAGGAAAGGGTGAGCCCGGAGTCGACAATGTCCTCGACCACGATCACGTGCCGCCCGGCGATGTCGCGGTCCAGATCCTTGAGGATCCGCACCACGCCAGATGACGTGGCTCGCTGGCCGTACGACGAGATCGCCATGAACTCGAGCTCCGCCGGCCGGGACTGGCGGCCCAGGGCTCGAACGAAGTCCGCCATGAACATGAAGGCACCCTTGAGAATGCCCACCAGCAACACCGGGTTCTCTCCGGTGTAGTCCGCCGCCACCTGTTTTGCCAGATCGTCGATCTTGTTGCGGATCTGCTCCTCGGATACGACCACCCGCTCGATGTCGGGGTCATACCAACTGCCCTCACCCATGCCATCAGCCTGCCTCATGCGGGTGAGAGGCGTGCACCACGGTCGGCGTGTCGTGGCGGACGCCCACGTACCGTGCATTCGCAACAGCTATCCGGGCGCCGGGCTGATCGCGCGGAGCCGGCCATCGCGACGGGTCACCGTGATGGCTCCCGGCAGGTGCACCGGACCCTGACCGCGCCAGTTCACCAGCAACGCGTCCAGCGCCTCCACGTGCCGGTGGGACAGGGCAGATCCCGACACACCGAGTGAGCGGGCCCAGCCGTGCAGCACCCTCGTGCGCACCGCGTCGGCCAGCCCGGTCAGGTTGTCGATGCGCAGCGAGCCGTCCGGATCAGCGGCGGCCCGCCAGGCCTCGCCGGAGAGTTCGTCGAGGGCGGCCGCGTCACTGGCAGCCAGCCGGGCGGTACGGGCCAGGTTCGGCACCACCGCGGGGCCGAGATCGTGGACCAACGTCCGCAACAGCGCCCGGGCCCGGACCCGGGTGAACGATGGATCATGGTTGTGCGGGTCGTCCCATACCGACAGTCCCAGCGCCGCGCAGGCTGCCCTGGTCTGCTCCCGGGAGATGTCCAACAGTGGCCGCGCCAGGGTCACCCGATTGACCGCCCGTTGCGCCGGCATGCCGGCGATTCCCCGCAGGCCGGCCCCGCGCAGCATCGCGAGCAGCACCGTCTCGGCCTGGTCCTCCCGGGTATGTCCGAGCAGGACAACGCTGGCGCCATGGCGGTGCGCGGCCCCGAGCAAGGCCTGGTAGCGGGCATCCCGTGCGGCCGCCTCCGGGCCGCCAGCACCGGTCACCTGGACTGTTTCGGTGATGACCGGATCGAATCCGACCTCGGTTGCCCATTTCATGACGACCGCCGCGCGGTCGGCAGACCCCGACTGCAACTGATGATCCACCGTGACCAGGCCGGCCTGCCAGCCCGCCCGCGGCGCCTCGAACGCGGTGGCGGCCGCGAGCGCGAGCGAGTCGGCACCGCCGGAACAGGCCACCAGAAGCAGGCCGCGCGACGGGCCCAGGCTGGCCCGTACCGCGCCGCGGACGGCCGCGACGGCCGGGTCGAGTGCGGCCACAGTCGGATCAGTCGTGGATCGGGGGAGTCAGGTCATGGTGGTCGGACCCGCCGGCACCGACCCGGCTGATCCAACCGTCCGCGTCGGTCAGCTCGGACAGCTTGGGCAACGTGGCCGGCGACTGCCACACCGTGTTGAACCCCGACATGCCCACCCGGGAGACCACGTCGTGCACGAACCGGCGGCCCTCGGCATACTGGCGCAGCTTGGCATCCACGCCGAGCAGGCGGCGAACCAGCTTCTCCAGCGGGTTGCCGCCTTCGCGTCGCCGGTCGAACTTGGCCCGGATGTCACTGACGGTCGGCACCACATCCGGACCGACGCCGTCCATGACGAACTCGGCGTGCCCTTCCAGCAAGGTCATCAGCGCGGTGATGCGGTCCAGCACGGTCCGCTGTGCCGGCGTCTGTACCAGGTCGAGTACGGACTTGCGGCTGTCCGGATTGCGGACCAGGTCGGCGATCGCGCCGACCGCCTGTCGGGCCCGTTCGGCCAGCTGTTCGGGCGCGCCACCGGCGTCCACAAACGCGTTGACCTCGGACAGGAAATGCCCACGCAGCCAGGGGACCGCGGTGAACTGCGTCCGGTGGGTCACCTCGTGCAGGCACACCCAGAGCCGGAAGTCGCGCGGATTGACCTCCAACCGGCGTTCTACTTCGACGATGTTGGGCGCCACCAGCAATAACTGGCCGGGATCCAGGGAGAACACCTCGTACTGCCCGAGCACCCGACCGGACAGGTAGGCCAACACGGCCCCGGCCTGCACGCCGGCCACCCGTGAACCGACCGCATCGGCCAGCGCCCCCACCGGTCGCTCGCCGGCAACCTTGGACAGCAGCGGGGACACCACCTGACGAAGTCCGTCGATGTTCGCGCGTGCCCATTCCCGCCGGTCGATCACCCGTACGGGCGCCCCAAGGCCGGCCGGCGACATGTCGGTGTACGCCTGCACGTGCCCGGCCGCCTGGTCGGCCAGCAGGCGCAACTGGCCCACGGCCTCATACGCCTCATCCATGCTCACCCGGGGGCCTGACTTGCCGAGCGCCCCGGCCGTCGCGGCCGCGAGATCCCAGTCCACGAACTGCGCCATGCACCCCACCGTACCCGTAGGCGGCGAAGTGCCTACCGTGATCGACGGCCTTGCGCCGCCGACCTCAGCCACATCCGCAGCCCGCGACCGCTGCGGCAATCTTGTCCAATGCCGCCTCGGCCGGCGCCCGCCCACCGTCGGCGGTCTGGTCGGCCAGGACCGAGAACGCCAACAGCCGGCCGTTGCTGTCCACGGCAAGTCCAGCCAGGGTGTTGATCCCGGTCAGTGTGCCGGTCTTAGCTCGCACCATGCCAGCACCGGACGCGCCCGCGTTGGGGTTGAGGTACCGCTTGTCCAACGTCCCGGAGTAGCCCGCCACCGGCAGGCCGGACAGGATCGGCCACAGGTTCGCCGCGTCCGCGGACGCGGCTTTGGCCAGTACAGCGGTCAACAGCCCGGCGCTGACGCGGTTGCTGTAGGACAGGCCGCTCCCGTCCACCAGCCCGAATGTGGCGGTGGGCAGACCGAGATCGGCGAGCACCTCCGCGATCGCTGCCATCGCGGCGTCGAAACTACCCGGCTTGCCCTTGGCCAGGGCCACCTGGCGAGCCATGCCCTCGGCGATGTCGTTGTCGCTCTGGGACAGCATGATCTCGACCTGCCGGGAGATCGGCAGCGACAGCACCTGGCCGAGGCTGCGGGCGCCGGCGGGAGCGGATCCGAACGACACCGCACTGGTCGCTACACCCAGGGCAGCGGCGAACTGCTGCCCGGCGGCGAGGTCCGGTTTCTCGAACCGTGCGCTCGGGTTCTGCAGCTTGCTCGGATTGCGCCGCCCGGCATCCGTAATCAGCGCTGTGACGTTCGCGATGTAGCCCGCCGAGAGGTCGGCCGGGTCCCAGGCGGGGTTCGCTTTCGGTCCACTGTAGAGGGAGACGTCGAGGGTCACCTTGGTCGGCGCCTGACCACCCAGGGCCGTCTTCACCTGGCCGGCGAGGTCGTCCAGCCGGGCCGCGCCGGGATAGCTGCCGTTCACGCCGGCCGCCAGGCTCGGATCGCCGCCGCCGATGAGGACAACCTCACCAGGCGCCGATCCGGCCACCGCCTTGGTCGGGATCTGGTACGCCGGACCGCGTGCCTCCAACACGGCCGCCGCGGTCAGCAGCTTGGCGGTGGACGCCGGCATGACCGGGCCGCTGCCGTCGCGGTCGAAGAGCTTCGCGCCGGTGGCGGCATCGATCACCGATGCGGTCACATGCCCGCCGAGGCGCCCGTCCGCGAACAGAGGGTCCAGAAGCGCCGCGACAGCGGCTGAAGACGGCTGCTGGGCATCCTTGCCCAGGCCGGCCAGCACCGGGGCCACGGCGGCTGCCATCTCGCCGTTGCGCCACTCGGGTGCACCTGGCCGGTCGCGGAGACCGACGGCGGCACCAACGCCGGTCGCAACGGCAGCCACCGCGACCGCGGCGGCGATCCACCGGCCCTTGCGGACCGGCCGGCGTTGCACCTCTTCGGGCCAGTCTCCGCCGTACCCGCTCGCCGCCTGCCGACTCGCGTGCGGACGGCGCGGCCCCCGCCGGTCAACAGCCGGTCCGGGCCTGCTGCTGCGGTGTGGCGGGCCAGCCGGTCCTGGTCGGGGTGGGCCCTCCGGCGACCAGCCGGGCGCCCCGCGAGGCGGACCCGCCGGAGGCGCGGTGCGGCTGGGTGCCGGCCGCATCGGCTCCGGACGCGGCTCGGGGCGAGTTGACGGCTCCGGGCGGCCGGGCTCCGAGCGCGGTTGCTGGTCCGGACGGGGCGCGGGCCGGGGCTCCTGCCGTACCGGAGACTGCGGTTCCGAACGGACAGGCGGTTCCGGCCGGACGGATGGTTCCGGCCGTACGGATGGCTCCGGCCGTACGGGTGGCTCCGGCCGGACCGGGGCGGGTTGTGGACGGGCCGGTGGCTCCACCCGGACCGGTGGCGGCTCCTCGCGTACGGGCGGAGGTGTCGGTGGAGCCGGCGCGCTGGCCGCGGCCTTGGCAGGCGGTGGCTTCACCACCCCTTGCGTGGTCTGCGTGGGCGCCGCAGTGGGCGGCGCTACGACGCCAGGCGCAGGGGGAGCGACCATCGGGGCCGGTGGGGGAGGCGGCGGCGCTGGAGCCGGGGGCGGCAGAGGGGGTGGCGCGACCGGAGCGACGGGCGCGGGTGCGACCGCGGGGCTGGCCGGGGCCTCCTCGGGCGGCGCCGCCTCAGCCTTCTTCTCCGACTTCTTGAGCTTCTTCGCCTTCGGCGCTACCAGCCGGTCGAGGAAACCCTGCTTCGCCGGCATGACCGGAATGACGGGGAGGACAACATGGATCGGCTCGAGCGGCTTCTCTGGTGCGTCGGGGACCACGGCCCGTGCTTTGGCCGGCGACGGGCTGTCCATGGCGGTACCGCCACCGGCGCCTGGACGCACCACTCCCGTGCCGGGTCGGACAACTCCGGTGCCTGTACCCGGACGGACGACGTCGGTGTCCTCGGATGGCGCGGGCGACGTTGTACCAGCCTCCGCACCCTCGTCCTCATCCCCACTGGAAGAGTGTGTATCTGGTCGCGCCACGGACCCCTCCTCTGCCGTCCGCCTGGAGCGTAGGCGACACTAGCCGTACAGAATGTCCCGCCCAAAGGAGGTGCCCGATGCTGTCGTTCGACGTCACGGTGGAGATCCCCAAGGGTCAGCGGAACAAGTATGAAGTCGACCACAAGTCCGGACGGATCAGGCTGGACCGTACCTTCTTCACGGCCACCCAGTACCCGGCGGACTATGGCTTCATCGAGGGCACGCTGGGCGACGACGGCGATCCGCTGGATGCCCTCGTCCTCGTCCAGGAGCCCACCTTTCCAGGCTGCCTCATCCATTGCCGGGCCATTGGCATGTTCCGGATGAAAGATGAGAAAGGCGGCGACGACAAGGTCCTCTGCGTGCCTGCCGACGACCCGCGTCAGGCCCACCTCCTCGACATCCACAACCTCGCCACAGTTCGACCTTGCCGAGATCCAGCACTTCTTCGAGGTATATAAAGTACTCGAGCCCGGCAAGAGCGTCGAGGGCGCGACCTGGGTCGGCCGCAAGGAGGCCGAAGCCGAGATCGGGATGTCCAGGGACAGGTACGACCTGGCGATAGCCAGCGGTGAATGGCACGACCCAGGCGTGAACAACCTCACCAGCGGCCCCGCCACCGCGCCGCACCGCACCACACCGGACGAGTAGTCCAGCGGGTCGAGCCGGTCGTGCTCTATCCAGCGAAGGTTCGGGCGAACCGATAAAGGTCGAGTACGGCGCACGCGACGGGGGCCAACGCCACGACCGCGACATTGTCCGTAACGGCAGCCAGCCGGGCCAGGTAGGGCGAGGCACGCCGCCGGTGTGCGGTGACGGCGGTCGCCAGCAGGACAACAACGGCGACAAGGCCGCACGCGGCAACCACCAGGTGAGCCAACTCGCCGGCGAGGCCCAGCCAGGCCGTCACCGCCAGGCCGGTCAGCCCTCCGCCCAACAGAGGCAGGCGGCTGGCCAGGCTGGGAAACAGCCGACCCCGCAGCAGCAGGGCGACCGAAGCCAGCACACTCAGCAGCCGTCCGGCGATGCCCGTGGTGGCGCTGAGAACGGCGGTGCACCCGACGACCACCGCCGCGACACCGAGGAGCGACCCGGCCAGGATCTCGTCCGCCCGGATCACCGCGGCCAGCACCTCGGGCCGGGTCGGCCGGTGCTCCGCGGCGAGCTGATCGGGGGCTGCCGTGACGACCGGCATGGGCAGCCGGCCTAGCCGGACCGCGATCAGCGGAGCCAGCCCGATCCCGCCCACCGCCCCCACGGTGAGTACGGCCGCCGCGCCCGGACCGGACACGACGAACCCGAGCAAGCCACCCAGCCCAGCCAGCAGCCCGACGGTCATACCGGCCACGAACACCCGCAGTCCGTACCCGATCACAGCCGCCCCGACCACCGAGGCGAGCAGCAGCGCGGCCGCGCCCACCACGAGCTGGTCCGGTGAGATCGCGGACAGCGCAGCCGTGCCGGAGCTCCCGCCGGACATCGATATCCCGCTCACCGCGGCATACGGCAGCGCGCATCCGGCGGCTACGGCACCGGCCACCCCATCACCGACCGCCCGCGACAGCAGAGTGCCGGCGAAGAGCAGGACCACCGCGACACCGCCGGTGGCCAGACCGGTCCGCGGGCCGCCCGCCCCCGCAGCCAGCAACATGCCCAGACCTCTCAGCAGAATCGACCCGGCCACGACCAGGCAGAACAGCCGGGTCGTCGCCGCATTCCAGGTCCGGCTACGGGCCCGGGCTCCGGCAGCGATCTCCTCCACCACGTCGTCGTAGTCCGGGGCCGGCCAGGTCAGGTTGGCCGGCACAAGGTAGAGCACGTCGCCATCATGTACACCCTGGTGGGCCAATGCCACGCCGCCCGACAGGGACGCGCCATCGCCGCGGCGCAGCACCCAGCCACCCCCGGGTCCGGCAGTGCCGGGGGTCACCTCACCGGCCCGGCGCAGCACCTCGGGCAGCAGTTCCACCAGCGGTACCTGGTGCGGGATAGCGAGGTCGAGGCGTCGGCGCGGTGCACGGATAGTGACCCGGGCAAGACCGCTGGTAGGCGCTGGCACCCCAGACTCCTACCACGGATGCAGGGCTGGCGGGAAGGCCGCGCCCACAAGCTACGTGGATTTGTGCGTTGATCGGCTCCGGCGAGCTCCGCGGCCACCCTCACGTTGTCCAGCCACCGCCGCGTCACAGGGAAACTAGTTATCCACAGGGCACACCGAAGGGTGGCGATATTCAATAACATGGCTCCCCGTGACTGTTGAGGTGCAGAGGGTCAGCCGGCGGTCGGCGCCGGTCATGCCGGACGGGGAGTTGGCTCTCGAACCACCGCCGGCAATCCCGCAGCCGACCGGCCTGCGGTGGCAACAGTGGTTGTCCGTCCTGCCGATGCTCGCCGGAACGGTCGCTACCGCGCTGATGTTCGGTGGGCAGGGTGGCTCACGTCCCTATACCTACGTTGTTGGCGCCATCTTCGGCATCTCGACCCTCGGCATGCTGATCACCAACTGGGGCGGCGGTGGCCCCCGCAAAACGGAACTGCTGCAGGCTCGGCGCGACTACCTGAGGTACCTGTCCGGAGTACGCCGACGGGTTCACGCGGCCATCGCGGATCAGCGGGCAGCGTTGGCGCACCGGCATCCCGACCCGGATACGTTGTGGGCAGAGGCGATGGGCGGCCGGGTGTGGGAACGGCGGGTCGCGGACGGCGACTTCGGCGTGGTCCGGGTCGGGCTCGGACCGCAGTCGCTGGCCACCCCGCTGATCTCGCCGACGATGGATCCGACGGCCGACCTGGAGCCGGTAACGGCCGGGGCGCTGCGCCGCTTCCTCGACACCTATTCGGTTGTACCCGGCCTGCCGGTCGCGGTCGCGGTGCGGGCGTTCAGCCGGATCGTGGTGACAACGGCCCCGACCCCGGCATCCGGTCCAGATCAGTCCAGCGACGGGATGCCAGCGGCCCGTGGCCTGGCCCGAGCGGTGTTGGCCCAGTTGGTGACGTTCCACGCGCCGGACGACCTGCTCGTGGCCGCCTGTGTCGGACCTGAGCAGCGGCGCGAGTGGGACTGGCTGAAGTGGTTGCCGCACGCGTTGCACCCGACCGAGGTCGACGCGCTCGGTCCACGGCGGATGGTGTTGACCAGCCTGAAGGAGCTGGACCACCTACTCGCCGAGGTATTGGCGAAGCGCCCACGATCGCGGGGCATATCGGTTGGCCGCAAGGCCGAGCCGGGTGTCTTTCCCCAGGTGGTGGTGATCGTCGACGGCGGTGACACGGCCGGCTCCGACAACCTCGGCGTGGAGGGCGGACTGGCCGGCGTCACCACCGTGGAGATCACGGATCGGCCGCCGGCAAACCCCGATCATGGCACCATCGTGCTGACTGTGCACACCGACCTGACGCTACAAAGCTCCACTATGGATGGTGACGCGCCGGTCGGCACGGCGGACCGGCTTTCCGTCACCGAGGCCGAAGGGGTAGCCCGCCGGCTGGCGCCGCTGCGGCTGGCCGAGTCGCTGCGGGAGCAGGCGCCGCTCGCCGTGGACAAGGGCCTGACCGAACTGCTGGGCATCCCGGACATCGACACGGCCGACCTCGGTGCTCTGTGGGCGCCACGCCCAGCCCGCGACATGTTGCGCATCCCCATTGGCATCGGACCTGACGGGGCACCGATCGACCTGGACCTCAAAGAGGCGGCACAGGATGGCATGGGCCCGCATGGACTGATTGTGGGGGCCACCGGGTCCGGCAAGTCGGAACTGCTGCGCACGCTGGTTCTGGGACTGGCCACCACTCATCCCCCGGACACGTTGAACTTCGTCCTGGTGGACTTCAAAGGCGGCGCCACTTTTGCCAGCCTGCACCGGCTACCGCACACCTCGGCGGTGATCACAAACCTTGCTGACGCGCTGCCACTGGTGGACCGGATGCGCGACGCGATGAGCGGCGAGCTGACCCGTCGCCAGGAGTTGCTCCGCCGAGCCGGTAACTATGCCTCAGTGCGTGACTACGACCGGGCCCGCGCGTCCGGCGTGGACCTCCCGGCCCTGCCGTCCCTGCTGCTCGTCTGCGACGAGTTCACCGAGATGCTCGTGGCGAAGCCGGACCTCATCGATCTGTTCGTCCAGATAGGACGGATTGGCCGGTCGATCGGGGTGCACCTGCTGCTGGCCACCCAACGGTTGGAGGAGGGCCGGCTGCGCGGGCTGGAGACCAACCTCTCCTACCGCATCGCCCTACGTACCTTCACCGCACACGAATCCCGGATGACGCTGGGTGGGGCCAGCGACGCGGCGGACCTTCCCGCTTCGCCGGGCCACGGATTCCTGCGGGTCGGCACCGAAGCACTGCGCAGGTTCAAGGCCGCATACGTTTCGGGACCACACCGGCGCAATGCGGTGAGCGAGCCTTACCAGCCAGACATGCATGAGTACACGAGTGTGTACGTTCCGTCTGCGATGGTGCCGGCGCCGGCCGCACCGGTCGAGATCTCGGCGGACAGCCTGATGGATGTCCTCGTGTCCCGGCTGCACGGCCGGGGGACGCCGGCTCATGAGGTCTGGTTGCCGCCACTGGCCGATTCCGCATTCCTGGACGAGTTGCTCGGCGGTCTCACCTCGACCCCGCAGCGCGGCATCACCTCGGCCAACCCGTCACTACACGGCGCACTCCAGGTGCCGGTGGCGTCGGTGGACAAGCCGTTCGAGCAACGACGTGATGTGGCCTGGCTCGACCTGTCCGGAGCGGCCGGTCACGTCGCGATCGTCGGCAATCCGCAGAGCGGCAAGTCCACCGCCGTGCGGACCCTGGTCACCGCACTCGCGTTGACCCACACGCCGGTCGAGGTGCAGGTGTACGGGCTCGACTTCGGCGGCGGGTCTCTGTCGACACTTCGCGCGCTGCCCCATGTCGGGATAGTCGCGGGCCGGCTTGAGACCGCCGCGGTACGGCGCACCGTGGGCGAGATCGCCACCCTGCTGGCCGATCGGGAGCGGATGTTCGCGGCTCACGGCATCGACTCGGTAGCCACCTTCCGGCGATTGCGTCGACCGTCCGAAATGGGCGCAACTCTGGTGCTACCCGAAGATGGTTTCGGGGACGTGTTCCTCGTGGTGGACGGCTGGTCGACCATCCGTAGCGACTACGAGGACCTGGAGCCGGTGCTGGCCGATGTGGCCACGCGTGGCCTGAGCTACGGCATCCATCTGGTCGCGGCGGCCACCCGCTGGTCGGACTTCCGGCACACCATGAGGGATCTGTTCGGATCGCGGTTGGAGTTGCGCCTGGGTGACCCGGCTGACTCCGCGGTGGACCGTCGGGCGGCGGCCAACGTGCCCGTGGGCCAGCCGGGTCGCGGGCTGGTGGACGAGGGCCTGCACATGTTGACGGGGCTGCCGCAAAGTGCCGGGCACACCGCCAGTTCGCTGGCCGGCGGAATCGGGGCCGCCTGGACCGGGTCACCAGCGCCAGCGGTACGGATGTTGCCGGCCACCCTGCCGTACTCGGCCCTGCTGTCTCCGGACGAAACCGGCCGGCCAATGCCCGTTGGCCGAGGGCTGTCGCTGCCGTTGGGCATCGCCGAGGCGGACCTGCGCACAGTACTGGTCGACTTTGCCGCCAACTCGCACCTGGTCGCCTTCGGTGACAGCGAGTGTGGCAAGTCCTCCCTGCTACGGGGCATCGCCGAATCGATCACCCGCCGGTTCACTCCCGACCAGGCCCGCATGGTGGTGGTCGACTACCGCCGGAGTCTGCTTGGTGCGGTGAACACGGACCATCTCATCGGTTACGGTACGGCCGCTGAGAATGCCGGACCGCTCATCGCCTCAGTGGCATCCTATATGGACAAACGCCGGCCGGGTGCCGAGGTCACGCCGGAACAGTTGCGGGCGCGATCATGGTGGACCGGGCCCGAGTGTTTCGTCCTGGTCGACGACTACGACCTCGTGGCGTCCGGCCCGGTGAACCCGATGCTGCCCTTGTTGGACTACCTGTCCCAGGCCCGCGATGTGGGCCTACACCTGGTATTGACCCGACGCGCTGGTGGAGCTGGCCGGGCCATGTACGAACCGATCCTGCAGCGCCTGCGCGAACTGGGCTCGCCCGGCCTCGTACTGGCCGGCGACCGGGAAGAGGGAGTGCTGGTCGGCACCGTAAGGCCTGGCCCGCAACCTCCCGGACGCGGCTGGCTGGTCACCCGCAAAGACGGCCCACGCCTCATCCAACTGGCCCACCTACCGCCCCCGACGTAAGCGATCAGCCGAGCGTCAGCGAGGCCAGAATCTACGCGGTGCATTTGCCTGTGGAGACTGGGTTCCTGGCGTTGGTGGTCGCTTGAGCTACCGGTTTGGCCTCGTCCGCGGTCAACGCGAACCCGGTCTCCGGATCGTCCACAGCGGCCGCGAAGATCACGCCGAGGAGCCGTCCTTGCGGGTCGATCAGCGGACCGCCGGAGTTTCCGCTCTTGACGCTCGAGCGGATCGTGTAGATCTCCCGGGTGACGTCATGCGTCTTGTAGATGTCGTTGCCGGGAAGGTTCCGCACATCGCGGATGCGCGCGGCGACGGCGGTGAACGGACCATCCAGCGGATAGCCGACCACGATCGCGTTGTCCTCGGTGTTGGCCAATTTCGGCGCCCACGACATCGCCGGAGCGTCCAATCCGGGTACGTCCACCACGGCCAGGTCCACGTCCGGGTCGTAGTACGACCACCCGCCGCTCGCGCTGGTGTCGCCCACCTCGACGTTCACCGGCCCCGTGGTGCCGGCCACCACGTGCGCGTTGGTCATCACCCGACCTGGCGCGAACACGAAACCGGAGCCCTCGATCCGGCGACGGCAGGTCGGCGCGGTGCCGGTGACCTTCACAACGGACTTCCTCGCCGACTTCACCGCGCTCGAGTCGGCCAGCGTCGGATCAGGTGCGGGTACCTCCCGCGCCTGGGTCGGCGTCATGTCACCGAACACGTCCGGGAAATCGCCGTTGGCGATGGTGTGACGCAGGCCGTTGTAGAGCACGCGAGCCTGGCTGGGCATCACCGAGTCGACTGCGCCCAGGATCACGCTGTTACGCACCGAAGCGGCCACGGTCGGGATCGACGTGGATGCCAGCGGGCCGGCGACCATCCAGGCCACCAGCAGCAACGCGATCACCGAGACCGCCACGCCGCCGAGATCATCGACGCGACGACCCTGATCGGACCGAACCGCGTGACGCAGCCGGGTGCCGGCCCAGGCCGCGACAGCCTGGCCGCCCAGCGCCAGCCCGAACACAGCCAGCAGGGATACCAGGATCCGGGCCCACGGGTCTGACATCGACGCCACCACCAGCGGCGCCAGTTGCAGCCCGACCAGCGCACCACCGAAGAACCCGACGAACGACAGCGCGCCAACGAGGAAGCCCTGGCGGTAGCCGTTCACCGCGAACATGATGATCAGGACTAGCAATATGAGGTCGACCACGCTGCCGAGCACCTCGTCAGGGTACGGCGGCTGCGCCACCGACGGCGAATGAGCTGTGTATGCATTGTCACGGCCGCACCGGTGGTGTGACCGCCGGTGGCAGGTCCACCACCCGGCTGTGATCCCAGGGTACGGACCAACCGCCGAGTTCGAGCAGAGTGTTGAGGATGCCGGCGGTGAATCCCCAGACGAGAAGCCCACGCACGTCGAATGCGGGGGCGACGTAACCGCTGGGGTGACGGGCCGAGACCCGGTTCGACGGATCTACCAGTTCCGCGACGGGCAGCCGCTCCACCCGCTCCACCTCGCCCAGGTCGACCGGCCCGACCGGGTGGGGGGCATGCCACCAGGCCAGCACCGGCGTCACCACGAACCCGCTGACGGGTATCCACAGCCGGGGCAGCGTGGCCACCACCGTGGTCGACTCGGCCAGCACGCCCACTTCCTCGGCTGCCTCCCGTATCGCCGTCGCCGCCGCGTCGACGTCTTCCGGGTCGCACGCTCCGCCGGGGAACGCCGGTTGGCCGGCATGGCTACGCAGGGTGGCTGCCCGTTGCAGGACGAGCACGTCAGGGCCCGAGGCTGGCTGTTGACCCAGCAGGATGAGTACGGCCGAGCGACGGCCCCCGGCTGGTGGGGTCGGCCACCGGGTGAAATCCGACCGCCGGACCGCGGTGGCCCGCTCCGCCAGCGGATGCCACCAGGCCGGTAGCTCGCTCATGCCGCCTCCCGGACGCCGATCATCCCGCGACCGGGCGCGGATCCACGACGATACCCAGGTGCTGGTGGACCAGGTCGACCAGTTCGGGGAGGGTCAGCGCGCCGGAGCGGTCGACGTGTCGCACGACCCCGTTGGCGTCGACGAGCAACGTCACCGGCAGCGTCTGCGGCGCGACCATCTTGTGTAGCCGGCTCGACGTGTCGACCACCGTCGGGAAACTGATGCCAAGCTCCGTGGCCAGCGATCCGGCCGCATCCGTGGTGTCCCCCTCAGTGACCACGCCCAAGACCAGCACCTGATCGTCGGCGCTGTCCGCGAGTTGCTGGAAGTGGGGCAGCTCGAGCCGGCACGGGCGGCACCAAGACGCCCACAGGTTGATCACCGCAGGTCGTCCGAGCGCGCGCAGCGCCACCGGGCTCCCGCCGACAAAACAAGGCAGGGTGAGGTCCGGCAACAGTTGTGATCCCGCCGGCGCGCGAGACGCCGTGCCGGACGTCGGGGTCACCGGCGCTGGACAGCCCCGAAACGGGCCGCTGACGCTCGTACCGCCCGGGTTCGTGCCGGACCCGGAGTCCGGATCGCAGCCGGCGAGCAGGACTAAAGCCGCCAGTAGGGCCAGCGAGATGGCCGGCCCGCGCCAGGCCCGCATCAGTGCTCCTGCGCGAAGGCCACGATCTGCGCTGCCCGAGGCCCCTTCACCAGCGCGGCCGCGGCAACGGGATCGGTCGGACCCAAGCCGTAGGACGGACAGTCCTTCGACAGCGTACACGCACCGCAGGCGGGCTTGCGGGCATGGCACACCCGGCGGCCATGAAAGATGATCCGGTGCGAGAACATGGTCCAGTCCCGCCGCTCGATCAGATGCGCCACGGCGGACTCCACCTTCACCGGATCCACCTGGTCGGTCCACTGGAACCGGCCGACCAGCCGGCCGAAATGGGTGTCCACGGTGAGGCCGGGTACGCCGAACGCGTTGCCCAGAATGACGTTGGCGGTCTTGCGCCCGATGCCCGGTAGCGCCACCAACTGTTCCAGGGTGGCCGGCACCTG
The DNA here is from genome assembly GCA_963742855.1 of uncultured Actinomycetota bacterium. Taxonomy (GTDB): domain Bacteria; phylum Actinomycetota; class Actinomycetes; order Mycobacteriales; family Micromonosporaceae; genus CAVUNP01. The sequence goes on along the minus strand of CAVUNP010000012.1, from coordinate 444,482 downwards.
GCCGTCGTAGTCCGCCACCAGCGCCTGGCCAAGTTTGATCAACGAGTCGGTCTTGTTCCGGAAGAAGCCGGTCGACCTGATCATCTCTTCGAGCTCCGCCCGATCCGCGGCAGCATAGTCGGCCGCGGTGGGATAGCGCGCGAACAGCTTCGGGGTCGTCCTCGTTGACCCGCTGGTCAGTGCACTGGGCGGACAGGATGGTGGCCACGGCAAGTTCCAGCGGGTTGGTGAAGTCCAGTTCGCAATGGGCGTCCGGGTGGATCTCCGCCAACTTGCCGGCCATCCGCCGGGCCCGCCGCTTACGTCCAAGATCCGTTTCCCGTGGCTCACGGAACCTAGCTACCGCGGCCGCCCCGTCCCGCTGCCGGACCGCATGGACACGGCTCACCGCCAGCGACGACGTCAGCCGGCCGCCGGAGGGAGATGCGGCCGTCGGCGGTCGAGATCGATGCCGCGGCGGCACCGAAGTCCTCCTTGGACAGCCCCGTCCACCAGGGCCGCGCCTTCTTCTGCGGGTCCGGTGCGGGCAGCCCACGCGTTCACCATCACGGTCGGATGAGCTCTCCGCCGGCCCAACTGCCGTCCTTGTTCAGGCTCACCTTCAGCACCCCACCCACGCCCGAGTTCCCGGCCGAGCTGTCAGCACTCCCGAACCCGCGAAGTTGCCCAGGCTGTACGCGATGAGCCGGCCTTTGTAGAACTCCATGCCACGCATCACGTGCGGTCCGTGACCGAACACCACGTCCGCGCCGGCGTCGATCATCGCGTGGGTGAACTTCATCAGGTCACCGCGATCCTCACCGGCAAAGGTTTCCTTGCCCGGGCGCACGTGAGTCTGGTCCGAACCCTCGGCACCGCCCTGCATCTGGATCACCACGAGGTCGGCCAGTTCGTCCGCCTTCTGGACCAGGCTGATCGCAGCCGGGATGTTGTTGAGGTTCTGGCCCCAGGCGTAGACGGCGAAACCGAGCACCGCCACCTTCACACCCTTCACCTCGACCACGGTGATCTGGTCGACCGCGCCGGTGTGCTGGACGCCGGCGGCCTCCAGCGCGTTGCGGGTGTTTGGTCAGGCCGACCGGGCCCATGTCGTTGGTGTGGTTGTTGGCCAGATTCATCATCGTGAAGCCACCATCACGCAGATGCCCCGCGTACGCCGGCGGCAGGTAGAACTGGTAGCAGTCTGCCGACCTCGCCCCGGCTGACGGGGCAGGGCTGGACGTGGTCGATGCGCATTTCACCCGCTTGGTGTCCGGGGTGAGTGGCGTCTCCAGGTTTCCCATGACCACGTCCGCGGCAAGGGCACTCTTCACTGAATCGAAGAAGCCTGCGCCGCCGTTCGGGGGTAGCTTGTCCGGTTCGCTGCCCATGATCACATCGCCGACACCCGACAATGTGATCACGCCGTCACCGGCACCCGTACCCGGCGCGGGGGTGGGGGTCGCCGCCGGCCCGGTGGGCGCCGGCGGGCCGACCGGCTGCCAGGCCGCGGGCGGCTCGCTCGGCCGGAACAGGTTCACCGTAGCCACGCCGGACAGGATGGCCAGCACCACGAGAGCGACGGCACCGGCAATCACAATCATCAGTGGACGACGGTCCCATGGCACGATGTCGTCATCGTCATCCAGGCCGGGCACGGACGCCATCCAGTCCTGGGCACTCTGACCCGCTGGCGAATCGGCCGCATCGCTGGCCACAGCCGCAGCCGCGGCGTCGACCACAGCCGGGTCTGCCTCGACGAGGTCGCCAACCGGGCCGACCTCACCTGGGTCGGCCTCAACCTGGTCTACCGCAATCGCGGCGGCCGGCCCCCAGCCATCAGATGCGGCCGGCGCCCAGCCATCGGGTTCAGCCGGTACGGGAGGCGCCCAAAGATCAGGTTCAGCCGGTACGGGAGGCGCCCAGGGGTCGGGCTGGACCCGGGGCATTTCGGTCTCGGCCGGGCGGGCCAGCGCGTCCGAGACATCCACGGTCGGCGGGTGGTCCGTCGTGGATACCCGTACGGGCGAGGACGCGGCGCGCTGTTGGGGCACGGACGACGACGGGTCGTCGTCGGTGCTCGGAGAGTCTGGTTCGCGGGCATAGCCATACAACGTCACAGAACAGGGCCCATCGCGATCGGGGTGGCCAGCGCCGAGCCGGCTCCGGGGGGGTGCCAGGGGTCGTGCCGAGGCTAGCCGATCAGCCTCACGCCAGGGAATCGCGCTGGCAAACAGACTCACCGGGTGAGGACAGAACCCCGCAATACGGCGAAATCAGAATAATTGGCCCGGATCACGCCGGAACGAACCGGCAATGGCGCACAAGATATCCACGCGAAACAGATCATTCCGACAATGATCGCAATAACGCCTGCGGATCACTTTCAACTTGCAACCACGCTATTGGGCCTATTGACCACAAGGCCAAGTGGCACTGGGGTACCAACCGCCAGCCAGGACACCAGCCGGTCATAGCGCTGTATCCGCAACCCGCGACCACACGTGGATGACGGGGTACGCGCCCGATTCTTACGAGCGTGTGAATAGACTAACGATAAAGCGCGGCAATCGGCTCGTGTTCGTCATGGTCGGCCGGATGCCTAGAACAGAAGGTGGGCGATGGACGAGGTACTGGCCCGCAGCGGAATCTTCCAGGGTGTGGACCCCGAGGCCGCCGAGGCATTGGCCAAGGAAATGGAGACGATCGAGGCCCGCAAGGGCGAGATCGTGTTCAACGAAGGCGAGCCCGGAGACAGTCTGTACATCGTGCTCAGCGGCAAGCTGAAGGTCGGCCGCCGGGCCGGGGACGGGCGGCAGAACCTCATTGCCGTCATGGGTCCCTCCGACATGGTGGGCGAGCTGTCCCTGTTCGACCCGGGACCCCGCACCGCCACCGCTACCGCGGTGGTGGATACCCGGCTGGCCCGGCTACGCAAGCAGGCCCTGCGTCCGTGGCTGACCAACCGCCCGGAGATCGCTGAGCAGCTGCTGCGCGTGCTCGCCCGCCGGCTGCGGCGCACCAACGACGCGCTGGCTGACCTGATCTTCACCGATGTGCCCGGTCGGGTGGCCAAGAACCTGCTGCAAATGGCGGGCCGCTTCGGCACCCGCGACGGCGGCGTGCTGAGGGTTACCCACGACCTCACCCAGGAAGAGTTGGCCCAGCTTGTGGGCGCCTCCCGGGAGACCGTGAACAAGGCTCTGGCCGACTTCGCGTCCCGCGGCTGGCTGCGCCTGGACGGCAAGTCGGTCATCATTCTCGACCCCGAGCGTCTGGCCCGCCGCGCTCGCGTGTGATCGTCCCTGCCCCCAGCACTGATCCTTCTCGCCGCGCGGCCAACCACACCTGGATGTCGCCGCGCGGCGATTTGCTGTCCCTAAGTTCTCACAGCCGCAAAAGATGCAGGCTTGACTGTTTGTTTTGAAGGGGAGAAGGTGACGAGGTGAGTGTTCGGGCACCGAAACAGCAACGCAGTCGGATCACCCGGCAGCGGCTGCTGGAGGCGACCGTCGACTGCCTGGTCGAGTGCGGCTGGGCCGGCACCACCACCACGTTGATCGCGCAACGTGCACTGGTGTCCCGCGGAGCACAACTGCACCATTACCCGACGAAGATGGAACTGGTGCTGGCCGCGGTCACTCACCTCGCCGAACGCCGAGCGGCCGAACTCCGCCAGGAGGCGCAGGCCCGCCCCGGCGAGACCGCGGACCAGCGGGTCGAGCGGGTCGTCGACCTCCTCGCCGCGTCCTTCACCGGTCCCCTGTTCGCGGCCGCGATCGAACTGTGGGTGGCTGCCCGCACCGATCGGGAGCTCCGTGCCGCGCTGGTCCCGCTCGAAGCCCTGATCGGCCGGGACATGCACCGGCTCGCGGTCACCCTGCTCGGCGCGGACGAGTCCCGACCAGGCGTACGGCAGGCCGTACAGACCACTTTGGACCTGCTCCGCGGGCTCGGCGTGGCCAGCCTGCTGACCGACGACAGCAGGCGCCGGGAGGAACTGCTAGCCGGCTGGAAACGCCACCTCATGGACCAGTTGTAAAGGAGCCGCCGTGACGGACGTTGCCCAGATCCTGGCCGAGCTCGACGCCGAATCAGCCGACCTGGACCTGACGGCGCAGGGACCGGCCGCGCACCGGTGGCTGGATGTGGCCCAGGCGTTCGCCGGCCCGCCCGGTCGCGGCCGGCATCCGAGCACCGGAGTCACGGCATGAAAACCGAACTGCGGATAGGCAACGCCTCGGGCTTCTACGGTGACCGGTTTTCGGCCTGGCGCGACATGCTCGAGGGCGGCGACCTCGACGTGCTCACCGGCGACTACCTGGCTGAGCTGACCATGCTGATCCTCGGACGCGACCGGCTGGCGGACCCAGGCAAGGGATATGCGAAGACGTTCCTACGCCAGATGGAGGACTGCCTCGGGTTGGCGGTCGAGCGGGGCGTCACGCTGGTCACCAACGCGGGCGGCGTCAACCCGGCCGGCCTGACCGAGGCGCTGCGCCGGCTGGCCGACCGACTGGGCGTGTCTGTCCAGATTGGACATGTTGAGGGCGATGCGGTGCAGGTGCCCGGCACGCTGACAGCCAACGCCTACCTCGGCGCGTTCGGCATCGCCGAGTGCCTGCGGGCGGGCGCCGATGTCGTGATCACCGGTCGGGTAACCGACGCCTCGCTGGTGGTCGGACCGGCCATCGCCCGATTCGGCTGGTCACGCACGGACTTCGACGCACTGGCCGGCGCCACCGTGGCCGGCCACATCCTCGAGTGCGGCGCACAGGCCACCGGCGGCAACTTCGCCTTCTTCACCGACCTGCCGGACGGCGGGCGTCACCCGGGCTTTCCCATCGCACACCTGGGTGCCGACGGATCCGCCGTGATCACCAAACACGCCGGTACGGGTGGGGCGGTGACCGTGCAGACAGTGACCGCCCAGCTGTTGTACGAGATCGGGGCGCCCGGATATCTCGGGCCGGACGTGGTGGCTCAGTTCGACACCATCCAGCTTGCCGACGCCGGCCCGGACCGCGTCGAGGTCAGCGGCGTGCGTGGCGCACCGCCACCGCAAACCGTCAAGGTAGGTACCAACACCCTCGGCGGATATCGCAACCAGATGTCGTTCGTCCTGTGTGGACTGGACATCGAGGCGAAGGCCAGGCTGGTCCGTGACCAGCTGTCCGCGGCGGTTGGCGAGCGGGGCCTGACCTGGCGGCTGGCCCGCACCGACCACCCGGACGCGGATACCATCGAAGCGGCCTGCGCCCTGCTGACCGTACACATCCAGGACTCCGACGCGGGCCGGGCCGGGCGGACCTTCTCGCAGGCCGCGGTGGAACTGGCCCTGGCCTCGTACCCCGGCTGCACGCTGACCACGGCGCCGGGCAACGCCACCCCGTACGGCGTCTTCGGCGCGACCTATCTGGCCCAGTCCGCGGTGGCGCACATCGCGGTCCTGCCCAACGGCGACCGTGTGTCCGTTCCAGGCCCCACCGCGGTCGCCCCTGGCCCGGCCGTCGACACCCTCGATCGCACTGATCCCGGGGACGTCGCCCGACATCCAGCCGAACGAGAGTCGGAGCAGCCAGCGGACGGGACGCAACCGGTCCGCACGCGCAGGATGGCCCTGGGGCGGATGCTGGGCGCCCGATCCGGCGACAAGGGTGGCGACGCGAACCTCGGGGTATGGGCTCGCAACAACGCCGGGTACGAGTGGCTCGCCGGCTGGTTGACTGTGGCCGAGTTGAAGCGCCTGCTGCCCGAGTGTGCGGACCTGGTCGTGCGGCGCTATGAGTTACCCAACCTGCGCGCGGTGAACTTCGTCATCGAGGGTCTGCTGGGTGCCGGGGTGGCCGCGTCCACCCGGTTCGATCCGCAGGCGAAGGCGTTGGGCGAATGGCTGCGCAGCCGGGTCGTGGACATTCCGCAGTTCGTTGTGGACGCAACAGCACCGGGGAACGAAAGGCTGGACGATGCCCGTACTGGCGACTGAGGTCGACCCGCGATCGGCGAGCTTCCGCGACAACCGGACGGCCATGCTGGAACGCTTGGGCGAACTGGATGCGGCTCTGGACGCTGCCCGGGCCGGCGGCGGGGCGAACTACACGGATCGCCACCATGCCCGGGGCAGGCTGCTGGCCCGGGAACGCATCGAGTTGCTGGTCGATCGCGATGCGCCGTTCCTGGAGTTGATGCCGGTCGCCGGCTACGGCTCAGATGTCGCCGTCGGTGCCAGCATCGTGACCGGGATCGGGATAGTCGCCGGAACACCCTGCATGATCATCGCGAACGATCCCACCGTCCGTGGCGGCGCGGTCAACTCGTACACACTGCGCAAGACCCGGCGAGCCGGGCAGATCGCGTTGGCCAACCGGCTGCCGATGATCAATCTGGTGGAGTCGGGCGGCGCCGACCTACCCACGCAGGCGGAGATCTTCATTCCGGGCGGTCAGGTGTTCCGCGACCTGACCCGGTTCTCCGCGGCCCGGATCCCGACAGTGGCGGTGGTCTTCGGCACCGCGACCGCCGGTGGGGCCTACGTTCCCGGCATGTCCGACTACACGATCTTCGTGGCAGGACGGGCGAAGGTGTTCCTGGGCGGGCCACCGCTGGTGAAGATGGCCACCGGTGAGGAAACCGACGACGAAACGCTCGGCGGAGCGGCCATGCACGCCACCCGGTCGGGCCTGGCCGACTTCGTCGCGGTTGACGAACGCGACGCCATCCGCCTTGCCCGCGATGTGGTGGCCCGGGTCGGACCGGCCACGGCCACGGCCGCGGTGCCGCCTGACCGCAACGCCCGGCCACCCCGGTTACCCACCGAGGAACTGCTCGGCATCGCCAGCGTGGACCTGCGTACCCCGTACGATCCCCGGGAGATCCTCGCCCGGCTGGTCGACGACTCGGACTTCGACGAGTTCAAGCCGCGCTACGGCACCGCGCTGGTGACCGGCTGGGCCAGTCTGCACGGCTACCCCATCGGGATCCTGGCGAACGCCCGCGGTGTCCTGTTCTCCGAAGAGGCGCAGAAGGCGGCCCAGTTCATCCAACTGGCCAACAGTTGCGGCATTGCGCTGCTGTACCTGCAGAACACCACCGGTTACATGGTCGGCTCCCGGTATGAGCAGGGCGGCATCATCAAGCACGGTGCCCTGATGATCAATGCGGTGTCAAATTCCCGGGTACCCCAACTCACCCTGAACGTCGGCGCCTCGTACGGTGCGGGCAACTACGGCATGTGCGGGCGGGCCTACGATCCCCGCTTCCTGTTCGCCTGGCCACACGCCCGATCCGCGGTGATGGGACCGCAGCAACTTGCCGGCGTGATGTCCATTGTGTCCAGACAGGCCGCGGCGTCGAAGGGACAGCCCTTCGACGAGGAGGCGGACGCGGCCATGCGGGTGATGGTGGAGTCGGAGATCGACCGCCAGTCGGCCGCGCTGGCCATGTCCGGCCGGCTCTACGACGACGGGGTCATCGATCCCCGGGACACCAGGACCGTACTCGGCTTGTGCCTGTGGCTGGTCACACGTCGTGCGCCGGACCATGTGACCGATGCCGGATTCGGCGTCTTCCGGATGTGAGGGACCGATGATCACCCGACTGCTGGTGGCCAACCGCGGCGAGATCGCTCGGCGCATCTTCGCGACCTGCCGCGGCATGGGCATCGAAACCGTTGCGGTCTATGCCGATGCGGATGCGGATGCGGTACATACCGGCGAAGCGGACCAGGCGGTCCGGCTGCCCGGCAGCACACCCTCGGACACCTATCTGCGCGCTGACCTGCTGGTGACGGCGGCGCTGGCGGCCGGCGCGGACGCGGTGCACCCCGGCTATGGATTCCTTTCCGAGAATGCCGACTTCGCACAGTCCGTTGTGGACGCCGGACTGACGTGGGTGGGTCCACCGGCCAAGGCCATCGCCGCGATGGGCGCCAAGATCGGTGCCAAGGCGCTGCTCGCCCCGGCCGGCGTACCGATGCTGCCGTCCTGGACCGAACCCGAGCAGGTGGCGGAGTTTCCGGTGCTGGTGAAGGCGTCTGCCGGCGGCGGCGGCCGGGGCATGCGGGTGGTGTGGGATCAGGCCGGATTGGCCGAAGGCCTGGCCCGGGCGCGGCGCGAGGCGGCCACCGCCTTCGGTGACGCGACCGTGTTCTGCGAACGCTACATCGAGCGAGGCCGGCACATCGAGGTGCAGGTGTTCGCCGACACCCTGGGCACCGTGGTGGCACTGGGCGAACGTGAGTGCTCCATCCAGCGCCGGCACCAGAAGATCCTTGAGGAAACGCCGTCGACCGCGGTGTCGGGGTCGCTGCGGGCGAAACTGTTCGACGCGGCGGTAACGGCTGCCCGGTCGGTCGGCTATGTCGGAGCCGGCACCGTGGAATTCCTGCTGGACGACAACGACCAGTTCTACTTCCTGGAGATGAACACCCGCCTGCAGGTGGAACATCCGGTGACCGAATGCGTCACCGGCCTGGACCTGGTCGCACTGCAGATCCGGGTCGCCGAAGGCAATCCGCTGCCGTTATCCCAACCGCCACCGACCACCGGGCATGCCATCGAGGCGCGCCTGTACGCCGAGGACCCGCGCCGGGGCTGGCTGCCGTCGGCCGGTCAGCTGCACCGATTCCAGGTGGACGCACCCTTGTTCGCCATGCTTGTGGACAGCGGTATCCGGGTAGACAGTTCAGTGCGGACCGGCTCCACCGTGTCGGTGCACTACGACCCGTTGCTGGCGAAGGTCATCGCCTGGGCACCGACCCGGGCCGAGGCAGCCCGGCGGCTGGCCAACTGCCTGAGCCGGGCGCAGTTGCACGGAGTTGCCACCAACCGGGACCTACTCACCCGGATCCTGCGCAGCGACGACTTCGACCGAGGCGCCACCGACACCGGCTTCCTAGATCGGCATCCCGAGCTGTTCGAGCCCCTTGTCGTCGATGGACAGGCGCACCATCTCGCCTGTTTGGCCGTCGCGCTCACGGGGGCCGCGGCTCGGCGGGCCGGGCAACCCTGGGGTGCGCTGCCGGCCGGATGGCGCAATGTTGCTTCCGCACCACAGCGGGCGAGCTTCCACCTGCCGGAGGTGGGCGGGGATCCGGTCGAGATCACCTACGAACTGGACCGCGAAGGCGCGCTCGTGCGGTGGTCGCCGGGCGTCTTTGGGTCTGTGTCCACCGACGTGACCGTGCTGAGCTTCACTCCGACCGAGGTGATCGTGGAATCCGGCGGCGTGCGTCGCATCCTGCGGGTCCACACCGTCCACAATGTTTCCTATGTGGATACGCCAGATGGCGCGCTGACCGTGGTGGAGAACCCACGCTTCGCGCCGCCAGTGCTGGATCGCCCGGCCGGCTCACTGGTGGCACCCATGCCCGGCGCGGTCGTCCAGGTCGCGGTCGAGGTCGGTGCGCGGGTCGAGGTCGGTGATCTGTTGCTCACGCTCGAGGCGATGAAGCTGGTACATCCGGTGTACGCGCCGGAAGCCGGCGAGGTGACCGATCTGCCCGTGCGGGCAGGTGACCAAGTGGACGCTGGCACCGTGCTCGCCGTCGTGAGCCCCGCGCCACCCGACTGAAGGAGCCCGCGACATGAACTTCGACGACACCCCGGAGCAACGCCAGCTCCGCGAAGCGGTGGCCGCCCTGGGCCGCCGGTACGGCCACGACTACTTCGTCCAGAAGGCCAAGAGCGGTGCTCATACCACCGAACTCTGGGCCGAGGCCGGCAAGCTGGGCTATCTGGGCGTCAACCTGCCGATCGAGTACGGCGGAGGTGGCGCGGGCATCACCGAACTCGCGATCGTCTGTGAGGAGCTGGCCGCGGCCGGCTGCCCTTTGCTGCTGCTCGTGGTGTCACCCGCCATCGCCGGTACGATCATCGCCCGGCACGGCACCGAGGCACAGCGGGCCGAGTACCTGCCTGGTCTGGGCGATGGCAGCCGCACCATCGTCTTCGCCATCACCGAACCCGAGGCCGGCTCGAACTTCCACCAACTGTCCACGGTGGCCCGCCGGGACGGTGACGACTGGCTGATCAGCGGCCGCAAATGCTTCATCTCGGGAGTGGACCAGGCTGGCACGGTCCTCGTCGTCGCCCGTACCGAGGACTCGGTCAACGCCAAGCTCAAGCCGGCGCTGTTCCTGGTGCCCACCGACGCGGCCGGACTGACCCGATCCCAGATCGACATGGAGATCGTCTCGCCGGAGAAACAGTGGCTGCTCTACTTCGACGATGTACGGGTGCCGGCGGGGGCTCTGGTCGGCGGCAGCACGGAGGCGGGCCTGCCCGCGTTGTTCGCCGGGCTGAACCCGGAACGCATCACCGTGGCCGCGATGGGCGCCGGCACCGGACGGTATGCGCTGGGGCGGGCCTCCGCCTACACCTCACAACGGTCCGTCTGGGGCCGGACCATCGGCGCGCACCAGGGCGTCGCCCATCCCCTCGCGCACGCCCAGATCCAGGTGGAACTGGCCCGGCTGATGGTGGCGAAGGCGGCGGCGCTCTACGACGCCGGCCGCGACCTGGAGGCCGGGGTGTCTGCGAACCTGGCCAAGTACGCCTCGGCCGAGGCCGCCGCGCTGGCCGTCGACACCGCTATCCAGGTCCACGGCGGCAACGGAATGACCACCGAATACGGTGTCGCCACGCTGCTCGGCGGGGTGCGTGCAGGCCGGATCGCGCCGGTAAGCCGGGAGATGATCCTCAACTTCGTCGCCCAGCACCTGATGAGTCAGGAAAAGTCCTACTAGGTCCCTGAGTCTCCTGTCCTCTTCGCCCCCAGCACTACCGGACAACGCGATAGTCGGCCAGCAGATGACCAGTCGGTGAGATCTCGCTTCGGATCGACTCGAGCCGGCGCCTCCTCTGTCTGGACCTGCGACGCTGCGCTCCTCCCGAATTGGTCACCAGGCCGCCCCTGTCGTCTCGTGTGTGTATGGGCTCGGTGGAGCACGACTCCTCGCTCGGCGCCTTCGTCGGACGCTCGCGCCACAGTGGACTGTCCGGTTGGTGCGGCTGGTCGGCCTGTCTCTTGCCATGCGAGGAACGTTACGCCGGGGGTCCGACACTTTTCGCCACACGCCCCTAGTCTGCAGAAACTGCTGTCATGCCATCGGATCAGCTCCGGTCTACCCTTCCAGCCTCCTTTCCGTCCATAGTGGATGATCACTCAACTCACCTCTCAATGTGTCTTGCCTGTGAGCATCGACACGCATAGAATGGACACGTGTTCGGAGTTTCGGTTGACGCGCTGGACGACTCGGCAGCCTCCGGTGAGGCCGCGGAGCGGGTGCCGGTGGTGCTGCCGGACGGGTTGGCCGAGATGTCGCCGGGCCCGGGGCTGGCGGCAGTGTTGGAGTCGATCGATACTGCGGAGTGTTCGTCGGTGGATGTGTTCACCGCGTTGCGGGCGCAGGCCCGGCAGGTGGCGCATGATCAGGCCCGCTTGTTGGTGATGATGTTGGAGGCCGCCTACGCGGAACGGGCCGACGCGGTGCGGGTGGTGCGTCGGGGTGGTGTGCCGGACGGGCCGTTGGACGCGGCCGGTCTGGCCCGGGTGCGGGAGTTGGACGACTTCTGTGCTGATCAGATCGCGTTCACGTTGCACCGGTCGCAGTTCTCCACCGCCGAGGACGTGTTCCTGGCCAAAGACCTGTGTGAACGCCTCCCGCTGGTGTTCGAGCGGCTCTCAGCCGGGCGGATCGACCTGCCCCGAGCGAAAGTGTTCAGCAGTTGTCTGACCGATGTCGACGACGGTATGGCCCGCAGGCTGGCCGCCGAACTGATCGACAAAGCCGAACGGTGGGACCCGGCTCTACTACGGGAACGGTTGAGCTACCGGGTCCGCCGCGACGACCCGGACCGGGCCCGCCGCCGCCAGGCCGCGGCAGTGACCGACCGGCGCGTCTACGTGCAGCCCCACACCGACGGCACCGCCGAACTGGCCGGCACCAACCTGCCCCCCGACCGGGCGTTGGCGGCCTACAACCGCATCGACCGCATCGCCCGCGCCGCGAAAAGTGTCGGCGACACCCGCACCCTCGGCCAACTCCGCGCCGACACGATGCTCGACCTGCTGTCCGGACGGCCGTTTCACACCATCCCCAGCCTGGACGACTTCACCGCCGAAGCCGACCAAGCCGCCCGCAACCTCGGCCTGACCCCCAACCACCCCGACCACCCGAACGACCCGCCGACACCCCGCCACCGCAAAGGCCGCCTCCAACCCCGCACCCGCAAACCCCCCGGCAACCCCCGCGGCCGCGGCGTCATCACCCCCACCCCCACCGGACCCCGACCCACCCACCGCAAACACCACAACCACGACGACCACGAGAACGGACACAGCCGGGCAACACAAATCCGACCCACCAACCGCAGCAACAGCAACCCTGTCCCGCAGAGCAACGCCAACCCCGACCCCAATGCCGGCCCCAACACGGACAACCGTTGGCACCACCACACCGGCCCGAACGGCAACAACGACAGCAACGGCGCACGACGATGAGGTGAGACCGAACCCGGACGGCGAAGAACTATCCGACCACGACCACCTCGGCCGCTACCTCCCCGCCGACCACGACCCCATCGGCACCGCCACCCTCCACCCCCACAACGACCCCGACTGGGACACCGGTGCCGGTGTCGACTGGGACCTCGACGACGACCGGAACCTCCACGATGACCAAGACCTCGACGATGACTGGGATCTCGACCCTGACTGTGACGCGGCTACCCGACCAATCGAGCACGACCCGGACCGCAACCGCAATCGCGCGACGACCTCAACAATCGACCACCAGACCCCCGAACCAACACAAACCGAGCCAACACAAGCCGACAAACCCCAACCACGACCGCCGACACGACCACCCGCGACGCCGGCGCCATCCTCGCCGTTCATCGGTCACGGCGACCCCGACACCATCCCCGTCGCCAGCGACGACCCGCGCATGTGCGTATGCGGCGGTATCCAACCCGCACCCCGACGCGGCGTCGTCGACATCCAAATCCAACTCTCCACACTCATGGCCCTCAACGACAACCCCGGCTTCGTCCCCGGCTGGGGACCCATCCTCGCCGACATCGCCCGTCAAGTAGCCCACGATCGCGACACCAACCCCCAATGGAAATACTCCATCACCGACGAAAACGGCCTCCTCCTCCACCACGGCCACATCAAACGCCGACCCACCACCACCGAAGAAAACTTCGTCAAAGCCCGCGACAAAACCTGCCGCGCCCCCGGCTGCCGACACCCCGCCACCACCTGCGACACCGACCACCGCCAAACCTGGGCCGACCACGGCCCCTCCCACCGCGCCAACCTCGAATCCGCCTGCCGACACCACCACCGACTCCGACACGAACACGGCTACCACATCACCCACCTCCCCGACGGAACCTTCCTCTGGCAAGCCCCCAACGGACACACCTACCGAGTACCCCCCGACGCCACCCTCCACCTCACCACCGAAGACAACGAAACCGCCCTCACCGAAGCCCTCATCCAATACCTCATCCACCACCCCCACACCCACCCCGAAAACAACACCGCACAACCAGACCAAGCCCAACCACTGTGGTGAATACGTCAACGGATCATGGCCACCATGACTCCCATTCTGCGTAAGCAGATTGCGCCCTACCTGCGAGTTGGGAACAAGGCAGCAACGCACCCCGTGCAACACGCGCGTAGTGTCAATCCCCAAGAATCCCTGGAGGACTCCACTATGCTGCCGCGGAGGCACCTCCTGACTTCCACAATGAAACGAGCGGTGGGTGCCGCTGGAGGCGTCGAAGAACTCTCGAACCTATGTCGCCCAAAACTCGGCCCGCCTTGACCAAGCCTTCTGAGCAAGTCAGTCCTGCTCGGCCCGCGCCCATCGCCCGCACCGGACCTAGCAGGGCACAAGAGACTCAGGAAAGTAGAGATCGGGGATGTCAGCGGCCAGGCGGAGGCCAGCCCGGGCCAGGTCCGGCCATGGTCGGGCCGTCGAGAGATATGGGCTCCCCGCCCTCGGGAGGAGTCGGGTCCGCCCGCTGCGTCGGCTCGTCGTCCGTCGAGGGCCGCGGCGGGGGTACGGGTAACACCGGCCGCAGGATCATAGTGGGGTCGGGATCGCGGTGGTAGCCCTGCAGTTCGTCACGGAGCTCCGCCGCGCTCGGCCGCCGCTGCGGATCGTTGGACATCCCGCGGCGCAACAGCGCGGTCAGTTCGGCCGGCGCGTCCGGCAGATCCGGCACCGGTTCCGCGAACATGTCCACCAGCGACACCATGGTCGGGTTGTGGTTCTCCCGCCAACGTGGCGGCCGACCCCGCATCAGCGCGTACAGGGTGGCACACAGACCGTACACATCGGACGCCGCTACCGGACGGCCGTGATGGAACATCTCCGGCGCCGCATACGCTGGCGTCAGCTCCAGCGTGATCGAAGCCTCCCGTGTCTCGGTGAGCACGGCCAGGCCGAAATCCGCCAGGGCAGGCTCACCGAAACGGGTGTAGAGGATGTTCGCCGGTTTCACGTCGCGGTGCAGGACACCAAGGGCATGGGCGTCCGCCAGCGCGTCGGCGACCTTCGCGCCGACGTCGCGTGCCTCGACCGCCGACAGCGGCTGCGTCTTCATCCGGTCGGCATAGGTGCCGTCGCAGAGTTCCATGATCATGTAGGGATGGCCGTCCGGGGTCACCCCGACGTCGAACAGGTCGACGACATGGGGATGGCTGGACATCTGACCAGCCGCCCGTGCTTCCCGGACAAACCGGCGTTGATCCTTGTCGCCCTCGAGGGTCCGGTTCTCCACCTTCACCGCGACGTCACGGAAGGCGGACACCTGCAGCGCTCGGTAGACCGTCGCGAAACCACCATGCGCCAACACACTCAAACCGGTCAGCCCAGGGACTGCCGGCATGTCGAGGGACGCGCCTTCACTCACGGACTGAGGTTACCTTGCCAGCAGGTCCACCCACTCCCGCAGGGGCCCGCGACAGGTGCACTCGTCGCCCGCGGGACTCCCTCGGTGACCTGCGCACTTCTCCGCGCAGCCACCACGGGCGTAGCAGGGCCACCAAACCGACGCACCTGCCGTGGCCTTCCCGCGCCACTCTTCCGCTGTGTGGTCGGGCACCCACTCATCGTCAAAGGTGATCAGATACTCGGTCGTGGCCGTCCAGCCCGGTGGGCCGCCATGGCCGTCTCGTCGAACGCCTCCCGGGGGCCCTGATCTCCGTGGCTTTCACCAGGGCCCCGGGAGGGTCAGTGCAAGGAGACGGGGACAGCGGCCGGCTCGGCGTCGCTGGTCGGGGCGGCGGGCGTCTCGAGGCGCTTGCGCGGAAGGAACGCCACCGGGACGAATGTCAGCACGACAAGCCCGAAGGCCACCCACAGCGTGGTGCCGAACGAGTCGGCCGCGAAGTCGAGCCCGCTTGTCGATGACGCGACTGTGGCACCGGGAAACTGCTGCGCGAGCTCCGGCTGCTGCTGCATGGCTATAGCGAGCCCGGCCTCGGTGATCGGCTTGCCGTCTCGGGTCGAAGGCCCCCGGGATCGGCGTCGACCGTTCAGCTAACTGGTGAGGATCACCGACATCACCGCAGCGCCGATCGAGCCGCCGATCTGCTGGAGGATGTTGACCAGCGTCGAGCCGCGGGCCACGTCCTGCGCTGCTAGCGTCGCAGCGCCGAGGTCATGATCGGCATCATCGTGCCGCCCATGCCCAGGCCCATTACGAACAGCGACCCGCACGAGCAGCCAGTACGAGGTGTGCGGGTCGACCTGGGTGAAGCCGAAGAACCCGGCGCGATGAGGCCGAGCGCGAACGGCACCGTGCGCCCGACCGGGCATCCGGTCGGCCATGCGTGCCGGCGATCGGCATGGTGAGCATCGCGCCGAGGCCCTGGGGAGCCATGAGCAGGCCCGCGGCCAGGGTCGACTCGCCACGCACCTGCAGGAAGTAGCTCGGGAGCAGCAGCCCGGCGCCCATGAAGGCGATGACGAAGACGAACAGCGTCACCGGTCGCGACGGTGAGGCTGCGGTTGCGGAACAGCCGCAGGTCGAGCAGGGGGTGCCGGGGCCGGAACGAGTACAGGACGAACGCCGCCACCAGCGCAGCCGCCGACCAGCATCGGCAGCCACACCTTGGCCGCGGCGAAACGTGCCGGCCTCGGGCAGCGACGAGACGCCGAAGAGGAACAGCGCCAGACCCGGCGAGAGCATGAGCATGCCGAGGAAGTCGAACGACTCCGACGGCTCGGGGCGGTCCTTCGGCAGCGCCAGCTGGGCGTAGACGAGCGCGATCGACACCGATCGGCATGTTGATCAGGAAGATCCAGTGCCAGCTCGCGGTGTCGATCAGCCAGCCGCCGAGGATCGGCCCGCAGATCGGGCCGAGCAGCATCGGCATGCCGAGGATGGC
Organism: uncultured Actinomycetota bacterium; assembly: GCA_963742855.1. GTDB lineage: Bacteria > Actinomycetota > Actinomycetes > Mycobacteriales > Micromonosporaceae > CAVUNP01. Next base: position 428,093 of record CAVUNP010000012.1, on the reverse strand, counting down.
CATCAGCCGGCCGATCCGCTCCGGGCCGGCGGCCCGGGTCATGATCGTCATGCCGAGCGGCATGAGCATGCCGCCACCGAGCCCCTGCAGGACCCGGAAGCCGATCAGCTCGCCGATCGTATCGGCCGTGGCGCACAGCGCGGACCCGATGGTGAACATCGCGATCGCCGCCATGTAGAGGCGCTTGGTGCCGAACCGGTCGGCGGCCCAACCGCAGAGCGGAATCACCGTGGCCAGCGCGAGCGTGTAGCCGGTCATCGTCCAGGCGACCTGCGCGTACGTGACGCGTCGAACTCGGACTGGAACTTCGGCAGCGCGACGCTGACGACCGTCACGTCGAGGATCGACATGATCGCGCCGAGGACGACCACCCCGGCCACCTTGAGCACCGCGGCATCGATCTTGTCGGTGGACACAGCAGCCTGCTTGGCCACGAGGGCCCCCTCCCGTGCGGCAACAGAACATGCCCTACGCCGGGTCAACATGCGCAGACGCGGAGAGGACACGCCACCATATCCGCATCGGGGAGCCATCGACCCGTCCGCGGTCGATGATGTGATCTGGGTCAAATCGCGTGACAACGGAGCGGAGTCCGAGTACGTCGATGCCCTCGGGCTCGTTGTTCCTCTGCCGTGGACTCATCACCCAGCGGCGTACCCAACCACAGGCACAGGCCGACCAGGGCAGCCGCGCCCGCGACGTAGACACCGAACTCGGCCCATGGGACGGCCCAGTAACGGTTGGCCGGTTGGTACATCACGAGTTCGTGGTAGGTGGCGCCGACCTTGGCGACGTAGCAGAAGGTGCGGTAAGAGCTGCAACGTCGCACACGCTATCGTGGCCCATCCGTGACACTCCTTCCTCGCTGCCGGACTTGCATTGTTGGATGTCTCCCATAGCATCGAACGTCATGCAGCCCGGTTCCGACAATGGGGGACGTGTCATGGATTCGCTACCGGTGCCCATTCGAACCGATGCGGGGCGACCGGCGGTTCGGACCTCCAGCCCGGTACACACCGCCGGATCGCTGACCTTTGATCACGACCATCCCGGGCGGGAGGTGCTGTGGAACCGCCTGCACGAGCGGGTGCGGGACATGATTTCGGCGAAGGCCGGGGAACTGCTGGACTGGTGGGCCAGCGAGCGGGACGGCCGGGTCTCGGTCGTGGCGCTCGGCCGGCAGGCCCTGGTCACCGCCACGCCTACGCAGAAATCCGCGGGCGGCTTCGCGACCGAGGTCGTCAGCATCGGGCTCGACTGGACCACCCACCAAACCGCTCGGGTCAATGGGGCGCCGGCCAGCCCGGCAAAGGTCGACGGTGCCGCCGGCCCCGCCGTACCCCTCGGCGCACTCAACGCCGACTTGACTGGCGCCCTCGGCCACCTGCCCGCACGCGCACAGGAACTGCTGCAGCAGCCATTCCTGAACGCATCGGCACCGGTGCTCTACGACTACTTTTACCTGCGCACCGGCCACGAGCGCGGACTCGGGGGCGCGACACTGCAACTGTGGTGCTATCTCACCGACAAGCGGGAGGTCACCTTCGCCAGCGGCATCGGTCGCGGATACCACCCCGACCGGGGAGTGACGCAGTGGGAGCTGACGTGCTGGCGTGCCGCGTGCACGCCGGCCGGTAGGCGCCCATGAGCGGACGGCCGCGGTGGCGTGACCTCGACGGCGTCGATCCATACGCACTGCTCGGCGTCGGTCGGGATGCGACCGAGGCTGAGATCAACACCGCCCATCGGCGCCGGCTGCAGGCCGCCCATCCCGATCGGCCGGGCGGCGACACGACGCTGGCGACGCTGCTCAACGTTGCCCGGGATGTGCTCGCGGACCCGGTCGCCCGGTCGGCGCTTGATCGCGCAACCCGGACCACGACCGGCGGCACGGACGACACCGTGGCCGGCGCAGGCGAGGCGGCCGCCGAGACCTCCTCGCCGTGGTCGGGAGACGACGTGGCGGCGGGTTTCTCGCCACCCACGACAGCTCCTCAGGCAGGCAGTCGCAACCCACCCCCGCAGCGACCGGAGTCTGCGCCGCCATGGCACTGGCCGCCCAACCCACCGCGCCCGGCCGAGGTTGTGTACCCGGCGACGATCTACTATCGACCGCAGCCGGACGGGACCGTCCGTCCAATATGGACGTTTCCCGCGCCGGCCCCACCCAGGATGAGCATGGCCGTGCCGGTGGCGGCGCTGGTGACATCGGTCGCGTGCTGGCCGATCGGGCTGGTGCTGACCATCATCGCGCTCACCACGACCCGTACCGGCGAACCTGGCCGCACGGTTGCCGTCGTCGCGGCCGTCGTCAACAGCGTCTTCCTCACCGCCATCCTGTGCAGCATTGCGCTGCTCCTCGCGAGCTCGATCTCGACGGGCGCGACATGACGCGCTCGATAGCGCCGGCCACGCTCCGCCGGCCCGCGAGGTCACCGGGTTACGGAACCCGCATGCGCGTCGGCCGACCTCGCCATGTCGTTGATGAGTTGCCGCCACGCCGAGCCCGGCCGGGTCGATACCGCGGTCGTCGATGCCAAAGGACGGGCGATCTGCTTCACCAACGGCGAGCCGGCGGGCCTGGCCACCTCGCTGCCCCCGGTACTCGGCCAGCTGCGCCAGGTGCACGGTCAGCTAGACCCGTTCCTCGGATCTTGGAGAGGCCTCGGTCCACAGTGGCCTGTTGTCGGCTGTCGACAAGCAGGTGCCCGGTCGAGGCGGCAAGGACCGCGACGACCTCGGAGGGGCGCCGGCTGCCCTGCCGGAGCCCTTCCCGGGCAGTGAGCGGACCTGGTCAGTCGGATCGCGGGGCGTCGGCCTTCCGTGTCGCGCGCTGTCGGTAGTTGTCGCCACGTGGTGGCGCGTCCTGCCTACTTTTGGCTCACATAATGATCATGGCCTGTCCACCGATCTCGGGGACAGGCCATTGACCTGCACAAACTCTGTCGGGGTGGCGGGATTTGAACCCACGACCTCTTCGTCCCGAACGAAGGTACGTACGTTCCCGCAACGTGCACGTACTTCCATATGGCCAGGTCAGGGTGTCGGTCTATGTTGGTCTTCGCCGGCCGCGTCTTCGCCGGCGGGGCCGGTGCCGTACGGCTGCGTCATGACCAGGTGCCGTCGTCGGTGACGCGGGCCGGCCGGCGGCCCCCGAGCAGCGTGGCGATCGCCTCGTCGATCGAGGCGCCGGCGAACCAGTCCGCGGTGTGGTCGAGCACGAAGACGCGGCCGTGCTCGTCGAGCGCGAGCAGCCCGGCGCCGTCGTCCTGCTCGCCGATCGGTGTGAGCGGGGCCCGGACCAGCCCGCCGAGCTCGGCCAGCGTCGCGGCGGCGTGCAGGCCGCGCAGCGGGTCGAAGACGATGCCGGTGCGGGCTATCTCGGCGCCCTCGCCCGTGGCCCGGACCGTGAGCCCGCCGAACTCGGCCAGCGCGGCCAGCGCGGCCGGCACCACGGTGTGCTGCTGCCCGGACGGCGCGGCGTGCGAGGCGAGCGCGAGGCCCCACATGCGTGCGCGGGGCGTGACGTCGCGGCCGGGCTCCCAGCCGGCCTCGCGCAGCGCGGTCTCGACGTCCGGGGCGAAGCGGGCCGGGCCGCTCATGGCGCGGCCGCCTCGATGCCGAGCCAGTCCAGCAGCGCGGCGCAGGTGCGGCAGGGCCGGGCCGGGGTGGCGTGCACCGGGTCGCCCTCCTCGCGGATGTGCACCAGCGACAGCCGCGCGCCCCAGAGCTCGGCCCGCGCGGCCGCGGGGGTCAGCGGGGCGCCGCCGAGGACGCGCTCGGCCTCGTGCAGGCGGTCGGAGACGAGGACCATCTCCGCGCAGGCGCCCGCGTAGCGCTCCCGCGACCCGACCGGCAGCTCGTGCAGGAACCGCCGGATCAGCGCGTGCAGCTCGGGCGGGGTGTCGCCGCGCACGGAGGTGTGCCGGTAGACCGTGTTGCCCACGAGCAGCGCGCCCGCGGTGAGCGGGAGCCTGCGGTCGGTCGTCGCCCTGGTCGCCATGCCGCCCAGCGTAGACGCCCGGGTGCGCCCTGACTGCCCATAGGCGGGCATCGTGGTGGGCGCGGCCGGCTGCGATAATGCGAGGGCACCTTTCGTCTCAGCACCGGGGGCCGTCATTCGCACACTTCTCGTCTCACCGCAGCAGCGGGGTGCGTACGCCACCATCGGCGACGCGCTCGCCGCGGCCACCGACGACTCGGTGATCGCGGTGGCCCCGGGCACCTACGCGGAGGCCGTCTTCGTCACCGGCAAGCGCCTGAGGCTGGTGAGCTCCGACCCGGCCGGCGGCGCCGTGACGCTGGACGCGACCGCGATCCCCTATCCGGCCGTGAGCGTGCGCGACGCCACGCTGACGATCGAGGGCTTCACGCTGCTGGCCGCCGACGCGCCCGTGGTCACCGCGCGCGGGACGCGGCTCGCGCTGCACGGCTGCGACCTGACCGCGCGCTTCGGGCCCGGCGTCGACCTGGCCGGCGGCTCGATCGATCTGCGCAAGTGCACGATCACCGGCGCGCAGTACGGCGTGGTGGTCGAGGATGCGCCGGGCACCATTGACGACTGCCGGATCAGCGAGATCACCGAGGACGGGATCATCGTGCGCATCGGCGCCGATCCGGTGATCACGGCGACGATCGTGCGCGGCTGCGGGCGGCGGGGCGTCTACGTGTACCAGTTCGGCAAACCCACGCTCGAGGGCTGCGAGGTGACCCAGACCGGCGACGCCGGGGTGGTCGTGGCCCACCAGAGCTCGCCGGCCATCCGCCGCTGCAAGATCCACGACACCCGGGGCGCCGGCGTCTCCGTCGCGCGCGGCTGCGGCGGCGCGATCGAGGAGTGCCAGATCGAGAACACCGGCGTGCCGGCCGTGGACATCGCCGAGGGCGCGACCACGACGCTGATCATCGCCCGGCCCGACGCGCCGCCGCTGTCGATCGGCGACGGCGCCCCGGCCGCGGGCGGGGACGCGGCCGCGGTGGAGGCGCTGCTGGGCGACCTGGAGACGATGGTCGGCCTGGCCGGCGTGAAGGACGAGGTCCGGGCGCTCATCGACGAGATCCAGGTCAACGAGTGGCGGCGCAGCGCCGGGCTCTCGGTCGGCGCGATGAGCCACCATCTGGTGTTCGCGGGCGCGCCGGGCACGGGCAAGACCACCGTGGCCCGCATCTGCGGCCGGCTGCTGGCCGCGCTGGGCGTGCTGCCGAAGGGCGCCTTCAAGGAGGTCTCGCGGCGCGACCTGGTCGGGCAGTATCTCGGCCACACCGCCGAGAAGACCTCGGCCGCGTTCGAGGAGGCGCGCGGGGGCGTGCTGTTCATCGACGAGGCCTACACGCTGTCGCGCACCATGGGCTCGGGCGGCGACTTCGGCCAGGAGTCGATCGACACCCTGGTGAAGCTCATGGAGGACCACCGGCACGAGATCGCGGTGATCGCGGCCGGCTACACCGCCGAGATGGACGAGTTCATCTCGGCCAACCCGGGTCTGGCGTCCCGGTTCACCAGGACGATCGTCTTCGAGAACTACAGCCCGGAGGAGCTCGTCCGGATCGTGCGCCGGATGTGCGCGGCCGACGACTACGTGCTCGGTGACGACGTCGAGCCGGCGTTGCTGCGCCACTTCGCCGCCGTCGAGCGCGACGCCAACTTCGGCAACGCCCGCGACGCCCGGAAGCTCTTCGAGAGCGTCCGCAAGGCCCAGGCGCAGCGCCTGCGGGTCCTGGGCCGCCGACCCAGCCTCGACGAGCTGCGCCTGCTCGCCCTGGCCGACCTGAAAGTGGTGGTGGGTTCGTGAACGAGCCTGAGCAGTTCAGGGCGAGCTGGGCGCAGACCTGGCACAACTACAGCAAGCCGTTCCTGCCCACGAACATCGTGGTGGCCCTGCTGATGTTCGTGATCGGCTACATGATCGCCGGCTACCCGGGCATGGTGCTGGGGCCGATCCTGGTGGTCGGCGGCATCACGGCGCTGCACCGGGTGGCGAGCCGCGGGCCCGGCCTGCGCCTGTCCCCGACCGGCGTGGAGTTCCTGCGCCGCGACGGCCGGACCGTGCGGATGCGCTGGGCCGACGTCCAGAGCGTGGCCGTCATCAACCGCCGCTCCGGCACCGTCATCGCGCCCTACGGCGTGGGCCGGGCCGCGGCCCAGGCGGGCGTCGACATGTTCGCCGACGCCAACACCGGGCCGGGCCTCACCGGCGTCGGCGAGATCCTCGACCACCAGCAGGCCGAGCAGCAGCAGCGCCACGGCGCGGAGTGGGTGCCGTTCGGCGACCCGCTGACCGTGAACATGAGCCTGGCCATGATCGACCGCGGCTGGACGTCGGGCCGGATCGGCGACTGGGTCCGCCGCTACCGCCCCGACCTGCTGGCGTAGGGCCGGCCTAGTAGCCGCCCTCGGGCCGGGGCTGCAGGGCGACCCCCGGGAGCTCGACCGGCCACGGCTTGTTGCCGTCCTTGCCGTTCCAGGCCCGGTAGGTCAGGTGATCCGGGCCCGGCACGCCGTTGACGTCGCGGAGCGCGACCACCACGGCGTCGACGATCTCGCGGTACTCCGCGCTGGTCGGCGGGTAGGCGACGGTGCGGTGCCAGCGGTACCCCTCGCGGCGCATCGGCGGCTGCCAGCCCAGCGACTCGAGGATGCGCGTGCCCTGCGGCGTCGGGGCCTCCTCGACCGCCGGGTCCTGCACGGTCTCCCCGCTCACCTCGGCGAAGGTCTCGTCGAGGTACTGCGCGAACTGCGCGTAGTGCCAGGGCCGCTCGCGGTGGCTGACGACGAGGAGGATGCCGTCGCCCATCCGGCCCAGCTCGTGGCGCAGGGCGGCGGCGAACTCGTCCCACGTCGGGGTCGTCGGCGCGCTCACAGGTCCCCCTCATCCGGGATCCACTCGTGGGCCTTGAGGTCGAGCGGGCGCCACAGATATAGCTTGACGCCGGTGGGGCTGCGCACCAGGTTGAACGCCGAGTCGCCGATGCGCCATTTCAGCTTGGGCAGGTAGCCGTCCTCGAGCGCGTAGGGCCTGCCGAACGCGGCGTTGATGGCGCGGCCGGCCACCGAGTACGCGTCCTGGCGGAAGTCCCGCCGCTCGTCGGTGTCTCGCCCCTGCATCTGCGAGTGGACCTGCGCCATCACGGACTCGGGCGTGCGGTCGGTGCCGAGGCTGACGGCGCCCTCGCCGAGCCCGTCGCCGGGGTCGGTGAAGTACACCTCGTCGTCGTGCTCGATCTCGGTCCAGCCCAGTTCCCGGATGATCCGCTCGGGCGGTGCCTTGCGCAGTAGCGGCCGCACGGTCATCAATGTGCGGACCAGCGCGACGACCTCGTCGCCGATGAGCATCCGCAGATCGGTCGGCATGGGCCTACCTTAGCCAACCGGTCCCCGCGCGCTGCGACTCGGCGGGAGCCACGCCGCGGACGAGCGCTGTGAGGGCCTCCTCGATGTCGCGGCCCAGGAACCGCTCGGTCTCGCCGGCGGTGCCGATGCCGTGCTCGGGGTGCAGCACGATCTCGCAGTTCCAGTCGGGCACCGAGCCGATCGCCAGCAGCGGGCCGCCGAGGCGCCCGGCCGCGGCCGCGAGCCGGTCGGGGTCGCTCGGGCGGCCGTCGGGCAGCAGGTGGAAGGCCGTCACCCGCCAGTCGCGGGCGTAGCCGTAGACGGCGAAGGTGAGACCGCCGAACTCCTGCAGGATCGCCGCGGCCCGCGGGTGCGTCCCCGCGCCGACCGGGACCTGCCGGCCCGGGGTCCAGCCCACGGTGAGCAGCAGGTCGTACACGTCGGGCGGCAGGCGGAACTGCATCGGCGCGGGCGGCTCGAACGGGCCGGGCATGCGCGGCAGCAGCGCCTGATGGGCCTGGCCGCACCGGTCGGCGTGGATTCGCAGCGGGAAGTGGGCGCGCTCGGTCATCAGGTCGAGCAGGGCCTCGGGCGGGGCGACGCCGTGGTGCTCCAGGTAGTACTCGAGGGCCAGCGGCCAGACCCACTCGCCGTCGGTGCGGTAGCCGCGCGGCACCGCCGGCTCCGCCCGCGGATCGAGCGCGTCGGGCCCCTTGGTCAGCGGGTCCCGGATGATCCACGAGCCCCGCCGCAGGTAGCGCAGGACCCGGTGGAAGCGCCGGTTGTTGCCGGCGGTCATCTCGCCGGGCACCAGCTGCCCGCCGGTGTGCTCGCCCAGCACGACGAAGTGGAACGGCTCGTCGGACTCCCCGAGGCTCATGACGCTCCCCCGTCGAGATCGCCGAGGTCGGCGTGTTCGGTCTGCCAGTCGCGGTACCAGGCCTCGAACCAGGGCCGCCCGGCGGCGAGGGGCACGATGGTGGCGACCGTCTCGCGGTAGTACGACGCCCGCTTCTCCGGCCGCGGGTGGGTGCGCAGCCGCTGGACGTTGCTGACCCGGTCGGCGAGCTTCACGGCGAGCGCGGCGTCGGGCGCGTCGCGCAGGGCGGCCAGGTAGGCCGCCCGGTCCCCCTGCTTCGTGACCCACCCGACCAGCTCGGCGACCCGCGGCCCGAAGCGCTCTCGCACCTCGTCCAGCGTGGTCGGGGTGTCCTCGGCGACGTCGTGCAGCACCGCGGCGCGCAAGGTGTCGGGATCGCGCTCGCCGACCGCGTCGACCAGCACCTCGAGCGCCTCGAGCAGGTGCTCGGCGTAGGGCTCCCCGGCCGGGCGCCGCTGGTCGCCGTGCCGCTCGACGGCGAAGGCCACCGCCTCGTCCAGCGCGGCGAGCGTCTGCGGCGGGAGCCGGTCGGCGAACCGGGCGCGCAGCACGGGCCAGCCCACCGAGCCGTCAAACGTGCGCGGCATCGCCGGCACCTCCCCGCGCCTCGAACGTGGTGGCGTCGACGACTGGTGACGCTGCGGTCAGCCGCACCGCGTTGTTGCGCCTGCTCCACACGACGCTGATCGTGTACCCGGACTGGGCGGCCGGCAGCGTGACGTACCCCGGCGAATCCTCGAGGGCGGCAACGGTCCAGCCGTTCGCGTGCAGTGCCCCGGCGACCTGCCGCAGCACTGTTCCGCATCGGCGCCGGCGGGCGGGACGGCCAGATACTCGCAGTCCGTCTCGTACCGCTCCTCGGCGAGCACGACGGAGCCCGGGCCGACCCGGTGCGCCTCGGCCTCCCGGGTGCGCCGCACCCGGGCCCCGGGCACCGCGCCGGCCGCCGCGGCCAGCTGGGCGTCGAGCCACGAGCGGGACTGCTCCAGCCAGCGGCCCATGTCGTCCCAGCCCGCCGGGGTCGGCTGGGCGCCGGGGCGGGGCCGCGCGCCGATCGGCTCGCCGCGCTCGAGGTGCCGCGCACGCCACTGCGGCCAGGAGGGCAGCGGCGATCGGGGGGCTTGCGCCGGTACCGCCGAAGTCTCGAAATCCGCGATGAAGTGCCGCTCGCGCAGGGCCGACCGGGCCGCCCCCACGTCGGCGCGCACGGCCTCGTCGTCGGGGTAGTCGCGGCCGTCGACGACGAACGCGGGCGTCAGATCGTCATCGGCCTCGCCCAGCCGGAAGACATAGAGCGTCTCACGCTCGCTCATGAGCTGTTCTCCAGCTGATCCAGGGCGGCGGCCTCCTCGAAGGCCTCGCGGACCGCATGCGCGTCGGCCGCCGACAGGGCCACGTAGGGCTTGTAGAGCGAGTTGTGCTCGATGTCCGCCGCGATCGACGCCCGCAGCGTGGTCAGCTGCAGCTCGATGGCGTACTTGTGCCCGTTGACCTCGATGCCGATGCAGAGCGGGATCACACGGTACTGCGGGCTCTTCGACTTCGGGGAGGCGTACATGTTGTCGACCTCCACGATCCGCCCGCCGTCGCCGACACCGAACTCGTCGACGGCCGCCTGCAGGGTCTTCCACAGGCTCCCGGTGTCGGGCACGGTGATCCGCGCGCCGACGGCGTCGAGGATATCGCCGACGCGGTACCAGGGGCGGCCCGGCGCGTTCTCGCGGCCCCGGCTCATCCGGCCGACCTTGTCGATGAGGCCGTCGGCGTCCTTGGCCCGGCTGTTGTAGTCCACCGGCCCGTCGGTGGTCTCGCGGATCCGCTGGGCGATGTCGCCCAGGACCCGGTCGACTTCCGGCTTGAGCTCGCTCGTGAGCCGGTCCGCGTACTCGCGCACCAAACCCATCTCGGCGCTGGTCGGCTCCGCCCCGACGGTGAGGGCCGGGTCGGAGGCCTTCATCTCGGCGACGTACGCCCCCATCCGCGACTGCTCGACGCCGTCGACGACGACCTTGTTGACCCAGTCCGGCACCTTGTCGTAGAGCGCCCGCGGCCCGGGTTGTCCTGGAGGAACTGGTGCAGGTCGCCGCCGTAGCGGGCCAGGGCGTCGCCGCGGGCCAGCTCCTCGATGTGGCGCAGCACGAGGTCGCGCACCACCGGGTTGCGCAGCGAGCTGGTGACGTTGAGCGCGTGCGGGTCGTCGAGCAGCTTCTCGACCACGCTCGCCAGCTCCGGCGAGTGCGGCGCGATGCGCTCCTGGACGAGCTGGTGCGCCGCTAGGTTCGCTCCAGCATGATCCGGCGCAGTTCCGCCTCCGAGGGAATCCCCGAGCGGATCGCGCGCAGGATCTGTTCCGCCTGTTCCCGGGTGATCTCCTGGGAGTCCGGCGGCGGGCTCGCCACCCAATATTCGCCTGTATGTCGCCAGCTGCATGGCCACCGCCAGGCTCGTGCCCGGGGTGTCCTCCGAAATGGTCACCTGGACCGCCGTCGCCAGGTCCGGGGTGGCGTGGTAGCGGCAGGCCACCGCCGGGCTCTCCTCCACCTTCAGCATCACCCCCACGGCCGCCGGGCTCGGTGTCGTGGACTCCAGCACCACGGTCACACCCACCCCTGCTCCCGGTCCCGCGGGCTCTCCGCCTCGATCGCCAGCACCTTCGCGCGGATCCCCGTGCCGTTGCCCAGCTTCATCCCCGGCTCGATGATGCCCCCCATCTGAAACCCCGAGATGATCAAACCCCGGCCGGTCCGAGTCAAGAGCCTCTCCACCATGATGCGGATCACCGGCACCCCCTCCGTGTTCGTGCAGTGTCGCGGCCAGCGTGTCGCGGTCGGCGTTCATCGGCTCGCCGGTCGGCGGCGGCGCGTCGTGCGGCGGCACCTCGCCCGGCCACCCGGCGTCGCGCACGTCGCCCGGCGGGGGCATGTGGTCCCCCACGATCCGGCCTTCGATCGCGACCGGGTCCTCGAAGCCGGCGTACCGCATCCGCAGCTCGTACCGGCCGCTGCCGATCTGGCGCAACTCCGTCACGTGCAGGCGGGAGCCGACGGGCAGCAGCGCGTGGCCCTCGGCGGCGCGTCGGAAGGTCATGACACAGTCATCCCTGCGACAGCGCCTCAACAAGCCCTGGCAGCCTCGTATGCCCTCCGCGATGGCACTGTCCACATCGGACCCATGGACCGCGCGCTACGTACCGCGGCGATGAGCGGGCTCGCCGGCCTCGTCTTAAATTGGCAGCGACTTCCCTTGGCTCAAGCTCAAGTCCGCGCACAAACGGCGTTCGAGGACGTTGGGCTTTTGTTCGCCGAGGAACTGCGACTGCTCGATCGAGTCGACGACGATGTGGACGCCTGGGAGGCCGCCGTACGCCGCTATACGAGCGGCCCTCACCCTCCGCTACCCCCATGGCGGCGAAGTCCCCGAGTTCCTCTTGCATGTCGACGGAGATACTGCGTGGCGGCGCCGGAGCGACGAACCATTTGATGAGGAGTAGCCCACCGAGGCCCTGTCGGTCGCCTTCCCAATCGCGGCAAGAAGCGTGCGTTTGGCGGGCCACGCCGATACGGGTCACCGCCGCTCACCACTGTGCTGGCGAAACCTGCGAACCAAGCTCATCCGTTAGGGACTTGGGGCCGTCGGCTCCGACGGGCAGGTGGCTGCAACATCGAGAGCCCGGCCTGCGTGGTTCGTGTGCGGCATTGGGGCGCCGATCGTTTCGAAGACGCCATCTGGGTTGGGCGCGGAACGAACTGAGGATGGGTCGTTGCCTTCAACCCCAACCAGATCATCGAGCACCGATGAGGGAAGATCATTGTGAGGTGATGACCGGGTTTATCGGCCGATAAGATAGCCGACCTCGGACCCGGAGAGCCGAGCGACACCGTCGGGATCGAGCGTGTACACGGCCCAGAACACTCGGATCGTGACGCCTGGCCCACCGCATCCTGGTCGGGCCGGGGTCGAATCTGTACCGAAGCTGGCCGTACGGGACAACATCGGTGCTCGGCGCGGTCCCGCACCGCTCCGTGGGGATGACGACCGGAGGGCCGACCGGGCTGGCGCCGGCCGCGACGGCCGCGGGTCTTTCCGATTCCGACTCGGGCTCGGGTTGGGGCTCGGGCTTAGGTGTTGTTATCGAGGGCATTGTGGACGGCGCCGGTTGACTGGTTGGCGCAGATGCCTACGACGACCGCGTCCACCGCACTGCGCTGGGTCACGACAGACGCACGACTCTCGGCAGATCCGTGCGCCGCCCGTTCGAGCCGCCGTAACGAAACGTAGTCGGTGAGGTTGGGGCCAGGTTACTTGACGACACTCAGCCGGTCCTCTGTCCGTGGGGGGAGAAGGAGTCGTCCCTCCGAGTGGAGGGTGTCTGGCTGCGTCAGTGGGTTTCTGCGCAGGTAGATCCCCACTTCTTGCCGGCCCGGCGTTTGGGGGTTACGCGACACCCATGGCGACGCCTGTCGCGACGGCTAACGACTACCCAGACAGGCGGACGAAAGGCAACCGTTGGCATGTTTAGGACGAGTTTGCATGCCCAGGGCAACAGGCGTTTGGCGACGTATGACAGAACGGCGGGAGTTTGTCATCTGTGACCTCAGTCACGGGAACCCTTGATCGAATCCACGTGCTCCGGGCATCCTCTGCTTCGCAGCGATGTGCCCTTGACCAGGGCTGTCATGTTCTAGCGGCACTTTGTCATACAAGGAAGTGTTCGCCAGGCATGACAAAATGCGTTTGGTAGGTGCGGGGGAAACAGGTCAGGCATCCTCCGTACCTGTGGGAACTGCGCAGGGGTCCGGACCCGGGCGCGTCGGGCGCGGGCCGTCCATCTGAAGCGCAGTCACGGCCAGGGACTCATCCGACAACGGCGTCTATCACGATCACGGTGATGTTGTCGGGTCTGCCTTGCCCGATGGCCAGTTTGATGAGTCGGTCAGCCGTTTCGCCTGGCGCGGCGGGCGTATCGAGGGCGGCGTGGATCTGTTCGTGCGGCACGTACGAACTCAGCCCATCGGAGCACAGCAGGAACCGGTCGCCGGGCTGGAGCTCCCAGGGGGTGAGGTCGGGAGACCGGCCATCTGTCCGGCCGTCGAGGAATCGCGACAGGCGTTCTGGGAGGTTGGGAACGTTGCCAGCGTCGGCCACGAGGTGCTCGTAGGTGTGGTCCTCCGTGATTTGTAGCGTCTCCTGACGGTCGCGTCCCTCGCGGCGCAATAGGTAGGCGCGGGAGTCCCCAACGTTCGCGACGATTGCCGCTGTCCCCGACCACAGCATCGCCACCAACGTCGTTCCCATGCCGGCCAGGTTCGGCTCATCCTCGATCCTGCGGCGCAACGAAATGTTGGCGGCGTTGATTGCAACGCCGAGGACTGCGGGAAGCGTCAGCGAGTCCACGAGTCGGTCGTGGGCCTTCAGTGCTCCGATCACCGTGTCGCTCGCGACGTCGCCGGCGACATGGCCGCCGAGCCCGTCAGCGACCGCGAACAGCGACGCGCCCACGTAGAACGTGTCCTCGTTGCGCTGGCGCACGAGGCCGACGTGCGTGCGGCCGGCGGCCTCAAGACGAATGGTCATGGCTCCCCTGCTGTGTCGTGATCGTCGTTTACTCGATCGGGTCGTCGGGCCAGGGCTCTTGTGCGGACTCGTCGCGGTGCAGGACATGCATGGTCTCGACCCTGTCGCTGGCCACGATGTACTCCGTCACCTCAACCGGCTGGCCATCGCTGCCCGACGTTCCCACCCGGACGATCTCCAACACCGGGAGGCTTGTCGCTATCTCCAGCAGCCTCGCCTCCTTCGTGGTTGGCATCCTCGCTCGGTGGATTTCCATCCAGCTGATTGGCCAATGGCCGGCCTTTTCCAACCGATACAGCCAGTCGCCTGGCCCAGGGGCCTGCGAGCTCACCCCGGGCACATCAGCTACCCGGGGGTGAATCCAAGAAATGTTGATCTGAAACGGAGGCTCCGATTCAGGCCCGGTCACACGAAAGCGGCGCATCACCAGACTGCCAACCGGCGCGCCCAGTAGTTTCGCAATCCTTGGGTCGGTCAATGGCTCGGGGCCTGCAGTCGGCGGGATGTGGTGCTTCCAAACCTCCCTGCTGGTCGCTGATGGGAAGGAGTAGCCGGGAGCGGTGGCGTTCCGCTTCACCAGATTTCCTCGCGGCCGTCGTGGTCGGATCGTGCCGTATCGGACTGTGATACCTCGGCCTTGAACTGCCCACACCCACCCCTCGGACTCCAGCGCTCTGATCGCCCGAGCGATCGTGTCTCGGTTCGCGCCGTACTCGGCCGCGAAGTCGTCCAACCGCGGCAACCTGGCGCCCGGCGCCCACTCGCCGGCCTCAATCCGTTCTCGAATCTTGGCCGCGATATCCAGGTAGCGCGAGTGGACCACCATGCGGAACCCCTCTCAGATTGTCTTGGGATAATCCTTGACGCGCCCTCGTGGGGCTCCTACGGGTCGTTTCGCCATGCTCGGCCACTCGACCTGGCACGTGGCCGACATCCTCGCCCGGCCCGGACTCGACGACCCGGACGAACGCCGAGACGCCGCCGCGTGGCTTCGCACGTACCTGACCGACAACGGCGGCGAGGCCGAGGCCATCGACATCTTCAAGGCCGCCGACAAGGTCGGCTTCTCCAAGGACACCCTCAAACGAGCCAAAGCGCGCGCCGGCGTCGCCTCCCGCAAGGACGGCATGGACGCCGGCTGGATGTGGGTGATCGACCTCGACAGCTCTCGCCCGCCGTCGCCAGACCTCCCCGAAGGGAGCGCGAAGAGAGCGAAGAAGGCACGTTCCCAGACCCCACACCCTTCGCGTCCTTCGCGCTCCCTTCCAGACGAACCGCCTGACGCCGTGGCCGGCACGGCCCACGCCATCCCTCGACCGAAGGAGACCCGTCGATGAACACCGTCAGGACCGCTCAGGCGACCGCCTCGCCCGGCGACAAGGCGCTCTACCGGGTGCCAGAGGTGATGATCCTGCTCAGCCTCAGCCGCACCGTCATCTATGAGCTGATTCGTTCCGGGCGGCTGCGCACCGTGCAGCAGGGCCGGGTACGCCTGATCCCCGCGACCGCCGTCGCCGAGTACGTCGCGTTGCTGGAACACGAGAGCGGAAGCGGAGCGGCCTGATGGCGAGCAACGGCAGCCGCCGCGCCCGCGGCGAAGGCAGCATCTACTGGGACGAGAAGCGGCAGCGTTTCTTGGCCGCCGTGACGGTCGGCTACACCCCGGCCGGGAAGCGGATCGTACGGCGCGGCAGTGGCAAGACCGAGGCCGCCGCCCGGGCCAAGCTCAAGGAGGTGGTCCGCGAGTACGAGGCCGGCCTGACCGCCAACGCCCGCAACCAGACCGTGCGACACGCAGTAGAGGACTGGCTCGCCTACGGCCTGCACGGGCGGACGCAACGAACGGTCGACAAGTACCGCATCCTCTGTCAGACCCACATCATTTCGGCTCTGGGCGCACGCAAGCTGCGCGAGCTCACCGCTACGGACGTGGACCGGTGGCTGGCAGAGAAGGCCAAGACCCTGAGCACCCGGAGGCTGCGCTAGCTGCACCAGTGCCTCAACCGGTCGATCAACCGGGCCATGGCCCGCGACCTGGTCGCCCGCAACGTGGTCGCCCTGTGCGGTGTACCTGGTCGTGCGGCCGGCCGTCCAAGTCGCTGGACTTCGATCAGGCCAAGGCCTGCTCCAAGCGGCCCAGGGCACGGCGCTCTTCCACGCCTACATCACCGTGTCGCTGCTGACCGGGGCCAGGACCGAGGAACTGCGGGCGCTGACGTGGGACCACGTGGACCTCGACGGCCAGCCCGGTGTCCCACCCCGCCCACCGTCGATCGACGTCTGGCGGTCGGTACGGGAGGGAGGGGACACGAAAACCCCGAAGTCTCGGCGCACGGTGGCTCTGCCCGCCCGCTGTGTCCACGCCCTGCGCCGGCTGCGCGAGCACCAAACAGCTCATGGCACCTGGAGCGACCGCGGGATCGTGTTCGCCTCCACGGCGGGCACCGAGCTGGACGCGGCCAACGTGCGCCGGGCGTTCCGGCGGGTCGTCGCCCAGGCCGGCCTCAACCCGGCCGACTGGACCCCGCGCGAGCTGCGCCACAGCTTCGTCTCGCTGCTGTCCGATCATGGGGTGCCGCTGGAGAAGATCGCCGACCTGGTCGGCCACTCCGGCACCACGGTCACCGAGAAGGTCTACCGCCACCAACTGCGTCCGGTGCTGCTGACTGGGGCGGTCGTCATGGACCAGATCTTCAACGGCTCGGCGCTTGGGCTGCCGACGCTGTCCGAACCGACGAAACGATCCGGACCGAGGAGATAGGCACTCAGATGGTTACTCAGGTACAAGGAGAGGGCACATCCATCGATCGAATGTGCCCTCTGACCTCGTCGGGGTGGCGGGATTTGAACCCACGACCTCTTCGTCCCGAACGAAGCGCGCTGCCAAGCTGCGCTACACCCCGAGGCGTGCCGAGCAATAGTAGCCCACGGCCGAGACGGCGGCACGGGGGTATCCCATCGATCGGGCGGTCAGCGCGGCACGAGCGTGAGCAGGCTGGCTTCCGGTGGGCAGGCGAACCGGATCGGCGCGGTCGGATGGGTGCCCAGACCTGCGGAAACGTGAAGCCAGGCGTCGCTTGAAGGCCAGCGGTGCAGGCCCTTGGCCATCCGCCGGTCCAACCCGCAGTTGGTAACCAGGGCGCCGACGCCAGGCACACAGACCTGGCCGCCGTGGGTGTGGCCCGCGAGTAGGAGGGAAAAGCCGTCCGCCGCCATGGCGTCCAACACAGACGGCTCCGGTGTGTGGGTGACCCCGATGTGCAGGTCTGCGACCGGATCGACCGGGGCGGACACCGACGGATAATCGTCGCGTTCAATGTGGGGGTCGTCGACGCCAACCAACTCGATGGTGGTACCTCCTGCTTTGACCGTGGTCCGGGCGTTGTTGAGGTCGGCCCAGCCGGCGGCGGTCAGCGTGGCCCGCAGTTCCTCGTGCGGCAGTTCGTCACCCTGCACATACTCACGATTGCGGTTGAAGTACCCGAACGGGTTCTTGAGGATAGGCCCCCGATAGTCATTCGACCCGAATACGAAGCCGCCGGGATAGTTGAACAGCGGACCATAGGCCCGCACCAGGCCAGGCACCGCGTCCACATGGGCCATGTTGTCGCCGGTGACGATGACAAGATCCGGGTCCAGTGCGGCCAGGCTGGCCACCCACTGCTGCTTGCGTCGCTGCACCGGCGTCAGGTGCAGGTCGGACAGATGCAGGATGCGCAACGGTTCGGCATCCGGCGGCAGCACCGGCACCTCGAAGCGGCGCAAGGTGAACATGTTGCGCTCGATCAATGAGGCGTACGCCAGGGTGGCCGCGCCAGCCACGAAGGCGCCGGCGGCCAGGGTCCGAATTGTGCGCGCTCGCATGTCACACAGAGTACGGTGCGACACCATGAGCACCCTCAAGACCCAGTTGGAAGCCGACCTTCGTGAATCGATGAAGGCCCGCGACGAGCTCACCACGTCCACCCTCCGGATGGCCATCGCGGCCGTCCGCACCGCCGAGGTGGCCGGCAAGCAGGCCAGGGAACTGTCCGATGACGAGGTGCTCGGCGTGCTGACCAAAGAGGCCAAGAAGCGCCGTGAGGCGGCTGAGGCGTTCGCCAACGCCGGCCGGGCTGACGCCGCTGCCAAGGAGCAGGCCGAGGAAGAGATTCTGGCTCGCTATCTGCCCGCCCAACTCTCCGACGACGAGATCGCCGCGCTGGTGACCGAGGCGCTGTCGACCGGTGGTTTCACCTCGAAGGGCCAGATGGGGCCGGCCATGAAGGCCGCACAGGCGGCCGTCGCCGGCCGGGCCGAGGGTGGCCGGGTGGCCGCGGAAGTACGCCGCCAGCTCGGCTGACCGGCTGTCAGAACCGCCCAGGAAGGCGCATAGGGACGGGGCCCGCCCATAGGCAGGCCCCGTCCTGTGTCAGGTGCGGATCAACGTGGACCGGGTGGACCCGGCGACCCAGCAGAATCACCTGGACCCGACGGCGGCTTGCCGGTGCTGACATAGATGGACACCTGGCTGTTGGCACTGGCCGTACCCTCTGGGTCGGTCTTCGCCACGGTGCCCTCCGGGCAGGGCGAGTCGATCTTCTGAGACTCGATCGAGACGCTCAGCTTCAATGCCTCAAGACCGCTCTTCGCGGCGGCCACCGACTTGCATGAGTAGTTCGGGAAGCTGACCTTCTTACCCACCACAAGCTCGGTCGGCGGCTTCTCGAAGTCGATCACCGGCAGGTTCGCCATACCGTCGCGCAGGGTGTGCGCGGCTGCCCGGTTGATCTTCTGCGGGAACGCGTCGTTGTGCTTCACCTGGGCGAAGTCGGGATCAGCCCCGGTAGCCGCGACCGCGAGCTGTTTTGTACTCAGCACCAGGTTCGCGGTCCAGTTGTAGTCCGAAGTACCAGTCTTTCCGATCACCGGGTGCTTGATCGTGGCGGCGATGCTGCCGGCGGAGAAGTACGTGCCAGTGGTGGCGGCGCCGGCACATTTGTGCAATCCGCCGCCGTCGCGGATCGGGCACCGGGCGGCGTCGGCGGCGGCTCTCGCCACCTCGGGCCGGATCACCTGCTGACAGTTCGGATTCCCGACGCCTTCCAGCTTCACACCATCCTTGTTGAATGCCTCAACCACCGGCGTCGGCTCGCAATGCAGGCCATCGGCGGCGACCGTGGCGTACGAGTTGGCCAGGTCCAACGGCACGGTGTCGTTGATGCCGAGCGTGAACGGTCCGGCCATCACCGGGTCCCTGGTGGTGAAGTCGATGTCCTTCTGGTTGCGGTACCGAATGCCCGCCTTGTTGGCCATGTCGATGGCCTTGTCGGCGCCGATCCTCTCCTGCAGCGGCACGAAGTACGTGTTGACCGAGCCACCGAAACCGGTCCACATGTTCTTCGGACCGCTCATGCTGGCGGACGCGTTCTTCGGACACCAGTGGATGCCGTCCGGGCAGAGCGAATCCTTCTCGTTCTTGTCGCCGCCGTACTTGGACTGGTACGGCTGCTTCGCCACGATCTGGTAGTCCAACGGGTAGCCGGCGTCCAAAGCGGCCAGCATGGTGAACATCTTGAAGGTCGAACCGGCCTTGTAACCGCTGATGTCACCGCCACCGGTGAGGATGGGGTTGGTGGTGGTGGGGAACGTGCCCTTGATTCCGGCCGCCGCCTTTTTTGGATCGGTGGACGGTTGGTTGCCCCTGGTATCGAGACCGTAGTTCCGGTTCGCTGCCAGGGCCTTCACCCGCCCCGACCCTGGTTCGATGGCCGCCACCATCAGCGCGTCGCGGTTTCCGGTCGGCAGTTCCTTCTCGACGTTCTTCTTGGCGGAGTCCTGGATGACGAGGTCCATGGTGGTCACGATCCGGTAGCCGCCGGACTTGAGCCGGGCACCCCGCTCCGCCTCGTCCTTGCCGAACGTTTCCTGCGAGATCCACCAGCGATAGAAGTAGTCACAGAAGAAGCCCCAGTGGTCCACGGTGGTGGCGATGCAGCCGTTGGGCGTGCGGTTGCCGGTCACCACCACCTCGACCTTGTCCGCCTTGTCCGCCTCGTCCTGAGTGATGTAGCCGAGGGTGACCATCTGCTTGAGCACATAGGTGCGCCGGATCAGCGCCTCCTTGCGCCCGTCGGGGTCGACCGGGTCGTACTTGCTGGGCGCCTTCGGCAGCGCCGCCAGCAACGCGGCCTCCGGCAGCGTGAGGTCCTTGGGCTCCTTGCTGAAATAGACCTGGGTGGCCGCGTAGATGCCGTACGCACCGTGGCCGAACGCGGCGATGTTCAGATACCGCTCGAGGATCTCGTCCTTGGTGAGCACGGTCTCCAGGGCCAACGCCAACCGGGCCTCGCGCAGCTTGCGGGCATTGGTCTGCTCGGTCGCGGCGATCACTTCGGCTGGCGTGGTGGCTGAGTATGTCTGTGCCTGCTTCACGTACTGCTGGGTCAGCGTCGACGCGCCCTGGGTGTCGCCGCCCGACTTGTTGGACACGAAGGCGCGCAGAATGCCCTGCATGTCGACGCCCTTGTGTTCGTAGAACCGGTTGTCCTCCGCGGCGATGATCGCTCGCTGGATGACCAGCGGCATCTCCGACAGCGGGATGTTGTGCCGGTTCTCGTCGTAGAACGTGGTGAGCAGGGTCTTGCCGTCGGATGCGTAGACGTAGGTGATCTGTGGTGGTGAGGGCACCTTCAGCGACGTGGGCAGTTCCCCGAAGCCGTCGGCGCCTGCCTTGATGGACAGGCCGCCCATGGCGACGGCGGGAAACGCCGCAGCCGCGACCACGACACCGGCGAGAACGCCACAAACCAGGAGAGACGCCGCATTGGCAAAGATGTTGTGGTCACGCTTGCGCATCCATGTCACCGCCACAGGTTAGAGGAGGGTCGACCAGACAACGGGCTCGGGGAACGACCCGCCAAACGGGTCGCAAACCGTGTATACCGCGTATGCCTATACAGACGCTGCCCCGGGTCACTCTGGTTGCCTTGATCACTGTCATCTTTTTGCGCGTTCGCCACAACGGACTCGTCACAGACCGTCATGTGGGACGACTCCGCGGCACCCTCGCACCCTGGACACGCTGGGCGAATGTCCGTTTCACGGATTCCGTTGACAACGTTGCGTAGTCGTATGATTACGGAGCATGATGGTCCGGGGCGAGACGCCGGTCTGTGAGCAGCAGAGCGCGCGCGTTCTCGTACCTGGACAGCCCGGAGGGTCGTCGTCAGCGCAGCTTGCGCAACCAGGGGGGTTTGAGGCGATGCCCGGTGCCGGTACACAGACAAGGGGGGACGTCAACACATGGGGATGATCGCCGACTGGCCCAGTCAGGCGGCGTGCCGGAACGGGGATCCGGACGCGCTGTTCGTGCAGGGGGCGGAACAAAACGTGGCCAAGAGGGTATGCCGTGGCTGCCCGGTCCGGTACGAGTGCCTCGCTGACGCGCTCGACAACCGGATCGAGTTCGGCGTATGGGGCGGCATGACGGAGCGCGAACGACGCGCGCTGCTGCGCCGCCACCCGAAGGTGACGAGTTGGCGGCGCATGTTCGAAGCCGCGGTCAAGCAGAAGGAACTGGTCAACTCCAGCAACAACTGAGGGTCACCGCGCCGGGCCACCCAGGCTCGCACCGATCTCTCGCAGCCCGTCGATGTCGTGGATGTCGACGGGCTGCGCCACGACCGTCGCCACCCGCACCTGCGGATGGGCATCGGTGAACCGTTGGGTCATCGCCTCTTCCCTTGCCGCCCGGGCCATCATGTCGGCGTGGATGAGCAGCACGTCCGCGGCCAACGGGTGTTCGGACCGGATCTTCGCACTGGCCCGGATGGCATCTGCGCCGCCAACGGCCGTGGTGGCCGCGGCGTGTACCCGGTTGAGCACCAACCCGGCCAGTGGCATCCGCTCGTCGCCCAGGCGCTCGGCGAAATAGGCCGCCTCCCGGATCGCGTCCGGCTCCGGCACGGCCACCACCAGAAACGCGGTCTCCGGCGCCTGCAACACCCGGTACGTCTGTTCGGCCCGCTGGCGGAACCCGCCGAACATCGAGTCCAGCGCGCCGACAAACCCGGACAGGTCAGTGATCAGCTGGGCGCCAAGGATCTTGTCCACGAGCTTCGAGAACAAGCCGAACGAGGCGGTCACCAGGCTGAAGACACTGCGACCGCCGGTACGGGCGGGCGCCATCAACAGACGCAACATCCGGCCGTCCAGGAACCGGCCGAGTCGGGCCGGCGCATCCAGGAAGTCCAATGCGGAACGCGACGGAGGCGTGTCCACCACAATCAGGTCCCACTCGTCGCGGGCCCGCAACTGGCTGAGCTTCTCCATCGCCATGTATTCCTGCGTACCGGCGAAGGTGGAGCTCATCGCCTGGTAGAAGGGGTTGACGTAGATCTCCTCGGCGCGCTTCGGATCGGTGTGGTTGGCCACCACCTCGTCGAAGGTGCGCTTCATGTCGAGCATCATGGCGTGCAGTTCGCCGTTGGATCCGTCCGCGCCCTTCACGCCGTGCACCTGCCGCGGCGTGTTGTCCAACTCACTCAGACCGAGGGACTGGGCCAGCCTGCGGGCCGGGTCGATGGTGAGCACCACGGTGCGCCGGCCGTGTCGTTCGGCTGCCCGCAACGCCAGCGCGGCGGCTGTGGTGGTCTTGCCGACTCCGCCCGAGCCGCAGCACACGACCACCCGGATCCCCGGATCAGCCAGCAGGCCGTCGACGTCGAGTCGTACCTGCGGCGGCGGGTCGACCAGGGACGTCACAGATTGAGCATATCCGGCGCGAAGATCACAGCCACTCGCTCGAGTGCTACGGCCCGCGCTTGCGCGAGCGGCGTGGCCCCCAGTCCGGAAAGCGATCGTCCGGCAAGCGATCGTCCAGCAGGTGATCGTCCAACAGCAGACCAGCCAACTCTTGTAAACCGGCGAGGTGCACGCCGTCGGGCAGCAGCGGCAGTTCGATCATCGGCCGGCCCAGCGCCGCCAGTTCGGCGCGCAGCCCGGTCTGCACCTCGCGCCGGGCCAGATGCGCCTTCGCTTCGGTGACCAGGCCTGTCACAACGCCACGGTCAGCGGGTAGGCCGGCGGCGGCCAGACCTTTACGAACCTCGCTCTGTGAGAGCTTCCCATCACCCAGCAGCGCCGGCCGGGTGGCGTTGACGATGATGTTGCCGACCGGAAGATCGAGGCGGCGCAGTTCCCGGACCGCGTCGGCCGTCTCCTGCACCGGCATCTCCTCCAACATGGTCACCACGTGCACCGAGGTCACCGGCGAGTGCAGTACGGCGGTCACCCCGTCGCTCTGCGTCTTGATCGGACCGACCTTGGCCAGGCGTGCCGTCTCCGTGGTGACGTTGAGGAACCGACCGATCCGGCCGGTGGGCGGCGCGTCCAGGATGACGGCGTCGTAGAACCGGCGACCATCCACGGTGCGTGTCACCGCCTCCTTCACCTTGCCGGTGAGCAGGACGTCGCGCACCCCCGGCGCGATGGTGGTGGCGAAGTCGATCGCGCCCAGCTTCTTCAGCGCCCGACCGGCCCGCCCCAACTTGTAGAACATGTCAAGGTAGTCGAGCAACGCTTCCTCGGCATCCACGGCGAGGGCGAACACCTCGCCCCCACCCCCTGACGCGGTACCCGGATATCCCGTGGCGATGGCCCGCTCCTGGTACGGCAACGGCGCCCGGTCGAAAACCTGGGCGATGCCCTGCCGCTGTTCCACCTCCACCAGCAGCGTACGACCGCCCTCAGCGGCCAGCGCGAGGGCAAGCGCCGCCGCGACCGTGGTCTTGCCGGTTCCGCCCTTGCCGGTCACCACATGCAGGCGCGCTGGCCATTGGGGCGGCGGTGGTTTGCTGGACGGCACAATGTCGAGGCTACCCAAGGTGTCCGGCGGCGCGCCGCGACAGCCCAGGGACCGATCCGCCGCCAGCGTTGGCTAAGGTGCGGCCTATGACGACTCAGCGCTGGGAGTACGCCACCGTGCCCCTGCTCGTGCATGCCACGAAACAGATCCTCGACAGTTGGGGCGAGACCGGGTGGGAACTGGTGGCCGTCGTCCCCGGACCGAACTCCGAACAACTCGTGGCCTACCTCAAGCGGCCGAAGGACGGGGCATGATCATGAACGAAGCGCACGCCAGGCTGGCCGCGATGGGACTGGAGTTGCCCGCCGTCACCGCCCCGCTGGCTGCCTACGTCCCGGCGGTGCGGTCCGGTAACCAGGTCTACGTGTCCGGCCAGGTGCCGATGGTGGACGGCAAGCTGCAGCTGACCGGCAAGGTCGGCGCCGAGGTGACGCCAGAGCAGGCCAAGCAGTTGGCCGCGCGGTGTGCCTTGAACGCCCTGGCCGCCATCGACGAACTGGTCGGCCTGGACCAGGTCGTACGGGTGGTGAAGGTTGTCGGCTTTGTGGCGTCGGCCGAGGGCTTCACCGGACAGCCGGGGGTGATCAACGGGGCCAGTGAGTTCCTTGCGGAAGTCTTCGGCGAGAACGGCCGGCATGCCCGCAGCGCGGTAGGCGTGGCAGAGTTGCCGTTGAACGCTCCGGTCGAGGTCGAGTGCATCGTCGAGGTGACCCCCTAGCCCACCAAGATCGGTGGCTGGCGGCGTGGTGGCCGTACGATCGCTGACATGGCGGCGCATGTCAGCGAATCCTCGGCGCCGGTTCTTGGTGAGCTTCCGGCCTGGGTGACCCTGGTACGGGCGCCGAATCCGGGCATGATGACCCTCGAGGGCACCAACACCTGGGTACTCCGGGCGCCCGGCGCGGACCGTTGCGTAGTCGTCGATCCCGGGCCGATGATCGAGGAGCACCTGCGGGAACTGGCCACCCACCCGATCGGGTCGATCCTGCTCACCCACCGCCACGCCGACCACGCCGAGGGCGTGGGCCGCCTCGCCGAACTGCTCGGCGGAGTGGACGTGCTGGCGGCCGATGCGGCGCACAGCCGGCCCGGGCCGGCGCTGACCCACGCGCAGCCCCTTGATCGCTTCGGCCTGAGCATCCAGGCCCTGCCGACCCCTGGCCACACCAGCGACTCGGTGTGTTTCCTGGTCGAGACGGCTGGCCAGCGGCTCCTGTTCACCGGGGACACGATCCTGGGTCGGGGCACCACCGTGGTGGCCCATCCCGATGGCGATCTCGACGACTATCTGGCCAGCTTGCGCCGGTTGGCCCAGTTCGCCGGTGTGCCGGCCCTGCCCGGTCATGGGCCGGCACTGTCCGACTGCGCCTGCGCGGCCGAGTTCTACCTGACACACCGGCTGGCCCGGTTAGCTCAGGTACGCCAGGCGCGCTCGGCCGGAGCGACTACCGCGGCTGAAGTGGTGGCTGTCGTGTACGCGGATGTGGATCGTTCGCTGTGGTGGGCGGCGGAGATGTCGGTACGGGCGCAGTTGGCGTTCCTCGACCGTGCGGATCGGGAATCCGCGGACCCACCCGTGCGGTTGGACACGCCGTGACGTGCCCGGTCTGCGCCACGGTGACTCTGCCCGGCGCCAACTACTGCCACAACTGCGGAGTGGCGCTGCCCTCGGCTGCCAACATGCCCCCGGCCGAGCGCCGCGTGGTCACCGTGCTGTTCGGAGACCTCTCGGATTTCACCGCGTGGGCCGAGGGCGTCGATCCGGAACGGGTCGGCGCGGTCACCGACCGGGTGCTCGCCGCGCTCGCCGGCGCGGTCAAGACCTTCGGCGGGCACGTCGACAAGCTCACCGGCGACGGCATCATGGCCGTGTTCGGCGCCCCGGTCGCGCATGAGGACGACCCCGAGCGCGCGGTCCGGGCGGGGCTGGCCATGCAGCGGGCAGTCCGTCGGGTGCTCGACGACGAGCGCGGTGGCGGCGCCCCTTCCGGCCTGCGGGTCGGCATCAACTCCGGTGAGGTCATCGCCGGTGTACAGGCCGCGCTGGAATACACCGTCGTGGGCGACACGGTGAACACCGCGGCCCGGCTGGCCGACGCGGCCGCCGTCGCAACCGTCTACGGCGGGGCGGACACCGCCGCGGCCACCCGGCATGTGGTGTCCTGGCGGCGGTTGCTGCCGTTGCGCCTGAAAGGCAAGCGCCACGCGGTCGAGGCGTACGAACTGCTCGGGCCCCTGGACGCGCCGGGCACTCGGTCCGGCCTCGGCGACGAAGGCCCGTTTGTCGGCCGCGAAACCGAGTTGGCGTTGATCGCCGGCCGACTGGCCGAGGTGGTGGACCGGACCGAAGCGCACGTCATGGTGTTCACCGCCGATGCCGGCCTGGGAAAGTCGCGCATCGCGGCCGAGGCGGCACGGTTCGCGGCCGGTTTCGACCGCGGCACCGGCGGCGCCCGGGTGCTGTCCATCCGCTGCGCCGCCTACGGCGAGCGGTGGCGGCTGGGTCCACTGTCCGACCTGGTGCGGGTGGCCATCGGCCTACCCGACCAGACTCCGCCGCCCACCCGCGCTGCGGCCGAGGAACGGCTGCGCCGGGTCGCCGCCATCGTGGAACGCCGTACCGGCACCGTGGCGCGCCTGCAGACCGAACAACTCGTTTCCCTGCTCGGCTACGCCGAGACGGCGCCGGACCGCTCCGGCGCGCTGGGTGCCGGTCGCACCGAACCCGAGACCGAGGCCGCCCCGGTGGCGGTGGCCGAACTGCTCTCCGCGCTGGCCACCGAAGCTCCGCTGGTCGTCATCGTGGACGACCTCCAGAACGCGAGTCCATCCACTGTGGATGCTCTTGGTGCCACGCTGAACCGCCTGGTGGGGCCGGTCCTGGTGGTGTTGCTGGCGCGGCCGGAGATCGTCCGGGCCGCGGGAGCGCTGACCCGGCTGCCGGATGCCGAGGTGCACGCCATGCCACCGTTGCGTGGCGCCGAGGCCGCCCGACTGCTACAGGCCTACCTCGGTGACGGCCGGCTGTCCAGCACCGACACCGACCGGCTGCTCGCCACCGCCCAGGGCAATCCGTTCTACCTGGCCGAACTCGTCACCCTGCTGCTCGAACGCGGCGCGCTGACCAGGTCCGACGCGACCTGGCAGCTGTCACCGCAGTCGCTGTCCGGCCGGCTGCTCAGTCGTGACCTGGCCGCGGTCCTGGCCGCCCGCATCGATGCCCTGCCAGCCGGATCCCGGGCCGTACTGCGCGACGCGTCCGTGGTCGGCGACTCGGTACCCGCGGCGGCCCTCGACGCAGTCCGAGCGGGACAGTCCAATGTGGACGCAAGCCCCGCGGTGGCCGCCAATGATCTCGAGCGAGCACTGGACGAACTACTCAACCGGCGGATGCTCCTGCGCACCAGGGGCGGGTACGTGTTCGCTACCCCGCTGCTGCGGGAGGCCGCGTACGCCGGCATCGGCAAGGCCGACCTGGCTGATCAGCATGCCCACCTGGCCCGCTGGGCGGCGGCCCTGGAGCAACCCGCTCCCGGGCTCGGCTGGTCATCGGCCACAGTGGACGCCTTCATCGCCGACCAGTCGGAGCGCGCGACCAGGCTGGCCGACGCGGTCAGCCTGCGACCGGACGCCGCGGCCAGGTCGGTCGCACCGGTGGGCATCGAGGCACTGGCCCGGCTCGCCCGTACCGCCATCCGTAGCGGGGAACCCGACCAGGCGGCACGGTTCGCCGAGCGGGCCGCCGGACTCGGTGGCGGGGTGCTCACCGCGCCGGACCGCCTGGTGCTGTCCAGCGCCCTGCTGCAACTCGGCCGCGCCGCCGAGGCACTGGCCGAAGCGGAGAAGGCCGGCGCCGACGCGGCCAATGACCCGGCCAGCCGGGCCCGGGCCCTGCTCATCGCGGGTCGGGCGTACCGGCTGCTCGGCGACAACGAACGGGGTGACCGGGCCTGGCAGGAAGCCCTCATGGTGGCCCCGGCCGATGTCCTGCCAGCCGAACGCGGCGAAGTCCTGCGGCGCATCGCGATGGAGGACTACCTGCGCGGCCGGCTGAGCGAAGCACAGGCTGGACTGTGCGAGGCACTCGCCATCGCCGAGCAGTCCGGCGACCGCCGCGGTCAGGCCTGGGCCCTGCAGAACCTGGCCTGGGTGGCCACCACGTTGGGGGACTTCGACACTGCGGACACCACCCTGGGCCAAGCGGCCCGGCTGTTCGCCGAGCTTCGGGACACCACCGGGCGGGCCTGGCTGCGCGGCACGACCGCCTTCGCCCGACTCCTGGCCGGACGGCTGCATGAGGCCCGCCGCCTGGCGCAGGCGTTCCTGCCCTTCGGTGAACGGGTCGGCGAACATTGGGCCGTGGGCACGTTGCGGGCGGTAGGTGCGTTCGCGGCTGCCGAACTCGGCGACCTGACCTCGGCCGATCAGGAGGCCCGCCGCGCCTACCGCGAATTCGACGAGATCGACGATGACTGGGGCCGCGGATTCGCTCTGGTCGTACGCGCAGTGGTGGCCCGCGGGTTGGGCGAACCCGCGCACGCGGTCGACCTGCTGTCCGAGGCCTGCCGCTACGGCGAACGCACCGGCCACCCCTTGCTGATCGCGATGGCCGGCACCGCCCATGGCTTCGCCTCGCTCGAACTGGGCGACCCGGCCACCGCCGAATCCGACGCGCACGCGGTGTTGGCCGTGATCAAGCCACACAACGTGGTCGACGCGGCCCGAGTCGGCCCCCGGGTCCTGCTGGGCCGCGCCCGCCTGGCCGTGGGCGACATCGACGCCGCTCTGCTGTCCCTCGGCGAAATCGCGGAGACCGACGCGGCCCCGTCCGTGCTGGTTTCCCAACGCCAGGCCGTGGCCGAGTACGCCGACGCCCTGCTCTGCGCCGGCCGGGTAGACGAAGCCCTCGCCGCTGTGCGCCGCGCCGGCGACCTGCCCACGGACGACGTGCGCGGTCGGGCCGTGGCCACCCGCGTGCTGGCCCGCGCGCTGGCCGCCGCCGGCGAGCCCCAGCAGGCCCGATCGGCAGCTATCGACGCCGTCCAGATCGCCTACGCCACCCAGCAGGTCTCCGAACGCCGCGCCGCCGACGCCGCCCTGGCCTCGCTCGACTGACGAGCCAGGTCACCAGTCACAGCGAGCCTTCAGATCCACAATGGAGTCAGATAGGACAGTTGGCCGGTGGGATGGCAGCGTCGCGCAGCGCGACCGGGTCAGGTACACCGCCGTGACGTAGGGATCTACGACCTCGCCACCGAACTGGTCGTCGATCAGGCCACCCACGGCGTCGAGAAACCCTTCCCGCTGCTCGGCGGGCAGCTCGCTGACGTTGGAAAACGTGCCGAACAGGCGGCGGGCTCCGCCGCTCGTGAGCCGGTGTTCCCAGCGGATCATTTCCACCCGTACGACGTCAAACCAGCCACCCTGTTCCAGCTCCGCGGTCCACGACTCGGTGCGCATGGGACCTGGCATGAAGGCGGGGTCCCTCCGCTCGGCCGGCAGGTACCGTCGGTAGACGTCATCCAGTGCCCGCCGGAAGTCGGTCGGCCTCTGCGGATCTGCGAAAACGTGCCACCACACCGCGAACCAGCCGGCCGGACGCAGCGCCCGGGCAAGTTTCGGTAGCGCGACCTGCCGGGGTATCCAGTGAAACGCGGTGGCGGAGACGGCCAGGTCGAAGTACCCCTCCGGCAGGGCGGCGTCCTCAAAGTCGGTGCCGACGATGCGCAGCCGGTCGCCGCCGAGGTCTGCGGCAAGGTGGCCCGCCAGTTCACCACCCGGCTCCACCGCCACCACATCCGCGCCACTGGCCAGCAGTTCCCGGGTGGCGAGGCCACTGCCGGCACCGAGCTCCAGCACCTGGCTTCCGGCGGCCAGTCCGCAGCATTCGCGCAGCAGCTCGAAGACCCGCGGCGGATATGGCGGGCGGCCGAGGTGGTACTCGTCCGCCCGCTGGTTGAACGATCGGCGACGCGCCAGATCCCGCTCGTCCACTGTCACCTCGTTACTGTCACATCGGGTTACTGTCACATCGGAGTTACTGTCACAGCCGACTGGTCAGCCGGCCACCAGTTCGTCCACATAGCACCAGCGCCAGGACTCGCCGGGCTCCAACGAGCGGATCACGGGATGTCCCTCGATGCGGTGATGACCGGTCGCGTGCTTGTGGGGCGACGAGTCGCAGCAACCCACGTGTCCGCATTCGAGGCACAGCCGCAGGTGCACCCAGTCGTGGTAACCGCCGGCCACGCAGTCCTGGCAACCCTCGGCGATCTGCGGGGTCGGGTCCGCCGTGGTGGCCCGCAGATGCTCGCATGATGTCATGGCTGCTCACTCCGTTCCAACATGGATTCCTCGAGATCTAACTCTCGTTGAGTGCGCACCAATACCTCTTCCGGGATGCGACCCTCGTCACGCGCGAGGCGAAACACCTCCCGTTCCGCTTCGAGCATCTCCCGCCGCAGTCGGGTATAGGCCCGCGTCGGTGTCTCGCCGGGCCGCCCCAACTGTTCCCAGGCCGCGTTCGACCGCTGCTCGGCGAGCTGCCGCAACTGCGCCACCACCTCCTGCGGCGCGGATTCGGCCAGTTGATCCAGCCGCCTTCGAGCGGCCTGGCTGGCATCGTTCTGAATCTGCGCCTCAGCCAGGCGGTCCTTGATGGGGTCGTCTGGTGGAAGTTTCGCCAGCCGGGCCACCGCGGGCAGCGTGGTCCCCTGAACCACCAACGTGCATACGATCACCGCAAAGGCCAGCCAGACGAACAGTTCACGCTGCCAGGGCTGGCCGCCGGCGAGGGTGGCAGGCAGCGCGAGCGCCGTGGCAAGCGTCACCACGCCGCGCATGCCGGCCCAACCGATGACCAGCGGCTCGGACGGTGCCGGCCGCGGGACTGTCCGCCGCAACATCCACGGGCCGTAGGTGGCGGGGAGCAGCCAGATGATCCGCAGCACGATGACCACCGCCAGCACCGTGGCGGTGAGCAGGACCACCTGGCCGACACCGGTGTCAAGGTCGGCCGCGATGTGCCGCAACTGCAGCCCGACGGCCAGGAACACCAAGCCCTCCAGCAAGAATTTGATCATCTGCCAGAAGGCGTTCATCTGCAGTCTCGACGCGGCCGACATCAAGGTGGGCATCCGGTGGCCGAGATACAACCCGGCCACCACAACCGCGACGACGCCGGAGCCGTGCACCGCCTCGGCGCCCAGCGCGACCACGAACGGTGTCAGCAGCGACAGCGAGTTGTCCATCAGCGGAGTCTTGGCCCGCTGGTGCAGGAACCGGAACAGCCACGCGCCGACCACACCGACGCCGATGCCGCCTCCCACCGCCAGGCCGACTTCGACGGCGATGTTCGTGGGGCCGATCGCGGTACCCACGGCGGCGGCCACGGCGACCCGGAATGTCACGATGGCGGTGGCGTCGTTGAGCAGGCTCTCGCCTTCGAGGAGCACCACGATGCGCCTCGGCAGGCCGATCCGGCGAGCCACCGCGGTCGCCGCGATCGCGTCGGGTGGCGCCACGACCGCGCCGAGGGCAAGACAGGCTGCCAGGGGTATGCCCGGCGACAGAGCGTGCACAACGAATCCGACCGCGGCCGCGATGAATAGGACATGCCCGACCGCGAGCAGCAGAATTGGGCGCAGGTTGAAGCGGAATGCCGGTACCGACATCTCGATGGCAGCTACGTAGAGCAACGGCGGCAGGATGCCGACGATGACCAACTCGGGGTCGATCTCGGGCACCGGGAACTGCGGTACGAACGACAGCACCAGGCCGACCACGACCAGCAGGATCGGTGCGAGGACGCCCAGCCGGCGGGCCGCCGCCGACACTGCGACCACGACCACAACCAGTCCGACTACTTCGATCAACGTGCGCATGAGCCAAGAGCGTAGGGCGCGAAGATGACGGCCTTGCGAAACGTACCTTCCGAAAAATGGCCGATACCGCACATTTCGATGTGCCTACTTGTACCCAGCCCCGTGGTCGGCGAAGGTTGGTGTGTGGGCCGCCACACCAGGCCGGAGCAACCGCAGCCGGAAGCAAAACCGCGCCACCGGTTTGTCGTGGCTTTCAGTACCATTTTCCTGCTCGCGTTCGCCTCGATGGCAGTCGTGGCGGCCATCTTTCCGGAACAGGGGCCGCAAGCGAAAGCAAGTGGCGACCCAACTGGAGTTGGCACCCCGTTCCCACCCATTCCCGCAGGTCAACCGGCGGACACGTCACTGGGCAGTACCACGGTGATCGCGACATCCGGCACTGGCCAGGTTTCCGGCACGTTTGCAGTGTCGCAGGACTGGAACGAAGGGTTCATCGGCAACGTTGCGTTGTCGAACACGTCCGCCAGCCCACAGGCCTGGCAGGTCCAGTTGGTTTTCCCCGACATCGTCGGTCAGCTCCAGTCCCGCTGGATCTCCGACGGTCCCGGCGACTCGACCGTGGCGCGCTCCGGTCAGACGGTGACTTTCACCGGCCAGCAACCGTTGGCAGCGGGCGCTCACATTGGCGTGTTCTTCCAGTTCGCTAAGGGCCCAGGCGATCCCAGCCCGCGCAACTGCCTGGTCAACGGGAGTCCATGCGCCAGATAGCCGCACGCTTGTTTGCGTCCACAGCGGACCGATGGGGTGCGACCGGCCTTCACGATCTTCAGGGACGCATGTGTTGGTAGCTGGACAAACAGGCAGCTTGGTACTCAGTTGACTCTTGTCTGGCGCGTCCAGCTAGACAAGACTACGGATTCGCCATGGAAAGAATCATGCCCGAGCACAGGCGGTTGGGGGCTCACGTCCGCAGCACCCCGCGTCTGCCGGAACCCGCGAACTGGCAGGCTCCCAAGCCGCCCTTGCCGGGCACCCCTTCGACCTCGGAGTCCCCTCAATGTCTTCTCCCATCCAGGGCTCACTGGCCAAAGACAGATTGGGCATACCATCTGTCGTCTTCTTCGTCATGTCGGCGGCCGCGCCGCTGACGGTTGTGGCCGGTGTCGTCACCACCGGGTACGCCGCCACTCAGGTGATTGGCATCCCGTTCGGGTTCGTCACCATCGCCGTGATCCTCGGCATCTTCAGCGTCGGCTATGTCGCCATGTCACGGCACATCACCAACGCGGGTGCGTTCTACACCTACGTCGCCAACGGCCTGGGTCGCCCGCTCGGCGTGGGTGCGGCATGGATGGCGCTGCTTGCATACAACGGCCTGCAGGTCGGCCTCTACGGCATCATCGGCGCGGCGACCCGGCCGCTGCTGGAGCAGTGGTTCGGCGTGACCATGCAATGGTGGCTCATCGCCCTCATCGCCTGGGCGCTCGTCGCGATCCTCGGCGTGCTCCGCGTCGACATCAACGGCAAGGTGCTGGCCCTGCTGCTGTGCGCGGAGATCGTCATCACGCTGGTCTACGACGTGTTCTTCCTGGCCAAGCCGGCCGGTGGCGCGGTTACCTTCGACACGCTGTTGCCGGGCAACCTGTTCGTGGGCCAGGCGGCCGGCGCCGTGCTGGTGCTGACCTTCCTCGGCTTCACCGGTTTCGAGTCGGCCGTGGTGTTCTCCGAGGAGAGCAAGAACCCGCGGCGCACCATCGCGCTGGCCACCTACCTCTCCATCGCGATCATCGGCCTCATCTACACACTCTCCGCCTGGGCGATGTCCGTGGCCACCGGTCCGGAGAACATCGTGGCGGTGGCCGGCGAGAACGGCCCTGACACAATCTTCGGACTGGCCGCTGACCGCCTCCCGGTCGCCTTCGTCGACATCGGCAACACGCTGTTCGCCACCTCGGTGCTGGCCGCTATGATCTCCTTCCACAACACCGTGGCTCGCTACACCTTCGCGCTCGGCCGCGAGCGGGTCTTCCCGACGCTGTTCAGCACCACCGGCCGTCGTAGCGGTGCCCCGGTCGCCGGTTCGGTCATCCAGAGCATCCTCGGCCTCGTCGTCATCGTGGCGTACGCGGCAACCCAACTGGACCCGGTTACCCAGTTGTTCTTCCTGCTCGGCACCGCCGGCGGCTTCGGCATCCTGACCCTGATCGCACTGACCTCGATCGCGGTGTTCGCCTTCTTCCTGCGCCAGCCCAGCGGTGAGAACGTGTTCCGGCGGACCATCGCACCGATCGTGTCAACCATCGTGCTGGCCGGCGTCGTCTACTTCGCCGTCGATGGGTTCCACAACCTGCTCGGCGTACCGGAAACCGACCCGCTGCGGTGGATCATCCCGGCCGCATACCCGGCAGTTGCCGTGCTCGGCGTCCTGTGGGCGCTCATCCTGCGGGCCAGCAAGCCGGACGTCTACCGGGCCATCGGTCTGGGCGCGAACACCGTGTCCGGCCTCACCACCCAGAGCCGGGTCATCCAGAACGAGTACGCACCGCAGCACGGCGGCGCCGGCGCGCCCGGCACGACCCCTCAGCAGGAAATCCGCCAGTGACGCAGGCGCACATCGTCTCGGCCTCACGGCCCGACGCGGAATGGGTCGCCGATCTGATCGGCGACTCGTTCCAACACCTCAGCGTCAGTGCCTGGCTCCTACCGGACCCGGCCGACCGTGCCAAGGTACTGCCCCGCAACTTCCAGATCTACGTGGAATACGCGCTGACGTACGGCGTGGTGCATGTCTTCGCCGATCGCTCGGCCGCCGCGGTGTGGCTGCCACGCGGCTTCGGGGACCTGCCACCGCCGGACGACTACGACCGGCGCCTCGAAGAGGTGTGCGGTGCCGCCATCGAACGGTTCCGCCACCTGGACGAGATGTTCGACGCCAACCATCCGCACGAGCCGCACCATCATCTGGCGTTTCTCGGGGTCAGCCCGGCACATCAGCGCAGTGGACTGGGTTCACAGTTGCTGGAGCACCACCACGCCACCCTGGACCGTGAGAACATCGCGGGTTTCCTGGAGGCGAGCAGCACGGGTGCACGCGACCTCTACCAGCGCATGGGTTACCGCCTGATGGGCGAGCCCTACACAGTCGGCGGCGCCCCGTTCTGGCCGATGTGGCGGGAGCCGCGGTCGCCATCGCAGTGACCGACCAAGGACGATCAAACCGCCGCCGTACGACCATCCGGTCGCCGGCGGCGGTTTCGTTCTCCCGGTCAGCGGCAGGTCAGCGACGGGCGCTCAGGGCGAGCTGTGCCACGGCGGACTCCACACCCACCACCAGCGCCTGCAGATCGACCTTCAGCATCAGCTGCATCCGGCCGAGCGAGTCGCGGATCTCCCGGCCAGTACCTCCACCAAGCACGAACTCCAGCCCGCTGGCCAGCACCAGGCTGCCCAACACCGCGGTCTGCTCGTCCAGGCTGCCGGGGCGGTCCAGCATGAACCGCAGCCGAGCCTGTGGGCCAGCCGCCTTCAGCGGATCGACGGCCTTGTAGCGGGTGGTCTGCTTGAGCATCGCCCGGACCTGAACCCGCTCGACCAGTCCGCTGTGGACCAACCGAGGTGCCACCATGGTGCGCGAGTGGTCGCGCAGGTACTCCACCCAGGCACGCACCGGATGTGCCTGCTGCTGCTTGAGAATCTCGGCCAACGCGGCATCGGACACGCGCTCACCATGCGGTCGCTGATCGCGGACAATCACGACGGTGTCGTCACCAATGGAGAGCCGGCCAGCCAGCACCAGTTCACCGAGCACCGCACCGGCAAGAGCGGTGTCCAGCGCGCCGTCGCTGATCTGCGCCTTGCCCGAGTACTGATCGTGGCCGACAAGAAAGAGTTCGTCCGCGAGGGGAAGCTCGTACATTTTCTCCCTTGGCTACTCGAAGTGGCCGGCTCGTGACGCCAAATACCCAGCGCCGTACGTTAGTCGACCACCACCATCTGTTCAACCGCCTGCACATGAAGAATTTCCGCCACGCCGGGCCAGGGCCGCCGCGGCAGGTGGCCGCGGCGACCGTCCCGCATGGCTAGTGGCAGTGCCGGGCCGTGGAGGCGGGCACGTCCAGGGTCGGGTTCCGATCGAAGAAGCCGACCGGTTTGAGGGTGAAACCGCAGTGCTCCACCGGCATCACCGGCCAGTCCTCCGGGCGCGGGAAGTGGGTCGCGCCGAAGGTGTGCCACAGCACGATGTCCTCGCCGTCGATGGCCCGGTCCTTGGCCACAAATGCGTCCAGCCCGTCTGCTCCCGGGTGCTGGTTGACCCGGTCGCCGGCGGGGTAGCGCTCGTTCGGGTCGTACCGGGTCACCCACAGATGGTGGCTGGCGAACGCCGCCCGCTGCCGGATCGAGGCCTCGTCCGCGGCCAGCAACAACGGCTGTCCTTGTGGTTGCAACACGTAGCCGGTGGGCTGCCCGAGCCGGTTGGTGCGCTCGGTACTGATGACCTTCCACACCCGGCCGGCCGCCGGGTGCGCATCGCGGGCACCTTCGGACTCGCGGGTGAGCCGGGTGACCGACCGCGTGAAGGCGTTGCCGTACGGGTTGCCCGGGCCGGTGCGGACCCGCACCGCGTCGATCTCCTCCACCGCGTTGGCCACCCCGTCCACCATCATGTCCAGCCGGGCGCTGAACAGATGCTGGTGGTACGGCGCACCGAGGCCTGGCGCGATCTCGCTCGCCCAAGGGCTGCCCTGCACGTACGACGAGGTGAACACCACGCCGGTCGCCTTCACCTCGAGTTGGATGGTTCCGTCGAGGTAGAGGTGCCAGTAGAAGCCGTAGTCATAGTTGCCCACGGTGACGAAGAAGGACACCACGAGCCGGCGCTGACGACGGGTTTCCTGCGACTCGGTGAACAGGTCGGTGTGCTTCCAGAGGATGCCGTAGTCCTCCTCGTGCATGCAGATAGCGTTGTTGACGGTCCGGGGCTGTCCTTCACCGTCGGCCATCACCACGTCGAAGTAGTGGATCTCGCCCAGGCAGTCGCAGCCGTTGACCAGCGAGTTCACCTGCTGGCCGAGCAGGTACTCGCCCGCGTCGAAGTAGTTCTGCCAGAACCGCACCGGCGAGGGGTCCGCGTACGGCACGACCATCTCCGCGACCGACGCGCGGTAGATCAGCGGCCGCTCGTTGTCACCGTCCGTGAAGGACAGCTGGTGCAGGACGAGGCCTTCGCGGGGATCGAAACCTACCCGGAAGCGCCAGTTCTGCCAGCTGACGACGTCATCGTCGACAGTGAAGCTGGGACCTTCCGGCTGGGTAATCTCGATCGGGCGCAGCGTGGTGCGCTCCGGCCCGACGTACGCCGGGTCGTCGAAGTTGCCCTCCTCAGCCGGGATCGGCATCAACTCGTGGTCGATGAGCCGCACCACCCGGCGGTCGATCATGTCCACGTAGGCCACCACGCCGTCGATGGGATGCGCCCAGCAGTGGTCCGCCGGCCGGTTGGCCACGAACGACAGGACCCGCAACAGGCGACGGCCCTGCTCGCCGTCGAGGCCGAAGTCACCGGCCGACAGCGGGCAGGGCCGGATCAGGTCGAGGTCGCTGAGGCCGCGCCGGGCCATCGCCGCCACCCAGCCCTGGTCCGCCTTGACGATCTCGTCGACCGCGATGAACTCCTCGAGCAGGATGGGAGCCTGTCCACCGGTGCGCGTGTCGATGTCGTCGACGCGTTCCACCTTCCCGGCAGTCAGGGAGGCCAGCACATCCCGGGTAGCACCGGTGCTGATGTCCAGCAACATCGCCCGGATCCGGCGCTCGACGGCCTTGCCATCGACGTGGGCGAGGACCTCCCCCTTCGCCGGCTCCTCGAGGGCCAGGTACGCGCAACGAGTGGTGGGTGTGATCAGCCCTTCGGACTCCAGCAGCATCCGACTCGCGTCGATCTCCTCAGCGGTGAGGCGGGACAACGGGTGGCTGACCGCCGCCCGGCCAGCCTCTGCGGACGATGTCATAGACGAATCTCCTTGTTCAGGTGATCAAAGGCCCATCCTCTGCCCCGCCTTTCAGCGTGTCCAGTTCGGCGCTGGTCCGACAACGGTTCGGCACCGACCACCTGCGCATAGTCACAACGCGGCCCACGTTCAGTAGCCAGTCGCACGCGATGAGTAGGATGGACCAGAAAACAGTTCACGTTTCCGAAGCGACGAGCTCCCTCCCCCCCGGATCTCCCCGAAAAGCCGGATCTCCCCGAAAAGACAGTGCCGTTGTCCCCTCACCCCGCTGACCTCGACCGTGACCGCATGTGCGTCGTACTCGAGCAGACCGTCGCCATCACCACCGCCGAGACGTCCAGCCAACTGCTCACCCGCACCCTCGCGGCGGCCTGCGTCATCACCGGCGCCCGGGTCGCGCTCGCCGTGGAGCCGGGCGGCAAGGTCCGCAGCCACGGCGACCCGGTGATCGCCGCGAACCTGTCCGGCCTCGACCTGCGACTGGCCCCGGATGAACCGGCACACGACGTGCTGGCCGCGCTGCGCCAGGCCGGCCTGCCCGCCGCGTACACGGTCGACTACGGCGGGACGCTGATCGCGGTCGCCCACCCGAGCGCCCTGCCCGGGAACACCGGAGCCCTGCTGGCGCTGGTGGTCGCGCACGCCCTGGCCACACACAGCCGGCTGGCCCAGGTCGACCGGCTCTCCCAGCAGGCCGAGAGTGATCCACTCACCGGGCTGCGGCACAGCCGCCCGTTCGTACGCCGGCTCAACGCCAGCTCACCCGGCCGCACCGCGATCATCGCGGTGGACGTGGACGACTTCAAACGGATCAACGACGAGTACGGGCACCAGGCCGGCGATCACGCTCTGATCTCGCTGGTCGAGGCGCTCCGCTCCGCCATGCGAGGCGACGACCAGCTGTACCGCATCGGCGGAGACGAGTTCGCGGTCATTGTGGACGTCAACAGTCCGGCCGAGGTATCGAAGATCGCCCGACGGTTGCTGAAGGCGGCCCGGCAGACCGGACAGACGGTCAGCGTCGGCGCCGCGCTGCACATGATGGGCGAAACCGGCAAGGACACCTTGAGCCGCGCGGACAAGGCGCTCTACCAGGCGAAACGCGCGGGCCGCGACACCGCGCGCCTGGCGCCGACCCTCACCGGAGCGGCCTGAGCCGCGTCCGCTAGACGAACTCGCCGCTAGCCGAACTCGCCACTGCCGAGCACAGCCAGCGCGCGGTCAGCCAGTTCGGCCAGGTCAACCGAGCCATCGCCATCCGCCCACAACTGGATCACACCGAACATGGCGCCGACAACGGCGCCGGCGAACGCCCGCAACTCCACCGAGTCCGGGTCGCCACCCGTCCGCTCCGCCACCGCGGCACGAACCACATCGATGGTCGTGAAAAGATTCTCCGCGATAGCCGGCCGCAGGGACGGCTCCGCCATGACAAGCTTCGTCCGGTTCAGCAGCTTGGCCCGGTCCTCGTGGCCAGCCTGTGCGAACGCCCGCCGAACCGTCTCCCGCATGGCTGCCAGCGGAGGCAGTTGGGGTGGCAGATCGCGCAGGCCAGCGACCATGATCGCGTCGTACTCGTCCTGCAGTACCACATCGTACTTGGTGGGAAAGTAGCGAAAGAACGTGCTCGGCGAGATCTCCGCCGCGGCGGCGATCTGGTCCACCGTCGTCGCCTCGTACCCCTGCTCGGCGAAGAGGCGCAACGCATGTTCCTGGATCGCCCACCGCGTCTTCTGCTTCTTGCGTTCACGAAGCCCGGGAGAACTCATCCTGAGATTCTTGCTCACCGGGCGGCTCGACCACAGTCGGACGGCCCGGCAGGGCAAACGTGACGAGTGCCGCGCCCACCACCGCGATGGCGGCACAGACAATCAACACAAGATCCATGCCATGCACGTACGCCGCGTGGGCACTGGTAGCAAGGGCCTGGTCACCCAGCGATTCGGCTACCGCTATCGCGCCGGACACCGAATCGCGGGCCACCTCGGCCGCGTCGTCGGGCAGGGCGGAGACCTCGAGACGGTTGGTGTAACCGCTGGCCAGCACGCTGCCCAGCAGCGCGACGCCCAAGGCTGCCCCCACCTGGCGCACGGTCATGGTGAGCGCCGTGCCTGAGCCCGACTCAGCCGTCGACAGTTCGCCCAGCACCGCATCCATCGCCGGTGCCAGGGACAGGCCGACGCCGAAGCCGACAACAGCGAGCCAGGTGGCGAGCAGCCCGAAACCGTCCTCGACCGACGTGGTGGCCCCGACGGCGAGGCCGACGGCGATCACAGACATGCCGACCGCCACCGGAACCTTCGCCCCGATGGCCGCGGTGATCCGGTCCGAACCGCCGGCGCCGAGGATCAGACCACCCATCATCGGCAGTAGCCGCAGTCCGGTGCCGAAGGCGTCGTGACCGAGCACTGCCTGTAGGTATTGCGGCACCGTGAACAACAGGCCGAACAGGGCGAACGTGGCGAGCGTCGCGGCCACCGTGCCCCACAGGAAGCGCGGCCGCCCGAACCAGGCCAGGTTGATCATCGGATCCGGGGTGCGCCGTTCCCAGAACAGGAAGGTCGTGCCGAGCGCAATCCCGGCAACGATCGCGACCAGCACCAACGGGTCAGCCCAACCCAGCCGCGGTGCCTCAATGACGCCGTAGACGAACGCCACCAGCGCGGTGGTGGACAGGACTCCGCCGATCAGGTCAGCCGGCCGCGCCCGGGGGTCCCGAGACTCCGGGATCAACACCACCACGGCCACGAACGCGAGCACTGCCACCGGGACATTGACCAGGAACACCGAACCCCACCAGAAATGGTCGAGCAGCCACCCGCCGACGATCGGCCCGAGTGGTACGCCGACCCCCATCGCGGTGGCCGAGATGGCAATGGCCCGGGGCCGCTCCTGCGGCCCAAACAACACCGGCAGGATGGCCAGCGCCACCGGGGTCAGGATCGCCGACCCCAGACCCATGAGCGCCCGGGCCGCGATGAGTGCGCCAACTTCGGTCACGTAGGCCGCGCCGAGCGACGCCACCAGGAAGAAGCCGAGCCCGATCAGCAACAGCTTCTTGCGCCCGACCCGGTCGCCCAGGGCGCCCATGGGCAGCAACAACCCGGCGAAAACCAGGATGTACGAGTCCACGATCCATTGCAGCCCGCGGGTGCTCGCCTGGAGTTCCGTAGCCAGGGTCGGCAGCGCGACGTTCAGGATCGTCCCGTCCAACCCCAGCGTGAGCATGCACATGACGAGCGCACCCAGCGCCCACCACCGCCGCGACCCCGTCATGACAGCCACCACCTTTTGATAGTCACCATGCTTTGATGGTAACCATC
Source organism: uncultured Actinomycetota bacterium (assembly GCA_963742855.1). Taxonomy (GTDB): domain Bacteria; phylum Actinomycetota; class Actinomycetes; order Mycobacteriales; family Micromonosporaceae; genus CAVUNP01. Next base: position 387,308 of record CAVUNP010000012.1, on the reverse strand, counting down.
ATCTGGTAGTGACTGTCAACATTTCCTCAGGAGTGCCGTCCGGTGGCTACCAGTTCAGCCAGTTGGGCCGTGTTCAAGGCGGCGCCCTTGCGCAGGTTGTCGCCGGTGACGAAGAAGTCGAGCGCTCGCGGATCGTCCAGAGACCGGCGGATGCGCCCGACCCAGGTCGGGTCGGTGCCCACGGCATCGACCGGCATCGGATACTCGCCCGCACCGGGGTCATCCACCACGATCACGCCCGGCGCGCGGTCGAGCACGTCGCGGGCCTCGGCAGCGTCCACTTCGGACGAGAACACCGCATGTACAGCCAATGAGTGCCCGGTGACCACCGGTACCCGGACGCAGGTTGCGGACACCTTGAGATCGGGCCGGCCGAGGATCTTGCGGGTCTCGTTGCGTATCTTCAGTTCCTCGCTGGACCAGCCACCATCGCGCAACGATCCGGTCCAGGGCACCACATTGAGCGCCAGGGGCGCTGGGAACGGCCCGAGTTCGTCGCCGATGGCCTGGCGGACGTTGCCCGACCGGGAACCGAGCGCCCGGTCTCCGGCCACTTTGGACACCTGGTTCAGCAGAGTGTCCACACCGGACTGCCCAGCCCCTGAGGCGGCCTGGTACGACGCGACGACCAACTCGCGCAGGCCATACTCCTTGTGCAGCGCACCGACCGTGGCCATCATGGCCAGCGTCGTGCAGTTCGGATTCGCCACGATGCCCCGGGGACGGCGGTGGATCTGATCGGGGTTGATTTCCGATACGACGAGGGGGACATCCGGTTGCATCCGGAATGCGCCGGAGTTGTCGACCACCACCGCGCCGCGTTCCACGGCCACCGGGGCCCATTCCAGCGACACGTCGTCCGGCACGTCGAACATGGCCACATCGATGCCGTCGAACACCTCGGGCGACATCGGCACCACGGTCAGACCTTCACCGCGTACCAGGATGGTGCGGCCGGCAGAGCGGGGCGAGGCAACGAGGGTGATCTGTCCCCACACGTTCTTGCGGGCCGAGAGCAGCTCACACATCACGGTGCCGACCGCCCCGGTGGCGCCGACGACAGCGAGCGTCGGCAGCCGGCGCACGGGCCTACCGTCCGGTGCCGGCGTAGACGACCGCCTCGGTCAGGCCACCCAGTTCGAACGCGTCATGCACGGCCCTGACCGCGGAATCGAGGTCGGTGTCGCGGCACACCACGGACACCCGGATCTCCGAGGTCGAGATCATCTCGATGTTGACGCCGGCCTCGGCCAAGGCGGAGAAGAACTTCGCGGCCACCCCCGGGTGTGAGCGCATGCCCGCACCGATCAGGGACACCTTGCCGATGTGGTCGTCGTAGAGCAGGCCTTTGAACCCGACCTGTTCCTGCACCTTGCCCAGCGCCGCCATGGCGGTCGGGCCATCGGTCTTGGGCAGGGTGAAGGAGATGTCGGTGGTCTGGGTCTGCTCGGTGGAAACGTTCTGCACGATCATGTCGATGTTGCTCTCCGCGGCGGCCACGGTGGCGAAGATGCGCGCGGCCACGCCGGGCTCATCCGGCACCGCGACGATCGTGATCTTGGCCTCGCTGCGGTCGTGCGCCACGCCGGTGATGAGTGCTTGCTCCACGGGAAGATCCTCCATCGAGCCGGTCACCATGGTGCCGGTGTTGGTCGAGTACGACGAACGCACATGAATCGGGATGCCGGACCGGCGGGCGTACTCCACGCTGCGCAGGTGCAGCACCTTCGCGCCGCAGGCGGCGAGTTCCAGCATCTCCTCGTACGTGATCTGCGCGATGTGCCGGGCATTCGGCACGATGCGCGGGTCCGCGGTGAAGACGCCGTCCACGTCGGTGTAGATCTCGCAGACGTCAGCCGCCAACGCCGCGGCCAACGCGACCGCGGTGGTGTCGGAACCGCCCCGGCCCAGCGTGGTGATGTCCTTGGTGTCCTGGGCGACGCCCTGGAAACCGGCCACGATGGCGATGGATCCCTCGTCCACGGCCGCCTTGAGCCGGCCCGGCGTCACATCGATGATCCGCGCCCGCCCATGCGACGACGTGGTGATGACACCAGCCTGCGAACCGGTGTAGGAACGAGCCTCATACCCGAGGTTGTGGATCGCCATAGCCAGCAGCGCCATGGAGATGCGCTCACCGCTGGTGAGCAGCATGTCCAATTCCCGCCCGGGTGGCAGCGGGCTCACCTTGTGGGCCAGCTCGAGCAGTTCGTCGGTGGTGTCACCCATCGCCGAGACGACCACCACGACCTCGTCGCCGGCCTTGCGGGCGTCCACGATCCGCTCCGCCACCCGCTTGATCCGCTCCGCGTCGCCCACCGAAGAGCCGCCATACTTCTGCACGATCAACGCCACCGGGTTGTCGCCGCCTTTCTTGGTGCCGCAACGCCTGCGCCGCCGGATTCCTGATCGACGTATCCGCGGGCCAGCCTACCGGTGCCCTCGGCGCGCAGGGAGAGTCGATCCCACGATCCGCAGCCACGGTCACAGACAATGTCTGCGTGCGGAAGCGGCCGAACGATGCGGTGCGAGGACCAGCCCGAGCGCTACGGGTAGCTCTCGTGACAGCGATGGGCGTCACGCTGTTGACGGGCTGCGGCGGCGATGTCACCCCAGTGGTCGCTCCCACCACACCACCATCCATCCGTCCCGCCGACCGGGACCAGTTGGCCGGGCTGGCCGCCGCGGCCAAGGACCGGCGCTATGTGGCGACCTACACCCTTACTGCCCCGAAGCGAACGGATCGCACGGTCACCGTAGCCATGGCGACCGACGGTACGTGGGTGGTGGCGGTGCCGGGCGGCGCGTTGAGCGGCCTGGCCGACATCGCCATCTTCCGCTCGACCACGGGCATGTTCCAGTGCACGCTCGGCCCGACCGCCGGCACCGCCGGCACCCGCCCTGACCTGGAACCGATCAGCGCCGGCTGCGTCGCCGCGCCATCCCTGCCCGCAGCCAGCGATCCGCAGGTGGAACACGTCTTCACCGACTGGATCGACGCGCTGGTCGATCGCGACACCGCTCTGTCGGTCGCGGCGGCCGCGCCATTGCCGGGTTCCCGGGGTGCCTGCTTTTCGGTCGAGTCGACCTCGGCCGCGTTGGCCCCGCCGATCGATCCGGGCGTCTACTGCTACGACGCGGATGGCCAGCTCACCGCGGCCAAGGCCAGTTTCGGCAGCCTCACCCTGGCCGGCCCGTTATCCGCCGGCCCGCCGTCGGTGAACATGCCCGGCCCGGTGGTGGCGCGCCCCCTGCTGCCGGTCACCGCCCCGCCCGCCCCGAAAGCATCCCAGTCGGCGTAGACTGTCAGCACCATGTGGCAGGCGCTCCTTCTTCCCCGCCGCGACGAGGCCTCTTAGGCCGGCACCTCGTCGCGGTGTTGTTGCGCGTGGACGCCCCTAGCGCTGCCGGTCGATCCCCCCGGAATTCTGGACTGAATCCAGTGCCCGGATCCGACCCGTCACACATGGCCTCCAGGAGTTGTCTCACATGACCGTCATCACATCCGAAGATCCCATTCCGCAACAACGTCGCAGCCAGATGCCCGCGCACCGCTACCGCCCGTACGCGGCGCCGTTCTCGGTGGACCTGCCCGACCGCCAGTGGCCGTCGCGCACCACGACGCAGGCCCCCCGGTGGTGCGCGGTCGATCTCCGCGACGGCAATCAGGCTCTAATCGACCCGATGTCACCAGAACGCAAGCGACGCATGTTCAACCTGCTGGTCGGCATGGGCTACAAGGAGATCGAGGTTGGCTTCCCGGCGGCCAGCCAGACCGACTACGACTTCGTCCGGCAGCTCATCGAGCAGGACCTGATCCCCGATGACGTGACCATCCAGGTGCTGACCCAATGCCGGGAACACCTGATCGAGCGAACCTACGAGTCGCTGCGCGGTGCCAGTCGCGCCATCGTGCACTTCTACAACTCGACCTCGACGCTGCAGCGACGGGTGGTGTTCGGGCTGGACCGGGCCGGCATCACCGCGATCGCCGTGGACGCGGCCCGGATGTGCCAGAAGTACGCGGAGGTACTGACTCCGGACACCGACATCTTCTACGAGTACTCACCGGAGTCGTACACCGGAACCGAACTGGACTACGCACTCGAGGTGTGCTCCGCGGTGATCGATGTGGTCGAGCCGACCGCCGACCGGCCGCTCATCGTGAACCTGCCGGCCACCGTCGAGATGGCCACTCCCAACGTCTACGCCGACTCGATCGAGTGGATGCACCGCAACCTGCCCCGCCGGCCCGCTGTGGTGCTGTCGCTGCACCCGCACAACGACCGCGGTACCGCGGTGGCCGCGGCCGAGTTGGGCCTGCTCGCCGGCGCCGACCGGATCGAGGGCTGCCTGTTCGGCAATGGTGAGCGCACCGGCAATGTGGACCTGGTCACACTGGGCCTGAACCTCTTCTCCCAGGGCGTGGACCCCCAGATCGACTTTGGCCGGATCGACGAGATCAAGCGCACCGTCGAGTACTGCAACCAACTGCCCGTGCACGAACGCCACCCGTACGCGGGTGACCTGGTCTACACCGCCTTCTCCGGCTCGCACCAGGACGCCATCAAGAAGGGTCTGGACGCGCTCGAGCGGGACGCCGCCGCGGCCGGTGTCGAGGTCGGCCAGTACCAGTGGGGCGTGCCCTACCTGCCGATCGACCCGAAGGACCTGGGGCGCACCTACGAGGCGGTGATCCGGGTCAACTCGCAGTCCGGCAAGGGCGGCGTGGCGTACGTCATGAAGACCGAGCACCACTTCGACCTGCCCCGACGCCTGCAGATCGAGTTCTCCGGGGTGATCCAACGGCACACTGACGATGAGGGCGGCGAGGTCGACCCCACGAAGATGTGGGACATCTTCTCCCGCGAGTACCTGGTCGACTACCAGCCATCGCCACGCCTGTCGGTGCCGAGCTACAGCGTGACCACTGTGGATGGAAAAGTGGAGCTCACCGCGTCGGCGGAGCTCGACGGCGCACCCGTCGCGCTCAGCGGTGTCGGCAACGGTCCCATCGACGCCTTCGTGCACGCACTGTCCACAGTGGGCATCGCGGTACGGGTGCTCGACTACGCCGAGCACGCCATGTCCTCCGGTGGGGACGCGCAGGCGGCCGCCTATGTGGAGGCCGATGTGGACGCGAACACCTACTGGGGGATCGGCGTGGACGCCAACATCGTCACCGCCTCGCTGCGCGCGGTCGCCGCCGCCGTCAACCGCGCCGCCCACTGACCTGTCACACCGTTTGCCGCTCCAGGGCCGCAGAGCTGGATCGGCAAACGGTGTCAAGGCAGGCAGAAGGTGGATGAAACACCTTTAACGGGCTGACGGCTGACGGGCCGGTTGACCGCCATGCTGGGCGGGTGCGTACCCCTGCCACGTTGACGTCGCGCTCGGCGCTCACCCTTGTCCTTTGTGGACTCTTGCTGCTGGTGACCGGCTGTGATCCCTTGGATGGCGGAACGGCCGCGCCGTCGGCGGACCCCGATGTGGTGGGTGGCAAGGCAGCCTCGCTGACCCAGTTGGACGCGTTGCGAGTGGACGAGTGGTCCTCGCTGACGGGCTACAACCGCGACTCGTTCCCGACCTGGTCCGCCCAGGGCAACGACTGCGATACCCGTGAAGTGGTCCTCAAGCGGGATGGCCAGTCGGTCAAAACGGGCGCCGCTTGCAAGATCACCCAAGGCACCTGGTTCAGCGCCTACGACGGCAAGACCGTGACCGAAGCGAAGGACCTGGACATAGATCACATGGTGCCGTTGGCCAACGCATGGCGGACCGGCGCCAAGGACTGGTCAGCGGACCAGCGCGAACAGTTCGCCAATGACCTGACCAACCCGCAACTGCTGGCGGTCAGCCTGTCCACCAACCGGTCCAAGGGCGACCGCGATCCGGCCGACTGGAAGCCACCGCGGCGGGAGTACTGGTGCGAATACGCGCAGCGCTGGATAGCCGTGAAGAGCTACTGGCAACTGCGGGTGAGGACGGCCGAGAAGGCGGCCCTCCAGGAGATGCTGGCAACCTGCGCCTGACCTGCGAGGCAGGCGTGGGAGCCGGTACAGAAACGGTCCGCGACGGCCGGCGAGTTGCCGGCTGGCGGACCGTTGCTGGAGTGGAAGGGTCTGGTGCAGCGGGCCGGGCTCAGTCGCCTTGCCGCTGCGAGGGAATCTGGCCCTGCAGGAGCGCCCGCACCTCGGACTCGCGGTAGCGGCGGTGCCCGCCGAGCGTACGGATCGCGCTCAGCTTGCCTGCCTTCGCCCACCGAGTCACTGTCTTGGGGTCGACTCGGAACATCGACGCGACCTCTGCCGGGGTGAGCAGCGGTTCTGGTTCATGCGTACGGGATGCCATCGGGTTCTCCTCCACAAAGTGCTCGTGGCGGCGGCCGGGGTCCCGCCGGCCAACGCGAATCCCATCGTCCGGCTAGTCCCCGATGTCCGACATGGGCCGAACGGATGATGCGTTGTGGATGGTCGGATGAGTTACGCGCTAATTGCCCAGATTTGATGGTAACAATTCAGTTACAGCGCTCTAAGAGCTGAATTGCCCGCCACCGCTCAACGACCTGCTCATACGCCTTCGTGGCCGAGTCCGCGTCACCGTTAGCGAGCGCGCTGAGACCGGCTGCCACCAATGCGGGCGAGTCGTCGCCGGACAGCGCCTCGTCCGACAGCACCGCAACCAGACCGCCATAGTCGAGTTCCACGATCGACCGGGGATGGAATTCCTCGAGCCAACGCGCGCTCTCCTCGACCGCCTCCGAGATCGGCACGTCGCCGACCGACCGGCGTAGCACCGACAACGCCCGGTGCGCCCGGCGCCGGGCCTTGGAGATCTCGGTCCGGAAACGAAGCAGGCGGCGCTGCGGGTCGAGCACCAGCTCCCGATCGTCCGCGTCCACGAGTACGAACCAGCGCAGTGGCACGCTCCAGGTGGAGATCTGCTCGTGCTGGCGGGATGCGCCGCTCTCGAGCACCTGGGCACCGGAGTTCCAGTCAGACACCACGGCCCGCGCCAGCCCGGCCAGGATCGGCGGCACGAACGCGTCGGCCAGCACCGGGGGGACCCCATCGCGGGCCTCCAGCGCCGCCTCAGCGACCCGGATCCGCAGATTCCAGGGGCAGATCAGCGTGGTGTCGTCGGACTGCAACACGTAGGCGTCATCGGGCAGATCGGGCAACCGGGACCAACTGGCGCCGAGGGCTTCGAGCACGGCGGTGCGCTGGCGCCCGGGTCCTTCGGCCGGCGTCACGGCCCGACCATCGTGGACGTAACGGCGCCAGTACGTCTGGCTTTGCTTGTCGAACGCGCTGAGTGGCTCGTACACCCGCAGGTAGGACGCGAAGAGTGTCGGCACGGCGCGATCGTCGCACGGATTGCCGTTGCCTGACCACAAAACCGCATGGCCACCGACCTCGTCCGCGCAGCAGCGGCGCCCATCGGATTAGGCTCAGCCCGGGCGTACCGGCCCGCCGAACTTTGTGGCCCCACAAGGGCCGCCGTCCAACTCGCCTAGGAGATCACCATGGGTGTGTTCAGTTCCAGCAACGACACCGCGATACCCCGTCCGGCAGTCTCGGCCCCGCCTTCGGCGCACGAGCAGGTGGTCTTCTGCCAGGACCCGCCCAGCGGCTTGCGCGCCATCATCGCCATCTACTCCACCGCACTGGGTCCGGCCCTCGGCGGAACCCGGTTCCACCCGTACGAGAGCGAAGAGGCCGCGCTCGCTGATGTGCTCGACCTCAGCCGGGCGATGGCGTACAAGAACTCGATGGCGGGGTTGGACCTCGGCGGCGGCAAGGCGGTCATCTGGGGCGACCCGGAGCGGATCAAGACCGAACCACTGCTGCGGGCGTACGGACGGTTCATCGAGTCGCTGGGCGGCCGCTACTACACCGCCTGCGACGTGGGCACCTACACCGCGGACATGGATCTGGTGGCCCGGGAGACCCGGTACGTCACCGGACGCAGCGAGTCCGAGGGCGGCTGCGGCGACTCCTCGGTACTGACCGCGTACGGCACGTTCCAGGGCATGCGGGCCGCCGCGGAACACGTGTGGGGCTCACCGAGCCTGTCCGGCCGGCGGGTGGGCATCTCCGGTGTCGGCAAGGTCGGTCACCGCCTGGTCGAGCACCTACTCGCCGACGGTGCGTCAGTCGTGATCACCGACGTCAACGAGCGGGCGATCGCGGCGGTCCGGGCCAGCCACCCCGGGGTGGACGTGGTGGCCGACGCCGCAGCGCTGATCACGTCGGACATCGACCTCTACGCCCCCTGTGCCCTGGGCGGAGCGCTCAACGACGACACCGTGTCGGTGCTCCGGGCGAAAATCGTGGTCGGGGCCGCCAACAACCAGTTGGCCTCCCCTGGCGTCGAGAAACTGCTGGCCGACCGCGGCATCCTCTACGCGCCCGACTACGTCGTCAACGCGGGCGGTGTGATCCAGGTCGCAGACGAGATCCACGGCTTCAACTTCGAGCGGGCCAAGGCCCGGGCGGCCAAGATCTACGACAGCACCAAGCAGATCCTCGAGCTGGCCGCGAGCGAAGGCTGTGCCCCCGCCGCGGCGGCTGATGTGCTGGCCGAGCGCAGGATGGTTGAAGTGGGTCGACTCCGGGGCATTCGGATAAACTCTGATCGTTAGGCGGATGTTATGGGCGACGGGCCGGTCAGGCCTTACGTCAGCCGTTCGGTCGGCGCTCGACTCGCCAAGCCAGGGCGAGGTGCCGAACCGGCCTCCGGCCATGTACCGTATGAGCCACGAGAGATGCCTGACGTCGTCGGGGCCCGCCCGTTAGGGTTGCCCCGCAATTTCTGTGCGAGGGGGTCGAGCCATGGGGCGCGGCCGTGCTAAGGCCAAGCAGACAAAGGTGGCCCGGGAGCTGAAGTATCACTCCCCCAACACCGACCTCGCCGCGTTACAGCGCGAGCTCGGGGGTAGGGCCAGTTCCGATTCTGACGACGCCGACTACGCGGAGTATGTCGACGACGCCGATTCGGACGACGAGGACAAAGACCCAGACGGCGCCGACGAGGCGTCGGACGAGGGCAACTGGGCAAGTCGTCGCCGCTGACCCCCAGGTCGACTATCACACGCGGGCTTTGCCCGCGTGTAATTATGTCTTCCGACGGGGGTTTTGTGTGGTATCGGGCCGACGTCAGTCGGCCCGATACCGTCGGCTACTTCGGGCGGTTGGTGAATTCGTAGAAGGTCGGGAACGCGTCTTCGAAGGTGCGCCAGCCCGGCTTTGAGGTGGGTTCGCCAGCCGCCTGGGCGCGAGCCAACCAGGTGGATTCGGCTTCGGCGACCAATTGGGCCAGGCCGGGATCGCCGGTCAGCCGATCGTGCAGGGCGCGATCCTGCTGGGGCGGAGCATCGGGCGGACCATCGATGGGTGGGGTCTGGTCACGCGGCTCGAGCATGATCGAGGACTCCTTCCAGGAGGAAGATCTTGCTGTTCCGGCAGTGCCGGGTCTCGGTGCCGTCGAAGCGCCCTTGCTCGAAGAACCGATTGGCGGCGTGGGCTCCGCCACAGAAGCCGAAGTAGGGACAGCTGGCCCGGCAGGCTTCCACCCCGGCGAGATACTCCGCGATCCAGCCAGACGGCTCAGTTGCCGCTGTGGCCAGGATCTCCCGCAGGCTGGTGTCCCGGACCGAACCGGACGAGAAGTCGCCGTAGCGGGCGGAGGTGAATCCGGCCAATTCCGGCGAGAGAAGCACCACCCGGCCGTCCACACCGATCGTGGGTACCGGATCGTGCCGCCGGGGCAGGAGCCGGTCCGCGTCACCGGCCAACGCCGCTCCGGCGTACCGCAGGGCCCATTCGACCTCGCGCACCTCGAGCCGCGGATCGCGTCGCCAGGCGCCGGTCAGCTCGGCCCAGAACGCCCGGACCGAGTCTCCGGGGTGCGCGTTGCACCGGACGTTGACACCCTCCTGCTCCTCCACGTTGACGCCGAGCACGGTGGCACCCAGGTCGAGGACGTACTCGTACAGCTCGGTGGCGATTGCGGGCCGTGGCTGCGAGACGACGCAGAGTGCGGCGTAGGACAACCCATGGCGGCGCAGGGTGTCGATGCCGCCCCGGATGCGGTCGTACGCCGGTTGGCCCCCGCGCGACACTCGGGCCGCGGTGGCCTCCCGCGGGCCGTCGATGCTCACCCCGATCCGGATGTCGCGGGTTGCGAAGAACTCACACCAGGCGTCGTCGACGAGTGTCGCGTTGGTCTGGATGTGGTGTTCCACACCAACGAACGGGGCCATCAGCTCAGCCAGACGAGTCCGTCCGGTGGCGAGCGGTTCGCCGCCGTGCCATACCACGGAGAACCGCGGAGACTGCGCCGCCCAGACATTCACCGTGGCGGCCACCGCCTCGGCAATCTCCACCGGCATGCGCCGGTCGCTGGCCCGAAACGGCAGATAGCAGTAGGAGCAGTCGAGGTTACAGAGCGTGGTGGGCTGCATGATCACGTAAGAGGGCACAGTGTTGATGCCACGCATGCCCGTCCAACCCTGAGACACGGAACCTCCCAGGTTCGCCCGCGCCGTACCACCCCCAGGCTAGTGGAAATCATCGATCTCCGGACACCGCAAACGACCAGGTGGGACGATTCCCGGTCAGCCGTTGGTGTGCGAGCCGAGCATCTGCACCTGTCCGGTGCCATCGATGACCTCGCCAACGACCCAGGCGTCGATGTTGCGGCCGCGCAGGAAGGCGACCGCGCGATCCGAATCCTCCGGCGCGATGATCGCCATCATGCCAACGCCCATGTTGAACGTTGACTCCATTTCGGACAGTTCGATGCGACCTTTACGCTGCACCAGATCGAAGATGGGCTGCGGCCGCCAGGTGGCCCGGTCGACCACCGCGTCCACGGTCTCCGGCAGCACCCGGACCAGGTTGCCCGGGATACCACCGCCGGTGATGTGGGCCAGCGCCCGGACGTCCGTCTCGGTAATCAGATCGAGACAATCCTTTGCATAGATCCTTGTGGGTGTCAACAGTTCCTGACCGAGGGTGCGCTGGTTGTCGAACTCCTCGACCACACCCTCCAGACGCATCCGGGAGATGCCCATCAGGATGTGGCGCACCAGGGAGTATCCGTTGGAGTGCAGCCCGCTGGACCGCATCGCGATCACCACGTCACCCACCTGAACCCGGTGCGGACCGAGCACCGCATCCGCCTCGACCACGCCTACCCCGGTGGCCGACAGGTCGTACTCATGCGGCCGCATGACGCCCGGGTGCTCCGCGGTCTCGCCGCCCACCAGCGAGCATCCGGCGGTCCGGCAGCCATCGGCGATGCCGGCCGCGATCGCCGCCACCTTCTCCGGAATCACCTCGCCACAGGCGATGTAGTCGAGCAGGAACAACGGCTCCGCGCCACAGGCGACGAGGTCGTCGACCACCATCGCGACCAGGTCGACGCCGACCGTGTCGTGCACGTCCATCTGCTGGGCGATGAGCAGCTTGGTGCCCACACCGTCGGTCGACGAGGCGAGCAATGGGGACGTGTACTTGTGCGCGTCAAACCGGAAGAGGCCGGCGAAACCGCCGATGTTACCGACCACCTCGGGCCGCCAGGTCCGCTGCACCTTGCTCCTCAGCAGCTCCACGGCCTTGTCACCGGCGTGGATGGATACCCCGGCGTCGGCGTAGGTGACGGCCGGCCGATGCGGCTTTTCGTCGTTGTCGCCGTCGGCCGCGTTCACAGCGCGATCCGTCACGTGGGTCACCCTATTCCCCCTGCTGTGGGACACCAGGCATTGCGGCCTGTCATGTGCTTGAGCCTCTTGCGCAACAGCTTTTTTGCACAACTATGGACGCGAGAGCGCCCCGGTCTGGATCTGGAGCAACGGTGCGTCCTCGCCCGGCGTGTTCGGCGCCACCCGCCGTCGCACTCCCTCGAGGATGTGCTTACCGATCAGGTCGTCCTCGGGCAACGGGATCGGGTAGACCCCGTCGAAACATGCCCGGCACAGCCGGGTCTTGGGTTGTTCGGTCGCCGCGATGAGCCCGTCGAGGGACACGTAGCCCAGCGAGTCCGCGCCGATGGACTGCCGAATGCCCTCGGTGTCGAGGCCGTTGGCGATGAGTTCGGCCCGGGTGGCGAAGTCGATGCCGTAGAAGCACGGCCACTTCACCGGTGGTGAGGAGATGCGCACGTGCACCGCGATCGCGCCGGCCTCGCGCAGCAACCGCACCTGGGCCCGCTGCGTGTTGCCGCGCACGATCGAGTCGTCGACCATCACGATGCGCTTGCCCCGGACGATCTCGCGCAGCGGGTTGAGCTTCAGCCGGATGCCCAGCTGCCGGATGCTCTGGCTGGGCTCGATGAACGTACGGCCCACGTAGGCGTTCTTGACCAGGCCCATGCTGTACGGGATGCCGGAAGCCGCGGCGTATCCGATGGCCGCGGGAATTCCTGACTCGGGCACTCCGATGACGATGTCCGCTTCAGCGGGGTATTCCTTGGCCAGCGTGCGGCCCACGGCGACCCGGGCGGCGTAGATGTTGCGTCCGGCGATGGTGCTGTCCGGCCGGGCCAGATACACGTACTCGAACAGGCAGCCCTTGGGTTCGGGGTTGGCGAACCGGGTCGAGCGAAGTCCGTCCTCGCCGATCGACAGCATTTCGCCGGGCTCGACCTCGCGGACGAAGCTCGCCCCGACCGTCTCCAACGCGGCGGTCTCGCTGGCCACCACCCAGCCGCGTTCCAACCGGCCCAGCACCAGCGGCCGTACACCCTGCGCGTCGCGGGCGGCGTAGAGGGTCTCCTCGTCCATGAAAACGAAGCTGAACGCGCCTCTCAGGGAGGGCAGCACCTGGAGCGCGGCAGCCTCCACCGACAGGTCCGGTTGAGCGGCGAGCAGGCTCGCCACCAGGCCGGTGTCCGAGGTGCCGGCATCCTCCAGGCCACGTTCGGCCACCTGCTTGGCCAGTTCTGCGGTGTTCACGAGGTTTCCGTTGTGCGCCAACGCGATCGTGGTGGCCGCGGTGCGCCCGTCCAGGCCTGGCGACGTCGAGCGCAACGTGGGTTGCGCGTTCTCCCAGGTCGAGCCACCGGTGGTCGAGTAACGGCTGTGTCCGATAGCGATATGCCCGCGCAGGCTGGCCAGCGTGGACTCGTCGAACACCTGCGCGACCAGGCCGAGATCCTTGTACACGACAACCCCGGTGCCGTCGCTGACCGCGATACCCGCGGCTTCCTGACCTCGATGTTGTAGGGCATAGAGGCCGAAATAGGTGAGCTTCGCCACCTCTTCGCCCCGCGCCCAGACTCCGAAAACCCCGCACTCGTCCTGCGGCCCGGGGTTTTGGGGGTCGAGGTTGTGGCTTAACCGGCCGTCGCCTCGGGGCACCTGGCGCTCCTCGCTGGGTTTGGGCGTCACGCGATACCTGACCAGTCTACGCGACCCCGATTGTGACGGAGAGCCATGATGACGGCGCTACGGGTGACCGTCAAGGGAGTTCATGCATTTGTCTACGTACGACAACCGAAATGGTCGGCGTGTCCCGGCGTGTCGAACCGGTTGTTATGAATGACCCAGAACAGGGAGATAAGCGGACAGATCAGCGCGGATCCCACTAGCGGTCACGCGGCCATCACCGATCGCATCCACCCAGGAAAGACGCCCTGTCGCAAGTAACACAAAGGTCACCGGGTCGGCCTCCACCACATTCGGCGGCGTGCCCCGGGTATGAGCGGGCCCTTCGACGCATTGAATCGCGCCATATGGGGGAACTCGCATCTCGACCGAACGGCCGGGTGCCAGCTCCCGCAGCCGTGTGAGCAGCACGCGAACGGCGTCCCGCAGCACCAACCGGTCAACCTCGCGGCCCGCGTCGAGGGCCGCCACCGCAGCGGACACAGCATCGGAATTGGTACCACCAAGGGACATGACCGGACGATACGGCTTGACAGACGAACACAAACCGGCGGCCCTGGGTCGCGGAAAGCCCTGTGGACAAGGCATAGTTCACTGCGGTGCATCCCGCGCGTGTCGGGTTGCGTCGAGTTCTCGAAGGGGGCGTGGGCGTGAGTACGCACCGACGTGCGTGGAAGGTTCGCGCGAGTGTCGTCGCGGCAGTTGTGATGGTGGGCCTCTTCGGCATGGCCGGCCCAGCCGCAGCAGCCGGGCCGGACCCGCTGATCACAGACGTCACCGTGAATCCAGGCACGATCGCTGCTGGCGCGACGACCACCGTGAGCTTCACGGTGAAGAACAACGGCGACGCGGGCACGATCACAGTCGAGGTGTCGTCCAGCAACAACAAGGTCACCTGCGCCAACACCTGCAAGTTCGTGGCGGTCAGCTTCCCCAAGAAGGATGACCCCGGTTCATCGAAGCCATACTCGATCAAGTTCACCGCGAGCGGCACCTTCACCAACGATGAGCAGGCCAACTTCACCGTCAAAGCCGCGGACAAGTCTGAGCAGCAGCAAGTCACCATCAACGCCCCCAAGCAGACCACTTCCGCCTCGGTGCCCGAGGTTTCCGGCACGGTGGTGGACCAGTTCACCGGTGTCGGCGTCAGTGGCGCGAAGGTGTTCGTCCAGGACTCGGCGAGCCAGACCTTCGACGGGGGCACCGACAAGAGCGGCAACTTCAAGATCGCCTCTACCCCCGAGAAGTCGATGAAGCCCGGCGTCATGTCGTTCACCGTGGAGAAGGATGGCATCCAGCCCTTCCCCGGATACACCAAGACCGCAGTGGCCGGTCAACCCCTCACCGGAGTCAGGCTGACCATCGCGCCTATCGCCTCCAGCGCGAGCGCCGGCGCCTCGGAGCCCGCCGACGTCGCCGGCGAGTCGAGCGGACCAGCGGTGGAGCCCCTCGACAGCGGCGCCGACGAGGGCACCGGCGGTGGCAGCGCCGGCGGTGGCGGGCTGTCCTGGATGCTGATCGCGGTCGGTGGCGTGCTGGTGGCCTTGGGCGTCGGCGCCATCGTGCTGCTGTTCGTGCGCAAGAAGGGCGACGACGGCGACGACCAGGAAGATCCACGCCACCCCCGTCAGGGCGGACCCGGCGGCCCACCCGGCGGGCCTGGCGGACCTCCGCCTGGTCGCGGTGGCCCCCGCCCGCCGCAGCGACGGGGTGGCCCGCCGGAGATGGCTCCACCCATGCGCGGTGGCGCCCCCGGCTACGACCAGACCCGCCAGATGCGCCCGCCGGTTTCCCCCGGTCCGCGTGGCGGCGGCGACCAGACCATGATCGCGCCCTCGCCGCTGGCCAACGCGCCGACCCAGATGCACAGCCGAGTCCCCCCGGCCGACCATGCCGACCCGTACGGTGCGCCCACGCGGCACAACGGTGGCCAGCCCGGCTACCCGCCGGCCCAGGGTGGTTCCTACGGTGCCGGCGGCGGATACGGGCAGGCGGGCCAGCCGGCCAACCCGACGCCCGGGTACCCCGGCGGTGCCCCCGGCTACGGCCCGGCCCCCGACCAGTACGGCCAGCCGTACGGGCAGCAGCCCTACGGTCAGACGCCAGCCGCTGACCCGTATGGTCAACCGGCCGGCGGCGGCTACGCTCAGTCCCCCGAGTACGGCCAGGCCGGCTATGGGCAGGACGGGTACGGGGCTCCCGGCTACGACACCCGCCCGGATCCCCGCAGCGGCGGGCGTCCCGGCGGTGCGCCGCCGACCCAGCCGGACCCGCGCCGGGTCGACTGGCTCGACGACTGACAGAACCAGACGAGCAAACGAGCGAGGGGCTCGGCGACGATGTCGCCAAGCCCCTCGTTTTGTAGGTGGTTCTGCCCGGTCAGTCGAACAGGGCGGGCAGAGTACCGGTGTGCGCCTCGCGGAGTTCGTCCAGCGAGATCTCGAACACGTTGTCCACACTGAGGTCCGACGCTGCCGCCCGGACCGTGCCGAGCGCGCTGCATGGCACCTCCCGTTCGCTGGCGAGGGCCGCGAACGCCGCCTCGTGGCCCTTGCGGACGGACACCAGGGCCCGTGCGGTGGACTCGCTGAACAGGTGCACAAACGGGCTGGCCGTATCGGGCAGATTGATCTGAGCGCCGAAGCCCCGACGCAGGCAGGACTCGACCAGCGCCTGGGCCAGGCCTCCATCGGAGAGGTCGTGCGCCGAGGTCAGCCGACCCTGCGCCGCCGCCTCCGCCAGCAACCCGGCCAGCCGCTGCTCCGCGGGAAGATCGACCACCGGCGGGATGCCGCCGAGATGGCGGTGCGTGACGTGCGCCCACTCCGAGCCGGACAGTTCCTCGCGGGTCTGCCCCAGCAGGAAGATCGCGTCGCCGGCCTCGGCGAAGCCCATCGGCACTCGGGCGGCAACGTCCCGCAGCAGCCCCAGCGTGCCCACCACCGGGGTGGGGTGGATCGGCGTCGCGCCGGTCTGGTTGTAGAAGCTGACATTGCCCCCGGTAACCGGGATGCCGAGTTCCTGGCATCCGTCGGCCAGCCCCCGAACGGCCTCGCTGAACTGCCACATGACCACTGGGTCCTCCGGCGAGCCGAAGTTCATGCAGTTCGTCACCGCGATCGGAACCGCGCCGGTGACCGCCACGTTCCGGTACGACTCGGCCAGCGCGAGCTTGGCCCCGGTGTAGGGATCCAACCGGGCGAACCGGCCGTTGCCGTCCACCGCGATGGCCACGCCGAGGCCGGTGGCTTCGTCCACCCGCAACACACCGGAGTCCTCGGGCTGGGCCAGCACGGTATTGCCCAGCACATACCGGTCGTACTGCTCGGTGACCCAGGTCTTGTCACACAGATTTGGTGAGGCGGCCATCCGCAGCACGGTCGCGCGCAGGTCCGCTGGGCTGGCCGGCCGGGGCAGCGTTTCGGCCCGGTCGGTGACCACCAGGTCGCGGTCGTTGGGCTCGCGGATCGGACGCTGATAGACCGGTCCATCGTCGGCCAGCGAACCCGGCGGGACGTCGACGACGACCTCGCCGCGCCACCAGATCCGCAGCCGGCCGTCGGAGACCTCGGGTGAAACGACTTCGCCGATGGCCGTGGCGATGACCCCCCAGCGGGCGCAGATCGAGAGCACCACCGGCAGGTTCTCCGGTGTGACGATGAGCAGCATCCGCTCCTGCGACTCCGACGCGAGAACCTCGGTAGGGTCCATCGAGGCTTCCCGCAACGGAACCAGATCGAGGTTGACCGACATGCCGGTGCCGGCCGCGGCGGCCGTCTCCGACAACGCGCAGGTCAGTCCGGCGCCGCCGAGATCCTGGATGCCCACCACCAGGCCCGCGTCGTAGATCTCCAGGCAGGCCTCGATGAGCAACTTCTCCATGAACGGGTCGCCCACCTGCACACTGGGTCGACGCTGCTCGCTCTGCGCGTCGAAGGTGGCGCTGGCCAACACCGACACACCGCCGATGCCGTCCCGGCCAGTCTTCGCTCCAATGAGGACAACCACGTTACCGGCGCCGGCCGCCGCCTTGTTCTGCAAGCGCTCGACCGGGAGCACGCCGACACACAGCGCGTTCACCAGCGGGTTGCCCTGGTAGCACTCGTCGAAGACCAGCTCACCGCCGATGTTGGGCAGGCCGAGGCAGTTGCCGTAGCCGCCGATGCCGGCCACCACGCCGGGCAGCACCCGGCGGGTGTCCTCGTGGTCAGCCGCACCGAAACGCAGCGGATCCATCACGCCGATCGGACGGGCACCCATGGCGAGAATGTCCCGCACGATGCCACCCACGCCCGTGGCCGCACCCTGGTGGGGCTCCACAAAGGAGGGATGGTTGTGGGACTCCACTTTGAAGGTGACCGCAAGCTTGTCGGAAACCTGGATCACGCCGGCGTTCTCACCGATACCGGCCAGCATCCGGTCCGACCGGGGTGCCTTCTCAGTGAACTGTCGCAAGTGGACTTTGCTGGACTTGTACGAGCAGTGCTCGCTCCACATGATGGCGTACATGGCGAGCTCTGACTCGGTCGGCCGCCGGCCCAGGATCTGCCGGATCCGCTCGTACTCATCGGGTTGCAGGCCAAGTTCAAGGCTCGGCTGGTGCTCGAACGGGGTACCGAACGCCCGGGGCACGGTGTCGAATCCGACCTCTTTCCAGTCGCCGCGCTCCACGTCAGGGCCGGTCGCGTCACGGCCGGTCGCGTCAGGGCCGGTCGCGTCAGGGCCGGTCGCGCCGTACACCGGTTCGCCAGCCTCGGGCCACGCCTGTGCGACCACCTCGGTTCGCTGGATCGGGGCGGACGCCCATGGCGCATCCGAACCCGTGGGTTCGGCCCCGCCTTGCGGCGATGTGTGGTCTGGATCGGGACTCGTCACCATGGCCTCCGGTGTCGTGGTCACACGGTCACCCCCTGGCGCGCCACCGGGCCAACCGCGAGGTGGCTCAGCAGCGACGCGAAGAAGCCGAGACCGTCCATGGAAGGCCCGGTCAACTCCTCCACCGCGTGCTCCGGGTGCGGCATGATGCCCACCACGTTGCCCTGTTCGTTGCGGATAGCCGCGATGTCACGCATGGAGCCGTTCGGGTTGCCACCCACATACCGGGCGATCACCCGGTCGTCCGCTTCCAGCTCGTCCAACGTGCGCTGGTCGGCGATGTACCGGCCCTCACCATTCTTGACCGGAACGACGATCTCCTGGCCGAGCGTGAACGCGTTCGACCAGGCCGAGTACGTGCTGCTGATCCGCAAGCCCTGATCTCTGTTACGGAAATGCAGGTTGCCGTTGCGCACCAGCGCGCCGGGCAGCAGGTGCGCCTCGCAGAGGATCTGGAAGCCGTTGCAGATGCCCAATACCGGCAAACCGCCTCGGGCCGCGTCCGCGATACTCTCCATCACCGGGGCGAAGCGGGCGATCGCGCCGCAACGCAGGTAGTCGCCGTAGGAGAAGCCGCCGGGCAGGATCACGGCGTCAACCCGGTGCAGGTCGGCGTCGGCGTGCCAGAGCCGCACCGGTGTGGCGCCCGAGCGGGCGACCGCGCGGCACGCGTCTCGATCGTCGAGCGAACCGGGAAAGGTCACCACCCCGATGATCGCTCTCACGACGCGGCCACCTCCGCCGGACTGTCCATAGTGATGGTGAAGTCCTCGATCACGGGGTTCGACAGCAGTTTGTCCGCCAGCTGCCGAGCCTGCTCTAGGTCGGGTTCCCCGTCGAACTCGATCTCGATCCGCTTACCGATACGGACTGCGGCGACTCCGGTGATGCCGAGGCGCGGCAGGGCGTTGACGACCGCTTGACCCTGCGGGTCAAGGATCTCCGGCTTGAGCATGACATCCACGACGACGCGAGCCACGGGGTGCTCCTGACTTGTCTCGGGTCCGGTCCGCAGCGCCGCCTGGGCACGGAGGCCGAAGCCTTGACACTTGTGCGACTGGTGGTAGGCAGCCTCGCGGGAGCGTCCGCCAAGGCAATCCCCAGCCTACCGGGCCAGCGAAGATCCGGGATCACCCGGCTGCCGTCGCCTCCTTGGGCAGCGCCGCCACGATCGCCACAATGGTTACTCTGGTTCCGGACGAATGGCGTCATTGATCCATCAATCGCACGAATCCATCCGTGCCATTATGCGAATTCCGCTAGCCGACCAGGGCAGAGATCACCGTCACGATGCCGAGAATGGCACAGACGCTCGCGCCGAGGTAGCGGACCACGGAGAGCCGGACGTGACGCAGGAGGACCCGGCCGAGCAGTACTCCCAGGCCGGCCACCGCGGCGAGACCGATCCAGGCACCCAGGAACACCGGCACCGCCGGCCGACCCGAGGCAACCAGACCTGCGGTCAACAACTGGGACAGATCACCCCACTCGGCGGCGAACAGCACCAGGAAGCTTGCGCCAGCCGCCCGGAAGCCGGTAACCCTGTTCTTGATCCGCTCGGTGTAGCGCTGCTCGTTCTCCTTCTCCTGCGCGTCCGCTCTGCGGGCGCCCCGGAACAGAATCACCGCGCCGACTCCGAACAGCAGCCCGGCGCCCAGTTCCACCGGGGTACGCGGCAGCATCGACAGCAGCCGGCCGGCGGTCACCGCAACCAGGCACTGGATGCCGAACGCCACGGTCACGCCCAGCCACACCGGCCAGGGTGGATACCGCGTGGCCAGGACCAGGGTCGCCACGAACGTCTTGTCCGGCAGTTCCACCGGGACGATCAGCGCGATGGCCACCAACGCCGTTACGAACCATTCCACGCTGGTGCTCCTCACCGCTGCTCCTCATCGCGCCTGCGGTCAGAGAATCGGATCGGGTTTGTAGTCGCCGGCGGCTGGGTGCAGTTCCACGATCGCGGCGATCCGGTCGACCACGGCGCACACCTGGGCCGGCGCCATACCGACAAAGGCGGACGGATCAGCGACCAGCGTGTCGATTTCGGCCCGGGTCAGCCCCAGCCGGGCATCGGCGGCCAACCGGTCGAACAGGTCGTTGTCCGGCCGGCCGTGCTCGCGCATGGCCAGGGCCACCGCGACCGCGTGTTCCTTGATCGCCTCGTGTGCGGCTTCCCGCCCCACACCCCGGCGGGTGGCCGCCACCAGAATCTTGGTGGTGGCCAGGAACGGCAGGTACCGATCCAGTTCCCGGGCCACCACCGCCGGGTACGCGCCGAACTCGTCCAGCACCGTGAGCAGGGTCTGGAACAGCCCGTCGGTGGCGAAGAAGGCATCCGGCAACGCCACCCGCCGGACCACCGAGCAGGACACGTCGCCCTCGTTCCACTGGTCGCCCGCCAGCTCCCCGACCATCGACAGGTGGCCGCGCACAATCACCGCGAGTCCGTTGATCCGCTCGCAGGAACGGGTGTTCATCTTGTGGGGCATCGCCGAGGACCCGACCTGGCCGGCCCGGAAGCCCTCGGTGACCAACTCCTGGCCGGCCATCAGCCGGATCGTGGTGGCCAGCGATGACGGGCCGGCGGTCGCCTGGACCAGCCCGGAAACCACGTCGAAGTCCAGCGAACGCGGATAGACCTGGCCAACGCTGTCCAGCACCCGGGCGAAGCCGAGGTGGGTCGCCACAGCCCGCTCGAGCTCAGCCACCTTGTCCGCTTCGCCGAGCAGATCCAGCTGGTCCTGCGCGGTGCCCACCGGCCCCTTGATGCCCCGCAGCGGGTACCGGTCCAGCAGGTCGCTGATCCGGTCGTACGCGATGAGCAGCTCCTCGGCCGCCGAGGCGAACCGCTTGCCGAGCGTGGTGGCCTGCGCGGGCACATTGTGCGACCGGCCGACCATGACCAGGTTCTGGAACTCCATGGCCCGGCTGGCCAGCCGTGCCAGGCCGGCCACCATCCGGTCGCGGATCAGCGCCAGTGACGCCCGGATCTGCAGTTGCTCCACGTTCTCGGTGAGATCCCGCGAGGTCATCGCCTTGTGGATGTGCTCGTGTCCGGCCAGGGCCACGAACTCCTCGATCCGGGCCTTCACGTCGTGCCGGGTCACTCTCTCCCGGGCGGCGATGCTGGCCAGGTCCACCTGGGGGAGCACGGCCTCGTACGCCTCGATCACACCGTCCGCGGTGGGCACGCCCAGATCGCCTTGCGCCCGCAGCACCGCCAGCCACAGGCGTCGTTCCGCCCGGATCTTTTCCTCGGGTGACCAGATCCGAACCATGTCGTCGGATGCGTAACGCGCGGCGAGGACGTTCGGGATGCTGGTCATTCTGGCAGTCTATGCGCAGATCTTGGAGCTTCTCGGCTGGCCAGGGCCGGCCGCTGGCGCAGGAGTGGCGATCATCCCGTGGCGGCTACGGCGGCCGGCTGCTCATCGACGGGTGCCGCTGCCTTCGGGTGGTGCTCGAGGGTGCGCACGCTCCGGCTGAGCAGCATGCCGAACACGGACACCAGGATCACCCCGCAGCAGACCAGCAGCGCCGGGCGTGTCCCGAACGCGATCGCGACCGGGCCGGCGGCCAATTGGCCAATCGGGATCGCGACGAACGAACCGAGCGCGTCGTAGGAGTAGACCCGGGCCAGCTTGTCCGCAGGAACATGCTCCTGCAGCGACGTTTCCCACGCGATGCCGAACTGCTCCAGGCACGCGCCGGAAAGGAAACCGGCCACGAGCAGGATGATGGTATGACCGGACAGGGCCACCGCACCCAGCAAGAAGACCGGCCCGACGCAGGCGACAACACCGACCAGCAGCAACCGGGTCACCCGTAGCCGCAGCGCGATCAGCGCGCCGACCAGCATGCCGGCGGTCTGCGCGGCGAGTACGAATCCCCAGATCCGCCGGCCGAACGTCTCATCGGCCGCGGTCGGCCCGAGCACGCTGAGCCCGGCCACCTCAGCCATGTTGAAGAACGCGAACGCCAGCACGACCACCCACACCCAGGTGTTGGCGACGAACTCGGTCCACCCCTCGCGCAACTCGGACAGTACGGTGCCACCGCGCGCTGATTCGGCGCGGTAGGCCGGCACCCGGACAAGTCCGAAAAGGACACCAGAGATGGCGAATGTGGCGGCGTCCGCGGCCAGTCCCCAGCCCGGACCGACCCCCGCGACCAGCAGGCCACCCACCGACGCGCCGGCGATCATTGCCGCGTTGATGCCCAGCCGGTTGACCGCGTTGGCCTGTTTGCGGACGTGTTCCGGCACAGTCTGGGCCAGCAATGCCGAGGTGGCTGGGAAAGCGAACGCGCTGACCACCCCGTTGATCGACCCCAGGATTGCCAGCCAGGTCACGGTCGCGTCGCCGGTGAGCACCAAGGTGGCCACCGCACCCTGGCTCAACGCGGCCAACGCGCACGACCACACCATTACGACCTGTCGCGGTAGGCGGTCCGCGACGAGCCCGCCGAAGAGGGTGAACACCACGTTCGCCACGGACCGGGCGCCCACCACGAGACCCAGATCCCGGGCCGAGCCGGTGAGGTCCAGCACCGCGAAGGCCAGCGCGATAGGCGCCACCGCGTTGCCCAGCATGTTCACCACCCGGCCGGCTGCCAGGTAGCGGAACGCGGGATGCCGCAGCGGTTCGCGCATGCTCACCCGGTCGACCCTGACAGTCACGCTGGCGACTCTAGACCCACCCCAACCTCACGCGAATGGGGTTACGGACTCGCGAGGAGCGCAGCGACCAGCCGAGTGAGCGGAGCGAACGAGGCCGGCATAGTGGGTGCCCCTTTTGGCGAATCGTGGGGCGGCCGTAAAGTTACGCACGAGTAGCTATCGTCTTCGGAAGGGGCACACCGTGACCGACTTCGACGTATCTGAGTTCACCGAGGTTGATGTGGAAAAGTTCGTCGAGCTGGTCAAGACCACTCCGAAGGCGCAACTCGACGCCCTGTTGGAAAGCGAGCACCGGGGCGCGTTGCTGGGCACCGTGTTCGGGCGGATGCCCGGCCAGTTCCGTCCGGAAAAGGCCGGTTCGACCAAGGCCGTGATCCACTGGAACATCACCGGACGCCCGGACGGCGGCTCGGACTCGTACGAACTGGTCATCGCAGACGGCGCCTGCACCCTGTCGCCGGCCCCACAGGCGGAACCCCAGCTCGCCTTCTCGCTCGGCGGCTACGACTTCCTGCAGCTCATCGCCGGTGCGGCCAACCCGATGATGTTGTTCATGACCGGCAAGGTCAAGGCCAAGGGTGACCTGGGCCTGGCCGCCAACATCGCCAACTACTTCGACCTGCCCAAGTCCTGACGACATGGCCGCCTTCTCATTGCAGCTCAGCCAGGAACAGCAGGACCTTCGCGACTGGGTGCACGGCTTCGCCCGCGACTTCGTGCGCCCGGCCGCCGCGGAGTGGGACGAGCGCGAGGAAACGCCCTGGCCGTTGATTCAGGAGGCGGCCAAGGTCGGCCTCTACAGCTTCGAGTTCCTGGCCAACGCCTACGCCGACCCGACCGGACTGTCCGGATGCCTGGCCAGCGAGGAGCTCTTCTGGGGCGACGCGGGCATCGGCCTGGCCATCATGGGTACCTCACTCGCCGTCGCGGCGATCTTCTCCAACGGCACACCGGAGCAGTTGGGCGAATGGATGCCACAGTGCTTCGGCGACGCGGCCACACCCCATGTCGCGGCCTTCTGCTCCACCGAACCGGAGGCCGGCTCGGACGTCTCGGCCATGCGTACCCGGGCCCGGTACGACGAGGCCACCGACACCTGGATCCTCAATGGACAGAAGGCGTACGCCACCAATGGCGGCATCGCCAACGTGCACGTGGTGACCGCGTCCGTGGAACCGGACCTCGGATCGCGCGGCCAGGCCGCCTTTGTCGTGCCGCCGGGCACCCCCGGCCTGGCCAGCACCCGCAAGCTGCGCAAGCTGGGCCTACGCGCATCGCACACCGCCGACGTCTTCCTCGACGACGTTCGGGTGCCCGGTTCCTGCCTGCTCGGCACCCGGGAGGCACTTGAGGCGCGACTGGCCCGGGCCCGCACCGGCCAACGTACGTCCGGACAGGCGTCCATGCGTACGTTTGAGTTCTCCCGCCCATCGGTCGGCGCGCAGGCTCTGGGCATCGCCCGAGCCGCGTACGAGTATGCGCTCGACTACGCACAGCACCGGGTGCAGTTCGGCCGTCCGATCGTCGAGAACCAGGCCATCGCGTTCGCCTTGGCGGACATGCGCACCGAGATCGACGCCGCCCGCCTGCTGGTCTGGCGAGCCGCGTGGATGGGCAGCAACAACGTGCCGTTCGCCGCCGGTGAGGGATCCATGTCCAAGCTGAAGGCCAGCGAGGTGGCCGTGGCGGTCACCGAGAAGGCGGTGCAGATCCTGGGCGGTGCGGGTTACCTGCGCGACCATCCGGTCGAACGCTGGTACCGCGACGCGAAGATCTACACCATCTTCGAGGGCACCAGCGAGATCCAACGGCTCGTCGTGGCCCGGGCGATCACCGGCGCACGACTGCGCTGACCCACCCGCGCCGCGTTTGCCGGGTCACCAGCGGCGGTCTACGGTCAGGCTGTGGAAATCACGTCACGTCCCGCAGTCCGGGTGGTCTGCCTGGACGTACGGGAGCGGGTCCTGCTCCTGCACTGGCAGGACCCGTGGGACGGCGACCTGCTGTGGGAGCCGCCCGGTGGTGGCATCGACCCGGGCGAGACGGCATTCGAGGCAGCTCGCCGGGAACTGACCGAGGAAACCGGCCTGGACTGCGCCGCAGTGGTGGACCGGCCGGTCGAGGTCGAGCGCAGTACGAAGTGGAACGGCAAGCTGTACGTCGGGCCGGAGCCGTTCTACCTGGCCCGCTACGTGGTGGAGGCACCGGCGCTGAGCCGTCTCGGCCTGCTCGAGTACGAGCGGCGTGACCTGCGCGGCCATGCCTGGCTGTCGGTGGCTGAGTTGGCCACCCTGCCCGACCGGCTGGAACCACCCGACCTCGCCGACATCATCGCCGCCCTCACCGCCGGCTGAACCGGCTCAGGTGCGCCGGCCCTCGCTCGCGGCCAACGCGATGTCGGTGCGGTGGTGCGAGCCGTCGAGATGGATCTGGTCCACCAGCGCATAGGCCCGGGCCCGCGCCTGCGCCAGGTCGGTCCCGGTCGCGGTGGCGGACAGCACCCGGCCACCGGCGGAAACCAGCGAACCGTTGGCGGACAACGCGGTGCCGGCGTGGAACACGCCGTCGGCGTCGGCACCGGTGATGACGTCGCCGGACCGTACCGGACCGGGGTATCCGGCCGAGGCGATCACCACCGTAACCGCCGCACCGTCACGCCAGGCCAGCGGGCCGTGGTGGCTCAACCGGCCGGTGGCCGCCGCCTGGAGGAGACCGGCCAGCGGCGTCTCCAGCAAGGCGAGGACCACCTGCACTTCCGGGTCACCGAACCGGGCGTTGAACTCGATGACTCGAGGGCCTCGCGTGCTCAGCGCCAGGCCGACATAGAGCACACCGGCAAACGGCGTACCCCGGCGGCGCATTTCGGCCAGCGTCGGTCGCACCACAGTGGACATCACCTGATCGGTGAGGTCGGCCGGTGCCCACGGCAATGGCGTGTAGGCACCCATGCCGCCGGTGTTGGGACCCTCATCGTTGTCCCGCACGCGCTTGAAATCCTGTGCCGGTTGCATCGGAATCGCGGTGATGCCATCGGTCACGACGAACAGCGACACCTCGGGACCGTCGAGATACTCCTCGACCACCACCCGGCCACATTCGCGCGCATGCTGGCGGGCTTCGTTTTCGTCATCGGTCACCACCACGCCCTTACCCGCGGCCAGCCCGTCGTCCTTGACCACGTACGGCGGACCGAACTCACGCAGCGCCGCGGTCACCGTGTCGTCATCGGTGCACACATAGGCACGGGCCGTCGGCACCCCAGCAGCGGCCATCACGTCCTTGGCGAACGCCTTCGAGCCTTCCAACGCCGCAGCCGGACCGGACGGGCCAAAACAGGCGATGCCCTTGGCCCGGACCGCGTCCGCCACACCGGCCACGAGCGGCGCCTCGGGTCCTATCACCACCAGGTCCGCGGCCTCCTCGACCGCCAGCCCGGCCACCGCGTCAGGATCGGTGATTGCCACGTGGCGAATCTCGGCCAGCGTAGCGATCCCGGGATTGCCCGGCGCCGCGACGACACTGGTCACGGCCGGATCGTTCGACAGGCTCCGGACCAACGCATGTTCGCGGCCGCCGGACCCAATCACAAGTACGCGCACGATCACCGACCCTACCGTGCGCCCGGGCGGACCATCGCGATCCGTTACGGCATCAGGGGGTGGCGGATCACATTCTCATCCCGGCCCGGCCCGACGCCGACGACGCTGACCCGGGTTCCGGACAGCTCCTCGATCCGGTCCAGGTACCGCCGCGCGTTATCTGGCAGGTCAGCCACCGTACGGGCCATGGAGATGTCCTCCCACCACCCGTCGTGCTCCTCGTAGATCGGCTTGGCGTGGTGGAACGCGGTCTGCGTCATCGGCATGTCGTCCACCCGCACCCCGTCGATCTCGTAGCCCACGCAGATCGGCACTTTGTCCAAACCGGACAGTACGTCGAGCTTCGTGACCACGAGATCGGTGATGCCGTTGACGCGCACCGCGTAGCGCGCGACCACCGCGTCGAACCAGCCACACCGGCGTTCCCGGCCCGTGGTGGTGCCGTACTCGCCGCCCACCTTCAGCAGGTGCAGGCCGTTGTCGTCGAACAACTCGGTGGGGAACGGACCGGACCCGACCCGGGTGGTGTACGCCTTGATCACACCGATCACCTGGGTGATCCGGGTCGGTGGCACACCGGACCCGACGCAGGCGCCGCCGGCGGTCGGGTTGGACGAGGTGACAAATGGATACGTGCCGTGGTCCACGTCCAGCAACGTCGCCTGGGCGCCCTCGAGCAGGACGTTCGCGCCGCGCTCCAGGGCCTTGGCCAGTTCGAGTTGGGTATCGGCGATGTAGGGACGCAGCCGCTCGCCGTACTGGAGGTACTCCTCCACCACCGCGTCCGCGTCGATGGCCTTGCGGTTGTACACCTTGAACAGGATCTGGTTCTTCTCTCGCAGCGCCAGGTCCAGCTTCTGCCGCAGGATGCCCGGGTCGAGCAGATCCTGCACCCGTACGCCGACCCGGGACAGCTTGTCGCTGTAGGCGGGGCCGATGCCTCGGCCGGTGGTGCCGATCCGGGCCGGGCCGAGGTACCGCTCGACCACGCGGTCCAGCGCCCGGTGGTGCGGCATGATCAGGTGGGCGTCCGCGGAGATCAGCAGGCGCTCGCACGAGACGCCGCGCTCGGCCAAACCGTCCATCTCCGACAACAGGACCTTCGGGTCGACCACCACACCATTGCCGATCACCGGAACGCAGCCCGGCGTCAAAACCCCGGACGGCATCAGGTGCAGGGCGAACTTCCGGCCATCCGGCAGGATGACCGTGTGGCCAGCGTTGTTGCCGCCCTGATAGCGGACGACATAGTCGACCCGCTCGCCGAGCAGGTCGGTGACCTTGCCCTTGCCCTCGTCGCCCCACTGGGCGCCGATGAGCACGATCGCTGGCATATTTCCGCCTTCCAACGCCTTGGGTTGGCGTCCGCAGGATCGTCATGGCCCGAAGGCCGAAGCCTTGGTGCCAAGAGTGGTGGCCGGTCGACGCGCGCAATCCCCGGGATGTCAGGCTAACAAGGATGCACTCGGCGATCGTGAGGGAGGCTCACACGTGTCCGTTATGATCCTCACCCTCGGCGACGCCGCCGGGTGTGGCGCGGGCTGCGGGTGCGGTGACGCACAGGCGCCCAGAGTACCCGTTCTCGCCTGTGCGGACGCGCTTCGTGCCGGTGGCGCCGAGGTCCAGCTCGTCACCGCCTGTTCCGACGCCGAGATCGACGTGGCGGTGAAGACGGTGCAGGCGGGCGACTGCCGCCTCGTCATCGCGGCAAGCACCGACGCCGAGATCCAGGCCGTGCTCCGGCGGCTGGTACGCCGGTACGCCCCGCCGCCGTCCAAACGGCCGGCCGAACTGCCACCCAATCGGACCGTGTTCGATCTGCCTGCCGTAGGCGTGCTCGCGCTGGCACCGGCGACTCCGGAGCTGATCGGCCTGCTCGGACTGGCCGGCGATCCGGCGAGCGTGGCGGCCGGCGTCCTGGCCGGCGAACACCGCAGGTTTGACCTGCTGCGCAACGACGGTGGCTCGGTCACGCTGGGCGGTGCCCTCGTCGCCGGCCGCGACGATGGCGGCCACGCCAGCACCTGGCGGGGGCGGGTCGAATGCGACGACGCGGTGCTCACCAACGGCGACGAGGCCATCCTGGCCTGCGCGATAAGGAATGTAGGACCATCCACACTGGAGGGTCTGCCGTTGGTCACGGCGGCCGACCCGACCGACGGGCAGGTGGAGGTCGCCATCGCGGTTCCGGTACTCAGGCGGCGGTTGCTCCGCGAGGCGTCGGTGCGCATCGAGGTCCGGCGGGCCCGCGGCCGGGGAGCCAGCGTCACCCCCCGCGATGGCGAGGTGGCGTACGTCGATGACGGCGTTGTCGGCACCCTCAACCGAAAGCGGTCCTGGTGGGTCGAACCCGGAGCCTGGGCCACCTACCTGCCGCCGGACTGACTGGCACTGGGGCCATTCGCGAATGTGACACCCTTCGCCGCGCTGTGCGACGCTGGATCCGCGGAGGTGACATGGACAACGGCGAGCGGGACCAGGTCGACGAATCGGGCTTCGCCCGGGATTCGCCCTGGAGCCGGCCACCTGGTCATCGCCAGCCCCGGCCGGCGGACAATGCCGACGAACGACCCGATCCGCCACCGCTGGGCCCTTCGGCGAGGGTTGAGCGCGGCACGGTCGAACGCGGCACGGTCGAGTCGACCCGTACCTGGGTTACCCGGGACGTGTCGCCGTCGCAGCGCACACCACCGTCGCAGCGCACGCCACCGCCGCAGCGCACACCACCGTCGCAGCGCCACCACCGCCGCGGCCAGATCCGAGCGAGGGCGAATTCGAACGTCGCCGGCTGGACCCGCAATGGCGCGACTACGCGGTGGGGAAGATCCACCTGCCCACGCACGCTCGCGAGCCACAGCCGCCGCAACAGCCCACCAACGGCATGATGCCGGACCTGCCGCCCGATACCGCAGCGCACCAGCGTCACCACGAGCCCGGCCCTGGCGTGGACATGTACGGCGGGCACCGGACCATCCACCCGTACCAAGAGATCGAGGTGCCGCTGGGTTACGTGGTGCCCACGGCAGACGAGTTCACCAGCCGCCGGGCGGTACGGCCCCGCGATTGGGTGGCCACCACCGGGGTACGCGCAGCGGCCCGGCGCGGCACCTTCGGCCTGGTCCGGCTGCGGCCCAACCGGCGGGAACGGGAAGGCCGGGTCAATCTGTCCACGGTCCGCCGGGCGTTCGGTGGGCTCCGCCAGATCACCGTGGTGAACCCCAAGGGCGGTGCCGGCAAGACCATCGCCACCCTCATGCTCGGTCTGACCTTTGGCCAGGCCCGTGGCGGCTTCGTGCTGGCCTGGGACAACAACGAGACCCAGGGCACGCTGGGCATGCGGGCACAGCCCGACGCCCACGCCCGGACCGTCCGTGACCTGCTGCGCGACCTCGACCGGTTCACCGGTGGCGGCGGTAGGGTCGGCGAACTGGCCGCCTACGTGCGTGGTCAGGAAGACGCGATGTTCGACGTACTCGCGTCGGACGAAGCGGCCACCGCTGGGGAGATGCTCACCGCGCGGGCGTTCCGCGACATCCGTGAGGTCGTCGGCCGGTTCTACAAGATCATCCTGGTGGACACCGGAAACAACGTACGGGCCGAGAACTGGCAGGCCGCCGTGGACGCGACCGACCAGCTGATCATCACGATGTCCGCGCGCAACGATTCCGCGGAAACCGCGGCCCGGTTGCTGGACCACCTGGAGCAGACCGGCCGGCGGGAACTCGTCCGGCGCGCGGTGACCGTGGTGACCATGCCACCACACAGCAAGGACGTCAACCCGGTCGCCATCGAACGACACTTCGACCAGCGGTGCCGCATCGCCCTGCGGGTCCCGTACGACCGCCATCTGGACTCGGGGGCGCCGGTACGCTACACCGCCATCGCCCCGGAAAGCCGCCGCGCGTGGCTGCGTGTGGCCGCCGCGGTAGCCGACGGCTTGTAGCCCGGGCCTTCGCCGCCCCGCCCGTCGCCATGATCGATGGGGATAGTGGACGGGATCATCCAGTGCGCCAACTCCCGCCGATCATGAACGGACCGGCAGCGCGGTGCAACAAACCCCGTTGATCACGCTGTGTGGGGGCTGTCGGGGTGCAATAACCCGCGTTGATCATGGGTTTAGGTGCGTTCAAAGTTGATCACCGGGCTCAGCTGTCGTCGATCCGGTACACAAACGCCTGCTGATCATGGTCTGAGCGACGCAGGGTGCAGCAAACCCCGTTGATCACGCGCTGAACGGCCGTCGGGGTGCAGTAGTAGCCGCTGATCATGAACTTAGCGACGATTCGCGTTGATCACCGGGCCCTAATGTCGGTGGCGCGACACCAAAACCCGGTGGTCCTCCTTGGGCAGGCTTAACGTTTTGATCACCGGGCTTTACTGTCGCTGGCGAGGTGATTTTGCCACAACCTGGGGTGCACCCGTTCGTCCGTGATCATGGCTGAGTGCGCAGGTTTCGCGGTGCAGGCCCGGCTCTCGTTGCCCTGTCTCGCGCGGAGTCTCCATGATCGTGGACGTTTCAGTGTTCGTGGACGATCAGGGGTGCCGGGACGATCGTTTCGTCCACGATCATGGCGTGTGTGGCAGGTTCGGGATGGCGCCTGGGCCGCGGTGCCCGGCGCGGGCGGAGTCCCCATGATCGTGGACTTTACGGTTTGCCCTGGATCATGAGGCACCGCGCCCGGTCAGCCCGCCAGGGCGTCGGCGGCGGCGGGGTCGCTGTCGCGGAGGAACTGCGCGCAGCGGGCGGCTTCGTCTGCCTCACCGATCGCGGCGGCCGCCTGAGCCAGCACCGACAGGCAACGCAGGAAGCCACGGTTCGGTACGTGCGACCACGGGATGGGGCCGTGTCCCTTCCACCCGTTGCGCCGCAGCTGGTCCAGACCGCGGTGATAGCCGGTACGGGCATATGCGTACGCGGTGATCGTGTGCCCCTCGGCGAAAGCCTGCTCGGCCAGGGTGGCCCAGGCACCGCTGGAGGTGGGGAAACGGGCCGCGACCTGCTCAGGCGTGAGGTCACCCGCCGTTGTCGCTGGATCGGTCGGCAACAGCGTGGCGGGTGGCTCAGGGAGCAAATTCTGCATTCCGCTATTCAACCGCGTCGCCCCGTCCGCCGATAGCCAACCCTTCCCTCACCGCTGATCGTGGAACTCCGGCTACCGGATCCGGTGGCGACGCCTCCACGATCACGTGTGAGGTGGCAAGGACTCCAACATCGCGTGGGCTGAACACGTCGCGCGGCCCGCCCCTGAGCCCGCCCTCCGAGGCCCGCGGCAGGGCATCTCGCTGGGCGGGGAGAATTGGGCGATGCCCGTAGTCAGGCCACGCGCGTGGAGCCACGATGCCAGCCCCACTGAAATCGAATCCCGGGAGGAGTTGGCCCACCACCTCATCCTGGGCAGTCTGGCCGGCCTGACCGTGCTGGGACTGCGGCTCGACGTCGACCCGCCCGACTTCGCGGCAGTCGACGTCGCGGACGCGATGTTCGTCGGCTGCCGGTTTCCGGATACGCAGACAGCCGCCGAACTGGTCCGGCGTGGTGCCAGCGTGGTGCCGATCTTCGAAGAAACCCCCTATCCGAGTACTCCGTCGCGGCTGTACTCGGCCGAGGACCTCGCGGCCGGATTCGACCGCGGTGGCTACGCCGGGATGTACGACACCGTCGTCTACCGGCACTTCCTCGCTCACGGTGGCGCGTTGCCGGACGTCCGGGAGGCGCTGGCCCAGCGACTACATGACACCGGCGTGGACGCCGCGCTGGCCACCGCCACCCGGGCCTGGATCGCCTCCCACGGCGCCACCAACGTGGTCGGCGTCATGGGCGGTCATGCCGAGGCACGGGGTTCGCGGACATACCGGCTGGCCGCCTCGCTGGCACATCGGGTCGCCGGCACGGGCCGGCTGCTGGTCACCGGCGGCGGGCCAGGGGTCATGGAGGCGGCCAACCTGGGTGGCTTTCTGGCCCACCGGCCGGAGGCCGACCTGATCGCCGCCGTCGACCGGCTCAGCGCGGCACCGGACTTCACCGACCACGATCCATACACCGCGGCGGCGCTGACGGTCCGGTCGGCGTATCTGAGCGAATCCCGCGATCTCAACCATAGCGATCTCAACCGCGGTGGGCTGGCCATCCCGACCTGGCTGTACGGTCACGAACCGGCAAACCTGTTCGCGGCCGGGATCGCCAAGTACTTCTCCAATGCCATCCGGGAGGACACGATCCTGCGGCTGGCCCGAGGCGGAGTGGTCTTCGCCCCTGGCCGCGCCGGCACCGTGCAGGAGATCTTCCAGGCTGCCACGAAGGCGTTCTATCTGTCCGACGGGCCGAGTGGGCCGTTGGTGTTTCTCGACGCGACGTTCTGGACCGACACCATCCCGGTGCGGCTGTTACTGGCGCCCCTGCTGGCCAGCTCACCCCACGGGGACCTCTCTGAACTCATCCATGTCACCGATGACGTTTCCGAGGCGGTGGCGCTGCTGGCCGGCGGATGATCTGCACATGGCGGGGTACGCATGGGCGGAGGAACTCGAGGCGTACTGCTTCACCGCGGTAGTCGGCCTGCCACCAGACGAGGTGATCCGGCGACTCGGCGCAGATCCCGACAAGCCGGAGGAGCCACGTACGTTCGAGGAGTGTTTCTGGACCGCCGACGGCCCGCAGTGGGCCCAGGTGGGGCCGGCCGACGGCGGCTTGGTGGTGGCCGAACACAACGGCTTCCGCGCCGAGCAGCGGGCCGCCCGGCTGTCCGAGGGCGGCGTGCTGGCCTGCTTCTTCCGTAACGTGCAGGCGGTGATGCGATTCGTCTACGCCGTGGATGGCGCGGTGCTCGCCGAATTCGATCCCCTGGTGGACCGGCTGCCGCCGGGTGGGGTCGACCCGGCTTCGATCGAGCCGGCGCTGGACGGCCTCTCGTTCGGCCTGTTCACCGCGGAACCGTCCGCGTTGACGCTGTTGGAGCGACTCACCGGGGTGCGCATCCAGCGATCCTGGTTGGACACGCCGCAACGGGCCGTCGCCCTGCCGCCCTTGAGGTGATCAACGCGCCTCGCGGCCAGGCGTGCGCCCCGCCCGGGCCACACTGGCCCGAACAGGCTCCCGGTGTCGTGGGTGGTCTCATCGGCCTGTCTGCGGGTGGCGGCGTGCGGTTCTCGTTCACCGCGACGCCGCAGCGCCCGTCCTGGTACGACGTAACCGTCGACACCTTGGATTCGGCCCCCGCCCCATGGGACGGCACTGCGGACCGAATCCAAGGCGACGCCGTCTGTCCTACTTGGACATTGATGTGCCGGCGGAGCGCAGGTCCTCGCAGGCCTGTCCAACCCGCTTGGCCATGCCCTCTTCGGCCGACTTGCCCCAGGCCCGCGGGTCATAGGCCTTCTTGTTGCCGACCTCGCCGTCCACCTTGAGCACACCGTCGTAGTTGCTGAACATGTGGCTGGCCACCGGACGGGTGAACGTGTACTGGGTGTCGGTGTCCACGTTCATCTTCACCACGCCGTAGTCGAGCGCCTCCCGGATCTCCGACAGCAGCGAACCGGATCCACCGTGGAACACCAACTGCAGCGGCTTCTCCTTGCCGTACTTGGCGCCGACCGCGTCCTGGATCTCCTTGAGGATCTCGGGGCGGAGCTTGACGTTGCCGGGCTTGTACACGCCGTGCACGTTGCCGAACGTCATGGCCGCCATGTAGACGCCCTTCTCGCCGAGGCCCAACGCGGCAACCATGGCCAGTCCGTCCTCGATCGTGCTGTACAGCTTGTCGCTCATCTCGCCGACAACGCCGTCCTCCTCGCCGCCCACGACGCCGACCTCGATCTCGAGGACGACCTTCGCCTGCGCGCAGTCGGCCAGCAGGCCCTCGGCGATCTGCAGGTTCTCGTCCAGCGGGACAGCAGAGCCGTCCCACATGTGCGACTGGTAGAGCGGCTCGTCGCCACGCCGCACCCGCTCCTTGGAGATCTCCAGCAACGGGCGTACGAACGTGTCCAGCTTGTCCTTCGGGCAGTGATCGGTGTGCAGGGCGATGTTCACCGGGTAGTTCTTGGCCACCTCGTGGGCGTAGGCGGCGAATGCCACCGCCCCGGTGACCATGTTCTTGACAGTCGGTCCGGACAGGTACTCGGCGCCACCGGTGGACACCTGGATGATCCCGTCGCTGCCCGCGTCGGCGAAGCCCCGCAGCGCTGCGTTGAGCGTCTGTGACGACGATACGTTGATGGCTGGGTACGCGAACTCACCCGCCTTGGCGCGGGAGAGCATCTCGGCGTAGACCTCGGGTGTGGCGATGGGCATCGTGTCTGCTCCTTGAATCGGCGAGTGAGGCGCGGACCGCTTTGTCCCTCCGCCCGGCAGTATCGCGCAGCCCTGATCGTAAGTGCGAATCGGCCCCGGCCCCGTCTGTTGTGGTTACGCGAGCGTTATGGAGGCCGTAACGTGGGAAAAGCCGAAGGGCGACAGTCGACTGGGAGCCCATCATGATCTTAAGCACCCCGGCCGCGATCCTGGATCGAGCCCGGCCGTGACCGCTCCGGAGGACCAGGAACCGGACGAGTTTGCCCCAGCGGACAGCCTCGAACCGGACGAGCGCGATATCGAAGCACCGACCGCCGACGCCGCCGAACAGGCCACGACCGCCGACCCCGCCGATGAACCGGCCGAAGAGCCGCTGCAGATCATCCAACGCGGGCTCGCTCTCGAGGTCGACGAGTACGACGCCCTCGAGCAGGCGCGCGTCGTCACCGACGACGAAGAATGACAGCGTCACCGACGACGAAGAATGACAGCGTCACCGACGACGAAGAATGACAGCGAAGGGGATTCACAGCAAAGACCCAGGTTGGCACTGTCGGATATGGACAGATCGGATCACCGGCCCCCTTGGCCCCATCAGTCACGATATGAACGGATTGCCCATCGCAACGGGTATATCCCAGACCATGCTGCGTATCAGCCTGACGGGTGGGGCGCGCTCCCGGGTGCGCCGGGGCCGCGAACCGGCCGGTACCCTGGTTCGCCGTGGAGACCCTAGCCGTAACTCTCGCCCTCGGTGACACGCTGGCGATCAACCCGCTCAATGCCGGCGAGCTCATCGCGACGTTCGGCCTCATCGGCGTGCTGGCGATCATCTTCGCCGAGACAGGGCTGCTGGTCGGCTTCTTCTTTCCCGGCGACTCGCTGCTGTTCCTGGCCGGCATCGCCGCGTCACCGTTCGCCAACGAGATCCTCGACGGCGCGCAACTCTCTATCTGGCCACTGGCCATCGGCGCCCCGATCTGTGCCATCGCGGGCGCGCAGCTCGGTCATCTCCTCGGTGTCAAGTACGGCCGCCGGATGTTCCACAAACCTGGCTCCCGCATCTTCAAGCCGGAGTACGTGGAAAAGGCCGAGTACTACTTCAACAAGTTCGGGCCGGCCAAGGCGGTCATCCTGGCGCGGTTCATTCCGATCGTCCGTACCTTCCTCAACCCGGTAGCCGGCGTGCTCGAGATGCCGGCCCGCCAGTTCTTCCTGTACAACATCATCGGCGGGGTGCTGTGGACCGACGGGATCCTGCTGATCGGGTACTTCGTGTCGAAGCAGATCACCAAGCTCATCCCGGCTGAGAAGATCGACAGCTACCTGTTGCCGGTGGTCTTCCTGATCGCCCTCATCTCGGCTCTCCCGATCTTCATCGAGGTGTTCCGCGCCCGGCGGGAGAAGAAGCGCGGCGGCGGCCCCCACGCGAAGCCGGCCGACGAGCACGCCGACGTACCCCGGCACCGCGCCTGACCGACTCGTGCTTGCCACCCGTACCCGGCCGAGCATCCCGCGGCCGGGTCAGGCGGCACCCACGCGGAGCAGGGCCTTGAGGAAGATCGTCTGGATCTGCTCGGGGCTGGTCAGGGGGAAGAAACCACCACCGACGATGTCCGCGATGGCCTGCAGGCTGGCCGCGTCGTCCCCACCCACGCTGATTCCAATGATCACCACCCGGATCGGCTTGGTCGGATCGGCAAGCTTCTGGATGTCCTGCTTGAACTCTTCCCGGCGTACGTCGGACGTGTCGCTGTCACTGCTGTCGGTGAGGGCGATGATGATGTTCGGCCGGGTCGGGTTGTAGGTGTCCCTCATCTTCTTGTAGGCGGCCACCAGCGAGGCGTAGAGCGCCGACTGGTTGGACGCCACGGGCTGCGCGGTCGCCATCCGTTGGTCGAACTCGGCCCGCTGGTCCGCTCCGAGTGAGGCGATCGGCAACAGTTCCTGGTACTGCGGACCGAACGCCCACATGCCGACCTCGCTGTCGCCGGCGAACAGGCCCAGCCCGCCCGCAGCGGCGGCGACCATCACCTGTGCCCTGGTGGCCTGACCGCTCGTGGTTTCCATCACGGTCCCCATCGATGAGGTCACATCAAACAGCGCCAGCGTCCGCGACGGCGAGTTCGCGGCTGCCCACAGGCCGAGGGCCCGGTTCACCCGGGCCGGGTCGTCCACCGCCGAACCGATAACCGGGGCGGTGTCGGTGGCCGCCGAGGCCGGGAACCCTGGGCCGATCTGGCCGTTCGGGGCTCGGAAGGAGGCTTTGGCCAGCCCTTGCGCTGAGTCCGCGCTGAGTATCGCGGCGCGGAACTGCTCAGCCGCCTGAGCGGTTTCCCGCGACAGCCCGGCCCGGATCGCGTACGGGTAGTCGAGCAGAGCGGGCGACGGTTCCAGCCCGACACCGACCAACTTCAACGACGGGGTGGACGCGTTGTAGGCCAGGATTGCCTGTTCCGACGCCGGAGCGGCGTTGACCTTGTCGGCGAACATGCGCAGCAACTCGGCCGTACTCGAGGTCTTCACCACGCCCCGGAATGTCTTCACGAGGCCGGGCAGCTCGTCGTCGCTGGTCGCCAACGCCTCACCCAGCAGGATCGTCGCGGCAAGGCTGGCGGTGTCCCGACGTGGCTCCGCGACGCCGAGCTTCAACGGTCCCCCGGCGGCGAGCAGCGGCTTCACCTGGGCAACCGGCAACTTGCTGGCCGGCCATCCCACCTGGTGCGCGGCGGCCTCAGGCATCGCCAACAGGACAGGCGAACTGGCGATCGACGTGGGTTCGGGGACAAACCCCGAACTGTCCACCTCGGCTACTCGACCCAGCCATGCGGTCGAATCCGGGATCCACACCGTGGGGATCGCGTCGTCGGGCGGCGTCGGTTCGGGCGCGGCGGCGATGTCGATCGCCCGTCCCGCGTAGACAGTCAGGCTGCTGGCCACCGTCGGTGAAGGCACACCGTCGATCTGCAGGCTGATGCATTTGCCCGACACCTGGGGCCGGCTAGCTGCGAACCTGGCACCGATGTCGTTCATGACCCGCGCCAGCTCCGGCGTGACCACAACCCGCAGCGGCAGCTCGCCGGAGCAACCAGCCGCGTTCGCGGCGACGAGCCGGACAGTTACCGCACCAAGGCCGACGATCGCGACCAGGCCGAGCACGGCCCAGGGCATACGGCGTCGACCAGGGCCAGCCGGCCCACGGCTACGGTGGCGTCCGGACACGTTGCCCCCAGCTCTCGCAGCGGTTCCGCGATCAACCCAACGGAACAGGTAAGCACTGCGCCAGCCTACGGATGAAGGGACAATTCGCAAGCCTTTGTCCGTAGCGTGATGGAATGCTCACGCGTTGCGTCGAGTTGCGAAACCACGGTCGCGAAACCACGGTCGCGAAACCACGGGTCGCGAAACCGCCAGGCGAGCCGTACGCCGGTGCTCATGCACCAACGCACGGCCCGTCACATCAGCGAGCGGCCCTCTTCGTGGCGCGCTTGCGAGGCGGGGTGAGCAGGTCAGCGATCGCCTGTATCGCCGACGGCACCAACCGGTAGTACGCCCACACGCCTCGCTTCTCCCGCTCCAGCAAGCCGGATTCGGTGAGGATACGAAGGTGGTGGCTCACAGTGGGCTGCGAGAGACCGATCGGAGCGGTCAAGTCGCAGACGCACGCCTCACCATCAGGCGAGGCCTGGATCAGGCTGAGCAGCCGCAGCCGCGCCGGGTCGGCGAGTGCCTTCAGCACACCGGCCAGTCGCTCAGCATCGATCCGGTCGTAGACCTCGCCGTTGAGCGGGGAGGCCTGGGGCAATATCAGTTCGGCCAGCGCAGTTCGCACGTCTTACATCCTTCCACCACGGACCATCGATTCGACCACATATCCGTGACTATCGAACCGACAGTTCTTGTTGACTAAAGAGTCAGGCGCCGAGGTCCAGATCGGTAACCGAGTACGCCGCCCGATAGCCCAGCCCCGCCGCCCGAACCGCGTCCCCCGCGCCCCGATCGACGATGACGGCTGTGCCGACGACCACCGCACCAGCTTCCCGCAACGCGTCGACAGCGGTCAGTACGCTCCTGCCCGTGGTCGACGTGTCCTCGACGGCGAGCACCCGACGCCCTGCTACGTCTGGGCCCTCGATCCGCCGTTGCAGACCGTGTGCCTTTCCCTCCTTGCGTACAACGAACGCGTCCAGCGCCCTACTTCGCTGGTGCGCCGCATGTAGCATCGCCGCGGCCACCGGGTCGGCGCCGAGCGTGAGTCCGCCGACCGCGTCGAAATCCCAGTCTTCGACAAGGTCGAGCATGACCTTGCCAACGAGCGGTGCCCCGGCGTGATGCAGCGTAAGTCGGCGCAGATCTACGTAGTAACCCGCTTCAGCGCCAGACGACAGCACTACCCGGCCCCGCACGACGGCGAGATCATGGATGAGTTTACGCAGGTCGTCGCGCTCCGACATGTTGATTAGCCTATCTCCCCCCGATCCGAGGGACGATCAAGGCTCCCTGTGAGTTTCCGGTGCGGGGGCCGTGAGGAACAATCGAGACCACTGGCTACGTCGCCGGATCGTCTCGACCGACCAGGCCGCGCGTGTCACGGGCCACACGGGTGAGTAAGGAACGCGGCAAATGTCGCAGTCCGAAGACCGCTACCTTGTACTTCCAGTTGGGGACACTCACCATTTTGCCTCGCCGGAGGTCCCGAATGGCCTGCTCGACCAACGTATCGGCGTCGAGCCATAGCCATTCGGGTGTTTTTGACATGTCGATCCCAGCCCGCTGGTGAAACTCCGTCCGGACGTACCCCGGACACAGCGCCATCACCCGTACTCCGAACGGAGCAACGGACAACCCCACCGATTCGCTGAAGTTTGTCACCCACGCCTTCGAGGCCGGATATGTCGAACCTGGCATGGCCGCGGCGAATCCCGCCACCGACGAAACATTGATGACGTCGCCGTGCCGGCGGGCCACCATGGGCGCCAGCACGGCCAACGTCAGTCGCATCACGGAGTGGACATTCACACTCAACAACTCGGTCTCGCGGACCGCGGTGGACCGCAGAAACGGCGTATTGAGGCTCAGACCGGCGTTGTTCACCAACAGATCGACCGGATGGCGCTCATCCTCCAACCTGGTGGCGACCGCCTCCCGGCCCGCGTCGGTGGCCAGATCCGCCACCAGCACCTGTACCGAAACTCCATGAGCGGCAGCGATTTCGGCCGCGCTGCTGGCCAGCCGTTGACCATCGCGGGCAACCAGCAGCAAGTCGTAACCCTCGCGGGCCAACCGCCGCGCGAACGCGGCACCGATACCTGCTGTGGCCCCTGTGACAACTGCGGTTCGAGTGGTCATAGGGCTACCTCACTGGTTCGGTCACATCCGGTTCGCCGTCACCGTCGTTGGCCTGTGGCTCGCGACGACGTCCGCTCACGGTAGTCCAAGCCCGCCGACCGAACCACGGCGTCCGGCTCCGCCGACCGAACCACGATGTCCGGCTCCGCCGACCGAACCACGGCGTCCGGCTCCGCCGACCGAACCACGATGTCCGGCTCCGCCGGAAGTACGGATTCGAGGTTGGTAGGAGCAGGAGAGTCACCACCATCAGGTATCCAAGTATCTGAAGGCAGGTCAGTCCGCCACCGACGTACGTAGGAAGGCCTGAGGTGGACAGTCCGAGGGCTTCGGAGACGCGCCGGCCGGTCTGCTCGTCCATCCCGTCCGGGTGAAGGTTGGCACTGCCACGCACGGTGAACGACGACCAGCCCAGACCGAACACAATCGAGGCACTGAGAAACGCAAGTGCGGCGACCCGGGCGGAGTGGCTGCCCCGCATCACTCGTATCGCCAGCATCCCCAGCACCACCGACAACAACAATCCGGTCAGTCCGGCGGTAGTCGACCATCTGGCCAGACCGGAGGCGATCTGATCGATCTGTTCGGCCGTGGCCGCGGTGAGTTCCGCACGGGCCCGGAACTCGTTCGTCGACGCCCCAGTGGACGTGATGACCACCACCGCGTTCAACAGGCCCACCGCGGCACCGGCCAGCATCAACGTGCCGGCCAGCGTGACGGTGCCTGGTCTGGGCCGAGGGATCAGCAGCGGATCCTTGGGTTGAGTCGGATCCCCCGGCCCAGTTGACATGAAATCCTCCGATTGACCCAAATAGTCCAGCTTTCGCAAACTACCTGGTCAGCGGAGCGGAACACCGCCAATCGGCGCGGGCGTGGTCAGCCCGCCTAGCCAATTACGGCGCTGGCGCCGACGGCGGGGTGCTCGCGGGCGGGTCCGACGGAGGTGCGGCTGGCGGTGTGGCTGGCGGGGCCGACGGCGGCTCCGGTGCGGCGGTCGTGGCAGCCGAGGGCTCCGGGCTGTAGCTCGGAAGTGGTGATGACACGGCTTCCGGCGTCGATGGCATGGTCTGCTGCGGCACCGGCGGCGGGAACCCAGCCAGCCCCGGATCTGTCGGCGGCACCCAGACCTCCTGCTCCTTGCGGAAGAACTCGTTCGCGGCGGGCAGCGCCAACAGGATGACCACGGCAACCAGAGCGAGCAGCACGACAATGCCGAGGCCGGTCGACACCGCTGACTGCCAGGACGGGATCGACCCCTCGATCTGCTTCTGCAACACCTGGCTCTTCGCGTCGGCACCGGCGTTCAGCGAGGAGACGTAGGAACCGAGGCCGAGGGCACAGCCGAAGCAGAGTACGCCCAGGCCAGCGACGACCCAGGTGACAATGCGCGCCGGATTCTTGCCCTTGCTGATCAGCATGCCGAGCGCCGCGATGCCCGCGGCGAACAACACCGTCACGGCAAGAGTGACGATGAGAGTGACCTGGGCGACGGTCTTCATCGTGTCGAGCGTGGAGTCACCCGCGTACACGTCGTCGTACGCGGCAAGAGTCGGCGAGAACGAAAGTACTTCCAAAACGAGGCTTATCACCTCAATGCCGGCGACAAGGTAAAGAAGTGCGCTGGCAGCGGTAACGACGGCCGGGCGCACTTTCCCTCCCGGCGTTGCGACGGTGTACGACATGATCTATCCCTCCTGGGGTGGTCCGGCCCACGGTACCGGCCACAGACGAGTGAGGCATGCCTCACGCCCCGACACTCAGCAACGGTGACGGCTCCCGGATGTCATGCCTGCGGACGTCAGTGCCTGGCGGTCACCGTTAGCCCACTGCCGGCGGCCCGGTCCACCAGCACCGTCTCGCCGTCACGGATCAGCCCGCCGAGCAGCGCCTTGGCCAGCTGGTCGCCGATCGCGGTCTGGATCAGCCGGCGCAGCGGCCGGGCACCGTAGATCGGGTCGTAGCCGTGCCCCGCGAGCCATTCGCGGGCCGCCTCGGTGACCGACAGGCTCAGCCTGCGATCGGCCAGCCGCTGGCGCAGCCCTTCCAGCTGGATATCCACGATGGACGTCAGGTCCTGGGTGGACAGGGTATGGAAGACCACCACGTCGTCGAGCCGGTTGATGAACTCCGGCTTGAGATTGGACCGGACCACAGCCATCACCGCGTCCTGGCGTTGCTCGTCGGTCAACGTCGGATCGGCGATGATCTGCGAGCCCAGGTTCGAGGTGAGCACCAGGATGGCGTTGCGAAAGTCCACGGTGCGGCCCTGTCCGTCGGTGAGCCGGCCATCGTCGAGCACCTGCAACAGGATGTCGAAAACCTCCGGGTGGGCCTTCTCCACCTCGTCCAGCAACACGACCGAGTACGGGCGTCGGCGTACCGCCTCGGTGAGCTGCCCGCCCTCCTCGTAGCCGATGTATCCGGGTGGCGCACCAACCAGGCGGGCCACCGCGTGCTTCTCGCCGTACTCACTCATGTCGATCCGGATCATGGCCCGCTCGTCATCGAAGAGGAACTCGGCCAACGCCTTGGCCAGCTCGGTCTTGCCCACCCCGGTCGGGCCGAGGAAGAGGAAACTTCCGGTCGGACGGCCCGGATCGGCGATGCCGGCACGAACCCGCCGAACCGCGTCAGACACCGCCGCGACCGCCTCCGGCTGGCCGACGACCCGGTGGGTCAACGACTCCTCCATCCGCAACAGCTTGGCGGTCTCGCCCTCGAGGAGCCGGCCGGCCGGGATGCCGGTCCAGCTCGAAACCACAGCCGCGATGTCGTCCGGGCCGACCTCGTCCTTGAGCATCGACCCGGCCGCCTGGAGCTCCTGCAGTTCGGCCTGGGCGGCGGCCAGCCGCTGCTCGACCGGAGGGATCCGGGCGTGGTACAGCTCGGAGGCGCGGGTCGCGTCGTATTCGATGTTCAGAGCCCGGTCGGCCTCACCCTTGAGGTTCTCCAGTTCCTCCTTGAGCGCCGACACATTGGCGATGTGCTCCTTTTCGGTGCGCCAGCGGTCACCCAGCGCGGACAGTTGCTCGCGCTTGTCCGCCAGTTCCTTGCGAAGCGCTTCGAGCCGCTCCTTGGAGGCCGGGTCGTGCTCCTTCTCCAGCGCCATCGCCTCCACCTCGAGGCGGCGGACCGTACGCTCGATCTCGTCGACCTCCACCGGCCGTGAATCGATCTCCATCCGCAGCCGTGACGCCGCCTCGTCCACGAGGTCGATCGCCTTGTCTGGCAGGAACCGGTCGGCGATGTAGCGGTCCGACAGGGTGGCCGCGGCGACCAGCGCGGAGTCTGGAATGCGCACGCCGTGGTGAACCTCGTAGCGCTCCTTCAGCCCGCGCAGCATGCCGATGGTGTCCGGCACACTCGGCTCGCCCACCAACACCGGCTGGAACCGGCGTTCCAGGGCCGGATCCTTCTCGATGTGCTCCCGGTACTCGTCCAGTGTGGTCGCGCCGACCATCCGCAGCTCACCTCGGGCGAGCATCGGCTTGAGCATGTTGCCGGCGTCCATCGAGCCTTCACCCTTGCCCGCGCCCACCACGGTGTGCAGTTCGTCGAGGAAGGTGATGACCTGACCGTTGCTGTTCTGGATCTCCTCCAGCACACTCTTCAGTCGCTCCTCGAACTGGCCCCGGTACTGGGCACCGGCGACCATCGCACCCAGGTCCAGGCTGACCAGCTGCTTGCCGCGCAAGCTCTCCGGCACGTCGCCTGCGACGATGCGCTGGGCCAGACCCTCCACGATGGCCGTCTTGCCGACACCCGGCTCGCCGATGAGAACCGGGTTGTTCTTGGTCCGGCGGGACAGCACCTGGACCACCCGGCGGATCTCCGAGTCCCGGCCGATGACCGGGTCCATCTTGCCGTCGCGCGCCCGTTCGGTGAGGTCGACGCCGTACTTCTCCAGTGCCTGGAAGTTCTGCTCGGGATCCGGGGTGGTGACCCGGCGGTCGCCGCCGCGGACCGCGGGAAACGCGGCGACCAGGCTCTCCTCGGTGACCCCGAGTTCCTTGAGGTTGCGGCCGACCGATCCACCGACCTGAGCCAGGCCGGCAAGGAGGTGCTCGGTGGAGGTGTACTCATCGCCGAGAGGCCGGGCAATCTGTTCGGCGGCCGCGATGGCATTGACGAACTCACGCGACAGCGTCGGCTCGGCCACGCTCGGACCGGTCGCGCTGGGCAGGTTCTCCACCGCCCGAGCGGCCGACCGGCGGATATCAGCGGGGTTGGCGCCGACCGCCCGCAACAGCGCGGTCGCGGTGGATCCTCCGGTGTCGAGCAATGCCAGCAGCAGATGCGCCGACTCGACCGTGGCATGGCCGTTCTTCGCCGCGATGGCGACCGCCGAGGTGATGACCTCGCGGCTCTTCGTGGTTAAACGCTCAGCGTTCATAGCTCCCTCGGAGATCTGTGGAGAGGACACCATCGAAGGTTGAGTCTACTCCACTCAAGTTCTGGCTGGCGAGCCCCGGACGCCCCATCGGCTCGGCGCGTCACAGGTTGATCCATTGCGTACGATCGGTACGGTGTGGGCGGTCAGCAATGTCGTTGGACGGCGGCACATCGAACGTCCGGCGGATCCGTCCCGCATTTCTCCAGGCGAATG
Organism: uncultured Actinomycetota bacterium; assembly: GCA_963742855.1. GTDB lineage: Bacteria > Actinomycetota > Actinomycetes > Mycobacteriales > Micromonosporaceae > CAVUNP01. The sequence continues at coordinate 342,518 of CAVUNP010000012.1, read as the reverse complement.
GCAAATTCACCAAGAATTGCCTCATTGCCCCCTTCCATAATCCCCCGTTCACCAGCTAGGTTGACGCCAGCCAGGTAGGCCCAGGAGTTGCCATAGTGAGCGTGCAACAGGTCGCTTTCCGCGGCTTCGCGAACCCGGTCGATCCGACCCCCGCGGAGTTGCGCGCCTGGGCGTACCACCCAGACACGGTCCGGCTGCATGCGATGCCGCCCGACTGGGATCTGCTGGTGTCCAGCGACCGTCTCATCGGTACAATGCTGGATCTGGCCCTGGACCAGAACTGTCCGGCGCGGAGGTTCGCGTTGCACTGCCTGTACATCTACGCGGCAGACGCGATCCGGACCCGCTTCCGGGCCCACCCCAAGCGCAAGCTCCGCAAGCTGGTGGAACAGGCCGAGGACGACGGCGACGACGTGCTGGAGACCTGGGCCCACAACACCCGGCTACTGCTCGCCGTGCCCGACCTGTTCGACTACCGCGACTGGTGCGAGGGTGGCCTTGTCCGCTCACCTCGCCGGCTCAAGCGTCCGGCCCCGCCAGGATCGCCGGCCAAGTTCGGCGGCTAGGACCACATACAGGGCGCTCCACCCACATTCGGCGGCTCCCTGTGAAGAGGGCTACTGCGATGGGTTGTTGTTCTGGTTCTTCGCTTTGTCCGCGGCTTTGTTGATCTGGTCGGAACGCTTACCGCCGGTGGCTTTGTCGGCCTTTTGTGCCATCTTGTCCACGTTTTCGTCGCTGAGGACACCCTTCGCCTTTTCCATGGCCTTGTCTTTCATCTGGTTGGCCTTGTCCTTCATGCCCATACCATCCCCCTAGCGGGTGATATCCACTATGCCAGTTTTCAACATAACTGCGCGGAACCGGGGCAGGTCCAGGGTTGCCGAAATCGGCGTCGGATCAGCGGGTGGACCGCGGCTTCCACACCACCAGCGCGGTCGGAACCTGGCGCCGGGGGACAAGGTCCCGCCGCGGCAGGGACATCGCTTCCATCTCGGCCAGCCGGCGTTGCACCTGCGCCAACGCCGCCTCGGTCTCGGCCAGCCGCTGGCGCAGTTCGAAGGTCAACTGTTCCAGCTCGATGACCCGCTTGACGCCGGCCAGGTTGACCCCGTCATCCTGGCTGAGCCGCTGGATCTCCCGCAACAAGCACGACGTCCCGGACGCTGTAGCGGCGACCGCCGCCGGCGGCCCGTCCTGGCTGGACCAGCCCCATCCGGTCGTACTGGCGCAACGTCTGCGGATGCATACCCGCCATCCGCGCGGCCACCGAAATCATCAGCACCTTGGCGTCGTAGGTGGTCACCTCGGCGAAGAAGAACTGGGCGCTCATCCCTTCGTCATGCGTGATCACCGCCGTGTCCGGCCGGCGTGTTGCCGCGGAACTCGTGCCGGCGCACCATGTCGTCGATGTCCGCCCTGGCGGGTGCCGGGGTGCAGCGCGTACTCCTCCAGTGCCTTGCGCGCCTCGCCGACTCAACTGGGCGGGCACATCGACCTCGATCGTGCACCAGCAGATCACCGCAGGCCGCCTTGCGGCGCGGCACGCCCCTGCCCCGAACCCGCAACACCCTTCCACTCGGCGTACCCGGCGGCACCCGCAGCGTCACCGCGCCGTCCATTGTCGGCACCCGAAGATCGGTACCCAGCACCGCCTCGCTGTAGCGTGATCGCAACGGTCAGGGTGAGGTCGTCCCCTGTCGCGCCCGAACACCTCGTCCGGCCCGGACCTTCACATCAGGTGCAGGTCACCGGCCGGTGCCGCCGCGCTCACCGGGCTCACCCCGGCCGGCCAGCCGGATACGCTGCCCGTCGGCCACCCCCGCCGGGAAGCGCACGTTCAGCGTCCGGGTCTTGGTGACCCCGCCGGTGCCCCGGCACTCCGGGCACTTCTCCTCGACCACCGTGCCGACGCCCTGGCAGTTCCGGCACGGCTCGGAGAAGCTGAACGACCCCTGGTTGCGGGTGGTCACCGCCGGCGCCGTGGCAGACCGGGCAGGCCGCGGCTGGGTGCCCGGCTTGGCCCCGTTGCCGTGGCAGGTGTCGCAGACACCCGGCGCGCGCAGCGTCAGTGGCAACGTGACGCCGTGCACCGCGTCGGAGAAGTCGAGCGCCACCTCGGCCTCGACGTCCCGACCCGCGCCGGGGACCGCGCGGCGCGGGTCGCCCGCCGGCGCCACCACCAGAGAAGATCGTGCCGAACAGGTCGGTGAATCCCCCGCCGCCGAACCGGCTGGTCGCCGCCGCCGCCCCTGCCGCCCCAACAGGTCGGAGACGTCGAACGGGCTCGCCGCCCGGCTGGCCCGCGCCGCGGGCGTTGCGCCGGAACGCGCCCGAGCCGAACAGCGAACGCATCTCGTCGTACTCGCGGCGCTTCTTCTCGTCGCCGAGCACACGTCGTACGCCTCGGAGACGGCCTTGAACCGCTCCTCGGCCTCGCGGTCGCCGGGGTTGTGGTCCGGGTGCGACTCCCGGGCCAGTTTCCGGTACGACTTCTTGATCTCGTCCGAGGAGGCGGACTTTCCACGCCCGACGCGGCCGAGTAGTAGTCCTTCTCGATCCAGTCCTTGGAACTCACCGGTCCACCCCCTTCCGCCGTCGACCCCGTCGTCCCGCCCGCCCGGACGGGCGGGCGGGACGTCACGGTCGCCTACTCCGGGTCCGCTACCGCGACCAGGGCCGGCCGCAGCAGCCGGTCGCCGAGCTGGTAGCCCCGGCGCATGACCGTGCACGCAGGTCGGCTCGGTGACGTCGGGCGAGGTCTGGTGCGGCCACCGCCTCGTGCCGGGTCGGGTCGAACGGGTCTCCCTGCTCGCCGAACGCGGTCAGGCCGAACTTGCCCAGCGCCGCGTTCAGCTGCTCCGCCATCGCCGCCGAACGGGCCCACCAGGTCGCCGTGCTCGCGGGCCCGGTCCAGGTCGTCGAGGATCGGCAGCAGCGCGGTGAGCACCCCGTCCGGTCGCCTGCTCCTGGACCAGGCCGCCGGTCCCGGTCGACCCGCTTGCGGTAGTTGGCGTACTCGGCCGTCACCCGCTGGAGGTCCCGAGTGCGCTCGTCCAGCTCCGACCGGAGTGACTCCAGCTCGGCGCCGAGCGAGCCCGCCGTGCCGCCGGCCGCCGACTCCACGGGCGAGTCGACCACCGGCGGTCCGGAGACCTCGGCCTCGGCGACGATCTCGTCGACCATGACCTCGGCCTCCTCGACCAGCCCCTCGGTGGCACGTCGGCGGCGGCGTCGGCCGCCGGGCCGGCCGCCGGCTCCGGCCCTGGCCGGGCTTGCCCCTGTCGCGGTGACGACCCGCACTCGCCGGCCGGCGCGCCGGCGCGAGGGCCACCCGGCGCCGACCCGGCGGGCCCGGGTCGGCTCGCTCTTGGCTTGTCTCGTCATCGTTACCTGCTCCCGCTGGCCCGGGGAGTTTCGCCCGGGCCAACCTCACGCGCGTTATCGGTCACTTCTTGTCTCCTCGTCCACGATCTCCGCGTCGACCACGTCGTCGGCGCCGCCGGCCTGCGGCCACCGGCGCACCGGCGCTGGCCCGCGGGCCGGCCGCACCGGCGCCCGGCGCGCCCTGGGCCCTGGCTCGCCCCCTGCTCTGGCGCGTAGAGCAGCGAGCCGGCCGCTGTGAGACTTTGGCCAGCTTCTCGTGCGCGGTCTTGATCTTGCTCGATGTCCTGCCCGCCGAGCGCGCCGCGCAGCTCGCCGAGCGCCTCGTTGAGCTGGTCTCGGTTTTCGCCGCGGCAGCTTGTCGCCGCTCTCGGCGAGGAACTTCTCGGTCTGCCACTGGAGCGCCTCGGCCACGTTGCGGGTCTCCGCCTCCTCGCGCCGCGGCGCTTGTCCTCGTCGGCGTGCTCCTCGGCGTCCCGGCGCATCCGCTCGATGTCGTCCTTCGGCAGCGACGAGCCGCCGGTGATCGTCATCTTCTGCTCCTTGCCGGTGCCCAGGTCCTTCGCGTGCACGTTGACGATGCCGTTGGCGTCGATGTCGAACGTGACCTCGATCTGCGGCACGCCGCGCGGCGCCGGCGGGAGGCCGGTCAGCTCGAAGGTGCCGAGCTTCTTGTTGTAGGCCGCGATCTCCCGCTCGCCCTGGAACACCTGGATCAGCACCGACGGCTGGTTGTCGTCCGCCGTGGTGAAGACCTCGGAGCGCTTGGTCGGGATGGTGGTGTTGCGCTCGATGAGCTTGGTGAAGATGCCACCCTTGGTCTCGATGCCCAGGCTCAGCGGGGTCACGTCGAGCAGCAGGACGTCCTTGACCTCGCCCTTGAGCACGCCGGCCTGGAGCGCGGCGCCGACGGCCACGACCTCGTCCGGGTTCACGCCCTTGTTCGGGTCCCGGCCGATGAGCTGCTTGACCAGTTCGGTCACCGCCGGCATCCGGGTCGAGCCACCGACCAGGATGACGTGGTCGACGTCGGAGACCTTGATCCCGGCGTCCTTGACGGCCTGCTCGAACGGGCCCTTGCAGCGGTCCAGCAGGTCCTGCGTCATGCGCTGGAACTCGGCGCGGCTCAGGTTCACGTCGAGGTGCAGCGGGCCGGCCGAGCCGGCGGTGATGTAGGGCAGGTTGATGTTGCTGGTGGTGGCCGCGGACAGCTCGATCTTGGCCTTCTCGGCCGCCTCCTTGAGCCGCTGCATGGCCATCTTGTCCTGCGACGAGGTCGATGCCGTGCTCGCCGCGGAAGGTCTTCACCAGGTGGTCGATGATCCGCTGGTCCCAGTCGTCGCCGCCGAGGTGGTTGTCACCGCTGGTCGACTTGACCTCGATCACGCCCTCGGCCAGCTCCAGCAGCGACACGTCGAAGGTGCCGCCACCCAGGTCGAAGACCAGGACGGTCTGCTCCTTGGAGCCCTTGTCCAGGCCGTACGCCAGGGCGGCCGCGGTCGGCTCGTTGACGATCCGCAGCACGTTGAAGCCGGCGATCTCGCCGGCCTCCTTGGTGGCCTGGCGCTGCGCGTCGTTGAAGTAGGCCGGGACGGTGATCACCGCGTCGGCGATCTGCTCGCCGAGGTACGCCTCGGCGTCCCGCTTGAGCTTCATCAGCGTCCGGGCCGAGATCTCCTGCGGGGTGTACTTCTTGCCGTCGATGTCGACGGTCCAGTTGCGTGCCGACCTCCCGCTTGACCGAGCGGATGGTCCGGTCCGGGTTGGTCACCGCCTGACGCTTGGCGACCTCACCGACGAGCACCTCGCCGTTGCGGGCGAAGGCGACGATCGAGGGAGTCGTCCGCGAGCCCTCGGCGTTGGCGATGACGGTGGGCTCACCGCCCTCGAGAACGCTGACGCAGGAGTTCGTCGTGCCCAGGTCGATGCCGACCGCACGTGCCATGTTCGCTTCCTCCACGTCTTCAATCTGCCGGTCCGCGCTTAGGTTGAGCGAACCTCACTCAATGTTGCCACGCGACGCAGGGATGTCAAGTCTAAGTTGAGTCTGACACACGCAAGCTCGGCCCAAAGTGCGCGGGCGCCGAGAGCGGCACGCGCACTTTGGGCGAATCGCCACCGTCGGCGGTAGGCGTCAGGCCGGTTTGTTGGGAACGACGATGAGGCGGGCGGAGGTCCCATCGCCGGACTTCTCGCCAGCTACCCCGACTGTGGTGCCCACCGCGATGGCATTCGGCTGCACCTGGTTACGCCGCTCGATCACCGTGATCGGGTTGCCGAAGGTCCAGGTCACGGTGTAGCCATCGGCGGACTTGACGGTCACCGAGGTGGCGTCGATCGCGGTGACGGTGCCCCGCTGGACCACCACGGTCTTGGTGCCGTCGTCCGTCTTCACCACCGCCTCGCCGTGCAGCGCCGCGTGGCCGAACGCGAAACGCAACAGCCGGTGCTTGCGCTTGTTCGCGCCACCCAGGGCATCCTTGGTCGGGCTGGCCGAACTCGCCGACGCGGCCGGGTCATTGGCCGCGGCGGCCGGTTGGCTGGCGTCGGCTGCCGGGGCCAGATCGGCGACGTCCAGACCGATCGACTGCAATGCCTGGGCCGGCCAGCCGAACTCAGTGGTCTGGGCGGCCGAGGATGGCGTGGATGCGCCAGAACGGTCGAACCGACCGCACCCGGCTGTCCCCAGCACCGCGAGCACCCCGGCGGCGGCAATCGCGATCATGGCATGACGCCCGGTGAATGCCTTCATGGTGTCCCTTTCTCGTGGCTACCTGTGCTCGCCACGATGACGGCCTGATGCCCACGCGGCGTGAAGGTGATGTTCGGATTCGGTAAGACCCGCGCTCTGGGTGGTGGCCTCGGGCTACGAGGCGGCTTCGGCGGACGCGGGTGCCCCGGCGGTGAACGACACCGCGCCGGCCGGAGCAATCCGCTGACGACGACCGTACCGCGCTGGCGCGGCTAGCCCAACGGCGCTGGCGCCTTCAAGCGACGGAGCCGTCCTGGGTGGGCAGCCGCACGGTCATCCGGGCGCCGCCTTCCGGGGCGTGTCCGGCTTCGATGGATCCGCCCAGCCTTGACACCAATCGAGCGGCGAGGTCGAGGCCGATCCCACTGCCGACCTTTCGGACCGCCTTGTACCGCTCATGCAGGGCACCGCGCTGGAAGGCCACGGCCAGGTCCTCGTCGGTGAAGCCTGGACCACCGTCGCGGATCTCGATCACCGCGTACGGTGACCGCAGTGCGTCCAACGACTGCGGCGACCCGTGCACAGCTACCACCACCGGGGCACCCGGTGGCACCACCCGCAACGCATTCTCCAACAGCCCGTCCACAACCTGTCGTACCCGGCCGGCGTCGCTGCGCACGAGCAGCCTCTGGCCGGGCAGTTCGGTGCGCAGGTCGATGCCCACCGCGTCGAAGCGCCGGCTCCACGAGGCGGCCGCGGTGCCGATCAACGCGACCAGCTCCACCGGGCCGATCTCGAGCGGGAAGTCGTCCGCCTCCAGCCGGGCCAGCACCAGCAGGTCCTCGACCAGGCGGTCGAGGTGGGTCGATTCGGCCAGCATGGTCTGTCCGGCCCGGGCGGCCCCGTCGGCTCCGATCACCCCGTCTGCCAGTGCTTCCGCGTAGCCCTTGATGGTCGTCAGCGGGGTGCGCAGTTCATGCGACACCGAGGTGAGGAAGGCGCGCTGCCGGTTCTCGCTGGTGGCCAGGGCGGCGGCGAGCTCGTTGAGAGCGACTGACACATCGGCTACTTCGGAGGGTGCCTCGGTCGGCGCCCGCGCCGTACGGTCGCCCCCCGACAACCGGCGAGCCGCGCTGGCCACATCCCGCAGCGGCCGGCCAAGCCGCCGAGCCAGCAGGCCGCCGGCCAGCAGCCCGGCCACCAGGCCGCCCAGCAGTGCCAAGCCGAGCCGCGCGAGCACCGACCGCACCACGGAAACGGCCTGCAGCAACACGATCCCGTTACGGTCCCCGGTCGGTCGCCCTTCGGCCAGCATTGTTCGTCCTTTGTAGACGACCAACTGGCTCACGCTCTGGCCGTTGCTGATCTGCCCGATGATCCGGTCCGGCAGGCCGCTCGAGTCGGGCTGGCCGTCCCGGATGAGCACCACGTAGGTGCCCTGCTCGCGCAGGGTCTGGGCAAGCAGGTCGGCTCGCTGGTCCTCCCGCTGCCTGGACAGCGCGGTGTTGCGGCCCTCGATCGCCTTCGCGGCCACCCGAGCCTTGTCTGCCAACGCCCGCCGCGCCTCCTGATTGGCCGACTGGATGGACAGTGGCAACGCAACGGCGGCTGTGATCACAACCGAGATCAGCGCGACCAGACAGGTCACGGCCACGGCGCGACCGGTCAACGTCCCGCGAGACAGGTTCGGACCAGGCGCACCGGACGGCGCGGACCGTACGGGGTGAGGCGGCGGTCGTGGTCATCCGGTCACCTCGTCGGCCGTGTACCCCACCCCACGTACGGTTCGGATCACGTCACGGGCCAGCGGGCTGGCCTCGGCCAGCTTGCCCCGCACCTGCGCCACATGCACGTCCACGGTCCGGGTGCCGGCGTGCGCGGCGTAACCCCAGACGGAGCCCAAGAGTTCCTCCCGGGTGAAGACCCGACCAGGCCGTTGCATCAGGCGAGCCAGCAGATCGAACTCGGTGGAGGTCAGCGGCACCTCAATTCCCTCCGCCCGCACCTGCCGACGGGCCGGGTCCAGGCTCACCACGCCGACCGTGCGGGGCGCCTGCACCGCTGGCGGTGGGCCGTCCGTACGGCGCAGCACCGCCTTGGTCCTGGCCACGAGCTCGCGCGGGCTGAACGGCTTGGTGAGGTAGTCGTCCGCGCCGAGTTCGAGGCCCACCACCCGGTCCACCTCATCATCACGGGCGGTCAGGAAGATGACCGGAGTCCAGTCGCCGTCCTCCCGCAAACGACGACACACCTCGGTGCCGTCCAAACCGGGCAGCCCGATATCCAGCACGCACGCGACCGGCCGGAGTCGACGAGCGGCGGCGAGGCCGGCGACGCCGTCGTTCTCCACGTGCACGCCGTACCCATCGCGGGTCAGATAGAGCCGGACCAGGTCAGCGATCGGCCGCTCGTCCTCCACGACGAGCACCAGCCCCTTCTCAGCCACGCCGACCAGACTGGCACGCGGGGAGCCGGGTCGAGATCAGACCAACGTTCGAGGAATGTACGAGCTCGTGTCAGGCACGGTTCGGCCGGAGCTCCTCGATGGCGGCCAGCGCGTGCTCTGGGTCCACACCGAGGTCGAACCGGCTGTAGAGGTGCAGGTCGTCGCCGGTATCGATCTCAAGGATCTGGGACCGAGCGCCGAACCGGGATCGGCTGTCGACCCGCAGTCGCTCGACGTCCGGCCAGGCCAGGTGGTGGCGCTGGGCGAAACCGTTCACCACGACCAGGCCACCCGCGTCGACCCGCAGCCGTTCCCGGGCGAACACGTCGCGCAGGCCATAGGCGGCGAGAAGCGCGGCGGCCAGCACCGCTATCACCAACTGCGGCCCGACGCGGGCCACCAGCGCGGCAATCAACGCGATCGCGATCGCGGCACCGAACTTCGCGATCAGGACGCCCGTGGGCACCCTGAACCTCAACGATCCGTCCGGTTGCCGTGGCACTGCGGCATCCTGGTCGCCGCGGTCGGACCGCTCGGCGCCAGCGCCGGACTGGTCGGGTCTGGAACCGGATGGTTCGTCCGGCACACCCGGGTTACGGACCTGCACGCTGACAGGATGACACGTTCGCGGAGTCCGTCATCCGCTGATCGGGATGAACCCGTGAATCGCCGACGTCTGGACCATGACCCCCACCGCGATCAGCGCCAGAATCATCCCGACCGCGGCGCCGGCGTAGAGATTGCGGTTCTTCGGTGGGGCGTAGGCGAAGACGAAGGCCACCAGCGCGCCGGTGATCAGGCCGCCGAAGTGCCCAGCCAGCGAGATGCCCGGCACGAACGAGATGATGATGTTGATCACCAGCAGCGGCACAATCGAACTGGTATCCCGTTTCAGCCGCCGCAGCACGATGAACAGGGCGGCGAACAGACCGAAGACCGCGCCGGACGCACCGGCAGTCAGGCCCAACGGGTTGAAGAGGTATACGGCCAGGCTGCCACCGAGACCGGCCACCAGATAGAGCGCCAGGAACCGGATTGGGCCCAGTACGCCTTCCAGGATCCGACCCACCACCCACAGGGCCCACATGTTCATCAGCAGATGGACCACGCCGAAGTGCAGGAACATCGACGTCAGGAGGCGGTAGTACTCCCCGTCGGAGATGCCACCCGGACCGAGGAACATCCCGGTCGCGTTCTCGTACGGGTATCCACCCAGCGCGGCCCCATGTGTCAACAGCGGCGTCGTGCCACCGAACAGGAAGCCGAGCGGGCCGGAGGCACCGCCGACCAGACCGCGACCGCCGGCCGAGGCGATCGAGGCGATGGCCGCGAGGACATTAATGACGATCAGCGTGATCGTGACATGACCGCGCGCCCCGATGGCGGTACCACCGAACTGGGTGCGCAGCTGACGTTGGGTACGACGGCCCTCGGTCACACATTCCGGGCATTGGTGCCCTACTGCCGCCTCATTCATGCATTCCGGACAGATCGGGCGCTCACAGCGGGTGCACCGGACATACGTCTCGCGGCGCGGATGCCGGTAGCACACCGGGACCGTGGACTGCTCCGGCGAGCCGGCGGGCGGCACCTGCGTCATGGCGGCAAGAGTATCCGGTCCCCGCCTACCGTTGCTCAGGCATACCCGGGCTCCCAGCTGGCGACCAGCCGGGAGACCCGAGTTCGCGGACCATGGCTCTGCTCGATCCCTGGCCCGCCCGATCGTCCGCCCTACTCGATCGCTAGCCCCGCTCGATCTCCACCCGCTCGATCACGATGTCCTGGATGGGGCGCTCGTTCGCAGTACGGGTGGTCGCGATGGCGTCTACCACCTTGCGGGAGTCGTCGTCGGCCACCTCGCCGAAGATCGTGTGCTTGAAGTTGAGGTGCGGCGTGGGGGAAACGGTGATGAAGAACTGCGAGCCGTTCGTACCGCTGCCATCGGGCCGCTTGCCCGCGTTGGCCATGGCCAGCAGGTAGGGGCGGTTGAAGGAGAGTTCCGGGTGGATCTCATCGTTGAACGAGTAGCCCGGCCCACCCCGGCCGGAGCCAGTCGGGTCGCCGCCCTGGATCATGAAATTGGCGATGACCCGGTGGAAGGTGACCCCGTTGTAGTAGGGACCCGAACCGGGCGCACCGGTGGTCGGATCGGTGTACTGCTGCGTGCCCTCGGCCAGCCCAACAAAGTTCGCGACCGTCTTGGGTGCGTGGTTCGCAAACAGCTGCATCCGGATCGGACCCGCGGATGTATGCAACGTCGCGTAGATCGGTTCGCCCACCGTTACTCCTGATCGCCACGTCCAGCGACGTCGCTGGACTTTGTTCAACTCGACAACATTGCTGATCCTGCCATTCGCCCATTCCGGTGGTGCAGGGGTGTCCAAAGGTCCAGGATTGTAGGTGTTCGAGCGTTTCCACCAAGGAGGGGTATCTGGTGTTTGGTCGCAACCGGCGGGCCCGAACCCACGCGCAGCAGCTGATCAACGAACTGATGGAAAGCTACGACCATCTCAAGCTGGCCGCGGGTCACGCGGCCGACGGCGCGGCCGAGCGCGTTGGCCCTGGCTACGACCGGGCCCGCGAGATGGCCAACCGGCGAATCAACACGACCCTTGGCACCATTGCGCCGTTATACGAGCAGATGCGCGATAACGCCTTGAAAAGCAGCAGCGCCATGAGGAACAGCCCCATGAGGAACGGTGGGATCACGATGGGCCGCATGAAGTCCCGCAGACGCCGGTGGCCCCTGCTGGTCAGTCTCCTCGCGGCGGGTACCGCGGCAGGAGCGGTCGGTGCGATGATGGCCCGCCGCCGGCACAACGCCTCGCAATGGGACGACTTCGAGCCGCTGCCCTCCATCGACGATCTGAGTTACGGGTCGGGAGGCACGTCGCAACCGGCGGGCAAGAAGGTGGCCTCAGGGGCCGCGTCGATGGCCGACACCGTGGCCAACCAGGCCGGCAAGATCGCCGACAACCTGCACGACCGGTCCAGCCGGGACAACACCCATCCCTGACCCAGCGCCGCCCGCGCTGGTGGCTCAGAGCCAGCCGGACCGGCGGAACAGGCGATACAGGGCGATCGCCGCGCCGAACATCACCAGCAGGATGATCCCGTACCCGTACTTCCAGCGGGTTTCCGGCATGTTCTGGAAGTTCATGCCGTAAATGCCCGCAATCGCGGTCTGCATAGCCGCGATCGCGGCCCAGGAGGCGATCTTGCGCATGTCGTTGTTCTGGTCGACGGACACCTGGGCCAGCCGCGCCTGCAGGATGGAGTTCAGCACGTCGTCGTACGACAGCACCTGCTCGACCGTACGGACGAGATGGTCGTTGATGTCCCGGAAGTAGCGCATCACCTCCGGCGGCATGCCGCCCAGCCGGCCGTCCACCAGCGCGTTGAGTGGCCGCTGCAGTGGGAGCACCGCCCGCTTGAACTCCACCAACTCCCGTTTGAGCTGGTAGATGCGCGCTATCCGACCGTGCGCCTGCCGGGAGAACACGTTCGTCTCGATCACGTCGATGTCTTCTTCGACCCGCGACGCCACCTCGAGGTAGTTGTCCACCACCTTGTCCAGGATCGTGTACACCACTGACCACGGGCCGACCTTCAGCATCTCCGGCTGTGCCTCGAGGTTCGCCCGGATCGGGCCGAGCGCGCTGAGCTCTCCATGTCGGACGGTAATCACATAGTCCGGCCCGATGAACATCATCAGGTCGCCGGTCTCGACGATCTCGCTGGTCTCGGTGAGCTCCGCATGCTCGACGTAGCGGGTCGTCCGCAGGGCCAGGAAGGTCATCTCCCCGTACTGCTCGATCTTGGGACGCTGGCCACCCTTGGCGGCATCCTCGACGGCGAATGCGTCCAGGTCGAAGGTCCGGGCCAGGTCGGCGAGATCGCTCTCGGTCGGCTCGTGCAAGCCGACCCAGACAAACGACCCGTCCCGCTCGCGCGCGGCGGCCAACGCCTGGGCGAAGTTCCAGTCACCACGCTGACGTTCGCCGTCGACATAGAAGCCGCAGTCCACCACCGCATTGCCTGCGCTGGCCTGCTGGGGCACCCGGCTCAGTTGCTGACCGCCAGGGGCGAAAATCCGGGTAACCGACCGCAGCGGATAGGCGATCGCCCGACCGATGTTGCTCGCCGGGCTGTGGGTCGCGCCGTTGCCGTCATTGTTCGGAGTGTTGGCGTCCGCCATCTGGCCGGCCCCCCTTCGATCATCGCCAAGAGTAATCGCACCAGGAACAGGCATCAGGTGGGCCGACCGCATCCGGGGGGTGGGGTGCAACGGCCGACCCACCCGATGCCCGGTTGGGGGCGGAGGTGAAGTCCTGGCCGCTATGTGATCAGAAAAGCGTGTCGGGGCGGAAGACCCAACCGTCGCGGCACCGGGCAGGTGTCAAATGTCTGACACAGAGAACGCCCGGTCGACCTGCCTGCTCAGGCCGCTGCGCGGACGTCGGCGATGGCGGCGGCGAGGCGGCTCACGCCATCGTCGATCTCGGCGGTAAGGACCGCGGAGAAGGCAAGGCGAAGGGCGTGCTGACCCCCGTGCAACAGGAAGTCGCTGCCCTTGACCACGGCCACCCCACGGGCCGCGGCGGCCGGAGCCAACTGGTCCACTTCGATGTCCGTGGGCAGCTCCACCCAGAGGAAGTAGCCGCCGTCCGGCTCGTCAAACCGTACAGCCGGGGATCTCCCGGCGAAGCGCCTGGGCGAGCAGCCCGCACCGCACTTGCAGCGCCTCGCGGACCGTGGCGATCGCCTGATCGATCTGACCGGACACACAGAACTGGTGCACCGTCACCTGGGCCAGCATGTTCGGCGAGATGTACGTGTTCACCGCGCGGGTGGTGATGGCACCGATGATGTCCGTCGGCCCGATCAGGTAACCGATCCGGACGCCGGGGCAGACCGTCTTGGTGAAGGATCCCGCGTTGACCACCACACCCGCGGTGTCCAGGCTGAGCATCGATGGGAGCGGCTCGCCCCGGAAGCGGATGTCCACGTACGGGTCGTCCTCGAAGATCGTGAACCCGTACTCGGTCGCCAGCGCGATGAGTTCCCGGCGGCGAGGCAGGGACAAGGTCATGCCGGCCGGGTTCTGGAAGTTCGGGATGATGTGCGCAAGCTTGGGCCGCAGGCCGCCCTCGAGCAGCCGGCGCAGTTCGGCGGTGTCGATGCCGTCCTTGTCCAGTGCCACCTGGTGGATCTTCGCGCCGAGGTTCTTCAGGTTCAGCAGCGTCCGGTCGTAGGTCGGCCGTTCCACGATGACGTCGTCGCCCGGACTCACCACGTGTTCGAACAGGAACGCGTCCGCCTGCAGCGAACCGTTGGTGATGAGCACCTGGTCAACGGAAACGCTGTGCCGGTTCGCCAGCCATTCACGCAGTGGCGCGTACCCGGCGCCAGCCCCGTACCCCACGGTCGCGGCCGGATCCACATCGAAGGCACGCGACGCGGCAGCCTTCAGGCCAGCGACATCGACAATGTCCAGCGAGGGAGCACCACGGGCAAAGGAGATCAGTTGTGCTGCGCTCATGACCACTGAGAATACGCGGCGGCGGGAACCGGATTTCGCACGACCCGAACGCCGTGACCCAGACCCGGCGGCCGGCGCCCACCTGCCGGGTGGTGAGTGCGCCCTGAGCCGTGATTCGGTAGAGTGACGGGGCTCGCGGGTGTAGTTCAATGGCAGAACATCAGCTTCCCAAGCTGACAGTGAGGGTTCGATTCCCTTCACCCGCTCCACATGATTCGTCGCCCACGGGCCCCGCCACCTGCACATATCTGTGCCGCAACGGCTCGACCCGGACAGACGCCACCATCCGACCGGGTCAATTTGCTCACCACTGGTCTCTACTCGGATGGCGTGACGCGGCTCGTGGAGCGCTATGGCTGGACGTGGGGGCGGATGTTCGCGGAGGCGCAGACGGCCGGTGCACGAAGGCTCGTCGTGGGCCCCTCGTACGGAGACTGCGGGGAGGCGGGGTCGAGCAGGCGCAGCCTCGGGGGACAATGATGCTGTGGACGCTTTTGCGCCAGATGCGCGCCACGCCCGATTGAGGGGGAGTCTGTAGTGAACGACCGACGTTTCAAGCTGACACCCGCGTCGGAGATCGAGATGCGGCCCGCGCCTTGGCGCCACTTCCCTCATTGCCCATCCTGCCACCGCCGGGTGGTCGATGCTTTCGGCGTTCGAGGGCCAGCCAAGTGGATCCGCCCAGACTGTCCGCACTGTGGGACCGACCTTGGCCGCACCGATCACAAGAACTGCGAGAACTGACGTCGCGGCCCGGCGTGGCCGGGACGGTCTTGGCCGCGCGATGATGGTGCCATGGAGAACAGGGTTTCGATCGATCACCGGATCATGGGCGGCGTGCCGTGCATCGCGGGCACCCGCATCCCCGTCGCCACCGTTATCGGCCTGCTCGGCCAGGGCTACGGCGTCGACCAGGTACTGGCCGAGTACCCGACCCTGACCCGGGATGATGTCCTGGCCGGGCTGCGGTTCGCGGCGAGCGCGGTCGACGAACGTGAGCTGCCGTTGCGGCTGTCGGCGTGAGGTTCCTGGTCGACGAATGCCTGTCGACCAGGGTGTCGCCGCTCCTGGCCGCCGAAGGGCATGACGCGGTGCATATCGTCGAACTGCGGTACAGCCAGCGACAGAGGTCGATCGTCCGGGGTGGCAGGTTGGGCCGATGTGCAATCCACTCCGCGATGTAGTCGCGGAAGGCCACGCGACCAAGGTCGGGGTTGCGCCACGTGTCCGTGACAATCTGGGTCTCGACCCCGGCAAGCCAGCGGTCTGCATCGGTCTTGCTGGCGAACGTGTGCGGTGCCGGACGGTCGATCCCGGCCGGGTCGCGGTAACCCGCTGCTTTGCTCCCCCGAATACCGTCAGAAACTCGCAGACCCAGTTCCGAAGGGGTGTCAGTGACAGCGCCAGACGAGAGAGACGAATTCGAGCGAATTCGGTTGGTGGCGCAGATCGAGAGTGCCCGCACGCTCATCGCACAGTATGACGAACACCAGGAGTTCTACCGACGTCAGATCGAGGACTCCCGGTACGAACTCGGTAGACTCGACGAACGGCTAGGAGGATGAGGGCATGAGCGGTGACCCGCACGTTCAGGCGCTTCGCGATGCGCTCCGCGCAGACCACGAGGCATGGATCGCCGAGGTCCAGCAGTGGGCGGATGACGCAGCGGCGACCGGCGACATTCAGCGGCAGCGGCGCCACCTCGCGCACGTGGAAAGGCTCAAGGCGATGCCGTACCCCTGGGAGCATCGAGCTTCTGCCGCCTAACGTGAGGCGCGGCGACCGGCGTGTTTCTTGCCACGCTAGACAGGCTGCATAGGAGGGCGGGGCTTCTTTCGCTCGCACCTCTTGCCTATCTGTTCATCTTGGTCGCGTTGAACCTCTGGGTGCTCTAGAGAACAGGTGATTCGACAAGCGTCATACCCAGCGTGCCGATCAACGCGATTCCCAAGCTGACAGTGCGGGTTCGATTCCCGTCACCCCGCTCCACTGGGCACGACAGGCGGCGTCAGGCTTCGCTGGGCGACCGACCAGAGCAGCGGCAGGCCCACCACCGCGATCAGCCATACCTGCGTGTAGAGCCGGTCGCCTTCAGCCCACATCGGATGAGCGATCTCGGTGATGATGCCGGTGAGGCCAGCCGCTACCACGAGCAGGGCCAGCGAACGTTGCCACCGCCAGAGCGCGACCGCGCCGGCGATCGTGACCAGCAACAGCAATGGCCGGTTGGCCTGATCCTGCACCCAGATGGTCCAGTACGCCTTGTTGAACATGACGAACCGGTACCACGGCTCGGCGACATCCGGCCCACTGAAGTGATTGGTGAAGGTGTCCTGGAGGGACTCGCTGAAGCCCGGCCATCCGAACAGCCGCGGCAACACCGCACTGGCCGCCAACCCGACGATCGAACCGGCCGCCAGCAGCACGGTGCCGAAGTGTCGACGCTCGCGGTCGAACAACCAGATGGCGACAGCCGCGCCGAGCAACGTGAGACTCAGGATGGTCACCTGCGAGTACTTCACCAGGAAACCAACGAGTTGCGCGCCGACCATGACTGTGGCGCCGAGTTTGAACCTGCGCTGGAGAAGCAACCATGCCCCGATGACGGTGGCGAGGGTGGTCAGCAACATCGGTCCCTCAGTGAGGGTACGGCCGGCCCAGTATCCGACGGGCAGAGCGTAGTACAGCAATTGACCACTCAACGCGACGGCGCGCGACGCCCGGACCAACCGGAGCAACAGATAGACCAGAATCCCGCCGGCTGCTCCCAGCAACCAGGACGTGACGAACATTCCCCGGTCCAAGCCGAGAATCTTCACCCAAGGTGCGGCGAGTAGGGGAAAGCCTGGCCGACTGGCGAAGATCGCGTTGTAGCGCGGGCTGTTCGGCCAGATTTTCTCCGGCGTTGCCAAGGCCACCAGGCAACCGGCGAACTCCGCATCGAGCCGGGGCGGGTCGAACGTCGCGATCGGATCGACTGTCCGTCCCAGCTCCCCCGATCGGGCGATGCGCTTGCAGATCATGCGGACGTTCTGCTCGTGCGCCTCCTGTTGCGGTACCCCGAGGATCTCCAGCGTCGCCATCCCGTACCGGTACGAGTCGTTGAACGGCGGCTCCAGGCGCATCCCGGCGAACTGGAGGGCCACGAACGCGAGAGCGCACCACAACGTGGCCCAACGCAGCATCGAACCACGATTCAAAAAAACCCGCACGTTGCCGCCACCCATCCCGGAGTCTCCACGGCAACCGTGAAGATCATTCGCAAACAAACGAGAGGATATGGCCGCCGCCAGAACCCTGACAAGCCGCCTACCCCACAGCCGATCTTGAAGCGCCGGAAACCACCAAATGGGAACAGGGCCCCAGGCGACTGCCTGAGGCCCTGTCGACGTGCCGCGTTAGCTGAGCCTTACTGGTTCAGGCCCGCGCTCGGTTTGACGAGTTGCCGTCCCGCAACGACCGGCTCGCGGTTGCTGGGTGACGCGGTCTTGGCCAGGTTCGCCCTGCCCGAAGCGACGCCGAGGATCACCGGGTACGGGGTGTAGAGGTAGGTCCCCGGCACGCCGATCGCGTTCCCGACGGGAGCGATGAGCGAATCGGCAAGTGAGTTGTTGCTGCCGAGAAGCTCGACGGCGTACAACGATGAAGCGTTGACCGTCAGATAGCCGGCGACGCGGGGGTCGAGGTTGTACTTCGGATTGATGAGCAGCGGACCGTACAACGCACCGGACATGGCACCGCCGGTGAGGGCGTCATACCAACTGTCAGACGTCGCAATCGCCGCCGTCGGCGGACCGTAGAAGAACTGCTCCGCGATGAGTGCGGCCGTGTCAATGGCATTCACGCCATCGAGCCGAGCCCCATTCAGTGCGGTGTAATTCCGCCAGCTGGAAATCTGCCCGCTCGGTCCAGGCACTCATCAGCGCTGTGAAGCCCCACCCACCGGCAGCGTAGACAGAGTCAGTGCCAGTGAACATATCGGGATTCATCAGGCTGAGATAGTCGGCAGCGACCTTCGGCATGGTGTTGCCTGTGGTGAGGACGACGACCGTGTCACTCCAGTTACCCGCCGCGGCTCCCGCCGCAAGCGCGTCATAGAAGTCCAGACCCGTGGCGACGATTGCTCTGCGGGGATGGGGAGTGATCTCTCTGTTGATCAGAATGTTCGTCTCGAACATGTTGCCGCCGGCGAGGCGCTTGATGCTGTATCCCAGTGACGTCAACTGGTTGCTGATGGTGAATGAGAGCGCGTCGCCGCCGCCGAGCACGTAGATTGTGCCGCTAGGCCCGAGGACCCGCTTGATTTCGGCGAGCACCTCCGAGTTCAGCGTCGTGGGCGGAGTGATCAGGAGCGGACCATTCTTGGCAATCGCCAGTGCGGAGCCGGCCAACGCGTCGTAGTAGGCGTCAGAACGCGTCAACACGACTGTGTAAGCGGGCTTGCGGCCAAATGAATCGTTGAAGACACCGGCATCGGCAAAGGCATACTGCGAAGCCGCGACTCCGGTCTGAATCGCGTTTCCACCGAATACCCGATCCACATAGTTCGTGCGCACCGGCTGCCAGGTCGCGTTGACCGGTCCGGCACCCGCGCTGTTCGGTACGACATTGGTGACCGTCTTGGTGGCGACATCGACCTTGTTCAGGTCGTGACCTGGTGTCACGAATAGAAGACTGCTGCCATCCGGCGACCAGGTCGGGCTGGTGAGGCCGCCCTGCGGGTCCGTCGTGAGCTGTACCGGGTTGTTGCCGTACGGACCCGAGACGTAGACCTGGCCGCCGAGAATGTACGCCAACGCGGTGCCGTCCGGTGAGTACTCCGGCTCGGAACCGTTGGGAATGCGCACGCTGGCGCCGAACCGCTCAGCGAGAAGGTCCAGATGCCGCTGGTGGCACCCATTTTACGCACGAAGGCCATGTCGGCCCGGCGGCTCGACCGTTGGTGACGAATCCTGCATCCCCGGCGACCACTCGACCTCCTGAAGGTCTTTTCCGCGACAAAGTCCGTCAAGTGCCTGATACTTGATCCGGGAATCCGTGATGCGTAGATCACATCAGTCCCATACCGCCACCACGCGATATCCGTGGGTGTACTGCCCGCAACAGACAGATTGAGGACATTGGACATGTCTGCATTGGCGATATGCAGACCCGACGAATTCCCGTAGGCGATCCTGCTGCCGTCAGACGACCATGCGGGCGCACCCACAATGTCGCTGCTCAACACCCGGGCACCGCTGCCGTTCACATTTGCGATGTAGGTCAGCCCGTTGGTGCTCTGATAGGTGATGTGCTCGTCACCGGGCGCCGCCTCGGCAACGCTTGCGGCGAGGAACGGTGCGACAACCAGCACGACTGCCGCAGCGCTCACCACCCGACGCACGGTCGATTTTGACAAGTACTCTTCCTCCCCGAAAATAGAAAAATGCGACGTAAAGGAATCATGGTCGGGAGCATCGCGCTCTCCACACCAGAGACATCGCATCGATCAGATTAGGCGCCTGGGATCCACGTCGCTATCCCGAAAACGGTACTTGTTCGTGAGAATCTCGCGCCTGCCGGAAGATCAACCATACTCGCCCGCAATAGGTCATTTCCGACCGCGGCCAATGCGAAGACGGACGCGAGCCGAACGCCGAGACGGCCTGGTAGCCACTCAGTCTTCGAGGCGCGGGATGGGTCCTGCCAACAGGTCATCGAACAGGACCGTGCCCCGGGCAACATAGACCGGCCTGCCATCGGCGCTCACACCCAGGCCGAACTGATGGACGGTCGCCCAGCCATCCCGCTCGACCCGCCAGAAATGGGGTACGCCGGCCTCCGCATACTCCACCGGCTTCAGGTGGCGGTCCAGGACGATCGAGCCTGGGTAAACAATCTCAACAGTGAGCAGGACGTCGGTTGGTTCAATCCACACCACGCGTCCACCACCGGACGTCCGGCGCACCACCACATCGGGACTGCGCCCCGACGTGCCGGCCCGCATTCCTGGCGTCGCCAACACCCGACCCGCATACCCACCATTGATGAGCCACGCGCCGATCCGCATGATCATTTCGGCGTGCTCCGCGTCAGCGGGAGGCATGACCAGCAGGTTCCCCTCTTGCAGCTCATACCGATGGTCGGGATCACCACCAGCAAGTTCCGCGACGTCATCCAGCGTGAGCGGTCGGGCTGGCAAACGCACGCTCACAGCCGTCATGGGGATCCTCCTCATCCTGAGGATACCGCCGTTCGTCGTTGACACTCCCCGTCGTGCGGACACGGTCGTCGACAACGCCCGAGCGAGGCAGGCTTCCCCGCCGTGTGTGGATAACCGGGGACCTGTGGAAAACGGGAGGGCTGTGGATCTGTGGGTAAGCCTGTGGAGTGCGCAAACCACGGGCCACCCGGTGGACAACCTCCTGTGGATAACGACGGGCTGTGGATAACCCCTCGGGCTGTACACAGGCTTGTTCACAGGTTGGACACGTTGTCCACCGAGTTATCCACAGGGTCAGGGCTTGTGTGCGGTGACGTCGAACTCCCACAGTTGCTTGTTGGAGTTCCGCTTGCGGATGACCGTGACGCTCACCGGACCGAACCCGGCCTCCTCGAGCAGGATCCGGTACCACTCCTCGACCGGGACCAGGTGGCCGTAGAAGGTTGAGTTCCCCACGATGTAGGTGGCCCGGCCGCCGTCCTTGACGTGTTTGTACGCAGATTGGAAATGGGGCCACATATCCGCGAAGTACTTGCGTACGTAATTCGCCAGCAAAGGTCCGCTCTTGCCGCCATCGCGTTCGATCCGGCCGCACACCTCCTCGACCGCTCGCGTGATCGGAATCGCCTCCGGCTGCTGCCAGGTGGACAGCCGGCTGGTGGCCGTGCCCCAGGTGCCGCCGATCGCGGCCCAGTCGAGATTGGCGGCGTCGGCGGGCTCGTCCAGGTGGCGCAGCCAATACATGTAGGGGCGCAGTTCGCGGATGTAACTCATCCGGTTGACGTACGGCGGCGAGGTCAACAGGAGATCGCACGGCGCCACCGCACCGGCGTCCACGGCGCGCGAGTCCGACTGGACGAGTTGCGCGTCGCCGGGCAGATCGACCCGCGCGCTGGCCAGAATCTCGCCGGCCTCCAACGCGAAGGACGCGAGTACGCGGCCGACCAGTCCCGGATCCCTATCGGTACCGGGCTCCTGATCGGTGCCGATAACGCCTGGTGCCTTGAACGACATGGACTGGTGGTTGAAGGCCGCGTTACTCACCGTGATGAGGGCTCGGCAGAACGCGATGTCCAGTAGGTCACGGGCGGGATCCGACGGCAGCGAGTCCAGAGCGGCCCGCAGTGCGGCGAGTTCGCGGAGACTGTTCGGCGCCCACCAGCGGTCGATGTTGGCGAGCTTGGGCTGCCACAGGGACGGATCACCGAGCCGCGACCCGGCCTCGGCCAGCACGAGGGGCACCCACTCAGTCGCACTGGCCAACGTCTGCACGTCGTAATGCCGGGTTTTCGCCCGCCCCAGCCAGATAAGAAACGGATTGATATCAAATGCCTGTCCCAGCACGCCATGTTCGGCCGCGGCGAGCGCGGTCGTGGCGGTGCCGGAGAACGGATCTGTGACCACCGAGCCCGGACCGAGCGTGGCTATGTGCTCGCGGACGAGACGTACCGAGTACGCCGGAGTCAGGCGCAACCACCCATGTCGACCGATGCCGCGATTTGCCTTATAGGTCAGGTGGGTGTTCGTCGGCGTCACACACACAAGCTACCGATTGCCGCACCGCTCGAGGCCGGCCGACACCCGGACGGATCAAGATCGGGAGTTTGGTCCCCCACGAGCGCTGGGTAGGAACCAGCCAAAATGGGTCCAACGGAACGAGTGGTCGAGCAACGTGACACCGACCACGCGGATCGTCGGCTGGACCTTGGTCGGCCAACTACCGGATTCGGTACCGAAACGACCACACTCACCGAAGTTCCGAAGATAACTGTTGCGCCGCTAATCGCGCGGTGACGCCCAGAAATCACTTGCGCTCGCGTAGTATCTCTGCGTGGTTGTCATCGTCACGCGTTGACAGGCACGCCCCAAACCGGCGTTTTGTGACTCGTTTCAGGCTTCGGCGGAGCCCCGTCAAAGCGAAATGAGCATGAAACGTCGGTTGAAACGCGTGTCGATACTCATCCTTTCGGTTGGATAAAAGCCGTAAATCACCGCACAAGCACTGAGTCTCCTTGACTCAGAGGCCGAATGATCGGTTAACGTCGACCCCAGCGATGCACACCGGCCGAGAATCACGCCGATCGAATCGCCCGCAATTACCTCCTCACGAAGGGTGACCCTCTTGGCCCGGTATACCGGCCGCCACCACGTGCGCAAGCCGCAGCGCGGCGCACAGGCAAACAAGAAGCGGTCGCCATTCATATCCAGCCGTCAGCTTCTGCCGACCGCTGCTGCTCTCGCCGTTGCTGGTTTCCTTATTGGTGGTGGCGGACTCGTCATCGCGTTCGGTGCTCCGGCGCAATCGCCAGCCAGTGCCGCATACGGATACGACGCCGCCGACTACCCACCGGCGGACCGCGACGCGCAGCTCAACCGCGCTGGCCGCAATGAGATGCGGCTGCCGGACACCACGGGCTCCACCGCGGCCAGCGACCCGACCACTCAGGCAGCCCGCACCGCGAGGACAGCCGACACCAGCAAGGCGCAAACCACCACGGTAGGCAACAAAACCGCCAACTCGAATCAGGTGGGCAACGCATCGGTGATCTCCACGGGTTCGTGCGAGGCGTCGTACTACGGCGAGCCGCAAAAGACCGCGAGCGGCGAGGCATTCGATCCGAACGCCCTGACCGCGGCTCACAAGACGCTGCCGTTCAACACGATGGTGCGGGTCACCAACCTGGCCAACAACAAGTCCGTGGTGGTGCGTATCAACGATCGGGGACCATTCGTCTCCGGCCGGTGCCTGGACCTGTCCACGGCGGCCTTCGGCAGCATCGCGAACCTCAGCGCGGGCATCGCCGATGTCCGGTACGAGGTACTCGCAGCCGGGGCCTGACCACCACCGAACACGCCACCACCGAACACGCCACGCCCAACACGCCACCGTCACGGCGCGGCCGCGCGCTGTTCAGATGCGACACGCCGGGCCCCTCGTAGTGGCGACCTCGGATCAGGCATGCTGAACGCTCGCGCCCTCGACGACTGAGACAGGCATGACTGGACGTCGCCCACCCTTGACGGCCGAGGCCGGCGTAGGCCTCGGCGCGTCCATCGCCGTGCTCATCGGAGTGGGCGCGGTCGGTTTTGCCGAGGCGCCCGGCACCGCCATGGTCGGCTGGCTGGCCATCGCGCCATTCCTGGCCGCCGCGTTCACGCCGTGGCGCTACGTGGTCGGGATAGGTTCGCTGGCCGCATCGATCACCCTGCTCACGGCCGTCGTCGCCGATGGTCCACCGGACCAGATGGCCATCCTTCGCACCTTGGCCATGCTCGTGGCCACCGCGGCTGCCATCGGGGTGAGCGTGGTGCGCCAGGCCCAGAACCAGCGTTACGCGGAACTCTCACGGCTGGCCACCGTCGCTCAGGAGGCCGTACTCAGTCCGATCGGCCCGCAGGTCGGCCGCCTGGCCGTCGCCGGACGGTACGTGTCAGCGAGCGCGGCCGCTGACATCGGC
This sequence comes from uncultured Actinomycetota bacterium, assembly GCA_963742855.1. Taxonomy (GTDB): domain Bacteria; phylum Actinomycetota; class Actinomycetes; order Mycobacteriales; family Micromonosporaceae; genus CAVUNP01. The sequence continues at coordinate 318,794 of CAVUNP010000012.1, read as the reverse complement.
GGTGACCTGTACGGAGCTGTGGACACGCCGTACGGCGTCCGCATGATCATCGGTGATGTACGGGGCAAGGGCATCGACGCGGTCCGGGTGGCCAGCATCGTGCTTGGTGCCTACCGGCACGTCGCGTTCGAGCGGGCGGACCTGCGGGCCATCGTGGGTGACCTGGACCGGACGGTGGCCCGTTCGGTGGGCGACGAGGACTTTGTCACCGCCGCCCTGGTCGAGGAGCGGGGTGGCACGCTCACCGTGGTCAATTGTGGACATCCCTCCCCGCTGCTGTTGCGTCGTGGCCACGTCATTCCGCTCGAGCCGCCGCAGCCGGCTCCTCCACTGGGTTTCAACCCTGTCGTCCAGACCCGGGTAGAACACCTCGAACCGGGCGATCGGTTGTTGCTCTTCACCGATGGCTTGGCCGAAGCGCGCCGGGCCGGCGAGTTCTTCCCCACCCAGGAGCGCGCCTGGGCGCTGCTCGGTCACGGCACCGTCGAGCATGGACTCGCGTCGCTGGAGAGCGCGTTGGTGGAATGGGTGCGCGGTCAGTTCGACGATGACATCGCGTTGCTGTTGCTGGAGTACACCGGTGCCGCGCCGGCCGAGGAACCGGCCGTGCCGAGCTGGGAGATCGGTGGCACCAAAACGCTGCGCGGCTAGAGCGGCATCACAACGCTGCGCGGCTAGACAGGACCGTGCTCGCCAGCCGGCGGCACGGCTCGGACTTCCGAGGAGACGAACCGGATAGTGAACCGCATCCGGTGCCGACCGATGTAACGGCGCGGGTAGCGCGCCGCGGTCAACGACTGGAGCATCGTGACGAACACGTGCGCCTCCTCTCCTCGAACGGAGCTGGGCGAATCCCGTCCGGGTAATTACCGGAAGCAACGACACTCGCCCGGACCGGTGACGTGCCGTTCGTTGATCCGACTGGACGTCCGCTGTGGACAGTCAGACCGGCGACGCCAGCTCGCCCGGATGTGTCCTCGATCACCTTCCGGGGCCGCCTTGTCGTGTATTACCGGCGAGTAATAAGCTCTTGCTACCGATTGGTAACCTGCGGGGAGCAAGCCCGCGACAGCTTGGGGGCCGGAGCATGAGCCATTACCAGAGCAATCTGCGCGACCTCGAGTTCAACCTGTTCGAGGTGTTCGGCCAAGGGGCCGGCGGGGAGCACCCGGTGCTGGGCGCGGGACCGTTCGCCGATATCGACGCCGATACCGCGCGCACTGTGTTGGCTGAGGTGGACCGCCTGGCCCGTGAGGATCTCGCCGCCAGCTATGTCGACGGTGACCGCAACCCGCCGGTGTTCGACCCGGCCACGCACACCGCACCGGTGCCCGAGTCCTTGCGCCGCTCGTACGACACCTTCATGGCCGCCGAGTTCTGGCGCCTGGATCTCCCGCCGGAGTTGGGCGGCACCAACGCTCCCCGGCTGCTCTGGTGGTCGCTGGCCGAACTGGTCCTGGGCTCCAACGCACCGATCTGGATGTACGCGTCCGGCCCGTCGTTCGCCCACACGCTGTTCCTCGAGGGCACGCCCGAGCAGCGGGATTGGGCGCGGCTGTTCGTCGACAAGCACTGGGGTTCCACCATGGTGCTGACCGAGCCGGACGCCGGCTCCGATGTCGGTGCCGCAATCACCCGGGCGATCCCCCAGCCAGACGGCTCCTGGCACATCGAGGGAGTCAAGCGCTTCATCACCAGCGCCGAGCACGACCTCACCGACAACATCATCCACTACGTACTCGCCCGGCCGGTCGGGGTCGAGGCAGCGGGTGGACCCGGCACCAAGGGACTGTCGCTGTTCGTGGTGCCGAAGTTCCACTTCACCCACAAGCCCGGCGACCCCAGCCACGGCGAACTCGGCGAGCGCAACGGCGTCTTCGCCACCAACGTGGAGCACAAGATGGGCCTCAGGGTGTCCAACACCTGTGAACTCACCTTCGGCGGTCATGGTGTGCCGGCCAAGGGTTGGCTGATGGGCGACGTGCACGATGGCATCCGGCAGATGTTCCTCATCATCGAGTACGCCCGGATGATGGTCGGCACCAAGGCGATCGGCACCCTGTCGACCGGATACCTCAACGCACTCGAGTACGCCAAGAGCCGGGTGCAGGGTGCGGACCTGCTGCGCCAGGGCGACCGCGCGGCGCCCCGGGTCACCATCACCCATCACCCGGATGTGCGCCGATCGCTGTCACTGCAGAAGGCGTACGCGGAAGGCCTGCGCGCGTTGGTCGCCTACACCGCGTCCTGGCAGGACCGGGTGAAGTTGGCCGAGCACACCGGTGACGAACCGGCGGCCAGCACCGCCCGCCGAGTGAACGACCTGCTCCTGCCGCTGGTCAAGGGCTGCGGTTCGGAGCGGGCGTACGAGATTCTCGGCCACGAGGCGTTGCAGACCTTCGGCGGCTCGGGCTACCTGCAGGACTACCCGCTCGAGCAGTACGTGCGCGACGCGAAGATCGACACCCTGTACGAGGGCACCACCGCGATCCAGAGCCTCGACCTGGTTTTCCGGAAGATCGTGCGGGATCGTGGCGTGGCGCTCGGCGTGGTCGCCGGGGAGATCCGGGCCTTCCTGTCCACGGAGAACGGACAACTGAAGACCGAACGGCTCGCCCTCGGCGAGGCCCTGTCCGACGTACAGGCGATGCTGGACACGATCACCGGATGGCTCACCGCGGCGCAGCAGGGAGAGCCGAACGAGGTATACAAGGTCGGGCTGGCCGCGCGCCGGGTGCTTCTCGCGATGGGTGACCTGGTTGTCGGCTGGCTGCTGCAGCGCCAGGCCGACGTGGCTCTCGCCGCGCTCGGCGCCGGGGTCGCCTCGCAAACCGACCGTGCGTTCTACGAAGGCAAGATCTCGTCGGCCCGGTTCTTCGCCCGGGAGGTCCTGCCTCGCCTGTCCAGCGACCGTCGCATCGTGGAGAACACCACAGTGGACGTCATGGACCTGGCCGAAGAGTCCTTCTAGAGGTGTTGGCGCCGCGCGGGCCGGTTCGCTGGCTCCGCGCGGCGCTCAGTCATCCGAGCGGGCCGTATGGGCGGCGGTCAACGGGGCGATGCCCGGTTTCCACTCGCCCCATGCAACATCGACGGCGTGCACGGCCAGCCCGGCGGTGCGCAGGCCACCAGGATCCGCGCCGTCCGGGTCGAGCAGTGACGACAACTCGGACAGACCAGGGTTGTGCCCTACCAGGAGCACGACGCCGGCGTCCGCGTCCGCGTCGGTGACGACCTGCAGCAGTTGCAACGCCGAGGCGTTGTAGATCCTGTCGTCGTAGCGGACCTGCGGCGCCCGGCTCAGCGAGACTGCGACACCATGCCAGGTCTCCCGGGTCCGCCGGGCGGGCGAACAGAGTACGAGGTCCACTTGGTCTGGCTGGTGCGCCAGCCAGACGCCGGCCGCGGCCGCGTCGGCATGGCCACGCGACGTCAGTGGCCGGTCAATATCGGGGGATTGCTCGGGATTACCCGCCTTCGCATGCCGGAGAATCAGCAAAGTACGCGTCGTCACCCACTCATCCTCGCAGGCGGCCTAGGCGAACAGGGCGAAGTAGAGGCCAACGTGGTGGCACAAGGCGGCCACCAGCGTGCAGGCGTGGAAGAACTCGTGGTGGCCGAAGACGGTCGGCCAAGGGTTCGGCCGCCGCAGTGCGTACAGCACGGCGCCCGCGGTGTAGGCCACCCCGCCCGCCGCGAGCAGCACCAGTACGGTGACGCCTCCGGCGCGAAGGAAATCCGGCATCACAATCGCGGCGACCCAGCCCAGCGCGATGTACAACGACGCGCCGATCCACCGGGGCGCGTGCGTGAAGACGAGTTTCACCGCCACGCCGGCAACCGCACCACCCCAGACGATCGTCAGGATCGTGGTCGCGGTGTGATCCGGCAACAGCAGCAGGGAGAACGGGGTGTACGTACCGGCGATGAAGATGAAGATCATGGAGTGGTCGAGCCGCCGCATGACCTGGTAGCCCCGCGGTGACCACACCCGCCGGTGGTAGAGCGCACTCACGCCGAACAGGCCGCACACGGTCAGGCTGTAGATGGCGCAACTGACCACTGGTCCAAGGCCCGACCGGGTGCTGGCCAACGTGCAGAGCACCAGACCGGCGGCCGCAGCCACGAAGAACGCGTACAGGTGCAACAGGCCGCGCATCCGCGGTTTCCCAAGATCCTGTGGCCTGAGCTTGAGCGTACTCGCCGTTCCGGTCGTCACAACCGTCGCCTCCTGGTGGTAGCTTCCGGAATTGTGCAGGCACATAACGCTTTTGGGACACGGCTGCCCACGAAGACCGGCGCCAGACTGGCCAGCGCGGTGCTGGCCGGCACGTTGCTGGCAGCCACGGTCGGCACCGCCGGCTGCGGAATGTTCCCGCGCACACCCCCGGCACCGACGACGCCCACGACCACGCCTACCGGCCACGCCGACACCGACCTTCGATCCCCGGTTGGGGCTGGAAACACAGGTCGCCATAGCCGGCCTGCGCCCGGCGGACGTCGGCGCCGCCCAGGTCACCTCGGATGAGGCCGTCGGAACCCTTGCCATGCCCTGCGACACCCCCCTGGTCGGCGAATATGTGGCCGCTCACTCGTGGACATTCTCCGGCGCGACACCGGCGGTCGTCTCGAATTCTGTCTTCGCTTACTACCCGCAGACCGGCTCGCGGGTGATCGAGCAGATCCGCCCGGCCCTGACCGCGTGCAAAACCTGGACCTGGGCGGGCATCTTCGAGATGGGTGTGCTCGGCGAGGTTGCGGTAACCCGACCGGGTGGCGCTGACAACGCGGTCGGCTACTGCCATCACGGCACCATCCTCGCTGGCGCCAACAAGGGCGACAAGGCCTATCTGTGCGACGGCGTGATCAGTCGGGTCCACCTGATTTCCCAGGTCAGAACGGTCAAGCTCACCCTGGCCGAGGCGCGCTCAGAGCTCGACAAGGCGCTGTTACCGGCCGGCGCGGCGCTGGCCCAGGCGGTGATGACACCGTAAGTACGCACGCCGCGGGTGTGCTCGCACCGCCGGCGTGCTCGATGATGGCATCAGGCTGCCTGGGGAAGGGGTGTGTCACGCATGCGAGGCCGACCTGTCGGCGCTGACGCCCTGTTGCTCGAAGTCGATGACCCAGCTGGCTGGTTCGCCGAACTGTGGCGACGCCGCGAGAACGGCGACCTGATCGCCTCCGAGATCGTGCCCGGTGCCCGTACCGTCCTGCTCGACGGCCTGATCGACCCGATCGCGGCACTCGCGGCGATCCGTGGCTGGACGCCCACGGCACGCGACGGCGAGTCACCCACCGCGCTGCTCGAGGTGCCGGTCGAGTTCGACGGCGAGGATCTACCCACGGTCGCGCGGTTCTGGCACACCGACAACCAGGGCGTGATCGATCGACTCCTGAGCACCGAACTGACCGTCGCGTTCTGCGGCTTCTCGCCGGGTTGGGGATACCTGTCGGGCTTGCCGGAGGAGTTGGCGGTACCCCGACTGGAGACGCCGCGGGCCCGGGTACCCGCCGGATCCGTCGCGCTCGCCGACTCGTACGCGGGCATCTATCCGACCGCCTCACCGGGCGGCTGGCGGTTGGTCGGTCACACCGACGTCACCCTGTTCGACCCTGACCGCGATCCACCGGCCCTGCTCAACCCGGGTACGAGGGTTCGCTTCGTGGCTCGCGCATGATCGAAGTTCTCAAACCGGGCCTGCTCACCACCATTCAGGACCTGGGCCGCCGCGGTCACGCCCATCTCGGCGTACCGCGTTCGGGTGCGCTGGACGCGGCCTGCCTGCTGCGCGCGAACCGGCTCGTCGGCAACCCCGACGACGCCGCCGGTCTGGAAACCACGCTGACCGGGGTCACCCTGCGCGCCGGGGTGCCTACCGCGGCCGCGGTCACCGGCGCACCCGCCCAGGTCACCGTGAACGGCCAGCCGGTGGCGTTCGGGAACCCGTTCCAGGTGCCGGCAGGCGCGGTCATCCAGGTCGGGGCGGCCACCGCCGGCGTGCGGTCCTACGTGGCTTTTGCCGGTGGAGTGACGGTGGCGCCGGTGCTCGGCAGCCGATCGACCGACACGCTGGCCGGTCTTGGACCGCCGCCGTTGCGGGCCGGGTTCGTGTTTCCGGTCGGCCGCACCGTGCCCGACCCGTTGCCCAGCAGTGAGGGTCGCCTCGCCACCGACTGGCCGCAACGCGACGGGCCGATCCGGCCACGGATCCGGCTCGGGCCTCGTCACGACTGGTTCAGCCTGTCGTCACGGGAGGCCTTCCTGGCCGGCCCCTACACGCTGTCGGTGAAGAGCAACCGGGTCGGCGCACGGCTGAACGGCCCGGCGTTGCACCGCACGGTCGGCGGCGAGCTACCCAGCGAAGGCATCGTGCTGGGCGCGGTGCAGGTACCCACCGACGGCCAACCACTGGTCTTCCTGGCCGACCATCCCACCACCGGGGGATATCCGGTGATCGGCGTGGTCGCGGCGGACGACCTTGCACCCCTCGCGCAGGCGCGCCCCGGCACAACCGTTATCTTCGATCCGTGGACCTGAACGCGGACCTGGGCGAAGGATTCGGAATATGGCGACTGGGTGACGACGAGACACTGTTGCGCCTGGTCACCAGCGCCAACGTCGCCTGCGGTTTCCATGCCGGCGACGCGCTGACCATGCGGCGGTTGTGTGAGTGGGCGGCCGACCGAGGCGTCGCCATCGGCGCCCAGGTGGGCTACCGCGACCTGGCTGGCTTCGGCCGGCGCCGGATCGACTACGACCTGGCCGAACTTCGGGACGAGATCATCTATCAGATCGGCGCACTCGACGCGTTCTGCCGGCTGCAGGGCGAGCGCGTGCGCTACGTCAAGCCGCATGGCGCGCTGTACAACACGGCCTCGGTGGATGTCTGGCAGGCGTCCGCCGTCGTCGCCGCGATCCGCGACTACGACCGCACACTCCCCCTGCTCTGCCTGCCACAGTCCACTTTGGCCAGTGTGGCCCAGGGTTCGAAGTTGCGGGTGGTGGCCGAGGGCTACGCCGATCGCGCCTACCAGGCCGACGGCACATTGGTCCCCCGCAGCGAGATCGGCGCGGTCCTGACCGATGCGGACGCCGTGGTGTCACGCGCGGTGCGGATGGCCACCACCGGTGAGGTGGAAACCCGCGACGGTACGGTCATCGCGTCCCCGATCGAGTCCCTGTGCCTGCACGGTGACACGCCCGGGGCGGTGGGCTGACCGGTCAGGTGCGCGAAGCCCTCGAGGCCGAGGGCGTGCACCTGACCTCGTTCGTCCCGTTACACTGAATCACACATCAGAGTCCAGGCCACGCAGGATGAGCGGCAGCCGGTTGGTGCCGCTTGCCGCCACCACGATCGGCACACCCCAGTCCTGCCGGGTCAGGTGGCAGGCGGCATGCTCGACATCGGCGTCGCAGGTGGCCGCCTGCGCGATCACCTGAAGCACGCCACCGTCCACATCAGACGAAATGACCAGGCGCCGGCACAGGTCCGTGGTCTTGCCGGCACCCTCGACCAGCAGCTATGGCGGCGACGCGGAGACCTCCGAGACCGGGTCGACGGGCCGAACGTGTCGTCCATCTTCTGCCCTGGTGCCGGCGTGAAAATCACGTCGAGTGTCACCTCGCCCGGCCGCAGCTCGGTCGGCTTGCGCTCGGTGCGATGCCGCGCCCGGCCACAGTGGACGCTCCCGCCGCGGCCAGGGCGCCCGGCGCCAGCCGGGTCAGCCGGTGGGCGGCCGACTCGACCACCATGCACCCGCCCTCGGGCAACACCACCAGGTCGCTCGGCTCGGCCAACCCGTCGGCCACTGTGGACACTACGGTCGTCCGGGTCAAGCGACGTACCGCGCCGTTGTACGTGTCGGCCATCAGCACCGAACCGTCGCGCAGCGCGCACACCCCGAGCGGGTGCTGGAGCAGCGCCTGACCAGCCGGCCCGTCCATGTAGCCGAAGTCGAACAGGCCCTGACCCGACCGCGGTGAACATTTCCCGGTCCCGGACATAGCGGATCGCCGACGATCTCGCTGTCGGCCATCCACAGCGGGTCCCGTCCGCGGACACCGACAGGCCGGACGGCTGGGCCATCCAGACCTGGTCGAGCGCGCCGTCGCGCAGCGCCTCCACGGTTGTGCCGGCGTACATGCCCGCAGTCCGCTGATCGGGTCGAACCACCACAGCTGGTGGATGCCGGCCATCGCGATGATGACCCGGCCATCGAACCAGGCGAGATCCCACGGGGACGAGAGGTCGACCGACGTGGCCGTGCGCATCGACATCCACCGTGCCACGCCACGCGGTACCGGTGCCGGCCACGGTGACGACCTCTCCGGTCGCCAGGTTGACCCCGCGCAGCAGGTGGTTGACCGTGTCCGCGACCACCAGGTCGTAGCCGGCCTGCTGAGCAACCGTGTCGCGGCAGCAGGCACAGCCCCTCGGCTCGGCTGAACTGGCGCCTGGTCGCCGGAGCCATCGCGACGGCCGCGCTCGCCCGAGCCGATACGGCGCAGCACCTGCTCATCCGAGAACTCGACCAGGCTGTGGTGCGCCGAGTCAGCCACCCACAACGCCCCGGTCGGGCCGAGCGCGGCCTTGCCAGGAAAGCGAAGCGTCGGTCGGCTGCTGCGCCGGGGGGACATAGGGACCGTCGCCACGGCGCAGGGTGCCCTTGGCGTGTGCGCCGCTGACCAACTCGTCGATCAGACGGGCCAGTCCGTCGGCGTGGCCCTCGCCGGCCATCGAGGCGACGACGTAACCTTCCGGGTCCACCACCGACAAGGTCGGCCACGCCTTCGCCGCGTACTGGTCCCACATGATCAGCTCCGGATCGTCGAGCACCGGATGGGCCACCCCGTAACGCTCGACGGCAGCGGCCAAGGCAACCGGATCGCGTTCGTGCTCGAACTTGGGCGAATGCACACCGATGGTGACCAGGACATCGCCGTAGCGCTCCTCCAGCGGCCGCAACTCGTCCAGCACGTGCAGGCAGTTGATGCAGCAGAACGTCCAGAAGTCCAACAAGACGATCTTGCCGCGCAGATCCGCCAGGGCGAGGTGCTTGCCGCCGGTGTTCAGCCAGCCTCGCCCGCGCAACTGCGGTGCCCGTACCCGGGCCATGTCATGTCCAGCCACCTGATCATCCTGCCCGGACGCGATTCACAGCCCGCCGGCCGGGTCGGTTCAAACCTGCGCGGGCGACGGGATCCGCTCAGACCCTGCGTCGCGCTGGCGCGGCACACCACCTGCACGGCGGTCATCCTGCTCGGAGCCACCGTCCTGCTCGGAGCCACCGTCCTGCTCGGAGCGACCGTCCTGCTCGGGGGTGAGCCGGCGGTGCAGGTCGAGCGCGAGCCCGACCGCCAGCAGGCAGCCGGCGACAACAAGCAGTACCCAGGCGGTCGCGTAGCCGCCACCGATCAGCGGACCGGCGGCGATCGGGCCGATGATGCCGCTGACCCCGAACACCATCGAGGCCACCGCGTTGTATCGCCCGCGCAGTTCGTCCGGGGCGAGCGAGTTGGTGATCGTCGGCATGATCGGCGACAGCAGCGTCTCGCCGCCGCCGAAGATGGCGAGTGACGCGATGACGCCTAGGATCGCGAGCAGTGCCAGGCCCCGCTGGCCGGCCATGCCCGCCATCGCCAGCACGATCCAGGAGCCGCCGAAGATCACTCCGACGATGGCGAGCGCCCGGGTGCGACTGCGTCCTTCGAGCCACTTGAGTACGAACAACTGGGCCACCACGATGACCAACGTGTTGCCGGCGAAGGCCCAACCGATCACCCGCGGCGAGACGTCAGCTACCTGGGTGGAGAATGCCGTGAAACCGACCTCGATCTGGGCGTAGCCGAAGGTGGTCAACGCCAAGCCGAAGATGAAGAACCGTACGAAGGCCCGATCCCGCAGCACCTGCCGGTAGCCACCCGACTGCGCTACCGGGTCGGAAACCGGCGCCGAGGTATCCGCAGCCAGCCGCCGGCCCACCCCGGGCATGCTGAGCAGGATGATGGCGGGAATCAGGTAACTGATCGCATCCGCCACATAGATGAGTTCGAAGGTGATGGGACGCGCCTCGTCCACCACCGTGCCCGCCACCACGCCGCCGACGCCGATGCCCAGGTTGAGCAGGGTGAAAGACAACCCAAACGTCTTCTGGCGTTCGGACTCGGTCACCAGACCGGCAAGGATGGTGTTCTGTCCCGCCCACAGCGCTGAGAACGCGATCGCGATGACGGTGAGCGCGATGAACGCGGTCAGCGCGTCGTGCACCAGCGCCAGGGAACCGGTGCCCGCGGCGCCGACGACAAGCAACGGCAGCACCACCCGGCGTGGCCCGAACTTGTCCACCAGGGTGCCACCGAGCGGCGCGAGCACGAGCGCGACCGCGCCCATCCATCCGACCAGTAGGCCCACCATGCCGGCGTTGAGACCGCGCACCTCGGTCAGGTAGATCAACAGGAATGGCAGCGTAAGACCCCGCCCGATGGCGGAGAACATGGTGCCGACGAGAATCCGGCGGGCGTCACGACTTGCGGGCAGGGCGTTGCGGAGCATGATCCGAGTCTGTCTGGAGGGTATGACAGAAGCGACCGAATTTATCGGCCGCTTCGGCCCGATGACGTGGTTAGCTGACGGGCTCCAAGCAGGCCCACTTCTTGCTGCCGCCCACCCGCTCTGTCAGCACCAAGGACGGCTGGTTCGGGTCGGGGCAACCGCTGTCCGAGCTGACGATGCTGGTGATCCTGAAAACGTCGGCGCCGGAGCACTCCGTCACCACCGCGTCGTTGCCAGACTGCTTCACGCAGACGCCGACCGCGTAGTCGGACGCCTGATTGGTCAGGCTCCAGCCGACAAACGCGCCCACGCCGACGACGATCAGCACCGCGACTGAGATGAACGTGATGATGAGGCCGCGCTTGGACTTGCGCTGAGGCGGTTCCTGGCCAGGTTCCGCCCATGCGGCCGACCCCGGGCCGGCTGGTGGCTGACCATCCCGGGAACGCCCCTGCTCGCCCTGCGGCTGGCCATACACCGGCGAGCCGTAGGTGCCCTGGCCACCCTGCTGCGGTGTGCCCGGCCGGTCGTAACCGCCATAACCGCCGGGGCCGCCCGGGCCGGCTGGCTGGCCGAGTTGGGTCGGCGCACCGGCTGGCGGCTGCCCGTAGGCGGGAGCGGAGCCAAACGAGCCCTGCCCGGCCGGCGGCTGACCGAACTGGCCTTGGCCCACCGGTGCCGCCCCGAACTGGCCCCCACCGTATGCCTGGCCCGGCTGCGCACCCTGTTGTCCAGCGGGCTGGCCGTAGGTCTGCGATGGGTAGGGCTGCTGCTGCCCGTATGGCGGAGGGTTTGGCTGGGTGGCCGGCGCTGGCACCGGCACGGCCCGGGCGCCGCCAGCGGGCGGCTGACCGAAGGCGTTGTCCGCGCCGTACTGGCCACCGCCGTACTGCGTACCAGCGGGTTGCGCCTGCCCGGGCTGACCGTGGCTCGGCTGCTGGCCCTGCTGCGCGCCCAGGTTGGGGGCACCTGGGTTGGGGGCGCCTGGGTTGGGTACGCCCTGGCCGAAGGCTGGCTGGCCGTACTGGGTGCCCTGACCGAACGCGCTGGTCGGGCTGCCATAGGTGCCGGGGGTGGGAGGCGGCTGGGCCGGCGGCACCGGTACAGAGGCCGACGCCGAGTATCGCGGGTTGGCGCCCGGCTGCGGGACCTGATTGGTCCGGTCGCCATCCGCCGGCGGCTCGGCGGGCGGGTAGGGAGCCTCGGACATCGCTGCCTCCTGGACGCACAGACGGTTACTGCCGCCGTGACACGCGTGGTCGGCGACGAGCATCACCGTACCCGCCGTCGACGCGGCCTGGTTACCCCCTCTCGGCCAGATAGCCGACGACCCGGCGGGAGACTGGATTCGGTCTCCGCGCCGCGCGACGGCGCTGCGGACCGGACCCGAGCCGTCAACCGTCGGGTCGTCAGCTTTTCGGGGAGGTGAGCGCGAAGGGTGTTGATGCCCGCGGCGCGGCGTTGTCGCTACGCGGAACGGCTGGTGATCTCGAGAAGCTCGCGGCGCAGAGCCGCGGAGGGTGCTGACCGCATCGCCTCGGTGATGATGCGGGCGTTGCGCTGGGCCCGCCGGTGGTTACGAATCCTGTCCATCATGGCGCTCATGCCTACATTAGAGCGTACGCAAAGGCACTTTCGCCATCGATTTGTAGGTGAGCTCGGCCACCACCGCATCGATATGTCGCTTTGCAAACATTCGGCGTTCATCAATCAGGCATCTGCGATAGCACAAAAACGGGCGTGCCCACACAAGGTGGACACGCCCGATGGGTACCGGGGAAGGGTGTCAGCCCCAGGCCAGCAAGCCGCCTCCGGGTCGGCCAGGAAGTCGCCGACGTCTGCCAGGAACTTCGAACCCAACTCGCCGTCGATGATCCGATGGTCGAACGAGACGCCCAGCGTGGTCACCTGCCGCGGCTTCACCTTCCCTTGTGGACCCAAGGCTGCTCCCGGATCGCGCCGAAGGCCAGGATGGCAGACTCACCCGGCGGCAGGATCGGCGTACCGGTATCGACGCCGAACACACCCACGTTGGTGATGGTGAACGTGCCACCGGACATGTCAGACGGCGAGGTCCGGCCCTCCTTGGCCGTTGCACCAACGCCGTCATCGCGTCGGCCAGTTCCCGCATGGACAGCCGGCCCGCGTCCTTGATGTTGGGCACCATCAGGCCACGTGGCGTCGCCGCGGCGATGCCCAGGTTGACGTAGTCCTTCACCACGATCTCGCCGGTGTCGCCCGACCAGCTCGAGTTGACCATCGGATGCCGGCGCACGGCTAGTAACACCGCCTTGGCCGCCAACAGCAGCGGCGACACCCGCACGTCGCGCCACTCACGCTGTTCGCGCAGCCGCTGCAGCGCCTTCATCGACCGGGTCACGTCGACGGTGAGGAACTCCGAGACGTGCGGCGCGGTGAACGCCGAGCGCAGACATGTTCTCCGCGGTGAGCTTGCGCACACCTTTGACCGCGACACGTTGCTCCCGGTCCGGCCCGAACGCGGCCGGGGTGCCGGCAGACCAGGCCAACGTCAAGGTCTGCGGGCGATCGAACGTCATCGGCGCGCTGGCCGCGGCGTGCACGTCGTCCCGGGTGATCGATCCGGACGGACCGCTGCCGTACAGACCGGTCAGGTCGACCCCGAGGTCCCGGGCCAACTTGCGTACCGGCGGCTTGGCCAAGGCCTTGCCACCAGCGCCATTGCCAGCCCCGGCAGGTGCCGCCGGTGCTGCCGGCCGCGCGGGCGGCGGGCTGGCCGGTGCTGGCGCCGGCGCTGTGGTTGGTGCCGGCGCTGTGGTTGGCGCCGGCGCTGTGGCCGGCGCCGGGGCAACCGCGGTGGGTGCCGGCGCGGACTTGCGGGCCCGACGGGCCGCCGTCGTCACCCGTGGGCCGTAGCCGACCAGCACCGGCGTACGTGCGGCCGGACCACCCGACTCGCCCGCACCCGGGGCTGGCGTCAACTCGACCGTGCCGAATGCCTCGATGGCGGGCAGGTCACCGGCGGACGGATCCGTGTCGATGGCGATGATCGGCGTGCCCACCTCGACCGTGCTGCCCTCGGCGCAGTAGATCGCCTGGCCACCTTGCCGGCCCACTTCGCCGGGATCTCCACCGCCGCCTTCGCGGTTTCGACCTCCACGATGGGCTGGTTCAGCGTCGATGGTGTCGCCCTCCGCGACCAGCCACTTGAGGATCTCGCCTTCGGTCAGGCCTTCGCCGAGATCCGGCAGCGGAAACTCTCTGACTCGGGTCACCGCGCTCACCAGCCGAATGACCGGTCGACCGCGTCGAGCACGCGGTCCAGGTCGGGTAGGTATTCGTCCTCGGCCCGAGCCGCCGGGTACGGGATGTCGAAGCCGGTCACCCGCAGAACCGGGGCCTCCAGCGAGTAGAAGCATTCCTCGGTGACCCGGGCCGCGATCTCCGCACCGAGGCCGCCACTGCGGGCTGCCTCGTGCACGACGACCAGCCGGCCGGTACGGCGAACCGACTCGTACACCGGCGCGAGATCCATCGGTGAGAGCGACCGCAGGTCGATCACCTCGAGTTCCCGACCCTCCTGCGCGGCTGCGGTCGCGGCATCCAGCGCGGTCCTGGTCATCGGGCCGTACGCGACCACCGTCGCGTCGGTGCCGGCACGGACCACCCGCGAGGCGAACAGGGGATACGCATCGGTGTGCGACATCGAGGTGTCCACCTCGGCCTTGTCCCAGTACCGCCGCTTGGGCTCGAAGAACACCATCGGGTCATCGGTCGCGATGGCCTGCTGGATCATCAAGTAGGCGTCCTCGGGTTCGCGCACGACACGACCTTCAGGCCCGCGGTGTGTGCGAAGTACGCCTCCGGGGACTCGGAGTGATGTTCGACCGCGCCGATGCCACCCCCGAACGGGATCCGGATCACCATCGGCATGCGACCTTGCCGCGCGAGCGGTAGTGCATCTTCGCGACCTGGGACACGATCTGGTTGTAGGCGGGGTAGACGAACCCGTCGAACTGGATCTCGCACACCGGCCGGTAGCCGCGGATGGCCAGCCCGACCGCGGTGCCGACGATGCCGGACTCGGCCAGCGGGGTGTCGATCACCCGCTCCTCACCGAAGTCCTTCTGCAGCCCGTCGGTGATCCGAAAAACGCCACCCAGCTTGCCGACGTCCTCGCCCATGATGAGAACTTTGGAATTGTCGTCCATGGCCTTACGCAGGCCGGTGTTGAGTGCCTTACCGAGGGTGAGTGTGGTCATCGGTGGCCTCCCGTTGAGGCGCCGGCCGGACCGGCATCCGCGAACGATTCCAGATACCGGGCGAAGTCTCGCGTTGCTGGTCGACCTCGGGCGACCCGGTCGGGTACACGTGGTCGAACATCGTCCAACGGCTCCGGATCGGGCATCGAGAGCACTCGTTCTCGCAGACGCCACCGACTCACGGGCCGCGTCGTCCTCGACCGCGGCGAAAAAGGCGTCATCAGCCAGTCCGGCCTGTTCCAGATAGTGCCGCAGCCGCTTGATCGGATCCTTGGCCTGCCATGCCTCCACCTCGGAGGCGATCCGGTAGCGGGTCGGGTCGTCCGATGTGGTGTGCGCGCCCATCCGGTAGGTGTACGCCTCGATCAGGGTCGGTCCCTGACCGTGGCGGGCATCGTCCAACGCCTTGCGGGTCACCGCGTAGCAGGCCAGCACGTCGTTGCCGTCCACCCGTACCCCGGGGAATCCGAACCCGTCCGCGCGGCGGAACAGTGGTACCCGGCTCTGCCGGGCCGACGGCTCCGAGATGGCGTACTGGTTGTTCTGGCAGAAGAACACGATCGGCGCGTTGAACGAACCAGCCCATACGAAGGACTCGTTCACGTCGCCCTGCGAGGTCGCACCATCGCCGAAGTACGCGATCACAGCCTCGCCGTCATCGCCGCCGACCTTGCCGTCCATGGCCACGCCCATCGCGTAGCCGGTGGCGTGCAGCGTCTGCGCACCGATGACGATCGTGTACATATTGAATTTGTGCTCGTTCGGGTTCCAGCCGCCCTGGTCGACCCCGCGAAACAGGCTCAGCGGCATGATCGGGTCGATGCCCCGGCAGTAGAGCACTCCGTGCTCGCGGTACGTCGGGAATGCCATGTCCTGCACCCGCAGGGCACGCCCGGAACCGACCTGAGCGGCTTCCTGTCCGAGCAGGCTGGCCCACAGGCCGAGTTCGCCCTGGCGCTGCAGTGCGGTGGCCTCCGCGTCGAGCCTGCGTACCACGACCAGGTCATGGTAGAGCCGCCGAAACTCTTCGTCGGTGAAGTCGACGGCGTAGTCGGGATGTTCGACTCGCGCTCCGTCCGGGGTCAGTAGTTGGACAAACTCCGGCCCATCCTGCGCCGTCGCGGGCGCACGCGTACGGGCGCCATCACCCTTCGACATCCGTGTCTCCCTGTCGTCAAATACGCGGCGCTGGGGGTGACCCTGCCGCGCAGTGTCTCGAGCCTCGGCCGGCCCTTGAGGTGGGGGTCGTCCCTCGGCGGGGAGGCCAACCCCGGGCGAAACTACCGCGTCTTGTGCGGGCGCCCCGATCCCGGTGCCGCCGTCTTTAGCATGTCAGAAAAGGTGGTCCGGCCCACAGCGGGTCTGACAGCTACAAGCAGTCGGTCCGAAATGCCGCCCGAGCGCCGCAGGGCCCCATCCGCGCTCGGCAAGCTCAGGCGAGGTGCGCGTTTGTGACCAGATATTCGTGTTTTGCACACCAAAACGCACCGTCGTACCGGAAGTCCGGTGTGCGGGGTGCGGGTGCGGTGCGCGGATGCCGGCTACCGCTTCGGCGACACCGCGAGCAGGAGCTCCGGCCCACGCTGGTCCAGGATCGAACCGGCGGCGGAGGTGCCGGCCCAGGCCGTGACCACGCCATAACCGAGGCCGAGCACCCCCACCGACCAGGCTCCGTAGGCCGTTCCGGCGAACAGCAGCGACGCCACCACGACCGGTGCGCTGATCACGCCCGTGGCGAGTACCGCCACGAACGACAGCAGGCCCTTCGCGCTACCCGTACCGGCGTTCATGGCAAACGGGTTGGTGCTTTCCGCGACGGCGTACGGCGCCAGGACCGACAGCAGCGCGGCCGCTGCGATCGAGGCGCCGAACGCGGCGGTAAGCAGGCCGAGTCCTGCCGGCAGCTGACCGAAACTGCCCGACAGGAAGCTCACCACGATGACCACCACCAACTGGACCGGCATGGCCACAACCGCGATGGCCGCGGCCCTCGCCCGCAACTCCACCCTGCCCGGCACATGCGCGAGCAGGTGGGCGGCGAACGCGTTGCCGTCGTAGCCGAACTGGTTGGCCAGGAGCATGCCGCCGAAGACGCCGGCGAGGCTGACGGCGAAGGTGAAGCCACCGGGGGACAGTCCGTTGGCTGCCCGGGCCAGCGAACCCTGGTTGGTTTCGGAGGCCAGATTGAGCGCGATCGGCACGACCGCCGAGGCGATCAGGATGGACAGCAGGCCGGCCCGCCGGCGCGGGTCGCGCCACCAGAAGCGCGACTCGCGGGCCAGGATCGCGCCGAACACACCGGGCCTGGCCACCGGCCGTAGCAGCCGCGGGATCAGCGCACCGACCGCACCCCGGGAGGGTCCCCCCAGGGTCGGGTTGCTCGCCCCGCTGCTGCCGGTGGACCCGAGCATTGCCGACTCGATGGTCCGCGACCACCACCACAACAACAGCCCGATGGTGGCCAGCGTTATCGCCAGCCGGGCCACGGCGAGCGCGGGCCGGCCCTCGGCCACATCGAACGCCAGCACGTACGGCGCTCCCAGGGGCGTCCACGCGAGAATGTCCGCGACCTGCCGGGCCCCGGCGATACTGCCCTGCTCCACCGCCGCGCTGAGCATCCACTGCATGGGCGCCACCGAGGAGGCCAGCAACGCGATCAGCACGGCGGCCAGGTCACGTACCCGCCGCGACCGCAACAACGAGGCGAAGGCGCTGGTCACGGCCCGGCTGGCGATCACGCCCAGAACCAGGCCGGCGAGCACGCCGACCAGCGCGGCGAGCCCGACCAGCCAGCTGAACCGGATCACCGCCGCGATCGCGACGCCCATGGTGGCCATCAGCGTGACCAGCGGCGGCACGCCCACCATCGCGGCGGCCAGCATGCCCCGGGCGAGCGTCATCCGGGGAATGGGCAACAGCGCGAACCGGGCCGGGTCGAGCGTCTCGTCCACGCCGAAGAACAACAGCGGCACAAAGGTCCAGCTCAGCACCACCGCGGACCCGGCGAAGGCCGCCACCGCGTACCCGACATCCCGGGAAGCAGCGCCGGTGGCGGCGAGTCCGAGCGCGGCCAGCCCGGCGAACAACACCCCGAAGCAGAGACCGAATACGAACCCGACGACCCGCAACGTCTGCCCCCGCAGGCCATTGCCGAGCAGGCGTAGTTTTAGCCGGACGAAATCGCGCGGCGTCGGCAACCGGACCGGGGCCACCGCGGCGGCACCGGCCGTTACAGCCATGACAGTTCCTGCCCGGTCGCCGTACGGCCGCCGACAACCTCGACGAATACCTCCTCCAACGCCCGCCCACCGCGGACCTGGTCCAGCGTGCCGACCGTCTTGATCATGCCGTCGGCCAGAATGGCCACGTGGGAGCAGATGCGCTCCACCACCTCCATGACGTGGCTGGAGAAGATCACTGTTCCTCCACTATGGACGTACCGCTGGAGGATGTCGCGGATCAGCGCGGCGGACACCGGGTCGACCGCCTCGAACGGCTCGTCCAGCACCAACAACCGCGGCGCGTGCAGCAGCGCGCAGGCCAGGCCGATCTTCTTCTTCATACCCGCGGAGTAGTCGACCACCAGCGTCCGGCCGGCCTCCGCCAGACCGAGCACTTCGATCAGGTCGCGGGACCGGGCCTCGACATCCGCCGCAGGCATACCCCGCAGCAATCCGGTGTAGGCGAGCAACTCAGGCCCGGACAGCCGGTCGAACATACGCACCCCGTCGGGCAGGACACCGAGAATGCGCTTGGCGGTCACCGGATCAGCCCATACATCGTGCCCGAGGACAAAAGCCGCACCGTGGTCGGGACGAAGCAGTCCTACCGTCATGGACAGCGTGGTGGTCTTGCCAGCCCCGTTGGGACCAAGCAGCCCGTAGAACGAGCCCACCGGCACGTCCAGATCAACGCCGTTTACCGCGATCTTGGCGTCGAACCGCTTGACCAACCCCCGCAGCGCGAGCGCCGGCGCTCTCGCCTGCCCGCTGACATCGTCCATCACGTCCTGACCGTATCGCGTTCAGTCACCCCCAGCCGTGCCAGGCGGCCGAGCCGCTCGGTCTGCGCCACCCGTGCAGACCGCCACCCATCGCGACCATGATCACGGGCCTTTGCTGCACCCCCGACTACACCAAACAACCACGCTCGCCCGGCGCACGTCGTGAGGCACCCGGCGAAGGGCTAGTAGGCGCCCTTGCGGCCGAAGACGACGCCCACTGTGCGCCAGAGGATCAGAAGGTCGAAGGCCAGGGACCAGTTGTCCACGTAGTAGAGGTCCAGCCGGACCGCGTCATCCCAGGACAGCTCGGACCGGCCGGAAACCTGCCAGAGGCCGGTCATGCCGGGCCGCACCAGCAGGCGCCGACGTACGTCGCCGAGGAAGTCGCCATCGTCCGCGGGCAGCGGGCGCGGCCCGACCAGCGACATCTCACCCTTGAGCACGTTGATGAGCTGGGGGAGTTCGTCCAGCGAGGTGCGGCGCAGGAACCGGCCCACCGGGGTGATCCGCGGGTCATCCTTGATCTTGAAGAAGAGGCCGTCGCTCTCGTTCTGATCGGCCAGGTTTGCCAGCCGGTCTTCGGCATCCGCGTACATGGTGCGGAACTTGATCACCTTGAAGGTCGCGCCCTCGCGGCCGATGCGGACCTGAGTGAACAGGGCCGGGCCACGGTCGGACAGCCAGATCAGTAGGGCGATCACCGACAACACGGGCAGCAACACCGTGAGCATTGCCGCCGCGAGGATCCGGTCCATCAGGTTCTTGAACAGCCAGGCGATGCCGGAGAGCTTGGGCTCCTCCACGTGCAGCAGTGGCAGACCCTCGACCGGCCGGATGTGTACCCGGGGGCCGGCGATGTCGGTCAGTTGCGGCGCCACGATGAGATCGATGCCAGTGCCCTCAAGCTGCCAGGCCAGCCGGCGCAGTTCGCCCGGCTCGGAGCTGGCCGCACCGCATACCGCGATCGTGTCCGCGCCCAGGTCACGGATGAGGGCCATCACATCGCGGCCGACAAAGACCGGGACGGGGGAGGCATGTCCCGGCCGGACGAGTAGCGCTCGGTGAGCATGATGCCGACCGGCAACAGCCCGGCGCCCGGAGCCCGGGCCACCGCGGTGTATACGTCGCAGGCCTCGGCGAAGCTACCCACCAGCAACACCCGGTTGACCGCCCAGCCGTGGCCGCGCAGGACCACCAGGATGCGCCGGGCCAGGTAGCGGGTGATCAACACATACGCCGTACCGCTGGACAGGGCCAGGCCGACCGAGACCCGCGACGGCGAGAAGCTGGTGGAGAACACGACAAAAGAGGTGAGCGCGGTGACCGTGACCGCGGCCCGGAAGACCCGCTTGAACTCGTCCGTGCCCACCCCGAGATAGCGGCGGTCGTAGGTGCCGTGTCCCCACAGCGACAACACCCAGGCCAGCGGCAGGAACAGATAGGCAACCAGCATGAACACGCCGTGGTGCTGCTGGAAGCTGGCGGCGGCCTTGGGATAGAGCGAGATCGCGGTGTAGCTGCCCAGCGCGGCCGTGGCGTAGTCGATCAATACCAGCAGCAGTGCGTACGGTCGATGCCAGGTGGACCTGCGCCGCGACGTTCGAAACCAGGTGGATCGGGGCACTCCGTTGTGCGGCAGGAATGACCGCGCCGGCCCCTCTGCGCCGGGCCGATGCTTGCCCTGCCGGCGCACCTGGCTGGCCGAGGATCGCAGGCTTGTGGTCACGTCTCGGTTGACCGACCTTTCGTTGGCCGTGCCATTGGCGGGAACAGAGTCCGGCGCGAACGGTGTCAAGCTACCCATTCCCCAGGCCTCGGTGGCCGATGGGCCTTTCCATACCGTTACGCCAAGCTACCGCAACAGCTTGGACATGCGGCGGTCGGCCAGCGGTTTGCCGCCAGTCTGGCAGGTCGCGCAGTACTGCAGTGTCTTGTCCGCGAACGAGACCTCACGGATGAGGTCACCGCACACCGGGCAGGGCAGTCCGGTACGGGCATGTACTTCGAGACCAGAGCGCTTCTCACCCTTCAGGCTGGACGCGCCCTGGCCGACCGAACGGTCCACCGCGTCCTTCAGTTCCGCCTGGGTGGCCTCGTACAAGCAGGCCATCTGTTCGTCCGTGAGCCGGTCACTCATCGCGAACGGCGACATCCGGGCCCGGTGCAGGATCTCGTCGGAGTACGCGTTGCCGATGCCCGCCAGGATCTCCTGATCAGTCAGTACGCCCTTGAGCTGGCCGCGCCGGCTGCGCACCCGGGCGGCGAAGGTGTCCGGGTCGGCCATCAGCGCATCCGGACCCAGCCGCGCGATTCCCGGCACGGTGGCCGGATCACGAACCAGGTAGACCGCGAGCTTCTTCTGCGTACCCTGCTCGGTCAGATCGAAGCCGCCCCCGTCGGCCAGCCTCACCCGCAGCGCGATCGGGCCCTTGCCCGGCTTGAGCGGGGTGGCCGGCATCGCCTCCCGGTAGTGCAGCCAGCCGGCGCGGGCCAGGTGGGTGATCAGATGCAGGTCGTCGAAAACCAGGTCAAGGAACTTGCCGTGGCGACCGGCGCCGGTTGCCTCCCGGCCGTGTAGCGCGCTCGGCGGCGGATCGAACGTCTTCAGGGCGCTGATCGCCGCCACGTCGATGCGGTCCACCCGGTGACCCACGACGCGGCTACGCAAATCGGCGGCGAGCGCCTCCACCTCCGGCAGTTCAGGCACCTATCCACGGTACCTTCCGTTTCGTGAAAGTCGTCGTTGCGCACAACCGGTACTCATCGAGCCAGCCCTCGGGCGAGAACACCATCGTCGACCTCGAGGTGGCCCAACTCCGCGCGGCTGGCGTCGAGGTGATCCCGTTCCTGCGCAGTTCCGACGAGATCAGCAAGCTGCCGTTGAGTCGCCGGGCGACCCTGCCGTTGTTACCGCTGTACGCCGGCGGCACCCAACGGTCCCTGGCCCACATCCTCGACACCCTGCGACCGGATGTCGTCCACCTGCACAATCCGTATCCACTGCTATCACCCTGGGTGGTTCGTACCGCTCAGGCCCATGGGGTGCCGGTTGTGCACACCGTGCACAACTATCGGCAGGTCTGCGTCAAGGGGATCTACTACCGCGACGGCCACATCTGCACCGACTGCGAAGGCCGGCGCTTCCCAGTGCCGGCGGTGGTGCATCCCTGCTACCGGGAGTCGGCGGCGCAGAGCCTGGTCATGGCAACCACCCTGGTCGCGCACCGGCCGACCTGGCGCGGCGTCGACCGGTTCATCGCCACCACCGAGATGATCGGTGACCATCTGGTGCGCTTCGGCATCGCGCCGGACCGGATCGTGGTGAAACCAAACTCGGTGCCGGACCCCGGCGAGCCCCTGGCCGGCGGTGACGGATTTCTCTTTCTGGGCCGGCTGACCGAGGACAAGGGCGTCCGGATGTTGCTCGAGGCTTGGCACCGCCATCCCACCGGCACCCTGGGCATCCTGCGCATTGCCGGTGCCGGGCCATTGCGCCCGGAGGTCGAGGCAGCCACCCGCGACGACGTGCACTATCTGGGGCCGCTGGACCGCTCCGGCGTATCGGCGGCGATCGCGGCCGCGTCTGTGGTCCTGGTGCCGTCGCTATGCCTGGATGTGCTGCCGACCGTTGTCCTCGAAGCACTGGCCGGCGGGCGGGCAGTCCTCGGCACCAGGCTCGGCGGCATCCCTTCCCTGATCGGCCCGGCCGGCTGGACGGTCGAGCCGACCGTGGACGCCTTCGCCGCGGCGCTGCCCCGGGCCCGCGGTGAAGCGCGCACGCTGGCGACATTGGCCCGTGAACGCTACCTGCGTACGTTCCATCCCGATGTGGTGACCCAGCGCCTGCTGGATATCTACTCCTCGCTGCCACGCCTGGCCGCGCGAGGCCAGACCAAGGCCTTGGGCGCCGACGAGCAGCGCTAACGCCGCCCTTTGCGGGAAAGGACCGGCGCCACCTCCGGCGCGGGCGTAGCCAGCGCGGCGCGCGCCGCAGACACGATGCTGGCCAGCAGGAACAGGCCATTGCTCACAGTGAACACCCACAGCAGCAGCCCCGTCCATTGTGGTGCCACGGCCAGCACCAGGCCGGCCAGCAGGACGATGGCACCATAGTCGCGGATCAGTTTCAGCAGGCGTACCAGCAGCGACCGCGACGAGATCAGACTGGCCGCCTGCTGCCCGCCCTGCAGCACCGAGGTGAGCAGGTTGACCATCCAACTGCCCGCGAAAACGGCTGGCAGCCAGATCGGGATAGTCGGGCGGTGATTGATCGCGGCCACCGACAGCGCGGTGACCAGCCCGACCTGGACAGCGAGATCGCACAGGATGTCCAGCCGGGCGCCGGCTGGACTGGCCTGCCCGGTGACCCGGGCCAACTGCCCGTCCGCGCAGTCGAACGCGTAGCCGAGCTGCCAGGCCAGCATCGCGACCACGCCGATGAGCCAGTCCGGCAGCGACCGCGCCGGCGGGGAGAACACGATCACGGCCACCGAAGCGCCCACGCCGCAGAGCAGGTTCGCCATGGTCAACGCGGTCGGCGCCAACCCGAGGCGGTAGCCGATCAGGGCCAGCGCGGCGCCGATGGGCTGACTCACCGCCTCGCTGTACAGGCCGCCGCCGCGATTGGTGGCCAGGAAGTCGCGCAACCGGGGGGCGGGGGCGTCAATCACCGACCGCATCGACGTAGTCTGCCAGCCGGCGGCGCACCTGACCTGCGGACATGTCCAGATGCTCGATAATTGTGTAGCGATCTGGCCGGGTCAGCGGAGCGTACTGGACCGCGGTGGCGAACTCCTCCACGGTGAGTCCGAGGTCGGCCGGCAGCCGCGGCAGTTCGTGTCGGCGCAGGACGTCGTTGAGCTGCTCGAAACGCCGGTCGTCGCCGCGCAGGTGGGTGCAGAACAGGGCACCGACTCCAACCTGCTCGGCGTGCAGCGCCTTCCCGCCGAAGCTCAGGTCGATCGCGTGGGAGATTTCGTGGCAGCCGCCGCTGCAGGGGCGCGATGACCCGCACACGGCCATGGCCAGCCCACTGGTGATGAGCCCATCTGCCAGCAGCATGACGAAGCCGTCGTCGGCCATGGCGCCGGTGTGGTTGAGCACTGCCTCCGCACCCATCCGCGCCAGCGTCACCGCCAGCCCGTCGACGGGCTCACCCCGCACCTCGCGGGCCAGTTCCCAGTCGGCCAGCGCGCTGATGTTGCTCACGAGTTCGGCGATGCCAGCGCGGCTACGTCGTTGCGGT
Source organism: uncultured Actinomycetota bacterium (assembly GCA_963742855.1). Lineage (GTDB taxonomy): Bacteria > Actinomycetota > Actinomycetes > Mycobacteriales > Micromonosporaceae > CAVUNP01. The sequence continues at coordinate 294,749 of CAVUNP010000012.1, read as the reverse complement.
CCGGTGTCCACGAAGTCCAGGTCCACCACCACCGCGATCGGGATGTGCACACCGAACGAACCGCGGGTGCCGTCGTGCTCCAGGCTCGCCGTGGGTGAGGCCATGCCGTCGTTGGACAGGCTGGTGGCGACCGAGACCATCGGGATGCCGTACCGGGTGGCCGCGTACTTCGCCGTGTCGATGGTCTTCCCGCCGCCGATGCCGACCACCGCGTCATACGACCGGGCCCGCAACTTCCCGGCCAGCTCGAGGGCGGCGTCCAGCGAACCGCCCACCACGGTGAAGAAGTCGGCCGAGTCCAGGTTGGGGCGCAACAGGTCGGCGATCCGCTCGCCCTGCCCCGGCCCGACCACGACGGCCACGTCGCCGCCGGCCGAGATTCTCTGGTCGGCCAGGATCGCACCGAGGTCGGCCACCGCCCCGCGGCGCACATCGATGGTGAGCGGCGTGAGTACGGTGCGGGCTAGTAGTGGCACGCGATCTCCCGGGCCCGGGCAAGGTCCGCGTGGTTGTCGACCTCCACCCAGTCCACCTCACCGATGGTGGTTGCCCGCACATCGCCACCCCGGTCGACCAGTTCCTGGAAACCGTCCTCGTAGTACAGGTTCGGATCCCGCCGCCAGGTGTACTCGAGGGCATCGGCCAGCGCCTCCGCTGCGGCCGGCTCGATCAGGGTCAGGCCGATGTACTCGCCGAACGCGTCGGCCGGCTCCATCTGCTTGCTGATCCGGCGTACCCGGTCCGGCGCGTCGATCACGACCTTCATCTCCTCGTCGGCCAGCCACTTGAGGCTGTCCACGGCCAGCAACATGTCCGGGCCGCGGGCCGCGAGCAGGGTCTTCTCCACCGCGACCGGATGGACCGTGTCGCCGTTGAGCAGCAGCGCGCCCCGGGCGAACTCCTCCCGGGCCAGCCACAGCGAGTAGGCGTTGTTCCACTCTTCGGCCCGGTCGTTGTGGACCAGCTTCAGCCGTACGCCGTAGTGGTCCTGCCAGGCGTCTTGCCGCACGGCGATGGCGTTGGCCGCATAGCCGACCACCACGACCACGTCGGTGAGGCCGACTGCGGCCAGGTTGCCCAGCGCGATGTCCAGGATGGTGACCTCGTTGTGGACCGTCACCAGGGCCTTCGGCACCTGGTCGGTGATCGGGCGTAGACGCCGACCGGCGCCCGCCGCGAGAACAAGCCCAATCAAGGCTCCCCCTTGGTCACCAGCCGCTCCAGCCCCACCGGCGAGGATCACGCACGGTGAAGTCGCGCACACGATCAGCCTAGTTGGCCGGGCGGCCCGAGGTGGGTCGGACGCGGGGCAAGATCCGGACAGTAACGCCGATACCCCGCCTAGCCTTGAACAGTTGGACCTTTAGCACCACCATGACATCGGTAGGCATACCGGCCCCTGCATCAACGAACGCGGTGGGCTCTCCCATCGGAGAACCCACCGCGTCGGGCGGCACGGTTGCGCTCAGGCTGGTCGGCCAAAGCTGTGGATGGGACCAGCGCCATCCATGTCTGCCATGCGGACGAAATCACCAGCTGCCGGTGCGTGCATGATCTTGTTGTCACCGACATAGATGCCCACGTGGTGGATCGGGTTGTAGTAGAACACCAGATCACCCACCTGGAGGTTTGCTCTCGACACGTACGGCATCGACGCACGTTGCGACTTGGACTGGTGCGGGATGGAAACGCCCACATTGGCCCAGGCGGCGGCGGTGAGCCCCGAGCAGTCGTACGTCTTGGGACCGGACGTGGCCCACAGGTACGGCTTGCCGGCCTGCGCGCAGGCGAAGGCGGCGGCCTTGTAGCCATTGGTCGGTTCGTACGAGGCGGGGCAGGGCCAAGGCCGGTAGGAACCCGAGGTCCCGGTGGTTCCGTATGCCTTGAGCCTCAGTGCCTGCAGATCGGACAGCTGCGCCTCGATCTTCTTCTTCTTCTCGGCGAGGTCGGCATCCTGCGCGGCCAGTTCGGCCACGAGCTTGTCGATCGGCTCCTTCTGCGCGTCGAACTCGTGCTTCATCGTCGACACGCCCTGCAGTTGCTTCTCCTGGTCGCGGGCCAATACGTCCAAAAAGGACAGTTGTTCGGCCAGCACCTTAGGTGAGCCGCTGGTGAGCAGCGCATTGAAGGTGTTCGCCGAATTGCCCTTGTAGACCTGGGACGCGATAGCTCCGACGCGCAGCTGGCCGAGCTCGACCTGGCGTTGCAGCGGCTCAATCTTGGAAGCCAGTTCGGCCTGCTGCGCCTGGTTCTTCTTGTACTGCTCGTGGACCCCGTTGTACTCCTCGATCAGCGGCTCTGCTTGGTTCCAGACCTTCTGGATCTGGGCTTCGATGTCGGCAACGCTCGGGTCCGCCTTGGCCGCGGTGCCCGTCAGTCCGACGAGGACGAAGCAGGCAAGCCCGCTCGTGAGCAACGCGGTCAGGGATCTGTTCACTCGCAGGGAACCCACGGGTGTCCAACTCCTTCTTCCAGCACCGCCGACCGGGTTAGCTGACGGGTTCGGGCTGGAAGGTCGCCCTACCGCAAGGATTCACCCCAATTGCGTTCGGTTCCCCGATTCACCTGGACCATCGACCGGTAGGTGACCGCTCGCTGATGCCGTGGCGATTAGGCGGTGTCCGCCTGCGGTCGGGGGTCGACCTTGTCGACAGCCGGACGAGCAATAACGATAGGAGCAATTGGTACAGGATTGCAAGCACGGGAATGGAATGAATGAAAGAATCAGCATTCATGAACAGCGGGTGCCGACGCGGTTGCACAATGTGATTGCTACGCCGGAAGTTTTTGAATCACACCCAGTACATCATGGAGCGTCAACACTCCCAAGGGTGCCCGCCCGTCGCTGACCAACACGATGTGACTACGTTCACGCCGCATCGCGATGAGCAGATCGGCGAGTGTGCGTTCCGGTGGGACCACCCGGAGTGGACGCACCAGCAATGAGACCACGGCTTCCCGCCGTTGCGGTCCGGTCACCCCGAGCACATCCTTGACGTGCACGAATCCGATCACCCGACGGCTGCTGCGGTGCACCACCGGGAAACGGGACCGGCCGGTACGGGTGGCCAGCACTTCCAACGTCGCTGGCGAGACGTCCTCACCGACCGTGGTGACCGACATCCACGGACGCATCGCGTCGCCAGCGGTACGGGTCTGCAGGGCCAGCGCGCCGGAGATTCGCGCGTGTTCCTCGGGATCGAGCAGTCCCTCCGCGCTCGCCTGGGTAGCCAGGTTGGCCAATTCCTCGGCGTTGTAGACCGTTTTCACGGCGTCCGCCGCCTCGATACCCCAGATCCTCAGAATCTTCTTCGAGCACCATTTCATGGCAACCAGGATTGGTTTTGTGCCCAAACAGAACCACAACATCGGCGGACCCAGCCACAGCACCGCCCGCTCCGGGCCAGCCAGAGTCAGATTCTTGGGCACCATCTCGCCGATAACTGTGTGCAAGAACACTACGACGCCGAGGGCGAGCACAAACGCGATCGGATGCACCGCGGACTCGGGTAGGCCCAGCAGGTCGAAGGGCGATTCGAGCAGATGGGCCAGCGTCGGTTCGGCGATCGCGCCCAGAGCCAGCGAGCAGATCGTGATGCCCAGCTGCGCACCGGCGATCATCAGCGGGATCTGGTTCATGGCCCGTAGCGCCAGCCGGGCCCGCGAGCTCGTCACGGCCATCGGCTCGACCACGGTGCGCCGGGACGCGATCAGCGCGAACTCGCCGGCCACGAAGAAACCATTGCCCAACAACAACAGCAACGCGACCAGCAGACTACCCACGGTTCGCCCCCGCCGACTCGCTTCTTTGCCTGCCGACGACCCGGACCTGCTCGATCCGGTGCCGTTCCACCTCGACCACGGTGAACTCCCAGCCGTCGGACTCGACCACCTCGCCGGCGATCGGAATGTGTCCCAGCCGGGACATCAGGAACCCGGCCAGGGTCTCGTACGGGCCCTCGGGCAGGCGGAATCCGGTGGCCTCCTGCATCTCGTCCTCCCGCAGGACCCCGTCGACCAGCCAACTGTCGACCCCATCGGGGACGGTCACATCAGCGGCGGCCGTTGCCGGCCCGTGCGCGGCGCCGGCCTCGCTGGGCGCCAGCGTGCCGAAGCCGGGCTCGATCGCGTCGAACTCGTCGGCGATATCGCCCACCAGTTCTTCCACCAGATCCTCGATGGACACCACGCCGTCGGTACCGCCGTACTCGTCGACCACGATGGCGATGTCCTGCGCGCCGGCCTGTAGGGCGGCCAACACGCCGTCCAGATCCAGCGAGTCCGGCACCAGCACCGGCTCGCGCGCCACCGAACGCACCGACGTGCGGGTCCGCTGCCCGGGCGGCACGCCGAGCGCCTCGATGACCGAAATCACCCCGACAACCTGGTCGAGCGTGCCTTGGTAGACCGGGAATCGGCTCTTGCCGGTCTGCCGGACCAACTCGATCACAGCCTGCACCGGTTCCTCCGCGCAGACACCGATCACGTCCACCCGGGGGGTCATCGCCTCGGCAGCTCGCTTCTCGCCGAACCTGATCGTCCGGCGCAGCAGCACCGCGATCTCCTCCGGCAGCGCGCCGGCGCGGGCCGAGTACGCCGCGAGCAGGCCCAGTTCTTCCGGTGACCGGGCGCTCGCCAACTCTTCCTGCGGCTGCACCCCGAGCAAGCGGACCAGGCGGTTGGCCGCCCCGTTCAGTGCCCGGATCAGCCAGCGCAGCGTCCGGGAGAACACGCGCATGGGACCGGCGGTGATCCTCGCCGTCGGCATCGGCCGGGCGATGGCCGCGTTCTTCGGCACCAGTTCGCCGAACAGCATCGACAGCAGCGTGGCCAGCACCAGCGCGAGTACGTGCCCGATCTCGGCGCTGGCAATGGCGAACGCCCGCAGCGCCGGCGCGAACAACTTGGCCAGGGCGGGCTCGGCCAGGTAGCCGGTGAGCAGCGCGGTGATGGTGATGCCCAATTGCGCGCCGGAGAGCTGGAAGGACAGTTCGCGCAACGCGCTACGCACCGAACGGGCTGTCGGGTCACCTACCTCAGCCGCCCGGTCGACGGCCGCCCGATCCACGGTGACCAGGGAGAATTCGGCCGCGACGAAGAACGCATTACCCGCGGTCAAGGCCACGAACGCGAGCAACGGCAGGACTGTGGCTAAGACGCTGGCGTCGATGATCCCTCACCCCATCGGACATTCTTCCACGTCGTTGGGTAACCGGCCGGCGGCCGTCCGCCGAAATGCCGCTTGATAGGACGTCGATTCAGGGGAATGCTGACCTCTAACGAACTGCCCCTGGGGAGGTGGGCGTGCGTGAAATGCTGCTCGGCGTGGTGGTTGTCGGCATCCTGGCTGGTTTGACGGTGGGCCGCTACGCGGAACGGGTCCGCCGCAACTACAAGGACTATGGTGCCGCCAAGGCAGCGGTGCCGAAGGCCAGGCAACTGCACCGGAGCACCGTCAGGACAACAGCCGGCAAGACGGTCGTCTGGGGCGCGATCGTGTTGTTCGCAATCCTGGTCTTCATGAACCTGCCCTCGTCGCGTTCCTGAACCCGCCCTGCCGCGGGGTCTCGTAACCAGGCGTCCAGTAACCAGGCGGCTAGTACTCACGCGTCGGGTTTCACCGCCCGCAGCAGCACGCGTGGCCACGTCGACCACCTCGACATCGTCCGGTGCCGCTCCGCCGGCCTTCTTGGCGGTCACGCCGTCCGTCAACATCGTCAGGCAGAACGGGCAGGCTGCGGCCACCGTACTAGCGCCGGTGGACAGCGCCTCCTCGACCCGTTCGATGTTGATGCGCTTGCCGATGCGCTCTTCCATCCACATCCGGGCGCCACCGGCACCGCAGCAGAAGGAACGCTCGGCGAACCGCGGCATCTCCACCAGGCTGGACCCGGCGGCGGGTGCGCCCACCGCCTCGAGCAGGCTGCGCGGCGGCTCGAACACCCGGTTGTGCCGGCCCAGGTAGCACGGGTCGTGATAGGTCACGCCACCGTCGATCGGCTTGACCGGGGTGAGCTTGCCGCTGGCCACGAGGTGCGCCAGCAACTGGGTGTGGTGCACCACCTCGTACTCGCCACCGAGCTGCCCGTACTCGTTGGCCAGGGTGTTGAAGCAGTGGGCGCAGGTCGCGACGATCTTCTTGCTGTTCTTCTCCCGACCGCTCGAACGCCTCGTTCATGCGTCTCCACGTTCTGCTGGGCGAGCATCTGGAAGACGAACTCGTTGCCGATCCGGCGGGCCGGGTCTCCGGTGCAGGTCTCGCCCTCGCCCAGGATGGCGAAGCTGACGCCGGCCTCGTTCAACAGCGTGGCCACCGCCCGGCTGGTCTTCTTGGCCCGGTCCTCGAACGCACCGGCGCAGCCGACCCAGAACAGGTACTCGAAGTCCTCGACCTCGCCGACCCGCGGGACCGGGAAGTCCAGGCCCTTCGTCCAATCCTCCCGGGTGTTCGGCGGCGCGCCCCACGGATTGCCCTTGCTCTCCAGGTTGCGCAGCATCACGCCGGCCTCGGCCGGGAAGTTCGACTCGATCAGCACCTGGTAGCGGCGCATGTCGACGATGTGGTCCACGTGCTCGATGTCCACCGGGCACTGCTCCACGCAGGCACCGCAGGTCGTGCACGACCACAGCACGTCCGGGTCGATGATCCCGCCCTCGGCGGCGTGCCGACCAGCGGCCGTCGGCCTCGCCAGGAGCTCGGCCAGGGCGAGCGCCCCGGTGCCACCTCGCCGTGGTCCTTGCCGCCCCGGCCAGCAGATAGGGCGCCTTCGCGTAGGCATGGTCACGCAGGCTCAGCACCAGCAACTTCGGCGACAACGGCTTGCCGGTGTTCCAGGCCGGGCACTGCGACTGGCAGCGTCCGCACTCGGTGCAGGTGGTGAAGTCGAGCAGGCCCTTCCAGGTGAACTGCTCGACGTGCGGCGACACCGAACTGGTCCTTCTCCGGGATCGGCCTCCTCGAAGTCGAGCGGTTTTCCGCCGCTCATCATCGGCCGAAGCGCGCCAAGGCCGGCACCGTGCCGGCTTCTCCGGCTCGCGCTTGAAGAAGATGTTCGGGAAGGCCAGGAAGCGGTGCCAGGCCACGCCCATGGTCACGTTGAGGGCGATCACGATGAGCCAGGTCATCGAGATCCCGATCTTGAGCGCTGCCAGCAGGGTGACCGCCGACGTGCTACTCGGGCAGCGCGTCGCCGAGCAGCGTGGCTGACGGGCGCGGCCCATAACGGTACCGGGCAGGTCGCCGTTGGCGACCTTGAAGCCCCGGATCAGCATGCCGACAGATCAGGACCAGCAGCACGACCCACTCGACGAAGTAGCCCTGCCACATGGTGGAACCGGTGAACCGGGAGGTGCGACCCACCCGACGGTCCGGACGGTTGCGCAGCCGGATCGCCATCAGCTAACCGATGCCGACCATGCCCAGCACGCTGAGCCACTCGGTGACCAGGCCGAACACACTCCAGTGCCCGAGCATCGGAATCCCGCCGCGCGGTGTGACCACCTCGAAGTAGGCCTCGAGCACGAGCGAGCGACAGCACGATGAAAGAAACCATGACGAACCAGTGCGCGGCGCCGACGAAGGTCCATTTCAGCATCCGGGTGTGCCCGGCGTCTCCACCAGCATCTTCGTGGTCCGGTGCGCCTTGCGGTCGAACCGCTCCGGGTCGGGCTGGCCCAGCCGGACCACCGCGAACATCTGCCGGACGGCCAGGACCACCAGCCAGGCCGCAACCCCGGTCAGGGCAGCCACGAGTACGGTCGAGACGATCTGTACTGCGCTCACCAGGCTCCTGTCCGATCACGCGGCAGCATCAACGAATCCAGTGTCCCTGGTTCTCCAGCGCCCGCCAGGCCCAGCACCCCCAACTGTGACCGAGGGCCTCGGGCTGCGGTTTCGGGGGCCGGGGCGGAGCCCCGACTGTGATCTAGCTCGCAATGGCCGCGAGAAACACGCGTAAAGATCGCCGCCGGCAGCCGGACGGCGATCTCGCGCAGCTTCGATGGGACGTCAGCGCCACTTCGACAGCAGGATGAGCGACGCGATCATCGCGCCGAACCCGATCGCCAGGTTCCAGTAGTCGAGGTTCGCCAGGAACAGGAACGAGTCGCCCAGGTCGTACCACTGCCCGCTGAGGTAGTACACGACGAGGTACGCGATGGCGAACACGATCAAACCGACGGCCGTCGCCGGAACCCAGGTCGGGCTCGGTTTCCGCGCCGCGGCAGCGGCCTGCGGCCGGAGCTCGGCCGGCGGCGTGTAGATCTTCTTCTTGCGTACTTGTGACTTCGGCACGTCGCACTCCATCGGGGGCATCGGTCGCCACTAACCGCAAGATCGTACGGAGCGACCCTGGATAATGGGCAAGTACAAGCGTAGTCAATGCTTTGCGTTACCGCAGGAGGGGGTTGGGGACAAAACGTGGCTGACGACACACCCGAACCCTCGCAAGGATCGCCACGTGACGCGAACAGCGAAGAAGCCGGGACATCCGCGTCCTGGGGTGCGGCGCTACGAAGGGCCGGCGGCGTTCTCGTGCCTCGGACCCGCCGCCGCCAACGATGGTCGTTGCTCGTTCCGGTGATCGCGGCCCTGGCCGGCCTGCTGTTCACCACCACCGCGCACACCTCGGCGGGAACCAACCTGCGCGACGACCGCCGCACCGAGCTCACCCGACTCGTCGGCGAGCGGCGCAGTCAGGTCGAGGACGAGGCCAACCGGGCCTCCTCACTGCGCGCCCGGCTCGACCAGGTCACCCGCGCGCAGGCTGGTTCGGACGGGGGCGTGGCCCAGGAGCAGCAACGTGGCGACGCGAGCAAGCCGGACGCCGGGTTCACCGCGGTGCACGGTCCCGGACTGGTGGTCGTGCTCAACGACGCGCCGCGCCGCCCGGACGGCAAGTTGCCCACCGGGGCACGCCCGGATGACGTTGTGGTCCACCAGCAGGACGTGCAATCCGTGGTGAACGCACTGTGGGCAGGCGGCGCGGAGGCAATGGTCATCATGGACATTCGGGTGATCTCTACCAGTGCGGTACGTTGCGTTGGAAACACCCTGTTACTCCACGATCGGGTGTATTCACCGCCATTCGCGATCAAGGCCATCGGCAGCCCGGATCGCCTACGCGCGGCCCTGTCCGCCGACCCGGGCGTACGGGCATTCAAGGCGGCCGCGACGCTGTACGGACTCGGGTACACGGTGGAGGAAGGAAGCGACATACTGGCCCCGGCACACGTCGGCTCCGGCACGCTTGACTACGCGGAGGCGGTCAACTAGCAGCCCCCAAGGTTGGCGTGGCATAAGGAGCCGGTGACGTGACGACGGGAGGTGCCGCATGTCGATGACCTATGTCGGGCGGGCGACGCCCGTACCACCCCCGCCACGCGGGCATCGACGTGCGTCGCGACTGCACAAGGTGATGCGTACCGCCGGCGAGGTAATGATCACCATTGGCCTGGTCCTCCTGCTCTTCTCCGTGTACGAGGTGTGGGGCAAGGCCCTGATCGTCAGCGGCCACCAGCGTGACCTGGACGCAGCGCTCGCTCATGCCTGGGGCCCGAGCCAGACCAGCACCGAGACGCCCGGCCCGACCTCGCCCACCGATCCGCCGAAGCCGGCGCCGGGCAGTTCGATCGCCCGCCTCTACATCCCCAGCCTGGGCATGCGCTGGGTGGTCGTGCAAGGGGTGAAGCCGGAGAACCTGACGTACGCGCCCGGCCACTATCCCGACTCGGCGCTACCCGGACAGATCGGCAACTTTGCCGTCGCCGGCCACCGCAGCCCGGCCATCTTCTGGGACCTCGACCAACTGTCGCGCGGCGACGTGATCGTGGTCGAGACCAAGGACACATACTTCATCTACGAGGTCACCGAGAACATCATCGTGCTGCCCACCGCGGTGGAGGTCGTCGCACCCGTACCCGGCAAGCCGGGCGACAAGCCAACCGAGTCGATGCTGACCCTGACCACCTGCAATCCCAAGTGGGACAACAACCAGCGACTCGTCGTGCACGCGAGGCTGGAAGGCTCCCAGCCGAGCAAGAACGGCCCTCCCGCAGAACTAGGACAGTGACATGTACGGATGGATCTGGCGCAAGCTCCCGTTCGGCCTGCCCGGCAGGATCATCGGCAGCACACTGTTGATCGCGGCCACGGTGGCCGTACTCTGGCTCTGGGTGTTCCCAGCCGCCGAGCCACTGCTGCCCTTCGACGACGTACAGATCAGTGACGGGCAGTAGCCCGGCGGGACGCAACGACACTCCCGGTGGGGGCCATGCGCGTACTCGTGATCGACAACTATGACTCGTTCGTCTACAACCTGGTCCAGTACCTCGGCCAGCTCGGCGTGGACTGCGACGTACGCCGCAACGACGAGATCACCGTGGCGGAGGTGGCTCAGGTCAAGCCCGGCGGCGTGCTGTTGTCGCCGGGACCCGGCACACCTGACCGCGCCGGCATCATGCTCGACCTGATCAGGGCGTATGCCGATTCGATCCCTCTGTTCGGGGTGTGCCTCGGGCACCAGGCCATCGGCGAGGCTTTCGGTGCGGTGGTCGCCCGGGCACCAGAGCTTCTGCATGGCAAGACCTCCGAGGTGGCGCACGACGGCGTCGGCGTGTTGGCCGGCCTACCGAACCCGTTCACGGCCACCCGGTACCACTCCCTGGCCGTGGTCGAGGACACCCTGCCCGACGAGATCGAGGTCACCGGACGCACGGTCGATTCCGGCCTGATCATGGCAATGCGTCACCGCACCCTGCCGCTGTCGGGAGTCCAGTTCCACCCCGAGTCAGTGCTGACCCAGGGCGGTCACCTGCTGCTGGCCAACTGGCTGGCCGAGTGCGGCTATCCCGCGGCGCTCGAGCGCGCTCCCCAACTCGCCGCCGAGGTGGAAACCCGCCGCGTGGCGGCCTTCGCCTGAGCCAGCGCGGATCAACCGGCCGGCAGGGTGCTGGACGACGGACTGGCGCCACCCGTCGGTGCCGGGTCGGTGTAGTCGCCCACGAAAATCGTGATCTTGGTCTTTGGGTCCTTCGGCGTCAGCGGATCGGGATCTTGGTCGAGCACCAGGCCTTTCGACTTCGCATCGCTGATGACCTTTGAAACGACGACGTCGTTGAAGCCGGCCTCGCGCAGGCGTGCGGTGGCCGTGTCAGCGTTGTAGCCCTTCCCGGAGACATCCGGAACGATCTTGAGGTCGCCCTTGGACACCACCAGCTCCACCTGGCCACCCTTTTGGAGCTGCTTGCCCACGTCCGGCACCACACTGACCACGGTGCCCTTGGGCTTGTCACTCGACTGCTCAGTGACCTTGGCGGTGAAGCCGGCATCCGTCAGGAGTCTCTCCGCCGCGGCCCGGTCCTGGTTGAGTACCGGCGGAACGGTGCCCATGCCTGGCGGTAGGCAGTACTGGAACGTCACCGTGGAACGCTCTTGGACCCGCTCTCCCGCGGCGCTGCCTTGGCGCAGCACCTGGTTGGCCGTACAGCCAGATCCTTCCTGCCCCTCGCCCTGCGGCACGAGATTGTTATCTCTGAGCAGCTTCTCGGCTTCCGTGTTGCTCTTCCCGACCAGTGTCGGCACGGTCACCTTTTGCGGCTGCTGCGTCACGAGCAAGCCGGCGACCAGCGCGATCACTGCCAGTACCCCCAGCGCGGACAGCGCCGCGATGACCCAGCCAGAGGTGCGCCGCCGCTGGGCGTTGCCAACACGGGCCGCAGCCGGCCGGTTGGCCGTGGGTGGGCCGATCCGGGTCGGTTGCCCAGACCCGCCCAAGGGTTCGCTGGGTTGCGGCATCACCGGTTCGGCGTAGACCGGCCGGCCGGCCGCCGCCCGCAAGACATCCGCGCGCATCTCGGCCGCGCTCTGGTACCGGTTGAGCGGGTTCTTCGCCAACGCCTTCAAGCACCACGGCATCAACGGCCGGCGAGACATCCCGGTTGCTCAGGCTGGGCGGCTTGGCGTCCTCCCGCACGTGCTGGTAGGCCACACTGACCGGGCTGTCGCCGACGAACGGCGGATGCCCGCAGAGCAACTCGAACAGCACGCAGCCGGTGGCGTACACATCGGACCGGGCATCCACCGCCTCGCCGCGGGCCTGTTCGGGCGACAGGTACTGGGCGGTACCGATCACCGCCGAGGTCTGCGTCATGGTGGAGGCGCCACTGGCCAGCGCCCGGGCGATGCCGAAGTCCATCACCTTGATCTGGCCGGTCTGGGTCAGCATCACGTTGCCGGGCTTGATGTCGCGGTGGATGATGCTGTGCCGGTGGCTGAACTCGATCGCGCCACAGATCTCGGCCACGATCTCCAGTGCCCGCCGCGGCATCAACCGTCCCTCCGCGGCCAGCACCTCCTTGAGCGTGCGGCCGTTGACGAACTCCATCACGATGAAGGGCAGCGTTTCGCCGGCGGAACCGCGTTCCTCGCCCGTGTCGTACACCGCGACGATCGCCGGATGGTTCAGTGACGCGGCGTTCTGGGCCTCCCGGCGGAACCGCAGTTGGAACGTGTCATCCCGGGCAAGGTCGGTACGCAGCATTTTGATCGCGACGTCGCGGCCGAGCCGCAGATCGCGACCACGGTGAACTTCAGCCATGCCGCCGTAACCAAGCAGCTCGCCGACCTGGTACCTCCCCCCGAGGAGGCGGGCCTGGTGTCATCGTCTCGCCTCGCCCTTTCCTGTCACACTCACTCCACATGCCCGGTCAACCGCCACGGTGGTGGCGGTTGGCGGGCCCAGTACGTTCTTGCCAGGCTGCTGGATCAGCGCAATAGCGGAGCCAACACAGATCGCCACCAGGACGACGGCAACGATGATCGCCACGATGAGGCCGGTACTGGCCCGTGGCGGCCGCACCGGATTCTGAATATAGCCGGGAATTGATGGCGCGCCACCGCGTCCGTAGCCCGGTGGTACCGCTCCGCCCGGCACCATACCGTGCGCACCGGGCGGCGGGTTGGACAGCACGCGGGTGCCGGCCACCGGAACTGGCGTTGCCATTCCCTTGCCGGAGGGGGTCGGTGTCGGAGTCGGTGTGATCGGCCCCTGACCTGCCCGCACCGGCCCGCCGGTCGGGTTCGCCGGCGCGGGTCGCGGCGCCGACGCGGCCAGTTCGCCGGCGGTGCGCCGGGAAATCGCCGCGAACGCGGACGCGGTGGGCCAACGGGCCGCCGGGTCCTTCGCCATGGCGCGTTCCACGATGGCCCGCACCGCGGGTGGGATGTCCGGCGGCAACGGCGCGGGAGCCTCCCGGACGTGGCGCATGGCGATCTCGAGCGGATTCTCGCCTTCGAATGGTCGCCTCCCGGCCAGGCACTGATAAGCGACCACGCCCAGGGCATAGATGTCCGAGAGGCGGGTGGCCTGCTCGCCCATCGCCTGCTCCGGCGAGATGTAGGTCGCCGTGCCCAGCACCGAACCAGCCGCGGTCAGTGCAGCCGCGCCGGCCGACCGGGCGATCCCGAAGTCCGTCAACACGAGCGTCCCATTAGGACGGACAAGCAGGTTGCCCGGCTTCACGTCACGATGGACGACACCCATCTCATGGGCCGAGTGCAGGGCGTCCGCCGCCTGAGCCACCAGGGCCATCGTGCGAGCCGGGGTCAACCGGCCGACGCGGGCCAGGGTACGCGACAGGGCGTCGCCATCCACGTACTCCATCACCAGGATACGCGCCGGCCCTGGCATCGCTGCCATAGTCGTAAATGTCGACAACGCCCGGGTGATTGATCGCGGCCATGGTCCGCGCCTCCACCCGGAACCGTTCGGTGAAGCCAGCCTCTTCCAGCAGCGACGGCAGCAGGATCTTGACGGCCACGGTACGGCCGAGTACGTCGTCGACACACGCGCCAGACGTCGCCCATGCCGCCGCTCGCGATGCGTTCGTCCAGGCGGTAGCGCCCGCCCAGCATCGTCCCGGGGGTGATCATCGCAACCTCGTTCGTCCGCGCATCATCAGTTCGTCTTTCCGGCGGCGATCGCTGCCTTCATGACCTGACCGGCGATGCTGGTCGCCTCGCTACTTCCGCCGCTACCCGCGTTCTGCAGCAGGACTGCCACCGCAACGACGGGTCGACCGTCCTTCCTCGCGTATCCGATGAACCAACCGTGGTCCGGCTCGTCGCCGTTTTGGGCGGTGCCGGTCTTACCACCGACCTCGTACCCGTCAACCTTGGCGCGGGTGCCGGTGCCGCTGGTCACCACGCCATCCATCATCGTGCGCAGTTGCTCGGCCACGTCCGGGGAAACCGGGTTCGCGGCTACCTTGGGCTGTGCCTGCACCTTCGGCACCAGGTCCGACCCCTGCAACGTGTCGATGAGGTAGGGGCGCATCTGTACGCCGTTGTTGGCGATCGCCGCCGCGACCAGCGCACCCTGCAGCGGGGTCATCCGCACCTCGCGCTGGCCGATGCACGACTGCGCCAGCGCCGGCCGGTCGGTCGAGCCGCCAGGGGCCTCCATTGCTCCGGTGTGGCTGGCGGCCACCCGCAACACGTTGTCCGGGTCCTGCTCGAGTTCCGGCACCGACTCGAACCCGAACGCCTGCGCGGTCTCCTTCAGCTTGTCCGCGCCGAGTTGCTCCACGCCATAGCCGGGCGAACGCGGTGTTACACGAAACCCGCAGCGCGTCGGCCAGCGTGATCTCGTCCGGGCAGGACACACCAGGCGCGTTGTTGATCGCAGTGGTGGTGTCCGGCGCGGTGTAACTGCTTCCGCCAGCGAGGACCGACGACGGGTTGAGCCCGTTGCGCAGCGCGGCCGCCGCCACCACCACCTTGAACGTGGAGCCAGGCGGGAAGGTCTCCTGCACCGCGCGGTTCAGCAGCGGTTTGGCCGGATCGGCCTCGAGCTTCGCAAAGGCCTGCCGTGCCACGTCGAAGTCGTGGCTGACCAGCGGGTTCGGATCGTAGCTGGGGGTGGACACCATAGCCAGGATCGCGCCGGTGATCGGATCGAGCGCGACCACCGCACCCACCTTGCTCGACGTCGCGTTGTTCAACAGCGCCTTGTACGCGGCTTCCTGTACCTGCTTGCGCAGGCTCAGCACGACGCTGCCACCAGGCGTGTCCCGGCCGGTGAACATCTCGAGCAGCCGGTCCGCTGCGAAACTGTCGGCGGTGCCGGACAGGAACTCGTTCTCCAGCCGCTCGATGCCGACCGCGGCCAGGTTGACCGGTCGGTAGCCGACGATGTTCGCGTAGGTCGGGCCGAACTGGTACTTGCGCTGGAACTTCAGGTCGTCCTTGGTTTCCTCGCTCTGCGCCACAGCCACGCCGTCGACGATGATCTTACCGCGCCGCCGTTCGTACTCCTGCGCCTGAACCCGGATCCGGTTGTGGTCCTCGTCCGTGCGGTACTCATCCGCCTTGATCACCTGGACGCAGTTCAGGTTCAGGAAGAGCAACCCGAACAGGATCATCATCACCACGCCGGCCTTGCGCAACGGGGCGTTCACGGCGACCACCTCCGTCGGTGCTTCGGCCAGCTTGACCGGGGGTGGTGGAGGCGCCAGCGTGCCACCGGACGGGCCGGCCGTGACGGGCCGACGGGCCGCGTCCGAGATCCGCACCAGCAGGGCGAGCAGCAACCAGTTGGCCATCAACGACGAGCCGCCGGCCGACAGATATGGCGTGGTCTGGCCGGTCAGCGGGATCAGCCCACTCACGCCACCAATGATCACGAACACCTGCAACCCGAGAGTGAAGGCGAGTCCACCCGCCATGAGCTTGCCGAACGAGTCCCGCACGGTGACCGCGGTGCGCAGGCCCCGCTGGATGATCAGCAGGTAGGCGACCAGAAGCGCGGTCAACCCGAACAGCCCGATCTCCTCGCCGAGTCCGGCGAAGATGAAGTCGTTCTGTACTTCTGGCACCACGTACCGGGGGAACGGCAGGTCGGCCAGGTAAGGCAGCCCGTTGCCGGGGCCCGCGCCGAACAACCCACCCGTACCGAGCCCGAGCAGCGACTGAACGAGTTGGTAGCCGGTGTCGTTGGCGTCCGCGAACGGGTGCAGCCAGACGTCGACCCGCAGCGCGAAGTTGGCGAACGGCCCGCCGATCGTCTGCCCGAGCGACCAGGCCAGCACCGCGCCACCGAAGAACAGCAGCAGGCCGATGATGAGCCAGCTGGACCGTTCGGTGGCGATGTACAGCGTCACCACGAACATGCCGAAGTACATGCAGCGAGGTGCCGAGATCCTTCTCGAAGACGAGGACCATCACGCTCAACAGCCACACCACCAGCACCGGCCCGAGGTCACGGCCGCGCGGAAAGTCGATGCCGAGGAACCGCTTGCTGGCAAGCGACAGCACCTCGCGCTTGAGCACCAGGTAGTAGGCGAAGAAGGACAGCAGCGCCAGCTTGGCGAACTCACCAGGCTGGATCGAGAAGCCGCCGATGAGGATCCACAGCTTGGCCCCGTTGACCACCGAATACTTCGCGGGCAGCAACGCCGGAATCATCACCAGCACGAGGCCGACCAGGCCGAGCGTGTAGGCGTATTTGGACAGCGACCGGTGGTCCCGAATGATGATCAGCAGGATGACCGCGCCGACCACGGCCGCGGCGGTCCATTGGATCTGCCGGAACGCCATGCCGGTGAATATGGTCAGGTCGGGCCGCTCCGCGGGCGGCACGGCGCCCAGGTCGAGCCGGCGCAGAAAGGCCACACCGATGCCGTTGATGAGCGCCACCGTCGGCAGCAGGACCGGATCCGCGTACGGGGCCAGGAACCGGATCGCGATGTGCGCGCCAAGGAAGATCACAAACAGGATGGCCACCGGCACCCAGAAGTCGGGCGTGACCAACTCCAGCATGCCGGTTTCGACCGCCGCCGAATAGACCAGCACCACCACCATGGCGAACAACAACATCATGAGCTCGACCCCGCGACGAGTGCGTTGACGCCCGACCCCGGTGACCGGGGTAGGTGGGGCGAGCGCTGGGGTGGTCACGACGATGTCCTCACGTGGGTCGACAGCGGTGCGTGGTCGGCGAAGGTCATGGCGACGCTCACGATCAGCGAACGGCCGGGCGGCAGTCGGGCGGACCGGTCGGGGACGGGGTGTCGGGCGTCTGCGCCAGCGTCGGCGCCGGGCCTCGGCGGCCCGAGCTCTGCAGGCCGACGGGGTCGCCTGTCGGTGTGGTCACGGCCGAAACGGTCGGGAAGACCGATGGCGTCGGTGTGGGGCAAGGCCGCAAGACGTTCTTGCTCTCAGGGTTCAGCAGCGAGTCGAGCTGCCTACGGCGCCTCGCTCTGGTCGTTGGCGGGGATCCCCTCGCGCACCTTGCTCTGCGCCACCGGCGTCAGATCGTCGATCTTGAAGGTACTGAGATAGTCGACTGTGGACAGGTTGAAACCCGCGATCTCGCCAGGAATGCCCTGAAACACCGCGACGGTGCCGTCATCGGTGACACCGACGTAGTACTTGGACTGGGTGTAGCGCCAGCCGAACCACAACCCGCCGCCGAGCAGGCCAGCCAGCAGGACCAGGATCAGCGTTGTCCGGATGGGGTGCCTTTTCGGACCGGCGTCGGCGTCCTGCGGCGCCGCTTCCGCGGGCGCCGCCTCGCGTGGCTGGGTCAACGCGGAGGCCCGGGCCGCCGGCGTGGACGTCGTCGGCCGAGCTGACCATGCCCCGGTCATTCGCGGCGGCACCGCCGACAACCGGTTCTTCCTCCATGATGTCGGCGTCGGTGACGTCCGCGATGATCACGGTGATGTTGTCCGGGCCGCCGCCCCGCAGCGCGAGCTGGATGAGCCGCTCGGCGCACTGGTTCGGGTCGGAGTACTCACGCATGGTGGCCGCGATGGTCTCGTCGGAGACCACGCCGGAGAGCCCGTCGCTGCAGATCAGGTACCGGTCCCCGGTCAGCGCCTGGCGCACCGAGTACTCGGGATCCGCGTCCCGGCCGTCCAGGGCTCGCATCAGCAGTGACTTCTGCGGGTGGGTGTTCGCCTCCTCGGGCGTGATGCGCCCCTCGTCGACGAGTAACTGCACATAGGTGTCGTCCCGGGTGATCTGAACGAACTCGCTGTCGCGCAGCAGGTAGGCCCGGGAGTCGCCGATGTGCACCATGCCGAATTTGCTGCCGCCGAACAACATGCCGGTGAGGGTGGTGCCCATGCCCTCCATGGCCGGGTTCTCGTCGACCGCGTCGCGAATCTGCTGGTTGGCGGCATCGACCGCCTGCCGCAGCGCATCCACCGGGGCGTGGCCGGGCACATCGTCGTCGAGGTGCGCAAGGGCGCCGATCACGATGTTGCTCGCGACGTCCCCAGCGGCCATGCCGCCCATTCCGTCCGCCACGGCAAGCAGCCGCGGCCCGGCGTACACGGAGTCCTGGTTCCCGTGTCGGATCAGCCCGCGGTCGCTGCGGGCCGCATAGCGCATTGTGAGTGTCATGGCCTCAGCTCGAGGGAAGTGCGGCCGATGCGGATCGGCACGCCGAGGGGTACGGGGGTGGGTGCGGTGACCTTGGCACGATCAAGGTACGTGCCGTTGGTCGAGCCGAGATCCTCGACGAACCACTGGCCGGACCGTGGCACCAGGCGTGCGTGCCGGGCCGACGCGTAATCATCGGTAATCACGAGAGTCGAGTCCTCGGCGCGGCCGATCGTGATCTGAGCTTCGCCGAGGGTCAGCCTGGTACCGGCGAGCGCACCTTCGGTGACAAACAGATGATGCGCGGCGCGGCCCCTCTTGACCTTCGCCGGACGTCCGCCCCCCGCCGTGACGCCCACCCCCCGTGGTGCCGCGACGAGCCGACTCGACCGTGCGCCCATGAACAGGTCGCGGCGGATGACGCCGACGACCGTCAGCACAAAGATCCACAGCAACACGAGGAAGCCGTAGCGGGCGACGGTGATGACGATCTCGGGCAAGGTGGTTAGCCGTCCACGCGAAACGTGAGGGTGGTCGTGCCAATCTGGATCATGTCGCCCGGGTTCAGAGCCACCGCGGAGACGCGCTGACCGTTGACCGACGAGCCGTTGGTCGAGCCGAGGTCGGTGAGGACCACCTGTCCACCGTCGAAGTCGATGCGGGCGTGCCGGCGGGAGATGCCGACATCCGGCAGCCGCAGGTTCGCCTGGTCACCGCGACCGATGACGGTCGACCCGATGGACAGTGGGTAGGTGCGACCATCATTGGACACCAGCCGGGCGTTGCGGGCCGGTCCACCCTGCATCGGCGCACCACCGGGGTACCCCTGCTGGGCGTACGGGTTGTAACTCGGACCCGGGTCATACCCCGACGGGGCCGGTGCCACGTCCCCCCCGGTGTAGACCTCCGCGGTCACCCTGAACATGCCGGTGTCCAGGCCCTCACCGCGCTCTATCTCCACGATGACGTCACCGTAGACGGTCCAGCCCTGCTCACCGATGAACTCCGCCTGGGACTGGGCGAGTTCCTGCGCCAGCGCGGCCGCATATGGCGCGAGCCGGCTGTGGTCATAAGGCGAGAGGTCGATGACGTACCGGTTCGGCACGAGCGTGCGACCACCGGCGAGGATCGCCTTGTGCGCCTCCGCCTCTCTCTGCATGGCGTTGAGGATCTCCACCGGGTGGACGACCCCCTTGAACACCTTTGCGAAGGCCCCTTCGACAAGGCCTTCCAATCGCTTTTCAAAGCGTTGCAGCACGCTCACAGCAAGCCCTTCCGTTTGCGACTGTGCCGGTCCCGCTCGCTCCTGCGTTCGCTGACTTGCGGTCTCGCGCTCACTCGTCCTCCGCGGTTCCCTCGAGGACATGATGGTATCCGGCCCACGCACTCCCGTCCGCGCACCGATCGGCGGGGGGATGTTACTCTTCTCCAGCACTTCACATGGTGCATACGAGCCTTGTGGTATCCGGCTCGCCCCGCAACCGGATCACGGTCTATCCTGGTCCACGCTACGGGGTCGAGCAATGCCCGACCCAGGCGCACCTTTACGAAGATGCGCCAACCTGGGGCCTTAGGCTACGATGTTCCAGGTTTCGCCAGGGGCTAGGCTACGATGCCCCGGGCTTCGGGGAAGTGGCGGAATGGCAGACGCGCACGGTTCAGGTCCGTGTGTCCGAAAGGACGTGAGGGTTCAACTCCCTTCTTCCCCACCGCACGACAGCACAGCGGCCCCGCTCACTCGAGCGGGGCTGATTTCTTTATGACTGGTCCACACCCGTTGTGCACAACCCTGTGGATAACGTCACCGGACTGTGCACAACCTTGTGCACTTCGCTCGCCGGTCGACCGCACCGGCCCTGACCAGGCATTCGTCACCATGAGTTGATCCGGCGACTACAGACCGTCGGTTCTTCGATGTCTCAACTCACAAAGACTTTCGCGACACGCCGCGCGGCTAACTACACGGGTGTGATTCGATGCCTTAAGGATGTACGTCTGGGCAGGAGCCACGGCCGGCCCGGCGCAGCTCCACCGCACCGCCGCACCGTGCATCTGAAGACCAGCCACCCCGAGGAGACCTCCGTGCAACTGCCACAGCTGAAGCGAATCCGCTGGGCTGTCCGCGCCGCCCTCTTCCTGGGCGTGGCCGCGTCCGTCGCGGCCAACGTCCTGCATGCCCAGGAGAACCCGATCAGCCAGGCGATCTCCGCCTGGCCGCCCCTGGCACTCCTGCTGACCGTGGAACTCACTTCCCGCATCCCCATGCACAAGCGCAGCCTGGCCGCGCTGCGTGTGCTGGCCACCGTTGCCATCGCCGGCATCGCCGCGTGGGTGTCGTACTGGCACATGCAGGGCGTGGCCGTGAAGTACGGCGAGACCGAGGCCTCGGCCTACCTGCTGCCGGTGTCGGTGGACGGACTGATCGTGGTGGCCAGCGTCAGCCTGGTCGAGCTGGCCGGCCGAATCCGGGCGCTCGAAGAGCAGCGCGCGAACGCGAACGCCGCGGCCAGCGCGGTGACGGCCGGCATCCCGGCCCCGCAACCGGCCATGGCCCAGGCCGCGTACCAGCAACCGGCCACCCAGCCGATGGCGCAGTTCGCGCCGGAACCGGTCGAGCTCGCCCCGGTCGCCCGGGCGCACAGCCAGGCGCTGGCCGATGGCGGCTCGGTGTCGACAGCCCGCGCGGTCAACTCCGCCGTGGTCCCGTCGCAGCCGGTGCAGATGGGTCCCCGCACCCCCACGTCGCCGCTGTCTGGTCGCCCGCTCAACGGCCCGACCGGCGCCCACCCCGCGATCCCGCAGTCGCTGGCGACGGTCAGCCTGCAGGTCCCGAGTGACGCGCCGGTCAGCCCGGCTGTGGTCGCGACCCCGCCGGCCTACGTCAACGGCTCCACCCCACCGGCCCGGCCCGCGGTCACCCGCGCCGCCGTGTCGTCCCCGCCGCGCACCATCGTCACCGCGACCACCCGGCCGGCCGAGTCGACCGCGCCGCGTCAGCGCCGCCCGGTCCAGGAGACGGCCGACCTGGCCGCTGAGATCGAGGCGTTGAACCCCGAGATCAGCCAGCACGAGCTCGCCCGCCGGCTGGGCATCAGCGCCACTCGCCTGCGGGCGGTCCGGCGCGAGGCCCGCGAAGTCCGTCGCACCGGCGCCAGCCGGGCCTGACCTACCCGCCACGGAGGTTCCACCAAAACCTCCGGCGATACGGTTGACCAGCGCTGATAACGCCAGGGGCCCCGTTCCAGAACCGGTAAGCTGCGGTCTGGTCCGGGGCCTCTAATCGTTGATGAGGGTGGCTCATCGGCGAAGGGAACAGCAGCGTGTCGGTCGCACTGGTCACGGGCTCGGCAGGACTCATCGGTTCCGAAGCCGTCCGCCACTTCGCCGGCCTGGGACTCGACGTCGTCGGCGTCGACAACGACATGCGCCGGTACTTCTTCGGCCCGGACGGCTCGACCGCGTGGAGCCTGCTCCGCCTGACCAGCGAGCTGGCCGACGGTTACACCCACTTCGATGTGGACATCCGCGACCGCGAAGGCCTGTCGCAGATCTTCAAGAAGTACGGTCCAGACATCGCCGTAGTGATCCACACCGCCAGCCAGCCAAGCCACGACTGGGCGGCCAAGGAGCCCTACACCGACTTCGACGTGAACGCCGTGGGCACCCTCAACGTGCTGGAGAACGCCCGGCAGTTCGCCCCGGGCGCGCCGTTCATCCACTGCTCGACCAACAAGGTCTACGGCGACCGACCGAACACGCTGCCGCTCGAAGAACTGGAGAGCCGGTACGAAATCGCGCCGGGGCACCCGTACGAACAGGGCATCACCGAGGACATGTCCATCGACGCGAGCATGCATTCGGTGTTCGGTGTGTCCAAAGTGGCGGCAGACGTCATGGTTCAGGAGTACGGGCGTTATTTCGGTATGAAGACGGCCAGTTTCCGCGGTGGCACCCTGACCGGTCCGGCCCACTCTGCCGCCGAACTGCACGGGTTCCTGGCGTACCTGATGCGGTGTGTGATGGAGGGCCGGACCTACAACCTGTACGGCTACCAGGGCAAGATGGTGCGCGACGCGATCCACTCGCACGATGTGTTGACCGCGTTCGAGGCGTTCTTCCGCGCTCCCCGGTCAGGTGAGGTCTACAACCTCGGTGGCGGGCGGCACGCCAATACGTCACACATCGAGGCTTTCCAGCTGGCGCAGGAGATCTCCGGGCAACCGGCGACCATCAACTACGTGGACCAGCCCCGACTCGGCGACCACCAGTGGTACATCAGCAGTATGGCAAAGTTCCAGGAACACTATCCGTCCTGGTCGATCACGTACGATGTGCCCGCCATTCTCCGCGAAATCCATGGCGCCAACGCTGACAAGTGGGTCCGCAGGTCCCGACCATGATCGACCTGGGCAAGCGCAACGTACTCGGCGTGCTCGTCAACGTGATCGACTACCACGCGGCTGCCGACAAGGTCATCGACGCGGCGCGCGACCGGCAGCAGTTCGCGCTGACCGCGTTGGCCGTACACGGCGTCATGACCGGGGTGCAGGACGCCGCGCACAGCGCCCGGCTCAACTCGTTCGACGTGGTGGCGCCAGATGGGCAACCGGTGCGCTGGGCACTCAACATGCTGCACGGTGCCAGCCTGCCGGAACGGGTCTACGGCCCGTCGCTCATGATCGAGGTGCTAAGACGCTGTGCCGACGAAGGTCTGCCGGTCTACCTGTACGGTTCGACCGGCCGCACATTGCACCGCCTGCTCACCGCGTTGGGCTCGGCCATGCCCAGCCTGAAGATCGCCGGCGCGGAGTGCTCCAAGTTCCGCGACGCCCGGCCCGGCGAGGATGTCCGGCTGGCTCGACGGATCTCCAACTCAGGAGCACGGGCCGTGCTGGTCGGGTTGGGCTGCCCCCGGCAGGAGATCTTCGCGTACGTGATGCGGCCGCTGCTCGACATGCCGCTGATGGCGGTGGGCGCCGCATTCGACTACCACGCGGGACAACTGCGCCGGCCGCCCGCGTGGATGCAACAGCGTGGCCTCGAATGGCTGTGGCGCCTGCTGCTGGAGCCGGCCCGGCTGTGGCGGCGATACCTTCTGCTGAATCCGGCCTACCTGGCTCGACTCTTCCTTCAGAAGGCCGGATGGCGGCGGGCCGTGCCGGTGGAACCCACGATCCTTCGGCCACGCACTTTTGTCATCTAGGCACCCGGCGCTACCCGGTCGCGTTCCGGCCGATCTCGGTCAGGCGGGCTTTCGTGGCGGCATCGCACAAGACTCCAGCGAGCCCAGCCCGGTAGGCGTCCGCGGTGGACACCCCGAGCAATGCCGCGATCTCGTGTTCGCGTCCCAGGTCGGTGCCGAACATGGCCGGGTCGTCCGTGTTGATCGAACAGAGGACGCCGGCAGCGCGCAGTCGGGGCAGCGGATGGCGCGCCACTTCCGCCACCACGCCGGTGCGGAGATTGGAGGTCGGGCAGACGTCCAGCACGATTCCCCGGTCGACGATCTCGGCCAGCACGTCCTTGTCCTCCACCGCGCGGATGCCGTGCCGGATTCGACTGGGATCCATGCTCAGCACTTCGCGGATCGAGTCCGGCCCGGCCGCTTCGCCAGCATGCGGCACGATACCCAGGCCGCCGGCGCGGGCGATCTCGAAGGCCTTGCGTACCGGCTCGGCCGGATGGGCCTCAGAACCACCGAGGCCTAGGCCGACGATGCCGCGGTCGGCGTAGCGGACACTGACCCGGGCAGCCTGCTCGGCCAGTTCCGGGTCGAGGCCGCGAGTCAGGTCGGGCGTGAACCGGACGGTCACGCCATGACGTTCCCGTGCCTCGACCGCACCGTCTGCGTAACCGCCGAAAACGTCGTCCCAGGCCAGCCCACGCATGACGCGCTCGACCGGTGAGAAGATGCCCTCCACATATACCGCCCCGAACGACGCGGCCTCGGCCGCGTAGTCCACCACGATCTGACGGAAGTCGTCGCGGGTACGAAGGCAGTTCGTGGTAAGGATCCATACCTGGATGAAATGCGCGAAGTCGGTGAACTCGTAGATCGCCTCAAGGCCTTCAACCGTGTCAGCCGGCAAGGTCTCACCGTTGCGGCGGGCGATCTCCAGCAGGGTCGCCGGCCGGATGGAACCTTCCAGGTGGACGTGGAGTTCTATCTTCGGCGCGCTCACCCGGCAAGGGTACGGGAGCCGACCTATACGTCGAACTCGCCATCCTTGGCCCCACCGACAAAGGCGTCCCACTCGCTCGGGGTGAACAGCAGCGCCGGGCCCTGCGGGTTCTTCGAGTCACGCACGGCGATGATGTCCCCGATGAAGGCCACCTCGACACAGTTGTCGGTAAACGGGCCGGACCGGGAGCTCTTCTGCCACAACGCATCGGCGAGCTCGGCTGCCGACAGGCACACCATGTGCGCACCGGCGGGCGCGGCGGGGCTGCCTTGGGGGTCGATGTTCACGGGAGCTCCTTTGCCAGGCGGCCGACGAGGGCCAGGGACGCGTCGGGGGGAAGTGCGATATCCCGAAGACGGCTGAAGATCTCCTCGTAGAGCGCCAAATCCTCCGTCTTCTCCTGAAAAACGCCGCCGGTCGCGATGGTGACGTACACCGTGTCCGGGTCCGCGGCGTCAGGAAACCGCAACAGGACGAAGGACCCATCCATGCCCGGATGCGCACCGGCATCCAGCGCAAGCACCTGGATGATCACGTTCGGCAGTTCCGCCATGGCCAGCATGTGCTCGAGCTGGCGTTTCATCACCTGAGGCCCGCCGACCTGCCGTCGCAGCACCGACTCGTCCACAACGCACCACAACGTCGTCGGATCCTCCTGTGTCAGCAGCGCCGCCCGATCCAGCCGTACCTTCACCCGGTTTTCGATCTCCTGCCCGGGCGCGTCGGCCCTCGCGGCCTGGATGACGCTGCGCGCGTAGTGCTCGGTCTGGAGCAACCCGGGTACGCACTGGGCCTCGTACGAACGGATCAGTTTCGCGGCCGATTCGAAGCCGACATAAGCTCCGGTCAGCACCGAACCGTAGGGCTGCCACCAGCCGCGTTGCCGGGTTTCCCGGGCCACCATCAACAGTTCTTCGAGTTCCTGACCCGACACGCCGTACAGGCTGAGCATGTCACGCACGTCGCGCGGCGAAGATCCTGTTTGGCCTGTTTCCAGGCGTGAGATCTTGGAAGCCGAACACTCCAGCTGATCAGCGACATAATCGATCGTGAAGCCAGCCGCTTCGCGATACTTCCGAAGTTCCGCGCCGAGCCGCCGCCTGCGCACCGTCGGGCTTACCCCGCGCCTGGCCGTCAAGTGAGCCCTCCTGCCCGACCGTGGAGCGTCATTTTGCACCCCCGACGACCAGCAATCAAGCCCCTTTTGTCCAGCACGCGCCCTTAATGAACGATTACCTCCTGCAGTGCGCGACACCGAACGGCAGAATTGTTCTGCAACTTGCATTGATCAACTTAGTGGTGCATGCTGTGAGTGCGCCCATCGTGACTGATTGTCCATCACACTGGCAGTTGGTCCCCGAGGGCGGAAAACCGCAGCGGGGCCGTGATGCGCTCCATGGACCTATCCCCGCCAGTCGACGTCAACGAGGACTCGGCTGACGGGTGATCCGACGGAGCGGGTGTTGGCCGGGCCGTCGGGGTGTATTTCGACGGGCACCGTTCGGCCGGCCAACGCTCATCACACCGGGTGGTTCCACCGGGCGGGCTGCGGCTGGTAGGCGGACTATTGGCGACCGAGAGGGAGGGCAACCGTGTTACCGAGGTCCGGAGATGTGTTGCGAGTGACGCGTGCAGCCAGCGTGCAGTTCGCCGAGCCCATGATGTTTCGAGTGATCAGGGTGCACGACTGGCAGACCTATGACGGCTGGACCTGGCTTGACGGCTATCAGTTGGACTCCGGCGGTGACGCGGTCGAACGACGATCGATCTTCGTCCAGATCGACGGACTGCAGCAGGCCCAGGCCGCGCTGTCTGGAGCCCGGTCGGCGGTAGGCTGACTTCGCATCGTTGCCTGTCTATGAGCCTTCGGTGACCGGCTCGCTCGTCCTACGATCAAAGGACCCACGGCACCACCCTCCCTCGCCTTGTTCGGACCCCAGCACCTGGGGAGCCGCTTCATGGTCCACGTCGGGCGCCATCCCGTCCGCAGTCGCATTGCCGCCGATCCGCGTGGCCGGCGGTCGCCCGTGTCATGGGCGGCGGCCCTACCGGCCGTCGCCGGCACGGTAGTTCTCGCGAGCCTGCTCGCGGCAGGGCTCTCGCCCACCCGTTCCTATGCCCCGGCACCCGCGCCCACACCGGCGGCTTCGGCTGTCGGGGTGGCCGAGCCGCCGGTCGCGCCCAGCCCGACCGGCGATGCCGCAACCCCACGCCCGGACGATCGGGCACCTGCCCCGATTCCCGGACCGATCGTGCCCGATTCAAGCACTCCCGGCCGCAAACCGGATGGCCGACTCGATCCCGGGCATGACCGGGCGCACACGGACGCGGGGGGCACACAATCCGTCCACCCGCCCGGCTTCCCGGGCCTGCCACCAGACGATCTCAGGCTTGGCTTCGACCCAGCCAACCCCGCCCTGAGCGGTCCCGCCGCCGGCAGTCACCCGAGCGTCTCGCCATCGCCCATCGCGCCGCCCGGTGCGCCCGCGGCGCCGCCGGCCAATCCGGTGGCCGAGCAACGCAGTGACCGGTGGGAATTCCTACACAGTTCGGCCACCGGCGAGTGGCTCTTCCTGACCGGCTTCCTGCTGCTCCTGCTGTCCATCGGCGGCCTGGTGACCGTCGGCTGGTATCGCCGCCGGTGGTGACGAATCAGGTCGTTGGCGGCGCGGTGGGCGATGCCGTAGACGTGCGAATTGGCGTAGGCACGCCAGTGGACACGATGATCGTGATGGTTGACCCCGGTGGCAGCACCGAGCCACCGGGCGGATCGGTCTCGATCACCTGGCCGGCCGGCACCGTGTTGCTGGCCCGCTCCGCCCGCACCACCGCGAAGCCCAGACCTACCAGCCGGGCGGACGCGCCGTTGAAGTCCAGCCCCTCACCAGCGGTCACCGGAATCTCCACGGTGGTTGGCGACTGCGGGGTCTGGCTGGTGGGCGCGGCGCTGGTGGTGGACGGGGCGCTGCTGGCCTTGGTCGGGGTCACCGTCGGACTCGGCGTGGCGGCACCGGGAACCGGCGTACCGCCCTGGGGGCCATGCACCACCAGCCAGATGCCGAACGCCAGGATGCCCAACAACAGCAGTGCCAGGAGACCGATCAATGTCGGTGCGAGCAGGTTGCGCGGGGGTCTCGACCCGTCCCAGCGGCCCTCCTCCCCATCGTAATCCCACCCGCCGCCGTGACCATCGTCGGTGCCACCCTGCTGTTGCCGAGGTCGGACCTGCGCCCGGGCCGACCAGGTGGCGGGCGGCGTTTGCTCACCGCCGAGGGCCGGCATCATCGCCGTGCCGGAGGGGCCCGTCCCGGCTTGGCGCTCCTCACCGGCGTGCGTCTCGCCCCCTTCCTCGTCGGCCGGGCCAGTGTCGGGCCGGTCCGCCGCGGAAGAACCGTGGACGATCATGGTCTCGTCGGCGGGAGCCCCGGTGGGCAGATCTTCCGCTGGAGGTTCGTCGGAGTCCGGCGGTCCACCGTGGTCGCGCGAGTGCTCATCAGCCATCGTGCGTTTCCCTTCGTCAAGACTCCGCCTCAGCATAGATCTTGATCGAGAAGACTCCGGCAAACCCCGCCGTACGCGACACCGTCAGGCCTGACCGCAGCGAATCTTCAGCGGGTCGTTCCAGCGCAGGGTCTTGGGTGCGCTCGCCATCGGGTCCTGGCTGAGCACGACGCCATCGCGGCCTGACAGGTACTCCGGGTAAAGACCGGCATCGACAATCCGGGCCGCCGCCTGGCTGCACGACAGGCCCCGCACATCCGGCACAGTCGCGAGCGGAGCCGCGCCCTTGACCAGGATCTTCACGGTGTCACCGGGCTTGAGCACGGTGGCCGCCGGCGGGTCGGTCGCCCGTACGGTCGGGTCAGCCAGCGTTCCCTCGAAAACGAGCCGCCAGCCAAGTTTCAGGTCCCGCACCTTGGTGCGGGCGTCCGAGAAGCTCAGCCCGGACAGGTCCGGCAGGGCGATGCTGCCGCCGGTCGGCGACGTGACCGCGCTCGCGGTGGCTGTCGGGGACACGACCGGCGGCGCGGTGGCCGTCACCGTGACCGTCACCGTGGCCGTCGGCGCCACCCCCGATGCCGTGGGAAATGAGTCCGGCAGCACGTTATGGTTGTTGGCCTGCTTGTTCTTGTTCGCAACATTGATGCCGAACAATGCACCGCCAAGTCCGAGCAGCAGGACCAGGCTCGCGATGAGGGCGACCACGAGCGGGCTCCAGCCGCGCGGCTGGTCGGGCTCAAACTCCTCGTACGACGTCACGGGTTCAGTGTCGGCGATACACGCAACCACCGACTCGCCCGAATGGGCGGGGCTTAGTACGCTGCGCGCCATGGCACGACGAGGTTGGGCCCAGTCCGTCTTCTACGCCGGACTCTCCGCCGCCGGGGCGGGCGCGGCACAGTTGGGACTCGGTTACGGGCTTGGCATCATCGTTTGGGAATCCAGCGAAGACGTTGCGTCCGGCGCGGACGCGAGGGTGAACGCCGCCGGGCTGTGGTCCTCGGCGCTGACGTGGGTCACCCTGATCGCAGCCACATCGGTGGTGATCGGTGCGGTGGTCGGTGACCGGTTACGAGGCGACACCGGCAGCGGCCGGTTTGCTCGGTTCGCATCGCGGCTGGTGCTGGCGCTGGCCGCGGCGATAGGCGCTGGCGTGGTGATCCCGCTGGCCGGCGTGCCGGCGAGTCGGGTACATGTCGACGCCACCTATGCGCCGCACCTGCTGGCCGGCGTCTACGTGGGGGCCGGGGTGGTCATCGGTTTGCTGGTCGCCATAGCCGCGATGGCCGCACGAGCCGTCGCGGCCAACGTGATCGCCACCGCGTGCTGGTCGTGGGCCCTGGCGATCATCGCGATTGCCCACAGCAGTTCCAGTGGCCAGGGCCGCGGCTACGCACAGCTCGGAATCTGGAAATTCACTGATACCGGCCCGATGTGGCACTCGTACTACGTGCCAGGTGCCATGGTCATGCTCGCCTCGGCCCTACTGATCGGTGGGACGGCGCCTTTTGCCGCGGCCGCCCGCGGCGACGGTGGCTTCGGGGTGGCTATCTCCGGCGCGGCCGGCCCGCTCCTGGTCCTCGCCGCCTATCTGCTGGCCCGGCCCGACCAGAGCGGGGCACCGACCGAACAGGTGTCGGCCTACTACACCGCGCCGTACATGGTGCTGGCCGGCCTGGCCGGCTCGGTTCTGGTGGCCGCGGTAGGTGGCAGCTTCGGCCGGCGCAAGCCGGCCCGGACAGTCCCGCCGGAGCCGGTGCTCGGCTAGCTACGCGGTCGGCCAGGCGTGCACCGGTTCGTTGGTGTGCATCAACTCCACGTACCGCAGCAACATCGCCTGCAGTGCACCGGCTCGGTCGAGGCCGCGGTCCTCCAGCCTATCCACCGTGCTGGCCTGCCAGGTCGCCCCGTTACGGCCGGTCACACACCGCCGCTCGATGATGCCGAGCAGCCGGTCCCGGACGGCTGCGGCGACCCCGAACCGGTCCAGCCCGTCGGCTGCCATCGGCAGCAGCCGGCGCAGCACAAGGTCGGCGACCTGCGCCTGTCCGTGGCCGGGCCACACCTGCTCTGCCCCGAGACCCTGCCGGCAGGCCAGGTAGAAGTTGCGCTCCGCGGCCCGAAATGGCAGGAGTGTCCACACTGGCTGGTCGGACTCGGCGATCGACCGGACGAGTCCAAAATAGAACGCGGCGTTGGCCAGCATGTCCACCACAGTCGGCCCGGCCGACAACACCCGGTTCTCCACCCTTAGGTGCGGGCCGCCGGTGGGTCCGATGTCGTACACCGGTCGATTCCACCGGTACACGGTGCCGTTGTGCAGCCGCAGTTCACCGAGGTGGGGCACGCCACCCGCCTCGATCACCGCCTCCGGATCCTCGTCCTCGCAGTACGGCAGCAGGGTTGGGAAGTACCGGACGTTCTCCTCGAACAGGTCGAAGATCGAGCTGATCCATCGCTCGCCAAACCACACCCTCGGCCGTACCGCCTGGTTCTTCAGTTCGGCTGGACGGGTGTCCGTAGTCTGCTCGAACAGCACCACCCGGGTCTCGTCCCAGAGCCGTCGTCCGAACAGGAACGGCGAATTCGCCCCGAGCGCCACCTGCACGCCGGCAATGGACTGCGACGCGTTCCAATAGTCGGCGAAGGTCTCCGGGGTCACCTGCAGATGGAACTGCACGCTGGTATTTGCCGCCTCCGGCATGATGGACTCGGTCTGCATCCGGACCCGCTCCGCACCCTGGATGTCGATGGACACGTCGTCGCCGCGGGCCTCGATAATCTGCCGGTTCAACTCGTGGTAACGCGGATTCGCGGAGATATTGTCCAGGATCGTGTGCGCCGGCGTCACTGTGGGCAGGATGCCAATCAGCACCAGGTCGGTGTCCACGACACTGGCCCGCACCTGCGCGGCGTCCAACAATTCATGCAGGACCCGCTCGTACTGCGCGAAGCCGTCCGCGGCGATCAGGCGGGGCGGGATGTTCGCCTCGAGGTTGAACAGCCCCAACTCCTCCTGGAACACCGGACTGTTGATCAGCTCCAACACCCGGGCGTTGCGCATGGCCGGCTGGCCGCTCCGGTCGATCAGGTTGATCTCGACTTCCAACCCGGTCATCGGCTGGTCCTCGTCGAACTGATCGATCATGCGCGCGAAGACGTCCAGACACCGGCGTACCTTCTGCTGATATCTGCGGTAGTCCTGACGAGCGAACGGAGCGCATTGCAGGCTTCTCACGGCGTATGCCATGCGCACAGACTCCCCCTCGGTTCGGGCTCCTACGGTAGGACCGGCTTCCGTTCCAGGCTAGGGACAAATCGGGCGGCCTGGAGCGCTGCGTAAACATCCGCCCTCGCTCTGTTGACCCGCACCGATACCTGCGGACGGTCTCCGGCAGGAACACCGGCAGAACTGGCGCCCTGAAAACGAGGTAAATCCATCCTTTTCAACCCCGGCCCAGGGCATCCACCGAGCTAGGGTCGACGCCGACGAGCGGGGTTCAGGGGGTCGTCGTTTCAGGGGGTCGTCGTTTCGGGCTCGTCGCTGGCGGCGTCCGCGGCTACATCGGCGGCGGCGGAGCCGCCCTGCCTGGGCGAGCGGGCTAGGCGGGTCGCTCCCGGCCAGCCGCGAGAGGAGACCACGAAATCCTTGCGTTCGGTCTGGTCGAGGTCGAGCGCGGCGGCGAGAAGGTCCACGGTCGACCGTTGCGGTCGGGCGGTGCGGCCGGTCTCCAGATCACGCAGCGTCCGTACGCCGACCCGGGCCCGCTCCGCGAGTTCCTCCTGGGTGAGACCGGCCGACCTGCGCAGTTCCCGGAGCAATGCACCGAACGGCGGTAGTCGACCAGGCAGCATGTCGTGAGACGGTACGCAGCCAGATCGCTGACCGACAGCGATCCGTCGGTCTCTCGACCACCTACCTGGTCAGTTCCCGACAGTTCCCAGGAAGCGCCTAGAGGCCGAGGTCCCGGGCAATGATCATGCGTTGCACCTCCGAGGTGCCCTCGCCGATCTCGAGGATCTTGGCGTCGCGCCAGAATCGGGCGACCGGAAACTCGTTCATGAATCCGTACCCGCCGTGGACCTGGGTGGCCTCCCGGGCATTGGTCACCGCGATCTCGCTGGAGTGCAGTTTGGCAATAGCGGCATGGCGCTTGAAGTCCTCGCCGCGTAGCAGACGGTCGGCCGCGTCACGCCAGGCCAGACGGGCGGTGTGCGCCCGGACCTCCATGTCAGCGATCTTGAACTGGATGGCCTGGAAGTTGCCGATGGGCTGCCCGAACGCCTGCCGCTGCTGGGCATACCGGACCGACTCGTCCACGCAGCCCTGGGCCAGGCCAGTGGCCAGTGCGGCGATCGCGATCCGCCCCTCGTCCAGCGTCTGCAGGAACTGGGCGAAGCCACGTCCACGCTGGCCGAGCAGGTTCTGCCGCGGCACCCGTACATCGTCGAAGCTGAGCTCGTGGGTGTCGGAGGCGCACCAGCCGACCTTGGAATATCCGGGGTGCACCGTGAAGCCGGTCGTGCCGGTTGGCACCAGGATGGTGGACAGCTGCTTGCGCCCGTCCACCTCGTCGGTCACCGCGGCCACGGCCACCAGGGTGGTGATGTCCGTGCCGGAATTGGTGATGAACGCCTTGCTGCCGTTGATGACCCATTCGTCGGTGTGCTCGTCGAGCACCGCACGGGTCTGCGCACCGCCGGCGTCGGAGCCGAAGCCCGGCTCGGTCAGCCCGAACGCGGCGAGAGCCTCGCCTGACAGCAACTGTGGCAGCCACGCGTTCTTCTGTTCCTCAGTGCCGAACCGGTAAATCGGCATGGCCCCCAGCGACACCGCCGCTTCCAGGGTGATAGCCACGCTGGAGTCCACCCGGGCCAGTTCCTCGATGGCCACGCACAGGGCGAGGTAGTCCCCGCCCATGCCGCCGTACTGCTCGGGGA
The DNA here is from genome assembly GCA_963742855.1 of uncultured Actinomycetota bacterium. Lineage (GTDB taxonomy): Bacteria > Actinomycetota > Actinomycetes > Mycobacteriales > Micromonosporaceae > CAVUNP01. The sequence goes on along the minus strand of CAVUNP010000012.1, from coordinate 261,740 downwards.
ACGGCAGCCCGAACAGGCCCATCTTGCCCATCTGTCGGATGATCTCGTACGGGAAGGTGTGCTTCTGGTAGTGCTCGGCGATGACCGGCGCGACCACCTCACGGGCGAACTGCGGCGACGGTCTGCCGCAACGCCTCGTGCTCCTGGTTCAGCATGTCGGCTCCTCTCGTGGTGTCCCATGCTCAACGTGCACGCGGGCATGGACGTGGTGCGGACCGGCAAACGGGTTCAGACCGGGGTGACGCCGTGGCGGCGACGGGAGAAGTGCCGGTCCTTGTTGTGGGTGTAGGCCAACCGGCGCACGAGCTCGTCGCGCAGCGAGCCGGCCGCCACGATCGTGTCCACCACCAGTTCGCTGGCCAGGTGGAGGATGTCGATGTCCCGCTCGTACTCCTGGCGGCGCGCGGTGACGAACTCGGCCCGCTCGGCCGGATCCTCGATCGCCGCGATCTTGTTCGCGTACACCGCGTTGACCGCCGCCTCCGCGCCCATCACCGCGATCTTGGCGGTGGGCAGGGCGATCGTCGCGTCCGGTCGAAACCCGGCCCCGCCATCGCGTACAGGCCGGCGCCGTACGCCTTGCGCACGATCACACAGATCTTCGGCACGGTGGCCTCGGAAATGGCGGTGATCATCTTGGCGCCGTGGCGGATGATCCCCTGTTTCTCCACCGCGGAGCCGACCATGAACCCGGGCACGTCGGACAGGAACAGCAACGGGACGTTGAACGCGTCGCAGAGCTGCACGAACCGGGTCGCCTTGTCGGCCGAGTCGATGAACAGCACGCCGCCCTTGTGCATGGAGTTGTTTGCCACCACGCCGACCACCTGGCCAGCCAGCCGGCCGAAGCCGACGGTCACCTCACGTGCCCACAACGCCTGGATCTCGAAGTACGCTGTCTTCGTCGAGCACGCCCTTGACGAACCGGCGCATGTCGAAGGCCTGCCGCTCGGTGGCCGGCAGCAGCGCGTCGAGGTCCACAGTGGCCGGTGCCACGGCAGGCTGGGCCGGCGGTGCCTGGCGCCAGTTCGACGGCAGGTAGGACAGGTAGCGTCGGACCACCTCGAGCGCCTCGATCTCGGTCTTGCAGAGGAAGTGACCGACGCCCGACTCAGCACAGTGGACTCTGGCGCCACCCATCGCCTCGAGCGTGGTCTTCTCCCCGGTGACCATCTCCACCATCCGGTCGGAGCCGAGGTACATCGACGCGTTGCCTTCCACCATGGCCACCACGTCGCAGAAGGCGGGAATGTACGCACCGCCGGCGGCAGATGGACCGAACAGCGCGCAGACCTGGGGAATGGAACCGGAGGCGCGGACCTGGTTGCAGAAGATCTTGCCCGGCACCGCGCCGACCGGGGAACAACTCGACCTGGTCGGTGATCCGGGCGCCGGCCGAGTCGACCAGATACACCATCGGCACGCCGTCGGCGTATGCCCGTTCGATGATGCGGATGATCTTCTCGACGGTACGGGCCCCCCAGGAACCCGCCTTCACCGTGGAATCGTTGGCCATCACGGCAGACCGGCCGGCCGTCGACGGTGGCCATGCCGGTCACCACGCCATCGGCCGGAAGCCCGTCGGCAAGGGCGTTAGCTAGCAGGCCGTCCTCCACAAAGGAGCTTCGTCGACCAGGATGCTGATGCGCTCGCGGGCGAACATCTTTCCCTTGGCCGCGTTCGCCGCGTGATACCGCTGCGCACCGCCAGCGAGCGTGCGCTCGCGTGCCTCACCCGATCCACCGAGCACCCCTCCGGTCATACTTAACGATCGTTAGGCTAGCACTTCTGGGTGACTAAAACAGGGCGGCCCGGCGTTCGCTCACGCAAACGCCGGGCCGCCCCTATCTATGTGAACGTCGGTCGCGCCAGGTTGTCTCCCACGCACTGACCAACGCGAGCCGAATGATCCGCTCGGTCGACCGAAAAGCTATCGGGTTCCGGAGGTCCGTAGGCCTATCAACGGTCACGTGCCGGTCACGGTTTGGTCACCCATGATCAGCTGGTGGCAAGCCTTGGGCCCGCCCTCAGTACGCCACTGGGTAGCTCGCGCCCGACGATGTCCTGGGCCAGCCGCGCGGCTTCGATCAGCGCCGCGAGGTCGACCCCGGTGTCGATTCCCATGTCGTGCAACATGTGCACGACCTCCTCGGAAGCCACATTACCGGTGGCACCTGGCGCATACGGGCACCCTCCGAGACCTCCCACACTCGCGTCGTACTCCGTGACGCCGTAGCTCCAGCGCGGTCAGGATGTTGGCCAGGGCGGTGCCACGGGTGTTGTGGAAATGCAGCAACATAGGCAGGTCCGGGTGCCGCGGTCCGCACCGTTTCCAGCAGATCGCTGACCCGCCGCGGCGTACCCATACCTGTGGTGTCACCGAAGGCCACCCGGTCGGCGCCGTCGGCCACCACACGGTCAACAATGGACAGCCACCCGAACGGGGGACACGTCGCCCTCGAACGGGCACCCGAAGCTGGTCGAAATGATCACCTCGGCACTCGGCGCCGGCGTCGTGTACCAGTGCGATCAGGCTCGGCGATGTCGTCCAGTGACTCGGCCGTACGACGGTTGACGTTGTGCTGGTTGTGCGTGTTCGACTGGCCGACACCACCACCTCGAGCTCCGGAACCCCGCGGCCAGGGCCCGCTGGGCGCCACGGGAGTTCGGCACCAACGCGCTATAGCGGACGCCGTCGACCTTCGCGGCCCGCAGACCACACCTCCTCGGCGTCGGCCATCTGCGGGATCGCCTTGGGGTGCACGAAGCAGACCGCCTCGATCCGCCGCACGCCGGTGCCGGACAACGCGTCGAGCAGTCGTACCTTGGCATCGGTGGCATCGGCTCCTCGTTCTGCAGCCCGTCCCGTGGCCCGACCTCGCGGAGGGAGTCGCGTTCCGCCTGGATCACGTCACTTGAGTCCATATGCACTTCGCGTTCATCGCATCCGGGACACGATCGCCGGTGTCGTAGTCGCCGGACACGAACTCCTCGTTGTCCAGCAGTTCGGCGAAGAACGGCAGGTTGTTCTTCGGGCCGGCGATCTGGAAGCCGGCCACCGCCGCGCGCGCCCGGGCCAGCGCCTCGGCCCGGTCCGCGCCGTGACGATGACTTTGCCATCAGGCTGTCGTAGTTCGGCGTGACCGTGTTGCCAGGTCCATAGCCGGAGTCAACCCGGATGCCGTCACCGGTGGCTCCACCCAGGTCGCGATCGACGCCCGGGCCGGGCATGAACCGCTTCGGGTCCTCGGCGTTGACCCGCAGTTCGATCGCGTGCCCGCGGGGGTCAAGCCGTCCGGGTCGAAGGTCGGGGCGAGGCCGGCGGCCACCCGCAGTTGCTCCTCCACCAGGTCCACTCCGTAACACCCTTCGGTGACCGGGTGCTCCACCTGCAGCCGGGTGTTCATCTCGAGGAAGAAGAACTCACCCGTACCGGGATCGAACAGGCACTCCACCGTGCCGGCGTTGCGGTAGCCGACCGCCTCACCAGCCCGTACTGCCGCGGCGAGCAGGGCCGCGCGCCGCCCGGGGATGACGCGGCCGCAGGCGACGGCGACTCCTCGACCAGCTTCTGGTTGCGCCGCTGCACCGAGCACTCCCGCTCGCCCAGTGCGACCACCCGGCCGTCGGCCAGGCCGAGGATCTGCACTTCGATGTGACGCACCCGGCGGAAAGTAACCGCTCGATCAGCACCGAGCCGTCGCCGAACATCCGCTCCGCGAACGCTCGCACCTTCTCGTACTCGGTGCGCAGGGTTGCCTCGTCGACGGCCACACCCATGCCCATGCCGCCACCGCCCGCGGAAGCCTTGACCATCACCGGGTAGCCGATCCGGGCCGCCTCGGTCACCGCGGCGTCCACGTCGGCCGCCGGTTCGGTGGTGCCGGCCGCCACCGGGACACCGGCCGCGGCCATCAGGTTGCGGGCATTGATCTTGTCGCCCATCGCGGTGATGGCGTCCGCGTCGGGGCCGACCCACATCAGGCCGCTCGCCACCACGGTCCGGGCGAAGTCCGCGTTCTCCGACAGGAAGCCGTAGCCGGGGTGGATCGCCTGCGCCCCGGTGTCCTTGGCGGCGGCCAGGATCGCGTCGGAATTGCGGTACGCACAGGGCGGGGTTGGCCGGCCCGATGCAGCACGGACTCGTCCGCCTCGGCCACAAACGGCAGCGCGGCATCGGCCTCGGAGTAGCACCGCGATGGCTCGTACGCCGAGCCGGCGCGCGGTGCGGATGATCCGACGAGCTATCTCGCCCCGGTTGGCGACCAGCAGCGATCCGATCATGAGTATTCCTCCCGGTCTGGGAATATTTGATTATTAACATCCTGCGGCCTGGCCATGGCTGTGCACACACCGCGACATCCACAGAGTTATCCACAGCCTGTGAATGAACGTGACGGTAGACACACATTCCCGCTGTGCGGACGGGTGCGGACGCGGTGTGGACGAATCCGCGGCCATCGAACGGGGCCTTCAGCCCTGCAGCGCGGCCAGCGTCGCCGCGCGAGCAGATCGGCACGACGGTCCCGATCCACCTCGCCGCACAGGAACGGGGTGGAGTTCATCAGGCCGAAGGCGGCGTGGGCCAGCACCCGGGCCTCCTGTCGCGGACAGTCCCGCCCGCAACGCCGCAGCACCCGGACCCACTCCTCGACGTAGAGCCGCTGCAGCCGGCGGATCTCGCGGCGTGGCTCATCCGGCAGCCGGTCCAGCTCATGCAGGTGCAGCGCGATCACGGCGGGGTTGTTCAGCGCGAAGTCGACGTGGAAGTCGACCAGCGCGCCAGCGCGCCCTTGGGTCCGGCAGCCCCGGCCACCCGCTCCCGTCCGCCGGCCAGCAGGCCCTCGCTGACCGGATTGAGCGCCGCGGCGAGCATCGCTTCCTTGCCCGCGAAGTGGTGATAGAGAGCCGGCCCGGTCACGCCCGCGGCCGCGCCGATGTCGTCCATGGATACGCCGTGGTAGCCGCGGCTGGCGAACAAGCCGACCGCGATCTCCAGGATCTCCTCCCGCCGGGAACGCCGGCCACCGGCCTGATTGCCTCGCATACCACGGGTACCTGCCGCACCGACAACTGTCTGTTCTGCCGCCATGTCGACCTTCCACCTCGCGCGTTGCCCGGCTCAGCCTAGTCCGGCCCGCGCGCCGCACCTAAACGATCGTTCATCATTGAGGCGTCGTAGCACCGCATTTGGGGCATCACCGCACTTGGGGCATCACCGCACTTGCGCATCACCGCTCAAGCCGCATCAGTCCGCAGCGCCGCCCTGCGCCTGCTTCGCCGCGGCCAACAGGTCCTCCAGCCGGTTCCTACCGTCGGCATCCTCAGGCAAGTCGGTCAGTCCACGGCGCGCCGCCGCCTCCGCCTCCACCGGACGGCCGCTGACGAGCAGCAGTTCTGCGTGCACCATCTCGGCGTGCGCCGACTGCATCAGCATGCCGAGGGCCCGAAACGCAACGGCCGCACCCTCCGCACGGACCATCGCCTCACCGTCGCGGCCGCTGCCCCGCAGGATCCGAGCACCGTCGTAGAGCAGGCTCGCCCGCTCCCACCGGGCTTGGTCATCATCCGGCAGGAGCAAGCTCATCTGGTCCGCCGTGGCCAACGCGTCCATCGCCGCTGGCAGATCGTCTGCCCACATCAGCGATGTGGCGTACTGCCGCCGGTTGCGGAACTCCTCGACGGGAAGTTCCGCCGCCCGGAACGCCTCCGCCGCGGTCAGGTAGCGCAGGGCCGCCGCCGCGTCCCGGTCCTGCCGGTCCTGGATGTCGCCGATCTCCTCATTCATCTGCCCGACCCCGGCCGGATTGCCGTCCTCGGCGCAGGCCGCACCGATCAGCTCCAACTGCCCGATCGCCTCGTCCGGCTGGCCCAGCCGGTTGTACACGGCCGCCAGCAGATGCCGGATGGCCAGCACGTGATGCGCCACATCTTCCGCGACGTGTCCGGAGTGGGGATCCGACGGGTCAACCTCCAGGGTTGACTGCTGGGCCACGAAGAATGCCAACGCCTCCTCGGCGGTCTCGGCCGAGTCCAGCGCGCGGCCCGCGTTCAGATAGGCGACGGCCAAGCCGTGGCGGGCCCGAGCGGCGCTGTCGTCATCGGCCTCGGCGACTGCTTCGGCCACGGTCTCTTCCAGGTCACCGATGACCTCGGCGGCCCGACTGCTAGCTGCCAGCAGGTCCGCCCGCTGAGCTCGGATGCGGCGCGCGAGCCGGTCATCCGCAGCGGCGGCAATGGCCTTGTCGTACCACGTCACCGCTGCCTCGGGGTCGCCGAGCCGCTCCGCCGCCAGACCGGCCAGGAACCCGGCATGCGCGATGCCCTCGGAGAAATTCGCCTCCTGGCTGCGTCGCTCGGCCAGTTCGGCCGCCTTACGGGCCTCCTCCATCCGGTCCAGTACGCCCAGGAACTGGGATTGTGCGATCGCAACCACCGACGGCAACGTCGGGTCCAGGTTCGGCCCGAGGTGTTCCTCGGCCCGCTCCAGCGTGGCCAGCCCGTCCTCGATCCGCCCGACGTCGCCATAGGCGACCGCCAGCGAGTACAACGCGCCGCTCCAACGCGACGGTCCGGCATGGGCGAGCACGTAGCTGACCGACTCCTCGACCCACTCGAGCCCCTGTTCGCCGCGGCCGGAGCCGCACATCACCCGGCCGACCCGTCCTCTGGTCGACTGCCGACGTAACTCGTCACCGGCTTCGCCGAACAGGTCCATGGCCGCGCGCCAGGCGGCCTCCGCCTCGGCCGGCTCGCCCCGGGTCGCCGCGTCGACGCCGTGCGCGTCCGCCCGGCGGCCGCGTTGAAGCACGGTCAGTTCGGCACCCGCGTACCGCTCGTCGAAGGCCTCATAGACGGCCGAGGACTCGGCCCGACGGCCTCGCCGCAGGTGCTCCTCGGCCAGGTCGAGCAGTACGTCGATGCCGGCGCCATCCGTGCCCAGATCGGGCAGTTCCACCCGCGGTTGCGGTCGGGGCGCCGGGGCCGGCGCGGCTCGTTTCGCCGCGGCTGGCGACAGGCTGAGATGGTCGGTCAGCGGTTGCGCGATCAGCGCCTGCCGGACCTGGCTGCCCTGGTAGTCGGTGCCGTTGCGGGCGTCGAACCGCGCCGCGGTCCGCAGCGCCATCCCAGTCAACTCCTCCACCAGCGCCTGTGCCGGCACCGGTCCGGCCACGCGATCCTGGTGCGCCGGGCGGTGCAGTTGGAGGTTGCGTGCGCCAGCCGCGATAGCCCGCTCGAGCACCAGCGCTCCGGCCGCGGCGAACCACATCGCGGCGAACGGCGACGGTGGCCGGTCCAGCCAGCCGAGATGACGCTCGAGGATCTCCACCCCTCGAGTGGCGTTGCCGGTGAGCGCACAGAAATCGATGTGCTCGGCGATATCGTGCAGATCGGCCACATTGGACCGATGCAGACGGTATGCCCGACGGTGGGCATCGCGGGCCTGGTCCAGTCGGCCGGTACGAAGGTACGGCTTCATCAGTGCCGTCAGCACACCCTGCGGCTGTTCGGAACAGGTGAGCCGTCCGGCCAGCACCGGCTCGGCCAGCGCCACGGCCTGTTCATCGCGCCCCTGTGAGGCCAGCCAGTAGGCCTTCGAGGAGGGATCGCAACCAAGACAGTCGGACAGGTCGTCGCGGGGTGCGTTACACCACTGGCGGTAGTGCTCCTCGGCCGCGGCCAGGTCACCCACGTGCCGGGCGACGTAGTGGCGGTGCTGATGCACCGCGTGCAGGCTGTGTCCGCCGAACTCCCACCGGCGTTGCATCTCGTCCAGCACCGCGTAGGTGCGGTCGAGCGGAATCTCGTCGAACTTGGTCAATCCGGTCACGGTCGCCTTGAACTGCCACATCAGGGTGTGCTGCATCCCCGCGTGACGCACGGGATCGCGATCGAACTCGGCCAGGGACCAGGAGAAGGTGACGAACGACCGAGCCGGTTCGCCCCCGTACACGTACGCGTCGGTGGCCTGCACCCGGGCATGCAACGACAGCTCATCGAAGTGCCCCGCGTCCGCGTGTGCGATCACCTGCTCCACCAGGGCGATCCGGGCCGCGCCGTACGGCATCTGGTAGGCCTGGCTGAGCAGGTTTCTCAGCTCGCCCTCGCTGTGGCTCATGCGGACTCCCCAGGTACGGCCCGGTTGAGCAGGCCGAGGAATGACCGGTTCAGCAACGCGGCGTCGGCGGGTCGCACCGGATGGTAGCCGAGCAACAACGCCTGCCCGTACAGCGATTCGGCGGCCAACGCGACGAGTCCCGGCTCGGCCAGCACGCTGACCCGGCGCACCAACGGATTGCGGTAGTTCAACACCAGTTGTGGCCGGACATCCCTGACGCTCGCGTCCAAAGCAGACAGTACGTCTGCCCACAGTGGATCGACCTTCTCTTTGGTGTTCTGGATGTCGTTCCGGAAGGCGGCGTCGCGATCGAGCAGATACATCGCGGGCATGCCGGCCGGGTCGAAGGCCCGCAGTACGACCTCGCAACCCAGTGGGTCCATGGCCCGTTGCGCCGCGGCGAGGAACGGCCGTAGGGACAGCTCGATGCCCGGATCCACGCTCTCGAACCGGGTGGCCAGGTCGCTGGGGTCGAGGCGTTCGACCACGACCGAGTTATCCAGCAGGGGCATCCGTTCGATGATGTCCGCGTCGTACACGTAACCGCCATTGATCAGCGCGAATGTTCTGCGCGGCGGCGATCGCGGCAAGTTGGCGGAACTGGTCGGCGGTGGCGCAGTATCGCAACACGCCGTAGCGCTCCCGGAAATCGGCCAGGGTCAGCTGGCCCACGTTGGTCTCGACCGGCAGCCACCGGTCCACCACCCGCAACATCTCGTCATCGTGCAGCGCCAGAGCCTTCACGCCGAGGCGGTGAATGGCCAGGAATTCGCCGAGCCGGTGCGGATCAGTCGCCGCCAGCCGCACCAGCCAGCCGCGCAACTGGTCGCCCAATGCCTCGCGGACCGTCTCGAGCAGGCCATCCTCGTACAACGCCTCGCGACTGGCGGTCGGCCGCAACTCCGTCGCGTCCACCACACACCGGACGAAGAACGCCCAGTCCGGCAACAGACCTTCCGCGCTTTCGGCCAGCAGCATGCGCTTGAGGTAGACGCGGTGCCCGGCCCGGGCCACCGGCGAACTGGGCACCGGCAGGACAAACGCGACACCGGTCAACCCGGCCTCGGGCACATTCAGGTCGATGACGTCGAACGGTTCGATGCCCATGAAGTCGTGCGCGTACTCGCGCAGCGCGGCGGCCTTGTCCGGGCGCAGCCACGGCGGTACGCCCGTGGTGGTCTCCGTTTGTCCTACCTGGACAGTCACGGGCAGCAGCGCGCCATAGAGGCGGGCAAGCTCGGTCACCGTGGGTAGGGTCAGCCAGTTCCCGCCGTCGCGGCGCGGCGTCAACGTGACCGTCGTGCCCTGCTCCGGCCGCTGCTCGCGTGGCAGGGTGACCGCGTAGCGCCCGTCGGCGTAGCCGATCCACCGCACGGTGGGTGCGTCCGCGGCGCGGGTCACCACTTCGATCTCGTCCGCGACCAGGAAGCAGGACAGCAACCCGATGCCGAACTGACCGAGAAACTCGTGCCGGGCGAAGCCAAGCTCGTCGCGTTTGGACGAGCGGCCGATCGTGGCCAGCAGTTCGTGCACCTGCGCCTCGGTCAGTCCGATGCCGGTGTCGTGGACGCGCAGGGTGCCGTCGCCGGTGATCTCTGGTGGCTCGATCCGCACCAGGGCCGGTGCGTCCTGCCCGGCCACGGACCGTCGGGCGGTAATGGCGTCAACCGCGTTCTGCAACAGCTCCCGTATGTACACCCGCGGGCTGCCGTACAGATGATGACTGAGCAGGTCGACCACGCCACGCAGGTCGACCTGAAAGGTTTGGCTCACGGTGTCGCATTCCCCCAGGCTCGGTGTGTGCCCGATCACGTTACCCAGGCCGTGGCTGAGCTCTGTAGTGCCACTGCCTGGTCCTCAGTTGGGATCCAGAACACTGCGATCGATTGTGGACAATACGGGGCGTTTGGCCGAAATCGTGTCTCCGCTGGACCGCCCGGTCAGCCGCCGGGTCACCCACGGCGCCAAGTGCTGGCCAACCCAGCGGACATCACCGGCCCGGGCCGCGACCCATGTCTGGCGGGGCGGTCCCGCCGGTGCGGCCAGCCAGGACGGATCAGACTCAACCCGCAGCGCGGCCAACACGTGGGCGGCCACCCGCCGATGCCCGGCCGGCGCCAGGTGCAACCGGTCCTGGCTCCACAACGCCGGCTTGCGGAATTCGTCGTCCTGCCACAGGTCCACCATGATCGCGCCGTGTCGCTGGGCCACCTCGCCGACCGCGACGTTGAGCACCTGCATCCGGGGCAGGATCATCCGGCGACCGGGCAGTCGGCTGGTGATGTCCGCCCACCGGAAGACTATGACGTCCGCGCCGCCGCCCCGCAGCGTCGCGATCACCTTGTCGAACCGCGTGACCACCGCGTCCGGGTCGAATGAACGGCGCAGCACGTCATTTCCACCCCCGGCGAAGCTGATCAGGTCGGGCCGCATGGCCAGTGCCTGCGGTACCTGCTCATCCACGATCGCGTTGAACAACCGCCCTCGCACCGCCAGATTCGCGTACCTGAAGCCGATGCCGTCATGTGGCGACGTCGATGCCGCCTTCTGTGCGAGCCATCCCGCGACCAGGTCGGCCCATCCCCGGTACCCCAAGCCGTCCGGACTCGGATCGTCCAACCCTTCAGTAAAGCTGTCCCCGACCGCGACGTAACTGCGCCAGCGCACCCTGCCTCCCCACCGAGCGTCCTGCAGCCAACACCCTGTCACCCCAGTGAGCGGAGCGAGCGTGCGGGAGGCCAACCGCGCGCGAGCGCAGCGAGCGCCAGTAGCAAGGCGGCACATGCCGCACGAGCGGAGCGAGTGCCAGAATCACAGCGTGATGAAGATGTCGAGCATGTTCCTGCGCACCCTGCGTGAGGACCCGGCCGAGGCCGAGGTGCCCAGCCACCGGTTGCTGGTGCGGGCCGGATATGTCCGGCGGGCTGCCCCGGGCGGGTACACCTGGTTGCCGCTGGGGAAGCGGGTCCTCGACAAGATCGCCGCCGTGGTGCACGAGGAGATGCGGGCCATCGGCGCTCAGGAGGTGCAGTTTCCGGCGTTGCTGCCGCGGGAGCCCTACGAGGCCAGCGGTCGGTGGACCGCCTACGGCAACGACATCTTCCGGCTCAAGGATCGTCGCAACGCGGAGTATCTGCTCGGACCTACCCACGAGGAGCTCTTCACGCTGCTGGTGAAGGACCTCTACTCGTCCTATAAGGACTTTCCTGTCATCCTGTACCAAGTCCAGACAAAGTTCCGCGATGAGGCCCGGCCGCGGGCTGGCCTCCTGCGTGGTCGTGAATTCCTGATGAAGGACGCCTATTCGTTCGACCTCTCGGACGAGGGCTTGGCAGAGTCATACCGCAAGCACCGGGACGCGTACATCCGCATCTTCGATCGACTCGGGCTGGACTACACGATTGTGGCGGCGATGGCTGGCGCCATGGGCGGATCCGGATCTGAGGAGTTCCTCGCCGCCGCGCCGGTCGGTGAGGACACCTTCGTGGGCTGCACCGGGTGCGACTACGCCGCCAACACGGAGGCCGTCGCGACGCCGGCGCCGCCGGACGGCGATCCTTCCGGCTGGCCCGCGTCGACCACGCACGACACACCGGATACCCCCACCATCGACAGCCTGGTGCGGTTGGCCAACGCCGAGAAGTTGGGCGACCGGGCGGACTGGACCGCCGCCGACACCCTGAAGAACGTGGTGCTCGCGGTGACCCGCCCGGGTGGGCAGCCCGAGATACTCATCATCGGCATTCCCGGTGATCGGGAGGTCGATCTGAAGCGGGTCGAGGCGTCGTTGCACCCGTGCACCGTGGCGTTGTTCGAGGCGGCCGACTTTGCCGCCAACCCCGGCCTGGTGCGCGGTTACATCGGCCCGCAGGTGTTGTCCGGTTTAGGCATCCGCTACCTGGTCGATCCGCGCGTGGTGACCGGTACCTCGTGGCTCACCGGGGCGAACGAGGTGGGTCGGCACGCCGTCAACGTGGTCGCCGGTCGGGACTTCGTCGCGGACGGCACGATCGAGGCGGCCGAGGTGCGGCCTGGTGACCCGTGCCCGAACTGCGCGACCGGCCGGCTGACCATGCGGCGGGGCATCGAAATTGGACACATCTTCCAGCTCGGCCGGCGCTTCGCCGACGTGTTCGGACTGGACGCCCTCGGTCCGGACAGCAAGCCGATCCGGATCACCATGGGCTCGTACGGCGTCGGGGTCTCCCGCGCTGGTTGCCGCCATCGCCGAGCAGCACCATGACGAGCGAGGGCTGAACTGGCCGGCAGCCGTGGCACCGTTCGACGTACAAGTGGTCGCCGCAGGCAAGGGCGAGCAGATCGATGGCGCGCTGCGCATCGGCGCAGAGCCTGACCGACCGCGGCCTGGATGTGCTGGTGGACGACCGGACCGGAGTTTCAGTCGGGGTCAAGTTCACCGACGCGGAACTGATCGGGGTGCCCACCGTGGTGGTGGTCGGCCGCCGTCTGGCCGACGGCTACGTGGAGGTTCGCCGCCGCGGCTCGGCAACTCACGAAGACGTCGCAATAGGGGAGCTTTCCGACAAACTGTAACCGGAAGTTGGACTCTGGGAAATGCGGGCCCACCCCGATCGTTGGACTATGGCGTGGAAATAGAGATTTTCTCGGACGTCGTATGTCCCTGGTGCTACCTGGGAAAGACCAGGTTGGAGGCTGCCTTGGCGGACTTCGACGGGGAGTTCAACCTGCGCTGGCGGGCGTTCCAGCTGGAACCCGGTACCCCTCGGGAAAGTCGACCTCTGCTGACCTGGTTGGGCGCCAAGTTCGGCGGCGAGCAGCGAGCCCGGCAGATGATGGCGCACGTCACCAGTACCGCGGCCGCGGCTGGTCTGCGACTCGACTTCGACCGGGCTCTCATCGCGAACAGCTTCGACGCACACCGCCTGCTCTGGCTGGCCGACCAGCCGGAGACTGTGCTGTGGGGTGCCACTGCGGACACCCAGCCTGAGCTGGCCGACGCCCTGCACCGGGCACACTTCACCAATGGCCTGGACATCGGGTCTTTCGATGTGCTGGTCGACCTGGCTGACGAGGTCGGACTGGACCGAACCCGGGTGCGCGACTACCTGCACTCGACCATGGGTGTGGCCGAAGTGCGCACGGAAATCGCGCGGGCACAGCACCTGGGCATCACCTCTGTGCCGACCTTCATCTTCGCCGGAAAGTATGAGGTCTGCGGCGCGCAGGAGACGGCCACGTTCGCCGCGGTCCTGCGTGAGGTGGCCGAACGCGAAGGTCTCGCGTTGGCGATGACTCCGCCGATCCCGCACCAGCGCACCGCGCCGGCGATCGACGGCGACTCCCGGGTGACCTGACGCCCCGGCTGACTCAGGCGGGTATGGGCTGGCCCAGGCCGTCGAGCACGAGTGCGCCGGGCACGGGCCGACTACTGGGCCAGCAGGAGCCAAACCACCGCAATCACGGCGATGACCGCCACCACGCCGACGACTACCCATGCGACTGGCAACGCTCGGCTCGGTTCCGGGTCCTTCGACTCGGAGAACGCGCGGAAACGCTCGGTAAGTTCACCTTGCTCGATTTGTTCGTCCGCCATGCCGGCGACCTTAGCGAATAGCGGCACCCTTCGCAGGTGTACACGCCCGTCGGACGTATTGCCGACACCGGGCCAACGGCGGGCCAATCCGAAGATGGCCCGCCGCCGGTTACCGAGCGCTGGGGGTCAGGAGACCGTCAGCGCGGTGTCGTCCACCACGAAGGATGTCCGCAGGGAGACGTCCTCGGTACCGGTGAACTTGATCTGAATGGTCTGGCCCGCGTAGGCGGCCAGGTTGAACGACTTCTGGCTGTAGCCGGCCGCCTTGTTGAGGTTGGAGTAGGTGGCCAGCGTGGCGAGCACGGTGCCGCCACTGTTGAGCACCTGCACAGTGAGCTTGTCGTACTGGGTAGTCGCGGTGGTCTCGGCCGAGTCGACGTGCAACCAGAAGCTCAGGTTGTACGACGAGCAACCCGCCGGAACCGACACAGTCTGCGCGAGGGTGTCGGTGTGCGTGGTGCCGTAGCCATCCATCCAGGCCACGTAGGAGCCGGTGCGTGCCGGCTGACCCTGGCTGGCGTAGGCGCCGATCACACCAGTGGACGCGGTCCAGACGGTCGCACCGGATTCAAAGCCGGGGTTGCCCAGCTTCTGGCCCGGGCTCGAGCAGCCACCGGAACCGCCGGTCACGCTCAACGTGTAGGTGGCCGTGTGGACGACCGAGCCGGTACCCGTGATCGTGATCGGATATGTGCCGTTCGGGGTCGACGCGGATGTCGACAGAGTGAGTGTGGACGAACCGCCCGAGGTCACCGACGACGGGCTAAACGATGCGGTCGTGCCGGACGGCAGGCCGCTGGCGGACAGCGAGACGGTCTGCGCCGAACCGGCGGTGGTCGCCGTGGACACAGTTGCCGTCGCCGCCGAGCCGGCGGTGACCGACCCGGAGGTCGGCGACACCGAGATTGAGAAGTCGTTCGTCGGCGTACTGGTGCAGGTCGCTTCACCGGACTGGACCGGTACCGAGACGGCCTGCCAGGCCGCCTTGACCGTGTCGAACAACGTGCACGAACCAGGAGTCAGGTTCTTCGCCGCGCTCAGTGTTGCGGTGCGGATGTTGGCGTACTTCCAGGTCGAGGTCTTGGCCAGCATCGCGTTGTAGTAGATCTTGCCTGCGTTCTGGATGCCCACGCCGGTCACCGACGCCGGACCACCGGCGCAGATCGGGCTGGCCGGACCACCGGCCGGGTTGGAACCCTGGGACACCAGGTAGAACCAGTGGTTGAGCGGACCCGCGGCAGCGTGCACCTCGGTGCTCGGGATCGACGACGAGTAGCAGTTCGGGTCGCCGGCCAACGACGGGTTGTACATGTACCGGATCGGACCAGCGCCGACCAGGTTCACACCCTCACCGACGGTGAAGTCCGGCGGGTCGTTCGGGTTGTTGGCGTACGCCTCGGTCAGCGCGCCGAAGATGTCGCCGGTCGCCTCGTTGATGCCACCGTTCTCGTTACCACTACCGGCACCGCCGGGCGTGGTCTGGAAGATGGCGTGGCCGAACTCGTGCGCCACCACGTCGATGCTGGTCGCCTGGCGCAGGTTGTCCTGCGAGTGGCCGAAGCTCGTGTAGCTGCCGTTCCAGAAGGCGTTGACGTCTGCGAGGCCAACCCGGATCTGGTAGCCGCCACCGCTGCCGTTGATGCCGTTGCGGCCGAGCCACGCCGACAGCATGTCCCATTCCTTCTGCACACCGTAGAGCGCGTCAACACACGCGGTCTCCAGGTTGGTGCCGGATCCGTTGCCCCACAGGTCATCCGTACCGGTGTAGGTGGTGCCGTTCTGGCCACCGCAGCGGATGCCGCTGCGGGTCGGGTCGGTCATCGACCACGATGTGCCGGAACCCGATGTGGCGATCGAGACCGATCCCACGTAGTAGCTGTTGCCCGTGCCATGGCGCACCTCGTCGTAGCTGTCGGCGACCGCCCCCGTGGTCGCGTCAACAAAGACGTGCAGCTTGCTGGGTGCGTTGATGTTCGAGCGGCCGGCGACGACCGTCTCCCAGGCCAGCCGCGGCGTGCCCCAGGCCAGCACGACCAGGCGCGGAGTCGACGACTCGTCGACGCCGGCCAACTGCGCGCGGGACGTGGCCAGGGCGACGTCCGCGCCGACCTTGGCCGCGGTGCCTACATTGATGACCGACGACTGAGCCACCGCGGTGTCGAGCACGGCACCGCTGGCGTTGGTCACCACGACCGCGTCGCCGCCAATGACCGGCAGGCCACGGTAGCTGCGCTCGTACGAGACGTACTGCAACCCGTTCGTCCCCGGGTGAACCTTGGTCCGGATGAGGCTGTCACCCGAACCGATGAGGAGAGCGGGGCTGTGACTGGCGATGAGGCCGTCCGCCGCGGACACGGCCAAGCCGGCCGGGTCCGCGACCTGGACAGCGGGCCGAGCCGTTGCCGGTGCCGCGTTCAAGGACACGGCGGCCGAGGCCACCAGTGTCATGACCGCTGTGATGGCGGTACTGCGTTTCACGCAGGTACTCCTTTCACATGTGCCCTTGTGGGGCAGCGAGGGGGCGAAGTCATCCACATGGAAACCATCTAAATGACTTGATGTCAGACGCTAAGGACCGCCCCGCCACTGGCGAAACAGAGAAAACCCTTGTGGCCTGCGGTTACGGGCACATTACGGCGGCACCGCCGTCAGTTCAGTCCGCTCCCAACCGCGAGCTGAGCTGCGTGCGCGAGCGCACACCGAGCTTTCGGTACACCCGGGTCAACGCGGCTTCGACCGTCTTGACGCTGAGAAACATGCGGGCCGCGATCTCGCGGTTACTGGCACCCTCGCGGACCATGGTCGCTATGCCGGCCTCGGTGGCCGTCAACGTGGCCAGCGTGGCGGCCGGATCCGGCCGCTCCCGCGGATCGCTGGCACCGCCCGCGACCCGGGCCAACGTACGGGTGGCCTGATCCATCCACGGTCTGGCATTGATTCTCGAAAACAGCGCGATCGCGTCGCCGACCGAGGTTCGGGCGGCCGCGTGCCGTCGGCGCCGCCGCTCGACCTGACCCAGCACCAACAACGTGTGGCCCTGCTCGATCGGCTGGCCGAGCCACTGGAATCGCCGGGCGGCGGCACCGAGCAGGTGCACGGCCGGCTCCACATCGCCACGCTCGGCCACCAATAGAGCCTCCGCCCGGTCCAGCCGAGCGGTCACGCCAGCGTTGTGGGCGAGATTGACGATGCCTTCCCGGCCGAGCCGGATGGTCTCCTCGGCCTCGTCGAGTTCACCGATGGCCACCAGCCCGGAGGCGAGATCGCTGTGCCAGCGGACCACGGACGGGTCAGCCACACCCTGCGCCTGCTCCAGGGCCCGGATCCGGCGCAGGGTCCGCACACCGCTGCGGGCATCGCCGGTGCGCAACTGAGCCTGCCCGAGGGCGTGCAGGTTGCGGCCCACAAAGATGGAATCACGTTCCTGCTCCGAGGCGCTCAGTCCACGTTGGGCATAGGCGGTTGCCCGGGCGAGGGTGCCGCCGGCCAGTTCGGCAACGGCCCCGATCTGCCACGCCGGCCCCGGACTCAGCCCCGCCTCCTGGGTCACCCGGATAGCCCGGCTGGCGAAGTCCAGCGCTTCGCGACTACGACCGCTGTGTGCGCAGACTTCGGCCAGGCACCGCAACACGCCGATGAGCTCTTCACCACCGCCGCGCTCCACCAACGCCAGCATCGTGAACAGGTCGCCGCGCGCCTCGTCGAGAAGGTCGTCGAAAACCGCGAATCGGGCGGCCAGATAACGTGGGGTCAGGTGCAGCAGACCATCCAACGCCGGCTGCGGCAGGCACAGGGCGCGATCGAGGGTGTCGCGGTAGTCCCGCCGCCCGAGGACCCGCGCCACCTGCGCCTTCACCGCGAGTGCCATTGCCTCGGTGGTCGTGTCGCCGACGGCATGGGCCAGGCCGGTGGCCTTGTCTGCCTCCGCCTCGCCGCGCATGGGATGCCCGTCGATCATCGCCTGCCAGGCCAGTCGCAGCCGAAGCGGCGCCATCAGCGCGGGGTCGTCATCGGCGTCGGCCATCGCGGCCGCAAAGGTCTCGTCCATCTCGGCGAGGGCCTGGCCGGACAGGTCGATGAGCGCGATGCGCACCCGCACCCGGTGGGCGGGGGACGAGTCGGCCGCGATGACCACCTCGGCCGCCCGGGTCACGATCTCAGGGCGGATCGCGGCCGCACCCACTTCCGCCGCCGCGACCAGCCAGTCCAGCCGTTCGGCGTCAAGTTCCGGTGGAGTCCGGTCGGCAGCCAACAGGTACAGTTCAGCGGCCAGTGCCCGGGCGCCCCGGCGGCGTGCGTCCTCGGCCGCGGTCACGATCGATCGGGCCACCTCCGCATCCGGGTTGGCCGAGGCCAGCGCGCGGTGCCGGGCCCGCTCGAGCGCGTCAGTCACCACAGTGGACAGTGCGGTGTGGACGGCGGAGCGCCGGGCGGCCGACTCCAGTTCGGACACCACCGTCGCCACGGCCGGCGGCGTGAAGCGGATCAGGCTGCCGTCAGTGACCACCAGGCCAGCCGCAGCGGCGAGCCGGATATCCCGTTCCGCCTCACTCCGGCCGGCCCGCAGCAACAGTTCCACAGTGGGTTTCGTGGCCAGTCCGGCGATCAGCAAGGTCTCCCGGACATCGATCGGCAAGGCACGTACCCGGTCCCGCAACAAGGCGTGCAGCCGCTGTGGCAGCGGCACCGGACGCCAGCTCACCGACGTACGGTCGGCGAACGCGCCGCCCAGGGCCAACGCGAGGTAGGGGTTTCCGCCGGAATCCGCGTGCAGCTTGCCGGCCGCGCGGGCGGGCAGGGCGTAGAGGTCGAGCAACTCGGCCAGGTCGGCCGCGTCCAGCGGCGGCACAGATATCTCGAGCACCGAGCCGGGGGCGAGCGCGGCGGCCTGCACCGGTAACCGGGCCGCGCCCGGCCCGAGCAGGCGCTCCTCGCCCTCGCCATACTCGTCCTCGCCGTACTCGTCGTCGCCGGACAGCTCATCGCTCCGGCCGGCCGGAGGTACCCGCTGGTCGAACAGCGGGCGAAGTTCTTGGGACTCTTGTGGTTGTCGACGCTCGTGGGGCTCACGCGGCGAGATGACCGGCGCGTGTTCCGGCCATCGCTGTGCGACCACCGCACGCACGTCGCGGCCGTTGACTCGGCGGGCCGCGTACGCCATGACATCGGCCGACGCACCGTCAAGCCACTGCGCGTCATCCACCAGGATCAGTACCGGGCCAGCCAGCGAGCATCTCTCGAGTAGCGCCTGCCAAGCCAACCGGCGGGCCAGCCGACCCCGGCTCTCGACGGTGCCGGAACCCGCCCGTTGCAGCACCGCGTTCATTGCGGCCCGTTGCGGCTCGGGAAGTTCGGCCAGGTAACTCACCGGCACCTGGCTGAGTAGGTCGGCCAGTCCCGCGTTGGAGATCCATCGTTCGGTCTCGGCACCAGCCACCCGCAGCACCCGCTCACCGCGGTTCGCGGCGGCGGCACCCAGCGCGTCCATCACGGCCGTCTTGCCGATCCCGCTGGATCCGCTCAGCACGACGCTCCCGCCCGCCGCGAGTTGGGACTCGACGGTCGCGAGCAGGTCTGCCCGGCCCACCAGCCTGACCGGTGGTGGACTGTGGACGTCGGTCTGCAGGGCGACCCCCCTGGTATCCGTGCCTCACATCGGGATGCGGGACGTCAGGCTTACCTTAGAAGGTGCTCATGAACGCATCAATAGATACGTCCTCCGGCTGAGGGCCCCGCGATTTGGCGAGATCAGCAGTGGCGAAGGACGCCATCAGGGGTACCAGACAGTCGGACCCCCGCCCGGGGACCAGAACGGCAGTCCTGACGAACGGAGCTAGTCATGCTGTGGAAGTCCATCGCACGCTGGGCCATCATGGCGATCGCTGTGCCGCTGGCAGCCGTCGGCATTCGCAGGTTGAGCGAGTCCATGGAAGCCAAGCGCGGCAAGAACCGAACCACCGGAGTCCTGCGCAGGTCAGCCGACGGTCTGGACTATGTCTCAGGACGCAGGTCGAAACGCCAGACGGCGTCGCGCTAGCCATCCACAAACGCCAAGGACCCGGACGGTCGCGGACCTGCGTCAGTCTCCTGCGTCAGGTGGCTCGATGGCAGCCAAGAGGCGATACACGGAAGACGAGGGGTTGTTGCTGGGGAAAGTGGTTGCGTTTCCCGAGTGACGATCGGCGAGCATTACCGCTCGGCGTGCTGCTTGCTGGCGGCGCTTCATGTAAGCCGGCCCATCAATCCGCTTGCCGTCCCGTCCGTCCAACTGGCGACTACGTTGCTCGGCCGCCCTCGTGTCCATGAACGCACTCCGGTCCTCGTAGTGAAGGATCAGCCACAGCTCGAAGCACGGGTTGGAGATAGCCACTTCGATGCCGTGTTGGGCCGCCAACTCCGCGGCTCGATGCAAATTCGGGTGATGCTGGGGCCATTCGACGTCAAATACGCACCAGCACTCGTCAACCTCGTCATCCTGCCTGCGCTCGATGGCTGCCTGAACGAGCGTCAGGGGCACGCCGTGCCCGGGGTCGATCTCGATGGTCACTGATGTACTGCGCCGGACGTTGGGGAGCCGCTTGAGCGCGCGGACGTAGTCGGGTTCGGACGCCTCTCCCTCACAGAAGACGACGATGGTCTTACGTTCAGGCCGTACGGCAGTACGTCGCTTGAGGTTCCTCGGCGGTCTGGGTGGCATGGCTCTCAGCCAATCAGGCCCAGCGCGCGGAGCAGTTCCGTGCGGTCCACGTCAGGCAGCGCGCCGAACCGTCCGTGCAGGTAGCCCTTCTCAATATTCTGTGACCTACGCACTCGCTCGCCGGCGAACTCGGCCAGCGCGCCCAGTCGGGTGGCGCCCGTGTCCAACTTCTCGGTGAGCCAGACTTCGTCGCGGTTGAGATGGTTGAGCAAACTCGTATCGTGCGACGTGAAGATCAGCTGTGCACCGCTGGGGTTGGTGGCCGGATCATGAAACAACCGCAGCAGCTCGACGCAAAGCGTGGGGTGCAGACTGGACTCCAGCTCATCGAACAGCATCACCGATCCTGACTGAATCGCCGTGATTACCGGCGCGATGATACTGATCCAAGCCTGCGTCCCGGCTGACTCCTCGTGGGTGTCGAACGGCACTCGTTCGTCTCCCCCGGCATGTATCAGCCGGAGCCGCAGCGGGCCGTGTGGACTGTCGAAGGCATCAGCATCAAATACTGACAGAACCGCCCACTCTCGGCGGTCCTCCTTCTCGACGACGACATCGTCGATGCCGAGGTCGGCTAGGCGCAACAGCGCCAACGCTCGTGCGCGGGCAGACGAAGAATCCTCCACCCACCAGCGCGCGAAGGTAGCTGTCGTTGGCGGACGGATGAGGCGCAACTGCCGTCCGAGTGTCTGGATGCTGAGCACATCGCTAACGAAACCGGCGACGAGCGGCTCATCAAAACGTCGGGCAACCGACAGCGCAAGTACTCGGTCAGTCAACAGCTCCCGAACTCCGGACAGATTGCCGAGCCCTCGCTGCAGGGTCAACTCGTTACCTTCACGTTCGAAAACCCGGCGACGCTTCTTCTCCGGGTAGTGGAACAAGCCCTCATAGTGAACCGCCGTCGCATCCAGTGACACGACGTACTCGAACCGTATTCCATCGATGAGCGACTCTACGGTGAACTCCGTCGGTCGCTGCGCCGCGCCGGCGAACGCGAACGGCTCCACCGGAACGCGGTCGTCCCAAACACGTAGCGAGTTGGCCACCGCATCGCGCACCCAGGCGAGGGCGGCGAGGATATTGGTCTTTCCCGAGGCGTTCGGACCGTACACGCCGGCCACAGTCAGCAAACTCTCGCCGATGTTTGGCACCGGCCGGGCTTGGGCGCGATCGCGGTCGACTGCGACCATCGACAACTCGACGGGGTAGAGAACCGAGCGAAAGTTCGCCGCCTCGAATCGGATCAGCACTATGCCGCCTCAGTTGGACCTCTGCGCCGCAATCATAGTCGCCATTTCGCAGACTTTCGACGAAAGAGCCACGATGTTGGCAGACGGGCCGCAAGATCTGTTAGTGCTGCGGCGACGTGCTGTGCAACGTGCTGCTGCGGTGGAGCCAAGGGGACTTGAACCCCTAACCCCCGCCTTGCAAAGGCGGTGCTCTGCCAGTTGAGCTATGGCCCCGCGGATCCTGAGACCCGAGTTGGCTGACGCACGTCCCGCAAACGTCGCCGGACTCCATGGTAGCTACCGGCAGAACCGCGCCAGGTAGGCGGCGGGATGCAGCCGGGTCCGCCAGCGGCTAGCGGAGATCGGGGGCGGTGGTCGCCTCGTGCCAGAGTGCACGCTCGTCGTTCGCGTCCTTGAGCTTCTTCGCCACGAATACGGCCGCGCCGACGAGTCCGGCCAGGATGAGCAGCTTCTTGAACATGTCGCGCGCACCTCACGATCGTCAAGCCTTGGATTCGATCCGTAGGGCCGCCGAGGCCCGCAGGTCGAATCCTTGGCTGATGGAAGTGGGGCTAGATGGAATCGAACCATCGACCTCAGAGTTATCAGCTCTGCGCTCTAACCGACTGAGCTATAGCCCCGTGACGCGAGGAGAAACGTTACCGCACCGGCCGCCAACGCCCAAACCGGGGGGATGCCCCGGACGAAAACGCCGGTTGCGGGCCGCAGCCGGTGGCTGGAGGACCCAACCACCACACCTTGCCCCGAACCGGCGTCGCGCGCTACTCCTTTTCGGACAGCGTCAGTTCGACGCCGCCAACCAGGTCGGCACAAACGTTGTAGACAAAGGCGCCCAGGGTCATCAGCGCCGTGAACAGCACCATGTTGACCGCGCCCAGGAGGACGGCAGTACCGATGACACCCTTTGCCGTGATCTTGAAGGCGTCCGCGGAACCTCCGGCCTGCCCGGTCACCTCGGAGAAGGCCTTGTTGACGCTCTCGAAGACGTTCATCGCGTCGAGGGCGAGATACAAGACCGAGGTGGCCACGATGGCCACCACGAACAGCACCAACGAGACGGCGAACGAGAACTTCATGACCGACCAGGGATCGATCCGCTTCAGGTGCAGCCGCGCCCGGCGCGGGCCACGCGACGCCGCACCAGTCATCGTGGCCCGGGTCGAACGCACCGCTTCGGAGACCGAAACCCTGGCCGCACCCACCGTGCCGGCGGGGGCGGAACCGGGCCGGGTGGACGGCGGCACGACCGAGGTTGCCCCGGTGCTCTGCCCGACTCCGGTGTTAGGCACCGTGGTCGTCGCGCCGACAGTTGCCCGGGCCACCACCGGACCTCCGCCCGCCTTCCCCGGGCGCACCGAGGCGCTGCCGCTGGCGGCGGCGCGGCCAGGTGTGCCAGCCCGGCCAGCCTTGGCTCCACTTGCCGGAGCAGTGGTGCTCGGTCCAGCGCCCGCGCCGGAAACAACCGGAATGGTGGCCGGCGGCGGCGTCTTCACGGTCGGCTCGCCGTCGCCCACCTTCATCACCGGCGACGCCGGGGTGGACGGAGTCGCCATCGGCGTGTAACTCGAAGGCGAGGGCCGTCCTGATGGGCCGGGGCCGGACGAAGATGCCGCAGAAGCAGAACCTCCGCCGGGTGTACTCGTTGACCTGTCCGACGACCCATCCGAGCCGGAGCTCTTCGGCGGCGTCGCTGCCGCGCTGATAGACGTGGGACGGATCACCTTGGGCTGGGATTCGGGGGCATGAGTCGATCCGAGGGATTCTGACCTGCCTTCGGTCGCCGACGGGGTCTCGACCCGAGGGTCGCCCGCATCGGTCGAGGCCCCCGCTGCTCCCGACTTAGCCTGTGTCTCCGTCATCGACCAATCCTGTTCGTTGGGGTTCAGCCCGTCGTGGTCAGCTCTAGTCCTGCTCTTCAGGCTCGTCCGCGTTACGTGCGATTGCCACCAGGGTCACGCCGTCAGGCAGGTCCATCAGCTTGACCCCCATTGTGTTCCGGTCACGCGTCCGTCGTACTGGCTTCACCGGAGTACGGATTACACCACCATTCGAGGTGATGGCGAAGAGTTCGTCGTCAGGACTTATTATCACAGCACCGACCAGTCCGCCCCGCCGTTGCGTGATCTTAGCGGTCAACACACCCTTGCCGCCTCTACCCTGCACCGGATACTCGTCGATGGGTGTCCGCTTGGCAAAGCCGCCGTCGGTCGCGACCAGCACGTCCATGCCGTCGTTGACCACCTCCATGGCGAGCAGTTCGTCGTCTTCGGTGAACCGCATGCCTATTACACCTGACGTCGCCCGTCCCATGGGGCGCAATGCCTCGTCATTGGCGTTGAATCGGATAGCCTGGGCGCGCTTGCTGATCAACATCAGGTCGTCGCTCGCCCCGACCAGCGCGGCGCCGACCAACTCGTCGTCGTCCTTGAGGTTGATCGCGATAATGCCACCGCTGCGATTCGAGTCAAACTCGGTCAGTGACGTCTTTTTGACAAGACCCTTCTTCGTGGCGAGAACCAGGTACGGGAAGACCTCGTAGTTGGCGATCTCGATCACCTGGGCGATGTGCTCGTCCGGCTGGAACGCCAGCAGGTTCGCCACGTGCTGGCCCTTGGCCACCCGGCTGGCTTCCGGTAGCTCGTAGGCCTTGGCCCGGTAGACCCGGCCCTTGTTGGTGAAGAACAGGATCCAGTCGTGGGTCGAGCAGACAAAGAAGTGGCTGACGATGTCGTCCTGGCGGAGCGTGGCGCCTGAGACGCCCTTGCCACCACGGCGCTGGGAACGGTAGAGATCCGTCTTGGTCCGCTTGGCGTAGCCGGTTCGGGTGATCGTGACGACGACCCCCTCGCGGGCAATGAGGTCCTCCATGGACACTTCACCATCGAACGGGATGATCTTCGTACGGCGCTCGTCCCCGTACTTGTTGACCACCTCGGTGAGTTCGTCTGAAATGATCTTCCGCTGCCGCTCCGGCTTGGCCAGAATGTCCTTGAGCTCGGCAATATCGAGCTCGATTTTGGCCAACTCGTCAATGATCTTCTGGCGTTCCATCGCGGCCAGGCGGCGCAGCTGCATGTCGAGAATGGCTGTCGCCTGGATCTCGTCTACATCCAGCAACTCCATCAACCCGTTGCGTGAATCCTCGACCGTGGGTGAACGCCGGATCAGCGCGATCACCTCGTCGAGCATGTCCAGCGCCTTGACCAGACCGCGCAGGATGTGCGCACGCTCCTCGGCCTTGCGCAACCGATAGGCGGTGCGCCGGACGATGACCTCGATCTGGTGAGCCACGTAGAACCTGATGAACTGAGCCAGGTTCAAGGTGCGCGGCACGCCGTCCACCAGCGCCAGCATGTTGGCGCCAAACGTCTCCTGCAACTGGGTGTGCTTGTAAAGGTTGTTCAGCACAACCTTGGCCACCGCGTCGCGCTTGAGCACCAGCACCAGGCGCAAGCCGGTCCGGCCGCTTGACTCGTCACGGATGTCGGCGATGCCGGCCAGCTTGCCCTCGCGGACCAACTCCGCACAGCGCTCGGCCAGGTTGTCCGGGTTGACCTGGTACGGCAGCTCCGTGACCACCAGGCAGGCGCGACCGCGCTTGTCCTCCTCCACGTCCACCACGGCACGCATCCGGATCGAACCGCGCCCGGTGCGGTACGCGTCCTCGATCACCGAGGTGCCGACGATAAGGCCACCGGTGGGGAAGTCCGGACCTTTTACGATCTTGATGAGCTCATCCAGCGTGGTGGGCTCGTCCGTCTCCGGATTGGCCAGACACCACTGCACCGCGGCCGCGATCTCGCGCAGGTTGTGCGGCGGGATCTTGGTGGCCATGCCGACCGCGATACCGTCCGCACCGTTGACCAGCAGGTTCGGGAACCGGGCCGGCAGGATCGCCGGTTCCTGGGTACGGCCGTCGTAGTTGGGCCCGAAGTCGACCGTGTCCTCGTCGATGTCGCGGAGCATCTCCATGGCCAGCGGCGCGAGCCGTGACTCGGTGTACCGCATGGCTGCGGCCGGGTCGTTACCCGGCGAGCCGAAGTTGCCGTTGCCGTCGATCAGCGGGTAACGCAGCGACCACGGCTGCGCCATCCGGACCAGGGAGTCGTAGATCGCCGAGTCGCCGTGGGGGTGGTAGTTACCCATCACGTCACCGACAACACGGGCGCACTTCACATAGCCGCGGTCGGGCCGGAACCCGCTGTCGAACATGGCGTAGAGAATCTTGCGGTGCACCGGCTTGAGGCCGTCGCGGACATCCGGCAGGGCTCGGCCCACGATGACGCTCATCGCGTAGTCGAGATACGACCGCTGCATCTCGACCTCGAGCCCGACCGGCTCGATGCGACCGACGCCCGCGGCATGTGCGGCCAGGCTGGCCGCCTCCTCCGGATCGACTGCGTCGTTGGGCTCTGTGTCGCCACGTCCGACGGCGTCGCCGGACTCTGTGTCGCCACGTCCGACGGCGTCGCCGGACTCCTCGGGTTCGGTCACAATCCAACCTCATCGCTCGTCGCGACAGCACGTCGCGGATGTACAGGTGCTCACACCGGGGGTCCAGCCCACCGTCAACGTCGCACGGAGGGTGTGCATAACTCTGTGGACAGTGTGGATAACGCCTGGCCCTGGGGATGGGCCGGGCATCATCCGATGGATCAGATATCCAGGAAGCGGACATCCTTGGCATTGCGCTGGATGAACGACCGGCGCGCCTCGACGTCCTCGCCCATCAGCACGCTGAACAACTCGTCGGCCGTGGCGGCGTCATCCAGCGTCACCTGGCGCAGGGTGCGGGTGCCCGGGTTCATCGTGGTCTCCCACAACTCCGGGTAGTTCATCTCACCGAGACCCTTGAACCGCTGGATGTCATCCGGCTTCGCGTTCGGCCGCTTCTCCTGGCGGATGGCGATGAGCCCGTCGCGCTCCCGATCCGAGTACGCGTACTGGGCGTCATCGCCCTTCTTGTTCCACTTGATCTTGTATAGCGGCGGCGCTGCCAGGTAAACGTGGCCCATTTCGACCAAGGGGCGCATGAACCGGAACAGCAGCGTCAACAGCAGGGTCTGGATGTGCTGGCCGTCCACGTCCGCGTCGGCCATCAGGATGACCTTGTGGTAGCGCAGCTTCTCCATGTCGAACTCTTCATGGATGCCGGTGCCCAACGCGGTGATCAGCGACTGCACCTCGTTGTTCTTCAGCACCCGGTCGATGCGGGCCTTCTCCACGTTCAGGATCTTGCCGCGAATGGGCAGGATCGCCTGGGTACGGGGGTCGCGACCCTGCTTGGCCGAACCACCAGCCGAGTCACCCTCGACGATGAACAGCTCGGACACCCGCGGATCGGTGGACTGGCAGTCGGCCAGTTTGCCCGGCATCGAACCGGACTCCAGCAACGACTTGCGCCGGGCCAGCTTGCGAGCCTGGGCGGCGGCCAGTCGGGCCCGGGCGGCCTGGTTGGCCTTGGTGATGATCGTCTTGGCTTCACCGGGGTTACGTTCGAACCAGTCCGCCAGCCACTCGTTGCAGACCTTGAGCACGAAACTCTTCATATCGGTGTTGCCGAGTTTCGTCTTCGTCTGCCCCTCGAACTGCGGGTTGGCCAGCTTCACCGAAACAATGGCGGCCAGGCCCTCCCGGATGTCCTCACCGCTGAGCTTCTCATCCGCCTTCAGGAACTTCTTGTCCGCGCCATACTTGTTCACCACACCGGTCAGCGCGGCGCGGAACCCTTCCTCGTGGGTCCCACCCTCGTGCGTGTTGATGGTGTTGGCGAAGGTGTAGACGCTTTCGCCGTACGACTCGTTCCACTGCATGGCGATCTCGAGTGACATGCCTTCGCCGTCGGCCTCGAACTCGACCACGGTCTTGTGGATCGGCGTCTTGGTCTGGTTCAGGTGCCGCACGAAGTCAGCGATGCCGCCCTTGTAGCAGAAAGTGACTTCCTTGCGATCCTCTGTCGACTCCTCGGTGACGCGCTCGTCGCGCAGGGTGATGCTCAGGCCGCGGTTGAGGAACGCCATCTCCTGCAGCCGCCGGTAAATGGTCTCGAAGTTGAAGGTGGTGGTCTCGAAGATGGTGCCGTCCGGCCAGAACGACACGCTCGACCCGGTCTTCTTCGTGGACTCGCCCTTGACCAGGGGGCCAGGCTTGGAGTTGGTGTACTCCTGCCGCCACACGAAGCCGTCCTTCTGGATCTCGAGGTACATCCGCACAGACAGCGCGTTCACCACCGAAACGCCGACCCCGTGCAGGCCACCCGAGACCGCGTACGCCTTGCCATCGAACTTTCCGCCAGCGTGCAGCACGGTCAGCGCGACCTCGACACCAGGCTTCTTCAGCTGGGGATGAAGGTCGACCGGGAAGCCACGGCCGTTGTCCACAACCCGGACCCCGCCGTCAGCCAGGAGCGTGACCACGATCGTGTCGCAGTACCCGGCCATCGCCTCGTCCACCGCATTGTCGACGACTTCCTGGACCAGGTGGTGCAGACCTCGTTCCCCGGTCGAGCCGATGTACATGCCGGGTCGCTTGCGGACCGCCTCGAGACCCTCGAGGACCTGCAACGAGCTGGCACTGTACTCATTCTTCTGCTGCTTCGGCGCTGGCACGCTAGATCACTTTCTCCGCACAGCCACAGACTCGTGCCGAGCGGGGGGTAGGACGCCGCGGCCACACCTGTGCACGAGCGATGTGACGGGGCGCGTTCGGACCAAGGCACTACTCGACCTCGCGCACGCGCTCGGTCGCAACGGTCTCCTACATACTACTGCAGTTTGGCCCGGCAACCGCACTACGGCACCCCGATGACGGGCCTGAAATCGTCGGAGGCCGCCGAAACCGGAAGGGCTCAACCCCCTCCACAGGGTTGGCACCTTCGGGGCCAGTCAGGAGCCATGGGTGCGGTTGCTCCCGGTGTCCCCGATCAACCGTCCTGCACCGCGGCAAACCCGCAGTGCCCGCGGGTCGCGCAAGTGACTCATGGTGTCGTAGGGTCTCCCGTTGCCGTGCGTGCGCATCGTCCTGCGACACTAGGCAACCAACGAGGTGACGTCGGCCCCGCAACGGGCCGGCCAACCCGGAACCAACAGTCGTGATGTCGTGGAGGAGAACGGGCGATGGGACTCGACAACGTCGCGGTCCAGTGGCCGCGGACTGCGCGGTTCTACGAACCCGTTGAGCCGGACGAATTCGCTGATTTCGCGAAGTTCGCTGAGGCCGCCCCGCCGCAGGCCGGACCGGCCGCCGCGCTCGCCAGCCACATCGCCCGCACCGCAACCGTACGGGCCAGCGCCTACACCGACCTGGTCGACCTCCTGCTCGGACTCGAAGGCGTGCTCTTCGCCACCGAGTCGACCGCGGAAGAGGAAGACCCGGTCATCGACCCCGACGGCTGCGCCTGGATCGCCGGCGGCTTGGAGAAGTTCGTGGCCGGCCACGGCGAACACGGTGACACGGTCACCTTCGACAGCATCGCCCAGGTGCTGCGGGCCACCCTGTCCACCGCCCGCCTGGCCAACCAGCAACTGCGCTGGCTCGAGATCCGGCTGGACTCCCTCAAGGACGAACACGGCAACCCGCCGCAGTGGAACTTCTCCCTACTCGAACTAGACGTACTAGCCCACTTCTACCGCCGCTGCACCGACCGAGGCTTCGCCGTCTACGCCGACTTCTAGCAACCCGCGATCTCGATCCTCTGCAGCCGCCGAGCGCAGCGAGGTGCGGCGAGCCGGTCCCGCGAGGAGCTTCCGCTCGCGTTGCCTGGACCGACCGTAGCGAGCGCCAGCGAGCGAAGTGGAGGGAAGCCAACGCGATAAAGGCGGAAGCCCCGCAGCGGCCAGCCGAGCGGAGCGAGGCCATTTATCCGTAGGTGTCGCGGGGGCCTCGGCCCCGGACTCGTTTGGGGCCTTTGGCCCAGGACGGGGCTACCGGGCCGTGGATATTGAGCTTCTTGACCACGCCGTTACCGATCTCGCCGGCGATGCGCACCAGGAGCTTGCTGCTCATCAGGCGTAGCTGGGTGGCCCAGGCGGTGGATTCCGCTTCGATGGTAAGCACGCCGTCCTCGAGCATGACCGGCCGGCTGTGCGCGGCCAGGTCCGCACCCACCACATTGGACCAAGTGCCGAACAGGCGGGCTTCGGCGGCGGGGCGCTGCCAACCCCGCGCCTTCACCAGCTTGGCCAACATCGCCGACAGCGGTTGGGGATCGCGGGGATCGGGGCCGGGTCCGGAGTAACCGCGCAACCGGCGGCCGGGACCGGGTCCCCCAGATTCTGTGTATCGCTGGCCGGACCGCTGCTGCCGGTTGGCCCTTGCCGCGTCCAGCACAGCCCGGGCCAGCTCCGGCCCGGTACGTGGCTCCGGCAACTCCACCGAAGCGTCCACTGTGGGTGGTTGCGTTGTCGTACGGGCGCGAGGCTCATCCGGATCAACCGGCACGGCGGACCTCGCCGTCGGCGACGTTGTACCGCGTTCCGGACAGCGCCGCCGGGATATCGCCGTCCACCGCACAGGTCACCAGAACCTGACTCGCTGTGGCCACCATCTCGGCCAGCCGTTCCCGGCGTCCCGCATCCAGTTCGGCGAACACATCGTCGAGCACGAGCACCGGCTCGATGCCTTCGGAACGCAACAGCTCGAACGCGGCCAACCGCAGTCCCAGCGCGAACGACCACGATTCGCCGTGGCTTGCGTAGCCCTTCGCCGGTAGCTCGCCCAACGTCAGGGTCACGTCATCGCGATGTGGGCCGACCAGGGTCGTGCCGCGATCGATCTCCGCCCGGCGCGACTCACGCAACGTCGTCAACAGCCGGGCCTCCACCGCGGCCCGGTCCAGGTCGACCACGGCTTCGTCGTACCAGGATTTTGCCTCGTACGCGATGCGGGCCTCGCCGCGTCCAGCGCTGACCGCGTCATACGCCTTGCCCACGTGGGCGGCCAGCGACACGCACAGATCCAGCCGGCCTGCGATCAGGTCTGCCCCGAACTGAGCCAGGTGTGCATCCCAAACGTCCAGTGTGGACAGATCGCTGGTGCGACCTCCGGTGCCACCGACCTTGCGGGCGAGGTAGGACGTACGCAGCAGGGCGTTGCGTTGCTTGAGTACACGTTCGTAGTCGACCCGCACCCCAGCATAGCGGGGCTGCCGTTGCACCAGCAGGTCGTCCAGATACCGCCGCCGCTCGGCTGGGTCGCCCCGCACCAGGGCCAGGTCCTCCGGGGCGAACAACACCAGGCGCAATGCGCCGATGATGTCCCGGGCCCGGGTCACCGGTGCACGCCCGAGTCGGGCCCGGTTGGCCTTACCCGGCACGATCTCCAACTCGACCAGCAACTCGCGCTCGTCGTGCACGATCGCGCAACGCACCACGGCCCGCGACGCGCCGGACCGGACCAGGGGCGCGTCTGTGGAGACCCGGTGACTGCCCAGCGTCGCCACGTAGCCGAGTGCCTCGATGAGGTTGGTCTTGCCGTAGCCGTTTGGGCCGATCAGCACGTTGGGACCGGGTTCGAGATCCACCCCGGCCTGGCCGTAGGAGCGGAAGTCGGTCAACTCCAGGCGCCGGACATACATCGCTGACCTCCGCTCCTGATCGCGGTGCATGGACCGCGATCGGCTAGTCGCGCTTGACCGGGTGGCCGCCGAACTGGTTACGCAGCGCGGCCACGGCCTTCATCGCGGTGGAGTCTTCCTGGCGCGAGGTGAACCGTGCGAACAGGGCCGCGGAGATCGCGTTGAGCGGCACTGCGAGGCGGATCGCCTCGTCCACCGTCCAACGTCCCTCACCGGTGTCATCGGCATAGCCGCGCAGCCCGCTCAACTGCGGATCCTCGTCCAGCGCCCGGTCCAATAGGTCGAGCAACCAGGACTGGACCACGGTCCCGCCACGCCAGGACTTGAACACGCCCGGCACGTCGGTGACGTACTCGGAGGCGCGGAGCAGTTCGTATCCTTCGGCATAGGCCTGCATCAGCCCGTACTCGATGCCGTTGTGCACCATCTTCGCGTAGTGCCCGGCGCCGACCGGTCCGGCGTGCACAAATCCGAACTCACCGGCCGGTTTGAGTGCCTCGAAGATCGGCATCAGGAGTTGGACGTGCTCGTCGTCGCCGCCCACCATCAACGCATAGCCGTTCTCCCGGCCCCAGACACCGCCGGACACACCGACGTCGACGTAGCCGATGCCCCGTTTCTTCAGCATCTCCGATCGGGCCAGATCGTCGGTGAACCGGGAGTTGCCGCCGTCGACGATGATGTCGCCAGCACTCAGCAGCGGCTCCAACTCCTCCGCGGTCGACTGGGTGACCTCGGCCGGCACCATCAGCCAGATCACCCGCGGCGTGCTGAGGGCTGCCACGAGATCGGCTGGACCAGCCACAGTCCGAGACGTCGGGGTTGTGGTCGAGGCCGATCACCTCGTGTCCCGCGGACCGGAGCCGGGACGCGCATGTTGGCACCCATC
Source organism: uncultured Actinomycetota bacterium (assembly GCA_963742855.1). Lineage (GTDB taxonomy): Bacteria > Actinomycetota > Actinomycetes > Mycobacteriales > Micromonosporaceae > CAVUNP01. The sequence goes on along the minus strand of CAVUNP010000012.1, from coordinate 229,633 downwards.
CGGCCGAGTCCCACCAAGCCTAGTTGCATGGATCCTCAACTCTCTCACGCGGTGAAAACTCTCTCGCGCGGCGAAGGTTACCCTGATATTGCTCAGTTACCGACCCGCATGGGCATGATCAGGTACCGGTAGCCGGGAACGGGTTCGCCGTCGTCACCCACTGGGCTGATAACGGCTGGTTTCATCGCCGTCGTGAACGACACCAGGACGGTGGGTGCGTCGAGAACGGCCAATCCGTCCAGCAGATACCCGGGGTTGAATGCCACGGTCAGCGGCTCGCCGGTGAACTGGGCCTCCATCGCCTCGCTGGCCCGAGCGTCCTCGCTGCTGCCGGCCTCGATGACAACCTCGCCGTCGGCGAATCTCAGCCGTACCGGCGTGGTCCGGTCGGCAACCAGGGACACCCGCTTGACGACCTCGTTGAGCGCGGCCACGTTGAGCCGGGCCTGGGCCTGGTGCTGGTCCGGAAACAACGAGCGGATCTTGGGAAAGTCCGGGTCCAACAGGCGGCTCGTAGTCCGGCGGGCCGCACCGGCGAATCCGATCATGCCCTCGCCGATGCCACCTCGGGAAAGCGCGACGGTCACCTCGCCGCCGATCGGGCCGAGGGTCTTGGCCGTGTCGGCCAGCGTACGCGCCGGCACCAGTGCTTGGATGCTGATCCCGTCGTCGTTCGGCCGCCAGGTCAGCTCGCGCACCGCGGCGCGATAGCGGTCGGTGGCCAGCAGCGACAGCGTAGAGCCCTCGAGCTCCATCCGGACGCCGGTCAGCATCGGGATCGTGTCGTCCCGGCCGGCCGCGATGGCAACCTGGGCCACCGCGTGGGCGAATGCGGAGGCTTCGATCACACCGGCCGACTCCGGCATTGCCGGCAGGGTGGGGTAATCCTCCACCGGCATGGTCGGCAGAGTGAACCGGGCGCTGCCACAGACCAGTTCGAGATGCGAACCCACCGCCGCGACTTCGACCGGTTTGGCTGGCAGGGCCTTGGTGATCTCGGCCAGGAGCCGACCCGAAACCAGCGCGGCGCCATCCGAATCGGCTTGCACCGTGACAGCGACCTGGCTCGATACCTCGTAGTCAAAGCCGCTGACGGTCAGCATGCCATCCGATACCCGCATGAGCACACCAGCGAGCACCGGCACGGACGGCCGGTTGGGCAGGCTCTTGGCCGTCCAGGCGACTGCGTCGGCGAGCGCGTCGCGCTCCACCCGGAACTTCATTCGATGCCTCCTGCGGGAAGGTTTTCGATTCTGTACTGCCGGGAGTTTTCTTGGGGTACCGGGGCCCCGTCCTGCCGGTGACCAACGAACATCCACATGCCGATGATTGTTTTTGCTTTACCTAAAGAGATAACCCGTCGTATTCGTCGGTGTTGTGGATTCTGTGGATAACTCGTGTTTGGGCTGGCCAACGTCGCTGCGACCCGGTGGACGGCGTGTGGACAACGTCGGGGACAACCCGCTTGGTTATCCACAGTAGGGCGGGCCTGTGACGAAAACCTGGGTTGTCCACCGAGATATCCACCGGTTATCCCCTGGTTATCCACCGGGCCTGTGGATGACGGGCGATCACGAACTGTTGACCGTCCGCTCACGCTGCGAGCAGGTCCACAGGGTTGTGCACAGCCTTCATCCACAGGTTGTGGACAACCTGGCGTGGAAAAAAGTCCGGACGAGTTCACGGAGCCTGCTTGATGCGGCTGGTCAATTCGGCGATCTGGTTGTAAAGGGACCGCCGCTCCGCCATCTGCTGACGGATCTTGCGGTCGGCGTGCATCACCGTCGTGTGGTCGCGGCCACCGAATGCCTGCCCGATCCGGGGCAGCGACAGATCGGTCAGCTCGCGACACAGGTACATGGCCACCTGGCGGGCGTTGACCAGTACCCGCGACCGGGACTGGCCGCGCAGGTCGTCCATGCTCACGCCGAAATATTCGGACGGTAGATTCCATGATCTGGTCGGCGGTGATCTCCGGCCCGGCGCCGTCCGGGATGAAGTCCCGGAGTACCTCCTCGGCCAGGCGACAGCTCCACCGACGGACCGGGTGAGGCTGGCGAACGCGGTGACCCGGATCAGCGCCCCCTCCAGTTCCCGGATCGAGTTCGAGATGCGCGAGGCGATGAACTCCAGCACGTCCGGCGGGGCGAGCAGTCGCTCCTGCGCGGCCTTCTTCTGCAGGATCGCGATGCGGGTCTCCAGGTCCGGCGGCTGGATGTCGGCCAGCAGGCCCCACTCGAATCGGGTCCGCAGCCGGTCCTCCAGAGTGGCCAGTTGGCGCGGCGACCGGTCGGAGGTGATCACGATCTGCTTGTTGGCGTTGTGCAGGGTGTTGAAGGTGTGGAAGAACTCCTCCTGCGTGCGCTCCCGGGTCTCCAGGAATTGGATGTCGTCGATCAGGAGGATGTCGACGTCACGGTAGCGGCGCTGGAAGGCGCTGGTCTTGTCGTCACGGAGGCTGTTGATGAAGTCGTTGGTGAACTCCTCGGTCGACACGTACCGCACCGACTTGCGCCGTGCCCAGGGCGGTGGCATAGTGCCCGATCGCGTGCAGCAGGTGGGTCTTGCCCAGTCCGGAGCCGCCGTAGATGAACAGCGGGTTGTATGCCTTCGCCGGCGACTCGGCCACCGCCACCGACGCGGCGTGGGCGAACCGGTTGGAAGAGCCGATGACGAAGGTCTCGAAGGTGTACTTCGGGTTCAGGCGGTTGCCGCTGTCGCCAGCCGGCCGCGGTCGCTCTTCGCGGTGCACGCCCACGTGGCTGGTGCCGTCACTCATCAATCGGCCCGGTCCGCTCTCCGGACCGTTGTCCACAGGCGCTGCCCGGACTGGCAATTGATCGGACTCCACGTTCTCGAACGCTGGCGCGTCGAGCACCGTGCTGTCGTCCTCGAGCGGGTGGCGGCCCCCCGGTACGTGCTGGCGCGGTGCCGCGGTGCGGGGACTGTTGGTGCGTGTACTTTGCGCTTTCGGCTTCGGCACCGGAACCATTGCCACCGCCGCGGTGGGGGCGGTCAACGCGCTGCGGGACGCGTCTTGCGGCGCGCGAACGGTCACCGCGACCTGGATGGGCCGGCCGAGATGCCGCGACAGCGCCTCGGTGATCGCCGGGCGTAGCTGTGACTCGATGACGTCCCGGGTGTACGCGTCGGGAACGGCGAGCAGCGCGGTGTCGTCAATGATGGCGCGAAGCTGGGTCAGCCGGAGGTACGCCCGCTTCTGCTGTGAAACGATCTCTTCGTTGAGGAGTTCAGTCGCGGCACTCCATGCCGCGGCATAGTCCATCGTTTCTGTCACCGTTTAGTCCCACCCCTGTTGCCCTGCCCCGTACCAGCCGTGCCCCCTGGCTCGGTACAGATCGTGTCCCCCTTGGCGGCCCACTGTCCACAGGTTGTCCACACCCTGTGTATCGACCCGGCACCGACGGCCGCTTCCGGCGTAGGCGGCGGTCCCCAAGGTGCCGAACGAATGAGCAGCAGGTCGGTTTTGTCCGACTCGTTGGATCCAGGGACCATTCAGAGTCCGCAACCGGGCACGGTAACAGCGTTGTCCACAACGGCTCAACCGCCGTCCGGTCAGCCGGTTGCGGCTACGTGCGATGTGGCCTCAGGTCGGGTACTTTTGCGCCGGACTCCGTATCCGTGTCCCTCGCCGGAGTCGTCTGGCGGTGGCCTGCCCGGGGGCGTTTGGTGGGCTAGAGCCGCACCGAGTACTCTTGGCTCACTCGTCACCTCCCTGGGAGGGGTGACCACAGTGGCGCGTGTCGCCGGCAATCACGGAAGGCAGCAACAGTGAGCAAGCGCACGTACCAGCCGAATAACCGTCGACGCGCCAAGACCCACGGCTTCCGGCTTCGCATGCGGACCCGCGCGGGCCGGGCGGTGCTCTCTGCGCGCCGGTCCAAGGGGCGCGACCGCCTGTCGGCGTAAGGCTCGAGGACGGGGGCACGTGCTCGCAGTCGGGCAACGCCTGCGCCACCGGGATGAGTTCGCAGCCGTGGTCAAGACCGGCCGCCGAGCTGGTCGCGGTTGTCTCGTTGTGCACGTGCTCGCGGCCGCTCCAGCATCGACCGACCCGCCTCGTCGCTTAGATGGGCATTTGCCGGACCCGGACGCGGCGCACGATCACGTCTCCGATGCACAGGTCCGGGTTGGTTTTGTGATCCCTCGTGCTGTTGGTAACGCAGTGACCCGCAACAAGGTTCGTCGGCGCTTGCGCCATCTGATGCGGGACCGGATCGCGGACCTGCCAGCGGGTACCGACGTCGTGGTGCGTGCCGGCGCGGGTGCGGGCGGTTGTTCGTATGAGCAATTGGGTACCGACCTTGCGTCAGCCATGACTGCGGCACAGGCCTCTGCGATGCGGGCCGCGGCCAACCGGGTGAGGCGAGAAACCCAGCCAGACGACGGTCGGAAAGCGAGGTCGATCACATGACACACGACACAATTCAAACCCCTGCTGCCGTTTCGCTGGGTGCCAAGGTCTTGTTGTGGCCGATCGTCGCGTACCGTCGATGGGTAAGCCCTGGCTTACCTCCCCGGTGTCGGTTCTACCCGTCGTGCAGCGAGTACGCGGTCACCGCCATCACGACCCATGGACCTCTCCGGGGGCTCGGCCTCGCCATCTGGCGGCTTCTGCGTTGCCAACCGTTGCATCCGGGCGGGATTGACTACGTGCCACCCCGGCGGACCCCCACCACCGCGACCGCGCGACTGGAGCAATAACCGATGTTCGACTTCTTCAGCAAGTTGATGTACGGGATCTATACCGCGATCTCGTGGATCTTGCTGCGCTGGCACGACCTCTGGGACCTGGTCCTGGGCAACGGCCGGTTCCTGGGGACGAACTGGGACTGGATCCTGTCGATCGTCTTCCTGGTGATCACGGTCCGGGTGATCCTGTTCCCGATCTTCGTGAAGCAGATTCGCTCTCAGCGGGCGATGCAGGCGCTGCAGCCGAAGATGAAGGAGCTACAGGAGAAGTACAAGGGCGACAAGGAAACTCTCCGCCAGGAGATGATGAAGCTCTATCAGACGGAGAAGGTCAATCCGCTGATGGGCTGTCTGCCCATGTTCCTGCAGATCCCGGTCTTCCTTGGTCTGTTCCACGTCCTGAAGCGACTGGATCCGATCCAGAGCAAGAACATCGACATCTACGGGTGGACGGGAGAGCAGTTCCACAACGCCGGGTCGGCCAGGTTGTTCAACGCCCCCATCCCGGCGCATTTTTCGTCGACTGCCAGCGAGCTGGGCATCCTCAGCGCGAACGGCCTCACCGTCAAGCTCGTCGCTGGCGTGCTGGTCCTGATCATGATGACCACCACGTTCCTGACCAGCCGGCAGATGATCCTCAAGACCGGTTGGTCGCAGGACCCGCAGCAGCGGATGATCCAGAAGCTGATGCTCTACGGCATCCCGATCTCACTGCTGATCTCCGGCTGGGTCTTCCCCATCGGTGTGATCATCTACTGGGTGACCCAGAACCTGTTCTCCCTGGGCCAGCAGTACTGGGTGCTGCACAAGTACCCGCCGCCGGTGACCGCAGGCAGCATCCCGATGAAGTCGGGCCGCCGGCCGTCGTCCGCCGCCACCGAGGCACCGAAGCGGCGTAGCTTCCTGGCCCGGTTCATCGCGCCGCAGGACAGCGACCGCAAGACCGCGGCCAAGACCGCCGCACCCGGCTCGCGGTTCATCAACCCCGTTCAGCAGCCGAAGGGTGGCCTGCTGCGGCGTAAGCCGAAGGAGACCGAGCCGGAGCCGGCCGCCGCGCCGGAGCCTCGCTCATTGGCTCCGCGTCCGGGCGCCAAGCCTGTTCATCCCAAGGCCGCCGGAGCGGACCAGTCAACGCAGGTCTCGGACAAGCAGGCCGACGCCGGCCCGGTGGACGACACGTCGGGTGACAAGGGCGCGGCGCCGAGCGCGAACGGCACCGGTCAGGCTCGCGCTGGCCAGAACGGGACGTCGCCAAACGGCGCTGCGGGTGGGGCCAAGCCGAGTCCGGCCCGGTCTGGTGCTGCCCGTGGTTCGAAGTCCACGGCCGCCAAGAAGTCGTCAACCCCTCGTAAGGGACCTGCCAACAAGAAGGGCGGACCCAAGCGGTAGGGATGGCAACATCCGGGCGTACGCCCGTAGCGACTCGGTCGACACCACGTCCGCGGCACCAATTGCGGCGTACGGACCCGGCGGCGCACGGCAGGCCATACGCTCGGTGGCTGTCCCCCACCGCGGGAACCTCCCTCGCAGACGTCCCCGCTGCGCGCACCTTGGTGTGCGCAGCGGGCTGTGACGGCGCTGACGACGGCGCCCCGAGCCTGGAGAGAAAGAACCAGTGACCAATACGACGAACGCACAACCGGACAACGACTACGACGAACCCGCTGACGGTGCTGAGGCGGACTTTGACGTCGTGGATGAGGCAGTCGCTCCGATCGTGGACGAGGACGACGACTACGGCTCGGACGAGGCGGACGAGACCGATGACGAGGACGGCGACGACGAAGAGGATGAGGACGACGACGAGGGCGAGCCGGTAGCGAAGACCGCCGGTTCTTCGCGGAGCGAGCCCACGGACTCGGACCTGTTCCGGCAGAGTGAGATTGCCGCCGACTACATCGAGGGTCTGCTCGACATTCTCGACTTCGACGGTGACATCGACGAGCTCGTGCAGAACGGGCGCCCGATGGTTGAGGTCGTCGGAGCTCGGCTGACCAACCTCATTGGTACCCGTGGCGCGACCCTTGAGGCGTTGCAGGAGTTGTCCAGGCTCGCCGTCTACCGGCAGACCGGCGAGCCGTCGCGACTGCTCCTGGATGTCGGCGGGTTCCGTGCCGCGCGTCGCAAGGAGCTTGTCGCGGTTGCCAAGAACGCGGCCGAGAAGGTGAAGCAGCACGGCGAGTCTGTCCGGCTCGAGCCGATGAGCGCTTTTGAGCGCAAGTGTGTGCACGACGTGATCAACGCGCTCGCCGGTGTGGAGAGCGAGTCGGAAGGCGTCGAGCCGAGTCGCCGGATCGTGGTCCGCGCTGTCGCCGACTGACGTACCCGAAGAAGACAGTGCTGCGGGCCGGCCGGTTGATGCAAACCCGCCGGCCGCGGACCTGCCAGCGGCGCAGCGACTGTTCGGTGACCGGCTGCCGGTCGCGATCGCCTATGCCGAGTTGTTGTTGACCGATGGTGTGGTCCGCGGGCTGATCGGTCCCCGCGAGGCGCCGCGGATATGGGACCGGCACCTACTGAACTGTGCCGCTGTCGCGGAGCTGATTCCGCAGGACGCGCGGGTGGCGGACGTTGGATCTGGTGCCGGATTGCCCGGTATCGTACTGGCAGTGGCAAGACCGGACCTTTCGGTCATACTGGTCGAGCCGCTGGCACGACGTACCGCATTCCTGTTGGAGGCGGTGGCGACTCTCGGGTTGGACCGGACCACCGTGGTTCGAGTCCGGGCTGAGGAGTGCGTGCCGAAGCGCGGCAAGCCGCGGTTCGAGCCCGCCGATGTTGTCACCGCACGCGCGGTCGCTCCCCTCGACCGGCTGACCGCGTGGTGCCTTCCCCTCGCCGCAACGGGTGGACGGGTGCTCGCGCTCAAGGGAGAGTCGGCTGTCGAGGAGGTCGAGGCGCATCGCGACGTGATCGCTCGCCTTGGTGGAAGCTCGCCACTGGTACGACAGTGTGGCGTGGGGGTGATCAAGCCTCCCACCACGGTCATCGAGATCACCCGCGTCAGCGCGGTCGAAGGACGATCCGGTCCCGGCCAGAACGCGCGCCGCACTCAACGGCCGCGAACGAGGCATTGATCGGCGTCAAAGTCTTTCGCGTGTATGGACACTTGGCAATGCCTCTGCCTCTCGAGTGAGCACCATGCGGTCCGGGATGCCCGGACCCATCGAGAGGAACAATGGCCAGCGCACAAAGCCCGGGTACGGACGGGCCGACACGATCACGGTGGAGTCGTTTCCTGGAGCGGCTCCGCCATTTGACCAGGTTTAGGTACATCGAACCGGAGCCCACAGCCGAAGCGACGGCACAAGGGATAGCCTCCCGTAGCCTTGACGACGCCGTCGCCGTAGGCTTGCCGAGCGTCGCCGTGGCGGATCAGCCCTTGAAGGACGAGCCTCTCGTTCAGGCGGATCTGATGCCTCCCGGCCCCCCTGAGGACCAGGCGGACACTGGCGGTGCACAACCATCCACATCGGACGAGGATGAGACGGTGCACAAGAACAGTTCCTTCGATGGCATCTCCGGGCTGACCCCTGATTCTGGCAACGTAGTTTCACGTGAAACTCGCGATGACCTGACCATCAGTGGAAGCGGCGGGTCGATCAGCAAGTCCGGCGGCGTCCGGACGGGCTTTGGCTTTGTTGCCGGATCCTCCTCTTCTGGTCGCACCGAACCTCCAGCCGGCTCGGTTCCTCCGCCGGCAATACCTACCCCACGCGCCATGGCCGATTCCCCAGGCTCCGGTTCGGCCAACTCACATGAAAACGCGATGCAGGAGCCGACGCGGGCAATGCCGGCGTTCGAAGGTTCCGGAGGAGTCAACACAATCGTTTCCGCAGCCGGGCATCGTGGTGGCAAGGTGTCAGAGATCGACAGCGTCCGACAGACCCGCGAGCCAGAGGATCCACCGTTGGCTCAGGAGGCAAAGCGCGCTGTGCAGATCCTCAACCCGAGCGGCGAGATACAGATGCCGCGCCCGCCGAAGACCCGCGTCTTCTGCGTGTCCAACCAGAAGGGCGGCGTGGGCAAAACCACCAGCGTCGTCAACATTTCTGTCGCTCTCGCGCTGCACGGCAACCGCGTGCTTGTCATTGATCTGGATCCGCAGGGCAACGCGTCAACCGGACTGGACGTACCGCACCATTCAGCCATTCCGGATGTATACGACTGTTTGGTCACGGACACGCCCATGGAGGAGGTGGTCCAGCCTGTTGCTGGCATCCCGAACCTCTGGTGCGTGCCGGCGACCATTGACCTTGCCGGTGCCGAGATCGAGCTTGTGTCGATGGTGGCCCGCGAGTCCCGCCTGCTGCGAGCACTGCAGAACCACGGTGGGGCGTACGACTACATCTTCATCGACTGCCCACCGTCGCTCGGACTGTTGACGGTCAACGCACTCGTGGCTTCGCAGGAAGTGATGATCCCGATCCAGTGCGAGTACTACGCGCTGGAAGGTGTGCAGCAGCTGACCAACAACATCCAGTTGGTCAAGAACCACCTGAACCCCAACCTGGACGTGACCACCGTGCTGCTGACCATGTATGACAGGCGGACGCGACTTGCCGACGCGGTCGAGCAGGACGTGCGGGCGCACTTCGGTGACCGCGTGCTTACAGCGGTCATCCCGCGCAATGTGCGGGTGTCAGAGGCGCCGAGCTACGGCCAGTCGGTCATGACGTACGACCCGGGCTCGCGCGGAGCGACCAGCTACTTCGAGGCCGCGCTGGAGATCGCGACCCGCGGCTCGAATGTGGGCGCGGTCTGATGCCGGGGAAGGCTAAAGGCGGCCTAGGGCGCGGGCTGGGTGCACTCATTCCGCAAGGCGCCCCGCTGTCGGTCGCCACAGCCGCACCACCTGAGGCGCCGCCGGTCGCGAGCGCGCCAGAGGTGCACGTGGTGGCTCAGAACATGCCAACCGCCACTGTGGCGGAGCCGGAGTGGGGGCGGCCGACGACGCGGACCTTGCCCCTGTACCCGGCGCTCGATTTGCCGAGGTGGCCGTCGACGCGATCGCCGCCAACGCCCGCCAGCCTCGCCAGGTCTTCGACGAGGAGGCCATGGAGGAGCTGAAGGTTTCCATCTCGCAGGTGGGCTTCCTCCAGCCGATCGTTGTCCGTGAACTGAGCTCCGGTGCGTACGAACTCGTTATGGGCGAACGCCGCTGGCGTGCTGCTCAGGCACTCGGGTACGAGGTCATTCCCGCCATCATCAGGGAGACCCGCGATGATGACATGCTTCGTGACGCGCTCCTGGAGAACATTCACCGGGCCAACCTGAATCCCCTCGAAGAGGCGGCGGCCTATCAGCAACTGCTCGAAGAGTTCGGCGCGACGCACGAGGAACTTGCCCGTCGTATCGGGCGGAGCAGACCTCAGATCTCCAACACCATTCGGTTGCTCAACCTGCCTGCGCCGGTTCAGCTGCGCGTGGCCGCCGGCGTTCTGTCCGCAGGGCATGCCCGAGCCCTGTTGTCGCTCGATGGCGCTGAGCAGCAGGAGGTGCTGGCCACCCGGATCATTGCAGAGGGAATGTCGGTACGTGCTACCGAGGAGGCTGTGGCCCTAGCCCTCGCGGAAGGCGCTCCTGCCAAGAAGGCCGCCGCCAAGCGTCCCCGGCCGCACGCGCCTGGATTGAGCGACCTGGCCGACCGGCTGTCCGATCACTTCGAAACCCGGGTCCGGGTGGATATCGGGCGCCGTAAGGGACGTATCCAGATCGAGTTCGCCACTGTGGACGACCTGGAGCGGATCGTCTCCATGATCGGGCCGCCAGCTGCGAGGGAAGGCGACTGACCGCGGGCATTTGAGTCTGCTGCAAGGCTGAGCCGGGAAGGGCATCCTTCCCGGCTTCTGCGTCTCATGCCTCGGGCTGCGGCTCAGCCTCCCACCACGTTCCGATGTTTCACGTGGAACGGGCTGGGGCTGTGCGGGTTCTGTGACCCTCATGGAGGCAGCAACGAACAGTCCTCTTGCTTCCTCAGATGCAAGAAGAGAGCGGGGTGCGCCTCTGATATTGACTGCCCCACAGGACGATGGCTTGTGCCCGGCTACCGCTCGCCTCCATTGCCGGCGTCCTACGGCATCAACCGGAGCGGGTCCGGGAGACCGCTCCAGCCCACTCTGGTCAGGCGCGCCCAGCAGCCTCCTTAGCTCTATCCACGCTTCAACGCGGCCGTGCCCGGCGTGCGGTCGTTTCGCCGCTGGCGTGGTGATACTGAGACGTGACCCCTCCAGCGCATCCACTCTGTTGGTGTGGGTCTTGTTAAGGCTCAATGCCCACATGCGGAGCCGGTCAGGGTTGTCCCCGGCATTGGGAGGGGCAGCCGATCTGGGCCGACGAATGCGATCTGGGTCTCCTACTCCTCGAGTTGTCGTGTGCCGACCTGAGCCGGCGGCAGCTTCTGAGATGGGGCCCGCCGATCTATCCGCTTGGAGCGAGAGAACGGGATGGTGTCTCGGACCTACTCGGCGGCCAGCAACGGCCGAGGTGTGACGGCTGCCGACAGGCCCACGGCACACCAGTCGTGACGGCACTTCGATGTCGTGTCGGCCACATACCAATCGAATGGCGGGGCGGCCGGGCGACTCTCGACCTGGAGGCGGCCCGAGGGCAGGTCGGCCGGAACGAGGGGCGGCCACCTTGCTTGGCTTGAATTCCTGGGGCCATTAGGTGGAGGACTGCTCAATGGGGCCGGTACAAGGTGTCCGGCACGGTCCCCAAGCGCATGGCGACCCGTCCCTTCCTCCTAGAGCCGCAGGAGTTGGGTATCGGATTGGGACCGCCGGCCGGCCCCGCGCTGTCGCCGTCGGACGGCTAGGGCATCAGGATCGGGTCTGGTTGGGGCTTCGGCTCCACGAGCGGGGCGCAGTTTCACGTGAAACCACAGCATTGTGCGGTGCGACGGGCCGCGGTGAGCTTTGGGCTGAGCACTGGGTGCATCCCCCGATGGCCTCCGCGGGTCCGGGTTGCGTACCCGGCTGATGGCGGGTACGCAACGGCAGTGCTCCCACGACTGGGGACGCCCCCATCGCGCTCGGCCACTGGGATGCCCAGAGTCCGGGGTCGCGGGTTTTCGGGTCGAAGCCAGGCTCGCTGCCGCCGACATCTGCACGAGACGTACCGGGCCGGCCGGTGCCGGGGTTCGGTCCGCACGCCGATGCTGGCTGCGAGCAGCCGGGCCGCCTGCTCACCTCGTGACGATCGGGAGCGAGGAATTGCTTCGATGCCGCCTCCAGCGCGCTTCTCGGCGCCTGCTCACCCTTGGTTGCCCGATGGCCGCCCGTGTTCCGCTTGGCGCCAACCTCCGTGGGCCGACTATGCGTCGCCGGATTTTGCTCGTTGCGGCACTTCCCCTGGCCGACGAGTTGAAGTGGCCCCTCAAGCCCGGCCGCCTCGTCGCCCTGTGCGAGGTGCGAGTGCAACACCGGGACCCGCGCTGCGGGGGTATGGACACCATCAGGAGCCGTGGAAGACTCTGCACAACCCGCTGAGCGCTGCGGAGCACCGATCGGGGTCCCCCCCCAAACGGCTAGCGCGAGAGTCGTGTTGCCCCGTGCAGTTGACTCAGCGAGGGCGGGACGTTCTGCCCAGAGATGCGGAGCGCTCCCGCCTGGCCTGGGCATAGCCATGGGATGTCAAACAGGCCCCCGGCACCCCGGCACGGAAGCAGTGCGGGCCGTCTGCGGGTTTCGCCGGGCACTCCCATCGTGTCTTGGAGAGCGATCCGGCGCCCCGACACCCTGGGGAAGCGACCGTTGTTTCGTCCCGAACTCCGTCGCCCTGCCGTCGCCCTGCTGTTGCATCTCGCGTTGCATCTCGACGGAGCCCTGAGCCACGTGCCCCTGCCGCGATGGTGTCCCTCCCCGCTGCCGTCCTCCGCCATGCCCGGTCCTCGCCCCGAGTCCCCATTGTCACGACGTCCGTGGGCGGAGAATGAGCTGCCCTCGCCCTGCGTCGGCTTGTGTGGATCCAGCGCAGCGGGGAGGGTCCGGACGTTTGCCAAGATCGCTAGCGCTCGCACCGGTGACCCGATGGGGCCCTCCAGAAAGGCAAGGGGCCAAGATTTCGGCAGGCGAGCACTCCGGCCTGGGCGAAACGGCGCATGGACAAGGTCGAGCCGATCATCAGACCGCGTCGATCGAGCCGGCTTCGGCTCCTCCACCAGTTCGTGTACGAACATCGGCGAGTGCCGCGCATGCCCCCACCAGGACGTCGAAATCTGGCGTGAGAGGGAGCAAGGCCCGCTTCTACACGACCGCCGCCGGGAAGCAAGTCATGTCTGGGCAAGAACCTGGGTGGGACTGCGGCTGGGAAAGCTGCGGCGGGGAACCTGCGGCGGGAAGCCTCGTCAGACCGGACCGGGTCATGGCTGTCGCGCGCTATCACCCAGCGGGGTTAGGAAGACGCGGCTGGCGTGCCGCTCAGTCCCGGGGTTGGATGGAGCGCGGGACCTGTACGTCTGGGTCGGGGGTTGTCCAGCGGAGTGGGGGCACCGGGTGTCGACGCAGGGCAAACGTCCCGCCGCCATCCTGGTGCGTCCTGTGTGGTTGCCCTGGAGGGTTTCGACGGTCCTTCCATTAGCCGTGCCACGGGTCCCCGGCCGCCAGCCGCGGTTGCCCGGGGACCCTCAGCTCAGTCCCAGGACGGGTGACGGCCCGGGACATCCTCAGCGACAACGCTGAGCGTGCTGTCGGTGCCCTCCTACTGCGCCAGCTCCGTCGCGAGAGATATCGAGAGGGGATGCGGTTGGCTTCGTCAGAGGACCACTCCCGCGTCGAGTCGTTGGCCACCTGGCCACTGCCAATCGCCTGGCTGGTGTTTCACGTGAAACAGCACTGACGGGTTCTCCGTGCCCCGCGGCAGTGGTGAGAGCCCTTCTGTGCAAGGAGCATGATGGTGCCGGCGAGAACCCGGAGCTCGTCCTGGCAGCGGCTGGGGTGCTCGTCTGGCACAGGGAGAGGCAAGTCAGAAGGGGACCGGCTACGGCATGGTCGATGCATCGGGTTATCGCCCACATCCCGTGGGCTATCCATCGACGTCGGGGTAGCTGCCAGGGAAGGCTTGACCACCTGAGAGACAGGCACTGTGAGAGTCACGGCGCCTGATGGTGGTCGGTCGTGCTGAGGCGGTCCGGGCGGGGAACGGCTGGGGCTACGGCGAGAGGGAACCACTGGCCGGTACTTGCGCGCGGGCCAGGCGTCCCGGGCCACACCGCGGGCCTCCTTGACGGACGCGGAGTCCCGCGGCCGCGCCTGCCAATCGCCCAGGGGGAGACGGAAGCGACCAAGCATCTGGCACGCAGGCTCCAGAACCACACTGGCAGGGCCGAAGTCACCGACCACCGCCGTAGCGACGGACCGGCTGCGCTGCACTAGGCACTTCGTTGCTCGCTGGTGCTGGCGCCGGCTCGCCATGTCCCGCTGCCTTCGGACGCGAGGGGGTCTCCAACGCATCGTCGCTATGCAGGCTGGCGAGCCACCTGATGCTCACCGGGCCATCGCACGTGCTGGGCAAGTGCGGAAGGTTGGTAGGGGCGCCCGGGATCCGTCGCTCACCTCGCCCCGCCTTCATTCCTATCGAGCACCACGCGGGGGTCCCTGGTCCCTGCGGCCGTCGGTGGCGGCGGCTTTGGGCTGCTCTCCGCCTCGGTGAGGCGGTGCCCCGCGACTGGGGCTGAGCCTCAGGCCGGGACCGGCGCACTCCCCGCCGAGACCGCCTTCCGTCATCCACAGGCGTTGTCCACAGGTAGCGCTGGTTTCACGTGAAACCGCACGTCCTGGGCCCGCCGACCCTGTGGATGACGCTTGGGCACAGGCTGCGGAGGTCGACTATGGTGTGCCTCGTGCCCCACGAATACCCCATCCTTCCCGAGTTCACCACCTGGCCCACCTTTCCCTTTGAGGGCGATCTGCGGATCCGTCCGTTCGATCCGCCAGTGGCGGAGGAACCACCAAGACAGGGTGAGGATCCAGCGACGTGTGCGGCATGCCTCACACCCGACAATGAATACCTATGGGTGAGCGCCCGCTGGCGGGTCCGCTCGCCCGAGCGCCCCACGGGGTTGCCCATGGTCCTGATCCTCGAGCCGCGCTCGCACCTCGACTTGGGCGATCTACCAAACCTGTTGGCCGCGGAGTTGGGAGTTATGACAGTTCGGCTTGAGCGAGCCGTACGATCCTTGGATGGCGTCGCGCGGGTCCATGTGAACCGATGGGGCGACGGATCCGCCCACCTGAACCTGTGGTTCTTAGCCCGCCCGGTTGGCCAGCTACAACTCCGGGGCACCTTCCTTTCACTCTGGGACGACATACTTCCTGCTGTGCCGGAATGGCAATGGCGAGAGAATCTGGCTTACGTCGGCGCCTGGTTGGCCGAGTTCGGCGGTCGCACCATGGTCGAGCCTCCGCATATCCAGTGGCAGTCGCCATCGAGTGTCGACAAGCCGGACGATCTGTCCGGCACCGGTGACGTGCGCGATTTGGCCGATCCGCCTGTCCCGTTCCTTGCGGACACGCCCATGGCACCACGGTGGACGGCGGTGACGAGCGAGTCGCCGATATACGTGCCGCGGCAGCGGGTCCCGCGTTCCGACGACGTTGCGAGCCAGGCGGATGCGCCGACGGTTGTTCTGCCGGAAGTTGCGTTCGGAGACCTTGGCGCTACCTACGACTCTTGGCCAACCACGGACGTGTCCAGCCGACCGGGCGAGGGCTCCGAACAACCCGGCGCACTCCCAACGACTACCCCCGCCGGTACGGGCGAGGGTCAGGATCTCGTCGTCGCTGTGGTCGGGATCGGGTCCGCATCGGAGCCCGAGGAGTCGGCGCCGGTCCCTGGAAAGAAGGCCGCGAAGGCAGCCAAGGCCACGATGCCTCGCAAAGCAGCCGCTCCTCGGAAGGCAGCGCCGCCGCGGAAGAGGGCCGGGAAGAAGGCCGCGGCAACCGCGCCTGAGAGCGAACCGACCGCCGCCGAAGCGGAAGCCCCGAAAGTGTTCATTGCCGGGGCCACCACGAGCGGTACACGACCGGATACGGTCGGCGAAGTGGCGAGCACGTCGGAACAGCAGTCATCCCAGTGGCCTGACTTGACAGCGGCACCGCTGCCGATTGCGTCTGAACCGTCGGCGCCGGCGGTGCCATCCCTCTCATCAGAAGCGACCTCGGGGGGTCGTGCTGTGCACCGAACTTGGACGGCAGACGACCAGGCGAGGTCTCACGAGGATGTAGTACCCGAGCCAGCTGGCGCATTCGTCGACACCTCGCCGCGTTCTGCGGACCAGGTTCCCACGGAGCCGGCATCCGTTGTCGAGGCGCGAGCCGTCGCGGGCGCTATGACGCAGAAGCTGGCAGTCGATGACCAGATGGTCGCCGGTACGCCGCCGGCGAGCACGTCAGGCGATTCTGCGGAGGGCGTCTGAACTGGACACGCGAGCGGGGCACTGACACGACGACGCACGCCGCCGTGGTTCGCGCCTCATGAATCCCGCAAGTCCTCTCCCATGACGACGGCATCGCGCGTAAGATCGATCCGTCAGAGGGGACGGCATACACGCTGTTTCGAAAGAGGTGTGCTGATGTCTCGTCGCCTGGTGAACCTGACTCTCGACACCCTGGAGGACCTTCCGCGTCGGTGCCGCCAGTGCGTGTTCTGGGAACTCGACCCAGTCGCGGCTGAGCGTGCCTGCGCGACCGGGGACCCAGGTCTCGAGAAGGAAGCATGGGTGTCGCAGGCGCTGCTCGAATGGGGTTCGTGCGGAAAGCTGATCTACGTCGACGGCATGGCGGCCGGTTTTGCTCTCTACTCGCCGCCGGCGTACGTGCCTCGCTCCATGGCCTTCCCGACCAGCCCGATCTCCGCGGACGCGGTGCTACTGACGTCAGCACATGTGCTGCCGACGTTCGCGGGTGGTGGCTTGGGCCGCATGCTGATTCAGGGCGTTGCGCGGGACATGACCAAGCGGGGCATCCGTGCTATCGAAGCATTTGGCGATGCCAAGTTCGGGGACGAGATCGATGAGCTCTCGGGCTGCCTTGCGCCAGCGGACTTCTTTCTCGCCGTGGGTTTCAAGACGGTGCGGCCGCATCCACGCTTTCCGCGGGTGCGCCTCGAGCTGCGTACAGCCATGTCGTGGAAGTCCGACGTGGAGTATGCGCTCGAAAAGTTGTTGGGCTCGATGAGTCCGGACGCGATCCTTCGACCGGCAACCCGTGGCATGCTCGCCCAAGGGTCTCCCAACGACACTGGCGCGCGCTAGTCCTTCGCTGTTCAAAGGCTCACCCAGGCCATCGTTGTCCCGTCTCCAGCAGCCATCATCGCGCGACGATAGATAGACGATCTCCAATTCGTTGTTCGCGTCCGGCCGACCTGACGCATGGGTGTTGTGGCTCCAACCCCGTGCCGCTGTGCCTCCCGGTCACCGGTCGGCGAAGAACGGGCAGACTTTGGTTTCACGTAAAACATTGGCGCGTCAAGCAGCCCGCCGCGACAACCCCCGAGAGCGTGTGGCAGCTGCAGTCGAAGTACTGCGTTCTGATCGTGCCGCTGTGTAGCCAGGATCTGGTGTTTAGCGATGCTTGCGCTTGGGGGCGCGCGGTGCGGGGAAGTCGCCGGCCGTCTGGTCGTCGGTTGGTCACCCGCATCGGTGGGCAGCTGACCGGCCGATCGACGGTTGCGGCTGCCAACGCGCGCCGATCGTTCAGTGTTTGGGCAGCAGGCTGGGCGACGGTGTCGTAACCGCGATTGTGTCGTAGCGCGAACGTGTCGTACCGCGAACGCAATGCGGGGTGTCGCGATCGGTCGGTGCTGCACATTGACCAGGAGTGTGCCGGGCAGGAGTGACCGTTCGGATGTGTCGGGCCTGGCGCGGCAGACCGATCGCCGAGCCGCGTTGGTGCGATCGCACAGGGATGCCAGAGCAATGCGCCGGGGGATCAGTTCGCCGCCGCGACTGTTGGGCGCTGCGACTGCTGCCGTTGTGTTCGGTGGACGCAGCGATCGGTAGACGCTGCGATCGGTGAGCAGTGCATCGGTGGCATTGGCGAGCAGGGTGCGATCGGTGAGCAGGGCGCGATCGGTGAGCAGGGTGCGATCGGTGGAAGGGGCTGGTCGCTGCACAAGTGCGATCGTCGTGCACCGTGGCTGGCTGCGACGACCGCACCCGACGCCCGCTGTCGGCATGCACCAATGTCCGCTCGAGTGATCGCCTAATGGCGGAAATGCGGATCGGCGAACCGAGGCTGCCGCCGGCGGATCTCGCGCCCGCGCACTGATTCATCCCTGAGTCCCGGCCGACCGCGGTACGTGCGATCGATCGGTGCGACCGACAGCACCTTCGTGAGGTGCCGCGTCGACCGCTCGCTCGGATCGATCACAGCAGCGGACCGAGCAACGACCGGGGGTCGAGCGCGCAATCCGCAGCGTCTGTTCCGACCGCCAACGGTGGCAAGGTTGCGGGCAATCCGACGACCGGATGGCACCGGGACGGCATCGCGGAGGCGAAGGATCGATCAGGCCTACCGCACGATCCTTCGGTCGCGGCGACCGGGCGTTGGAGGCGAGGTCTGCGGTACGCCCCACCTAGGCCGTGCTGGCTTGGCACTCACGACGAGGCCCAGCGACTGCTTACCGGCAATGGGGTCCGATGGCCCGGAGGCAAGGCGACAGTCCGGACGACCACCTCATTTGCAGCGCTCGCACGGTCGCGCCTCGGACGGTGCCAGCGGCGACAGTGCCACCGGATGAAATCGTTCTGAGCAGTCGGGCGGTCGGCCAAGCCGCGGCGGCAAGCGATCGCTGTGCCAGTGGCTGCGGGCGATCGTTGCGTGGTGGGTTTGGCCGCGATCGGTGCACGGCGGGACTGGTCGTGACTGGGTCCGAACCGGTTGGTCCGAGCGCGCGTTGTGCACGGTGGTTGGAGGCGACTCTTACGACCCAGCGAGTCCGAGCGTCCCGTCTCCGATGGTTTGTGAGCGATCGGTACGACCGATGGAGCAACGCAACCGGTAGCGATCGCAACCGGTAGCGATCGCAACCATGCCGTGGCCGGACGCACCGTCCGATCGCCATGCGTCGCAGTCGGCTGTCTGTCGACGCATGGCTCATCCGTGGGCGGCGAACATCATGTCTCGATCGCCACGCGTTCGGTTGTTCGTTCCTTGGCCGGCATCACCGTCCGCGGCCCGCCTCGTCTCGTCCGTTCCCTGGCCAGCGATCAGTGCGATGCGCACCGAACGCGCGGTCGAGCCGATGCGATCGGTCCGCAGCATCGCACGGGTCGGTCCGCAGCATCGCACCGACCTATGGCGCGGTGCGCAGATCGCATCGATCCATGGCGCCGATCAGTCGCGCGAATCGCTCGCGCCAGGCCCCACCAAGGGCCGCGTGAAGAGCCGGCGACAGACGTATGGGGCTGCGCCGCGAACCACGGCGTCGGAGCGTGGTCAGACGCGGCTGGGGGCGGGGTTGGTGCCCACCGACCGTTCGATGGTGCGCAGCGAGTCAACATCGATCGAGCCGGTGACCACGTCCGCCTCGATGGGCAGATACATGCGCTTGACCGCGGCCACGATCGCGCCGACGACGCGGTCGCGGAACATCGGGTCGATCAGGCAGTTGCGGTCTTCGCGAGAGGTCAGGTAGCCGACCTCGACCCGGACCGCGGGCATGCGGGTCAGCCGCAGCAGGTCCCAGGTCTTGGCGTGGACGCGGCAGTCGCGCATGCCCGTGCGGACGAGGATCTCGCGCTGCACGAGCGCGGCAAGCCGCTCGCCGAGAGTGGAGGTGACGCCGCCTTCGCCGTACTGGCCATAGTGGTACGTGGCGACGCCGGACGCGCGCGGGTTGGCGTGGCCGTCCGTGTGTAGCGAGATGAGCAGATCGGCGCCGAGCTCGTTGGCCAGAAGTGCGCGGTCGGCGTCCTCGAACGGATGGGTCGGTGCCGGCCCACGAGTGAGGTGTACCCGCATGCCGAGGGCGGCAAGCCTGCCTTCGAGCCGGGCGGCGATGTCGTATGCGATGTCGGACTCGGCCCATCGCATCGGTCCGTCCAGAACGTTGACACCGAGGTCGCCGCCGCCGTGGCCAGGGTCGATGACGATGCGTTTGCCAACCAGAGCCGGACCGGCCGAGCGGAAGCGCTCAGTCTCGCGGAGCAGGTTGGGACGGCCACCGATGACCTTGCGACCCAGCCGGCGTAACGCGGTGATGGTCTGCGGACCGCAGACGCCGTCGGGTACGAGGCCCACCTCCCGCTGGAACTTGGCCAGCGCGGCTGCGGTACGGCGACCGAGGATTCCGTCCGCTCGACCGAGGTCGTAGCCCAGTTCCAGCAGGCGTTCCTGCAGTTGCCGGACGTCGTCGCCGAACAGGGGCTCGGGTTGCTCGTGGGCCAGCACCCGGGAGCCGAGGTTCCATCTCGCCGCGTCGATAGCGCGCCAGGTTTCCTGGTTCACGGCGCCGGTGACGGTCAGGCCCCGGGCCTGCTGGAACTCCCGTACGGCGCGTTCCACGGTGGCGTCATAGATGGCGTCCGTGTACGACGCGGCGGTGTCGTGGAGCATATTCAGCGTGGTCAGGATCGCCCTGATCTCGACGACTGCCGGGCCGCGATCGCCAGGCCGGATTACATGCACGGGCCGTTTCCTCCGATCGTGGGCCTAGCTCGAACTCGTGCTGGGCCCTCGAATGTCACGTAAGCCACACGCTGACGCGTAAGAACCAAATGCGCGGAGCCTACCGCGCAGGACGTCCATGGGAGACCCGCAAGGGTGGTCTGGTCCACCGATCGCGTGCTCAGGAGGCCCGGTCTCGCCTGAATGGAGCACTGATACACAAAGAGCGCCCCACACCGGACGGTGCGGGGCGCTCTGCCTTGACGTGGCGGATCAGATCGCCGACTCGATGAAGCGCAGGAGGTCACCCTTGGGCTTCGCGCCGGCCACCGACTGCACCGGCTGGCCGCCCTTGAAGATGGTCAGGGTCGGCACTGACATCACCCGGTAGGCCATGGCCGTCTCCGGGTTCTCGTCGATGTTGAGCTTGACGAACTCGACCTTGTCACCGATCTCGGTGGCGATCTCAGCGAGCAGGGGCTCGACTTTCCGGCAGGGTGTGCACCAATCGGCCCAGAAGTCGACCAATACCGGTTTGTCTGACTGCAGTACGTCCCTGACGAACGTTGCGTCAGTGACTGACTTAGCTCCCATACCCACTTCTTCCTCTCATGCGGCGATGCGCCGTGGTGCTTGATAGGGCCGGTCCGGGCGTTGTCTGGCTACGAGACCTCGGGCAGGGCGGCGACATATCGCTCCGCGTCGAGCGCCGCCGAGCAGCCGGTGCCAGCGGCGGTGATCGCCTGACGATAGGTGTGGTCGACGACGTCGCCGGCGGCGAACACTCCGGCCAGATTCGTCCGCGTGCTCGGCGCATCGACCAGGACGTAGCCGTCGTCGTCGAGGTCCACCTGGCCGCGGAACAGTTCGCTGCGCGGGTCGTGGCCGATCGCGACGAACACGCCGGTCACGTCCAGCATGCTGATCGGCGCCGGTGTCACGTCGCGCAGCTTGATCCCGCCGACCTTGCCGTCGTCCTCCGACGATCTCCGTCACGATCGCGTTCCACTCGACCTTGATCTTCGGGTTGTTGAGCGCGCGCTCCGCCATGATCTTGCTGGCGCGGAACGCGTCCCGTCGGTGGACGATGGTGACCGACTCGGCGAACCGGGTCAGGAAGGAGGCCTCCTCCATGGCCGAGTCGCCGCCGCCGACCACGGCGATGTCGCTGGTTGCGGAAGAAGAATCCGTCGCAGGTGGCACAGGACGAAACACCGTGGCCGAGGAGGGCCTGCTCGCCCGGCACGTTGAGCGGGCGCCAAGCGGACCCGGTGGCGAGGATGACGGCCTTGGCCCGGTAGTTCGGTCCCGCCGACCCAGACGGTGCCACCCACCGATCTTGATGTCGCCGGTCCTAGGTCGACGCGGGTCACGTCATCGGTGAGCAATTCGGCGCCGAAGGCCTCGGCCTGCTTGCGCATGTGGTCCATCAGGTCGGGGCCCATGATCCCGTCCGGGAAGCCGGGGAAGTTCTCGACCTCGGTCGTTGTCATCAAGGCCCCGCCTGACTGGACACCCTCGATGACCAGTGGCTTGAGGTTCGCGCGCGCCGCGTATACGGCCGCCGTATACCCAGCCGGGCCGGAGCCGACGATGATCACGTTGCGAATGTCATCCATGGACGCTTCCCTCCGAGGGGGCGCTGAGCCGGTGAGCTTGCCGTCAGGTTCGAGTCTCGCCCACGACATGCAGTGGGCAGAACGTCATCGTACGAACCCGGGATTCCCGGAAGCGGCGCGGATCACCATCGGCCACGCCAGTTGTCGCCCGCGCCACATCCGGCAATCCCGTTCGGCAGATGACTTACCGTACCGGTACGGAGGCCAGCTGGTCGGTGCCGGATGCGCCAGCAGTCCGGCCCCACGGCCACCGCGGTCCGGCCACCGGCCTGCTGGATCAGCAGCACGAGCGCGGGTTGCCGGTCGAAACGGGCGTAGTCGACGGAGAGCACCGTGCCCGGGAACGTGGCTCGGATCGCCTCCAGACATTGGGCCAGTGCGGGCGCGGGGAGCAGCCTGGCCAGTCCGTCGGGTGCGGCCTCGCGCACCGAGGAGGGCATGCCGTACTCGTTTGCCTTGGTGACCGACTGAGACGTCGGAGACGGGTTGCCACCCTGGTTGGGTTGGACCGCCATGTCGGGCACCGCCGCCGGAACCTGGGCCAGGGTGTCGAGGGTGTAGTTGCGCTGGCTCGCGATCAGCACCGGGGCGCCCACCGCTGTCAGAGGTACAGGTGGCCCGCTACCTCGATCTTCCGCCTGGCCCATGACCGTGACCGTTGTGGAGGTGAGTCGGTCGCCCAGGACGCTCACGCCGACGCCGACTCCACCCACCACCGCGATGACGGCCGCGGCCACAGCGACGACCCGGTGCGGCCGCCGCCGCCGAGCCCGGGCCGCGTCCAGCGATCGCAACCGCGCCGGGAACCCTACTGGTCGCGCCGCCGCCCGCTTGGGTAAACCCGCGCAGGGTGTCATCGAGGCGGGCGGCGATATCGGCCGGCATGGTGGACTGCCCGCTGGCCAGTCCGGCCAACTCGGCACGTACCGTGATGTCGGCCGCGACCAGGGCCTGATGGGCGCCTGCCCACCGAGGCTCGTCAGCGAGCAACCGGTCTACCTCAGCCGCATCGGCCGGGTCGAGCACGTCGGCCAGGAAGTCCGCGAGCCGGTCGAGTTCGGCCTCGGTCAGGCCATCGGCGTCGGAGCCGTGAAGAGCCTGACTCATCGCACACCCCCCTGACCGACATGGTCCGTGTCACTGCTCGTCGCGTCGCCACCGCCCAGCCCCGATGAAGACCCTGGTGATCGGACGTCACCCGGAGCCGGGCTGGTTCCCTGGCATCCGGTCGGGACGATCCGGATCGCCGGCCGGGGCTGGACGGAGGTGCCCGAGCATGCTCGCCAGCCTGGCCCGGCCACGGGCGCACCGACTCTTGATCGTGCCCTCAGCGACGCCCAGCATGCCGGCGATCTCAGCAACCGAGTAGCCATCCACGTCAAGCAGCATGAGCGGGACGCGTTGGTCAGCGGGCAGCCTGGCCAGCGCGGCCTGAACGGTCAACGCGGTGTCCGAATCGTGCGTCGGCGCGACTGGTGTACCGGCCCCGGTGGAGGCGATCTCGTAGTCCGGCAACGGCACAGTTGGTCGAGCCTGCCGGCGGCGCAGCCGGTCCAGGCAGGCGTTGACCACGATGCGGTGCAACCAGGTGGTGACGGCGGAGTCGCCGCGGAAGCGATCGGCGGCCCGGTAGGCCGACAGTAAAGCGTCCTGTACCGCGTCTGCCGCCTCCTCCCGGTCACCCAGGGTGCGCAGCGCGACGGCCCACAACCTGTCGCGATGTCGGCGGACCAGCTCACCGAACGCGTCCGTGTCCCCGGCGACGTGCGCGCGTAGGAGCGCGACGTCGTCGTGGGCATCGTGCGTAGCGGTCACGGCCAGACCCTATCGGGCGCGAGCCCTCCATGGACGACCGTCACGAGCGGCGTCGAGGATCAGGGCGCCCGGACGGAGATCTCGTTGATGGCGAGCTGGTACTTGCCCTTGGTCGAGTCCAGCGGCAGCTTGGTGATCCAGATCAGCAGGTACTGGACCGGCTGCTGGTCCGCCGGGATGTTCAACACCATCACCGTGCCGGAATGGTCGACCAGCGGCTTACCGATCGGCTTGTACGTCTGCAGGATGCTGTCGTCGCCCTCAGTGGTGGCACCAGGATCGCTGGTGCCGCCGTACAGACTGACCGAGGCGTTCTGCAGGTTGACCGACATCCGCACCGCGCCGACCTTCATCGGCGATCCAAGGTCGATCAGCACGCCCATGCCGGACTTGAGGCCACCGAAGGCCGCGGTCTTGTACTCGGACGTGTTCGCGCCCGTGTCCTCTTTGCCGTCCACGGTCTTCGCGAGCTGGCTGAACTCGGTACGGTCGCCACCCTTCGGGTCGACCAGGCGCAGTTGCGCCGCCGTTATCGCGATGGGTGCGCCGTTGCCCGGCGTCGCTGGGACGGTTGTCGCCGGCGTGTTGCCGAGCGGTGTGTTGCCTTGATCATCGGGGGAGCCGCCGAGCACCTTGGCGCCGATTATCGCGCCGACGATGGCGATGACGACCAGCACCCCGACGCCGAGGGCGAGCTTGCCACCGGCCCGCCGGCGCACCGGTCCGTCGCCGTTGGTGAAGCCCATCGGACCGCGATCGGCCTCGTCCTCGTAGTCGTACTGCCCTTCGTACTGTCCCTCGTATTGAGCGTCGTACGGCGAGTCGTACTCCGCGTCGGCGGCGCCCATCGTGGCGAGCCGGGCGAACTCGGTCGCCACCACCGCCGCGGTGGGCGGGGTGTTCTGCAGGTCGAGCAGGTCGGCCGCGATCTCGTCCAGATGGTTGGGGATGCCGCCGCGTACCTGGCGCGGCGTGGCCAGCCGGCCGGAGCCGTCCCGCACCGCGTCCGGCAGGACCGACTGTCCCGCTTCGGCGTACGGCCAGTGTGCGGTCAGGCAGGCGTAGAGCACTGCTCCGACGGCCCGCACGTCGGCCTCCGGGGCGGGTTGCCCGTCAGCGTGCGCGTCCGTGAGGACGACCCGTCCGTCGTCGGCGATCAGGATCGTGCCGGGGTGCACATTGCCGTGCACGATGCCGGCCGAGTGCAGTGCCGCGACGGCCTCGGCGATTGCGTGGGTGACGAGCGTCGCGCGTTCGGCGTCGAGCGGCGCCTGCCGCAGTACGTCGCGAAGCGCGATGCCGGCAACCCATTCGCGGACCAGATAGGCCCGATCGTGTTCGTCGATCGCGTCGTACACCGACACGATGTGCGGATGCACCAGTCGGCTGGCCGCCACCGCGGCGGTCAACATGGCCGCGGCCGCTTCGCCGCCCGGCTGTCGTATGACCACAGCGACCGGGCGTCGCAGCACGACATCCAGTCCACGCCAGATTTGCCGACCTGTCGCATCTGTGTTGACGTGCTCTTCGAGCTGATACCGGTCGGCGAAGATCTCGCCTTCAGCAGGTTCGCCGAAGGTCATCACGCCGGGGTCGGCCCAATACGCATCGCCTTCGTGGCTCACCCGTCCTCCTTGTCGGCCGCACTGCTGCGCCTTGGACGCATATCGCCCCCGCGACCATAACGCACGTGGTCACCTTGCGGGTCCGCTGAGTTCATAGCGTGAGCACGTTGATACATCGGGACTGACGCTACCTGGCGCTGTGCATGCACCAGGTACCGCTTGTCCGGGTCAAGGGTGCCTTTCCAGGGCGGCTACGTCCAGCGGCCATCCCGTGCACGATCTGATGAGCCTGACACTGCAACCTACTGGCCGGTAGCTAGCGCCGTGCCGGAGGCCGTGGTGCCGAACTCCTGCTGAACCGTTATCCACAACTTATCCACCGGCGTTGACCTGGGCATACCTCGAATTCCACGAAGTTATCCACAGGTGGACGAGGATGGGTCAGCGGCCGACCCGAGCGCGGACCATCGTGCTCAGCTCGCGCATCTCGGGTACGCGCAGGGCGAAGGCGAGTCCGACATAACCGGCAAGGAGCACCGCCCCTCCGATGATCAGTTGGGCGATGCTGGCAGCGGGTCCCTCGCCGGCCCAGTTGTGCAGGCCGATCACCACGAGCAGCGCCGGCACGCCCGCTATCACCGCGGCCAGCCCGAGCTTGCCCAAGGTCGTGAACACCGGGCGAAGGTGCAGGGAGCCGATGCGCCGCCGCAGCAGCGCATAGCCGACGACGGAAGCGAGGACGTAGGAGATCGCATTGCCGGCCATCAGTCCGGCCACCACTGCGCCCGCTGGCAGGACCAGGAAGAGCACGACATCAACCGCGATGCGCAGCCCCACGACCGGCAGGTTGATCAACGCCGGGGTCCTGGTGTCCGGCATCGCGTAGAAGGCGAACAGTTGCAGCTGGCTGATCGCGAACGGGATCAGACCGAGCCGCGGCCACCGCGATGACCCAACCGGTGGTCACCGCCTCGGCGTACCCGTAGTTGCCCCGTGTCGGAAAAGGGTGACCGCGAGCGGCTGGCCGAGCACCAGATAGCCGACGGTGGTCGGGATCAGCACGACGGACGTCAGTCTGGTGCCCAGCGACAGCTGGTGTACGAGGTCGGCGTGCCGGTTCTCCGCGGCTGCGGCGGCCATCCGTGGCATCAGTGCCGTGATGATCGACACAGCCACGATGCCGTGCGCCATCATGAAGATCAGGAAGGCGTTGTTGAAGATCGCCGGTCCGGCCGCGCCTTCGGCTTTGGTGGACGCCTGCTGGGCCAGGTTGAGCACGGCGACCACGCCGAACTGGCTGACCACGACGTAGACCAGCATCCACGAGCTGACCCGGCCGAGTTCGCGCAGGTGCAGTTCCCGGAAGTCCCAGCGCCACTGCCACCGGAATGCGACCTTCCGCAGGGCGGGCCACAGGCTGGAAGCCTGTATGACGATGCCGAGCGTGGTACCCAGACCGAGCAGAGCGACCTGGTTGGCCGACAGCGAGGTCGCGTCGGTCCGGTCGCTGATGGGCGCGATGAACAGCACACTGGCCATGCCGATGACAACCAGGTTGTTCAGGATCGGGGCGAATGTCGGCATGGCGAAATGGCCCCGGGTGTTGAGCACCGCGGCGAACAGGGCGGCCATACCGTAGAAGAAGATCATGGGCAGGAGCAGGTACGACAGGGTCGTGATCAGGTCCCGGTCGGCCGCTCTTGTATTGCCGTTGGCCAGCAGCCATGTGAACAGCGGCGCGAGAGCAACCGCCACCACGGTCGCGCCGGCCAGGAACACCACGGCCAGTGACAGCAGGCGCTGGGTATAGGCCTCGCCGCGGTCGGTGTCCCTCGTTCTTGCCCGCACCAACAGCGGGATCACCACGCTGGACAGCACGCCGCCGAGTAGGAACTCGTAGACCATGCCGGGCAGTGTCTTGGCCAGGTTGTAGTCGTTGCCGACCGCGACCACGCCGATGGCGGCGCCGATGGCCGCGGCACGGAGAAACCCGGTGATCCGGCTGACGATGCTGAGCACGGCCATCGTCGCGCCCTGCCGGGCCACTGACGTACCGCTCTGCGAGAGGTCGGCGGGAGGTATCCCGATCGGCTGCCTCGGCCTGCGCCTGATTGACGTCATAGCCCACGTCCGGTCTGGCGTCGCGGTCGACGGGCACGGTGGGCAGCAGGATGGTGGCGTCGTTGTTCGCGCCAAACGGACTCGGCATGATCACCGTGGCGTCGGGGTCCTGTCGACGCCGACGCCCCTCAGCGCGTTCGTCCGTACCTGTCATGGCTGTGACCCTATATTCCTGGTGGCCTGCCCGCTCGTAGCGAGCATGGACCTACGCTCACCGTATGCCTCTCGGGGCGACCGCTAGGCTGGCCACCCTATGTCCGATTCTTCCAGCGCCACCGGGGCCTCGACAGTGCGCACGTTCAACAACAACCTCGGCGGGACCGAACCGCCCAGCAACGCAGGCCTTCGCGACCTCACCGCGGCACAACGCCGGGCGGTCTCCGAGCTCCTGCGGGTCTCTCCGCTCGCCGGCGAGTTGGGCCGGCGCTTCGTCAAGGCGGGTCATGAGATCCACCTGGTCGGCGGCTCGGTGCGAGATGCGTTGTTGGGCCGGCTGGGCAACGACCTGGACTTCGCCACCGACGCCGGACCGGACCAGACACTCGCGCTCCTTCGGGGATGGGCTGAGGCGACCTGGGAAACAGGCCGGGAGTTCGGCACCATCGGCGCCCAACGCGGCGGCGTCCGGCTCGAGATCACCACATTCCGGGCCGAGGCGTACGACGGGGTCAGTCGCAACCCGGTGGTGCGTTACGGCACCAACCTGCTCGACGACCTGCGCCGGCGGGACTTCGCGATCAACGCGATGGCGGTGAGCCTGCCGGACCACGCCTTCACCGACCCGTACGGAGGGCTCGCCGACCTGGCCGCCAAGGTGATACGCACCCCCGGCACGCCCCGGGAGAGCTTCGGCGACGATCCGCTGCGGATGTTGCGGGCCGCGCGGTTCGCCGCACAGTTGCGATTCGAGCTGGCCCCGCAGGTCCGCTCGGCGATGACGGCGATGTCTGGCGACCTGGAGCCGGATCACTGCGGAGCGGATCCGGGACGAGTTCGTCAAGTTGTTGTCGGCCGACGATCCGATCACCGGACTACGGCTGCTGGTCGACACTGGTTTGGCCGACAAGTTCCTGCCCGAACTGCCGGGCCTGCGCCTGGCCATTGACGAACACGCCCAGCACAAGGACGTGTACGAGCACACACTGACGGTGATCCGTAACGCGATCCGACTGGAGGGCAGCAGGGGCATCGCGGACTCGACCGCCGAACCGCGGCGGCCTGACTTCGTCCTGCGGATGGCGGCACTTATGCACGACGTCGGCAAGCCGGCGACGAAGGCGGTCGGACCGGACGACCGGGTCAGTTTTCACCACCATGAGGTGGTCGGTGCCCGGCTGACCCGGCAGCGCATGAAGGCCATGCGCTTCCCGAAGGAAACCATCAACGACGTCGCTGACCTGGTGGCGCTGCACCTGCGGTTCTACGGATACGGCCGGGGCGAGTGGACCGACTCGGCGGTGCGCCGCTATGTCACTGATGCGGGTCCTCTGCTGACCCGCCTGCACAAGCTCACCCGATCCGACTGCACCACCCGCAACCGTCGTAAGGCGGCCCAGTTGGCCGCGGACTACGACGCGCTCGAACAGCGGATCGCCCGGCTCGAAGCTGAAGAGGACCTGGCCCGGGTTCGCCCGGATCTCGACGGCAACGCGATCATGGAACTACTGGGCTTGCCGCCCGGACCGATGGTTGGCTTGGCCTGGCGGCACCTGAAGGAGTTGCGGCTCGAACGTGGCCCACTGGATCACGATGAGGCGGTCGAGGAACTCCTGCGCTGGGCGCGCGAGCAGGGATTGCGCTAGTCGGCGACGCAGGCCACGCGACGCAGGCAACGCGACGCAGACCACGCCCGGCTGCTCAGCGACGCACCTGGGACCGGTCCAGGTTCAGGCTGTGCAGCCGTGCTGAGAAGACGGCGAACCAGGCTGCGATGACTCCGTACCCGGCGCTCACCACCACCACGGCTGAAGGGGCGTGCCCGTCATCCGGCAGGATCAGCGCGCCGATCACCAGGCCGGCCACGAACAGCAGGTTGAACGCGGTGTCGTTGACGCTGAAGACCCGCCCGCGGTAGTCGTCAGCGATCTCAACCTGTAACGCGGTGTCCGTGACGATCTTGGTGCCCTGCGTGACCATGCTGACGAAGAACGCGGTCGCGGCGGTCAGGAACGCGACATATGGCAGGCCCAGTGCGGGCACGATGATGGCAAGCGACCCGACCATCACCGCCACCCAACGCCATCCGCCGATACGGCGGGTGATCGCGGGCGTGACAAACGCGGACAGCAGGGATCCGACCGCCGCCGCACCGGCGACAGGCAGCAGGGCGTTGATGGATGCTGCCGCGTTGTCGACCCGGTAGTAATTGCGGTAGAGCAGCAGCAACATCAGCGCCAGGATCCCGTACAGCCCCCGGTGCGCGGCCTGCACGAGCAGCAACGACGCGGCGGACCGGCGGCTGGCCAGGTGACGCACCCCGTCCATCATGCCGCGAGAGGTGTGGCCGATCGCGGCCAGGACGGAACCCTGCCGCGTCTCCGGTTCGTCGGGGCCGAGATCGTGGATCCGGAAACCGGTCACGGTGAGCAGGGCCGAGATCGCGTACGCCGCCACCGCGGTCGCAGCCATTCCCGCGTACGGATGCAGGCCGGTGCCGATGATGTGGAACATCAGCCCGGCGGTGCCGAGGCCGGCGGTGTAGACCGCGGTACCGATGGTGGTGGCCAGCGAGTTCGCGGTGACCAGGCGTTCGTCGTCGACGACGTGCGGCTGGGCCGCGGACAGCCCGGCCAGGAAGAACCGGTTGAGCGCGATGATAGCGAGTGCGATCACGATGAATGGCGCGCTCTCGCTGCCCTTCCAGACGAACACCGAGGCTGGCACCACGAGTATCGCGCGGATGACATTCGCCCAGAACAGGGTGGCACGCCGGCTCCAGCGGTCCAGGAGTACACCGAAGAACGGGCCGAGCGTGGAGTACGGCACGAGCAGGACGGCGAAGGCGAAGGCGATCGCGGCCGGGGTGGCCGCCTTCTCCGGATTGAACAGCACGCTGCTGGCGAGCCCCGCCTGAAACCAGCCGTCGCCCAGTTGACTCACCAGCCGGATGACCAGCAGGCGCCGAAATCCCCGCTGGCCCAGGAGGGCGCGGAGATTCCGGTGCGGCATTGCCGCGTCTGAATGGGGCTCGAGTGCGGCCTGCATGGTCTCTGAGCGTACGGGGCGGTCGACCTGCCGTGAGTGTCGCGGCGCTGTCCGACTGACAAACACCCGGACCGGTGAGTCCAACCCCGCCGGTCCGGGTGTGTACTCGTACATACGGTTACGACGTCGAGGTCGGCTCCGGGCTGGCCGGCTTCGGGCTGGCCGGCGCCGCATCGCCGGTGACCGCCTTCGCACGGGGCCGGGTGACGGGCTTCGGAGCACCGTTGCCGCTGGTGTTGCCAACGGTGTCGGCGGCCTGCCCAGACAGCCGGGAGAGCAGCTGCGACAGGTCGATCCCGGTGAGGTCAGTGCCCAGTTGCAGGCCCTGCGCGACGTTCGAAGCCACCGCCTTGGTGATCGACGACGCCCCGTCGGTCGAGATGACCGTGATCTTGTCGATCGCGGCCACCGGCGCCGCCGCCGCCTCGACGACCTGGGGCAGCACTCGCAGCAGCAGGTCGAGTACCGCGGCCTCGCCGTAACCTGGAAGGCGTCCGCCTTGCTCTGCATGGCGGCCGCCTCGGCGGTGCCCCGGGCCTGGATCGGGCGGCCTCGGCGTTGCCCTCTCTCGCCTGGATGGCGGACTCTGCCGCTCGGCCGTCACCTTCCTTGCGCCCTCGATGCGTTCGCCTCGGCCAGCGCGGCCCGGCGGGACCGCTCGCCCTCACCGGTCAGCCGTGACTGCTCCGCGGACGCTTGCGCTGCGGCGATGGTCGCCTGCCGGCGGGCGTCGGCATCGGCGATCGCGGCGTTCTTGCGCGCTTCGGCCTCCTGCTCGACCCGGTACCGTTCCGCGTCGGCCGGCTTGCGTACCTCGGTGTCGAGTTGCCGCTGCTTGAGTTCGGCGTTGCGCTCGGCGACCTTCTGCTGCTCGGCCAGAATGCACTGCTGCCGTTCAGCTTCTGCCAGCGGACCCGCCGCGGCGGACTGGGCCTTGGCCGCGTCGATCTCGGCCTGGATGGCCGCCTGCTTGAGGGCCAGGTTGCGGCTGCGCCTCGGCGATCGCCTCCTCGGCCAGCAGTCGGGCCTGCTCGGACTGCTGCCGGGCCCGCGCCTCGGCGATCGCGGCGTCCTTGAAGCACCCGGGCCGCCTCTGGCCGGCCGAGGTCCTGCAAATACGTACCTTCGGCCAGGATGTCCTGCAGCTGGAAGGTGTCCAGTACCAGACCCTGGTTGGTCATCGAGTGCTCGGCCTCTTCCGCCACCGCGCAGGCGAACGCGGTGCGGTCCCGGATGATCTCCTCGATGGTCAGCCGGCCGACGATCGAGCGCAGCGCGCCGGCCAGCACCTCCCTTGTGAACTCCTCGATCTCGTCCTGCTGGTGCAGGAATCGTTGGGCCGCCGCCCGGATCGCGTCCTCGGTGCCGCCGACCTTGACGATCGCCACGCCCTGCAGGTTGGCGCGGATGCCCTGCTTGCTCACCGCGCCCTGGATCTCGACGTGATGCGCCGGCTGGACAGGTCCGAGCGACCTGCAGCTTCTGCACCACCGGCATGACGAAGACCGAAGCGCCCATCACGACCTTCTGGCCCGACAGGTCGGTGGCCATCACGCCATCAGCTCCCTCGACCGATCGTCCCTTGCGACCGGTCACGATGAATGCCTCGTTCGGCCCGGCCACCTTGATCCGGCTGAGGATGTAGACGACCAGGAGAATCAGCAGCAGGACACGCGCCGCCGATTGCGATGAGTACTGGGCGCATGAAGTTTCCCTTCCGGGGGTGCGAGGAGTGTGTTCGGGGCCGGTCACACCGGCGGCGTCTTTCCACCACGACGCTGGTCTCGCTCGAGCGCCTCGACCACGAAGATCCGGGCGCCCAGGGGTATCGGCTGGTCGGACCGGGCGTTGAGCTTCACCGGCTGGCCAGCGAGGGAATGCGGACCTCGCCGTAACCGGACTCGGGGATCGGGGTCACCACCACCCCGAGCCGGCCGATGAGGTCAGAGCGGGTGGGTGTGGCATCGGTGCGCATTCGGCCAGCCGCGCGGGCCAGGGCCGGTGCCCCAGGCCGGTGGGACGGCCGCCAGCACGCCGCAGATCAGCGCAATCACGACAGCCAGGGCGCCCCACCGGCAGTCGTCGACGATCGCGCCGCCGAAACCGAATGCGCCGGCAAAGCCGGCGATCGACGGCAGCGAGAACGGCCCGTCGACGTCCGGATGACCGGCTGCAGCACGTCGCCGAGAAACAGCGATACGGCGAGCACTGCGATCCCGATCGTGCCGATGAAGAGAAAGGTGACAGTGGCCGCGTTCATTCGCTCGTTCCCCGTCCGATATGTCGTGAGGCCGAGGGTAGCTCTGCCGCGCCACTCACGCTGACCCCAGGCAAAGCGACGGGCTGTCACACCGGTGCGACACACTGGACTGATGGACTGGTTCACCGTCGAGTCGCCGATTGGACCGTTGGGCGTGGCCGTGCGTGACGGCGCCGTCACCGGTGTGTCGTTCCGTCCGCCGTCTGTGCCTGCGGTAGAGCCGGCAGCGACGATGCGGCCTGCCCGCCGCGAGGCGCAGGTGCTCGCCCACGTTCGCGCGCAGTTCGGGCAGTACTTCGCCGGTACTCGTACCGACTTCGAACTGCCCCTGCTGGTGACCCGGGGCAGCGAATTCGAGCGGGCGGTATGGGCGCGCATCGCCGCGATCCCGTACGGCCTGACCGCGAGCTACGGCGAGATCGCCCGCGCCGTCGACGGCTCCGGCTTAGGCAAGGGTTCGGCCTCCGCGCCGCTGGGCGGCACTTCGGACCGAGCCCAAGCCGCATTCCAAGCGGTGGGAAGGGCGTGTAATCGCAATCCGTTGCCGCTGATCATCCCGTGCCACCGGATCATCGGATCGGACGGCAAGCTGGTCGGCTTCGGCGGCGGCCTCGACGCAAGGTTTCCTGTTGGGGCTGGAGGCCGGGGTGCACATGCGAACACACCTTCGCGGCCGGCCTGACCTGACCCGGACAGCAGGACGGGCGGCGGGTGTTCCGGCCCACCGCCCGCTTACTGCCAGGTTCGCGGTCAGCGTTCGATCTCGCCCTCGATGAACGCCTCGACGGAGTTGTGCGCGTCGTGGTCGGCGTACTGCACCGGCGGCGACTTCATGAAGTACGACGATGCGGACAGGATCGGACCGCCGATCTTGCGGTCCAGGGCGATCTTCGCGGCCCGGATCGCGTCGATGATGACACCGGCCGAGTTCGGCGAGTCCCACACCTCGAGCTTGAGTTCCGCGTTGAGCGGTCGTCACCGAATGATCGACCCTCGAGGCGGATGTAGGCCCACTTGCGGTCGTCCAGCCACGGCACGTAGTCGGACGGGCCGATGTGGACGTCGCTCTTGCCCATCTCGTGCGGCATCTGCGAGGTTACCGACTGGGTCTTCGAGATCTTCTTGGAGACCAGGCGGTAGCGCTCCAGCATGTTCATGAAGTCCATGTTGCCGCCGAAGTTGAGCTGGTACGTGCGCAGCAGCTCGACCCCGCGGTCCTCGAAGAACTTCGCCAGTCGCGCGGTGGACGATGGTGGCACCGACCTGCACTTGATGTCGTCGCCGACGATCGGCAATCCGGCGTCGGTGAACTTCTTCGCCCATACCGGGTCCGACGCGATGAATACCGGCAGCGCGTTGACGAACGCGCATCCCGCGTCGATCGCGGCCTGGGCGTAGAACTTGTCCGCCGCTTCCGAGCCAACCGGGCAGGTATGAGACCACAACGTCTACCTGGGCGTCGCGCAACGCCTGGTGCCACGTCGACCGGCTGGCGCGTCGGACTCCTCCACGTCTCGCGGTAGTACTGGCCGAGACCGTCGAAGGTCGGGCCGCGCTGCACGATCACGCCGGTGGGCGGTACGTCGCAGAGCTTGATGGTGTTGTTCTCGCTGGCCAGATCGCCTCGGCGATGTCGCTGCCGACCTTCTTCGCGTCCACGTCGAACGCGGCGACGAACTCCACGTCGGAGACGTGGTAGTCGCCGAACGTGACGTGCATGAGACCCGGGACGCGATCGTTCGGGTCGGCGTTGCGGTAGTACTCCACGCCCTGCACCAACGACGACGCGCAGTTACCTACACCGACGATGGCGACGCGAACGGAGCCCATCGCGCGCCTCCTTCTTTTGTTCTCACGGCCGCTCTCCTGGGCTTCCCCAGGCGGCAGGCGGGCTGTGTGGTTGTCCTCGGCCGCCGGCGACCCGAGTCCGGGAGTCGGCTCGGCCGGAGCGCTCGGTTGCGATGAGCTCCTCCAGCCAGCGAACCTCGCGCTCACAGGCAGTCGAGGCCGTGGCGCTGCAGTTCCAACGTGTAGGCGTCCAGCCGTTCGGCCGCCCGTCCCAGTACGTCCCGAAGGCCCTCCGCGACGTTCCTCGACCCTGCGTCGCCGTCCTTCCAGGATGCGCAGGCGGGTCGCCTGGTCGGTCCGGGCGAAGAACGCGAAGTGCACGCCGAATGCCCGGGTCGTCGTAGGTCTCCGGCCCGGCCTGGGCGATCAGGTCCGAAACCGTTCCTTGCCCTCGGCGGTGATCTTGTACACGATGCGTCCCCGCCGGCTCGTCATGGGCGGGATCTCCGCGTTGGCCGCGACGGCGTCCGCCGGGACCTCACCCTCGGCGATCCAGCCTTCCGCCTGCAGGCGACGCAGGGTCGGGTACAGCGAGCCGTAGCTGATCGCGGCACGAAACGCCCCGACCTGGGTGGCGAGCTGTTTGCGCAGCTCATAGCCGTGCATCGGGGACTCATGCAGGATCCCGAGGATGGCGAGCTCGAGCAAGTTCCCTCCTTACGCTGTCGTCGCGCTCACTACGTCGTCGCGCCGATGTATCGGGCCGATACATCGGAGAATAGGTCCCTGCGGTCGGCGCCGCAAATGATCGCGGCAATGTCGGACCAGATGTCATCCGTTCGCTGGTATGCGGGCATGCCCTAGAGTCACGCTCGTCGTCGCAGGTGGGGAGCGGAGCGGCCGATGGTAATGAAGGGCGACGGTGCGACGGGTGAGAATCGCGTCGTTTCGCGTATCGACCTGTCCGAGGCGTACGCCGCCGTCCGCCGTCGGGGTAAGGCGCTGCGCCGGCGGCGGATCATCAGCTCGGTGCTCGCCGGCGCGGTGCTGGCCTCGGTCTTCACCGTGATCGGTGTCTACTACGTCAGCAGCGTTCCGCTGCCGGACGCGTTGAGTCTGCCCGCCACCACCACGGTGTACTACTCCGACGGCCGGACCGTGATGGCCAGGCTCGGTTCGCAGAACCGGATCTTCGTGGACACCCGGATCCTCCCCCCGTACGTTGGGTGGGCGGTCGTGGCGGCTGAGGATCCGGGATTCTGGCGCAACTCGACCACGCTCATCTCGCGGCAGTACGCGCGCGCGGCCACCGGTGTGGACGACAGCACGTTCGCGGGCGAGACCCGCCTGATCGTGATGTCCCTGAAGCTGGAAGACTCGTACAGCAAAGACCGGATTCTGGACTTCTACCTCAACACCGTCTACTTCGGACGGGGTGCCTACGGTATCGAGGCCGCGGCGCAGGCGTACTTCGGCAAGCACGCCGCGGCCCTGACCAAGGCCGAAGCGATCGTTCTCGCCGGCGTCATCGCGGCGCCCGGAGACGGTCGGTTCGATCCCACGGTGAATCTGCTGACCGCCCGGCAGCGCTTCGCCGTGATCCTGCAACGGTTGCTGGCGGCGAGTGTCTTGACCAAGGCGGAGGGGGACTCGCTCGCGCTACCCCGGGTGCTCGAGTACGACCCGGCCTCGCACGAGTCCGATCTCGACCGGCCAACCGGCTTGGTGGTCGCTCAGGCGTTGGCCGAACTCAGGCGGGCCGAACCATTTCGTGGCAAGCCCGCCGGCTTTATCGAGAACGGCGGCTACACCATTGTGACCACTGTGGACGCTCGCGCCCAGGATCTCCTGGAACGGACGGCAAACGAGACCGTCGACGGCTCGGTGATGGACGGGCAGCCGGGCAACCTGCAGGCGGCGGCGGTGGTGGTACAGCCTGGCACCGGTCGGGTGCTCGCCTACTTCGGTGGGTCCGACGGCACAGGTGCGGACTACGCCGGTTGGTACTACGCGGCCAATGGCAAGGCGGCCGGCTTCGGCGCGCATCCGCCGGGTCAGACGTTCGATGTCTACACCCTTGCCGCCGCCCGGGCCGCTGACATCTCGGTCAGGTCGGTGTGGAGTTCGCCGGACGCCAGGGAGTTTCCCGCCAGCGGACGCTCGGCCGACAACCCGGTGCGAGATTTCGGCGGCGCCGCGTGCCAGCCGCGGTGCTCGCTGGCGGACGCCACCACCGCGTCGCTGAATGTGCCGTACTACTCGCTGACCGAGAAGATCGGTGCCGGTGCGGTCATCGACGCGGCCAGGGACGCCGGCATCGATGCGATGTGGGTGCCGGAATCCGAGTCCAGCCCGCGCCAACGGGTTGACCTACGGGAGAAGACGGGCATGTCGTTGACGCCGACCCCGTTCGACAACGACATCGCGTTGGGTGAGTTTCCGATAACCGTGGTGGATCAGGCTAACGCGATGGCAACCTTCGCCGCCGGCGGTCGCCGGGCCGAGGCGCACTTCGTGGATCGGGTGAGCAAGGGGACCGAAGTTGTGCTGGACCCGACACCGATCCGGGTGAGACAGATACTGGACACAGCGGTGGTGAACGACGTCACCTGGGTGCTGGCCCAGAATCCGGCCGGGCAGTTGCCTGACGGCGGCGCCTCGGCGAGCAAGACCGGGATCGGTCCGCTGCGCACGAGTCAGGTGGAGACTGCTCACGCATGGCTCATCGGCTATACGCCGAACCTGGCCATGGCCGTGTGGGTCGGCAATGAGGGCATGGAGTTTCCCCTGCGCGACTCGCTGGGCGCCCGGGTAACCGGGTCCGGCCTGCCCGCGGACATCTACCGCACGTTCGTACCGGCCGCGCAGGCGCGGTTGGGCCTACCAATTACCACATTCCCGGAGCCGTCCTTTGCCGGTGACGCCGGCGCTGGCGATGGCTGAGGACGACGCGTCGGCTAGGCTAGGGTCGGTGAGTAGCCCGGCACAGCGCGTCACCATTCGATGAGCGCGCACGGATCAGCCGTGTTCGCAGGTCGCCGCGGCACCCGTTGACCGCGTACCCTCAACTGCATGCGTACCCAGCGCCAGGTGGTGGACTACTCGCTGCAGAAGCGGGCGCTGCTGCGCGAGGTGCGCTCCGGTCGCGTCGGCACGTACGAGGTATGCGATGCGTCGCCCTACCTGATGTCGGCGGCCCGGTTCCACGGCGAGCCGACCGAGGACCGGTGCCCGGTGTGCCGCCGGGAGAACGTGACGCACGTGCACTACATCTACGGCGACGAACTGAAGCAGTCGGCCGGCCAGGCCCGATCCAGGGCGGAGCTGCCGCTGCTGGCCAAGGCGGTCCGCGAAATCCAGGTGTACGTGGTCGAGGTCTGCCGAGGCTGTGGCTGGAATCACCTGGTGGAGCAGTTCCTCCTCGGCCGTAACACGGGTGGCCCGGACGGCGCGGCCGAACTGGACGAGGTCACGGCGGTCGCGGCCGGCGGGTTGGCCTGGGTTCGGCCCGCAGCGGTAGCTGCCGGCCCGGAGACCGAAGTCCGCGCATCGGGTGGGCCCAGGGCATCGTCGGCCAAACGGACAAGACCGGCTCGGGGGTCCAGCGAGTGATCGCGGTGGTCGGACCGAGGGGTGTTGTCGGTTCGACCGAGTCTCCCGCCCGTCCGTATATTTCCGCTTATCGAACGTTTCGGCGTGCCGGAGCGGCGACGCGCCTGCACAGCCTGGCGTCGGCATCAGTAGGGTCGCATTCTGCGTGGCTCAAGCATTCGACCCTCCGGATCGAATCCATTGCACCCCAATCGGGAACTGCTTCCCCCGCGACCCCCCGGCCGCGGCACTCACGGGCAAGGTGTGACAGATGAACCCGTACGACGATCATCGCGACAGTGCTCGGCGCCCATGGTCGGCTCAGCCCGACTGGGAGTCTGACGCCGGGCACGGCAACGACGACCGTAGTCACGACGACCGCAGCTACGACGACCGTAGCTACGATGACCGCGGCCACGATGACGGCGGTCCCCGTGGCTACGAGGCCGACTACGACCTGCCCGAGCAGGCGGATCGGCCGACACCCAGCGGGCGGGCCTCGGTTGGTCGTGCGACCGTCGGGCGGGCCTCGGTGCCGCAGCCTCCGATGCCACAGCCTCCGATGCCGCAGTCTCCGATGCCACCGCCCCCGATGCCACCGCCCCCGATGCCGCAGTCTCCGATGCCACAGTCTCCGGCGCAGTCACCGTCGCACGGCGTTGACCGCGTGGATGCCTACGGGCCGACGTATGACCCACACGGGCAGAGCCGGGATCCCTACGCCGCTTCGTATGAGGACCCGCCCGGCCCGCAGTTGGGCCAGCCAGGTCCGGCCGGTCGAGCCACGGTCGGCCGGGCGTCGGTGCGCCCAACCGCGCCGAGTGCGCCGATCGGATCCGCGTCCGTCGGCGGTGGCGGCATGCCCGGAGGACGTCCCGGGCCAGCCCGGGGCGCGGCGGGTGTTGGCGGTCCGCCCGGTGGCCCCTATGGTCTGTCCGGGTGGTCCCGTTAGCCCCTATGGCGACCGGTGGTCCCGGGGGCCCCACTGGCCGGGTGGGCCTCGTGTCCGGGTGGGCCTCATGGTCCGGGTGGACCCGGCGGCCCAGGAGACGGACCCGGCGGGCGTCCTCCCGGCGGACCGAGTTGGCGCGGCGGCCGGATGCCCTTCGGCCGGCCCCGGCCGGAATCGGCGGACGGCGAGGGTGTCAGCGCCAAGAAGGCGGCGGCCACCCAGCGGGCGAAGAAGGCGCGGCGTCGAAACATCATGATCGCGTCCTTCGCGGTGCTCATTATGCTGACGGGCGCTGGCTTCGTCGGCGGCACGTACTATGTGGACGGTGTTCAGAGGCCGAGATGAGTTCAAGTTCCCGGAGACCACCACAGTCACCTTACGCCGACGGCAGCACGATGGCGAAGCTCGGTCAGATGACCCGGTACGAGATTCCGTTCGCGAACATGAACCAGGCGGTCACCGACGCGATCGTGGCGTCCGAGGATGGCACCTTCTGGACCAACGACGGCGTCTCCTTCACGGGCGTGATGCGGGCGGCCTGGAACAACTTCACCGGCGGCGCGCAGCAGGGTGGTTCCACGCTCACCCAGCAGTACGCCCGGGTCGCCTTCGACCTTTCCGGCTCGACGTATTCCCGCAAGCTCCGCGAGGCAGTGCTTGCGTGGAAGATCAGTGACGAGCTGAGCAAGGAGCAGATTCTTGAGTACTACCTGAACTCGGTTCCCTTCGGGCGCAACACCTATGGCGCCGAAGCGGCCGCGCTGGCGTTCTTCGGTAAGTCGATCAAGAAGGATGCGCCGCCGGAGCAGCAGATCGACGGTGTCCGAGGCCATGGCGCTGGTGCTGATGGTGAAGCAACCCAATCCTGACCCTGATGACCCCGAGAAGTACCCCGGCTATGACGCGACGTTCAGCCCCGAGGCGGAGAGAAACTCCCGGGCCCGGTGGGAGTACGTGCGTGGCCAGATGATCGCATTGCGCAAGGCAGACCCGAAGAAGGGCCATGGCCGAGGAAGCGGCCAAGCTGGTGTATCCGTTGGAGTCGTTCAAGAAGGACAACGCTGACGCCGGCAATGGTCCGGACGCAGCCGACCGGCCTGATCGTGAACCATGTGCTGAGCGAGCTGACGCACATATCCCAACTCGCAGTTCAACGGCAAGTCCTGGAAGTCCATCCGGGAGGGTGGCTACAAGATCCAAACCACCATCGTCCCGGGTGCCCAGGAGGCGGCCGAGGCCGCGGCGAATGAAGCCCGCGGAGGGTAGCTTCATGTTCGGCCAGCCGGACAACCTTCAGGCGGCGCTGGTGGCAGTGCAACCAGGCACCGGGCGGGTGCTGGCCTATTTCGGCGGAGCTGACGGCAAGGGCAACGACTTTGGCGGTTTCTATTACGACGAGAAGGGCGATGCCACCGGTATCGGCCGGTTCCCACCAGGCTCGTCGTTCAAGGTGTACACACTGGCGGCCGCGTTGAAAGCGGGCATCTCGCTGGACTCGTACTGGCCGTGGATCCGCACGATATGCCCGGCCGTCTCGGCGACAGGCAGATCCGCAATGCGAGCACATGTCCGGGCGACAAGATGAACTCTGGCGCCTGCACTCTGCTCGACTCGACGGTCGCCTCGCTGAACGTGCCCTTTTATGGACTGACGCTCAGCGTCTCGCCGGCGAAGGTGCTCGAGATGGCCAAGGCCGCGGGCATCGACTTCATGTGGACCGATGATCGGGTCCGTCAGGATCTCACCAAGGTGAAAGACATGGCTGAGGTGACACCGAGCAAGTTCGACACGATCGTCGGCATCGGCCAGTACCCCGTCACGGTCCTGGATCACGCCAACGGTATGGCCACCTTTGGTGCGGATGGAGTGCGCTCCCAGGCACACTTCGTGCCAACGTGTGTCTGGACGCTCAGGGCAAG
Organism: uncultured Actinomycetota bacterium; assembly: GCA_963742855.1. Lineage (GTDB taxonomy): Bacteria > Actinomycetota > Actinomycetes > Mycobacteriales > Micromonosporaceae > CAVUNP01. Next base: position 188,478 of record CAVUNP010000012.1, on the reverse strand, counting down.
TTCGTGTACGGGGAGACGCTGCCGAAGCCGGCACCGGTTCTGAACCAGCAGGCCATCAATGACCTGGACTTCGCCCTGAGCCAGATCCCGTCCGCGAAGGTCAACGGCATCGGCTGGGACACCGCCGGCAAGACCGGCACCTGGGAGTACAACAACAGCTCCACCGAGAACGCGCACGCCTGGATGGTCGGTTACACCAAGAAGATCGCCGCGGCGGTCTGGGTCGGCAACAAGAAGAACGAACAGTCGATCAAGGACAGCAAGGGCAACGTGGTCTGGGGATCGGGCATTCCCAGCAAAATCTGGCAGAAGTTCATGGGCGACGCCACCAAGGCGATGAACGAGGAGAAAAAGAACACCAAGTGGAATCCCCGTAGCGGCGTTGGCCAGTTGGATCCCCCGTTCTCCACCCCGTCGCCGGTGGCGCCAGACCCGCAGCCGGATCCGAACCAGACCATCACCCCGAGCACGCCGCCGGCTGGCTTCATTCGGCCGACTCGGCAGAACTAGGAACGATCTTGGTGCCGATCGGCTCTACCGGCCCTTTGGTACCAAGATCGATCGGGTACGGCAGGATCTACCGGTATGGCTCCAGCTGACGAGCAGGTGATCAACCCCTCGCAGGAAGACAGCTTCGTGCGAGGGGCGTCGGAACTGTTGGGCGGCCCACTGGGCGAGCATGCGGTACGCCGGCGGGATCGGATCTGGACTCCAGCCCGCGTCGTCATCGTGCTGGCCATCCTGGCGTTTGTCGTGCATTGGGTGCAAAAGTCCCCGTGTCAGGATGGCGCCTGGGAGAACAACGAGCAGTACACGAGCTTCTGCTACACAGACGTCCTGGCGCTGTACTACGCCGAGCACCTCAACGAGGGTGCGGTGCCGTACTTCGACTGGCCGGTGGAGTATCCGGTGCTCACCGGCGCCTTCATGGGTGTGCTGGGCCTGCCGGTGCACGACTTCGGCGTACAGAATCCTGGCCTGAACCAGGGGCGGGCGTTCTACAACCTCAATGCACTGGTGCTGTGCGCGTTCGGGTTGGCCGCGGTGGCGGTGGTGCTCGCGTTGCGTCGCCGAAGGCCTTGGGATGCGGCCATGCTGGCCCTGGCCCCGGCCGTGTTCGTCACCGCCACAGTGAACTGGGACCTGTTCGCGGTCGGGCTGACCGCCTTGTTCCTGCTGTGCTGGGCTCGCCGGAGGCCCGTCGTGGCTGGTCTTCTGCTCGGTCTCGCGGTCGCCGCCAAGTTCTATCCGTTCCTGCTCGCGGGTCCGTTGTTCGTGCTAGCGCTGCGGTCCGGGAGATGGCGGGCAGCCGCGATCACGATCGGTACGGCGGCCGCGACCTGGCTCGCCGTGAACGCACCGGTGATGCTGTTCGCGCACGATGGCTGGTCACGGTTCTGGGAGCTCAGTTCGACCAGGCAGATCGATTGGGGCACGTTGTGGTACATCGGCACCCACCTGCCCAACAGTCAGAGTCCGAACGGCGGAATTCCACCTTTCACCAACCTGGGTGCCGACATCCCGTTGCTGAACGTCGTTACGTACCTGCTGCTCGGCCTTGGATGTCTCGGGCTGCTGTATGTGAGCCTGAAGGCGCCACGACGGCCCCGACTGGCCCAGTTGTGCTTCATCGTGGTCGCGCTGTTCCTGCTGACCAGCAAGGTGTGGTCGCAGCAGTTTGTGCTCTGGATGATTCCGTTGGCCGTCCTGGCCCGGCCACGGTGGGGTGCGTTCCTGATCTGGCAGGTCGCGGAGATCGGCTACTTCCTGGCCTTCTACGCCCAGATGCTGAACATCTCCGGCAAGTTCGTCATCCCCGAAGGCACCTTCGTGCTGGCCGCGTCACTTCGGTGGATCACCCTCGCCATACTGGTCGGTTTTGTCGTGCGCGACATACTCCGGCCCGAGCGGGACGTGGTACGGGCGACCTATGGCGACGATCCGGACGGCGGCGACTTCGATGGCGCACCGGATGCGGGGCTCGACCGCCTGCGCGACTGGTGGGACGGCATGCGCGGGCCCCGGCCGGCCCATGAGGATCCGGATCCAGAGCCAGCCGTACGGGTGTCGAGCGGCTGACCGGACCTGGCGGGCGAGGTGGGTGATCGCGCCGTCCCGAGGGCAGCCCGCGCAGCGGCCGTCCCGCATCACCGGGGGCGCAGGGTCAACCGCTACTGGTGGTGGGTGGCGGTGGTGACGAGCGCCGTGCTCGGGGCGGCGGGCACGGATTCGCGCGGTGTCGTGCCGAGGCCTTCGGCCAGGACCAGGACCACCGGCAACAGCAACGCGACCCGGGCCATCGTCGTGGGCCGCGGGAATCCGAGCCGCAGCGCCACGTCACCGGCCCGGTCGGCCAGCGCGCTCACACTGCCGGCAGCCAGCAGCGCCAGCAACAGGGTCGTCCAGATGATCAACCGCCCTGGCGTAGGGAGGCTGTCCACGAGGGGCAGGTTGCGCAGCCACAGGTAGCCGGCGCGGCCGTCGGCCGGACCGTGGGTGCCCAGTGCCAGCGCGGCGCTGAGCACGACGCCCGCGAGTAGCGCCAGCCGCACCGTCGGCCGCCAGATGGAGAACCCCACTCCGGCCGCGGCGAACGCGAGCAGCGCGAATCCGGGCAGCAGTGTCATCTGCCCATCCAGCAACGCGCGCGCGGGAGCGTGCAGATCACCCCAGATCAGCGATTGCTCCGGGGCGGTGAAGAGGCCCCGCAGCGTCGGCGACAGCACGCCGATCTGGTCACTCGCGACATTCGGATCGTCCGTGACAGCGGTGAGATACGGCAGAGCAAGGAACAGGCAGACCCCGGCGAAGATCAGGCCGCCGATCAGATCGGCCACCAGCAGTCCGCGCGACGGCAGCCGCCGCGAGCGGATCAGCCACCAGAAGATCGCCGCGATGATCATGCCGAGTAGCACGTAGGCGAAGATCAGTCCGATGCCGAAGCCGAGGCTGACCTGCCAGGTCGCGCAGAGCCAACCGGCGATCGCCCAGCCGGGGCGCTTTCTCGGCCGCTCCGACCGTTGCGCTGATAACGCCTCATCCTCGTTCGCGCGGCCGGACCACCTGCGCCAACGCACACCATGGCCTCGCGCCAGCATGGCCAGCGCGAGCACGATGCCACCGGCCGAGAGGATCTGCATATCGACGGACTGTCCCAGTCGCCAGGGCGCTGCCGCGAACGCGACACCCGCGAGCGCGGCCGCCATCCGCGCCGCCCCCAGCTGTCGGACCAGCGCGTAGGCGCCGATGAAGCACAGGGCCTGGGCCACGATGAAGATGATGTTGTACTGCAGCACCGCGGCACCTGGTCCGGCACCCAGCAGCCGGAGCGGTGCGTAACCCATGTAGGGGTCTCGATGAGCCAGTCCGTCGGCGCCACCGTTGAACTGCCACGGCTCACCGGGGCTGTGCAGCAGGGTGTGGCCGGTCCAGAGCACGCGGAAGGCGAGCACTGACGGGTGGGTGGCGTCCTGCGGCAACGTGTGCAGCGGATCGCGTAACACCTGGTAGTTCAATCCGGCGGACAGCAAGAATCCAGACAGGATGGTCAGGGTCCACTCGTGTCGCACCGGCCGGCCGATCCGCCCCGCGACCCGCGCCAGCACACCGGCCGGCCGTGGCGGCTGCGGCGCGAAGTTCTGCCAGTCGGCGGGCCGACGTTCGGCCTCGGCCTCCGGCTTGCCGGCGCTCAGCACCTCAGCCGCTTGCGTACCAGTTGGGGCCTCCGCACGAGGTGCGCCCACGTGGGTGCCATCGCCGGCCGGCTGCGGCACGGGCCGTCTCGGGCCGGGGATGTCGCTCTTCGCAACCGGTGCGGCGACTGAGGTGCGGTGAGGTTCTTGTGCGGCAGAACCGGACCTCATGCCTTGATACCCTCCCGGAGTAGGGCAATGTCCGCGAGGTGTCCCTCGGCCGGCGTCTCGACCACGGCTGGGGCGCCGGCGGCCCGCAGCGCGGCGACGATGAGTTGCACGTCGATCGTGCCCTGACCCAGGTTCTGATGCCGGTCGGCGCCCGAGTCGAACGAGTCCCGGGAGTCGTTGGCGTGGATCAGGTCGATCCGCCCGGTGATCGCCTTGACCCGGTCGACGATGCCCAGCAGTTCCTCGCCGCCGGCATGCGCGTGGCAGGTGTCCAGGCAGAACCCGACCTCGTACTCGCCGATGGCGTCCCACAGCCGGGCCAGCGCGTCGAACCGGCGGGCGCAGGCGTTCTCCCCGCCAGCCGTGTTCTCGATCAGGATGGGTAGCGGGAATCCACCGTTCTCGGCCGCGTACGCGAAGGTCTTGCGCCAGTTCTCGAAGCCGACCTCGACGCCGGCGCCCTTGTCCACATGGCCGCCGTGCACAATCAGGCCCTTCGCTCCGATCGCGGCCGCCGCCTGCGCGTGCTGTAGCAGGAGCTTGCGGCTGGGGATGCGCACCCGATTGTTCACCGTCGCCACATTGATCCGGTACGGCGCGTGGATGTAGATGTCCACCGACGTCGCCCGAAGCGCGTCAGCATCAGGGCGCGGCTTGGGTGCGGCGTAGCTCTGCGGGTCGGTCAGGAAGAACTGGATCACGTCCGCCTCGCGGGCCGCCGCGGCGGCAAGTGGGTCGGCTGATTCGACGTGGGCCCCGATGCGCATACCGGGCAGCCTACGACGAACCACCGACAATGTCGTAGCCCGATCGGGCCGTCACCTCGCCCCGGCCCGGCTCGTTGACACCACATCCCGAATGCGCGGCCGGGCCTGACCCCCTCCGTACCGCCGAACCTCTCGACGACTGGAGATCGGTGTGAACTGGCTGTCGTGGCGCGCCCGTCTGGGCATGCTGGCTTCGGGTGCGGCGGTGGCAGTTGTTCTGATCCCACCTTCCGGTGCGAATGCCGCGACACCGCAACCTGGGGCCGCGCCCCCGGTCGCGTCCCCCGTCGCCCCGTCGTCGGCTGCCGGTACAGATCCGGCCGATGGGTCGCACCGTACGCGCGAGCGGGCAGCGACCCACGATGAGGCGACCATTCTGTTCACCGGCAGCACGCTGGCTCCATTGATGTGCGACTCGACGCCCAACACCACGGCCATCACGATCACCGACGCGACACGGATCACGTTGGCCAACCTGACCGGGGCGGACGCCGGTCTGGACACCGGTTCCGAGCAGGCGCTCACGGTGGCGGACGGGATCGGCGTCTCCGTCCGGTTCCGGCCTGGCCAGTACGCCATACGGATGGTCCCGAACTGTGCGTTGACCGGCGACGTCGGGCTGGCGTTGCTGACCGTGACCGCAGCGTCCAGCGACGGCCCGGGCGCGACGTTGCCGCCGCAACCGCAGCCCGGACCGCCGCAGCCCGGACCGGCGCCTACCGCCGCTGGGGACCCGCGGCCTTCCTTGTCGGTGCCGTCCACCAGCCCAGATAGGCCAAACCTCGTGCTCGGGCCCGCGCCGACGACCAGCCTCGCGGCCGCCTCCCCAATGCCCCAGAACTCGGCCACCGAGACCGCGCCCGAGCCACCCGCCGTTGCCGCCCAGCAGACAGACCCGGCAGTGACACCACCCTCGATGGCGGTGGCCCACCCCGGTGGTCTCGAGCCGGCGTTCTACGACATCGAGCTGATTGCGCTACAGCATCCCGGTGACCCGCGAGATACCCGACTCCTGCTCGTTGTCGCCGTGATCTGCGTGTTCGGCGTAGGGATGGCCATAATTCGGGCTATTCTCTCTCAACGTGCAAGACATACGGTAAGCACGTAATATAGAATCAATAGGCTCCGCGGGGCGCATCCTGTTCCTCCTCGTCGGTGTGGTCGTTCCTCCCCAGGTCCCACCCTGCAGATGTGGACAATGCGCCCCGCGGCTCTATTTTTGGCCGCGCCTTCGGTGCGGCTGGTCGCTGCGGGGCCGGCCCCCGCCCCTCGCTTCGCTCGGCTGGGCATGTTCGCCCGGCGGGGTACCCAGTGCGGGTTGACGTGGTGCTGGCGGGTCAGTGTGGTGGGGTTCGGTTGGCTTGTTTTGGCTGGTCGAACGACGCTGGACCTCCTGCCACGGAGAGACCGTGGCCGCCTAGCCCACAGGAGGTGAGAAAGTCTTGCGTCATTACGAAGTCATGGTGATCCTCGACGGCAGTCTCGAGGAACGCACCGTCACCCCGTCGCTGGACACGTACCTCAGAACGTGATCCGTGCATCCGGTGGATCGGTGGAGAAGGTCGACGTGTGGGGGCGCCGCCGCCTCGCGTTCGAGATCAACAAGAAGACCGAGGGCATCTACGCGGTGCATCGACCTGCAGGCCACGCCTGCGGCCGTCGCCGAGTTGGACCGCCAACTGCGACTCAACGAGTCGGTGCTGCGTACCAAGGTCATTCGCCCGGACGCGCGTTAACCACACCTTTCCTGGCCGGCGACGGGCGATGACACGCCCCCGCCAGCACCAGGAATGCCCGAACCGTCAGACCCGTATGGCAGCCTGACCCACATCAAACTTGTGGACTGGGTGCGCTAGGAGTGGATCATGGCAGCAGGAGATGCCACCATTACGGTCATCGGCAATCTGACCGATGACCCTGAGCTGCGCTTCACGCCGTCCGGTGCGGCGGTCGCGAAGTTCCGTATCGCTTCGACGCCGCGGTTCCTCGACCGGACGACCAACGAGTGGAAGGACGGCGAGCCGCTGTTCCTGGCCTGCAACATCTGGCGCCAGGCGGCCGAGAACGTCGCCGAGTCACTGCAGCGCGGCTCCCGCGTCATCGTCACCGGCCGGCTCCGCCAGCGGTCGTACGAGACCCGCGAGGGTGAGAAGCGCACGGTCATGGAACTCGAGGTCGACGAAATCGGCCCGTCACTGAAGTACGCCACCGCCAAGGTGCAGAAGATGCAGCGCTCTGGTGGCGACGGCGGCTACGGCGCAGGCGGCGGCGGTGGCGGTGGCGGTGGCTACAACTCCGGCGGTGGCTACGGCTCCAACAACGGCGGCGGCGGAGGCAACTTCGACGACCCGTGGGCCAGCGCCGCTCCGGCCGGTGGCGGATCCTCCGGCGGTTCGAGCAGCTTCGACGAAGAACCACCGTTCTAATCAGATCACAGGAGCACGACATGGCTAAGGCTGCGGCACTTCGCAAGCCGAAGAAGAAGGTGAACCCGCTCGACAAGGAGGGGATCGACCTACATCGACTACAAGGACACCGCGCTGCTGCGCAAGTTCATCTCCGACCGCGGCAAGATCCGCGCTCGGCGGGTGACCGGTGTCAGCTCGCAACAGCAGCGTCAGATCGCGCGTGCCGTCAAGAACGCGCGTGAGATGGCCCTGCTCGCCATACACCACCACCGGTCGCTGAGAGGAGGCCCGAGATGAAGATCATCCTCACGCAGGAAGTGTCCGGCCTCGGTACGCCGGGCGACATTGTCGAGGTCAAGGACGGTTACGGCCGCAACTACCTGCTTCCGCAGGGGTTCGCCATCAACTGGACCAAGGGTGGCGAGAAGCAGGTCACCTCGATCCGGCGGGCCCGCTCGGCCCGCGAGATCCGCGACCTCGGCCACGCCAAGGAGGTCAGGGAGACCCTGGAAGGACTCAAGGTCTCCCTGCAGGTCCGGGCTGGTTCGGGTGGCCGGTTGTTCGGCTCGGTCACGCCGAGCGAGGTCGCCCAGGCCGTCAAGGCCGCCGGCGGCCCCGACCTGGACAAGCGTCGCATCGAACTGCCCGGCCACATCAAGTCGGTCGGCCAGTACCAGGTGCAGGTGCGCCTGCACACCGATGTGACCGCGAAGTTCGCGCTGAATGTGGCGGCCGCGAAGTAGCACGCGCATCACCTGAAGGGCGCCGCGCTCGCGGCGCCCTTCAGGGCGTCCAGGACCTATCCAGCCAACGAATGGGCGATGGTCGCCACACCGGCGCCGATGACGGCGGCGGCGAAACTCAGGGTCAGCGTGCGCCAGCCGACAGTGCCCCACCGCAAGAGAGCCGCGACCGCGAGCGACAAGGCCACCGACGCGGACAGCCAGGGCAGGCTCGCCACGAAGTCTCGGCCGCTGAATCCCCGCTGGTCACTGCTCAGGCTGAACAGCCAGATCAGATAGAGCACAGCCGGTATCGCGTACCAGCCGACGGTAAACCCCAGCACCGGTCCGTACGCCGGCTCGTCGTCGTACTCGGCCTGCTGACGTGGCTGGCCCGGTTCCTCCTGGTCGACGCGGCCCTGCGGCGCGGACTGTGGGCGGTCCCAGTTGTCGACTCCGGTACGCCGCGTCGGTCCGGCCTGGCTCACGTGGTCGGTGGAGGAGACCCCGATGCCAGACTGCGTGGTGCCCTGAGACGGCGCGGCCGGATGCGATGCCATCGGTGGCAGCGGACGGAAGGCCGGCTCGGGTGGCCGGTGGGCACCTGACGAGCCCTGCCCGGGAAGTTGGCCCCAATCACCGTGGCGGCTCCAGTCCGGTGTCGACGAGACCGGTCGGTTCCAGGGATCTGGCTGCGCCGGCGCCGCTGGCGGGTCGGCTGCCTGTTGTAACCAGGTGAAAGAGGTCTGTGGGTCGGCGGCGTCATCATCCCAGAGATTGGTGGCAGGCTGGGGCGCTGCGCCAGCCTGAGCAGCTGCGCCAGCCTGAGGAACTGCGCCAGGTTGAGGATCCGGGCCTGGTTGGCGTGACCTGGGCGTCCAGCCCCCACTGGGCGGCTCCTGCTCGTCCGGCCCCGCCCGACCGTCGTCGGCCTGACCGTATCTCCATTCGCCCGACTCCACATGGCGGAGCCTGACTGTGGCCCGCAACCTTCGCCATCGGCCAATCCGCCATAATTTTCCTCCTTGCGCGTAACCGAAAGAGGGTTTGGCAGGACACGCCGGCAAGAACTTTTCATCCACAGCCTGGGTGCAGCGTTTGTCCTGGTGAGAGCTCGAGACGAAGGAGCCGGGGCCACAGATCCACAGGCTGTGCACAACTCTGTGCACAGACATCGGCCTGCTGTCCACAGGTTGTCCCAAGATTCATCAACAGCCGCGTTTGGCGCTTCCTCAACCGCCCACCTATCGTTTGGCGGTCCGAGGGTGTGATCACCGGCTTGGGGCGCCGGGACGGGGTGGACCGAAGCGCCTGGGGGGCTGGTCGCGATCGAGGTCTGTCGCACCCTCGGACTATGGACATTGGCGAATGCGACAGTGGGGGTTACGCAATGTCGATCGCCGGCGACGTGCGGGTGCCGGGCCCGACCGAAGGTGGCGGCGACGGCCCGTCCGAGCGGTACGGGGAATCCGGCTTCGACCGCACGCCGCCGCAGGATGTCGCGGCTGAGCAGTGCGTGCTTGGTGGCATGTTGCTGTCCAAGGACGCAATCGCTGACGTGGTCGAAATTCTGCGTTCGCAGGACTTCTACCGGCCCGCCCATGCCACCGTCTTCGACAGCGTTCTTGACCTGTACGGCCGCGGCGAGCCGGCCGACCCGATCACCGTCGCGGCGGCGCTGACCGACGCAGGCGACCTACCCCGGGTGGGCGGTGCGGCATATCTGCACACGCTGATTTCCTCCGTGCCGACCGCGGCCAACTCCTCGTACTACGCCCGGATCGTGGCCGAGCGAGCGGTGTTGCGTCGCCTGGTCGAGGCGGGCACCCGCATCGTGCAGCTCGGCTACGGGTCGGCTGCGGGACAGGGGCGCGATGTCGACGACATTGTGGATCTGGCCCAGCAGACCGTCTACGACATCACCGAGCGCCGGGCCGGCGACGACTACGCCATCCTGGCCGACCTGCTCCAGCCAGCGTTGGACGAGATCGAGGCGGTCGGCTCCCGCGACGGCATGATGGCCGGTGTGCCGACCGGATTCGGTGACCTCGACCGGCTGCTCAACGGGCTGCACCCAGGTCAGCTGATCATCGTGGCCGGTCGGCCTGGTCTGGGCAAGGCGCTGGCGCTGGACACCCCGCTGGCAACCCCCGACGGCTGGACAACGATGGGCGAGGTGGCCGTGGGCGACCAGCTCATGGACGCCGGTGGTCGACCGACCAGAGTCACCGCGATCAGTGAGATCATGCACGACCGGCCATGTTATGAGGTCGAGTTCTCCGACGGGTCCGTCATTGTGGCGGACGGTGACCATCGCTGGTTGACAGACACGGAGTTCTCGCGGGAGTACGGCACGGGGCCGGCCGTGGTGACCACGGACGAGATCCGGTCAACGCTGCATACGGATGCGGGTGGCAGGCGGGCCAACCACTGCGTTGAGACGGCTAGGCCGCTCGTCCTGCCCGAGCGTGACCTGCCGCTTTCGCCGTACACGTACGGCGTCTGGCTCGGCGAAGGATACAGCGCCGCCGATCGGTCCAGCACGGCCAATCCCCCCAGGATCATTGCCTCCGCCGATGGGCCCCCCGGCGAGCACGACAGTGCGATGGCGAATGCGACCTCCGTCGTCGGCGCGCTGCCCGAGTTGGGCGTCATGGGTGACAAGCACATCCCGGCCGTCTACCTGCGGGCATCCGAAGGACAACGCAGAGCGTTGTTGGCTGGACTGCTCGATACCGATGGCACGGTGTCACCGACGGGAGATCTCCAGGTCAGCGTCGACTCCGAACGGCTTGCGCGCGACGTGCAGGACCTGATCGTAGGACTCGGCTATTCCTGCTCGATGACCACGAAGCAGGTGCGCGGTCGGCCCGAGGAGTCGCCAACGGCATACACGATCAGCTTCTGTACGGCCGACGATGTGTTCCGCCTGGAAGCCAAGCGCCTCGCACACAAGCAGCGATGCCCGTCGACCGAGGCACCCACCCAGCAACGGTACATTGTGGACGTTCGACCGGTCGCCAGCGTGCTGGTCCGCTGCGTGAGCGTCGACAACGCTGACCATTTGTACTTGGCCGGTCGGACGATGATCCCCACCCACAACAGCACGGTGTCGATGGACTTCGCCCGTAACGCGGCGGTGCGCCACAACATGGCCAGCGCGATCTTCTCGCTGGAAATGAGCAAGATTGAGATCGTCACCCGGTTGTTGTCCGCCGAGGCGCGGGTGCCCATGCACGTACTGCGGTCCGGGCAGCTCTCCGATGAGGACTGGACCCGGCTGGCGCGGCGCATGGGTGAGATCAGCGAGGCTCCGATCTTCGTCGATGACACGCCCAACATGAACCTGATGGAGATCCGGGCCAAGGCCCGACGAATGCGTCAACGCAACGATCTCAAGCTCGTGGTGGTGGACTACCTGCAGCTGATGTCGTCACCGAAGCGGGTGGAGAGCCGGCAGCAGGAGGTGGCCGAACTGTCCCGTGGCCTGAAGCTGCTGGCGAAGGAGATCGAGTGCCCGGTGATCGCGGTGAGCCAGCTCAACCGTGGTCCCGAGCAACGGACCGACAAGCGACCCCAGCTGTCGGACTTGCGGGAGTCGGGAAGCATTGAGCAGGACGCCGATGTCGTCATCCTGTTGCATCGCGATGACTACTACGACAAGGAGTCGCCGAGAGCCGGCGAGGCCGACTTCATCGTGGCCAAGCACCGTAACGGCCCGACCGACACGATCACCGTCGCCGCCCAGCTGCACTTTTCGCGCTTCGTCGACATGGCCATCAACTAGCTGGCACGACCGCAGCGCCCGATCCGGTCAGCTGCGTTTGTATACGTTAGCTGCCGTCGAGCAGGTCAACGACTTCATCGTCACGAATTTGAGGGAAGGCGTCATAGAACCGGCCGACGGCGTCGAAGCCGGCCGGCACCAGCGGGCACACCACGTCATCGGCTACTTTGCGGAGCATGGCGACTGCGTCGGCTGGGGCGACCGGCACCGCGACAACGACTGTCGCGGCGCCCAGACCGCGGGCAACCTCGACCGCGGCCCGCGCGCTGGCTCCGGTGGCGAGACCGTCATCCACCACGATCGCGGTGCGATCGCGCAGCGACAGCGGCGGCCGTCCTCGGCGGTACAACGCCTCTCGGCGGGCTACTTCGTCCGCGGCCTCGGCGGTCACGGCCTCGGCCTCGCGGGGCTCGACGTAGTCCTCTACCTCCGGGTTGCGCACGGTGACGCCGTCCGCACCAATCGCACCGAAGGCCACTTCCGGGGCCCAGGGCACGCCGAGCTTGCGTACGACGAGCACATCCAGCGGAGCGGACAGGGCGGCCGCGACCCGGGCGGCAACGGGCACCCCGCCCCGGACCAGACCGAGCACCACGACGTCGGATCGTCCGGCGTACTCGGTCAGACGGGTGGCCAGCTGCTCACCGGCCTGGTCTCGGTCTTCGTACATCACTCTCTTGATTGTCCTCGCAAACCCGGGCAAGGGTGCCTCGGTTGCGTTCGGCTCGAAAATAACTTGGGGGCGTGATGTCATCTCCAACAGATATTGTCGTGCGCATGCGCAGGGACCTGAGTATTCTCCGCGACCGCCGGTTTGGATTGCTGTTCATTGCCCGCACCGTGTCGGTGCTCGGCAGCGCCTTCGGGCCGGTGGCGTTGGCGTTCGGTGTCCTTGCGTTGCCGGGCGCGACCGCGACCACGCTGTCGGTGGTGACCGCGGCGGAGGCGTTCGCCATGGTGGCGTTCATGCTGATCGGCGGTGTCGTGGCTGACCGGCTGCCCCGTTACCGGGTGATGATGGCGGCCGACCTCGGTGCGGCGGCGGCGTGGGGCGCACTGGCCGCCATGCTGATCACCGGCTGGGCCCCGCTCTGGCTGATGATCATTACCTCGGCGCTGGCCGGACTGGCCACCGCCATGTTCTTTCCGGCCAGCACCGGCGTCGTGCCGGAGGTCGTCCCGGAGGCCCGGCTCCAGGCCGCCAACGGCCTGCTCCGGTTGGGCATGAACTTCGCGCGAATCAGCGGGCTCGCGGTGGCGGGTGGTGCGGTCGCGGCCTTCGGCGCGGGTTGGGCGATGGCACTCAACTCCGGCCTGTTGCTGCTGTCGGCCGGGTTCATCGCCTTCCTGAGGTTGCCACCCGTGCGCCGGGAGGGCTCCACGGTCGGTGCCGGCAACATGATCCATGACCTGCGGGACGGCTGGCGGGAGTTCCGGTCCCGGCAATGGCTGTGGGTGGTTGTGCTGCAGTACTCGTTCGTCATGATGGTGATCCAGGCGGTGTGGGCGGTGCTGGGCCCGGTCGTCGCCAACGAACGCCTGGGTGGGGCTCGCGGATGGTCGTTGGTTCTCGCCGCCGAGTCGATCGGCATGGTGGTCGGAGTGGTGTTCGCCATCAGGGCCAAGCCCAAGCGCCCGATCCGGTTGGTCGTGCTGCTGACTTTCCCGATCGCCATCCTGCCGTTGGTGCTCGGCCTCGGTGCCCACCTGCTCGTCGCCGTGGCCGCCGCGTTCGTGGTCGGGGTGGCGATCGACATTCTTGTGGTGATGTGGGACACGACCATGCAGCGGGAGATTCCGCAGGACGCGTTGTCCCGGGTCAGTTCGTACGACGCACTCGGCACGCTGATGCTGGGGCCGGTCGGCCTGTTGCTCGCCGGCCCGAGCGTCGGTCTGATCGGCGCGGACAAGGCGTTGCTGATCAGCGCCGGGGTGACCTGCCTGGCTTCGGCGGCCGCGCTGTGTTCGCCCGGCGTCCGCAACCTGACGTGGTCGCAGCCGCAGGTGGCCGCGGAGCCGGATCAGGCTCCACAGCTGGCCGCCGCCTCCTGACCGGAGCTGGCTAGCTCGGTGATGTCGCCGGTGTGACGGATTCAGTGAGCGAGGGTTGCCCCGGCCCGGCAGCGCCAGCGGCGGCGGGCAGGCGCAGGGCCGGCGCCCAGAGCAGCAGAGCGACCGGATAGAGCAGGTAGCCGAATCTGGTCGCGGGGAGCAGAAGGAACCCCGTCAACAGTCCCCATCCCGCCAGGCGCGCCGCCGCCTCCGCGCTACGCACAGGTCTCCGGATAGCCAGCACCACGATCACCAGCCCGGCCAACCCGAGCAGGATGGTCGCGACGACGTTCCCGCCGGGCAGCCCGGATGCGATCAGATGCCCGGGCAGCGGTGAGGCGGCCGGGCTGGTGACCAGCCCGCGCCCGAACGGGAAGGCCACCACGTTCTCGATCATCGCGCCAGGCCCGATGATCATTACCGGCAGTGCGGTCAGTACGGGCAGGGCAAGGGCGGTGAGAACGTAGCGCCATCCCCGAGACCGTCCACGGCTCACCGCGTACACGGCGAGTACGAGCGCGACCGGCCAGGCGAAAAGCTTCAACGCAGCGGCCGCCCCGACGGCCAGGCCGGCCCAGCCGAACCGATCGGTCGCGGGCGAGAGCGAGGGCGAGCAGGCAGAGCGCGAGTACGGCCAGGTCGTTGCCGCCGGTGGCCAGGGTCAGCGCGCAGATCGGCAGCACCGTGGCGACCTGCAACGCCCGGACCAGCGCGGGAGGGCTGGCTGCGGCCCGGCGCAACAGGATCAGCGCACCGGCCAGGCAGATGCCGGTGACCACCGCGATCGACACACGGGAGTCGGACCACCAGGCCGCGGTCGGATCGAGCGCCCGTGGCAGGCCCAGCGTGCCCATGCCCGGCTGGTACGGCAGGTAGCCGAGCAGTTGCTGATCCGGCGGCAGGGCGGCGATGGCCGCCCGGTCCAGGTACGGTGACCCGGTTTCCAACCACCGTCGCGCCCCGTTCTCGATGACCAGGACCTCTTCCTGGGCCCGGTCGGTCCTCCCGGCCGCGCGTTGCACCGCTTGGATCACCAGCGGCAGCAGTGCGGTGGCGGCCCAGACCGCGCCGGTCAGGACCGTGCGGGCGAGCGTGCTCGTCAGCCGATCGGTCGTGACCTGGACTGCGGCAATGACCGAGGCGGCGAGGTAACCGATGAGGGCGACGCCGCCCCAAGCCCGGTGCGGTTGCAGCGTCGAGGTGACCGCGGTCACCCCGGCGAACCCGGCGCTGAGCAAGTAGAGCGCCAAATCCAGCCACAACGGGCTGGTGCGGTTGGTCGGGGCGGTCACCCGGATCAGTCGGCTCCACACCCGGTCCAGTATTCAAGAACTACCTGATCATGCCGGAGCCTACCGTCAAGATCGACTATTTCCGCTGGACGGGCATAGCATCGGTGCGTGGCAAAGAAGGCACCGGCGGACGACGTAGGTGACCGCGACCTGCGGGTAACAGAACCCAAGGACGCGGCCGCCGGCATGGCCGGTGTCACCGCCGGGCTCGCGGCCGGGCTGAGCCAGATGGGCGTACGGCGAACCGCCCTCGCGCTGGTACGCGTCAACCAGGCCAGCGGCTTCGACTGCCCCGGTTGTGCCTGGCCGGAGCCGGCCGCGGGGCAGCGGTCGCACGCGGAGTTCTGCGAGAACGGCGCCAAGGCCGTGGCCGAGGAGGCGACCCTGCGCCGGCTGACCGCGGACTTCTTCGCCCAGCATCCGATCAGCGAGTTGGCCGGCCGATCCGACCACTGGCTCGGTCAGCAGGGCCGGCTTACCGAGCCCATGGTTCGCCGGCGCGGATCGGATCACTACGAGCCGATTTCGTGGGATGACGCGTTCACGCTCGCGGCAGACCGGCTGCGTGGCCTGGCTTCGGCGGACGAGGCGATCTTCTACACCTCCGGCCGGACCTCCAACGAAGCCGCGTTCTGCTGGCAGTTGCTGGCCCGGGCATTCGGCACCAACAACCTGCCCGACTGTTCCAACATGTGCCACGAGTCGTCCGGCCTGGCGCTGACGCAGACCATCGGGGTCGGCAAGGGCAGTGTCAGCCTGACCGACATTCACGAGGCCAAACTGTTGGTCGTGGTGGGACAGAACCCGGGCACCAACCATCCCCGCATGCTCACCGCGCTGGAGCGGGCCAAGCGCAACGGGCCACGGTCATCGCGGTGAACCCGCTGCCCGAAGCCGGTTTGATGAAGTTCCGCAATCCACAGACGGTACGGGGGATGGTCGGCGGCGGCACGGCGTTGGCTGACCTGTTTCTCCAGATCCGGGTGGGCGGCGACCTGGCCCTGTTCCAGGCGATCGGCGCGTTGCTCATCCAGTGGGGCGCGGTTGACGAGGCCTTCGTTGACCGGTACACGGACGGCTACCGCGAGTACGCGGCGGCCTTGACCACATTGGACTGGGATCGGGTCGGGTCGGCCACTGGCCTTGACCGCGAGCAGATCGAATCCGCGGCCCGGCTCTTCGCCGAGTCTTCGGCCACCATCGTGTGCTGGGCTATGGGCCTCACCCAGCGTCGTGACTCGGTGGCCGCGATTCGGGAGATCGTCAACGTCCAACTGCTGCGGGGAATGCTGGGCCGACCGGGTGCCGGACTATGCCCGGTGCGCGGCCACAGCAACGTGCAGGGTGACCGGACCATGGGCATCGTCGAGCGTCCTCCACTGTGGACGCATGCGTTGGGTGAGCTGCTCGGGTTCACGCCGCCCACGAAACACGGCGTGGACACGGTGGATGCCATCCGGGCCATGCGCGACGGGCGCGCGAAGGTGTTCCTGGGCATGGGTGGCAACTTCGCCGCCGCCACGCCGGACACCGAGGTCAGCCAGGCCGCGTTGCGACGTTGTGACCTGACTGTCCACATTGCTACGAAGCTGAACCGATCGCACCTGACACCCGGGACGGAGTCCCTGCTCCTGCCGTGCCTCGGCCGGACCGAGCGGGACACCCAGGCGACGGGCGACCAGTTCGTGACCGTGGAGGACTCGATGTCCGCGGTGCATTCCTCCCGGGGACGGTTGCGGCCCGCCTCGCCTCAACTGCTGTCGGAGGTCGCCATAGTGGCCCGGCTCGGGCGTGCGTTGCTCGGCGACGGGTTGCCCTGGGCCGAGTTCGAGGCGGACTATGCCACGGTGCGCCAGCGCATCGAGGCCGTGGTGCCGGGATTCGAGCACTTCGAGCAGCGCATTGGCGAGGGCTTCGTGTTGCCGCACGGACCCCGCGACGCGCTGAGGTTTCCCACCGCGTCGGGGCGGGCCCAGTTCACCGCGAACGAACTCGTGGTGATCGAGGTACCACCGGGCCGGTTGTTGTTGCAGACCGTGCGCAGTCACGACCAGTACAACACCACGATCTACGGGCTGGATGACCGGTATCGCGGTGTCCATGGTGGACGGAAGGTGGTCTTCGTTCATCCGGATGACCTGGCCGCCCTGGACATTCGCGATGCAGACATAGTGGACATCGTGTCGGAGTGGACCGACGGCGTACAGCGCCGGGCCCCGCGCTTCCGAGTTGTCCCCTATCCCACCGCCAGGGGCTGCGCGGCCGCGTACTTTCCCGAGGCCAACGTGCTTGTTCCGCTCGACTCGACCGCGGACGGCTCCGGCACACCGACTTCCAAGCAGATAATTATCCGTCTGGAGGTTTCAGGCTAGGCATTCGATGGCGGGTTGGTGCTGGGCCAGGTGGTGGTCAATGACCGGATGGTCGCCAGCGCGGCGGGTAGGTCGGCTCCCCGGCCCACGGCCACCCCGACCAGGTATGCGGTGAGGGGTGCGGCTGGCCGGGCCACCGCGTGCGCCACGTCCCGGGCCAGGTCCAGGATCGCCGTGGTCTCGCCCGTGGTCTCGCCCGTGGTCTCGCCCATGGTCTCGCCCGTGTCGTCGCTCGTGTTCTCGTCGAGGCCGAGCGCGGCGCGGGCCTCGTGGGTCCAGTCATCCAATGTCGCCACGGGTCCACTCCTTCGCCTGTCGTCGGGTCCACGCCTGCGCCGGTCGTCGGGTCCACTCCTGCGCCTGTCGTAGTTCTTGCGGGGTGTCGCAATCGAACCACGGCGGCGGGCCGGGTCGGTCTTCGACGGGCACCAGTGCCACCCGAAGTCCACTGGCGAGCCCGCGCATCGACTGTCCAGCCGGATCACCGAGGTCCGCGATCCGCCCGACCAGCCGATCGGTCCGCCAGACCCCGGCCAGCCACTGCGCCCGGCCGCCAGCGTCCATCAGCACCGCCCCGTCGAGTAGCTCCGCCCCGTCAACGGTGTGATCCGCGGCGCGGCGCAGCGTGTCGATCGTCTCGCTGCTGAGGAAGGGCAGGTCGCATGCGACGACCGCGACCTGGCCATCACGACGACCGAGGTCCGGGTCGGCGCCCAGCTTGGCCAGGCCGGCGGCGATGGCGGCGACTGGCCCGCCACCGGGGGGCGACTCCTGGGTCAGCACGACATCACTGCGCACCAGATCACTGCGCACCACATCACTGCGCACCAGATCACTGCGCACCGGATCACTGCGCACCGGATCACTGCGCACCAGATCACGGCGCAGAAGGCTCGCGAGGTCGGCCGGACCGACCACGATCCGCGGCCGTGCCTGGTCCAACGCGTCGAGAACCCGGCGCAGCATGCTTCTGCTGCCGACGTGAAGAGCCGGCTTCGTGGCGCCACCCAACCGCCGGGCCGCGCCACCGGCGAGGACCACGGCAGCGAACACTCTCGCCATTATCCGTGGTCGTCCCGGATCGCCCCAGGCAACTGGATCGCCCCAGGCAGTTGGTTCGTCGCAGGCAGCCGGATCGCCTCAGGCAGCTGGTGGAGGGGTCGGGTTCGGCCGCGCGGTCGGGCGCAGGGCCTCGCACGCGGCAAACGCAGCGGCCGTGGCCGGGTCCGCGGTGTTGAGCTGGGCCGACCCGCTCGTCATGGTCACGCCGTGTTCGGACAGGCAGTTGCGGTAGGCGACCATTGCGGAGTTGTTGCCGCCACCGAACCCGCCGCCGCCCGGTCCCGCGGTGGGACGCACCGAGGCACACGCCTCTTGTGCCTTCTGCCAGGTAGCGGCGTCGACACCGGCCGGCGGCTGGTTGCCGAAGCCTCCGAACCCGCCCCCGAAGCCGCCACCAAATCCACCGCCGGTCCCACCAGGCCCCCCGGACGGGCGCGCTGATGGTCGACCCGAGGGACGGCCGGACGGCCGTGCCTCGGGGCCAGTGCTGGCCAGCGTCACGCCGTTTCGCGCGAGACACTCGGTATAAGCGGCGAAGCCGTTGGCCCCGGTCGGGGTCCCCGCTGCCGCAGCGGGGTCGTCGGATGAGCCGCCACAGCCGGCGGCCAGCAGGCCGAGTCCGGCCAGGACCACAACGGTCGCTCCTATCCGCGCCCGGTAGCTCAGCATCGCGCCTCCTTCGTGATGGGCGGACCCGGTGGTGGGGAGGTTCGCCGCGTCGCGGACCCATGCAAGCGCCGGTGGCTCGACGCCACCTCAGGTCTGGCTCGACGCTGGCTGGGAATGACATCGACGGCGGTCGTGTCATCGCCGCCTTCAAGGCAACTCCGAGGTTGTCCCGAGCCAATCGTGAGCGGGACCGAGCAGACTCCGCCTCCATGACGATGACGGCGCGGCTGCGGCGGCGCGCGATCGCATCCGCGGTCGCGGCGCTCGCCGTAGCCGGAGTGATCGTGGCGGTTGCCTTGTCCAACGCCGGCCAGGCGGTGCCGGCCGCATCGGCGACCACCCGGGTGCAGCGCGGCTCGGTGAGCCTCGCCGTCGCGGCGGCCGGCACCATCCAGGCCGCGCGAACGCTCGGGCTGGCTTTCAGCATGGCCGGTACGGTCACCGAGGTGAACGTGAAGGTCGGCGATCCGGTCAAGGCAGGCCAGGTACTCGCCCGCATCGACCCTGGTGACGCGCAGGACGCGGTGACATCGGCGCAGTCCCGCGTGGACGATGCCCAGGACGCGGTGGATCGGGCGGCAGCCGCGGCGAACCTGCCGGCCTGCCCGACGGCTACCCGCACGACACCGCCGCCGACCACGCGTGCCCCGACGCCAACTCCCACGATGTCGCCATCGCCATCGCTATGGCTATCGCCATCGCCAACGCCGACCGCCAAGCCGACCACGTCAAGTCCGGCGCCTACCGCCGGTAGCGCCTCGGCGTCGGGTGACCGGGTCGGTGCGTTCGGGGCCACCGGGGTCGTACTCGCGGTCGGTCCTGGCGACGGTGGCACCCAGACCTGTGCCTCGTCTGGGCGGTCGTCTACGACGGACAGTCAACTTTCGGCGCAGCAGCAGCTCAACAACGCGAAGCTGGCACTCACGCGGGCCAAGGCACGGCTGGCCGGCACCACCATCACCGCGCCGCTGGATGGTCGGGTGCTGTCGGTCGGTGGCAAGGTGGGCGCGCAGGCGAACCCGGGCAGCACCGGGTTCGTGGTGCTGGGTGACTTGTCCGACCTGACGGTGACGGCGCAGTTCTCCGAGGCCGATGTGGGCAAGCTGGCGGTGGGGCAGGTCGCCACCATCGGACTGCCCGACCGGGCAGCCGAGGTGCCCGGCAAGGTTTCCCTGATCAGCCCGGCCGGTACGGTGTCGGACCGGCTCGTGCGTTACCGCGTGGTGATCGCGTTCGACCAGGTGCCAGCGGACCTGCTGTTGGGCCAGTCCGCGACCGTGACTGTCACCACGGCGTCGGTGGACGATGTCCTCTACGTCGCCTCGGCCGCGGTGCGGGGGGTGGCCAATGGACAGGCGACGGTGACCGTCCGGGCCGGTGGGCGCGACACTCCACGTACGGTCACCATCGGTCTGCGCGGTGACCAGTACACCGAGATCTCCGCCGGCCTGGCCGAAGGCGACGAGGTTGTCCTCCCATCCGACGACGCGGCCTCCGCGCCATAGGTATGGCGCTGCCATAGCGTTTACGCAGACGGTTCCCAGCCAGCTTTGAGCTGGGCTGGACAGACTTTGACGGATCCTGCGCGGTGCGGAGATCGGAGGGTGGCTGATGCGCGAATCGGATGGTCCGGGCCGATCGGGCAAGGTCCTCGTCGTCGACGATGAACCGAACATCTGCGCTCTGCTGTCGGCGACGTTGCGGCTGACCGGCTTCGAGGTGCGCATCGCGCACGGTGGTCATGACGCGCTGGTCGCCGCCGAGGAGTATCAGCCCGACCTGGTAGTACTCGACGTGATGCTGCCCGACCTGGACGGATTCCAGGTTGCCCAACGACTGCGGGCGTCCGGATTTCCTGTGCCGGTGCTGTTTCTGACGGCGCGGGACTCGGTGGAGGACCGGATCTCCGGGTTGACCGTGGGCGGCGACGACTATGTGATCAAGCCGTTCAGCCTCGAGGAGGTCGTGCTGCGCATCCGGGCCATCCTGCGTCGCGGCCGGGGTGGGGTGGCCCAGCCCGACGATGGTGTGCTGCGCTACGCGGATCTCGAAATGGACGAGGACGCCCATGAGGTGCGGCGGGGCGGAAAGCTCGTGGAGTTGTCGCCCACCGAGTTCAACCTGTTGCGCTACCTGTTGACCAACGCCGGCCGGGTGGTCAGCAAGGCCCAGATCCTCGACCGCGTCTGGAGCTACGACTTCGGTGGAGACGGTCGTATTGTCGAGTCGTATGTGTACTACCTAAGACGCAAGATCGATAAGTGGGATCCTCCGTTGATTCACACCGTACGTGGCGTTGGTTACGCACTTCGGCTACCGCGGACCGGCGAAGCGGCATGATCCGCGTCCGCCGCTGGCGCGAGTGGACGATACGCAGCCGGATGGTGGTCGCGATCGCGGCGCTGGCATCGGTCGGCTTGGTGGTGGCCGACTTCACCGGCATGACGTTGCTGAACCGTTCGCTCATCGAGCGGCTCGACGAGCAGTTGAGAGCCACGCCACCGGGGCTCATCCCGTGGGAGGGCGGTCGGTCCGAGCGCAACTTCCCGGCCCGGTTCCCGGCCAGCGTCGCCAACCTCGGTGTCACCCGCTACTACGGCCCGACCGGTGACGTGATGTACGGGCTGGGCAGCAACAGCCAGACCGACCTGGGCACAGGTGCTGAACTGGCCGCCCACCTCGACCAGGGCCCCTACACGTTCCAGTGGATCTTCGGGCAACTGGCGGGTGAACGTGCTCAGCCGCCCCGGTTCCGAAGGGTTCGGCGTGATCGCGGCGTCGCTGATCGAGGTCGAGAACACGCAGGACGCGCTGCTGGTCATCGACGTGCTGGTGACGTTGCTGGTGCTCGGCGGGATCGGGGTCGCCGCCGCCATGGTGGTGAACCTGGGCCTGCGGCCGTTGACGCGGATGGAGACCGCGGCGTCGGAGATAGCCGGAGGCGACCTGTCCCGTCGGGTGGAGGATGCCGATCCGCATACCGAATCCGGGCGGCTCGGCACCGCATTGAACACGATGTTGGTCCGGATCGAGACGGCGATGGCCGACAAGACGGCGTCCGAGCAGCGGCTGCGGCAGTTTCTGGCCGACGCGGCGCATGAGCTGCGCACCCCGCTGACCTCGATTCAGGGCTTCGCGGAACTGTACCGCCGTGGCGGTGCCCGGCCCGGTCCGGAACTCGACGAGGCGATGGGGGCGATCGAATCCGAGGTCGGCCGGATGCGGTTGCTGGTCAACGACCTGCTGTTGCTGGCCCGGATGGACGAGGAGCGACCGTTGCGCCAGCATCGGGTGGATCTCCTGGAGGTCGCCGCGGATACCGTTCGCGACGCGCATGTCCGGGTGCCCACGCGGTTTGTCCTGCTCGGCCCGCTCGACGATCGGCACGACACGTTCGATCCGGTGACCGTGGCCGGCGACGAGGGACGGCTACGTCAGGTGGCGACGAACCTGGTGGCCAACGCCTTACAGCACACCCCGGACGAGGCCGAGGTGGTAGTCCGGGTCGGGCTGGCGGGAGCACATCCACCGTCGCCGTACGGTGAGGGGGCCCGGCCGGCCGCGTGTGCCGGGCACGAGTTGCCGGACGACCTACCGGTCGCGGTGATCGAGGTGGCCGACACCGGACCGGGCATGGCCCCGGTCGACGCCGCTCGGGTATTCGAACGCCTCTATCGGGCCGATGCGAGCCGGTCCCGCCGGCACGGCGGCGCCGGGCTGGGATTGTCGATTGTGGCAGCCATTGTGCAGGCCCACGGCGGGCGGTGCGAGGTGTGGACGGCGCCCGGACAGGGTGCGCGATTCCGGGTCCTGTTACCAGCCGGCCAGGTACCCAGTGAAGATGAGCTCGACTCCGAGGTTGCTTTGAGGTGACGTGGGGCAGGCTCCGAGGAGCTACCGCCACGATTCGCCCCATGCGTCTGCGGTTAGCCGCCCGTTCGTGCTCTCTGGCCGCCGAAGGGACTTCGGACCGGCCTGGTGCTGAACCTGGCCCTCGGTGTTGTGGTTCTCGCCGGCATTGCCTGGGCATATCACCTGGTCAGTGGGACCCAGACCGCGAGCACTCCGACTGCGACCGCCGGCGGTTCCCGTGCGGTGGACGTGACCCAGGGCGTTGTGGTCTCCACGGCCACCGCCACCGGCGCGGTGCAGAGCGCGAACACCGCCACGGCCGACTTTGTCACCGGTGGCACGGTCACCGCGATCCTGGTCAGGGTCGGTGACACGGTGGCGAAGGATCAGGTGCTGGCCAACGTTGACCCGTCCGACTCACAGGCGCAACTCGACACCGCCAACGCCAATCTGACCGCGGCCAGGGCGAGCCTGTCGCGGGCCAACGCGACCGGTGACGACGCCAGCATCGCGACGGCCCAGGCGCAGGTCACCACAGCGCAGGGATGTTGTGGACGCGGCCACGCCGGGCGTTGGCCGGCACCACGCTTCGCGCGCCGATGGCCGGCACGGTCACGGCGGTGAACGGAAGCGTAGGAAGCTCCTCCGAGCGGTTCTGGCTCGGGCGGGGCGGGCGCCGGCGGGTCCGCGTCGGCTGGGCAGACGAGTTCGTCCGCGCGGGTTCATCCAGCTGGCCGATCTGACCGAACTGCAGGTGAGCGCGAGCTTCGCCGAGGCCGACGCGACGAAACTCAAGAACGGTCAGGTCGCGAAAGTGACCTGGGCGGCGCTGCCGAACACCAGTGCACCGGCCAAAGTGGACACTATCGCCCCCACTGCGACGACGTCGAACAACGTCAACTCCTACGCGGTGGTCGTGTCGCTGGATCAGATTCCGGCCGGTGTCCGCATCGGACAGACAGTCACTGTGACCGTTACCGTGGCCGAGGTCGACAACGTGGTACGGGTGCCGGCGGCCGCGGTCCGGACCACCGGATCCCGCCATGTCGTCACGGTCGTGGCCGCCAGCGGTAACGAGACCCGCGCGGTCCAGGTCGGCGTGGAAGGTGACAGCTTCACCGAGATCACCTCGGGCCTCGCGGTCGGCGACCGGGTTCTGATCGTGGTGTCGACGACAGGTACCGGCACAACCGGTCCCGGCGGAATCCCGGGCGGCGGCTTCGGTGGAGGTGGGTTCCCTGGCGGTGGGCTCCCTGGCGGTGGGCTCGGCGGCGGCGGTGCCGGGGGCGGGTTCGGTGGGGGCGGTACCCGAGGTGGCGGTGCCGGCGCGGGCGGGGGCCAGCGATGACCACGACCCGCAGTCCTGAGGCGATGACCCGCAGTCCTGAGGCGATGGACCGGCCGGTTCTTGACGTGAGCCGGGTGACCAAGGTGTACGGCGAAGGCGAGACCGCGGTGCATGCCCTGCGCGGCGTTTCGTTGACCGTCGACCGGGGCGACTACGTGGCCATCATGGGGGCATCGGGCTCGGGCAAGTCGACCTTGATGAACATTCTCGGCTGCCTGGACATCCCCACCACCGGCCGCTACCTGCTCGACGGCGTGGACGTCAGCGAGCTCAGTGACCGCCAGCTGGCCCTGGTCCGCAACCGCCGGATCGGCTTTGTGTTCCAGTCGTTCAACCTGATCCCTCGTACCAGCGCACTGGCCAATGTGGAGCTTCCGTTGGCGTACGCCGGCGTGCGGGCGAGTCAGCGACGTGCCCGGGCCCAGGCCGCGTTGGCCCTGGTAGGTCTGGCCGACCGGGCCGACCACGAGCCCAACCAACTCTCCGGCGGCCAGCAGCAGCGGGTCGCGGTGGCCCGCGCGCTGGTCGGAGCACCGGCACTCGTGCTGGCTGACGAGCCGACCGGCAACTTGGACACCCAGTCCACCGCGGACGTGCTCGCCGTGCTGGACCAGCTCAACCGCTCCGGGCGCACCATCGTCCTGATCACGCACGAGAATGATGTGGCCGCCCACGCGCATCGGCTGATCCGGCTGGTCGATGGGCAGATCGTGACCGACACACGGCAGTCGCCCGTACAGCTGGCGGGAGCGTGCGGGTGAGCATCTTCGAGACCATCCGGTTCGCGGTACGTGGGATCAGCGCGAACAAGCTGCGCTCCGGGCTGACCGTGCTGGGCATCCTGATCGGCGTGGCCGCGGTGATCCTGTTGGTCGCGGTCGGAAACGGATCGGCCAAGTCGATCCAGGACGCCATCGAAGGTCTGGGCACGAACACGTTGACCGTCACCAGTGGCGGTGCCCGGCAGGCGGGCACGGCCACCCAGAACACCTCGCTGACCTTGGACATGGTCGGCGCTTTGCAGGACCCCGAGGCCGCACCGGACGTGCGCAGCGCCTCGCCGGTGGTCAGTGGTGCGCAGACCCTGGTGTACGAGGGCGTCAACCACGCGGTCAATCAGTTCGTCGGCACTTACCCGGCGTACATCGGCGCGTCCAACTACGCCGTGCAGCGCGGTTCGCGCTTCACCGCTGACGACGTGAGCGAAGGCCGGCGGGTGGTGCTGATCGGCTCGACCGTGGCGGAGGCGCTGTTCTCCGGCGTCGATCCGGTCGGCAAGCAGATTACCGTGACCGGTACGTTGTTCACCGTGGTCGGCGTCCTGGCCGAGAAGGGCGGCGCCGGCTTCAACGATCCCAACGACATCGCCATCGCGCCGGTGAGCGCCGTGCAGCAGTCGCTGACCGGATATGGCCCGCTCAACCAGATCCTGATCCAGGCCACCGGGCCGGACGCGGTCACCGCCGCGCAGGCCGAGGTCACCGCGATCCTCAACCAGCGACTGCATGTGGCCAACGGGGCGAGTGCGCCGTACCGGATTCTCAACCAGTCCCAGTTGTTGCAGACCAGGGCCAACACCGCCGAGACGTTCACCCTTCTGCTCGGTGCGGTGGCGGGTATCAGCCTGCTGGTGGGCGGGATCGGGATCACCAACATCATGATGGTCACGGTCACCGAACGCACCCGCGAGATCGGCATCCGCAAGGCGCTCGGCGCACCAACGGCGGACGGTACTGACCCAGTTCCTGGTCGAGGCCACGGTGCTGAGCTTGTTGGGCGGCCTGCTCGGTGTCGCGGTGGCCGTGGTCGGCAGCCAGTTCACCATCGCCGGCGTGACCCCGGTGATCGTGCCCAGTTCGGTCATCCTGGCCCTGAGCGTCTCTGTCGCGATTGGACTGTTCTTCGGCAGCTATCCGGCCAGCCGCGCCGCGTCGCTGCGTCCAATCGAGGCTCTCCGATATGAGTAGCGAAGCCGGTATGAGTAGCGAAGCCGGTATGAGAAGCGACCTGAGGTCCAGCGATGCTGGACGTGGCAATGGGGAGGTCAGAATGGCCGGACGGCATGTCGACGACACCGTCGCAGACCTTCCGCGCGCAGCCGTCGACGGTACGACCGGGCAGGTCGACCTGGGTGCGGATCCGTATGATGATGACCTGGACGCGGAGCTGGCGGCCCGCCGGCCGCGGCGACTCACGTCGCGGACCACGCTCGCCCTCGGTGGCGCGGTCCTGGTTGTCGGCGGATTCCTGGGTGGCGTGCTGGTGCAGAAGAACTACGGCGACACCACGTCGTCACGGACTCCTGCCGGATTGGCCCAGGGCCCAAACCGCGGCTTCGGCGGCGGTGGTTTGCCTGGCGGCTTCGGCGCCGGTCAGGGCGCCGATGGGCAGGGGACGTCGGGGCAGAGCACGGGTGGGCAGGGTACGGGTGGTGCGACGACCGGGACGGTGAAGCTGGTCGACGCGACGACCATCTACCTGACCACGGCCGATGGTGAGACGGTGACGGTGAAGACCTCCGGCGCGACCGCGGTGAGCATCGCCTCGGCGGCAAAGCTGCAGGACCTGCTCGTCGGCTCGACAGTGACGATCGTGGGCACCACGGGTGCGGACGGCATCATCATCGCCACCCAGGTGACCGGCCAGAAGTGAGCCGCCCCGTCACCAGTTGAGTTGGGTGCGGGTGAGGTTGGCGACGCTCTGCACGAACGCGATCCCGCTGTCCAAAGTGGTGTGTCCACGGCTCAGCACGGCGATGGTGGCGACGGTGTCGGCGTCGGCGTCGGTGATTCGGCCGACACTGTTGATGGTCCAGGGGCTGTCCTTGTCGACCGGCTGCATCCAGCCATTCTTGAGCTGGACCGACTCGCCCGGGCGGGCGGCGGCGCTGATGCCCCACTGCTGGTCATCGTTCACCGAACCCATCAGGTCCAGCAGTACCTGATTGGTGTCGCCGAGTGGACCGGACGGGTCGGCGACCGCGTCGATGAGCCGCACCTGGTCCGACGCGGTGGTCGTGGTCAGGCCCCAGTAGCCGTTGGTCCCCGGCACCGTGTCGGTCAGGCCGTAGGCCGCGTTCGCCGCGGTGAGTCCGGCGGTGTCGCCGATCTGCTTCCACAGCGCGGAGGCCGCGCCGTTGTCGCTCGCCCGGATCATCTTCTCGGCCAGGTTCTGTTGGTCGGCGGTCAACGTGTGCCCGGCCTGTCGAGCCTGCAGGAGGGTTGCGGCGAGGATTTCGACCTTCACCACGCTGGCGGCCTGGAACGCTTCGTCGGCGCCGTACGTGAAGGTCTGTCCGGTGCGATGGTCGGTGACCGCCACCGCGAACTCCGGCGCACCAGGCTGGGCCGCCATCGCTGCCAGGGCGGCGGTGAGTGAGGCCTCCCGCTCGGCCCGGTCGGATGCGCCGGTCTCCTGGGCCCGGCGCTGGTGTGGCCGATTTGTGCACGGGTGTCACGGCCCGCACCAGGGCGATCCCGGACGGACCGCCCACGGCCGCGCTGATGAGGCCACCGGTCACGGCGAGGACTACGGTGGCGACAATCGGTATGCCCCAGCGGGCGACGTGGCGGATCACGTGGCGAGAGTCTCTCGGTTAGCTTCGAGTTTGCTGTGAACTGACTGGATCCCGGGTGTGAGCGGACTGTGAGCTGCCCTACGTCTCGGTCGCGGTAGCAGGAGCGGTACGACAATAGGTGGATGGGCAGGATCACCGACCGGCGCAATGTTCTCACCATCAACACCGGTCCCGGCGCGAACCTCGACGACACCACCCGGGCGGGAGCAACAGAGTCGATTCCGCCCGTGGCGGCTGTCCGCAGGATGGACACGCTGGCCGGCGAGGAGCCCTTGGAGATTCGGGTCGGTCGGCGGGATGCGGCTGGCGCAGTGAGCCGGCGTCCGCTGGCGGTGACCATGAGGACACCTGGCGAGGACCTCGATCTGGCCCTGGGTTTCCTGTTTACCGAAGGTCTCATCGCTGACGCCTCCGACGTGTTGACGGCTCAGCTCTGCGCCGGAACCGACGAACCGAATACCTACAACGTGGTCGACGTTGTGCTCGCCCCACAGGTACCGCTACCGGACGTCGACCCGGCCAGAAACTTCTACACCACCAGTTCCTGTGGTGTGTGCGGCAAGGCGAGCATCGACGCCGTGCGCACCGCGTCCCAGTTCGACCTCGCCCAGGATCAGACGAGCGTGGACCCGCGGGCGCTGGTGGGCTTTCCCGATCTGCTGCGCGCCGCGCAGAAGACCTTCCAACGCACCGGTGGGCTGCACGCGGCCGGGCTGTTCACGCCGGGCGGCGACCTGTTGTGCGTGCGCGAGGACGTCGGGCGGCACAACGCCGTCGACAAGGTGGTCGGGTGGGCATTGCGGGAGCGGCGACTGCCGTTGGCCGGGCTGGTTCTGCTGGTCAGCGGACGGGCGAGTTTCGAGTTGGTACAGAAGGCCTCGATGGCCGGCGTACCGATCCTCGCCGCGGTGTCCGCACCCAGCAGCCTCGCCGTGGACCTGGCCGAGGAAGCCGGACTCACGCTCGTCGGCTTCCTGCGCGGCGTGACGATGAACGTTTACGCGAGCGCCGGGCGGATCGCTGGCGTGGCCGCCGCCGGGTTGGCCGATCGAACGCGGCCGGCGGCACACCCTCGCTGAGCATCGCGAACATGGTGTTGGCCAGTTCGTCGTTCGGGTTGACGTTCAATGCCCGCTCCAGCGCGAGCCTGGCCAACGCACCGTCGCCGCTGCGCCAGGCCGCGAAGGCGAACAGACAGCCAGGCGCGAGCGTGAGGTCCGGCTCAGCCCGCCGCACCACCTCCATCCAGAGTGCGTGGTGCAGGCCGAGCTGGTCCTCGGCCGTCCTGATCTTTGTCATCGCGGAATGCCGCACGTCGTCGGAGAAGACCAGCACGCTGAGCCAGGCCACCTCGTCATCGGCCAGCCGTTCGCCCGAGCGCAGCCGGGCCAGGCCGGCGTCAATCGCCACGTTCGCCTCGTGGAGCAGGGTCGCCTCGATTTCCCGCTCGTCCACATCCTGG
Organism: uncultured Actinomycetota bacterium; assembly: GCA_963742855.1. Classification (GTDB taxonomy): domain Bacteria; phylum Actinomycetota; class Actinomycetes; order Mycobacteriales; family Micromonosporaceae; genus CAVUNP01. Next base: position 159,245 of record CAVUNP010000012.1, on the reverse strand, counting down.
CGCAGCAGGGCCATCATCCGATCGCCAGCGAGCGTGGTGGCCCGCCGCATGGCCGACCGCGACCCCTCCGGCTTGAGTTGTTGTTCGTAGGATTCCCGGTCGGGCAAGACCACCCGGCCAGCCACTGTCCACTCGGCCGCCACCGCGCTGGACGTGTCGTCGTAGGGCGCGCCCTCGTCGGGGCAGCACCGGGGATCGCCGCAGAGATAGGACCAGTAGCGGCCGCGTTCGGCCCGCAACACCTCCAGCACCTCCAGCCCGACATCGGTGCAGGCGAAATGGAGTGTGAGCGCGAGCGGGGCCACTCGGGCCTCACTGCCGTAACCCACCACGAGCACGGCGGTCAGGTCCTGCCGGGACAGCACCCCCAACAGCTGGCCCGCGGTGTCGCGCAGGTCGGCCCGGGAGGTGTCCGCGTCGGGCAGGTCGACGCGCGCGGTGAAGATCACCCGACGCCGGCGCAGGCCCAGCACGACCATGCTGTCGGACGGGCGGTAGCCCACAAGGTACGGAATCGTGGCCAGCACGTCGCCGGGTTCGCGTAGCCGCAGCCGCGGCTCGTCAGGCACGGGCTTGCGTCGTCTCGTCATGGTTGCCGAGCATGCACGGCGGCCGTAGGTGACAGGTAGGGCCTGGCGCCATCCTGTGGATAACTTTCGCGGATTGTGGATAACTTTGGCTACATGTCGAAGTGGAGATCGAACAGAGTCAGCCTGGAATCCCCGCCCTGGGCCTTCGACGGCTTTCGCGCCGACGGCTGACTGGCCACGTCATGGGCGAGGGTGACCGTTGCGGCGGTGCCGAAACCGGCCGCGTGCAGCGCCCGCAGCGCGGCAGCGTCGCGCACCGGAGGGGACACCGTCAATCGGCGCAGGCCGCGTCGGTGTGATTCCTCGGCGACCTTCGTCAGCAGCGCGCGACCGATACCCTGGCCCCGCATCGTCGCGGTCACCACCACCGGCTCAACCTCTGCCGTGCGCCCGTCGAGCATCAGGCCGATGAAGCCGCAAACCCCACTGTCGCGGTGCTCAGCCACCCACATGCCGGACAGGTTGAGTTGGGTCAGGTACTCCTCGAACCCGGCGCCGGCGTCGGTCTCGTCCCGGTTGACCTGGCCGAACAGTTCGTTGCGATGCTCGGTCAACTCGGCCCACAGGTGGCGGCAGGCATTGTGGTCAGAAGGTCGGTAACCGCGGATCGTCACTGCGTTGCGCGTCCGCGAGTCCGGCAGCGTCTCGGTCATACGCTCATGCTTACTCCTGATTACCGCGAACCGACACGCGAACGAGGGGTGTCGGCACGGCTACCCTCGTACGGTGGACCTGGCGTACCTGCGCGAACACCCCTGGCAACTGCCGACGTTTCTCACCCACCAACGGATCCGGGAGACGCCGGTGTCCGGTGGTTCGATCTGCCAGGCTCGGCGGCTCACCCTGTCCGACGGCGCCTCGGTGTTCGCGAAATCCCTCAACGATCCGGCGGACACGACCACAGCCGCGAGGGTGCCCGTGCCAGACCGCTTCTTCGACGTCGAGGCGGCCGGGCTGCGCTGGCTGGCGGAGGCACAGGCGGTACCCATACCCGAGGTCATCGCGGCCCTGCCCGATCTGCTGGTGCTCGAGTGGGTCGACGCGGTGCAACCCGCGCCGGCCGTGGCCGAGCGGTTCGGTCGCGAGCTCGCCGCGCTGCACCGTGCGGGCGCCGATCACTTCGGTGGCACCGAGGTCGATGGCCTGCAGTCCGGCTACATCGGCTCGCTGCCACAGGACAACTCTCCTGGCGATTCCTGGCCGGAATGGTTCGCAGAGCGGCGGCTCGCGCCCTACCTGCGCCTGGCCGCGGACCGCAACGCCCTGACCAGCGCGGACGTGGCCCTGGTGGAGAGTCTCCTCGCCGGGATCGACCGGTACGGGTATGCCGATGACCGGCCATCGCGGCTGCACGGTGACCTGTGGCCGGGCAACCTGATCTGGTCGGCATCGCAGGTGTGGCTGGTGGATCCGGCCGCGCATGGCGGGAACCGGGAGACCGACCTGGCCCAGTTGGCCTTGTTCGGCGGGGCGCCCTTCCTTGACCGGATCATCGACAGCTACGACGAGGTCTGGCCGCTGGCCGACGGCTGGCGTGAACGGGTGCCACTGCACCAGCTTCACCTCTACCTTGTGCACGCCGCGCTGTTCGGCGAGGCGTACCGGTCGGCCGTACTCGCCGCGACAAACGCGGCACTCCAGGCCGGAGGGGGAGGCTCGATGTGATCACTGGCGTGTGTGCGTCGTACCGGGAGGCTAGGGTCGGGGCATGGTGGCGTCAGTGCGGCCGAGCATTTCGAGATTGGTTGACCGGTTCGGCCGTACCGCGACCGATCTGCGGGTCTCTTTAACCGACAAGTGCAACCTTCGCTGCACATACTGCATGCCGGCGGAGGGACTGGACTGGTTGCCACGGGCGACGTTGCTGACCGACGAGGAGGTCGAGCGACTCGTCGATATCGCGGTGCGTCGCCTCGGTGTGACCGAAGTGAGGTTCACCGGCGGCGAGCCGCTGCTGCGGCCGGGGCTGGTGCGCATCGTCGGTTCGGCCAGCCGACTGCGGCCACGGCCCAGGCTCTCGTTGACCACCAACGGAATCGGATTGGAGCGGGTTGCCACCGACCTGGCCGCGGCCGGGCTCGATCGGGTCAACGTCTCGCTGGATACATTGCGGCCGGACCGGTTCGCGCAGCTCACCCGGCGCGACCGTCTCGACGATGTGGTGGCCGGGCTACGGGCCGCGCAGGCGGCCGGGCTGCGGCCGGTCAAGCTCAATGCCGTGCTGATGCGGGGTATCAATGAGGACGAGGCGTCCGATCTGCTGGCCTTTGCCTTGGAGCATGGGTATGAGTTGCGGTTCATCGAGCAGATGCCGCTGGACGCCCAGCATGCGTGGGACCGTGAGCGGATGGTGGTGGCCGGCGATATTCTCGCGCGGTTGCGAGCGGCGTTCACCCTGCGCGAGGACCCGGCCGACCGCGGTGCGGCGCCGGCCGAGACCTGGCTGGTGGATGGCTACACCGATGGGCTCGGCGAACCAGCCAGGGTCGGTGTGATCGCGAGTGTCACCCAACCTTTCTGTGGTGCGTGCGACCGGACGCGACTGACCGCCGACGGGCAGGTGCGCAACTGCTTGTTCGGTCAGGACGAGACCGACCTGCGCGGCCTGCTGCGCGCCGGCGCCGATGATGACCGGATCGCCGAGGCTTGGCGGATGGCCATGTGGGGCAAGCGGGCCGGACATGGCATCGACAATCCCGAGTTCCTGCAACCCGTCCGGCCCATGTCCGCCATCGGCGGCTGATCGCTTGGGTAGCACCGGCATAGCCCGCGAACACCTGGGCGCCGCCGTGACCTCATGCAGTACCACTCTAAGATCAGTATGGGGACATCGTTCGCGGCGGCATTCGAAATGTTACCCAAGCTCTTGACTCGTGCTGGCTATGCACGCTTGGGGGTGCTGTCCCGGCCGTTCTTGTTGGGGTGCTCGGTTCGCAGGCGTGTCGGCGCGCGGGGTGTTCTGGTTGTTGGGTCCGACCCACGGCATGCTTGGTCCGAGCTCGTACGGTCTACCATCGGGGCGAATGACAGTTACTTCGCCTGTGCCCTGATCAAGGACGATGCGCCACTGTCCTTCGTGGACACGGGCATGATGGTACCGACAGAGAAGTAGAAGGTTGTCTATGTTCGTTTCGCCGCCGAGGTACCAGGCAATCAGATGATGCGCATCTGTCCACGAGGTGGGGGAATCACACCCGGGCCATCGGCAGCCACGATCCCGGGCATGCAGCGCCTTGCGGATCCAGTGTGGCACGATGCGATGGTTTCGCCCGACTTCGAGTGGTAGCCCGGTGGCCGGATCGAGTACCGCCCGCCAGACGTCGCAGTCGCAAGCGATACGGCGGGCGAGTTCGGCTGGTACTTTCCCTGCCCAGTCCATCCAGGGCGGTTCGGGAAGGGGCGGCACTCCGACTGCGCTCAACGCGTCAGGCCCTCGTGGTTGCGCGGGGTCATCCTCGTCCGTGCCGTGGTCACCGTCGCCGCGTTGCGCGTCCGTCTTCGAGGCTCTCGTCGCCGGTTCGGTCGAGGAGCGATCCCGTAGTCCCAGCAGGCTCTCCGGTGTCACGAGGATGCCGAGTTGGGGGCGTTGCCCACCAACGGTCGGAAGTCCTCCCGCTACGAGGTTGCGCCGTGCCAGCTCAATGAGGGCATCGGCTCGCCGTTGCGTCGCAGTGCGGAGATCGTCGGCTCTCGGCGGCTTCATCAGCGAGTCCAGCACGGTCATCAATGCTGCCGCGCCTTCGGGGTCCAACTGTCCGCGCACGTCGAACATGCTTGCGCACCGTCTGATCGACAGGCCCCGTCGTTGGAACGCCGCTTCCGGATCGGGTTCGGCGCCGTCGGGGTCGACGTATGCGCGGATCCTGTCGCACGCCTCGCCCAACTCGGACGGCTTGGACGCGCAGGACAGGTTGGCCAGGATCTGGTCATATTCCTTGATCGCGGCCACGCCGACCTTCTTCTCCAGACCCACGACCTTCGACACATGCTCTGTGGACGCGTCGCCTTCCCTCGACGCCTCAGCGACTGCCGGCATCTGCCGCATGAGTCGTGCCCTGTTCAGCCAGCCCGTAGCGGCACCCTGCGACATGCGCCCGAACGAGATCAACCACGTGCGCGTCGCCCGCATGGCATCAGTTTCAGAAAGCCCGCGGGCATCGAAACTGCCCACGAACGCCGCCGCGGCGCCAGCCAACTGGTTGACCCCGCGCAGTAGGACCAGAAGACCGTCGCGCACCTGCTGATCCGCCAGCGTGACCGGATCCAAAGCCGCCAACTCACCTAACGCGGCTTCCAGTTGGTCAATCGGATTTGCCTGATCAAGCGAACGCATGTTCGCAATTCTATTGCGTCGATCGGAGCGACAGAAGACCGGTCACCAAGATTGTTGTTGAACTCCATGCTCGACTCCACAGTGGACTCAGGAGAGCTGCTCTTAGCTGCCAAGCTACGTCTACTCCAGCTCAGACCCTCGGCTCCCCGATGTGCGCGGCTGCCACTGGCAGCGTTTCTCCAGCGGGTGAGCGGAGATGACCGCGCGCGCATGGGTGCGGGCCGCGTTCCACTGATGCCAGGAATCGGGTTCGTCGAGCTCGTCGGCCAGCGCGCTCAAGGCACAGGATCGCTGCGGTTCGGGCAGGCGGTCGAGGGCATCGACGGCGTCAGCCGACAGGTGGGCCAGGAAGTAGAGGTCGACCGGATACAGGTCGTCCAGCCGGTCGATGTGTGTGCGGGCCATCTGCGCCTCCGGGTTGATCGCGGCCAAGGCGACCAATACGGCCACCGCGGAGGCGACGGCGGCCCGCGGAAACCACGTCGCGCGCAGCCGGATCCCGGCGAGTCCTAACAGGACGAACATGACGCCGAGCCAGACGATCGTGGTGAAGGCCAGCAGCCGGGGCAGGGTGAAGCCGTACGCGCCCGCATACAGGGCCAGCCTTACCAGGGCCGACGCCACCACGACCACAGTGAGTCCACAAAGGAGGCCGCCGAGTGTGCGTAGCAGGATCCGGTCCGGCCGGCTGCGCGGTCGTACCCAGATCACCACCGCGCCGATGACGACGAGAGTGAGCGTCGCGACAAGGCCGAGCTGTGCCGATCCGCTGCGGGCGTAGACGGCGTAGTCAGGCCCACCCGGACCGAGCACGTAGTCATCGCCGGCGAACAGCACGCTGACCTGCACCCACACGAAGACGCCGAACAGCATGTCGAGCATGGCGATCGGGATGGCCCACGCCACTGGCGCGGCCTCAGGCAGATCCAGGTCGCGGATGGTCCGTGCGTGCGGCGTGCGCCGTTCGCGCAGGACGCGGACAGCACCGGCGGTCGCCGCGGATGCGAGCGCGAATCCGATCACGCCGCGCGCGATCGTCCCGGCCGAGAAGCTGCTCCACCAGGTTCGCAACAGGTTCGCGAAGACCGGATCCGCGGAGCGCAACAGCGTGCCGAAAACCAGCAGCAGCAGGGTGCCGGCGGCCAGGCCGGCGATGACCTGTACGACGCGCCGCCGCCTGTGCGGACTGCCGTTGAACGCCGTTCCCGCCGAGCCCAGTCCGGGAATGGCAGCGTGGATCACCGCGACGCCGGCCCGGATCAGGTCGAGGCAGGTACGCCCACCGGTCAGTGCGTAGGAGGCGAGCAGCCCACTGGCGATGAGGCACGCCGCAACCAGCCAACCAGCGGACCGGATCGCGGCGACCGCGAGCAGCGACAGCGCCGCGATCCCGGCCGCCACGCGCCAGGCCCGATCAGCCTTGTCCACTGTGGCCAGTACTGCCGGCCGAGCCCGGCGGAGCTCCCGGTGGGCAAAGATGATCACACTGAGCGGGCCTATGGCCGCCACAATCCACCCGATACCGACCCCCGTGACGGGCAACGCGGCGGCGCCGAGCAGTCCAGTTGCCAAGACCGCCGCACCCATTCCTCGTCGCCCGGGTGCGGCCGGCGCTGACGATTCCACTATGGACTCCGCAGTGTTCTGCTCTGCCATGACATCCTCGTTAGTCCGTCAGCCGATATATACCGGCAACGGTAGCACGCGATCGATGGACAGGCCATACGCTTGTCGAGATATACCGAGCGCCGTACGATGGGGCGATGTCCGCGTCCCTACAGGAACCCACCTTCCTGATCCTGGCTGCGCTCGCCGGCGAACCGATGCACGGTTATCGCGTGATCCAGGAGGTCACCGAACTGTCCGGTGGGCGGGTCACGCTCCGCCCAGGCACGCTGTACGGGGCGTTGGATCGCCTGGTGGAGCAGGGGCTGGTCGACCAGGACCGGGATGAGATCGTGGACGGCCGGCTGCGCCGCTACTACCGGCTCACCGATGAGGGTGCCGCGGTACTCTCCGCTGAGGCGAGCCGGCTCACCAGTAACGCCGAGGCCGCGGTGGCGCGGCTCGGTCGCCGGGCGGCGTGGACCCGGTCCGGTCTGGCCCGTGGTTAGCCCGAGCCACATCAGCCCCCGCGTCGAGGCACCGGGCGCCCAACCCGCCGCGGCCGCACTCGAGCGATGGTGCCGGCGGCTGTTACTCGCGTACCCGCTCGAGTACCGCCAGCTGCGCGGCGAAGAACTTGTGGCGCTCATGTTGGACGTCACCGGGCCGGGCCGGCGACTGCCCCGGTGGGCCGACGCGGCAGATCTGGTCGCGAATGGTCTCTGGCGACGTGTCGGCACCGGTAGCCGGGCCGGTCTTGCCGGTGGCCTGGCGACGGTGGCGCCGATCGGCCTGGCCATCGCGGCCGGAATCTCGTTGTTCGCCTTGTGGCGCGTCGAGCCGGCGGGCCTTCGTACGGTCGGGCCGATCGGATATGCGGCTTGGCTGCTCGCGGCGGCCGGCTGGCTACTGCCCCGGCCGGCACAACGGCGGGCGGGCATTGGCGTCGCGATCGCGGTGACGCTGCTGATGCCGGCCCTCGCGGTGTGGATGGGAATGCAACGGCCGCCGGTATGGGTACTCATGGCTTTGTGTGCGTTCGGCGGGCTGGCCCTGGCCGGGACCGCGCCCGCGGTGGGCCGCCGGGAACGGATGCCGATGGACGAACGTCTCGCGGTGCCTGCGGGTGCGGTTGCCGTCGCGGTCAGTTCCTCCGCGGTGATGGCGGCCTGGCCAGGACCGGCGGGTGGGTTCGGCTATTACTATGCGCCCACGATCGCCCGCGTCGGCGTGGTTGTCGGGCTGGCGGTCGCCGTCCTGGCTGCTGCGGCTGTGCACCTGCTACGTCGTGGCGGCAACGCGCTGCCATGGCTGTGGGCCACCGTCTTGCTGGGACTTCCGGCCGGCTGGCTCGGTCCGTTCGGCACCGGTGGCCTGCAGTTCGCGGCCAATCAGGCGGTGCCTCGGTTCGGCCGGCTGGCTCAGGTGCTCCTCGGCACGAGCGTCGCGATCATCGCGATGGCCTGGCTGGGCCGTCGCCGCGGACCGGGCGTCACCGCCACCGGCCGCGGCAGTTCCGACGCGGTGCGCATGGTCGGCTGGGGCATGGTCAGCTTCGATGCCGGACTGCTCTCGTTCCTCGCGGCGGGTTGGTCCGGGCTGGTCGGATTCGCCGACCGGTCCCCGCCTGGGGCGATCTCGCCCCACGTCGTGATCACCCTGTCGGCGCTGGGGGCTGCTGGCCTTTGCGGCATCGCTGCCGCCCCGGCTCGCCGGTCCCGGGCGACCGGCTCGCGTCGTTGCGTGCGTACGGGCGGCCTTACCTCTCCTCTGGTGTGGCTGGCCACCGGCTTCCTGCTGGCGATGGCAGCGGGATGGCTGGTCGCGTCGTACGACAACAACTGGACTCTCGGTGGCTGGACGGACTTCACCCGTACGAGTGGGCTGGTGATGACACTTGCCTTCCTACCGTTCACCTGGTCGGTGATCGTGGCTGCCCAGACGCTGGCCACGGGTGGCGCGATAGCCGCTGCGGCCGGCATGGTGGCTGTGGCGGTCGGGTGGATCGGTTACGTCGCGGTGCCCTACCTGCTGCTGTGGGGCCCGGTCCTGGTGATCATGGTCGCCGCCGCTGCGGTGTTGCTGGTATCGCGCAGTCGGGGTCCGTCGAGGTCGGGCCTGCCCGGATAGGGCAGGATAGCGGTGTGGTGATGGTGCGCTACTTTGCCGCTGCCCGCGCCGCCGCGGGCGTCGCCCAGGAACGGGCCGAGGCACCGACTCTGGCGGCCCTGGTCGCCGGCCTGTCGGCGAGCCACGGACCCAAGCTCGCCAAGATCTTCGGGGTGGCCAGCTTCCTCGTCGACGGCCTCGCCTGCCGTGACCGCGAGGCGCCACTTCCCCCCGACGCCACCATCGACGTCCTGCCGCCCTTCGCCGGCGGCTGACCCTACCCCGTACGCGGATCTTGGTCGACCACATACCGGATGCGGTACCCGGACGACCACGGTCCACAGGTACCGGCTCAGTGGTCAGCGGTAGGTTCGGACGGTGGGTGAGATTGTGGTGTTCGCAGCGGTGGCACTGACCGTTGTGTTGTTGGTCCACTACTACCTGTGGCGTCGGCTGGTGCGGGACACGACCACAACCACCTGGTGGCGCCGGGCCGGGCTCTGGACCCTGGTCGCGTTGTCAACTCTTCTCATGCTGACCCTGGTGGGCGGTCGGGTGTTGCCGCATTCCATTGCGGCGGTGTTGTCCTGGCCGGGTTATCTGTGGCTCGCGGTGATGTTCTACCTGCTCATCACCTTGGCTGCGCTGGAGTTGCCGGCCTTGGCCGGGCGGATTGTCCTGCGTCGCCGGTCAGTTCGCCACAGCGAACGGGTCCTCGCTGGTGTCGCCGCGAGCCGCGACGAGGCCGGTACGGCAATGAGCGGTAACACGGCGAGCACGGCCGGCCCGCCGGACGGTGGCCAGTCGCGGCGGGTGTTCCTGGCCCGGACAGTGGCCGTCACAGCGGGCTTGGTGTCGGCGGGTGTAGTGGCGTCCGGTGTGCGCTCGGCGCTGGGCGCGCCACAGATCAAGCGGGTCCGGGTACCATTGGCGAAGTTGCCGAGTAGCGCGGATGGTTACCGCATCGCGTTGGTCTCGGACATTCACCTGGGGCCGCTGCGTGGCATTGGGCACACCCGACGCATCGTGGACCTTATCAACGGTCTGGACGCCGACATGGTGGCCGTCGTCGGCGACCTGGTGGATGGGTCGGTGGCCCAACTGGGCGAAGCCGTGCGTCCGTTGCGGGATCTCCGGTCGCGACACGGTTCCTACTTTGTCACCGGCAACCATGAGTACTACTACGACTACCAGGAGTGGGTCGACGAGGTGGCTGACCTCGGCGTACGGCCGTTGCGTAACGAATGGTTGGAGCTGCCTGTGGCTTTGACCTGTCCGGAGTGAACGATCTCTCCGGTAAGTCCTTTGAGGACGGCCCCGATTTCGACAAGGCACTGGCTGGTCGGGATCCGTCGCGGGCGGTCGTGCTCCTCGCCCACCAGCCGATCCAAGCCCATGATGCCGCCAAGCACGGCGTTGACCTGCAGTTATCCGGTCACACCCATGGTGGGCAGCTGGCTCCGTTCAACTATGTGGTGCGCCTTGCCCAGCAGCCGGTGGTCAGTGGACTGGGCGAAGTGGACGGTATGCCGGTCTACGTCACCAACGGTGCCGGTTTCTGGGGTCCTCCGGTCCGGGTGGGCGCGCCGCCGGACATCACCGTGGTCGAGCTATCGAGGCGATAGTCGAGCTATCGAGGCGATGACAGCCGTCAACCCGCCGCGCGTGGCCAACGCGGAGTTGTCATCGCGATAGGGCAAGATGCCCAGAGTGCCTCCGCCCTCTGTCGAGCTACCGTGGGTCGCCGACCTTCATATCCATTCCAGATACTCCCGTGCGTGCAGCCGGGATCTCGAGTTGGAGAATCTGGCCTGGTGGGCACAGCGCAAGGGGATCACGCTGCTGGGTACCGGCGACTTTACCCATCCAGGCTGGTATGACCACCTGCGTGAGAACCTCCACCCCGCCGAGCCGGGGTTGTTTCGTCTTTCTGCCGAGCGTGAACGCGACATCGCCCGGCGGTTGCCGTCGAGCCTGCACCGCACGGTGCGTTTCATGCTGTCGGTGGAGATCTCCACGATCTACAAGCGTGACGACCGTACCCGCAAGGTGCATCACCTGATCTACCTGCCGGATCTGGCCGCGGTGGATCGGTTCAACGCGCGGTTGGGACATGGTCCTCGCGGCCTGGGCGCAAACCTCGGCTCGGATGGTCGACCGATTCTCGGTCTCGACTCGCGTGACCTGCTCGAAGTCACCCTGGAGGCCAGTGCGGATGGCTTCTGCGTGCCGGCGCATATCTGGACTCCGTGGTTTTCCGCGTTGGGTTCGAGGTCTGGCTTTGACGCGATCGCCGACTGTTACGCGGATCTGGCCGGGCACATCCGCGCGGTGGAAACGGGGTTGAGTTCCGATCCGGAGATGAACTGGCGGGTGTCCAGCCTGGACCGCTACCAGTTGGTGTCCAACTCGGACGCCCATTCGCCGCAGGCGTTGGGTCGTGAAGCCACCACCCTGACTGCCGACCTCGACTACTACTCGGTGAAGCGGGCACTGGAGACCGGCGAAGGTCTACACGGGACGGTCGAGTTCTTCCCGGAGGAGGGCAAGTACCACGCGGACGGTCACCGGACCTGTGCGGTGTGCTGGGATCCAGCCCGGACCCGACAAGCCGGTGGTGTGTGTCCGGAGTGTGGCAAGCCACTGACCATCGGCGTCGTGCACCGGGTCGAGGAACTGGCTGACCGGCCGGTGGGTTACCGGCCCGAAGACCATCCCGAGGTCCGACCACCTCATCCAACTGCATGAAATCGTCGGCGAGATCCACCGGGTCGGCGCCAAGAGCAAGAGCGTGCAGAGCCGGGTCGCCATGCTTGTCGGTGCGTTGGGCCCAGAATTGGATATCCTGTCCCGGGTTCCCATCGAGGAGATCGCCCGCGCTGGTGGAGAGCTCCTCGGCGAGGCTGTCGCACGGCTCCGACGTGGCCAGGTGCACCGATCTCCCGGATATGACGGGGAGTACGGGGTCATCCGGCTCTTCGAACCAGGCGAGCTGGCCAACCCGTACGGGCGCCCTGACATGGATGCCCTCTTCGACGTTCCCGCGCCGAAGGTGCCCCAGCCGCGAAAGGACGGGCAGCGCAAGGTGACAGTCGCCAAATCCCGGGCGCCGAAGCCGGAGCCGCCCGCGCCGCCGATCGCTTCCGTCGTGTCGCCGCACCGGCCGTGGGAACCGATGCTGTCCGGCATGGAGGAGGTTGGCACCGGTCTGCTGGACCGCCTCGACGCGTTGCAGCGGGTGGCCGCGTCGGCCCCGGGTGGCCCGCTGCTGGTGGTGGCCGGCCCCGGTACGGGCAAGACCCGGACCCTGACTCACCGTATCGCCTATCTGTGCGCGGAGTTGCATGTCCGGCCGCAGGAGTGCCTGGCCATCACCTTCACCCGGCGGGCGGCGGAGGAGATGCGCGCCCGGCTCGGCAGCCTGATGGGCGATACGGCCGGCGAGGTCACAGTGGCCACCTTCCACACGTTGGGGCTGGTCATCCTGCGGGAGAACGCGGCCGCGGTCGGCCTGTCGCCGGACTTCACGGTGGCCGACGAGCAGCAGCGTGCCGACGCCCGGCAGGTCGATCCGGAGGGGTACGTCAAGGCGCTGCGGGAACAGAACCTGGTCGACCTGGACGAATTGATCACGTTGCCGGTTGCCCTGTTGCGCGATGACGTCGACCTCGTGCGCGGTTACCGGGCCCGGTGGCGGTGGGTTTTCGTGGACGAGTACCAGGACGTGGACGAGGCGCAGTACGAGTTGCTCCGTCTCCTGGTGCCCGACACCGGCAACATCTGTGCCATCGGCGACCCGGATCAGGCGATCTACTCGTTCCGTGGGGCCGACGTTGCCTACTTCCTGCGGTTTGCTCAGGACTTCGTTGACTCACGCGTGGTCCGGCTGACCCGCAACTACCGCTCCTCTGCGCCGATCATCGCGGCCGCGTCGCAGGCCATCGCCCCGAGTTCGCTGGTTCGCGGTCGCCGGTTGGAGCCGGCCCGGCTCGATCCGGACGCCCCGCTGCTCGGACTGCATTCGGCCGCGACTGTTTCGGCCGAGGCGCAGTGGGTGGCCAGTACCGTCGACGAGCTTGTCGGCGGCATTTCGCACCGGTCGTTCGATGGCCGGGTGGATTCCCGATCGACCACGGCGGACATGCTGTCCTTCGCGGACATCGCCGTGCTCTACCGTACGGATGCCCAGTCGACCCCGGTGGTGGAGGCGCTGACTCGGGCGGGCATCCCGGTGCAGAAGCGCTCACATGACCAGTTGCGCCAGCGCCGCGCGGTCGGCGCGATCGCCCGTGAACTGCGGTTCGCCAGCGGCGACGTCGCGGGCGACATGACGGCCGACCTGGTCGACCGGGTGCGGGCGGCCGGCCGGGTGCTGGCCTCGGGCCGACCACGACTGTTCGACCCGGACGGCGCGGCACCAGCGATGCTGGCCGAGGCGGAGGTGTTCTCGGCGGTGGAGCTGTTACTCCCGCTGGCCAGCCAGTGCGGTCACGACCTCGAGTCGTTTCTGCAGGCCCTGGCCACCGGCGCCGAGGTGGACGCGCTGGACGACCGGGCGCAGGCGGTGACCTTGTTGACTCTGCACGCGGCCAAGGGCTTGGAGTGGCCGGTGGTCTTCCTGGTCGGCTGCGAGGACGGTTTGCTGCCATTGCGCTTCCCAGGCACGGTGCCGACCGACGACGCGGTGGCCGAGGAACGCCGGTTGTTCTTCGTCGGTCTCACCCGGGCGCAGCGGCGGCTGTTCCTGTCCCACGCGGTCCGTCGCACCCGCCAGGGCGGCGAACACCAGCCTGCTCGCACGCCGTTCCTGGACGCCATTGACGCTGGTTTGCTGGAGCGCCATGGCGACCTGGCGCAACGCCCTGAGCAACCCCGCCACCGGCAGTTGCGCCTGCTCTGATCGGACGCCTGGGCGGCGCTGGCCCGTTACAACATCGCGCTCATCACAAAGGCGACAGTGCCCACGAAAGCCAGTAGGCAGAGGACTGCGCCGATGAGAAGCCAGAGGTTTCGGCCGGCGGACGACATTGGCTTCCCCCAACGTTGGTGATCCGGCCGAGGGTCGCGCGCCGTCGGCGATACAGCTAACCATCGTCGATGCTCGCGAGGCTAGTACCAGTCGACAGGTTGATAACATCTAGCCGGATAAGTCCGGCCGACCGGCCGGTTTTCCCCTCAATGCCGCGCATATGGAGGGTGTGCTCGAAGGTCGCCTCCACGCTACGGTGGGTCGCGGTACGGTGCAGGTGAGGCGCTTGTGGCTCCGGTGGGTCTGTGGGGGCGGACCCGGTGTGACGAAGCGCTGCCCGAACCACTGGCGCCAACGCGCGAATATGGTGGGGAACAGTTGGCGTGGCCAGGAGGAGAGATGTCGACGTACCAGCCGCCGGGTGGACAACCGCCCGAGGGGGCGCCCACCTATCCCCAGCCGCAGGATCCATGGGCTGCCGGGCAGGACCACGGTCTGGCCTCGGTGCCGACCGATCCGATTCCGCAGCAGTACGACCCGTACGCGCATGGCACGAGTGGGGCGGTGTGGTCACAGCCCACGGTCGCGCACGGCGAGCAGCCGTACGACTTCGTGCCACAGCCGCCGCAACGTGGCCGGACGGGTCTCGTCGTCGGGCTGATCCTGGTCGTGCTGGTTCTGGGTGGCGGGGGTGGCTTCGCCGCCTGGTACGTCACCAGCCAGAACCGGTCGGGTGACCCGCGGATCAGCAACTCGCTCACACCGACCACGGGGAATAGCACAACGGCTGCCTTCGACCCGCACCAGATCAAGGAAGGCGACTGCATCATCAACAAGGGCACGCTGACCAAGCCGGTGGTCGAGTTCTCCAGCTGCGTGCCAGGCTCGTTCAAGGTGATCAAGAAGATCGAAGGCCCGTCGATCAAGGAGAACGCGCAGGGCGTCTTCGACGCGGACACGACCAGCATCTCCGCGTGCGGCGGTGTCAAGGGCTTCGAATCGTGGTACGGCTACAAGGACGCTGTCGACGAGAACAAAGACGTCTTCTTCTGCCTGACCAACAACAAGTAGGCGCTCGCCACAGCGTTATGGCGAGTTGACCCATTCGTCGGTGCCGTCGGCGAAGAGCTGGTGCTTCCACATGGGTAGGCGGGCCTTGACCTCGTCGACCAGCCGCGCGCACAGGGCGAACGCCTCGGCCCGGTGCGCGGTGGACACGGCGGCGGCCAGCGCGATGTCGCCGATCTCGAGTTCGCCCACGCGGTGCGACACGGCGATGGCGTAGACCGTCGGCTCCTTCGCGATCTCGGCCACCACCTCGGCCAGGATCGTCTCCGCGCTGGGGTGGGCTTCGTAGTTCAGCCGGGTGACGGTGCGCCCGCTGTCGTGGTCGCGCACGACTCCGGCGAACGACACCACCGCACCGGCGCCGGGATGGGCTACCGCCGCCTCATGCCAGGCCATGTCAAGCGATGTCTCGGTGATGGCTGCTGTGGTGGTCGCCTCTGGCAACGTCATTGCCGGCCGCCGGCCAGCAGTGGCAGTGGCACGAATGGCACCTGATCACCGGCATGCCCGGCACTGTGGGGTTCGATGACCGCGAATCCGTCCGCGTTGGCCAGCCCGCGCAGCATCGCCGAGCCGGCGTGCCCCAGCGGCTGGGCCAGGCCATCGGTGATCTGGACCAGGGCAAGGTGGGTGGATTCGCCGCGGCCCGGTACCTCGGCGCCGAGGGTCACCTCGGACAGGACCGGCTCGGACCGTCCGGTCAGCCCGGCCAGTAATGGCACCACCAGGGACACCAGCGCGACGATAGCGGACTGCGGATTGCCCGGCAGCCCGGCGATGAAGCCGGACCGTCCGCGCGGGCCGGCCCCGGGCACCTCGGCCACGAGCATCGGAAAGCCGGGGCGCACCGCCACCGTGTTGGCCAGGTAACGGGCTCCGAGCGCGGCCAGCGCGGGATGTAGATGATCTACCGGGCCGTGCATCGTGCCGCCGGTGGTGCAGACCAGGTCCGCCTGTTCGAGTGACACCTTCAAAGCCTCGATATGTGCGTCGAGGGTGTCCGCCACGGGACCGTACGGGGCGAATCCGGTCACTGTGCGCGCGCCGAGCCGGCGGAGCCAGGCCGGCAGCTGCGGACCCAGCGAATCCCGTACCCGACCCTGGCCGGGTACGCCCGAGGCAAGCAGTTCGTCACCGAAGATGACCACCGCGGCGGAGACCGGCGGCAGCACCTGCAGCGAGTCGTAACCACATGCCGCGGCCAGTCCGATGATGCCCGGAGTCAGCACGGTGCCAGCCGGGAAGAGAACCTCGCCGCGGGTTGCCTCGTCTCCAGGCTCGCGCCATTCCGCGATCGGCCGGGCCTGGCCCGAGACCTGGCCGCCCTGACGCAGCTCGGCGTCCTCGAGCCTGATGATCTGCCGGGTGCCGGCGGGAACCATGGCGCCGGTGGCCACTTCGACCGCTTCGCCGTCCGCGATCCCCGGCGCGACCGTGCCGGCGAGCACCTGGCCGGTGATCCGCCACGGCCCGTCACCCCGGGTGGCGTAACCGTCCACACTGGACGTCGGGAAGGCCGGTAGGTCGGTCAACGTGGTCAGGGGCGTGGCCAGGGTCAGCCCGTCGGCGTCGGCCAGGTTGGCCTGCACCGGTGCGGGCGCCGCGGCTCGACCAGCCACGTGCGCTGCGGCTCGGGCGGCGATCCAGGACAGCGTGCTCACTCGCCGAGCCTATCGCTCAGCGGTGATCACCGCCGTGGAGCTGTTCCACCGCGTGCACCAGTATCGGGCCCAGTACCGCGAGCCCGTCGCGGGCTGCGCCGGTGGAACCCGGAAGGTTGATGATGAGCGTCCGGCCCGCGACGCCGGCCAGCGCCCGGGACAATGCGGAGGTGGGTACCCGCTCGCGCGAGTACGCCCGGACCGCCTCGGCGATGCCGGGAATCTCGTAGTCCAGCACCTCCCGGGTCACGTCGGGGGTGCGGTCGGTCGGGGTGATGCCGGTGCCTCCGCTGGTGATGACCGCGTCGACCTGGTCTGCCACGGCGTCGCGCAGCGCGTTGCCCACCGGGTCACCATCGGGTACGACGATCGGACCGGCAACCTCGAATCCCAGCTGGCGCAGGCCGGCCACGATGATGGGACCGCTCGAGTCCGCGTACACGCCGGCCCAAGCCCGATTGGATGCAACGATCACCCGCGCCTTCACGCCGGACGCTCCCACGTGCCGGTCTTGCCACCTTCCTTGCGGAGCACACGGATCGCGTTGAGGGAGGCGGCCGGATCCACGGCTTTGATCATGTCAATGAGTGCGAGTCCGGCGGTGGCGACCGAGGTCAGTGCCTCCATCTCCACGCCGGTGCGGTCGGCGTTGCGCACCGTCGCGGTTATGTCGACCTGGTCGGTGCCGAGATCGAGCGAGACTTCCACGCTGCTGATGTTGATGGGATGGCACAGCGGGATGAGGTCAGGAGTCTTCTTGGCTGCCATGATTCCCGCGATGCGGGCGACCGCGATCGCGTCGCCCTTCGGCAGCGCGTCGCCACGCAGCAGCGCGAGGACCTCCTCGGTTGTGTGCACCGTTGCCGCCGCGATCGCGCGTCGGGCCGTGACCTGCTTGTCGGTGACGTCGACCATCCGAGCCGCGCCGGTCTCATCCACGTGCGTGAGGTTGCCTGTGTCCACGCGCAGAGGGTACGCCGGCCAGTGGCGGATTTGCCGTTCGTGCCTCGTCCGCGTGGCCCGGCGCGCCGCTGCGTCACTCTCCGCCCACTGTCCGCTGTGGCCGGACGCGGCGAATGTTCGCATTGATCGCCTCCGGCGACGTCCAGGCAACCGCCGCGGCGCGAAATGCCGAGGAGTGCCGTAGCCTTTGCGCACCCCAATATTCAGCTGTGGCTAGTGAAAGGGCGCGGTCATGGACTTGTTGTAACGGCCTGGCCCGGCTGATGTGACGAAGCACTACGGCAACTGTCCCCGCGTCACAATCCGGCTTAGTCTGACGGCGGGGCGGGCGTTCGCGCGCCTTGCGTCGATGAGCGAGGGAAACGACGCGATGACGGTACGTGACGGCCGGACTACGCTGTTGCGGTTGCTCACCACGACAGTCATGGCCGCGGGGCTATTGGCTGTCGGGTTGTCGTTCGCCGTCTTCGATCGGGGACTGGGGCATCTGAACCCGTGGATCCCGGTGCTGGCCACGCTTCTGGTGGTACTGGGCAGCGCGGCCGTGGTCCGGGTACGGATGCGATCCACACTGGCGGGTACACCGTGGACCGACGCCGCGATCCTGGTGTGCGTAGCCGTCCTGCCACCTGCCTGGGTGCCGT
Organism: uncultured Actinomycetota bacterium; assembly: GCA_963742855.1. Lineage (GTDB taxonomy): Bacteria > Actinomycetota > Actinomycetes > Mycobacteriales > Micromonosporaceae > CAVUNP01. Next base: position 141,303 of record CAVUNP010000012.1, on the reverse strand, counting down.
TGTGCGTGGGCGTGGGTGCGCTGGTGGCCAAGCTGATCGGCCGGGTCGCGCCGGCGAAGTCCGGCTACAACGCTGCCCGCGACGCCCTGGCCGCGACCGCCGGCATCCTGGTTGCCCTGCCATTGGGTGTGGCCGGCATGGGTGACGTGGGCTCCCGGTTGTGGGCGATGATCCCGGTAGCGGTGGCTGTCGTGGCCGCGGAGCACGCGATCGGCCTGCCGGTGTTGTCGGTCTCCTCCGGCTCCGGCTGGCTGCGGGTACTGCGCACCAATGGCGATATCCGGGCCGCGTCTCTGGTCGGGCAGGTCGCGGTGGCGATGCTGGCCCTGTGGTTGTGGCACGTCGATGTCCGGCTGCTCGCGGTTGTCCCACCGGTTGTGCTGTGCCTTCATCTGTTGCATGCAAGCCGGGCCAGCGCCCGGGCCGAGCGGGGGGCCTGGCAACGTCTGGCCGCCACCACCGAGGAACTCAACGACACCGACCTGCAGCGGGTGCTGACCGCCGCCGTCGTCAACGCGGCCAAGCTGTTCTCCGCCGAGCAGGCTGAGGTGTTCCTGCGCGACGGTCCGGACGGGCCGATCCTGGTCCGCGGTGATGCCGACGGCCCGGTCTGGTCCGGCGATCCTGGCCAGGCGCCGCCCAGGTCCTATGACGGCGAGAGTGTGACCGCCCGCCTGTCCGGCCAGGACTTCAAGGCCGATCTCGGCGAGGTCCGGCTGCATTACGCCGGCCGGGTGCACCTGTCCGACCGGGAGCGGCTTACCCTCCGTACGTTTGTGTCGGCCCTGCGTACGGCGGTACGCAATGCGGCCGCGTTCGCCGAGGCGCGCCGGTTGGCGCTGCGTAACGCGCACGCGGCCCTGCACGACCCGCTCACTGGTCTGGGCAATCGGCGGCGACTGCACGAGTACGGCGACCTGATCCTCGGCCGGCCCGGGGTGACCGCGCTGGTGGTGGCCGACCTCGACCTGTTTCGCGAGGTCAACGAGACCCTCGGTCACCTGGCCGGGGACCGGCTGCTGGCCGAGGTTGCCCGCCGGTTGGCCCGGGTGGCCGGCCAGCAGGACCTGGTGGTCCGGCTCGGTGGTGACGAGTTCGCGGTACTGCTCGTCGACCTGCCGTCGCCGGCGCTGGCCGAGCAGCGGGCCCGCGAGTTGCTGAGCACCCTGGACGCGCCGATCGACGTGGGCGGCATGCGGGTGCGCATCGAAGCCAGCGCCGGTGTCACCGTGGCGGCCGATGCCGGAGCACTGCCGTCGGATCGCGGCATGGTGGAACTGCTCCGGCAGGCCGACGTCGCCATGTACCAGGCTAAACGGGGTGGCCCGCGGATTGTCGCCTACGACGAGCGGCGCGACACCGCCGACGTGGCTGCGCTGATGCTGGGCGGCGACCTACCACGGGCGATCGCCGAGCGGGAGTTCGTGGTGAGTTTCCAGCCGATCGTCGACCTGGCCACCGGCGACATGATCTCGGCTGAGGCGCTGACGCGCTGGCACCATCCGGATCGTGGCGAGATGGATCCGAGGCGGTTCCTCGCCGCGGTGGAACGCTCCGGCCTGTTGCCAGCGTTCGCGGAAGCGGTACTGGACCAGGCGCTGGCGGCTATGGCGCGTTGGCGGGCTCTCGGCGTAGCCGCCCCGGTCGCGGTCAACGCGTCGCCGCGCAGCCTGCTCGACCCGACCTTTCCCAGGATGGTCCGGGACAGACTGGCCGCCGCGGGAGCCCACGCCGGAGATCTGATCATCGAACTGACCGAAACGCTGACGCTCAGCCAGGTCGACATGGTCGGCGGCGTGTTGCGCGAGCTGCGTGAGACCGGCGTGCGGCTGGCTCTCGACGACTTCGGCACCGGTTACTCGTCGCTGGCCATGCTGGCCAAGGTGCCTGTGTACGAGTTGAAGGTGGACCGCAGTTTCGTGGCCACCATGGAGTCGTCGCCGGAGGCGGTGGCGGTGGTGCGTTCGACCGTGGAACTCGGTCGCAGCCTCAACCACATGGTTGTCGCCGAGGGAGTCGAGCGGTCCGATCAGCGTCTGGCGTTATGGGAGATGGGCTGCCCGGCCGGGCAGGGACACCTCTTCGGTCGCCCGATGCCGATCGACGCCCTACTCAGCGCGATATCCGCGGGCCATGGCGGAGTGGTCGGCCGGCTCTGCGAGCCACTGCACGCAACTGCACCCAATGTGATTGAAATGCCCCGAACCCGCCGTACCGAGGCGGAACGCACCAACTGATCACGGGCGATCACTGCACCCCTGGCTACACCGATCTCCCGTGAACATGGGAACAATGCCGGGGCTCAGATTGGGGCGGGTGAGCCCATCAATCAGACTGTGGTTCGGCGGGCCGGGCACAGTGGGAACCTGGCCACAGGTGAACTGCGACGGTGGGTAGGGTTGGGCGGACTTACCCCTTGAGGAGGACCGCTGTGACCGACCCGGCCACGCCGAACGACAGCCCATCTTCGGCTGAGCCGTCCGTTGCTGAGCCGTCCGTTGAGGTGACCGCAGATGCTGGTCAAGCGGCCAAGCCGGCGGAGGGCACGCTGTACGACGACCCGTCCAGCGCGGACTTGGGGGCGAAGGTCAAAGAGGCCTGGGTGGATTTCGGCCACGCGCTCGCGGCCGCGCTGCCGGGCCTGCCGGCCGGACATACCCTCGAACTGACCCTGGACCCGAACGCATCTGGCGTGGGCGAGGCGATGTACAGCGTCAGCGTGGAACAGGCAGACGAGGGCGAACTGCGTGCCTTCGCCGTCGGCAACGCGCTCCTGCCGCCCGAAGGCCGGCTGTCGCGTACCGCGGTGGCCGAACTGGTCGCGCTGGGCTGGTCCCCGCCCGGAGTGGTGGTCGAAGGAGATGAACGGTTTGCGCTCAGGCTGCCGGTGAGCCAGTCGCACCGGCTGGCCGCGATCCTCAGCCGGACGGTGCGCGACGTCTATGGCACGCCACACCCCGCGTTTCTCATGTACACAATGGAGCCCGCCCAGGCCGACGGTGCCGAGGTCGACGGTGCGCAGGCCGATGGTGCGCAGGCCGTAGTGATGCCGTCGTTGGGCGCGGCCAGACCGGTGCCCGGCGGCGGTGGCGACCAGGGCGTGCCGGGGCGCGCGGCGCTGGATGCCATGCCACTGCCGGAGAAGGTCGTCTCCGTGTTGGCGGCGATGCTCGACACGACGCCGGAGACGCTGCCGCAGGACAAGGATGGCGACATCGGCATCCGGTCCGGTTCCGCCATGGTGTTCGTGCGGGTTAAGGACAACCCGCCGTTGGTGGATGTCTTCTCCCCGGTACTGACCGATGTGGACGTGAACCAGCAGCTGTACGCGAAACTGTCCGAGCTCACCCACCGGATGCCGATCGGCCGGCTCTACTGCGCCAACAACACGGTCTGGGCATCGGTGCCGGTGTTCGGCCGTGACTTCCAGCCGACCCACCTGATGCTGGCCGTCCAGGTGATGACCGGACTCGCCGACGAGCTCGATGACCGGTTGCACGGCGAGTTCGGCGGGAAGCGGTTCTTCGTCGAGACCGACCGGGCCGACGGTCCTCCCATGGAGGACAAGCACACCGGCATGTATTTGTGAAACGCTGACAGCGGGGCGCCCGGGTGGTGCGCCCCGCCGTCGCGGCTGCCTAGTGCAGCGCAATCCACGCCTGCCGGGTCAGGCTGGTGAGGTCGCTCGCCAGCAGGCCCGCGTCCGACACCGTCCACAGTGTCTTGCCGATGACCAGCGATCGCCGTACCTGGATCATTTCTTCCGGGTGCTGGATGAAGCCGACCTCGGTGATGTCCTTTCCGGACACTCGCAACACCAGCGCACCGGAGCTCGGTCGTACCTTCGTGTTGGCCGCCGGGTCGCCCAGGTACCTGGTCTGCAACGGCACCACCAGCAGGCCGGTCGCCGGCCAGAACAAGAACGCGTGCGGGTCGAACTCGGCCTCCGAGTACGCGCCGGACAGGGTGTACTGGGCCACCCGAGTGGGTTCGGACAGGTTGCTGACATCGAACAGGGATACCTGGGTGCCCTTCACCCTGCCCTGGTCGTTGGCGTTCCGCCCGATGCCGATGAGCCGGTTGCCGTCGGCCGGGTGCAGGTAGGCCGAATAGCCCGGGATCTTCAGTTCGCCGCGAACCGTGGGCTTGGCCGGATCGGACAGGTCCACTGTGTACAAGGGGTCGGTCTGCCGGAAGGTGACCACGTAGCCGACCGGGCCAAGGAAACGAACAGCGTATATCTGCTCATCGCTGCCGAGCCCTTCCACCGCGCCCACCTGCTTGAGCGTGCGACCCTCCTGTGCCAGCACGTAGACACCCGACGCGCTGGGCGCGCCCTGCCTGGCCTGCGACGTGGTGGCCACCCGTAGCTTGCCGTCAAACTCCGACAACGCGTACTGGCTGAGCAGGGAGCCGGGCACGCCGCCGCCGGCGGCGAAGGTGGGCCGTTGGTTGTCCGGGGTGTCGAACCGGTAGATCTCAGTGGTGACCTGCGCTGGCGTATGGCCCGTGGCAACCCGTTTGGCCTGCTGCCACTGGTTGCCCGCCACGTACAGGCTCGGCCCGTTGCTGTAGACCATGTCCCCATCGGCCACCAGCACGGTCGGCTGGCCGTCGCCGAGGTCGTTCGCGCCGAGGTTGAAGGTCAGGATGGTGAGCAGGTTGCCACCGCTGTAACTGGCCGGCCGGCTGATCGCGGAGCAGTCCACAGTGGTCGCCCGGGTGGTGCCGTTGGTGGTGTTCTCGATCCGGGGCAGCCACTCGTCGATCGGCGCATTGTCAATGATGCCGTGGTTGACCGCGGTCCGCTGAGCCTCGCTGGTGTCCTGATCCGGTTGTGGCATGGGGAACTGCAGCCGCGGCGCCGACCGGATCACCACCCGTGCGGTGGACGCGACCTGGCGGGCGTCGACGAGGTCGCCATCGACCGCCACGCTGGACAGGATCCGCGGCTGCCCGGAAAGGCTCACCAGCGTCAGCCGTGGTCCCACCGGGCCCGGCTCCCGGATCGGATCGAGTCCGGCCACGTCGGACACGCCGCGACCGGCGGCGGGATAGTCCGCGACACCCGCGGGTCCGCCCCGCAAGCGCAACGGGTAGCGGGCCAACACCAGCGCGTGGTCACCGGAGAGGAGCAGGTCGTCCGCGGTTGCGCCGAGGCCGTTGGTGGACAGGTCCAGGGTCCCCGTCAACGTGCGGCTGGCCGCGTCAACGACCCGGAGCTTTCCACCGGACAGGGTCACGATGCGCCGGCCATCGGTCTTCACCAGGTCCGGCTCGTCCACTCCGGCCTCATGGGTGTTGGTGCCCGAGTAGCCCTGGCCCGCGCCAGGTTGGGCGCCGACTTCCTTGGCCGCGTCGGACACCGCGTTGGGCTGCGCCGGCGGGACCGCCCCGACCATTTCCCGCTCGCCGCCCGCACCCATAGCGAGATCGGCGGCCCACGCGCTGCCGGCGAATCCGTACGGCCCGACGCTCTGCTTTCCGGCCTCGCGCAGGCCGGCCAGTGCGTCCTCGCACGAGTCGAACGCGACCAGCCGATAGGACCCGCGAGGTGCATTGTTGTCGGGGCTGTTTTCCGGCGACCTGCACGCCGACAACGTTGCGACCCCGACGCAGAGGGCCACACCAGCCGCGGCAAAACGGACGAGAACTCTCATGGCGGCTTGGACGTTGCCAACCAGTACCTCGGTTCCCGCAGCCCGGGGGCCGCCCAGGGCTATCTCAGGCCTGGTTCGGGCCGGTCGGGTCGATGGCCGCGTCGACCAGCCGAGACAAGACGATCATGCTTTTGGTCGAGGTGACGAACGTCTCCGAACGTAGCCGCTCCAGCGCCTGCTCGAGATGCGGTATGTCGGCCGCCCGCAGGTGCACCAGTGCGTCGGCCTCACCGGAGACCGTATAGGCACCGATCACCTCGGGATGGCGCCGGGCCGCCGCCGCGATCTGCGCCGGCGTCGTCCGCCCGGTACAGAACAGTTCGATGAACGCCTCTGTGGTCCAACCGATCGAGGCCGGGTCGACCAGGGTCGTGAAGCCCTTGATCACCCCCATCGACCGAAGCCGGTCGACCCGCCGCTTCACCGCCGGGGCGGACAGCGAGACCACCAGGCCGATCTCCGCGAACGAGGTTCGGGCGTCCGCGGTGAGGGCCACAATGATTCGCTTGTCTGTGTCGTCAAGCTGCAACGATTCGCCCCTTCCTCGCAACAGATGCCACTGTTTCCTGCCCCGCAGCCTACCTACCCTGATGATCGTGAACCGCCAGCCGCGCCCGCGCCGCTACCTGATGTGCGCGCCCGAACAATTCACCGTCGAGTACGCCATCAACCCCTGGATGGACGTGTCCACCCCGGTGGACACCGATCGTGCGGTCAAGCAGTGGTACGGCCTGCGCGACACCCTGACGGGCCTCGGTCACACGGTGCACACGCTGGCGCCGCTGGCCGGCCTACCTGACATGGTCTACGCCGCGAACGGTGCGTTCTCGGTGGACGGCGTGGTCTACGGTGCCCAGTTCCGCTACCCGCAGCGCAGCGCGGAGGCCCCTGCGCACCGCGGCTTCTACGACTCGGACGAATGGCAGTTCTTCGCACCGACGCGGATCAACGAAGGTGAGGGCGACTTCGCCTACCTGCCCCAGGCGTACGGCGGACTGGTGCTGGCCGGCTACGGGTTCCGTACCGAACATACCGCCCATGCCGAGGCGCAGCAGGCCCTCGGTCATCCGGTGGTGTCCCTGCGGTTGGTGGATCCCCGCTTCTATCACCTCGACGTGGTGCTTGCCGCACTCGACGACGCCACCCCGGTCTACTACCCCGGTGCCTTCTCCGACGCGTCGCAGCGGGTGTTGCGCCAACTCTTCCCGGACGCGGTGCTTGCCGACGAGCAGGACGCTCTCGACTTCGGTCTCAACCTCGTCAGTGATGGCCGGCACGTGTTGCTGAACTCCGCCGCCACCGGGCTGGCCGGCAAGCTTGCCGCCCTTGGCTACGAACCCGTGCTCGTCGAACTGGATGAACTACTCAAAGGCGGCGGCAGCGTCAAGTGCTGCGTGGCCGAACTCCGCCCGGCGTAGGCCCGGCCTGCCGGACAGGCACGGGCTTGTGACCAGAGTTGTTCGCGCTGCCGGTGTGGCGGGGTTGGACTACAGTCGGGCCGTTGCCAGCGCCGGAACTCCTGGCGCTGCCTGACGAGGAGATATCACCCCCATGCGTAAGCTCATGATCACTGCTTCGCTCGCCGCCGTCGCATTGGCCGGGTTGGCCGCGTGTGCTGACAACAGCGTCTCGCCGAGTAGTAGCCAGAGCGCCAGCACCCCCGCGTCGGCATCCGCCACCACGTCGGCCGCCGACCAGACAAAGCAGGTCTGCCTGGATGCCGCGGCCGCCGGTAGCACGGCGTCGACCGAGTTGCAGGCGAAGTTCGTCGAGGCCCAGGCCGCGAACGGCGACCAGATGAAGCTCGTCCAGATCGCGGGCGATGCCGCCAGGATCGCCGGTCAGTGGTCGACCAAACTCACCGAACTCTCGGCCAAGCCGATCGACCCGGATGTGAAGGCGGCCCTGACCGAAGGCGCCACCACCATCCAGGGCCTCACCAACCCCGCGACCATGCAGTCGCTCACCCCGGTCGCGGCGGCGGCGCAACTCCAGGGCGTCATCACCAAGATCACCACTGCCTGCGCCTAGCTTCCTCGCGTCATCGTTGGGGGTTGACGTCCCCCTGAGGTCGTCAGCCCCCTCTGTACACGCTCGGTGGAGGAACCAAGAGCCGACTACCAGTGCTCTCGGGAGCTATGCGCGCTCGGCGGCGCTGCGCTCCACGCAGAACTCGTTGCCTTCCGGGTCGGCGAGCACGGCCCACCCCGTGCCGTCCGGCTCACGGTGATCTTCGGCCAGTGATGCACCCAGGCCAAGCAGGCGTTCGATTTCCTCGTCACGGGTACAGTCGGTCGGCTTCAGGTCCAGGTGCACCCTGTTCTTGGCCACCTTGCCTTCGGGCACCCGCTGAAAGAGCATGCCGCCCTCGGCGACGTCCGCGCCTGACAGCAACGCGCACTCGGCCTCACCCGGCTTGTTCTCCGGATGGTGCCGCAGCCCGATGGCCTCGGCCCAGAAGCTCGCCACCCGGAACGGGTCGACACAGTCGAAGTCGATCCAACGCACGGTCGAAGTCATGGACCCAATCTTTCACGGCGATCAAGCGGTTATCCGGCGCGGGTCGCCGTACGCCATGGTTCTTCCGCTCGTCACCGAGAGTTCCGGGCCCCGGACGGCTAGCCTGGTTGGGATGCAGCACATCCGCCAGCGGATCACCGAGGGACCGGACTCGCTGGGCGCCCGGCGTCGGGCGTTGCGGTGGCAGTGGTTGCTGCAAGCGTTTCCGGACCTCGACCAGATGGATGTGATCGACCTCGGTGGTTGCCTGACCACCTGGCTGCGGGCACCGGTCCGGGCCCGGCACGTACACATCGTCAACATCTCCAAGCCGCCGCTCGAGGTGCCCGACTGGGCCGACGTGGCACGCGGCGACGCCTGCGCGTTGCCCGCGGCGATCGCGGACCGCCGCTACGACCTGGTGTTCAGCAACTCCGTCATCGAGCATGTGGGCGGGCACGAGCGTCGAGCCCGGTTCGCCGACGCGGTCCACTCGCTCTCCGACGCGCATTGGGTGCAGACCCCTTACCGGTACTTCCCGGTCGAACCACATTGGCTGGTGCCCGGTCTCCAGTTCCTGCCGGTGGCGCTGCGGGCGGCGGTAGCCACCCGGTGGCCGTTGGCCCACACCCGGGGCCGGTCGAAGGCGGCCGTGCTCAGCACCGTGTTGTGGACCGATCTGATCGACAAGACCCAGATGCGGGCGTACTTTCCAGACTCCGAGTTGGTATATGAGCGGTTCCTCGGCCTGACCAAGTCCCTCATCGCGGTACGGCGCCCGGACCGCGGGCAAGGCTGACCGCCACACGCCGCGCGCGGGATCGATCGAGAAGTCCAACCTGGACGATGCCTGGGTAGGCTCGCAGACACGGTAGGTGACCGTGGCCGGCACAGTGATGTCGGCGAAGTCGCTGGTTCGGGCGTGCAAGAGCAGTGGAAGTTCCCGGTCGTCGACGGGAACCTCGGACAGGACGGCGGTGAGAGGCCGATACCAGAACGACTGACCGATCCCCTCGTGCCTGACTCTTCCTTTGACGTAGTGGCGCACCCACCTGGTCGGAGTTCCACGCAGGTGCCGCAGGAATGCGCGCCTGGTGATATCGGCCAACCTGTTCCCCCCCTGGTAATCTCGTCAGGCTGACGATATAGATACCGTCAGTTATCGTCAAGGTGGTGATAATCGAATGGGCGCAGTTACCGGTGTCTTCTCGCTGACAGTCGATCTCGTGGTGCTCACGATCCGGGCCGGGCAGCTCAGCGTGTTGCTGGTCCGTCGGGGAGCGTCGCCGTTCAAGGGACGGTGGGCATTACCAGGTGGATTTGTCGAGCCGGATGAGGACCTACGTGCGGCCGCGGAACGTGAGCTGGCCGAGGAGACATCGGTGGCTGGCGCTGCCGCGGGACACCTGGAGCAGCTTGCCACGTACGGCGCGCCGAAACGTGACCCGCGGGGGCGCGTGATCACCGTCGCCTATCTTGCCCTGCTGCCGGACGAGCCAACGGTGGTTGCCGGGTCGGACGCCGCGGCCGCGGACTGGCATAAGGTGAGTGACCTGCCCAGACTCGCCTTCGACCACGCGCAGATCCTCGATGACGGCGTCGAACGGGCACGGTCCAAGTTGGAGTACACCGCCCTCGGCGCCGCCCTGTGCCCGCCGGAGTTCACGGTTGCCCAACTGCGTGACGTCTACGAGGCGGTCTGGGGTGCCGCCCTGGATCCGCGCAACTTCCATCGCAAGGTCACCTCGACGGAGGGCTTCGTGGTGCCCATCGGCGCGGCCACCGGCGGCGGTCGCGGCCGGCCGGCTCAGCTCTATCGCCGTGGACCCGCGGACACGCTGTATCCGCCGCTGCTGCGCCCGGGCCTGTCCAGCGTGCGGGGCATGGCGTGACCATCCATTCGTCGGATCCGTTCCAGACGCCGGACTCGGCCAAGTCCGTCCTGCGCCGGTTGCGCGGCCGATTTCCGGCCGGGGTCAGCCTGTGGACGGCGCGCGACGCCAGCGGCCGGCCAGCTGGGCTCACCGTGTCATCGACGGTCCTCGTCGAGGGTGACCCGGGCCGGCTGCTCGGCGTGCTCGACGAGGAATCGACGCTGTGGGAGGCGTTGCGTGGCGGCGACGGCCGGTTCGCGGTGTCGCCGCTGCGAGACTCGGACGCCCGGCTGGCGGACATCTTCGCCGGCTTGATGCCGTCGCCTGGTGGGCCGTTCGCGGCCGGGACGTGGCAGGAGACTCCGTGGGGACCGGTGCCGCCGGAGGTGGCCGGCTGGGCGGGATGCAGGTTGGCCGGGGCCCGGCCGATCGGCTGGAGCCTGCTGGTTGAAGCCACAATTGAAAAAGCCCAGGTCAACGACCATGCGCCGGGGCCGCTGTTGCACTATCGTGGTCGATATCTGGGCGGCCCGCCAGCGCGTTGAGGGGGCAGATAGTGTGACGTGGTGAGTGTTCCCCAGCGCTTCGGTTCGGACAGCCGGGTCCTGGTGACGGGTGGTGCCGGATTTGTACCGTCTCATGTGGTCGACCGGCTGATTGGCCGGGGAGCTTTTGTGGTGGTGGTGGACAACTTCATCACCGGATCGAAAGCGAATGTAGCCCATCTGTCGGAACATCCACGGTTTGCCCTGATCGAGGCGGATATCAGCGAAGGGCTGCCCTCGTCGCTCTCCGGGCATCGGTTCGACGCGATCCTGCACCTGGCCTCGCCGGCCAGCCCGACCGATTTCGCCAAGTTCGGCATTGAGATCATGCGGGTCAACGGGTTGGGTACCTTGCACCTGCTGGAGCGGGCCACCGCGGACGGCGCCCGGTTCCTGCTCGCGTCGACCTCGGAGGCGTACGGCGATCCGCTGGTGCACCCGCAGCCGGAGACCTACTGGGGCAACGTCAACCCGGTCGGGGTGCGCTCGGTGTACGACGAGTCCAAGCGGTTCGCCGAGGCGGCCACCATGGCCTACCACCGCGACCAGGGCACCGACGTGGCGGTCCTGCGCATCTTCAACACGTACGGCCCGCGGATGGCGCTCGACGACGGGCGGGCCATTCCCACCTACATCACCCAGGCGCTTCGCGGCGAACCACTTACCGTTTCGGGCACGGGTGCGCAGACCCGATCCATCTGCTACGTCGACGACCTGGTGCGGGGCATGTTGTTGCTGCTCGACTCCACCGAGGTCGGACCGGTCAACTGCGGCACCGAACACGAGATCAGCATGCGCGACCTGGCGAAACTGATTATTTCGCTGACCGGCAGCGCGTCGGACATCGCATTCTTGCCGCGTTCGCCGGACGATCCAGAAAAGCGCCGTCCGGATCTCACCAAGGCACGTGACGTACTCGGCTACGAACCGCTCGTTGTGGCCGAAGATGGCCTGCGCCGCACCATTGACTATTTCGCCGGCCGGTTGGGAACGGGAGTTTCGCAGATCACGCGTCCGCAATAGGGCTTGGGCGAGCGAAAACGCAACACCGACGACGCGCTGCGACGCGGAACAGTGGCCATGAGTACGTAGTGTGAAACTCATGGTGACCATACCGCCCCGCGTGGACCGTGAGCCGCCGCGTCCGGCCTCCGGGCGAGGTACCACCTACGGACGCAAGCGCACCATCCGGCCGCGCTGGGGTCGCATTGCCCTGGTGTCCGTCGTGGTGTTGGCGCTGCTCGCCGGGGTGGGAACGCTGTCGGCGTACCTGTGGGTCGAGAACGTGGATCGGGGCCTCAAGCGCACCGACCCGTTCGCCGAGGTGGCCGGACGTCCGCAGAAGCTCGTGGACGGCAGCCTGAACATCCTGCTCCTGGGCTCGGACTCGCGCGATCCCGGTGCCCCGGTCGACCGGGCCGGGAAATGGCGCACCGACACCATCATGATTCTGCATATTCCGGCCGATCACAAGAAGGGCTATCTCATCTCCCTTCCGCGTGACCTGTGGGTGCACATTCCCGAAAGCAAGGATGGCCAGCACGGCAACACCATGGCCAAGATCAATGCCGCGTACGCCTGGGGTGGCGCGCCGTTGATGGTCCAGACGGTCGAGCAGTACACGGATGTGCGGATGGATCATCTGGTGCTCATCGACTTCGCCGGGTTCGTGAAAGTCACCGACGCGCTGGGCGGCGTCGATATGCAGGTGGAGCAGACCATCACGTCGATCTTCGAGCCGTGGCGGACCTTCACCAAGGGGCGCAATCACTTCAACGGCGAAGAGGCGCTCGACTACGTGCGCCAGCGTTACCAGTTCGCCGACGGCGACTTCGCCCGGCAGCGCCACCAACAGCAGTTCCTGAAAGCGCTGCTGGACAAGGCCGCCAGCATGGGCACGTTGACCAACCCCGGATCGTTTCGGGACTTCGTCTCGGGCACCGCCGCCGCCCTGACCGTCGACAAGGACTTCTCGCTGTTCGACCTCGGTTGGCAGTTTCGCAGCCTCCGTGGCGACGACCTCGTCTTCATGACCAGCCCGAACAGCGGTACGGACACCATCAATGGCGAGAGCGTGGTGCTGTCGGACAAGCAACGCGGCAGCGCCCTCTACGACGCGGTCGCCAAGGATTGCGTTGCCGACTGGCTGCGCGGTGACCAGCAATCCGGGCAGGGCGACCAGGGAGGCTGATAGCCGCACATCCCGTACGATCGGTGGTTTCCTTGCCTGACAACGGTTTTCGGCTCGTCCGGCGCTGCCGATTTCGGTATTCCGGCGGTGCGAGGCGGGCACCGGACATAGTGTCGGGAGGGTTGCGAGGTCACCCGAACGTGGGAGTCACATGCCTGATCGATCTGTTCGGTCCAGCGACTCCCCGCCTCAGGATCCGGCCGGGAGCTGGGCCGGCCGCCGCCGCAAGCGTCTTCGCCAGACGTTGATCGCCGTTGGTGCGGCGCTGGTACTGGTGGCGACGGTCGCCGGGGTCACCGGAGCGTTTCTGGTCCACCGTTATGAGCACGCCGTTGGCCGCGACAACCTGCTCGACCCCAACGCCCGGTCCGGTCAGGCCGCCGTGAGCGGACCGCTGAACCTGCTGCTCATCGGTTCGGACAAGCGCGACGGCAACCCGAGCGCCGGCGAGCGGTCCGACACGATCATCGTGGCCCACCTGACGAAGTCCATGGACAAGGCCTACCTGATCTCGGTACCCCGGGACCTTCTGGTGGACATCCCGCCGATGCCGTCGCTGAACTTCACCGGCGACCGAACGAAGATCAACGCCGCGTTCGAGTACGGGCAAACTCCGGTGGGTGGCAGCCGGCTGGTCTCGGCAACGCTGTCGCAACTGGCGGGAGTTCAGTTCAGCGGCGCGGCGGTGATCGACTTTTCCGGCCTGCGCTCGGCGGTCGACATCCTCGGCGGCGTGAACATGTGTGTAGACACCCGGGTGGTATCCATTCACACCGGCAAGGTGTTCGAAGTCGGGTGCCGCCGGATGAACGCGACCGACACGCTGGACTACCTGCGCCAGCGTGACTTCCCGGACGGCGACTACGCCCGCCAGCGGCACCAGCAGCAGTTCCTCAAGGCGTTCCTGGAACAGGCCCGGGCCACCGGGGCCACCTCCAATCCGGTCAAAATGGACTCGCTGGTGCGTGCGGTGGCCGGCACCATGACCGTCGACACCGGCAATGAGGATCTGACCAATGTGGTCCTGGCGATGCGCAGCCTCAGCCCCGGTGATCTGGTCGGGGTCAAGGTGCCGTCTGACCCGGATGTCATCGACGATGTGTCCTACGTCGTCACCACCTCGGACGCGGACAGCCTGTTCGAAGCGATGCGCGCGGACACCATGGGCCAGTGGGCGGCCGCACACCGGGAGTGGGTCAACAAGATCTGACGACCGGTCGACGTGTTATACAGAGCGGGTGTTGCCACATTCCCAGATACCCGAGATCGCGCCAGCAGCGGTCGGCGACGACGCCTTCCTGCTCGACGTACGGGACCAGGACGAGTGGACCGCGGGCCATGCGAGCCACGCCCATCACGTGCCGATGATGGAGGTCCCGGTCCGGCTGGCCGAGGTACCCACGGATCGGGATGTGGTGGTGATCTGCCGGGTCGGCGGCCGTTCCGCTCAGGTGGTCGCATTTCTGCGGGGCCAGGGCTGGGAGCGGGTGGCGAACCTCAAGGGGGGCATGTTCGCCTGGCACGAGGCCGGCCGGGCGATGGAAAGCGAAGATGGACAGCCGGCACGTGTCCTCTAGCCGGTCGTGACCGGCCCGGTTGGCGGTCCGCTGGTCTTCGCCCACCGCGGTTCGTCCGTCGCGTTTGCCGAGCACACCCTCGACGTGTACCGGCAGGCCATCGCCGAAGGCGCGGACGGACTGGAGTGCGATGTCCGGCTCACCCGCGACGGTCATCTGGTGTGCATTCACGACCCCCGGCTGGAGCGCACCAGCAACGGCCGCGGTCGGGTCAGCGCCGCCACGCTGGAGCAGTTGGCCCGGCTCGACTTCGGCCGCCGCCCGATCAACGGACCTGACGACGAGACCGGCGGGTCCAAGACGCTCGGCGTACTCACGTTGGAGCGGCTGGTCACCACCGCGCTGACGGCCGGTCGCCCGTTGCGATTGTTGATCGAAACCAAGCACCCGTCCCGGTTCGGCTCCGCGGTGGAGCAACGGCTCGCCGAACTGCTTGCGCGTCATGGCCTCGACCGCGCCGATGGTCCGGTCACGGTGACGGTCATGTCGTTCTCGCCGCTCGCGCTGCGAACCGCCCGCGCGCTGACCCCGGCCGTGCCGCGGGTGTTTCTGTTCGAGGGGCTGCCCCGCTCACTCGATGGCCGGGCCCCGTTCGGCGCGGCGATTCTCGGTCCCGGCTGTGCCACGCTGCGAGACCACCCTGAACTTGTCCGGCGGGCACATGACCGGGGCCGGCAGGTCTATGTATGGACGGTGAACACGCCGGCGGAGGTCGATCTCGTGCTGGAGCTCGGGGTCGACGGCATCATCACCGACCAGCCCGCCTACGTGCTGTCCCGGCTCGGCCGCTGAACCGTGCCGGCGGCCCAGACTGGCCCCCGCGGGTGGCCGTCGGCGGCGGCCGAGGCAGACTCGCGACATGCCCATCGACTACCGTCGGCTGGTAGATGGCCTGAGCGACGCGGCCGCGATGATCTCCGCCGGGGCGGCCGGCCTCGCCGCGGTCGACGTCGTGATGGCCGCGGCCCGGGGCGCCACCGGAGCAGTCGGAGCCACGTTCATCCGGTTCGGTGGCGGCGGCGCGCGCGTGGTGGTGGCCAGCGGGGAGATGGCCTGGGCGATGGGGCAGCCGATCGCCGGACAGTTGTTGGATTCGGGCGAGGCGGACGGGCCCTGGCGCGGTTCGGTGGAGGTGCTCGCGCCGGCGGTCGCGGAGCTACTGCTGGGGCACGGCGTGCTGGTGATGGCCAGCCAGCCGGTACGGACACCCCAGCGCGCGATCGGCATGGTGCACCTGTTCTTTGGTGAGCCCGAACCGGACGTGTGGGAACAGCTGACGCCGGTGTTGCGGGTGGTGGCCACCACGATCGCCCACATTCAGGATGGTGCCCAGTCGGCGGTGAGCCGGACCGACGCGGTGAGCCGGACCGACGAGGAGGACGACCGCACCCTGTTCCTCGCCGTGGCCGGACATGAACTGCGGACTCCGGTGACGGTGGTCAAGGGCTACGCGAGCATGCTGGCCGACCGGTGGGAAGCGCTGGACGAGGACAACCGGCGTGACGCGGCCCGGGTGCTCACCCAGCGGGCGGACGAACTGGCCCGGTTGGTCGACCGGATGCTGGGCGCCTCGGTGGGCGATGGCACGTCCGGGTGGCTGGTGCGCAGCGTCCGGTTCGATCCGCTGGCCGCGCTGTTCCGGGCGGTCGGCGAGCTGCCGCCGGAGCTGCGGCGGGACCTGCGGCTGGAGGTCCCGAGCAGCCTGCCACCGGCCTTGGGCGACCCGACCGTGTTGACCGCGATCGTGCGTGAGCTGGTCAACAACGCGATCCGGTACACCGCCCAGCTCGGCCCGGCGGCGGGCATCGGCCGGCCGGTGACCCGGGGTGTCGACATCCAGGCCGGCGCGGATGCGCACACCGTGTTCCTGCGGGTCTGCGACCGGGGGGTCGGCATCGATCCCGACCGACGTCGAGCGGGCCTTCGAGCGCTTCTGGCGGGCTGGTCGGGACACCGACGGCCGGGGCGGCGTAGGGCTCGGTCTATATCTTGTGCGACGACTCGTCGAGCGACAACATGGATGGGTATCCTTGCGTCCGCGCGATGGAGGTGGGACGGTGGCAGAGGTCCGTCTGCAACGCGCCGACGGTCTACTCCGCCCGGCCGGGCCTGGGGAGGCATGAGAGCGTGTCGATGGCGGTGCGTGAGCGGGCCTGGGACCTCGATGTGCCCCATCACGCCTTTGGCGCCCGCCTGGCCCGCCAACAGCTCGCGACTGAGCTGCACGGATTGATCGCCCCCAACCTGCTCGGCGACGTGGTCGCGGTGGTGGCCGAATTGCTCGGCAATGCCGTCCGGCACGCATCACCGCTGCCTGGCGGCGTGATCCGGCTGGTGTTGCGGATCGGCCCGGCGTTCGGTGCGCAACAGGGCTATGTGGTGTTGCGCGTCATCGACGGTGGCGCTGATCGCGTTCCCGCGGCCCGGATGGCTGGACCGGAGTCCGTCGACGGTCGGGGCCTGGCTATCGTGTCTGCCCTGGCCAGGCGCTGGGGTGTGGAACGTGACGGTGAACGACAATGCGTCTGGGCCGAGTTGGGGACGCCCCGGCCGTAGGTCCGATGGGCGGCGCTAGGCTCTGCCCTCGTGAGCAAGCGTCATAAGCAGACCCGGCCGGTGGATCCGGCGGCCCCGGTCCGATCCAAGGTCCGCGACATCTTCGTGATGAGACCCTTCGAGGGCCTGCGGAATGAGGCAGACTGGGTAGCCCTGCGCGAGCTCGTGCCGGCGGCCACCGCGCCGCTGCGGCTGTCAGCGGAGCTGGTTAGCAAGTACGGCGAGCGCGAGGTGACCCTGTCGACGGTGCTGCCGTTGGCGTGGCCGGCGCTGACCAAGCCGGACGGCCGAATCTTCCTCGGCCTGCAGCGGGGCGCCCAATCCGGCGACGTGAGCCGCGACGTCGCGTTGTCCCTGCTGCTCGCGCTGGAGGCGGAGCCGGGTGGCCCCGTGTCCGTACCGGCCCTTCCCGGGCCTGGGCCCCGCCTGCAGGACGTGCTCGACGACACCGGCCTGGACGTGACGATCCACGACGGCTTCGACTACTGGTTGGACGAAGAGGCCACCGATCCCGAGGTCAAGGACTCCCTCGAGCGGGCCAACGCCAGCATCTTCCCCACCGCCAAGCTGGCTGCCGCACCGGCCGCCTACTGGTGCCGGTTCCCGGGGCGCGCGCACGTGCGGTGGGTGTTGCCCGACGAGGAGGACCAGGCGCTCGCCGCGCTGGCCAGGTTGTTCGCCGCCGGTGAACTGACCCTCGGCGAGGGGACCAAGTTCGCCGGCATGTTCCGTGCACACGGCCTGCGGGTTCCGGTGTGGGACCTGCCCGCTGGGCCGGACGCCGCCGAGTGGGAGGAGCCCGTGGCCGCGTTCGCACAGCGGTACGCCGAGGCGGTGGCCATCACCGAGCCGCTGGACGCGGGTGCGCGCCAGGCCCGCCAGCGGATGCTGAGCCGCCAGCTGACCCTGCGGTGACTTTCTCGGGACGGGAAGAAATTTCTGGTCATGAATGTGTGCATTCATCCCTGTTCACTCATGATTATTCGATCGCTTGTATCTATCGATCTCGACAGCCAAACGCGTAACGTGGTGGAACCGCAACGAAGCGTCCCCCTTCGTGGAGGTGTGCTGTGATTGCCCGTGACCAGGACCTGCAGGCCGCAGGAACCCACCCCCTGCCGACCCATCCGGCTGGCGCACGATCGACGTCAGCAGGTGGCGGCACCGGTCCGTCCGCGGAACGCTCCATCGGCAACCCCGCCGGGGGATGGCTGGCCAGACGCCGCGATGCCCGAGCCCAACGCCGGAACGAAGCCGGCCGGCAGCGCGTCGTGCACCGGGTGGAGCTGCTCGGTCCACAGTGGCGGATCGTCGACTACAACCCGGACGACCCAGACTTTCTGGCCATCGGGCCGGGCGGGATCTTTCAGGTGACCGTGGCCGACCATGGCCGCTCGAAGGTGCAACTGGCCGGTGAGGTGGTGCAGATCGACGGCCGGCGGCCACCGTACGTGGCTTTGGCCAAGCGGGACGCTGCCCGCATTTCGCACCAGATGTCCCAGCTGGCGGGCCGGCGGATCCCGGTGGTCCCCGTTGTGGCCTTCCTGGGCAGCGGCGAGATCGTGTACTACGGCAAGCCGCCGGAGGGGTGTGTGGTCACCTCATACCGGGACATCGGCCGGGCACTGGACGCCCACGGCAACCGGGTCAGCACGACAACCATCGAGAAACTGGTGGCACTGGCCAGCCGTGTCGACAGCACGTCAGTAGGTCAATACCTGGGCGTATCCACCTGAACCACGCAGGAATCGTCTGACTGTCCCCACTGACAAGACGGCCTTACAGCGCTAGCGTCGACACGTCTGCGTCAGCATCATCTGGCGCAGAGTGAGCGCTGGCGCTGAGCCGCGCGAGCCGGAGGGAGAGTTTGTGGCCGTCGAACTGTCACTCGAGCTGTCCGATCCCTCGTCGGCGGGCATACAGGGCTCGCTCGCGCTGTGGGCGCAGACGGCCAACCTGGCCGAGGAACCCTGTGTGGTGATCGACGGCGACGGCATGGTCGTGGCCGCCTCGTCTGGGTGCCGCGAGATGTTCGGCATCGATTGCGACGCGGCGGTCAACTGCGCCCTCGCCGGCGAGGTGTTCGATTTGCGCGACTTCAGCAACCTGCAGAAGCAGTTGCCCGACTGGGAGATCACCAAGATCCCGCCGCTGCTCGCGATCAGTTCGGCCGGGCTGGCTCGCGGCCTGCTGCGGGTGTGGGTCGGGCATGCCACCAAGACGGTGGACGCTGTCTCCGTGCCGTTGGCGGACGCCGGGGAGATTGTCGGGTCGTTGACGTTCTTCCTGCCCGTCAATCAGTGAGAATTGTCGCTTCTCCACGGCAAATCGGCGGCCGGCCCTAGGACGTGCATGGATCGTGGCCTAGCCTCGGACACGTGTTGGATCTCGTCCTGCTGCCGGACGACTACGCTGTGTGCCGGCTGGAACCCGGTGCCCAGCTGCCCGCTGGGCTGGATCTGACCGCCGGTGTGGTGTCGGTGACCTGGTCACCGGCCGAGACGTCGGTCATCTGCCTGGCCGCCCAGGCACCGCAGGACGGTCTGATCAATACACCGTGGCGGTGCCTTCGGGTGAACGGGCCGGTCAACCTTGCCCTCACCGGCATCCTCGCCTCGCTGGTCAATCCGCTGGCTGAGGCGAGGGTAAACATCTTCGCCTTCTCCACCCACGACACCGATTACGTCCTGGTTCCGGCGGTCCGGTTGAACGAGGCACTCGCGGCCCTGTCCGGGGCCGGTCACCGGGTCACCACGCCAGCCACGCCGTAACCGGCCGTCATCGCACCGGTGCCCAGCCCCGTAGGCTGGTCGTATGTCTACCCGGTTCGTCTACCTGGGCCCGGAGGGAACCTTCTCCGAGCAGGCGTTGCGTACGCTGCCAGCCACCAGGACCGCGACCGTCACGCCATCGCGCAGCGTCCCCGAGGCGCTGGAGGCGGTGCGGTCCTACCAGGCGGATGCCGCCCTGGTCCCACTCGAGAATTCAATCGGCGGCGCCGAGGGGATCACCCTCGACGAGCTGGCCAATGGCGAACCGCTGGTGATCAGCCAGGAAGTGATGCTCACCGTGGACTTCGTGCTCGGCGCCCGGGTGGGTACGAGTCTGACCGGTGTCACTACCGTGGCCGCTCACCCGAATGCCGCCCGGCAGTGTCGTGGCTGGCTGGGCGAGCATGCACCCGGGGCGACGGTCATCGAGGTCCTGTCCAACGGCGCCGCCGCGTTGGGGGTAGCCCGGGGTGAGTTCGACGCCGCAGTCTGCGCGCCGATCGGTGCCGAACGGCACGGCCTGTCGGTGCTGGCCAAGGGGATCGCGGACCATCCTGATGCGGTGACCCGGTTCGCACTGGTATCCCGGCCGGGTCCGCCGCCGCCGCCCAGTGGCGACGACACGACGTCGCTGGCGGTCTACATCGCGCACGACCGGGTCGGCGCATTGCTCGCCGTGCTCACCGAACTCGCCGTACGGGGCGTGAACCTCACCCGGATCGAGTCGCGTCCCACCGGTGAGCGGCTCGGTCGGTACGCGTTCTTTCTCGACTGCTCCGGACACGTGGCCGAGGCCCGCATGGGCGAAGCCCTCGCCGGGCTACGGCGGGTCTGCTCGGAGGTCCGTTTCCTCGGCTCCTATCCCCGGGCGTGCAGCCCGTCCGGCTTCGGACCGGAGGACCGCCCGGTGGCGCCACCGGGCGTCAGCGACGGGGACTTCGCTGACGCCGCCGCGTGGCTAACCCGAATCCGCTCGGGCAGCCCGAGCTAGTTTCCGAACAGCGAGCCGAGGCCGGTCAGGCCCAGCCGAGGTCGTGCAGTCGGTCGTCGTCGATCCCGAAATGATGGGCGATCTCGTGTACGACAGTGGTGGCGACCTCGTCGACGACGTCTTCGTCAGTGTCACAGATCCGCAGGGTGGGGTTGCGGTAGATGGTGATCCGGTCCGGTAGCACGCCCGAGTAGTCCCAGCCCCGGCTGGTGAGCGCATATCCCTCGTACAGACCGAGCAGTTCCCGGTCGTTGTCGGGTTCGTCCTCGACCAGCACCACCACGTTGTCCATCAACTGGAGGAGTTCGTCGGGCACCAGATCGAGTGCCTCCCCGACGAGTTCCTCGAACCGGTCCCGCGTCATCTCTACCGCCATTGCCCCATTGTCCCCGCTGGACCCGGCCGGCCCCTAGGGTAGCGCCGACGGGCAGTCCAGTGTGGATGGACACGTTCGACGTGGCACCCGGCGAGGTATGGGAGGTCGCGTTAAAGGCCGACAAGCCGGGCGTGTGGATGGATCACTGTCACAACCTGAGGCATGCGGCGGAGGGTATGGTTTTCCACCTGGCGTACGAGGGCGTGACCACCCCGTATCGGATGGCTGGTATGAACCACCCCGAGTGACACCGGGAGCCGTAACCCCCGGTGCACCGGCGTTCAGGCGAGAGAGGCCTGCAGCGTGATCTCCGCACCTGGGGACAGGAGCCGGGAGACCGGACAGTTCGCCTTGGCGCCTTCGGCGATCTTCGCGAACTCGGCCTGGTCCAGTCCGGGCGCGTCCACCTCCGTGATCAGGTCGATCCTGGTGATGGTGTTGGCACCGTCGACCTTCTCAAGGTGCACCTTCGCGGTCGTTTCGATGGACACGGGCACGTGACCGGCGTCGCCGAGTCCCTTGGACAGTGCCATCGAGAAGCAACCGGCGTGAGCCGCCCCGATGAGCTCCTCCGGGTTGGTGCCTTCACCCTCTTCGAACCGTGACTTGAATGAGTAGTTGCCTTCCAGACCACCCTTGCCGGTCCGCATGACCCCGGAACCCTCGGTGATCGAGCCCTGCCAACGGGCTGTCGCGCTACGCATAACCATGCCTGCGACGCTAGCCGACCCGACAGGCACATGTGACCAGACGGGCCTGTGTCGTGTGACTCCGCGAGGTGACCGGCGCGGCGTCGGTTGGGCGGGCGGGTAGGGTGCGCAGGCATGGGCGCCTTTGATGTCGTGGTCATCGGGGGTGGCCACAACGGCCTGGTCGCGGCGGCGTACCTGGCCCGCCAGGGCCGTCGGGTGGTGGTGCTGGAACGCCGTGCGGTGGTCGGCGGCGCGGCGGTGTCCGAACAGCCCTTCGGACCGGACTTCACCGTCACCTCGCTGTCCTACGTGGTCAGCCTGCTGCCCGCGGACATGGTGGCCGACCTGCGGCTGACCGAACACGGCTACCACGTCTATCCGCAGGGGCCCTACTTCGCGCCGCGCCGCGATGGTGGCTACCTGCACCTGTCCGAGGATCCGGTGCGCCGTCGGGCCGAGATCGCCAAGTTCGCGCCGTCGGACGCGCAGGCCTATGAGGAATGGGAACGCTGGCTGGGCGCGCTCGGGCGGCTGCTCGGTCCGCTGCTGGACAGCATCCCGCCCAAGGTGGGCTCACACCGGCCCGGTGACCTGTTCGGCCAGGCGGCACTGCTGAAGACGTTGCGCAAGGTGGACGTGCGGGCCGCATTCGACCTGACCCGGCTGTTCACCGCGAGCATCGCAGACCTGGTCGAGGAACGGTTCAGCTCGGACGCGATGCGCGGCGTACTGAGCGTGTCCGGGGTGATCGGCACCTGGGCCGGTCCGCGCAGCCCGGGCAGCGGATACGTCGCGTTGCATCACCACATCGGCGAGACCGGTGGCCAGGCGGCCGTGTGGGGTTTCCCTCGGGGTGGCATGGGTGGGGTCACCCAGGCGATGGCGGCGGCCGCCCGCGCGCTGGGCGTGGAGATCCGCACCGAGGCCGAGGTCGCCCGGATCGACGTGCGCGGCGGCGCGGTGCGCGGGGTGACCCTGCGCGACGGCACCCAGATCAGTGCCGCCACCGTGATCACCACGGCGCATCCCGTGATCTCGTTCCTGGAACTGGTCGACCCGACCGTCCTGCCGCCGGACTTCGTCGCCGACATCCGCAGTTGGCGCAGCCGCTCCGGCACCGTCAAGGTGAACTTCGCGGTGGACCGCCTGCCAGTGTTCAGCGCCCACCCGCAGTTCGATCCCCAGGTCTACGGCGGCACCATCGTGCTGGCCGAGTCCCTGGATGACCTGGAGACCGCGTTCCAGCAGGCCGCGGCGGGCCAGCCGTCGACGCTGCCCTTCGCCGATGTGTGCATTCCGAGCGTCTTCGACCCGACGCTGGCGCCCCCGGGCAAGCACGTGGTCAGCATGTTCACCCAGTGGGTGCCGCACACGTACGCGAGCGCGCCGCACGACGGGCAACTCGCCGACTACGCCGACCGGCTCACCGCCCGGATGGAAGCGGTAGCGCCAGGCTTCACCGATTCGATCATCGGCCGTCAGGTGATCGGACCACACCAGATGCAGACCGAGTACGGGTTGGTCGGCGGCAACATCTTTCATGGCGAACTGACTGCGGGGCAGATGTTCCATTGCCGGCCCGCGGCTGGA
Organism: uncultured Actinomycetota bacterium; assembly: GCA_963742855.1. Taxonomy (GTDB): domain Bacteria; phylum Actinomycetota; class Actinomycetes; order Mycobacteriales; family Micromonosporaceae; genus CAVUNP01. Next base: position 117,981 of record CAVUNP010000012.1, on the reverse strand, counting down.
TACGCCGATCTTCGTACCCCCATCCGGGGCCTCTACCAGGCCGGCAGTGCCACGCATGGCGGCGGCGGCGTGACCGGCATCCCGGGCCGCAACGTGGTGCGGCAGATCCTGCGTGATCAGAGGCGCGGCAGTCGTCGTTGAGCCCCGGCCGGCTGCGCTGACACCGGGCGGTCGGTACGGCAGACTGTAACGATTCGGCCGCTGTGCCGTATTGCCGGACCGGATCGAAGGCGGGGAGAGTCGCATGGCGCAGGACGTGGACTGGATTGCCGAGGCGCCGCGACGGGGCTGGCTCAGCCGGCTACTCGCGCCGCAGCCCACCGCCCGGCCCTCCGTCAGCGCGTTTGTGGTGGCCACCCTCGCCGCGGCAGCTTTCGTACTGGCGCTGACCTGGGAATGGCAGTCAGTCACGCTGCAGCAGCAGCAGCCGCAGGCCGGCGGCATAAATTCGACACCGGCCCGGTTGGTCCTCGCAACCGCGGTCAGCACGCCGCAACTGCTGGGCCTCGTATATGCGCTCGGTTCGCTCGTCCTGCTGGCCGTTGCCGGCGCGGTAGTGAACCGGTCCGACCTGGCCCTGCGCCTTCGCTTCGCGGCCACGGTCGCCTCGGTCGGCCTGCTGGGGGTCGTGGTGGCCATCGTCAGGGCGGCGCCCGGTACGCTGGCCGAGCGGTCTCCGCGCGATCCTGCTGCCGCGTGACTTCGCGGTGTCCTATCAGCCGGGTCTCCTGTTCGCTTTGATCTCGGTCATGCTGCCGGTGGTGGCGATCTGGCTCGCGGCTCGCCCGGCGGCCAGGATAGGATCGCGGACCCCTACCGGCATCTCAGGGCGGACGTGGCGAGGCACCCGAGTCGATCGCGCCGCAGCGAACAGTGAATGCACGGCCAGTGGCCCCGGCCGACTTCCGCAGCGGCGCCACCGGCCGAGGCGCTTGAGCTCACCGTCACACCCGAGCGCTAGCTGGTTCTCGTATGGCGTGATATCAGATGAAGCGGATGCCGGGTGGCGAGTACGCTCGATCCTCGTGATTGACCTGCGCCTGCTTCGCGATGATCCGACCGCCGCCCGTGCCAGCCAGCGTGCCCGGGGCGAGTCGGTTCCGCGGTGGACGACCTACTGGCGGCCGATGAGGCGCGCCGGTCGAGCCGGCAAGCCTATGAGGCGCTGCGGGCGGAGCAGAAGCAGCTCTCGGGTCAGATCCGCACCGTGAGCGGCGCCGAGCGCGACGCGCTGCTCGCCCGCACCAAGGAGCTCGCCGGCCAGGTGAAGGCGGCCGAGGCCGCCGCCAACGACGCCGAGCAGGCGCTGCGCCGGGCCCACCTGGCCATGCCCAACGTGGTGGAGGATGGCGCGCCCGCGGGTGGCGAGGATGACTACGTGGTGCTGCGCGAAGTGGGCGAGAAGCCTGAGCTCGGCGCGCCGCGCGATCACCTCGAGCTTGGTGAGCTGCTGGGCGCGATCGACATTGAACGCGGCGCGAAGGTGTCCGGCAGCCGGTTCTACTTCCTTACCGGTGTCGGCGCGCTGCTGCAGCTCGGCCTGCTGCAACTGGCCATCCAGCAGGCGGTGGAGTTCGGGCTCACTCCGATGATCACACCGGTGTTGGTGAAGCCGGAGTCGATGGAAGGCACCGGTTTCCTTGGGTCGCATGCCAGCGAGGTCTACCGCCTGGAAGCCGATGACCTGTACCTGGTCGGCACGTCGGAAGTCCCGCTCGCGGCCTACCACGGCAACGAGATCCTCGACCTGCCGGCCGGGCAGCCGCGCCGGTACGCCGGGTGGTCGTCGTGCTTCCGCCGGGAGGCCGGCTCGCATGGACGCGACACCCGCGGCATCATCCGGGTGCACCAGTTCGACAAGGTCGAGATGTTCTCGTACTGCCGGCCCGAAGAGGCGCACGACGAGCATCTGCGCCTGCTCGCCTGGGAAGAGGAAATGCTGGCCAAGGTGGATGTGCCCTACCGGGTGATCGACGTGGCCGCGGGCGACCTGGGCAGTTCGGCTGCCCGCAAGTTCGACTGCGAGGCCTGGGTGCCCTCGCAGGGCCGCTACCGCGAGGTGACGTCGACCTCGAACTGCACCACCTACCAGGCCCGCCGCCTGGGTGTGCGCTACCGGGATGACGACGGTAAACCGCAGGTCGCGGCCACTCTCAACGGCACCCTGGCCACCACCCGCTGGCTGGTGCCGATCCTCGAGAACCACCAGCAGCCGGATGGTTCGGTGCTGGTGCCCAAGGCGCTGCAGCCCTTTGTGGGTGGCCGCGACGTGCTGGAGCCCATCGCCCGCTAGGGATGTGCCGCGGACGGGCGAATTTCGTAGATCGTTCACCGGTGGACGTGGTTGTCGTCGCTGGCGGGGCGTATCGTTGCCCACCCGCGCACCAGCGGGGGCTGCGGTTCAGGAGGAATCATGAGCCTGTCAGGCCTACCGAAACTCGTCGCCACTGATCTGGACGGTACCCTCGTCCGCAGCGACGAGACCGTGTCCGACTACGCCATACGGGTGCTTCGCAAGGTGCGCGAGGCTGGCATTCCGGTTGCCGGCGTCACCGGTCGGGGCGCCCGACTTCTCGAACTGTGCCGGCGTGACCTGCCCGAAGCCGACTTCTTCGTACTCGCCCAGGGCGCCTATGTGCTCGACCAGCGGGTTGCGCAGGCGCCCCGGGTACTGCGTCGGGAGCGCATTGCCGGACCGGCCCTGGCCGAGGCGCTGGCCCTGCTGGAGGCCGAGGTCGGGCCGCTTGCTGTGCTGGTCGAGACCTTGGACGAGCCGCGGGCACCGCTGTGGGGGGATGCGCACGCGGTCTGGCCGTACCCCGAGTGGATTGCCTATGACCGGGTCGCGGCGCTGGAGGTACCCGCGTACAAGGGGTTCGCGCATGCGCCGGCGTTGACCGCGGACGAACTGCTCGCGGTGGCCAGGCGGGTGGTGCCGCCCCACCTTGCCGCGGTCACCCAGGCTGGCCTGGGCTACGTGGAAATCACCGCGCCGGGCGTGGACAAGGCCAGCGGCCTTGCCGTGGTCGCCGCCGAACTCGGCATCACCCCGGACGACGTGCTCGTCTTCGGCGATATGCCCAACGACGTACCGATGTTCGGCTGGGCCGGGTGGCGCCGGGTCGCTGTGGCCAACGCGCACCCGGAGGTGTTGGCGTTGGCCGACGAGGTCACCGCAAGCAACGACGCGGACGGCGTGGCGAGCTGGCTGGAGACGATGCTGTCCGAGGAAGCCGACTAGAGATACTGGCCGGTACGGCCGTTCGGGGCGTTGTCGCCTTCGGATGATGACGGCATGCTGGGCAGTCCGGACGGTCCTACCGGCAGCGCCGGCCGGCCCGTGCGCATCTGTTCCAGTTGCATCCGGGCGGCCATCTGCTGGGCGACGAGGGTGGCCTGGATGCCGTGGAACAACCCCTCCAACCAGCCGACCAGCTGGGCCTGGGCCAGCCGTAGCTCACCTTCGGTGGGGACCTCGCCCTGTTCGAAGGGCAGCGCGAGCCGGTCCAGTTCCTCGATCAGCTCCGGGGCCAGGCCTGACTCGAGTTCCACGATGGACCGGCGGTGGATCTCGGTCAGCCGCTGGCGGGCCTTCTCATCGAGCGGCGCCGCCTTGACCTCTTCCAGCAGCTGCTTGATCATGCTGCCGATGCGCATGACCTTCGCTGGCTGCTCAATGAGCTGCGAAGGGTCCTCGTTGTCGCGTCCCTCGTCGTTTTGTGAGCCGTCAAGCTGCACCGTGCCCACCGGTCGCCCGTCCGGCCCGACCACGACGACTGTCTTCTGTTCCCGCCCAGTGTCCGGGTTCTGTTCCCGTCCGTCGTCGGGTGGAGTTTCGCTCATAGGTGTCCACGATAGTCCCGTCCGGCCGGCCGGGAATCGGCGACGGCGGTAACGGCCGATGCCACCCCACTCCGTCGTGGACAGTTGGCGGTGAGTTAGGGCAGAATCTGCGACTCGATCACAATGCCGTCAATGATCCATTTTTGCGTTGACGGTCGGCAGGATTCGGGGTACAACCCCCCAGGGACCGGCCTGTCGGGACCCCGTTGATTTCGGAGGAACAGACTGTGTCCCAGGTGAACGAGCACAACGCGGCACCCGCGCGAGCTCATCGCGACGGGCCTGCCGCCTTCGACCGGCGGTCGATGCTGAAGCTCATCGGCGCCGTCGCGGCAGTCGGGGCTACCGGTGGGGCCGCGGCTTGTTCCACCGCGTTGCCGACCACACAACTCGAGGTGCCGACCGGTCGCACTGTCAATATCGGCCTGGTGGCGCCAGCGCTGGGGCCGTTCGCCAAGATCGGTGACGATATTCAAAAGGGCTTCAAACTCTTCCTGTCCGACCACGAGAACCTGCTGGGCCTGAACAAGGTGAACCTCCGGATGGCAGAGGAGGGGCCGAGCCCCGAGTCAGCGGCCGCCGCGGTGGAAGGGGTACTCAAGGACGGCATCATCGCGCTCGCCGGTGTGGCCAGTGGTGCCGGGCTGGCGGCCGTGGCGCCGGCCATGGTCCAGGGGCAGGTTCCGTTGCTGACCTGCGGCAACGCACCCACGTCGCTGACGCCGCTGACGTATCTGTGGCGCACCGGCGCGGTCGAGGGTGAGGCCGGCACCGCACTGGCGCCGTTCGCCCGCGAAGAGGGGCCGAACGCGTTCCTGTTGTACGACGACGCGCCCTATGCCCGCGAGGAGGCGAACGCCTTCATTGATGAGTTCCGCAAACGCGGTGGCAAGATCGTCGGCACCGTCATGGGCAAGCCGACCTGGGCAACCCAACTGGCGTTGGCCAAGGCGGCCAACGCCAGCGTCATCTTCGCGGTACACAGCGGCGCTGACGCGGTGGCCCTGCTCGACGCGTATCGCACGTCCGGTCTGAGCATCAAGTTGATCGGCCCGGGCAGCCTCACCGAAACAGCGGACCTGAGCAAGATGGCGGCGCTGCCCAACAATGTTTATACGGCCATGTACTACGCCGCTGACCTGGACAACGAGGTCAACCGGCGGTTTGTGTCGAGCTACTTCAAGACTCATGGCAGGCAGCCCAGTGGTTACGCCATGGCGGCCTATGACACCGCCTCGGTGCTGAACAAGGCGCTGCGGCTGGTGAAGGGCGACCCCACCGGGCCGGAGCTGAACAAGGCGTTGACCCTGCTTGGGCAGATCGAAAGCCCGCGAGGCGTGTGGACGTTCAACACCAACCGTGGGCCGCAGCAGCGGTGGTATCTGCGCCGGCTGCGACTGGACGGCATGGTAGCGGCGAATTTGTTGGACAAGGACCTGCAAGTACTGAGCTGATTGAATTGTCTCAATCGTACGCACTTTTCCCTTGCCCGGCCGGGGCGCACGGACGCAATACCCGCGGGCGTTCCTGACGCCGTACACTCACTCAGACGCGCCGGGCCGGTACCGAGGCCTACCCCCTACGGCGAGTCTCTGGTCTGGAGTTCAGGTGAAGCTATCCATCCTCATGCCGGTCTACAACGAGCAAGCCCGCATCGCGGATGCCCTCAAGCAGGCGTTGGCGGTGGACTACCCCTGTGAAGTCGAGCTCGTGATCGTCGACGACGGCAGCCGCGACGCCACCGTCGATGTGCTCGCCGCGCTCGACGACCCGCGGATCGGCTGCACATCCACGCGCGCAACGCCGGCAAGGGCGCCGCCATCCGTACCGCCGCGCGACAGCGCCGGGGATTACATGGTCATCCTCGACGCCGATCTGGAGTACGACCCGCAGGACATCCCGCGGCTGCTCGAGCCGGTGCTCGACGGGCGGGCCACGGTGGTCTACGGCAACCGGACCTTCGGCAGCCACAGCGCCTACTGCTTCTGGTACGTCATGGGCAACAAGGGCGTCACGACGGCCAACGTGATGTACAACTCGTACATCGGCGACCTGGAGACCTGCTTCAAGCTGATGCCGCTGCCGCTCTACCGCAGCCTCGACGTCCGCTCCGCGCGGTTTCGGCATGGAGGCCGAGGTCACCGGCAAGCTGCTGCGCCAGAAGATCCGGCTGTACGAGGTGCCGATCACCTACCGTGGCCCGTGGCCGCGAAGAGGGCAAGAAGATCACCTGGCGGGATGGTGTCGAGGCGCTCTGGATCCTCACCCGCGAACGGTTCCGTCGCCAGCGGCCCCGCAAGGCGGCCAGCTGACCGATGCGCCGCGCGATTGTCTGGCTGGCTTCGGTGGGGGTCCTCGCCGGAGTCGCGCTGTTGGCCGTCGCGCAGTTCGGTTCGAGGTCCGTGCCCCAGGACGATCCGGCGGGCCGAACGCAGGCCGCCGACATGCTGTCGGGCCCGGTGAACGCGAGCTCGGAGTCGTTGACAGGTCCGTCGATGGCTGAAGGATCGTCGCCGCTCACCACCGCATCGTGCGACGGCTGGGCCTGTGACCAGGTGGCCCAGTTCAGTTCTGCCTTGGCGATGATCTCCCACACCACCGGTCACGTGGGCGTCGTTGTCCGTGACCGGGTCACCGGCGCCGTGTGGCGAGCCGGCGAACCCGACTACCGGATCTGGGCCGGCTCGACCCCGAAGCTCGCCTTCGCGGTCGCGCTACGGGAACAGGCCCGCGCCGGCCAGATCACCCTCGACGACGTCGCCGAGCACGAGATCGCGGCCATGCTGTCGGTCTCCGACAACAAGGCCGCGGACGCCCTGTGGAACCGCTACGCCAACGCGGCCAGCCTGATGACGCGCTTGCACGACACGTACGGCATGACCAACGCCGGATATGTCAACGGCTTCCCCAGCCGCTGGGGCTTCGTGAAGTGCACGGCGCAGGACCTGGCCAACCTGATGGCGTACATCCTGAGCACGCTCAACCCCGCTGACCGGGGGCCGATGATTACCGCGATGCGCACCGTCGGCGATGTTCAGCACTGGGGCGTCTGGGGTGCCGGCCCCTCGTTGCGACCGGGTGTCAAGAACGGCTGGTCCATCGAGTCCGACGACGGCCACGACCACTGGATCACGGCCACCGTCGGCTTCGCTGGCCCTGACGAGCGCTACATCGTCGCCGCTATGTACCACCAACCGCCGGGCGGCGACTCGGTCGAGAAGGGCGTGCACCTGCTCACCGATCTGGTGGCCACCATCTTCGGTGCGCCCGTGCCCGCCCCGGTGACCATTCCCGAGGACTACTAGTCCGGCTTATCGTGCAGGTTTGGGGTCGTGCATTTCGCACGATGGCGCTTGGTCGTCAGCGGGCGGCCATCCGTGCGGGCGTGCCCGCCGTGCGTCGAGGTGGTTCAGGCTGGTCGGCTCGGTGGAGGGTCGCTGTTCATCGGCGAGGTTCCCCGCGCTCGGCATCACCATCCTCGGCGTCGCGGCTGCTGCCTGTGGCCGACAGTGTCGTCCATGCCTGGCGGCGTGCCTCCTTGATCACCGGGCTCTGCTGTCGCGATCCAGTGGCCACGATCGCACTGGATCACGCAACGCAGGCACGCGACAGGCCCCGGCGCCGTGATCCATGCGGAAAGTGGACCACCCAGTGGCCACAGTCGCACTGGATCACGCGACGCACGCGGGCAAAGAGCCCCCTCACCGTGATCCACGCGGGAAGTGGACCACCCAGTGGCCACAGTCGCACTGGATCACGCAACGCAGGCACGCGACAGGCCTCGGCGCCGTGATCCACGCGGAAAGTGGACCACCCAGTGGCCACAGTCGCACTGGATCACGCGACGCACGCGGGCAAAGAGCCCCCTCACCGTGATCCACGCGGAAAGTGGACCACCCAGTGGCCACAGTCGCACTGGATCACGCAACGCAGGCACGCGACAGGCCCCGGCGCCGTGATCCATGCGGAAAGTGGACCACCCAGTGGCCACAGTCGCACTGGATCACGCGACGCACGCGGGCAAAGAGCCCCCTCACCGTGATCCACGCGGGAAGTGGACCACCCAGTGGCCACAGTCGCACTGGATCACGCAACGCAGGCACGCGACAGGCCCCGGCGCCGTGATCCATGCGGAAAGTGGACCACCCAGTGGCCACAGTCGCACTGGATCACGCGACGCACGCGGGCAAAGAGCCCCCTCACCGTGATCCACGCGGGAAGTGGACCACCCAGTGGCCACAGTCGCACTGGATCACGCAACGCAGGCACGCGACAGGCCCCGGCGCCGTGATCCATGCGGAAAGTGGACCACCCAGTGGCCACAGTCGCACTGGATCACGCGACGCACGCGGGCAAAGAGCCCCCTCACCGTGATCCATGCGGACTGAGTGCACCAGGACCCGTTGATCACGCGCTGGAAGGACCACCGGGATGCAGTAAACCCGCTGATCATGAATCCAGGGGCGATTCACGTTGATCATCGGGCCTAAGTGTCGTTGGGCGGCACCAGAATTCGGTGATCATGCTTGCGCAGGCTTCACGCCTTGATCAACCGGATTTGGCGTCGCTGTTCGGCGCACACTACTGCTGACCGGTTCCCTCTGTCAGGTGCGCGGCGATTGCGGCACATAGCGGTCCCGGCGTGAGTGAATGCGCCGCGTCGTGGTCCGCGATGGTCCCGTAACGATGGAGGTCACGCCGCCCGACGCCGAGGCTCAGCAAGCGGTGCGGAACCATCGCGAGGGCGTCCGACACGACGTGGGCCGAGGTGCCGGCGAGGTAGGGCTCGACCACGACCACCGGTACCGCCGGTCGGTCGACAGCCAGGGCCAGCTCTTGCAGGCCGTCGGTGTCCAATGGACGCGGTGTGCCGGTGTAGGCAACCGTCACATCCAAGCCGGCCGTGGCGGCGAGGACCGGATCGAGCATGGGTCCGACCGCGACCACCAGCGCCTGCCGCCCGTGCCGGAACGTCAACAACCGCCCGTCTGTCGGGTGTGGACGGCTGTTGTGCTGGGTGGCCAGCCGCAGGTATACCCGGTCGTCCCGCTGACCCGCGGCGCGTAGCGCGCTTCGCACCTCGTCGGGGTGGCCCGGCACGTGCACGGTCCAACCGTCGAGTGTGTCCAGCAGCGCGACATCGCCGGGAGCGTGGTGGGTCCGGCCGGCGGTGGAGGCGTCGTATGAGGCGCCGACGCTGACGAGGATCGCGCCTACTGCCTGATGGTCGAGGTCGAGCTTGATCTGCTCCCAGGCCCGCTCGACGAGGAAGGGCGCGTATGAGTGGACGATGGGCCGCAGGCCGGTCAGGGCCAGCCCGCCGGCGACGCTCATCATCAACTGTTCGCGGATGCCCACATTGATGACGCGATCAGGATGGCGCACCGCCGCGTCCTCGAATGCGTCGGCAGAGATGTCAGCCAGGACAAGTGCGGTACGTGGGTCGCTGTCCAGCAGCCTGGATGCCTCGGCGTAGAACTCCTCACGCATGACGGTTATCCCTTCCGTTCGGTGCGAGCGACCATGACGTGTGGCTGTCCACTGTGGTTTGTCGTGAGCCCGTGTGCGATCTCGGCGTGGTCGCGACCATCCACAGTGGCCGATGACCAGCGGTTGGCCGTGAAGCGCGTGTCGATGCCGCCTGGCCAGCCGTGGGTCGCTGACTGGTTGTCGATCACTATTGCGGTGATGCTGTCCAGGCCGACGGCGCCGGCGTACGCGATCGCCTCGTGATTGGAGCCCTCATCGAGTTCGGCGTCGCCGAGCAGAGCATAGACCCGTGGATCGGTCAGCCCCTGCGCCCGCAGGCCAAGCGCGACACCGATCGCGATCGGAAGGCCATGGCCCAGAGAGCCGGAGGAGATCTCCACGCCAGGAATCCGCAACCGGTCCGGGTGATGGCCGAGCGGACTGGTCCAGCTGCCCATGTCGTCCAACGTGTCGGCCGGCAGGAAACCCTTCGCGGCGAGTACCGCGTAGTATGCCGCAGGCCCGTGACCCTTCGAGAGGAGGAACCGGTCCCGATCCGGACTGTCCACAGTGGCCGGCGTGACCCGGAGGACCTGGTCGTAGAGTACCCATAGTACGTCCAGGGTCGAGTGCGCGCTGGGCCCATGTTTCTCGTCGCCGGTCAGGCGGGTGAGCAGGGTACGGAGGTGGTCCGTATCGCTGGCTCTCGTGGAGGACTTCATACCTGCTAGGGTGCAACTTGAAGTTAACTCCAACTCAAGGGTTGCGTGGTGCAGGACTCACTCACGATCGGGGAGCTGTCCGTCCGCAGTGGCGTCGCCTCGTCCGCGTTGCGCTACTACGAGAAGCTCGGGCTCATCCGCTCGGTGCGCACCGGTGGCAACCAGCGCCGATACGAGCGGGCCGAACTGCGGCGGGTGGCCTTCATCCGCATCGCGCAGCAGGTCGGCGTGTCCCTGGACGAGATCGCCGAGGCGCTGGCGTCGCTGCCGGACTCCCGTACCCCGACAAAGGCAGACTGGGCCGCGACTGTCGGCGGCGTGGAAAGCCCGACTGACTGAGCGCATCCAGTTGCTGGAAGGGTTGCGCGACCGGTTGTCGAGCTGCATCGGCTGCGGCTGTCTTTCCCTACAGCGATGTAGCATCTCCAACCCCGACGACGAGCTAGCCGCCGAAGGCCCCGGCCCCCACTACCTCCTCCGCTAACCCCGCCCCCTCGCCGCTCCCCTTCCGGCAACCGTGGTCGTCCATCGACCGGATGCGGTACACAGACGTCCACGGTTCAGGTGGTGAGCAGCACCTTGCCGAGGTGCTGGGAGGATGCGACGAGGCGGTGGGCGTCGGCAGCCTCGGCCATCGGGAGTCTGGCGTGGATGACCGGGCGGATCTTGCCGGCCGGGATGAGTGGCCAGACGTGTTCGCGTACGTCGGCAACGATGGCGGCCTTCTCGTCCGCGGGCCTCGCGCGCAGTGTGGTGGCGATGATCTGGCCCCGCTTGCGCATGAGCACGCCGAGATCGAGCTCGGCGCGGGTTCCGCCCTGGCTGCCGATGATCGACAGCCGACCGTTGGCAGCAAGCACCGCGATGTTGCGGTCCAAATAGGACGCACCCATGATGTCGAGCACCACGTTCACACCGCGTCCATCGGTGGCTTCGTGGCACGCGGCAACGAAGTCCTCTGCGGAGTAGTCGATGGTCACCTCGGCGCCGAGTTCGCGGAGCTTGGCGTGCTTGGCACCGTGTGCGGTGGTGAGAACCCGGGCGCCCCGAGCAGTCGCCAGCTGGATCGCAAAGGTGCCGATGCCGCTGCCTCCGCCGTGGATCAGCAGCGTCTCGCCGTCGCGGAGCTGGGCCAGTTGGAACACGTTGGACCAGACGGTGCAGGCCACTTCCGGCAGGGCAGCGGCGTCCTCGAGCGACACCGTGGCGGGAACAGGCAGGCACTGGTCAGCCCGGACGGCCACTTTCTGTGCGTACCCTCCGCCAGCAAGCAGGGCGCATACCTCGTCGCCGGGGGCCCATCCGGTGACTTCGTCGCCGACGGACGCGATGCGGCCCGAGCACTCCAGCCCCGGATAGGGCGGTGCGCCGGGCGGTGGCGGATAGTGCCCGGCGCGCTGGAGGAGGTCGGCCCGGTTGACGGCGCTCGCCACGACGTCGATCAGTACTTCGCCCGGTCCCGGCGTCGGGTCCGGCGCTTGCGCCCACACCAGCGCTTCAGGTCCACCCGGCTCGGGGATCGTGATGGCATACAAGGATGGCTCCTTACCAGGACCTGCCGGTGATGCGCTCGTAGACGTCGACATACCGGTCCCGAACCGCCTTCACGATGTTGTCCGGGATCTCCGGACCTGGCGCGGTCCTGTCCCAGCCGGTGCTCGTGGCCCAGTCGCGGGCCACCTGCTTGTCGTAGGCGAACTGGGTCCGGCCGGGGTGCCAGTCGTCGGCCGACCAGAACCGGGACGAGTCAGGGGTGAGCACCTCATCGGCCAGGATGAGTGCGCCGTCCGGTGCCCGGCCAACCTCGATCTTGGTGTCGGCGATGATGATGCCCTGTCGGGCCGCTATCTCCGCGCCGCGCCGATATACCTCGAGGGTGATCCTGCGGAGTTGCTCGGCAGTCTCCGCACCTTCCTGGACGACCACGTCGGCGAAGGTGATGAACTCATCGTGTTCACCCAGCGGCGCCTTCGTCGTCGGCGTGAAGATCGGCTCCGGAAGCCGGTCGGCCTCCATCAGACCGTCCGGCAGCTTCTCGCCCGCGACGACACCGGTGCGCCGGTACTCCTTGAGGGCCTGGCCGACGATGTAGCCGCGGGCGATGCACTCGACCTGCACCATGTCGAGACGCCGGCACCGGATGGCCCGACCACGCCAAACGTCTGGGACGTCGTCGGCGGAGATGACGTGGTTGTCGATCACGTCGGCGAGCTGCTCGAACCACCACAGGGAGAGCTGGGTGAGCACCCGCCCCTTATCCGGGATCGGCGTAGGTAGGACCACGTCGTAGACGGAGATGCGGTCCGAAGCGACAAGGATCAGGTCGGCGCCGTCCGCGTAGACGTCGCGGACCTTGCCGGAGTGCAGCAGTTCCACCGTTGTTCCCTCCGTACAGGTGTAGCGACCTTACCGCGGCGACGGATTTGTCCGGGATAGAGGGTGTTGCCGGGGGCGCTAGTCGGACCACGTCCGGGCTTGCGAGTCGAAGAGCTCCCGGGGTCCCTGGATCGGGACGACGCACAACAGTTGCCCACCCGGGGCGCGCAGGACCACCCACCCGTCGTGGCGGGCTTCCTCCGTCGCGCCGTGCGAGATCAGCCGCGCGGTCTCGGCTTCCACATCATCGGTCTCGATGTCGATGTGGTAGCGCGGCTCGTCATCGACGCCCTGAACGTGGACCGTCAGGTCCCCGGCCAGGCCTTTGAGTTCGGTGTACGGGTCGTCGCCGGCGGGTGCGGGCACGGCTGTGGCGCCCAGCGCGTTGCTCCAGAACGCCACGCTCAGGTGCGCCTGATCGTGCGGCGTGTCGATGAGGACTGCGTAAATGCGGCTTCGATGCATGACCCGGACAGTAGCGGCCGGCTCTGACAATCGTGGGGCAGCGGCAGAGTTGTCCACAGGCGTGTCCCCAGGTGGTGCGCACCCGTGGGCAGGTTGTCCCCACGGCGTCCCCAGGCTCGTCCGGGTTGTCCCCACGCTATCCCCAGAGTTATCCACAGCCTGTGCATAGCGCCACCGCCCGATCGCCGAGGGTCCGCTGGTGGCGACGCCCGTGAGGTCATCTGGCACACTGGCTGTGCAGTTCGGGAGGGCTCGCCTAGTGGCCGATGGCGGCGGTCTTGAAAACCGCTTCAGGAGCGATCCTGACGTGGGTTCGAATCCCACGCCCTCCGCTGGCATCAGACTTGTTTGATCTTGCTTTCGGCGTCACGGCAGGTGGCACAATCCGTCCATGGCTGGTGACATCACGCCCGACGTGAGCGCCCTGGCGATCAACGTCACGATCCCCGAAGGACTCCGGTGGACGGACACTCGACGCGGTGAGGAGTTCATCCTGACCACGCTCAATGTCCGGCTCCTTCCGAACGGACACCTCGCCGCGAAGGCGTACGGGCGGCCGGCGGCAGGTGGCCGCGGCACCTACGTGTCGTTCCCCGTCCCGGATCGGCCCGAGTTGGTCGCCCTGGTCGCCGAGGCAGCCAAGCGCGCCGGCGCGCTATGGGCCGCGCACCGCGGTCTGGGCTGACCTGCTGCACGCTCTCTATGGCGGCAAATCATGGCGCCTGGCGCTGACTCCGGGGCAAATAGAGATACACCGACTCTTAGTGACGCCCCGTGCCCGGAGAAATCCTCGCGAAAAAAAGCTGAGCCAATCGGCAGAACCGATCTACTTGTGGACAATTATCGGTGCTTTTCGGTTTCCTTAAATGTGCATTAAAGAACAATCTTGGCCGAATCGGTGACCTGGCCGATTTGTGGGCCGCGAACAGCGCAAACGTTGCTTGGTACTAAATTGATCGCGCTCTCGCAATCTGGTGGCTTTACTTGGATCAAGGCTTTCGCCTGGACCGATCCGGGCTCTCATGGTGTCCTTGGTTGGGACATCTGCATAAGACTCACTCTGTCGTGGCCGTAGCCATTGATGCCGTTGGCGAGTTCTATTTCCAGCACGGCCGTTGGCCTTCATGTCGCTGACGGACCGGGCCGGTCGCACACAGTTGCGCTGTGCGACGCCATCCGTCATTGACAGCTGATCCGAGTGCGCGACACTGGGACCAGTGCCAAACCAAGGAGGATTTCACAAATGCACCGAAGTAGACGCGATCGTCGCATCATCCTCGCGTCTGTAGCCGTCACAGCCTTCCTGGTTGGGGCGGTTTACGCGTTCGGTCCGGCGTCCGCGTCGGTGAATACCCAACTGCAAACGGCACAAGACACCAAGGCCAACTGTCAGGAACTCGCCGGGAGGTCCTCGGGCGAGCAGCGCGAGCGCGCGCTCGAGTGCGTCGAGGACCAGACCCGCGTCATCGATATGCTCAGTGGCAAGCCAGCCCCAACCGCCGCGCCCACCGGCACGCCGAGTTGGCGGCCCAGCGGTGGCCCCACCCCGAATCCGACCCTCAGCCGTACGCCGGTGGCTCCGACGCCGAAGCCGACTCTTGCCGTGCCGGTTCCGTCTGGTGTGTGCGCCGCGTGGCCGGCTACGCCCGACGGCAGCTGCACCGGATACAAGCACACTGGTGTCACTTTGAAGGACTGCCCGACCAGCATCAGCAAGCCGGGCGTCTACGACTCTTGCCGGTTCCAGGGCGGCCTGACCATCGCATCGAACGGCGTGACTGTGAAGCGCTCCCTCGTCAACGGCGGCCACATCGGTGGAAGCGGAGGCGACGAGTACGATCTGCGTGGACTGATTCTCGAGGACGTGCAGATTGTCGGCCCGGGCAACGACGGCTCCGCCGCGGTCGGCAACAGCAACTACACCTGCCGCCGCTGCGACGTGAGCAACAATAACCGTGGCTTCGCGGTGGCCAACAACGTCGTCATCATCGACTCCTACGCGCACGACTTCTGGGTGCAGTCCCGGGCGCAACGGGACTCGAGCTCGGCTCATCAGACGGCCATCTCCACCCACGGCGGCCGTGGTGTGCAGATTGTCCACTCGACGTTCCGGTGCAACTCGGACGGATACGCCTGCTCCTCGGCGTTCTCCTTCTACTCCGAGGACTCACCCGGCATCAGTGACATTCTCGTACAGAACTGTCGCATCTCGACCGACGCGGGCTACGGCCTGATGTTTGGCACGCTCATGGCGGGCAAGCCGTACGGGATCACCAACACGCGGATCATCGATAACGTGATCAGCAGTGACGAGTACGGGCCGGTGGCGAACTGGCCCAAGAGCCAGGCCGGGAACGTCTGGAGCGGGAACAAGTCGCCGAGTGGTGGCGTGATCACCCCGTAGGCGTTCTGACCTGCGGGCTTGGCCACTTCGCCCTACCCGGGCCGAAGTGGCCAAGGCCATCTTCCAAGCGAGCCATCGGCCGGGCAACGGCGGGCGTGGGTTAGGGTTCGGGAGTGTACGAACCGTTCGATCGGCGAAAGCCCGACGCTCAGTACCACGACCTGCTGGAGCGCATCCTCGACCAGGGAGAACAGGTCCCGACCCGGCAGGGTCCGGCGGCGTGGACGCTCATGCAACAGACGATGCGGTTCGACCTTGCCAACGGATTCCCCGTCATTACCGATCGCAGCCTGGCGACCTTCTGGCGTAAGCCGATCGGGGAACTGTGCGCGTTCATCAACGGCGCCACCACAGTGGACGAACTGCGCGAGTTCGGGTGTGACTGGTGGGACGCCTGGGTCACGCCGGAGAAGACGGCCAAGAGGGGACTCGCCCCAGGCGATATCGGGCCAGGTTCCTACGGCGGCGCGTTCCACGACTTCCCCACCAGCGAAGGCCCAGGGTTCGACCAGTTCCGCCACCTGGTGGAACAGATCCGTGAGCTGCCCGGCGACCGTACTCATTTCGTGTCGCCGTGGATACCGCAGTACCAGACCCGCGGTCACGGTAAGCAGCCCAAGACCACCATCGCGCCCTGCCACGGCTGGGTGCACGTACGAGTCCTTAATGGACGGTTGCACCTGCACATGTTCCAGCGATCGGGCGATGTGCCGGTCGGTGTTCCGTCGAACCTGGTGCAGTACGCCGCGCTGACGTTGATGCTGGAGCACCTCACCGGCTACCAAGCCGGCGTGTACTACCACACCATCTCCGACGCGCACATCTACGCCGACCAGGTCGACCAGGTACGGGTGATGCTGGGGCGCGAACCTCGACGGCTGCCGACGGTCTCCCTCAACGACAGCGGGCGTGCGGTGACTGACATCCACGACTTCCGGGCGGAACACTTTGACATCAGCGACTACGATCCGCACCCCGGGCTGACCATGCCCGTGTCGCCATGAGAACGTCGCTGATCGTCGCCGCGGACGACAGCGACGTGATCGGTAGTGATGGCGCGTTGCCATGGCACCTTCCGGAGGACCTCAAACGCTTCCGCCGGCTGACCGAAGGCCACGTCGTGCTGGCCGGCCGTCGCACCAACGACTCGATCGTGCGCCGGTTGGGTCAGTCACTGCCCGGCCGGATCACCGTGGTGGTCAGCCGCCAGGTCGACCTTCCGCCCGCTCCCCGGATTGTGTACAAGCCTGATCTGGTCGCAGGGCTGGCCGCTGCGCAGGCGATCGAGGAGTTCGCCGGCCGCGATGAGGTGTTCGTGATCGGCGGCGGGCAGGTCTACGCCGACGTGCTGCCGTATGTGCAACGCATTTACCTCACCCGGGTACGGGGCACCTTCCCGGGAGACTGTAGCCTGCCACCGGGTTGGCTCGCGCCGTTCACATTGCGCGAGGAGATCCCGCACGACGGGTTCAGTTATCTCACCTACGAGCGCGGGTGACCGGTGTCCCTCTACTATCTCGGCAACTACCGGACCCCGGGGCAACTGGACGACATGCTCCGCCTGGAGGCCGCCGGCACGTGCGTCTTCTGCCCGGAGCATCTGGCCAAGAGTCCAAACCGTCGGGTGCTGCACCGCACCACACAGTGGACGGTCACGCCGAACGACTTCCCGTACCGGGGCACCCGGATGCACCTGCTGCTGGTGCCGGATGCACACGTCACCGACATGCTCGACTTGTCGGACGAGGCCAAGGCTGACTTCTGGGCCGCGCTGGCCTGGGTGCGTGCCGAGTACGGGCTGACCTTCTACAGCCTGCTCGCGCGCAACGGCGCCTGTGAGTTCACCGGTGCCACGGTCCGGCATATACATCTGCATTTGTTGCAGGGTGACGTCGACGATCCGCAGCACGAACCGGTGCGGACGAAGCTGAGTTCACGTCTGCGCGAGGTCGACCCAGATCAGTTCGACCCCGGCCGCGCGTAACACCTCGTCGCCGTCGAGCACCGCGTAAGGTCCGGCGAAGTAGCACCGACCGAAGCCGGATTCGGCGACCAGTCGCGCGCAGGTGGGGCAGGGAAACGTGGAAACGAAGAGGTCGGCACCGGCCAGGGCCGTGCCCGTGCGAGCCGCCCGGGCGACGATCGCGGCCTCCGCGTGGATCGCCGTGGACAGTTCCATGTGGACGCCGCGGCTGAAGTCGTTGCGCGGGTCGCCGTTGAGGTAGGGCGAATACTCCGTCGGGCGGTGTTCGTTGTGCGCCACATCGAGGACCACTCCGTCACGTACCGCCACCGCACCGACCTGGCGCCACCAGTCCGAGCTGTGTTGGGCTTCCTCCGCGGCCCGCAACGCGAACTGACGGACCAGAGCGTCCACGCCGACCTCGCCGTCGTAACCCGGCGGCCGCTGGGCCAGGCTCCAGGCCCGGTCCCACCGCAGGAAGGTCCGCTCGAACACGACCGTACGACCGACCTCGAGTGCGTGCAGGCCGACCAGAGTTCGCATGATCTCCTCGTCCGGCACCACCAGGACATCCGCGTCGACGGCAGCCGGCAGATCGTCGCGCTCGATCACCCGGACGGAGGCGAACGAGTGCGCCGCGGTCAGGTAGGCCGCCGCCACCGTTGCCGGCAACGCCCGGATCTCCTTGCGCAGCACGGGGAAGTCCTCGGCGAACGAGGGCCCGAGGAGGAGCACTTCGGCGGTGTCGCGGTGGCGCCGCAGCAGCGCCTCGTACCCAGCGTGCAGGACCGGAAGGTAGAGCAGCAGTTGCTTCAGCGTCGTTCGCCCATCTCGTCGATGACGTCCTGCAGCAGGTCCGGCAGTCGTTCCGACAACCGCTGCGACATCCGCTCGCCGAGGCCCAGCTGCAGCAGCCGGAGCCGGGCTGATGTGGAAACCGTGGCCATCCGGTCGAGCACCTCGACCTTGCCACACGATTTCGATTCCAGTTCGGCGATCTCCTCGGGCGAGTAGGTGTCCGCGGTGGCCACCAGCACGTCCGGGCGGACCGCGTTGATCAACGACCAGCGCGGCTCGTCGGCGGCCTTGAGAGTGACCAGGCCCACGCCGCGCTGGTGGGTCACCATCCGAAGCCGTTCGAGTTCCGGCACGGCGGGCCGCCAGACGCCCTTGCGCCGGCGCACCTTCTCGTCGCTGTCCACACCCACGATCAGGAAGTCGCCGAAGGCCCGGGCAGCCTCGAGATACATGGAGTGGCCCTCGTGCAGGATGTCGAAGGTGCCCATGGTGAGCACCACTTTGATCCCGAGCACCCGCAGCGCCTCGACGATCTCGGTGATCCGGGCGTAGTCCGCGACGTAGCGGAGTTCAAAGTTGGACGCATCCTCGAACAGCCCGCTCGTGGCGCTCGCGTCGCGCATCGGGTCTCCTCGCAGTCCGCATGACGTGGCTATGTTACCGGCGAGAATGCCCTCGTCCGTGACATGCTCTCGACTACGGTGGTTCGATGCGCGACGACACGCCCACGGTGTACCTGCTGGCCGGATTGCCCGGATCAGGAAGGACCTACGCGAAGGCGCTCGAGTCCGAAGGCGTGGTGCGCCTCGCGGTGGCGGAAGACGCGCCGGCCCCGTTCGAGGAGATGAACCGGTTGCTGGTGCAACACCTGGAAGCCGGCCGGGACGTCGTTCTGGATCATGGACTGGTCGAGCCGGAGCAGCGCGCGTTCTACAAGCAGCTGGTGGAAGATCATGGCGGTGAGTGGTGCCTGATCCACTTCACCGTGGACCACACGGACATGGTGCGCCGCCTCGATCAACGCTCCGGCATCTGTACCTGACCGGGCAGCGACGCAATCGCTAGCGGATGCAGCAGCCCGCGCAGACCTTCGGCTCCGGCAGGGTGAAGGCGAGGCAACACGTGCGCCGGCGCACCTGCACCCCGGCCCGGCCACCATCGCGCGGCCGCAGCTCGACCAGTTCGCCGACGCCGAGCGCGCCGAGCACCGCCTCGGCGGTCTCCAGGCTCGATCCGGGCACCACATCCGCGGCTCTGGAAACCCCGTGGGCCACGCCGGAGGCGAGCGAGCCCCAGAACGTACGGGCGGACACGTGCACGCCTCGCCGTAGCTGCTCCAGCAATGGCGTCAGGTGCTGGTCCATGAGGGAGTCACGCAGCTCGGCCAGCAGTTCCCGCTCGTCGGCTACCACTCGCACACCGCTGGCCAGCCGGGCTTGCGGCGTACCGGCCGCCAGGGGGTCGGACGGCAGTACCGCGACCTCGACCCGGCTGAGTCCGACCACCAGGAAAGGCTGCCGTGGGGACCACTGCCAGCGCACCGCCTCGGGCCGGAGCAGGGGTACCCGCCGGGCCGCCGCGTAGCCGAGCACCGCCGGCAGCGAGAGCCAGTACGAGTAACACTTCCAGGCCAACGCGGCTGCGGCGTGTGGGGTGGCCCGCCAGCGCTGCTTCGCGGTGTCCAGGAACTCGTCCAATGTGGCGCCGGAGACCAGGTCGGTGGCCGGCATCCACTCGGGCCCGCCGTCGATGGTCAGGTCCGGTGTGATCCCTCGCATGGCGGGGCCGCCGGATCGGGCCGTGAGAGCCCGCAGAGTTTCCCGAATCGGGTCAAGGGGGTCAGCACTACCCACGGCAACAGCGCTGGCCACACAGACAGCGGCGGCGGGGACCGTCATGCGGTCGAACCGTCCAAAGCTGTCATTCGTCGTACCCTTCGCGCTCGGTAAAGCAGAGGATCCCCGTCCAGGGGCGAAACCTTACCCCATGAAGGCTAGCCTAACCACATCATGGCGTATGGCTAATGTCCGGATTACCTTCCGTGGTTCTGTTGTCGGTCCCTGACCGTGACTTGGGCATCACGCCCCGGAGTCCTGGGGTGGCACTGTCAAGAATGTTGTCTGGATTGCGTCGGGGCTTGTGGTGATCGGACAGCAAGCGTAAGACTGGCTGAAACCGGCCACCGGCGCCGGAGGTGCGGGCCCCGAGGGGGATCGCGGCGATGACGGATCCGCTCGTCGACAAGGCTGCCGACGCCTTCGCGGCAACGCTGGTGGAATGCCGGGCCGAGCGCGGGCTGTCGAAGAAGCAGCTGGCGGCGGAGATGGGCTTCGATCCCTCGTACGTCAGTCACGTGGAGGCTCGGCGGCACCGGCCAACGGAGGACTTCGCCCGGCGGGCAGAAGCGGTGCTGCGCGCCAGCGGCTTGATCTGGCAGCGTTTCCGTGACTACGACGATGCCCGCCAGCACGCCAGCGGCACGGTTTCGCACCGGCACCGCGGTGAGAGCCACGACCAGTGGGCCTCGTCGGCCGCGGGGCTGCTCGTCGAACATGAGCACTCGTATTTGACCTATGTGGATGGTGCCTACCGCTGTGTGGTGCGCCGCGAGCTGTACAACGCTGGCAGCGAACCGGTCACCCGTTATCTGGTCCGCATCGTGGTGGACCGCTATCCGGGTGAGGCCGAACGGTCCAACCGGCATTACCGGGACCATCCGCTGACCTGGGGCGAGCTGGACCTGCACGCGAACTGTGGCGACGAGGTGATGACCTGGCGCGCCAAGATGGACCGTGACGCGCTGAAGGAAGTCTGGCTGCTGTTCGAGAATGAGGACGCCAGATTTCCGCTCTACCCCGGACAGCGGACCACCATCGAGTACGCCTACACCGTGGGTGAAGACAAGTGGGGGCACTGGTTCCAGCGAGCGGTCCGGTTGCCCACCCGCAGGTTGTCTGTGCACCTGGATTTCCCGAGCGCTTTGATCCCGGTTGTCTGGGGCGTGGAGACGTCGCTGACCGCAGAAGCCGGTCCACTGAGGACACCTGTGACGGAAGGTCATGACGAGAGCCGCACGGTCTTCGACTGGTCGACCGAGGATCCGCCACTCAACGCCCGCTACCGGTTGGAGTGGCGGTTCCGTAACGACCAGGCGAGCGAGGGCCGCATCGTGCGGCCACGCCAATCGCTGGAACTACGTCCGAGCGAGCGGATGAAGGGCGCCGGTATCGTGCAGCGGGGCGCGCCGATGCTGGAGCGGCCGGCCCGGTGGTTCGACCTGCCCGAGCAGACTCCGCTCGCCAGCGACATCGTGACCCGGCTGCTGGACGCGTTGCAGTTGGTAAGTGAGTTGCATGAGTTCACCAAGGGGATGGGGCTGGCCGCGCCGCAACTGGGAATCGGCTGGGCGGCCACCGTCATCAAGGCGCCGGTCGGCCAGGACCTGGGCGGCGGGCCGATCGTGCTGCTCAATCCCCGCGTGGTGGGTGAATCTGTGGACCGCGATGACCAGTACGAAGGGTGTCTGTCCTTTTTCGACGTACGAGGGCTGGTGTCGCGGCCGTTGCTCATCGAGGTGGAGCACGAGGATCTCAGCGGCAACCGGACCGTCAGCACCTTCATGAAGGGGATGGCCAGGTTGGCCGCGCATGAGATCGATCACCTCGGCGGGCTGCTCTACACGGACCGGATGCCAGCGGAAGGTCGCCTTGTCCCGGTCGAGGAATATCAGAGCCAGCCGTGGCGGTACTGATCCCTGGGTGTTGGTTTCACTGCGGTGTGCAATGATCGCGCCCGTGGAGGTGCTCGAGGCTCCCCGGGTTCGCCCGGCGGTACTGCGCAATGAGATCTGGCTCGTGCTGGGCGTCTCCCTGGGCGCCTCCGGGGTCTATTCGGTCCTCGACATCATCAACAAACTGACGCTGGTCCAGCAACTGAACCAACAGACCACACAACTCAACGAGTCGGTGACCCCGGACCGGCCCTGGCTGGACCTCACCTACCAGCTGGTCCGCATCTTCTTCCTCGTCGTGCCCGCGCTTCTCGCGGTGCACCTGCTCAACCGGGATCCGCAACCCGCGGTGGGCCGGTTGGGTCTGGACTCGTCCCGGCGTGGGTTCGACCTGGGTACGGGTTTCACGCTGGCCGCCCTCATCGGCATTCCCGGACTTGCGCTCTACGTCGCCGCACACACGCTGGGCATCAACACCGCGGTGGCTGCGGCCAACCTGAGCGCGCAGTGGTGGACCGTGCCGGTGCTGG
Source organism: uncultured Actinomycetota bacterium (assembly GCA_963742855.1). Taxonomy (GTDB): domain Bacteria; phylum Actinomycetota; class Actinomycetes; order Mycobacteriales; family Micromonosporaceae; genus CAVUNP01. The sequence continues at coordinate 95,681 of CAVUNP010000012.1, read as the reverse complement.
TCCTGGCCGCCGCCGCGAACGCGATCCTCGAAGAGGTCGTGGTGGTCGGATATCTGGTCACCCGGTTGACGGACATCGGGTGGCGGGTGTGGCAGGTGGTGCTGGCGAGCGCCTTGCTGCGCGGCTCCTACCACCTGTACCAGGGCTTCGGCGGCTTCGTCGGCAACGCCATCATGGGCGTGGTCTTCGCGCTGTTCTTCCTACGCTTCCGCCGCGTGGTTCCATTGATCATCGCCCACACCATCCTCGACGTGATCGCGTTTGTCGGCTACACCCTCCTGCGCGACCACCTCCCATTCCTCTAGTCGCAGCCTTCCTCTAGTCGCACCGTGAGTTCGCCCGCCAGCGGGGGATCGACCTGCCCTACTGACGATTCGGGCGGCGATACCGGCGTGCATGCGGTGGCCAAGGTCAACTGCTGCGGAGGCGTTCGGCGGCTCGGCGGAAGTGGGCCGTCGCGCGGTCGGCTACCGCACGGGTGCCTCGGGCGCCGATGGTCGCCCCGGCGATCGCGGCACCGAACGGCATCAGGTGCGCCGCGGCCCGGCGTACCGCGAATGAGGCCACGAAACGTCCGGCGTTGCGCAGAGCCGCTGGTGCGGGTTGGGTCAGCCGAGGTACTCGCAGGACCACCAGCAGGTCGTGGGCGCGTTCCCGAGCGGTTGGGTCGAAACCGTATGCGGCGGCGATGGTGAGGACGAGGCGGGCGTGGCTGTGGACGAGCAGCGCGCCGGCCGTCGTGGTACCGAGTACGCCGCCGGCGCCGCTGGCCACACCCTGGCGCCTGGCCAACCGGACCGCGTCCATCACAGCCAGCCGGGCCAGGCCGTCCGGACTGGCCGTCGGGTACCGGTGGGAGGCACGGCGCAGCCAATCCCGGACCGATGGACCGAGGCGATCGACCATCTCGCGGGCCGCATGTTCCGCGGCGAATCCCGGATCTGCGGCCAACCTCGCCCACAGGGGGATCGGCCGTGTCACGTCGTTGCGCTTGCGGACCGGCCGGACACGCTGCAATGAGGCACTCGCGTCCGGTGCAACTCGCCCGTTCGTCGCGACGTGCTCGTCCGGGACGACAACGACCTCGTCCGGGACGACAACGACATCGTCCGGGACGACAACGACCTGAAAGTGCTCAGCACTGGCGAGGGCCACCTCGATCAGTGCTTCGTCGATGTGCGTGGCGTCTGGAATGCCCGCTGCGGCTAGCGGGAGTTGCTTGGCACGCACGGGCCGGCGGGCTGGTGGCGTTGGCTTGGGTAGCCCAGCCTCGGCCGATGTCGTCCGGCCCGTGACGCCGCGCCCAACCCCGTTGCCGCCTGCCGCCACGCCCCGGGCCTTCTTCGGCTTCTCTGTGGACGGCTCGGAGGTGTGCATCGCCGCGAGTTCCATCGGCTCGTGAACCGCAGCGACCGGGGGCGCCGGGTCAACTGACGGTGCCGGGGCCGTGGCTGGCGGCTTCTTGGCCCGGGCCGAGGTGGCGGCTTTGGCCGTCAGCGACGGGGACGCTCGCTTCTGCGTGGCCGCGGTCTTCCGGGCCGGCTTGCGCGCCGACGCGGAATCCTCGGGTTGGGGCTGAGCCCCGGCGGCCCGCTTCGGAGTCGGCTTGGCGACCGGAGCGACGCTCGGATCTGCTGTCTTCTTTCGAGCAGGCGGGCGAGCGGGCGTCGTTTGGCCACCCGATCGCGGAGCCGGCGCCGTGGGCACGGTCGGTCCATCTGCCGTGGCGGCGGGGTCCGCGGCAGGCTCCTCCGTGCTGCCCTCCATGGTGGGCGAGCCTAACCCGCTGGTGCCAGTCCAGTAAGGCGAAGCCCGTTTTACCGGAAAGGTAGGTAAAGGGGCGAGTCATCCCCGAGGCGGGGGTCGGGCATCGAAACCGCAGGTCAGCGCCGGTGCCCGTACGGCTGGAGCGGGTTTGCCGCCGGGCTCGCCAACCCCGACGTGGCCGAAGACCGATAGTCACTTTGTGGCAGCCCAGCCTGTCCCTGTATCCTCGATCGGCGATGGTCCCTCGGGGCCATCTCAGGAGGCTTCGCCTAGTCCGGTCTATGGCGCCGCACTGCTAATGCGGTTGGGGTCTTAAAGCCCCTCCCGGGTTCGAATCCCGGAGCCTCCGCGTTCCAAAGCGACCATGTACGATGGCCGAGCACCAAGCGCCCGTAGCTCAACGGATAGAGCATCTGACTACGGATCAGAAGGTTAGGGGTTCGAATCCCTTCGGGCGCGCAAGATCATAAACGCCTGACCTGCGGAAACGCGGTCAGGTGTTTATGGTTTTCCGTCCCTTGTGGACGCGATGGTGATCCGATGGTGATCTTCTGTCGGAGGGATGTTTTGTGCTGGTCGGTCCTTGGCGAGGGCGACGGTGCCGCCTGGTCCTGATCATGGTCGGATAGACTCCCGATCGGCATGTGTGGCCGGCCCGGTCACATCGCAAGAGGCTGCGTCCGTACGCTGGTTCAGTTTCCGACGCGGGTTTTTGAGCTTTGGCAGCTGCCGCACATCGGCCGAGGGTCTTCTGGTTCGCCGGTGGATCGCGAGCGGTGCGAGATGGTGCGTAGGCGGGTCTGCCGGGTATCGCGACCGGAGTCGGTGAGTCGGAATGCGGCAGGCGTGAGCCCGGATCACAGGCGTGAGCCGGGATCATCTGGCGGGCTCGGCCTGTATTTTGAGCGCGAGGTCGTTGATCAGAAGTTCGGTCAACTCGGGCAGTTGAGATGGGCTGAAGCATGCTCCGCGCAGCGGCAGGACTCCGGTCAAGCCGGTGATGTCGTTGCCGCGCAGGTCGGCTCCGCGAAGGTCGCAGCCGCCGAAGTCGGTGGCCGAAAACTTGCAGTGGTCGAAGAGGCTGGGCGTGAGTTTTCCGGCGAACGTCGTTTCTGTCAGGGCGCAGCCAATCATGGCTACTGGTCCGGTGGCCTTGAGGGCGGAGAAGGTGGCGTAGTCCAGTCGGCAGTTTTCGAAGATCACGTTCTTGAGGGTGACGCTGTCCCAGTTGGCGCCGATCAACGAGCATCCCTGGAAGACGCAGCGGTTCAGTGTCACGGCGTCGAAACGCCCGGCGCCGAGGTCGGCGTTGATCAACCACGAGCGTGCGACGGTGACGCCGGTCAACTCGGCCCGTGCCCAAACGTCTGCTGTGATGACGCGTTCGGCGACGCTCGCACCCTGACGAGGCGTGTAGTCGATCGGGTCGAGATCGTCGGGTTCGTCGCCGGGTAGAAGGACCGTCAAGTCACGCAACGTTCGGGTCTGCATTGGTTTCACCTTAGGGTGCGGCTGTACCGGCCCCGTGGCTCACAGGGCCGGTACAGCAGGCATGCTACTTCTTGTTCCAGTTGTCCCAGCTGGGCCTGTTATCGAAACGTTTGCTGGCATTGTCCCAGGTCGGTCGGTTGTCGAATTTGTCGGCGGAGGGCAGCGTTGCCTGGTCGGCCATTCCCGTTACCCCGAGTTGGGCGAGGTCGTCGGGTTCGGCCTGGGTGAGCATCTGGAGGGTGTTCATGTGACTCCTGTCCGTGGGGTGATGTGGTCGAGCGCGGCGCGTACGAGTGCTTGTTTGGAGTTGCGGCAGTAGGCGGTCTCGGTCGTGGTGAACGTCCCGTGCTCGAAGAACCGGTTGCCCGCTTGGCCGCCGTGGCAGAAGTCCCAGAATTCGCAGGTGGCCGCGCACGATCGCAGAGCCTCGTTGAACTCGGCCACGTAGCGGACGCCGGTCGATTGAGCGAGCATCTGCGGTAGCGATGTGGTTGTGACGTTGCCGATGACGAAGTCGGCGTAGTCGGCCGCAGCGACGCCGAGCAGTTCGGGTGAGAGCAGCACGGTGTTGCCATTGGCGGCCACTGTCGGAATGGGGTCGTACGGAGCAGCCGGTCTGAGCCGGTCGCGGCGGGCGTCGTGGAGGAAGTGGCGAAGCCGGTCCAGGTCTCGCACTGTCACCTGCGATCCTACGGACCGCAGGTGCCAGAGTCGGCGCCAGAACTGTTGCGCCTGGTTGACGGTCACTTGCTGGCGGTCGACGTTGAGTCCTTCCTGTTCCTCAATGTTGAAGCCAACCGTGTCACAACCGAGTTCGGTGAAGAACGTCATCAGTTCGTCGACGTGGGCGATGGTCTCCGCGGTGACGACGCAGATAGCCATGAAGGGGATGGCGGCTGCTTGTAGTCGGTCGATTCCCTTCATAGCGCGGGTGAACGACGGCCGACCGGCCCAGTCGACTCGCAGAAGGTTGCGTGCCTGAGGGCCGTCGATAGAGATCCCAACGCGGAATCCGTAGCACTGCAACAGGTCGATCCACCTCGGATTGATCAGAGTTGCGTTCGTCTGGACGCTATGAATGACCTTCTCGTTGCTTCGCAACGGTTCGAACGCCGCCAACAGCGCCAGCATGTGTTCGACCGGCGTGGCCAACGGCTCCCCGCCATGCCACACGACCTCGACCGGATGCGGGCTGTCCTGTTCGACGATCGATGCAGCCAACGACCGCGCGACCGTGACCGGCATCAGGCTTTCTCGGCGGCGGTCAGGCAGGTAGCAGTACGCGCAGTCCAGGTTGCACAGGCTCGTTGGCTGGACGATCAATGTGCGGAACTGATCGGAAATCATCGCTGGTGGTGACATGACGACCTTGCTCCTCCTTCCGATTTCCGTCGCGCCATCGCATCCGCCTGGCGGGTGGATTCCCCACAGGACGTCCGGCTAGGCGATGTATTCAGGAGACGAGATCATCACCGACGGGCCAAGACATAGATCCCGATATGCAAGTCGTTTGCACAAGTCGAGAACATCGGTCACGCTCGAATTTCCATCGTTGGATGGGAGGTCGAGAATTGCGTACCCAGCCTGGGTGGATCGGAATGCCGGCTGTAGCGCGGGCGGCTACCATCGGCGACTACGGCACCCTGGTGCGGGTGGCCCGAACCGCCGCCGGCCTCACCCTCGAGGAAGCCGGTGCGCTGGCCGGCTACTCGGCGTCCACGTTGTCGCGCCTGGAAACTCGTGGCCGACGCAACTGGAACGTGAATGAACTTCATCATCTGGCCGCCGTGTTCGGGATTCCGCTTCACCTGTTCGGTCTGTCACGATCGACCATGAAGGCGGGTCCCGCTAGCCTGAGCGCGGATGTCGATGAAGGTGGTGAAGCGATGCGCCGGCGCCAGTTGCTCGCGGGGACTGTCGCGGTCGCAACCAGTGCCGCGTTCCTGCCCACGGACCGGGCCGACGCCACGGGCGGTGCGGTTGAGACCATCGAAGACGCGATCTTCGGTCGACTGAACGCTCCGCCGATCTCTGTCCACCGTCTCTACGGGGAGATCGCGGCGGCCGGAGCCGACTTCCGCGCCACTCGCTACCGCGAGCTCGCTCGAAGGCTGCCGCACCTCCTTGCGCAGGCTGCCGCGTGCCGCGATGACGCGCCCTTCGATCAGATCGAACTGGCCCACAGCCGACTGGCCCAGGCGTACAACATCGCCACCCAGTTCTTGGTCAAGATGCACGACAATGGCATGGCCTGGGCCACCGCAGACAGGGCCGTGCAAGCGGCGCGGGCATCCGGTGATCCGCTCGTCGAGGCGGAGTCCCGCCGGCTCGCCGCAATGGTCATGCGCCGCACCCACCATCGCGACAGTGCCCAACGGCTGATGCTCGACACCGCCGCCCAGTTGCACGCCGCCACTGGTCTGGCCGACGCAGCCCAGACCGCCATGTACGGGCAGCTCCTCGCTACCGCGTCCTACACCGCCGCGATACGCGACGACCGCGACACCGCATGGACCCTACTCAGCGAGGCCGAAGACGCCGTCCGCCGGATCGATACGGCCAACGGCGAACGGCTCAGCATGCTCGACCTCGCTGTCTACAAGATCAGCGTTTCTCGAGTCCTCGGAGACTATGGCACCGCCGTCGATTATTCGCGCCTCGTCGACCCGGCCCGCATCACCTCCCCCGAACGCCGCGCCCGCTACTGGGAAGACACCGCACTGGCCCTGTACGGCCGCCACCGGGCGTCAGCGGCATACCAGGCCCTCCTGATTGCCGAACGAGACACTCCGCAGGAGATCCGGCACCGACCATGGGCGCAGCAGCTCATACGCGACCTCATGGCCGGTGACGCCCGCAACGCGCTACCCGGCATCCGCCAGTTCGCCCAACGCGTCGGCGCCGCCTGAGCGTGGAACTACATCACCCTCTTCGCGGACCCGCGCGGCGGTCGCGCCCGGAGGGCCGTCAGATAGTGGCCAGAACTCGTCGGTCCACCTGGCCGACCCAACGCCTCGCACGACTGTCGTCGTTCACGAAATTCCCCAGGCTCAGGCTCACGGCTGTCCCCACCTGGCGATGATCGGAGATCGACTCCGGGCCGTGGTCCTCATAGCGAGCCTGATCCTCGCAGTGACTCAACGTATGCAATGTCATGGACGTCCGCAGTGCCAGTCCGAACCGCGACGCCCCCGCTCGCGTGCCGGAGCCCGTTCTCCGCTGGAGCCCGCTCGCCGAGCGATGTCGTTAGCTGACAAGGCTTGACCCGGGTATCCGTGGGCAAGCCGGCCGGAGGCCGGTGCGGCAGCCTTGGCTCGGCACCGGTACGCAGTTCGCCAAGGCTCGACCAACGACACGCGCCGGTCACCCGCAGTGGTCAAGCAGGTCCGTCGCCCTCATGGGGAAATCCATGAGCGTTAACTGGGGAAGATCGTGAACGAGAAGGGGTGCCTGCTGGGGAATCGCGTGAACGTCGACAACGACGGGCACCACCCGCATCAACGTCGACTTGCTGGATCTCGCGTACATATTCGCTTGGTGTGGATTCCCGGCTGTCTGCGACGGCGGATCTCCACTTCGCCGCGCACACGAGGTGGCCGTCGACGCGGCGGCGCGCGCGGAGGTACTTGGCGGCGTCGACGAGCAGCGCCAGTAGGCCAGGACCGTCTTCGGGGCCCGGCCTCGGACCCCGACCAGGTGGTCAGGCCTGGTTCATGGAAGGGGCGAGGTACGGGCAGTGGTCTGCTATCGACCGCAGGTAGGTCTGCAGGCCGGGGTGCACTGTCCCAGCGACCTGTGTCCCGCCCAAAGTCGCCGAACCCGTCGACGGCCTGTCGGGACGGTACGCCCCACGCACGGGTCCTCAGGCTTCGCCGCAGGCGCCACCGAAAGGCATCGTGGAGCTTCTTGAGCCGGATGGGAGCACGCAGCAGCCCTCACCGAGCCGGGGAATTGACGCCTCGCCGCGACGGCCTTTCGTACGTGGTGATCGACCGCCGCGCGCTGTCGGTTGGTGGGCCGTACGGTGATCATTTGAGTCGCGTGTAGTACCGCCGGTGGCGGGGTCACTTGGTGTGGAGAAGCTCTGCGGCGTCTGCCCGAAATTGCCGGACGGCGACGTTGCGGCGGTACGGGGCGAGGGCGTCGACTAGGCCACGGACATGTTTGACGCATCGTGCGGAAGTGACCTGGCCCGACAGGGTTTGCACGGCGTGGCTTCCGAGGTCGATGGCTTTCTCGAGGTCGGGCTGGGCTTGCCGGACGTAGGTCGTTGCCAGCAGCGCACTTCGGAGGGCTCCCTCACGCGTGTACTCGTTGCTCTGTAGGCGGAGGGCGGCCCGTAGGTGTTCGCGGGCACGGGTCCAGTCTTCGAGCTTGAGATAGCAGTAGCCGGCCTGGGCGTGGGCCTGGGCTTCGTTCATCCAGTAGCACCAGTCGGGGTCGCCGTGCTGGGAGCCGGGGTTGGTCAGCCGGCCGAACGCCGTGTCTATGGCTCGGCGGGCGTCGTCGGTGGAGTGCTCGTTGGCGTAAGCCTCGGCGGCGCGGAGATCCAGGATTGCACTTACCTTTGGCGATGTTGCTGGATATCCAGTGCGGGCGGTTTCGGCGAGGGTGATGGCTTGACGGATCTGGCCGAGGTCTTTGGCCTGGCAGGACATGAACCCAAGAATGTTCGCGCCGAGACCACGGTCGCCTGCGGCGTGCGCCTCGTGCAGGGCAGCGACCCAGAATCGTTGGGCCTGGCTGTGGTGCCCGTCATCGAAACTCAGCCAGCCAGCGAGGCGCAACAATTCACCAGCGGTGGCGTGTAGCCGTCTTCCGACAGTTTCCGTGTAACGGCGGTGCTCCAGAAGGTCGACGACAGCGGAGAGATGTTGGCGGACGAGGCCAAGGGTTTGCCCGCCACCGAGGTGATCATCCATGCGACGCAGCCCGGTGGTGATCATGTCGAGATGCTCAACGATATCACCGGAGAGGTCGCGCCCCGTGGTGGAGGCGACGTCTGTTGCGGGTTGTGCGATGAGCCATTCGTGCGCGGGCGCGGTCAGCGCCGAGCCGAGCAGCGTAAGGAACATGCGCCGGTACATGTTGCCAGCCTCGTTGACGACCCCGGTGGCCTGCAAGGCCCCTGCCGCTGTCCACGGCAAGGTCAGTCCTGCGGAGGCAGGCACGGCGTCGATCCCGTCTGCGGTCCAGCCCAGATCCTCCGGGGTGAACGTTTGGCCGGTCTGGTGGGACAGCAATGCGCAGGTCAGCGTGGGCCAGGGGGCGCGCGGCGTGTCGCCCTTCTTCCACTTGTAGGGCGTCTTTAGGTGCAGCCGCTCGGGACGCCCTTGCCGTTCTGCGTAGTCGTTAAGGCGGCGGGCGAGTTCTTCCGACTGCCAGCCCAATTGCGCCAGTAGTTGGGTGAACGCTTCTCCGGCTGATGTCACCTGACTCCTTGTCTGCGTCTGCGCGAAAATCCCAGACGCACAGTAACGGTCCCGGTCGATGGGCGGGAACCTCAATATGCGGATGGGCACCGATAGGCACCGTGCGCACCTGCGTGCGAAAGGTGCTGGGTGCGATTTGCTGATGGCTTCCTGCGACGGGACTGCAACAGAGCAGTGGTGCTGTGTTGCAGGACATCGCTGGCCCACCTTCCGCGACTCACAGGAGGCGACCTGTGGCCCGAACAATGAATCTCCAAGAGTTGGTGAGTTACGCTCGCGCACAAATCATTGAGGCCGAGAAAGTCGTCGCCAGGCACCGCCCCATCGCTGGCGATCTTTGCTCCTGCGGCCGGGATGCGTCCTGCGTCGTGGCCGCTGTCCAGAGAGGGCTACGAGATGGGCTAGCCGCGAAAATAGCGGCAGCCCGGCACGCGGCTTCTGCGCCGACCAAGGGGCGAGCGGCTGTCGCTCGGCCTTCTTCAATATCACAGCTGGTGTGGTCATGAGCGACTTGTTTGCGGTGGCCTCCCACGACGCCGGATCCGCAACGATGACGTTGGCTCCGGGCGAACGTCATGCCTTGAGTAACGTCGATCCCGTTCGTGGCCTGTTGCGGTTCCGGTTTCGCGAGCGGGACTTGAGTATCCCTGGCGACGCAGAGGGGCAGGTGCTGTTTCCCACGGACGTGGGGCTATCGCTGGTCACGGCGTTGGACCACGACCGCAGCGTGGTCCTGGCCGGCAAACGGGTTCTGGATGTTGGCTGCGGGTCAGGGTTGTACACGATCGCCGCCCTCGCCGAGGGTGCCGCCACTGTCAGCGCGCTGGATGTCAGTGCGGCCTGCGTCGCGACCACCCTCGACAACGTCGCAGCCAACGATCTCAACATCGACGCGGTTCAACCGCTGATGGCAGACCTCGCCGAGGTGGAGGTGACCGAGCCGTGGGATGTCGTGCTCGCCAATCCGCCTCACTTTCCTTACGACCCGATATACGCCACCTCCGACGGACTGCAAACGGCACTTGTTGGCGGCGCCGATGGACGTGTGGTCTACGACGCCCTACTGTCTCGGCTGGATGACCTTCTGTCTCCCGGCGGGATTCTCGTTCTCGCCCATTCCTCTTTGACCGGGATCGGCCGCACCGCAGCGGAACTGACCACACGCGGGTATGCGTGTGCGACCGCGCTGGTGGTGGCGATGGACATGCCGCTTCGTCGGTACGCCGCGCATCGCCACCACCTGCTGGCACGCCTGTTTGAACTTCGGCGCAATCGCACCGCCACATTTAGTGGCCTGCGGTTCGAGGTCCACGTCCTGATCGTTCGCCGAATTGCCGATGCCAAGGGAGTGATGTGATGTTCGCGGCTAACGCCGATGTCACCGTGATCGGGTCGGGTCTGCTCGGCCTGTCCAGCGCCTACGAACTGCTTCGCCGAGACCTCACCGTGACCGTGATCGGCCCGCGTGGGGCCGATCATCCGGGTCAGGCGTCGCGGGCCGCCGGAGCGATGCTGACGGTATTCAGCGAGGTCGAGGCGGGGCATCCCATCGCCCGGGTCGAGACCGAGGTCTCGCAACGGATCGCCGCCCGCCAGCTCTACAGCACCTGGCTTCAAGACTTGGGAGACGCCAGTGGGACGCGGCTGGACCTTATCCCGGGTGTGTGGGTCATCGCCAACGGCTACGGCGAGGACGACGCGACCCAATTGAGGGCAATCCATACGGCGGCGCACGAGCACGGCTGGGACGCCGAATATGGCAAGCCTGCGGATGTGCCGGGGCTACGCCCGCAAGTGAGGGCGTTTGAGGCGCTGTGGCTCCCTGGAGAGGCCAGCATCGACCCGATGCGGCTGATGCAGGCTCTCGAGACGGCCGTTGCTACGCATCCGCAATGCCAATGGATTGCCGCGGACGCGGTGGACGTCCGCCACAGCGGTGAGCATCTGGTGGTAGCAGCCAACAACGCCACGACCGCATTGTCCGCGCACGTCGTGCTGGCCGCCGGCGCCGCATCAGGCCGACTGCTGGGCGAAGATCTCGCCACCGAGGCAGGTGTGCCGCCGGTGCTGTCCGGGCGGGGCGTGTCTCTGGTCGTCAACGCGCCCTTTACGCTGCCGGCGGCGGTACGCACCCCCAACCGGGGGTTCGCCTGCGGCAGCCACATCGTGCCGCGTGCCGACGGCACCGTGTACGTGGGGGCGACGAACCGGCTCTCCACCTCACCCGACTACTCCCGTGGTCCGAGTCTGGACGAGATCGCCACCCTCATCCACGACAGCGCCGTCGAGCTGCACACTGGCCTCCGCGACGCCACGCTCGTGGCCGCGCGCGTCGGGCACCGGCCGGTCGCCTTCGACCACCTGCCGCTGATCGGCGCCACCCACAACCCGATGATCCACATGGCGTCGGCGACATACCGGTGCGGCGTGCTGCTTGCACCGCTGGCGGCGAACGTGGTCGCCGACGGTGTGACCTCGCCGGGCAGTCACGCCGACCATCCCTACCGGCCCACCCGACTCATGCCGGAGGCCGAGTTGACGGAACTGCTGAGCGCGTCCGCGGGAAGCCTGGTCGACATGCTGTGCCAGCCGGGCGGAAGCCTGCCCGCGGGTGCCGATGACCTCCTCGCACGGTTTCTAGAGGCAGCGCTCACCGAGATCGCGGCCGGCGACGGTACTCGTGCTGCGGTGATGCATCGGATCTGGAAGCGTGCCCCGATGGCAGAAAGCGTGCCGCTGATGCTCGACGCCGTGGCCAGGCAGCGATGAGAGCCGAGAACCTTGACGCCGCCCGCCGCGCCCTTGCCAGAGTTTGCGGCCGGGACACAGAGTCCATCGGCGCATCCGACAAGTTGGCTGACCTTGGTTTGGACTCCCTCGACCGCGTGCTCTTGGCCGTGCTGGTCGAGAAAGAAACCGGGCGGGCCATCAGTGACGAGGATCTGGCCGGCGCTACGAGCGTGGCCGACATCGCACGCCACTTCCTGACCGTTGGGAGGCGTGGGTGAGCGGCGTATTCGTCGAGGCGTCCGCGACGGTGGCACCCACTGCGGTCATCGGTGCCGGCACCAAGGTCTGGCACCAGGCCCAGGTCATTGACGGGGTCGAGGTCGGTGAACAGTGCGTGATTGGCAAGGGCGTCTACCTCGGCGCCGGCACCGTCATCGGAAACCGGGTGAAGATCCAAAACGGATGCGGAGTGTTCGGCGCCCGGCTTTCCGATGACGCCATGTTGGCCCCAGGGGTGTACCTGCTCGAAGACCCCGCCCCCCGCGCCACGCGACCCGACGGCAAGGCAAAGGGCCCCGATGATTGGCGGCGACTGCCTGTCACTATCCATCAGGGAGCGACGCTGGGTGCGAACACCACTGTCGCGCCCGGTGTCACGGTCGGCCGGTACTCGATGACCGCGATGGGCTCGGCCGTGCATCGTGACGTGCCCGACCACGCCCTCATCGCGGGCAACCCCGCACGGCAGGTCGGCTGGGTCTGCGCCTGCGGCGCTGGCCTACCCGAAGACCTGACCTGCGCTGCCTGCGCCGTGACCTATCACAAGACCCCGACGGGACTGCGCCTCGCCGGGCAGCCCGCACTATCCGAATCCACACGCAAGGAGACGTGATGCCGATCTACCGGGTACAGGCTCGCGGGCCACTGCACGGCACCGCTGTCATCCAGGGTGCGAAGAACGCCACCCTGCCGATGATCGCCGCCGCGTTGCTGGCCACCAGCGGCCGTACCGTGCTACGCAATGTTCCGGCCATCACCGACGTCGGCAGGGCCGTAGATCTCGCCCGCGAAGTCGGTGCCGACGTCGAGTACCACCCGGCCGACAAGCTGCTGGTCGTCGACGCCACCACCGTCACCAAGCCACTGCTCCGCGGAGAACTGACTCGCCAGTTTCGTGGCAGTGTTCTGTTTCTGTCCTCCGTGCTGTACCGCTGCGGCGAGGTGATTTACGAAGGGGTCGGCGGGTGCAACCTTGGCACCCGGGGCCTGGACTGGCACTACCGGGGTCTGGCGCGACTCGGTGCGCAGATCCACGAACAGCCCACCACCATCCACATCAGACTCGGACAGATGCGCGGTACCGAACTGTACCTGGACACGCCCTCGCACACCGGCACCGAGAACCTGATGATCGCAGCCGCCACCACCCCCGGACACACAATCATCGAAAACGCCGCGTTGGAGCCGGAGGTCATCGACGTTGCCCGGTTCCTCACCGCGATGGGCGCCCGCATCACCGGAGCGGGCACAGGCCGGATCATCGTCGACGGCGTCGACGAGCTGACCGCGACCGACTACACGATCATGCCGGACCGTCTCGACGCTGGTGTCCTGAGCATCGCCGCCGGAATCACCGGCGGGCAGATCCGGCTCGTCGGCGCCGACGTCCTCGATAGCTTCGGCGTCGTCAAACCCAAGCTGGAGCAGATGGGCCTCACCCTGCACACCAATGGTGCCGTGACCACCGTCGCCCGCACTGCCAACCTTCACGCCATCAACATCATCACCGACACTCATCCCGGTTTCGCCACCGACCTGCAACCACCATTGATGGCCCTGGCCACGCAAGCCCCCGGTGTCAGCTTCTTCCGAGAGCGCATTCACGACGCCCGCTACGCCCTCGCCACCGAACTGCGCAAGCTCGGTGCCGAGATCGGCATCGACGGCGAGAAGGCTACTGTCTCCGGAGCCACCAAGCTGCGCGGCGCCAACGTGACCGCGCACGATCTGCGTACGGGGATCTCCCTCGTGCTGGCGGGTCTGGTTGCTGACGGCGAAACTGTCATCGGCAACGCCCAGATGATCGACCGTGGGCACGCTGACCTCGTCACCCGCCTCGCCGCGCTGGGAGCGCATATCAACCGCGAGGACACGCCCGACCATCCGGAGGCGGCACTATGACCCTGCCGCCAATTGGTCTCGCTGCGCCCGTGGTCGGTGACGCGGAGATCAGCGCTGCGGTACGGGTGCTTCGCAGCGGACACCTAGTGCAGGGCGCGGAGGTCGCCGCCTTCGAACACGACTTCTCCTCGCTTGTCGGTGGGCGGCACTGCGTCGCGGTCAGCTCCGGCACCGCCGCCCTGCACCTCTCGATGCTTGCCCTCGGCATCGGACCCGGCGCGGAGGTAGTCGTGCCGTCATTCACGTTCGGCGCGACCGCCCACGCCGTCGCCGTCGCAGGCGCCACGCCTGTGTTCGCCGACATTGATCCGGCCACCTTCTGCCTCGACCCCGCACACGTCGCGTCTTTGATCACCCCACGAACCGCGGCGATCGTACCCGTGCACCTCTTCGGACGACCTGCCCCGATGCCGGCGCCACCCACGACATAGATCTCGTCACGTTCACGACCGGACGGCGCATCACCTCAGTCGGCGCCCGAATCGCCGCCCGCAGTGGACGCCAACACGAAGATCTCGTCGCCGCGATCTGCGAACTCGATGACGCCACCACCAGCAGCCACCTCGTGAACTGGCTATCGCCCATGAAGGAACGCATCACCGTCGTCACTGGCGAACGAGGCTGCCTTGTCGCCGACACCCTCAACGCCGACCTGACGTTCTACGCCAACGGCTCCGCCACGACCCAGTGGCACGCCGCCGAGGTGTTCCGCGGCGTCACCGAAGGCGACATCATCCGCTACGCCATCGCCAAGAAGGAGCCCCTTCTTGTCGAACATGAAGCCTTCCGTGACGCGGTGCTGGGCCAGCCCAGCGCCGTGGTAAGCCTGGCGACCGGAGTGTTCACGGTCGCCGTCGCCGAAGCAATGCTGGCGTCAGCCCACAACGGCCAGCCCGCCACACCGAACGTAAACGAGATAGCGAGTCACCTGGCGAATGAGGTCCCATCTTCGAGATAGACAGCGCCACGGCCCCGCATAGGCAGGCTCGCCAAGACCCGCCGGGCCAGCCGAGGCACGAGCACCGACTCCAACTGGTCGACCGGCACGAACTCGAACCGGTCCAACTCATCCGGGCGCAGGCGAATGTCCGCGATCTGCCGCGGCGACAGGACACCCCCATCGAAGAGAAACATCAACCCCCCATCCCAGGGTGGAGCCGGCGGCACCCAGTCCACACACAGCAAACCGCCGACCGGCGGGACGAAGCCCAACTCCTCCTTCAGCTCACGCTCACACGCGAACAGAGGCGACTCGTCGCGTTCCAACGAGCCACCCGGCAACTCACAACCAGCCTTATAAGTCGGATAGACCACCATCACCCGACCTATCTCATCCAGAAACACCACACCCGCCGCCGCCCGAACCCGAGTCAACCCGGCAATGTAATCAAGATCAGGACCAGTGTTCACGTCAGTCACCCGCCGACGATACCGGGGGCGGCGACAGGTCGGTGGACACAACACCACACGACGCGCCAAATAGACATCTGCTCTCAGGGACAAGGACGCGCCCGGTTCCTCACCGGCCGTCAACGCCTCGGCGAGGGTGTCGTAGCCGTGGACGGTGGCGCGGCGGGTGGTGACCACGCCGGCCGTGGCCGTGGCACCTGATCGCGGCCCAGTACGTTCCAATGCCCTCCACCACGCTACGTTCACTCGTCCTCGAGACGCCACCGGCGGATCCGGGACCGGAGACGCTGTCGGCTGGTCGACTCCATGATCATGATGACGATTGCGCGACCGTGGAGCTGCGGACCCCGGACGGAAGAACCGTACGAGTGAGCCTGTCCCGGAGCGATTCCGCCAAGGCGATGGCCGACGGCGCGCTGCGCACAGCATTGCCGGCCGGTGTCGTTCGACACGCCTAGGCCGACCGGGTTTCCCGCATCTCGACCAGGCGGGAAGGTTTCCGCGCACGTCTTCTTCTACCTCCCACACCCTTCTGGCCGAGCACTACACGGCAAACATGACGCTTGGTCCTTCGACCGCAACGGCATCGACAGCCCAGTGGAGGGGTAGGCGCGCAGCGGCTGTGGCCGCGGGCGTCCGCAAGGCGGGAACCGCTCTGGCCGGCCGAGCCGGTGCCTTGGGTCTGGGCATCGAGGTGGCGCAACCATTGGCGATCCGGGCAACTTTGGGCAACCTTGTTTGAGTGCGCGGCGGGCGTCGAGCAAACTCAGGCAAGACACTCACCCGACTGAGGCAAGGAGAGAGATCATGGCTTTGGACTTTCTCGGGAAAGATCCGGACTCGGGCGGCGACAATTCGCCTACGATCTGGGACGACGGTGATGCCTACGTGATTCAGGGGTGGCTCGTGACCGATGCGGCGGACCTGGCCGCGATCGGTGACGTCCCGGCTCACGAGGGCGTTGTACGGATTCCAAAGCGCATGATGCAGTTCTTCCCGGAGGTGCGCTTTGGCGGAGCCGATCCCGACGCTTGATGCCCTCTTGATCGATGCGCGGCGAAGGGTGTTCCACCTTGAGCTGCGAGACCTGTACGACGAAGCCGGCCCCCTCCAAGCGTGGTTTCGCGGCGAGCCGTACGACTACGCGGCGGCATACGCGCCTTGGGTTGCGAAGGTCAAGCCGGTCGTTGCCCGGGGCGTCGACTTCCGCCGTGCGCGGGTGGTCTCCGAACCGGCGTCCAGCTACATCCACTTCGAGCACGAAACAACCCCGTTCGCGGCCGTCGCGGCCGGTGAACGGGTGCGGTGGATCTCCCGCAACAAGGTCGATGATCTGCACTTGCCAGGCAACGACTTTTGGCTTGTTGACGACGTACTGCTGTTCAGTCATTTCTCGGGCGATGGCATCCGGGTCGGCACCGGGGTTGGCAGCGCCGAAGCGCTGGCGTTCTGCGTTGAGGCGTTTGAGAACGTCTGGCGTCTCGGTGTCGACCACGGCGACTACGAGCCAACGTAGGGCTCACGCGCGTGTCTTCAGCTCCACCCACTCGGCAGGCGAGAGAGGCGTTTGCGGCTCGGCTCCGTGAGATTCGCGAGGACGCGGGTCTCACGGGGCGCGAGCTAGCCGCGCTCGGGGGGTGGCACGCCTCGAAGGTCAGCAAGATTGAGCATGCCACCCGGCCGCCCAGCCGAGAGGATGTGCAGGCTTGGGCCGAGCATTGCGGTGCAACGGACCAGCTTGCAGATCTTCTCGCGGTGCTCAGGTCCGTTGAGGGTATGTACGTCGAGTACAGGCAGCGTGCTCTCCGGCGCATTCAGGAAGAGCGGGTCGACCAGTACGAACGGACTGGGCTCTTCCGGATCTACGAACCAGACGTAATCCCGGGCCTGTTTCAAACTCCGGCGTACGCGGAGGCCCGCATTCGGCTGATCGCGGAATTCCGCGGCATGTCGCCTGACGTTGAAGGCGCTGTCGACGTCCGTATGTACCGGCAGCACGTACTCGACTCCAAGGAACGCCGGTTCGCGGTCGTACTCGAGGAGGCGGCCCTGTCATCGCGAATCGGTAGCGTCGAGATGATGGCGGCTCAACTTGGGCACCTGATGAGCGCTGGCCTACGGCCCAACGTGAGCCTCGGAATCGTGCCTGCCCACATCGAGCGGACGATGTGGTCAAGTCCAGGGTTCTGGATGTTCGACGATGACGAAGTCGTGATCGAAACCCCGACGGCGGCGCTCACGATAGTGCAGCCTCGGGAAGTCGAGGTCTATTCGCGGGTGTTCGCTGCATTATCTGGCATGGCTGTCGTGGGGGCGCCTGCGCGTGCGCTCATCATGTCGGCCATAGATCGACTCGGCGTCTGAACAGCCTCGCCAACTTCGGGCAATGTCGTTCCGTCCGCATCGGCCCAGCTCCTACCGTCTATTTCGGGCGAGGCGGACGTGACTTGAACTCCGGTCGTTGAGCCATCGACCCACCAGGGGGCGGAAGGTCGCAGCAAGTCGCTCGTTGAAACGGCGCCATACACAAGGCGCGTCGGAGAGCACGCAACCGCCCCCTGGTGGTTTCCACCCCGTACACGCCATGGGAGGTTGGCACCACCATGCCCGCGCGGCTTCCGGAAACCGGTCAGTCCATGTACCTGCGCGACGGGGACTGCCGATGCGTAGAGGGCGACGTGACGTCGCCTGTCGCGCTCGTCGGAAAAGCGTTCAGTGACGCGGACGACGAAAAGTGGGCATACGTGACTGGCTATCGCCTGTTGGCCAATCGCGTCACGTTGCCGAACTCGCGGACGATCTCGGCGCGCGCCTCCGGGATCAAGGTTGTCCCTGCCCCTCACCCGAGCGAGGCGATGGGCCAATGATCACTACCGCGGGGCGACGCCCGGCCTCGCCTCGGAACGACAAGCTGCGTGATGCGCGAGGCCGCTGCAAGTCGCCATCTGGTTCGGGAGGTCCCATGTCGCGGCAGGAACTTGCCGACGCCGTCAATAGATTCCTTTCAAGACCCGTTGATGACAAATACATCGGCAAGCTTGAACGTGGCGAGATTCGTTGGCCGAGTCGTCAGCATCGTTCGGCGTTGCGGGCGGTTCTGGGTGCGCTCCGCGACGACGAGCTTGGCTTCTATGTCAACCGCAATCAGCGGTCCATGGCATCCGCGCCGGTACCGTCCATGTCGCCAGAGTCGGAGTACCTGGCCGGGGTCTTGGCGGGGATCATCCTTGCCCGAGTCGGCCTCGGGTGCCGATGTGCTGGGAACGGCGGAACAGTCCCCATTGTTGCCATGTCGCGCTAGCACGAGGTGGTGCGCAACTACCGGTACGAGGTGTTCGACGTCGTCTGCAAGCCCTGATGGCACACAGCAGCACATCCGGTCGTTGGAGGCCGGCTCTCGGAGTCAGCTGTCATCGTCCTACCTAAGACGTGACGGACCCAGGTCTGGGCCAGCGTGCTGCCGCCTGCCTGCGTGGCCGGGGTCTGCTCTTCCGAACCTGGAGGCGATCGCGAGCGCGACGGGCTCGGGGAAGTGGCCAGGGCCCGGCGGAGCTCGTGAAACTCAGCGGCAAGCGCGGGTCGGGCCGCCCCGAGAGCGGCGGTGTCGGTGCGGCTCTCAAGCACCTGGGTGAGGAGGACACTGCGGGCTTGTTCGAGGTTTCGCCAGGCTTCGACGACCCGTTGCGGCAAGAGGTGGTCGCTGCTGAGGTGTCCCAGACTTGCCCGCGCGGCCTCCGGCCCCAGTCCTTGCAATGACTGAAGGTGATGCTGGCGATCCTGGAGGCTGAGGTGGCGGTCAAACATCATCGGGAGAAGGTCGATGACTGCCGCCAGGTCCTGGCAAGCGGTGGACCAGTCGCCCGCCGACGCGGCCAGGTCTGCGCTGGCGCGGCCGGCGCGACCGCGGATCGCGGGACTGCTTGCTCTATCAGGCACCTGCGGACGGTGTAGGGACGTGAGGCTTCTCGCGATTTGTTGGTCCGTTGTCCGCGTCTCCTCGGCGACCAGCCGCAGTCTGCACGGGTCGGCGGTCTGGCAGCCGACGTCTGTTGTCGCGTAGGAAGATGACCGGTGGCTTACCCTCTCCGGGGTAGCGTCGGTCGAGTTCGAACAGTCCTGTTGCGGCCACGAGATCGCTGAGTTTTGTGTAGCCATGGTTACGCGGGTCGAAGTCCGGACTTTGCTTGGTGATGATGTGACCGACATAGGCCAGGCTGGCCCAGCCGTCCTCGTCTGACGCGGCTTCTGTGGCGTTGCGCAGCTGGCTTACCAGCGTCGCGTCCGACAGCGCAGCCGAGGCGGGAATCACTGGTGCCGGCTCGGCTACCGCCTCGGCAGCCGTCGGTGTGGCGCTCGCGGCGACGAGATTTTCGATGTAGACGAACTTGTCGCAGGCCGCGACGAACGGCTTCGGGGTCTTGCGCTCGCCGAATCCGAATACGGTGAGGCCTGACTCTCGTATCCGAGATGCCAGGCGGGTGAAGTCACTGTCGCTGGAGACGATACAGAACGCATCGAAGCGACCTGAATAGAGCAGATCCATCGCATCGATAATCATCGCCGCATCGGTGGCGTTCTTGCCGTACGTGTAGGCGAACTGCTGAATGGGCTGGATCGACTGGGAGAGCAGTTGGTCCTTCCAGCCTCGTAGGCTGCTGCCGGTCCAGTCACCGTAGGCGCGCTTGACGTGGGCAGTGCCATACTTGGCGATCTCAGCGAGTAGGCCCTCGACCGCAGACGCCTGGGCGTTGTCCGCGTCGATGAGGACCGCAAGTTTGGCCGAGCTGTCGCCTACCGTCACCACGCCTCACGCATCCGCTCGTATCGCTGCCACTGCCACAAGGATAGCGTCGCCAGGAAGGTTGGTCGTCTCGTGCGAGCACCCAGAGGACCGACCCTACTGATCGCACGTAGCGGACAGCCATGGCGCACCCGAGTGGGTCGGGTCAAGTGTCGGGGACATCAGCACAGTGGCGCCCGGCCTTGACTCGGTGGCGTCACGTAGGGCTACCACGCTGCTGAAACCTGCCCCGGCCGAGTCGCCCACCACGCCGGTTTCGCCCGACTTTGCATCGCGAGGCGTTCGTCCGTCCATCGCTCGCCCCTTGAATCGATCCCCAGAAGTGCCCCCAGAACGGGCTTCCTTCACAGTGAATATCCCGGGACAATTTGGTCCCGACCGCAGGTGGCGGGCGGAACTGCTCCGGCGTCGGCCTGGATTCGTTGCTGCTCGTGCGGGGGTCACGGCGGCGCCCACGTCGTCGGCAACCCAGGGACACGACGACCGATGGCGGATGGAGATTGGAGTTAGGTCGTGTTTGGCGATTCGCTGTCGAAGGCGCAAGGCGACCAGGCTAAGGCCGCTGCCGAGGAGGCCCGGGCGCTCGTCGCGAGCGCTGGAGGCGCCTGCTTCAAGGCGGTTCCGCCGTGGATCACCGAGCAACAGACCGTTCTTCGTGACCACATCGCCCGAGGGCCGCGTTACATGTGCCCGCATACGGTTAACCCGACAGCGGTTTTTGCCGCTGTGTGGGCGCCTGGCGTAGTCGTCTGCGCCCGATGCAGTGACAAGCTCGCAGTGTCGGCGGTCATGGAATTCCCCCGGGCTGCGGTCACGTAATTCCCCCGGTGCTGGCCCGTTGGTCCTTTTTACACGGTGCTCGTCTTGGACTGGGGGACGGCGCGCCCGGGGCGTTTGTTGGGGCGGTAGCTGGGTCCGTTCATGAAGACCTGGTGACTCGTGTTGATGAGCCGGTCCAGGAGCGACTCGGCGACGACGGGGTTGGGAAACAGTGGGTACCAGTCGGGCGGGTTGCGGTTCGACGTCGTGATCAGCGACCGGCCGGCCTGTGCTCGTTCGCTGATCAGCTCGTAGAGGTCGTCGGCTTGTTGGGGTGTGAGCTCGCGCATGGCGAAGTCGTCGAGGATGAGGACGGCGGGTCGGGCGAGTTCGCCGAGGCGTTTGGTCCAGGTGCGGTCGGCGTGGCCACCGGCGAGGTGGGCGAGTGCTCGGCTGGTTTTGTAGAAGCGGACCTCGGCGCCCTGGCGGATCGCGAGGTGGCCCAGTGCCTGCGCGAGGTGGGTCTTGCCGACCCCGACCGGGCCGTGGAGGAGGACGGACTCTCCTGTTTGGAGCCAACGGAGTGCGGCGAGGTCGCGGATCTGGGCTGCGGGGAGTTTTGGGCTGGCGGCGAAGTCGAACCCTTCGAGGGTGGTCTGCTCGTCGAAGTGGGCGCGACGTAGTCGTCGGGCCATGGACATGTTCTCCCGGCGGGTGATCTCGTCCTGGCACAGGACTTGGAGGAAGTCGAGATGGCCGAGTTCGCCGGCACGGGCTTGGAGGAGTCGGGCGTCGAGCGTCTCGAGCATGCCGGACAGTTTCAGCGTGCGCAGGCTCGTGTGGAGGGCGGCGTCGAGGACGGTCACTGGTTCTCCTGGTAGATGAGGTTGAACAGGGCCTGTTGCAGGCGGGTGAGGTCGGCGCCGGTGCGCAACGGCGGGTAGTCGTGGTGGGCAAGGACCGCGGCGACGTCGAGGGCCAGTCCGATCGTGAACCGGTCGTCAGAACCGTTGCCGGGCACGGCGATCGGATACGTCGGCAGGTCGGTGTCCATCAGGCGACGCCCTCGCCGCGGTCGTCGTCGGCGCCGCGCCCCGTGGTGGCGTCGACGACGGTGTGGGCGTCTCCGTTGGCGGTGGGCAGGGCGTAGACGTTGCTGAACAGCGCGGTCGGGCCGTGCAGGTGTGCGGGTGCGCCGCCGTCTCCGGTCGGGGTGGGCGGCGGATCGGTTTCGACGCCCGCGGCGAGGATGCCTTTGATGGTCCGGTACGACGGGTCGCCAACGACGATAGCTTTGCTGCACGCCGATTCCAGGCGTTCCGTGCCGTGCTTGTCGGCCAGACCCAACACGCCTTGGGCCGCGCGAAGCCGATACAGGGCACCGACTTCCAGCATGCCGCCGATCACCGCGGCGCACGCGGTGCCGATTTCGGCCGAGCGTCGCCGGCACCACGTCGGTGTCTTCATCGCGAACGCGATCTTCTCCGGCGGGTAGTGCGACATGTCGGTCCGCTTCCGCCCATCGCTTCGGGCATGCGTCGCAACCAGTAGTCCATTGTGGAACAATTGCACGGTGTTCCAGGTCGAGCGGGCGTCGAGACGTTGCCCGATCAGCCGCCACGGCACCGAATACAGACTCTTGCCGACCTTGACGTGGATGTCCGGCCCTACGGTCGCCGTCGACCAGGTCGCGAGAACGAACGGGGTGACCGGCAACGGTTTGAGTGCCTCAGCCTCGATCGAGGCGAACACCGCCGCCGGCGCCTCGCCGTCCAACGCCCGGCTCTGACGCCGACCCGCGACATCCCGGCACCACGCTACGGCCGCAACCTGCATCTGCGTCAGCGACGTGAACTCCCGGCCCCGCCAGAACGAGTCCCGCACATACGGCATCGGCCGCTCCACCCGGGCCTTGTCGCGGGGTTTACGGACCCGGGCCGGATCGACGAGCACGCCGTAATGCTCGGCCAGTTCCGCATACGCACGGTTGATCTTCGGGTCATACAGGTCCGCGCGTTCAACCCCGGTCGCCAGGTTGTCCGGCACGATCCGTTCCGGGACACCGTCGAAGAACGCGAACGCCTCCACATGCGCCTCGCTCCACGCCTGCTGATCCACCCGGATCACCGGACGCACGAACAGATGCCTCGAGCACGACAACACCATCACGAACGCCCACACCGTCACCCGCCGGCCCGAGCCAGGATCGGTCCACATCCCCAACTTGCCGTAGTCGACTTGTGCCTCATGCCCCGGCGGGGGCGTCTCGGCCAGCACCCGTACCTGGGCACGACGGGCCTCTTCCGGCAAGTTGGCTCCCACCCACCGGCGAAACGACGACACCGACGCGGCCAGACCATGCTCGTCACGCAACCGTTGGTGGATCGTCGACGCCGTGACCCCGGCCTCGATCTGCCCGGCGACATAGTCGCGGTGCACCTCGATGTCCGGCCACGTCACCTGCCGCAACCGGGTATCGACCAGCTCCGGGAACCAGCCCTTCACCAACTCGGCCCACTGCGCCTGACTGCGTTCCGGCCCGCCCGGCACGATCCCGGCCGCGACCGCCGGCGCCACGTACTTGCGGATCGTCTTGCGATCCACGTTGAGGCTCGCCGCCAGCTCGTGCTGCGACCGGCCCGCATACCAGTGCACCAAAATTTCCGTTATGTCGATCACGTAGAAGCTTCTCCTCGCCATCGGCGCCTCCACCCCTCCACCGGGAACAGAGGCAGACTGCTTGCCTGCGAGGGCCAGACCCCAACGCCACGCTCGTGATCCCCTGGGGGAATTACGTGAAGCGGGGTGGGGGAATTACGTGATCGTGAGCCCTTCAGCTGGGGGAATTACGTGATCGCCGACACCTGGGACACGTCTTCGCCCGCCTCGTCGGTCATGGCCTGGCGCTCGTGCCGCATTGGCCGTACACCTTCGAGCGCTCGGACGCCGGGTCCGACGTTGTGGTGGTGACGCATTGGCGACCGGAGGGCTCAGTGAGGGCAATCGCTGACCCTTCTGGCGCGCACACCGTGCCCGGCGTCGTCGATGTGGAGCCCGGCCCGGACCACCCGTACTGGGTCATCGAGACGACCAGCTTCAACGCGGCCTGGCCGGTTGGCTTCAGCGTCGAGTCGACCGTCGATCCATACGGCCTGGTCGGTGAGCACGACGCGTCCATCTCTGTGCAAGGTCCGGCGCACATCGCCAACCCGGACGCGATGATTGCCACGGGCCAGACAGTCGTCGGCCGCCACGGCGTGGAGTGGATGCTCGGCTTGGTGTGAGATGCGGCCCGTCTCCGAAACGCACGCACAAGCCGCGATTCGCGCGCTACGCGGGCGTGACGACCCCCACGGACCTTGGCGAACTGATCTGCCGCCGATCGTGCGGGCTGGGGATCTCCGCGCGCCGGTCACGCGGCGTCGAGTTGGCGCGCTCGTGGCCCGTGAAGACGCGTCTGGACGCCGCCGCGCTGTGATCCAGGCCGGGCTCCGTCGTCCGAGTGTCGACGGAGGTCCGTCGATCGGTGGCCGGGAGCAGGTTCCGGGCGTCGATCTCGAGCACGACGATGTGTGAGTCGTGACCCGGTTGACGTCCTGGGTTGTGGGCTCTGAGGTGCGGCGATGCGGTCGAGCCAGCGGAGTGAAAATGTATGGTTGCACTCATCGAGAAATTTGCGCGACACGCCAAATCGGATCTTGCTGAATAGTTGGTGGACTGGGACTCAGGGGGATCCCGCTTGGAGGGCGGTCGAGGGATCGGCCCCCGCGTCGGTGGTTTCATTGATTTACACGTGCGGATATTGCAGCTGAGACGGATCGGTTGCGCATCTGCCGGAGACCTGGTTGAGCCCGGCCGGGGGTTGGGGCTGGGCTCCGAGCCAGCGCCTGCGCACGGCCTGGGCGAAAGATCCAGAGTGGACGGATCGGCAGTAGTTGGCTTGTCGCATGCAGCGTATCCGAAGGCGAATCGGGTACGACGGCGGACCATCGATCCATCTTGGTCGTGCGCTCGTACCTGCGGAGGCTGTTTCGGCGTTTCGGCCTCTGGTCCGTCATTGGTTCGCGCATGAGTCCGTTTCGGCGCAGGTGCGTAGTTCTCCCTCTTGCATCGCGATCGCGGCCGTGGTTGCTGGTGCCGAAGCACGCATGTCACGACGTCGACGTCGGCATCGAACCAGATCTGGTGTCAGTGAACGTAGATACATGTATCTGACAAATGCCCTGTACGTGACAGGGCTCTGGGGATCGTTTCGGTAGGGGTTGTCCCGGTAGGTGATAGGCAATGACTTTTCATCGATGTGTCTACAGTGTCACATTGAGGGTCTTCGAACTGAATTGTGGTGACGGACTGTTGCTGGGCCGGGACAGCATGTAGGGTCCGAACTCCTTGTCTCGGTGTTCGCTGGGAGTGAGCTGTGCCTGCTGGTGCGTGGTGGCGTTCGCGTGTGCTGATCCGTTTCGCTTCCCGGCGCGGCCGGCGGTGGTCGGCGCGGCTTGCGGTGGCGATGTCGCTGGCGGTCCTGGCGTCGATGCTTCCTGCGCTGGCGGTGCCTGCGCCGGCTGCGGCCGCTGCGGGGGTGAGTGCGGCGGCGCCAGGGAAGGTGGCGTGTCCGGCGGATCGGCCGGATGTGGCGGCGGCGGGGGTGTCGGCCCGGTTGTGTGGCGGCCGTGTCGAGGCGTTGGACTTGTTGTCGGAGACGACGCGGACGTGGGTGAATCCGGACGGGTCGTTGACGTCGGAGCAGTCTTTGGGTCCGGTACGGATGCAACGCGACGGGCAGTGGATTCCCGTGGACTTCACTCTCGCTCGGACTGCTGATGGCGGGGTTGCCGCGAAGGCGCATCCGGTGGGGTTGCGTCTGGCTGGGGCGGCCGGAGATTCCGGTGAGCATGAGCTGGTGACGTTGGGTTCTGGCGATTCGGCGGTGGGGTTGTCGTGGCGGGGCAGGTTGCCGGAGCCGGTGTTGGAGGGTTCGAAGGCAACCTATCGAGATGTGTTGCCGTCGGTGGATGTGGTGGTGGAGGCGACCCGGACGGGTTACCAGCAGCTATTCGTGGTGAAGGACCGGGCCGGTTTGGCGTCGGTGGCTCGGATTCCGGTCGCGTTGCGTTCGGGGAAGTTGGCGGCGGCGAGCGATGGTGCGGGCGGGATCGCGTTCAAGGACGCCCGGGGTGCGGTGGTGTCGCGGACTGCGACGTTGGAGATGTGGGATTCCGTGGTGGATCCGGCTTCGGGTGACCACGCCCGTCGTGCGCCGGTGGCGGCGGCTCTGACCAGTCGTGCCGTGGGTGTGAGTGACGTGGTGTTGACACCTGATGCGGAGTTCCTGGCCCGGACAGATCTGTTGTTTCCGGTGATGATCGACCCGGACGTGCAGGTGGGGCCGAGCTTCGACACGTTCGTGCAGAAGGGCTTTACGTCGGATCAGTCGTCGGAGACGGAACTTCGGATCGGTACCTACAACGGTGGTGCCGACGTTGCCCGCTCGTTCCTGGTGTTCCCGACGGGCAGCCTGGCCGGCGCGACGGTTTTGTCCGCGAGCCTCAACCTGGTCGAGTTTCATTCGTGGTCGTGCAACCCCGCAGCCTGGTTGGCGTACCGCAGCCCGGAGGTGGGGTCGTCGGTGCGGTGGACGAACCAGCCCGCGGTGTACGAAGCGGTCGGCGTGTCAACGAAGACGACGGGGTACAACTCTTCCTGCCCGGGCGGGTGGGTGGATATCAATGTGGCGGGGGCGTTCCAGTACGCGGCGGCCAATTCGCAACCGATGGCGACGGTGATGCTGCGCGCGAGCAGCGAGACGGCGAACGGGGATTGGAAGAAGTTCTACTCGGCGAACTCGACCGTCGGGGCGCCGTATGTGACGGTGACCTACAACGCCCCGCCGGCTGCGCCGACGAATGTGACTGTGGCGCCGTGCTACGCCCTCTGCGGAGCGGGTGCGCGGGTGGCCGCGCTGCGTCCAACGTTGTATGCGCCGTTGTTCGACGACTCGTCGTGGCAGACGTTGAAGGTCGAGTACGAGGTGCGCAATGCGTCGACGTTGGCGATGGTTGCCACGTCGGGTTTGCTCGATGGGGGTTGGACGTCGGGGTCGACGTCGTCGTGGCAGGTTCCGGTCAACCTTGTTGACGGGACCGGGTACGAGTGGCGTATCCGTGCCCATGATGGGATCGCGTACGGCGGTTGGAGTGGTTGGGTCGGTTTCACTGTCGACATCACGGCCCCGGGGGTTCCGTTCGTCTCGGCGACGCCGTATGTGGATGATGGGCAGTCGCACGGCGGGACGGGTATCGCCGGCACGTTCACGTTGACCCCGCCGGGCGGGGTGACGGACCTGGCCGCGTTCGTCTACACCCTGACGTCACCGACAACGACGCTGGTGCCTCAGACCACGGTAGCGGCGACCGGCACGACGACGGTGTCGTTGACACCGTCGGTGGATGGCAACTTGACGTTGTCAGTGCAGGCCAAAGACCGGGCCGGCAACCTGTCCACCCCGAAAACATATGCGTTCAAGGTCGGCGCGGCGTCCCTGTCGCAGCCGGTGCCGGGAGCGAACATCGCCCGCCGGATGAAACTGTCCGTCGACACGGCCGTGGCCACCTACACCCGCGGCTACTTCGAGTACCGCCGCGGCCCCAACGGCGAGATACTGACGGTGCCGTCGACATACCTGACCAACCAAGCGGGCGCCCCGTTGACCGCGGCCGCGTCCAGCCCCGCCGTCCTGGCGAGTATGGGCGACTTTGCGGTGTGGTCGGCGGCGGATACCCTCGGCTCGGCCGAAGGCGTGGTCGAGGTACGGGCGCAGCTGTACACCAACACGTCGCCGAACCCGGTGTACGCGACACCGTGGGTGCGGGTGACGGTAAACCGCGACGCGGACGGCGCCGCGGGCACGAGCGTGGGCCCGGGATCGGTCAACCTACTGACGGGTGACTACGGGCTCACATCGACCGACACCGACGACCTCGGCCTCACGGTGGGACGCACCACGTCGTCGCGGCGGCCTACCGACGGCTACCAGGAGCAGCAGGAACTCCTTACCGCCAACCAGCGCCAAATCTCGACTGATACCTCGTCGTTCGTGTGGAACGGTAACGCCGCTGATGTCACCCGGGCGACCAACATTGGCCAGGGCGACTCCTTGGACTCCCTCAAGATCACGACGAAGGCTGGGGCGGGTGACAGCTTCGTTGCGATCGGTGCCGACGGTGGAATGCAGTCGGGGATGCGGCCCGGTAAACGGTATCGGGTGCGGGGCTGGATCTATGTACCCGCCGCTGATGGGTTGAACCCTGCCTTCCCGACCAACCTTCAACGCTTCGTGGTCTACACCCGCACCGGCACTGACCCGCTTCATCCGGTGGCCTCGAAGAAGGCCGATGTGGTGAACGCCTGGCAGGAGTTGACGCTCGACTTCACCGTGCCAGTCGGCGCCACAGAGGCGTTCATCCGGATCTATGGAAACTTGAGCGGCAAGTCGGTGTACTGGGACAACCTGTCATTGAAGGAGATCATCGCACCGTTCGGACCATCGTGGTCGGGAGGTGCTACCGGCGGGCCTGCCGCGGCCGAGTACACGACCCTTGAGTTCCCTCAACGGTCGTTGGCCCAGGTGAACCTCGTCGGCGGCGGCGCGGTCACGTTCTCGCGTAACGCGGACGGGGTGTCGTTCACTCCGGAACCGGGTGCGGAGGGCCTGGTGCTGGCCGCACCGGACGCGAACACGTACCGGATCACCGAGATAGACGGAAGTTTCAGCGACTTCACTCTGCAGGGCTCGACCTGGAGCCTGTCGTCATCCCGGACCACGGGCACGGCGTCAACCACCCGCTACACCTACGACACCGCCAACTCCCGCAATCTCGTGAAGAAGGTCATCAACCCGACCGAACCTGGTGTCGACGACGCCAACTCTTGCACGGCCACCCTGCAGCCGGGTTGTGAGGCGTTGGAGTACATCTACGCCACCGCCACCACACCGGGCCTGTCGCAGACCGTGTTCGGCGACATCGTCGACCAGGTCAAGCAGGTCAAGTTGTGGGCCTCGGACCCTGCGACCGGCGTGGTGTCGGACACGGTAGTTACCGAGTACCGCTACGACGTCGATGGCAAGTTGCGGGAAGTGTGGGACCCGCGCATCACCGGTGCGAACCTTGCCCGCAACAAGACCGCGACCGGCTCCGCGTCCTGCAACGTCAACGAAACTCCGGACAAGGCGGTCAACGGCAGCTTCGTCGGCGGGAGTACCGACAAGTGGTGCTCCACCACGGGCCCTCGATGGCTCCAGGTCGATCTCGGCGCCAGCCAGTCGATCAACTCCGTTGTCATCCGCCATGCCGCCGCGGGCTACGAACCTGCCGCCTTCAACACCCGCGACTTCGCCGTCCAGGTCAGCGCCGATGCGTCGACGTGGACTACCGTCGCCACGGTCACGGGCAATACCGACCCGGTCACCACCCACCAGTTCACGGCGACGGCGGCCCGGTACGTCAAGCTCAACATCACCACCCCCACGTCGAGCAGCGACCCCGCCGCCCGTATCTACGAACTTGAGGTCTACGGCGGCGCGCCAGCGTTGAAGACCACCTACGGCTACAGCACGGGCGGCCGGGTCACCTCGGTCACCCCACCCGGAGAACTGCCCTGGCAGTTCGTGTACGGCAACCCGGACATCGACGCGGCGGCGGTGCGGTGGGACTTCGACCAGGGCAGCGGCACCACCGCGGTTGACACCTCCACCAACGGCCGCGACGGCACAGTCAGCAACAGCTCCTGGGTCTACAGCAACAGCCGCGACCCGGCGGATATGGCGTTGACCTTCAACGGAACCAACAGTCTGGTCACCCGGCCGGCCGGGTCCGGTGTTGCCACGAACCAGTCATTCACCGTGTCGGCGTGGGTCACGAACGGCGACACGACGGGCACGTGGCAAACAGCCGTGTCCCAGGACGGGACGAACGCCTCGCCGTTCTACCTGCAAAAGACCCCCGCGAACCAGTGGCGTTTCGTCACCGCTAGTGCCGACAACGCCGCCGGACCCTACCTGGAGGCAGCTGCGTCGCCCACGCTCGTGGCCGGCCAGTGGTATCACCTCACCGGAGTGTACGACGCAGGCGCCGCAGTGATCCGCCTGTACGTCAACGGCGCCTTGGCCGCCACCACCCCATGCAGCGGCGTCTTCAACAGCACCGGCGCCTTCACCGTCGGCGCCGCCCGGTATCAGGCCGGATACGTCAACTGGTGGAAAGGCGACATCGACGATGTCCGCATCTACCCGAAGGTCCTGACCACCACCCAGATCGCCGACCTTGCCGGTGACAAGAGCCCCGGCCGGCTGTTGCGGGTCCAGCGGGCAGCGTTGCAGCAGGGCTCGCCCACCGTCACCGACGGCACCATCGCGTCCAATGTCGTGTACCACGTGCCAATGACCACCGCGGCTGGTGGCCCGTACAACCTGGACTCCGACACCGCCAAAACGTGGGGACAGTCAGACTTCGCCACCGACGCCACCGCCCTGTTCGGGCCCGAGGACACACCAGCACGCAACAGTGCCACCCCGTCCAGCCCCGGCACCTCCGGATATCCGTACGCCACGGTGTCGTACCTCAACGCCAACGGCAAAAAAGTCAACACCGCCACCCCCGGCGGACACATCGACACCGTCGAGTACGACAAGTTCGGCAACACCCTGCGCACCTTGCAGGCCACCGATCGTGAGATCGCGTTGGGTACGCATCCGAAAGCGGCCCAATATCAGGCCGATCTCGGCCTGACCGGACTGTCCATCTCGGCCCGCGCCGATGCCCTGTCCACAGTGAACACCTACTCGACCGACGGCATGGACCTGCTGACCACGACCGGCCCCACCTTGCGGGTCGTGCTTGGCGAACCGGTGGCCGACCCGGACGGTGCGGGGCCGCTGACGGCGATCGCGGCCGGGACGACGGTGCTCGCGCGGGCGCATACGGTCAACGTGTATGACGAGAACAAACCCGACGGCGCCAACTACCACCTCGGCACCACGACCACATCCGGCGCCGCGATCCCGGGCTACCCCGACGCGGACACCCGCACCACCACCACCGCCTACAACGCCGCCAGCGGCGGCACATCCGGATGGACCCTCCGCAAACCAACGACCGTGGTGGCCGATGCCGGCCCCGGCGGGCAGGCGTTGACCTCCCACATCATCTACGACGCGGCCGGTCGGGCCACCGAATCGCGCGGTATCGGCGCGACGGGCACCGACGCCCGTACCACCAAAACGATCTTCTACACCGCCGGTACCAACGCCGCCGACGCGGCCTGCGGCAACACACCCAAGTGGGCCGGGCGACCATGTGTCACGAAGAAGGCTGGCGCGGTCACGGGGCATGATCCGGCGCGGATGGCTGGCAGCCTGCCCGAACGGCGGGTCACCAGCTACACCCGGTGGGGCGACGTCGGCGTAGTTACCGAAACGGTGCCCGGCACCGCCGCGTCCCGGACCACCACTACCACCTACGACACCGCCGGACGGATTACCGCGGTGGCGATCACGTCCACCGGCGACGGCGCCCAGGCGCTGCCGACGATCACTACCGACTACTCGACCACGACCGGGCAGGTCACCCAAACCCACGCCGGGACCCCGACCATCACCCGCGAATACGACAACCTTGGCCGCCTCTACCGCTACACCGACGCCGACGGCGGGGTCACGACCAACGAGTTCGACCGGTACGGCAAACCGTCGAAGGTCACCGACCCGACCGGAAACGCCACCTTCACCTACAACCGCACCCTCGAACCCCGCGG
Organism: uncultured Actinomycetota bacterium; assembly: GCA_963742855.1. Lineage (GTDB taxonomy): Bacteria > Actinomycetota > Actinomycetes > Mycobacteriales > Micromonosporaceae > CAVUNP01. Next base: position 64,301 of record CAVUNP010000012.1, on the reverse strand, counting down.
CTTCCTCACCTCCACCACCGACAGCGTCGCCGGCACCTTCAACGCCGAATACTCACCCGACGGACAGCTGACTGTCCTGCACTACCCGAACGGCATGACCCGTACCGACACCCTCGACGCCAACCTCGAAGCCGATCGCAACGCATCTACACGCGCGACACCGATAGCGCGGTCCTCTACAGCGACGGGGTGGTCGCGAAATCCGAGGTCAGATCGCCAGCGAAACCTCCACCGGCGGATCACGCACCTACACCTACGACCGGATCGGCCGGCTCACCGCCGTCGCCGACAACGTCGACGGAAGCGGCTGCACCACCCGCACCTACGCCTACGACCAGCGCACCAACCGAACCTCCCGCAAAACCTACAACCCCGACAACGGCGGCGCTTGCCGATCCAGCGGCACCATCGACGCCCAGGCCGACCACACCTACGACACGGCCGACCGGATCACCGACACCGGCTACACCTACGATCCCTTCGGCCGGGCTACTGCCATGCCGGGTGGGCTGACCAGTACATACTTCGCCAACGATCGCGTTGCCAATCAGCTTCTGGAATCCGTCAAGCAAGACTGGACCCTTGATCCACAGCACCGATTCCGATCCTTAACGACGTCCACATTCGACGGCATCGCCTGGACCAACAGTGCAAGTCGGCTCAACCACTACTGTGACGACTCCGACAACCCCAAGTGGATCGTCGAAAACGTCACCACCGGGACGCTCACCCGCATGGTCACCGCTCCCGACGGGAACCTCGGTGCGACCACAACCACTGCGGGTGGGTCTCAGTTCCAGGTTGTGAACCTGCATGGTGATATCGCTACTACTGTCGACGCAAGTCTGATGCCTTCGGAGTTTGCCCAGTCAGACGAGTTCGGTGTGCTTGCTGCAGGCCAACAACCGCAGCGCTACGGCTGGCTCGGCGGCAAGCAAAGATCGTCGGAAGCGCTCGGCGGCGTCATCATCATGGGTGTGCGGGTCTATAGCCCGCACTCCGGGCGCTTTCTTTCCATAGATCCTGTTGCCGGTGGAAGCTGCAACGATTACGACTACACCTGTGGCGATCCGGTTAACAAATATGATCTTGACGGTAGGTGTATTTGGAACTGGGCCTGCAAAAAGCTAACCAAGGCAAAGACCGTCGTGAAGTACTCTTCTAGGTCACTAATGCGCGATCCGGCTTGTTCGGCCGGTACCTCTGGTGCTGGATGCCCATCTATGCAAAAGCTTGAACGCGAGGTGACTAGGACGATGGCGAAGGGCTACAGCAATATGCACAATGGGTATTGCAATAGCGGCTTTAGTCTGCTGGCCGGTGCCGGCGGTGTGGCGGTCGGTCGTCGCTGGTTGGCGAAGGCCGGTTTGCGTGTGGCACAACGCGTCGGTACTCGCCTGATTCCCGTCGTTGCAGAAGTTGCGCTAGTGCTTGATGCCAGTTGTTGGGTTCGGTCGCGCCTGCAGTAAGCAGGCATCCACGAGGAGGAAATGTGAAGTACCTTAGTTGGACGCGATCGAAGTACTATACTATCGCGCGGATTGCCTCGCTGGCTATTGCCATACCACTTGCGATATCTGGGAACCTTCAATGGTATGAGGCAGGTCTTGTGGTGGGCCTCATTGGTCTTCCCGGCATCATCCAGATTCAGATGGCTGAACGAGAGAGGCGAAGGAGAGGCGATACGAGACCGTAGCCTATTCACGCGGGTTAGGTTCCCCGGTAGCGTGGAGGCCCGGAACTTAACGCGGCAACAGCCGCGAGCGGGGGTATCGGGTCTCATTGGAAGGCATATCGTGGGGCTGTCGGCAAGGGTGGAGTGGGCTAGGCAATCGAAGGCTGTATCGCTGTGGGAGCCATAAGCTCGCCGAAGTTCGAACGATGGGCGGGCGTCAGATGGTGGCTGGGGTCATGACAGGCGATAGCGAGGAGAGGGACCGGGCGCTATCGCTGGGATACATTTTGTATGTTCATGATACCGGGCTCTGCTTTGGCGTTGGCGCTGGTTCAATGGCAATCCAAATTGCGTGAGGCTAGCCATCGAACCCTGTTCCGTCGCCGCAGGAAATCGCACCAGGAATAAGCGCCGATATCATTTCGGTTCTGCCTCACATTTGATGGCTCCACGAACTTAACCGGGCTGACTGGCCCGGTGCGCCTCCCACGAGGCGGCCCGTGCCTACCTGATCATCGCTGCTTCTGACGCAGCAAGATCTGGAGGCACGGGCCTTGGAACAGAGCACGACGTTGCTGCTTGGGCTGCTCGGGTGTGGTGGTCCAGCGTGTCGAGGAGCTGCCCGGTGGCGATCGGGTGGTGCATGTGTCCACCGCATCAGTGGCCGCAGCCGCTTTTTCCCACACTTGCCGTTCGCTTCGAAGCGACCGTCCACGTAGGAGGGACCAACAAATTCGCCGTACCCGCCTATGCGAATGAATGGGCGGTGGATCTCTTTCACTGTTGGGCCAGGTTGACGACGGTCCCGCCGACGTCGATCTGGGTTGTCGTGTCGGGTACGAGGGCCGCCGACTGACCGGCGTCGGTCCAAGTCCCGTCTGCTGTGGACCGGTGGCGAAGCGACTTTGGTAGGCCGCGACCAGCCACCCCTGCGCGTCGGGCAGGTGTAGGGGCGACGGGTAAGGGCGACGTGTAGTCTATTTCACCACCGGCAACGACGTCGACGACCCGCCCGTTGGGTCCGGTGATGACCGCGAAGAGCCGGCCCCGATGAGCGCTCGCGATGAGCTCGCCGGCCGTCACCGTGTTGCCGTTGGGCAGGTTGGCGACCACCGTCCACCCGGTCGGCCCATTCGTGTACAGCCTCATGTCGGTTCCGCCCCAGTCGTGGACTTTGGCGGGCAGCTGGTCAGTTACGACAACAGACGGCTCGATGCCGCTCGGGAGGTCCGCGCGCAGGACCCCACGTACCGCGATGAAGGTTGAGCGAGTCGACCGTCGGCATCCAACCCCATAAAGAGCTCGGGCATGTCGTGGGACAACAGTTTCGAAAAGCGCATGAGATTGAAGATTAATCAAGATGAGAATGGCTGCCGTGTTCCGTGGCAGGGACTCTACGAGCGGCCTCGGATTGACAAGGAGTAACAGATGAGCCGAATTGCCGAGTTGTGGTTGGCGGGCACTCTGCCTGTGCGTGACGGGCTGTACCGAGTCGATGGCTCCGCCCGTTCCGCCGAGGTGGACGGCCCGGCGCTGTCCTGGTTCGACCTCGGCCCCCCTTTGGACTTGGATGCGATCCTGGCGGACGACCCTGATTACGTGACTGACCTAGATATCTCTGCGCAGGCCGAATTACCGGATGGGTCGGGGTATGTCTGTTGTGGGGAGGGCGCACTCGGTTCAGAGGGGTTCTTCGCCAGGCTCGACCCAGGCATGAACCTCATATGGGTGGTGTCGCTTGGCGACTCCAACCCGTTTCGGCGGGTGATCGTCAACGGGTCACACGTCACATTCATCAACAATCTTGAGAATGAGCTTACTCTAGATTTGGCAAGCCCGGACTACGCGTAGGGTGTCGCATGCTTCGCTGAAATGGGTGCGACTGCCCTGTGAAGTTGTGCCTTCTTTGGGCCGCCCTCCGGGGACCGTCAGGGAGTGTGGTTTTGTCAGCCCGCGTCGGGCCCGGACCGTTCGCGCCGGTACTGGCCGGCGCGGCGCCGGTGGGCGCGATCGTTGCCGTGGGCCTGATGTCGGTCCGTTCGAGGGGGCCTTATGGAGGCCCTCACGCGGCGGCCACGCGCATCCGGCGGGCGCGAGGTGCAGGCTGAGCACCGCCAGCCGGCCCAACCTCAGGAAGAGGTCGCCAGCCGCCTGCAAAGTCTCCCTCGCGGGTGAACATTGGTGGGTTGAAGCGTGCCGCTGGCAGTGGACCGGATGAGATCTCCTGTCGCCTTGGATGCGGATCGGCGCCCGGGATCTCGGCCTTGGCTGTGTAGTGGCGCCGCCGAGCGTGGCCGCCCTGGTTCGGACGGGCGTGCGAAGAGTGCCAGTTTGGTCGCGTCGCTGGCTTCAATGGTGATCGTATGGTGATCCCGTGTCGCTCGGATGCTCGGCGTGTGGCTGGACGGGGTGTACCGGCTTTGGATTGCGTCCCGGATATTGCGCAATTCGGGCACCGTCGGGGGGTGAGTGATCTGAGGACTGCCCGGTACTCGAATCTAACTGTCCGGATTCGCTATGCGTAGCCTGGACTTTGGTGTAGCGTAAGAGTGCATGAGTGGGCGCGCAGGCCATCTGACTACGGATCAGAAGGTTAGGGGTTCGAATCCCTTCGGGCGCGCAAGATCATAAACACCTGACCTGCGGAAACGCCGGCATCGGCGCAGGCCAACGCGCCGATGAACTCGGCGCCGGTCAGTTCCGCCCGTAGCGGGTCGCAGCCGCGGCGCAGTGTCGGATGGAACTTGCCGAGCAGCCCGACCAGGAAGAGTTGCGGCGTGGGCATCGACCCATCCGAGATTAGTTTGCGCAAGAATGCCACGGCGCCTGCGGTGTTGCCGGCCGTCTCGGCCAGTTCGTCGGCTGGGGCTCCCTGGGCCGCGAGCACTTGATGAAGCTCGACCAGCATGTATTGCTCCACCAGCCCGGGACGGGCTGCGGCAAGACGACCACTGGCATCGGTGTACATGATGGTGGGACGGCCGACTATGGTCGGCGTCGCCCGGTGGGTGACCATGCCGGTCGTGCTGCCAAGGATGCCGCCCTCGATCACGCCGACCCGCGGTCTCCTTGCGACCTCGACTTCTGCGAGTGGACAAGTCCCCCTCGCGGCTGTCGATGGTGGGCTCGGCGACTATCCGGCAGACGCGGCCGGCCTGTGCACCGCGGCCGGCCTGATCTGTGTGCGCGAACAGCGTCGCGGGTGTCGAAGCGGTCAGGGGTGCTTGCTTACGTGTGGGTGAGTCTGGCGTGGTCGAGGCGTTGGAGCAGGCCGGGTCTGCCGGCGTATTGCTGGCGCAGTAGGTGTAGTCGTTTGTGGAAGGTGTCGGGGTCACCGTCTCGTCGGCTGAGGTCGCGTAGGTCGCGCAGCAGTTCGACCGCGGTGTCGTATTCGCGGGTCTTTTTCGTGTCGATGAAGGTGTTGACGCGTTGCCATGCCTGTTCGCCTTCGCGGGCGAGCGCGTCGAGGTGGCGGTCGCGTGCCGTGGCCGCCTCGCGTTCCCGCCGGATGCGCTGGCGTTCCAGTTCCTTGGCGGTTCGGCGTTCGCGGTCTTCACGATGGTGCTCTGCCGCGCCGAGCAGGTCCGCCACCGTGCGGCCGGTCTGGGCCGGCGGGTGGGTTGCGGATTGTCCGCGGACGCGGCGTAGCAACTCTGTGCGCAGGTGCGCGTCGTCTCCGTCGAGCACTCGAAGGATCAGGGTGTTCTTCTCCTCCGCCGGCAGGTTGCGCACCCATGAGGCGAGCTCCACCTGGGTTGGTGCGGTGTTGTCGTGGCGTGCGCTGTTGTGGGCGGCGACCGCGAGGAGGTCCTCGTCGAGGCAGATGAAGTCGACGAGGCTGCGTAGCGGCGCGCTCAGGGTGGCCAGGTTCGCCGGGACGGGCGGTTCGACCTGTTCGTCATCGAGTTCGCCGGCCCCCACCGAGTGCAACCATGCCAGGTAGAGCAGGCGCAGGTCACCGGCGGCGAGGTCGGCGCGGGCGCTGATGATCGAGGCGAGTCGTCCCTCGCCGTCCTCCTCGATCCAGTCGCCCTCGCCGGACTGTCGGGTCAGCTCGATGATGACGTTGCCATCCTTGGCCCACGCTGTAGCCGAGTCCGTTGTGCAGTACTGCTGGGCGGTGATCGGGTCGAGCAGGCGGGCCGGCAAACGGATCATCAGCCGCCGGGTGCCCCAGTTGGCGAGGTAGAGGAAAGCGTCGAAGTAGCGTTCGACCATCCGGCGCGGGTCGCCGCGGAAGTCGCCCCAGTGGTAGGTGTTGACGAAGCTGGTCGGGGTGACGTGCGCCCGGGTCGACATGGCTCGCACCTCGTCGAGTTGGTGGGCGTCCAGGGCGCGGTCCACCGCGAGGAACTCGTAGTACTGGTACTCACTCATCCGTATCCTCCACAGTAGACTGTGCCTTACGCTCAGTGCGGCGACGTTCAGCGGGGCGTGCCGTCTCTTCGATGGGCTGGACGACGTCGGGGCGTTCGCGGCCGAACTGCCGGGCGTACAGGTGCTTCCCATGATCTGCTGGTCCTCGCCATTGCTGTCGACGGTGGCCTCCTCGACCAGCGCGTCGAGCCGCGCCCGGTGCATCGTGGCCACCGCGGGAGCGTATCGGAACGCCGGGATCCGGACGGGCACATACACACCAGGGTCTACAGATGGCCAAATGGTGAGCTCGGCGCGGTGTTGGCGGACCCGTTCCCGATGCCGGCCAGGAACGTTGGCGACGTTGAGCACCTTGACGGCGATATCGGTGCGGTGGCGCTTGATGGCGGCGCCGACCATGGCGTCGAGAGTGGACCAGCTGGCCATGACGCACCATTGGAGTAGATCGGGCCAGAACACCTCCGGTGCGATCCCGCTGGCCCTCCAGTCCGCGCGTGCGTAGGCGGCTATGGCCTGATTGGCGACATCACCGAGCGCGCCGTACGAGTCGTCGCAGTGCTCGGCCGCCTGGTAGTACAGGGTCAGTGCGGCCCGGCGTACGGCGAGGAGTTGTGCGGCATCGTCACCCGCCCGTGCGGCCAGGTCGTCCTCGGCTTCGCCGATTCGTACGCCAGTGTCCTGGTGGCCCATCTGTCCCAATAGCGCTCGTCATGGATGTCGAACTGGGCGGACAGCGAGCCATACCAGCGTTGGGTTGAGTGGGGGAAGTTCCATGGTGGATCCGCGCGCTCGGCGGGCGATTTCATTCGGCGCCCAGGTTGTCGTCACGGCCGGCTGCGAGGCGCGACCACTGCGGTGTGGGCCGCCCGTCGAGCCGGAACTGGTCGCCGTCGGTGCGGAAGCGCTGCGGCCAGCCTTCCGGCGATTGCTCCCAGTCTTCCTGGCGACCGTAGACGGTCATGTCGAGCAGGCCGTAGGACGGTGCCATCGCTTCGACGCCCCGCCCGGTTGTCCAGTAGGTCTCGAACACCCGGTCGCCCTGACGCAGGTAGCATGCCTTCATCCCGAACGCGCGCCCGGCGACGAGGGAGTCGAGTGACTCCGCGGGCACCGAGTACCAGGGCATCTCCCAGCCCATGAAGTCGCGGTAGCGCGACGTCTCCTCGAATGGTCCTTGGCAGAAGACCGCGAATGTGACGTCGCGCGAGTGCAGGTAGGACAACTCGAGCACCTGGCCGCTGAAGAAAGTGCAGCCTTCGCATTGGTTGGCGGCCGGCTTGCCCGTGTGCCACATGTGGTACGACGCGAAGAGCTGGGTCCTCCCCTCGAAGACGTCGAGCAGGGGCACCAAGCCGTCGGTGCCGATCAGATGGGTGGTCGGGTCGACCTCGACCATCGGCAGCCGCCGGCGGGCCGCGGCGATGTCGTCGCCCTCGCGGGTGTGCGCCTTCTCGCGGAGCCGGAGTTCGTCGACCCGCTTCTGCCAGGTCTCGCGGTCGGTGAGTGGGGGTGCCGGTTGCGTGGTCATGGGGGTTCCTCCTCGGTGATGCTATGACGCTAATACGGACTGCTATGATCGAGCAAGTACAGACGGAGGTGTTCGGTGCCGGTCCAGCGGGGCTATCGGCAGGCCTGTGGCATAGCCCGCGGCCTCGACATCGTGGGTGAGCGGTGGTCGCTGCTCGTGGTGCGCGAGCTGCTGCTGGGGCCGAAGCGGTTCACCGACCTACAGGAGGCGCTCCCGACCGCCAGCCCGAACGCGCTGACCGGCCGGTTGCGTGAGCTGGCCGACGCGGGCGTTGTACGCCGTCGGCAGCTGCCGCGGCCCGGCCATGTGTGGGTCTATGAGCTGACCGCATGGGGTCGCGGCCTCGAGCCGATCGTGGTCGCGCTAGGCACCTGGGCGCTGGCCGCCCCCCCAACCGCGGAACAGGTCTTCGTGAGCGCGGACAGCGCCATGCTGAGCATTCGTAGCTTCTTCCTGCCGACACCGGAACGACCCGAAGCGACGCTCCGGATCGAGCTGCGCGATCACGGTCCTGCCGGAGTGTTCGGTGTCCGCATCACGTCGTTGGGCGCCGAGGTCGCCCACGAGCCGCCCGAAAGGCCGGACGCCGTCCTGGTCACCACGACGGATGCCCTCGTCGCCACCTTCGGCGGCGACGATTTGGCCGGGCTTGTAGCGACCGGTGCCGTCATCGTCGGCGATTGGGAGGTCGTACGCGGTCTCGTCGCGGGCGTCCGCGTCCCGGCCCCACGGATCCGACTCTCTCAACGGAAGAGACCTGAAAGCACTGCAAGGACCGAGCGCGCGGTGAACAAGGGCGACGGTTGAGCACCCGTGGTGTTCTCGCCGCCCTCGGGCCGCTCCTGTCAGCGTCGTAGAGTGCCTGGTAGACACCAGGGTCGCGGAGGTCTCGCTCGATGGTCGCTTCACCGTGGCCCAGCTCCCACCATCCACTATGGATTGAAGGGAAGAGTTGTTCGCGAAGGGGAGTTGATCGAAGGACGTCTACGCGGTCGCGGGGACCGAGGGGGCCGTGGACCGGGCCGAGCCGATCATCGCTAGGCCGACGCCGGCCGTGACCGCCACGGCCGCCATGACGACCCAGCCGGCCGGGCCGTGACTGGTGATCAGAGGTAGGGCGATCAGCGAGCCGAGGATGCGGGCCAGGGAGAAGCTCATGCCGAATACGGCCTGGTACTCGCCATGTCGGGCGGATGGCGTGTCGCGCAGTGCCAGGTGCCATGCTGCGGGGCCGGCCGCGACCTCGCCGATGGTCAGCACGGTCACGCCGATGAGAGCCAGGGCCGTCGCCAATGCGGCGCCACCCAAGGGCATCCACGCGAACGACAGGCAGGCAAAGGCGAGCGCGGATCCGGCAACCAGAGCCGAGCGCGACGCCTCGGCGTCGGTGCGAACTCGAGCCGACCAGGGCGACTGTAGAGGAAGACGAGCCCCGTATTGAGACCGAACGCCGCGGCCGCGACCCAGGTCGGGGCCGCGGTTCGGCTCACCAACCACAGCGGCAGCAACACCGAAAGGATCGGGATCGTCAGCAACAGCACGGCAGTCAGACCGGTAACCGTCAACAGCCTCCGGTCGCGTAGCGCGCGGCGGCGGGACCGCGAACGTTCGGCGCCCGGCGCAGACGCGACCCGAAGCCGGCAGAACATCGCCGCGCAGAGTGCGTAGGACGCGGCGCCAACCGCGAAGAGCGCCACGAAGAACCCAGGCCGCCCAACGGCTCAGAACGGCACAGTCGGCCACCGAACTGATGGCCTGAATGCGGTACACGGGGCGGGTGGAGTCGGTGGTCATGGCCATCACGCTAGGTGCGGATCGTCCCAGATCTGATGGGCAATTGGCCCGAGACTAGTTGGGCCAATCCTGTGCCATGATGCCGTGCATGAGCAGTGTGCCGGGACTTGACCTCCATCTCGACCTCTCGCCGACCCGGCCGGCCCGGTCGTTGGAGGTCGCCCTGCGGGCCGCCATCGTCGACGGCCGGCTCGCTGCGCATATCCGGCTGCCGCCGGCGCGGTCGCTGGCTGCCGATCTTGGCATCAGTCGGAACACGGTAGCTGCCGTCTACACCCAGCTGACGGCGGAGGGGTTGCTGGAAGCCCGCGTCGGTGCGGGTACCTGGGTGAGTGAGCAGGTTTCGACCGGTGCGACGACGCGGTCACGCCGCCCCTCGGCGTGGCCGCGGCGGATCGACCTGCGCGGCGGGATGCCCGACGCGACCGGGTTCCCGCGGCGCGAGTGGGTGTCCGCCGTGCGCGCGGCCACGCTGAACGCAGCGGTGGCCGAACTTGGCTATCCCGACCCCGCCGGAATGCCCCGGCTGCGCACCGCCCTCGCGGGCTACCTGGCCCGTACGCGTGGCGTGATGGTGCAACCGGATGGTGTTGTGGTGGGGCACGGTTTCGGCGAGGTGCTGGTGCTGGTGTGCCGGGCCCTACGCGCGCGCGGGGCGAATCGGGTCGCGGTCGAGGAGTACGGGCACGGCCTTCATCGGCTCCTGATCGCCTCGACCGGCCTCGAGCCGGTGCCGATCCCGGTGGACGACGACGGTGCGGAAGTGGCTGTACTCGATGGCATGAAGGCAGACGCAGTGCTGCTGACCCCCGCGCATCAGTTCCCCGTCGGTGTCCCGCTGTCGGCCGAGCGGCGTCTGTGGTTAGCGGCGTGGGCGAAGCGCACGGGTGCGTTGGTGCTCGAGGACGATTACGATGGCGAATTCCGCTACGACCGGCGCAACATCGGCGCACTGCAGGCGCTGGCGCCGGACCAAATAGCCTACATGGGCACCGCCAGCAAGGCGGTCGCACCGGCGGTGGGGCTGGCGTGGGCCGTTGCACCGAGCTGGATCCTCCCGGACGTACTCGAGCAGCGGGCGCTCGCCGGCGGCCAACCCGCAGCCCTACAACAGTTGGCCTTGGCGGCCTTTCTCGAAGTTCACGAGTACGACCGGAGCGTGCGTCGGCTGCGGGCGCAGTACCGCGCGCGTCGTGCCCAGCTGGAGGAAGTGGTCGCCGACAAATTGCCGGGCTGTGAGGTGACCGGCCTCGCCGCCGGACTGCATTGCCTGCTGCGCCTCGAGCCCCGCACGGACGAGGGACGGATCGAGCGGGAGGCCAGCCAACGCGGGCTCCTGCTGGAATGCCTAGGGTCGCTGCGCGCCCCAGGTGCGGCCGGCAGCGCGGGTCCCGCAGTGGTAGTCGGATACGGCGGACCCGCACCCGGGCAATACCCGATTGCGCTGTCGATCCTGGTCGAGAGCATCCGGGAGGTCACCGGCATCTCGCACGGCACCGACTGACAACGCTGGAAATTGCTGCCTGCGTCCCAGCGCGAGCCCAGATGCCCGGGGCGATTGGCCCAAGAAAGCACGATCAGATTGTCCCAGGTTCTGGGTCGGCTCTCGCCGTAGCGTCTCCGCCATGACTGTTACCGAATACGTACCCGTACCTGCACGTCTCGACTTTGACGCGCTCGTCCCAGCCTTCTCCCGGGCGGTCACGGCCCTCGACGAGGCGGCAACTGCGGAAGCCGACGGCGCCGGCCTGGACAAGGCCCTGCGCGAGCTGATTCGGCTGCGGGCCTCCCAGCTCAACGGCTGCGCCTACTGCGTCGACATGCACGCGCGGGCCGCCCGCAACGCCGGTGTCTCAAGCCAACGGGTCGACGCCATATCGATCTGGCGCGACTCAAACGTGTTCACTGCGGCCGAGCGGGCGGCGCTGGACCTGACCGAGCAGGTGACGCTGCTGGCTAGCAGCAGAGTGCCCGAGGCTAGCGTTCAGGCCGTTGTCGCCGCTTTCGGCGAGAGGGGCGCCGCGGCGCTGCTCACACTCGTGATCGCCATCAACACCTGGAACACGATCGGCGTCACGACCCGTTGCTGGCCGACCCCCGTCCGGAAACACGACTGACACGCGCCCGCGCCATGGAGCGAAGGGGCGCGTGGACGCACTGCAACCGCGACATGCCCGCAAGCCGGTTCGCAGTCGGGCGCGCCCTACGCTCGGCCGGATGTAGCTCACAGAGCCTCACCCTCTGGCTACACCGACTCCGCTGAAACGACCACCACCATCGCCTAGGACACGCTGACCATCCGGGTGGACGCCTGGTCCGCCCGACGACAGCGCTGCTCGGAATTCTCGCGGCCAGTGCGGGCGTCGCCCGCCTCCTGGGGGCGGATCCGTTCCTGACCCGGTTCGCGGTCTGGGTCGCCTCGATTCTTGTGTGGTTCCTGTCCCGCATACCTGGTCGTGGTGGCCCTTACCCGGTCATGTACGGCTTGCATCGACGCTTTGGCTGGCGGGTGTTGCCGGTGCTGGTGGTTGTGGCCTGATCGGTGCGGCGGTGCTACGGCTGGTGAGCTCGTTGCCTGCAGTTCGTCAAGCCGAGGTATAGCAACTCCCTACCAAGATCAGTTGGCCGGATGTTGCAACCAGGTTGACTACGTCGATCTGGCACACAGACGCCCACGAGCCACCCACCACTGTGGACCCCTCTACCCTGTCACTCTGCTCACGGCGCGTACTTCGGCGAGGATCGACTTCGTGCGTTCGATGCCATCGCGGTACCCGCCGCTTTGTGCAGCCTCTTCGCATGCTTGGCGTGAATGCTGGCCGTCGAGAAGTCCGCCTGGACGACGCCCGGCGCGTTGACCACGAAGGCCTCTGTGCTGCGATCCTCCATCAACCGGATGAGGTGGGCTCCGCCTGTATTTTGAGTGCGAGGTCGTTGATACGCAAATAGCGCCGGTGAGCGGGTTCACTCACCGGCGCCTCGGAGTGTCGCGGGTGGTCGGTCAGGAGTGGGTGGCGGTGTAGACGTTGGTCATGATCGGCTTGGCGGACTGGTCGCTGCGGAGCAAGCCGTAGTTGGCGTTCTGGGTGCTGCCTTCGGCGGCCGAGTCGCGCTCGGTGTACCAGTAGACCTTGCCGACCCAGGGCATCGTGGCGCGGATGAGGGTGATGGTGGCGGTGAAGTCCGCGGCTTGCACGGCTTCGGTGACGCCAAGAGCATAGTTGGGCGTGCCGGCAGGGTTAGTGTGCGTGCTCCAGCCGAACTCGGTAAACCAGAGGGACTTGGCACCATCGCCCTTGGCGACCATCAGGTTGCGGACCGCGACAGCGTGCGTGAGGGTCCACATTGTACCGTCGTCCGGGGTGGTGGGAGGAAGGTTCGCCACGCCCATGTAAGGGTGGGTAGCCATGACGTCGAAGTAGCCGTGGGCGCCAGCGGTGTATGCACGGTTGAGCCAGGTGTCGTCGTTGTACTGCAAGCCACCGAAGACGACGGTTGTGGCGGCGTAGCCGGCGTGGAAGGCGGGGTAGGCGGCCTTGAGCAAGTTGGTGTAGCCGACCGGGTCGGCGCCGACGAGGAAGTCGGTGCTGTTCTCTTCGTTCCAGACTTCCCAGCCGGCAACCTTGTTGGTGTAGCGGGCGGCGGCCCATTGGGCGACCCGGGCGTAGTCGGCCACGTTGGTGGGTAGGACGTGGTCGCCGGCGTTGTTGTTGGCCCAGCCCGGAGTGAGCCACAGGGTTATCAGAGGGGTGATGTTGTGCGAGTTGCACATTGCGATCACGTTGTCCACAAAAGATGTTCCCCAGGCGTCGTAGCTGGTGCCGTTGGCCGGTTGAAGCATTGCCCACGAGACGTCGATACGGACGGTGGTGACGCCGGCGTTCTGCATCTTGGTGAGTACGTCCTGGCGCTGCGCGTCGGTGTAGCTAGACCACATTGCGTGGAATTGCGTTCCGATGTCTGGACTGACCGGGCCGGCGTTGGCGGAGGCGTGGGCCGTCGTGGATGTAACGAGGGCCCCGGTGATGAGGGCGGTGACGGCGGCAAGGACGGTGGTGGTGCGAGCGATCTTGGCGAACATGGCGCGCTCCTTGTGTGATCAGCGGTTGGTGTTTGACCACAGGGCGCTAGTCGCCGCGATGCATCGCTACAACTGAGGTTGTGAACCGCAAAATGGCATTGCCACCCGCGTCGCGGTGCGCGACTCCGCGGGCACGCGATTGCTCAGGATGTCCGCTCGGGGTGAAACGCCCGATTCCCTGGACCTAGCTGGCGTCGCGAAGCCAGAAGCGTCGTCCGCGGGACTTTTGGCGCACGACGATCCGATATGACGCAGGTCACAAAGGCATTCTTGAATCCGGGTCCGCTCGGGTCGGCGCTGAAGCTCTGTCAGCTTTGACCGAAGCGGTGGCCGTCGAGCAGACGGCTTCGCCTCCTTGAAGCGGGAGTACATTGGCTTTGAGCAGCCGATGTCAACGGTTCGTGAGGTTCGAACCAGTCCGACGCGCTATCCCCCTGTGTGACACCCTTTCGCAATCCCTTCGACCGAGGCGCGACGGACGCGCGGATCTGTCCGTGTCCGGTTCGCTCCTGCGACAGGGATAGGAGAGCGACATGTTCCCGAAATGCGTGGGTCGGGATATCGAGATCGCGGCGTCCGCAAGAGTCCTTGACGCCGCCGCGAGCGGGCGCGGCAGCCTCGCCCTGCTCACCGGCGAGGCGGGCATCGGCCTGACGACGTTGGCGGTCGAGGTGTCGGACCGGGCTACCGCACGAGGATTGGTGGCGTCGCTGAGCGCCTGTACGACGCACACCACTGTGCGGCCATTCTGGCCATGGTCCCAGCTGATTGAGGACTCCGTTGGCGCGGTGACGGGCGATGCCCGGACCCGGCTGGTGTCTGCGGTCGGCCCGGCGCTTGCGGTGCTGGCGCCGGGCCTGGCCATGCACCTCAACGTGTCGCCGATTGGCGGGTGGGCAGGCGACGAGCTCGCCCTATTTCAGAGCGTCGTACGATTCTGGACGGCGGCGACGACGCCGGGGCGGCCGCTGTTGCTGGTGATCGACGATCTACAGTGGGCCGATCCGGCCTCGATCCAATTGCTGGCTCACCTGTCGACCATGCTCCGGTATCTGCCTGTGGTGCTGATGGCGACTATCCGCATGGGCGAGCCCCTCGACGGGGCGACGGCAGATGCGTTGGTGGATGTGAGTCGTCACGCTTCGCTCACGGTGCCCGTTCGCGGCCTTCCGAGGAGTGCGATCGTGGACCTCCTCCGGCATGAGGGTGTGAACAACCCGCAGAGCGCGGCCATCGATTTGTTGGAGCAACGCACCGGGGGAAATCCATCCTTTCTCGCCGAACTCCTCGAAGCCCTGAACTTGTCCGGGGGGCGACCGCTTTCCATGTTGGCGCTTGCGGATGTGTTGCCCCGTCGTCTGACCGAGTCGGTGCGGCGCCGGATTGCGTTCCTGGACGCGGGGGTGGGACGACTCCTGGATGCCGCGTCGGTTATAGGCCCAGCCGGCGAGAACCGGGTGTTGGGCGCCGCCGCCGGGTTGGACCCGGAGGAGGCCCAAAGGCTCATCGATCTGGCTGTGGGCAGCGGCCTCATCGATCGCGAGTCGACGAACAGATGGCGTTTCGTGCATACCGTCGTCCGGGACGTCATCTATCGGTCCCTGCCGGTCCCGGAGCGACGACGGCTGCACGGTGTAGTCCTGGCCGCCCTCGAAACGGTTGGCGCCTCTGTCCTACTGCGGGCCTGGCACGTCCAGTACGTCGTCGAGCAGGGCGAGCTTGCCCGTGCGGTCGACCTCCTGGTCGAGGCCGGCAGAGAACATATGGTCGCGAGGGCATACGGTTTCGCAATGATCAACTTCAATCGCGCGGCTGAACTCGGCGCGCAGTTCGAGGCCGGCACACCAGCGCAGGCGCGACGGTTGTTGCTGCTTGGGGATGCCGCACACCATCTCGATCAACCTGCTGAGGCCGAGGCCGCCTTCCGGGCCGCGGCGCAATGCGCTGGCGATGACGCGGAATTGCTCGGAGCCGCGACCGTGGGCTACCTCAACCCGGCCGTCGTGTTGAACCTGCCACGCCATCACGGCGAAGGCGGCGCGATCGCCAGCCTTTTTGAGGTTCTGGCCAGGTTCGGCGAGTCCGAGACACGCACCCGCACACAGTTGATGGCCCTGTTGTCCTTCGAGCTGTACCAGGCCGGCGAACGGAAACGGGCACGGTCGATCGCAGCGGACGCCGTTGCGATGGCGCAGCGCGTCGGAGATCCGGTGGCCATCATCGATGCTGCACTGGCCCGTTATCGCATTCAAACGCTCGGCGGGCGTTTCCTCGCCACCGCCCTATCCGAATCCGCCACGATGATGGAAGTCGCGCTCGCCTCCGGCGATCTCAGCTCGATGCACATAGCCCACCGGACGAGGTTCGTCGACCTCCTCATGTCCGGTGACCTGACCGGCGCCGATATTGAGCTCCTCGCGCTCGCCCGGGTCACCGCCGAACTCGGCGCCATCCCCCTGGACTGGTGGTGGGTTGCGTTGTGGCGGAGCATGCGGGCCCAGTTGGGCGGCAACCACACCGAAGCTGAGGCACAGTGCGGGCGCGCGCTGGCAACGGTCCACCCCACCCAGATGCCCGAGGCTGAATTCAACTCGTTGATCCAGACCGTGTTCCTACGTCGGGAACAGGGGCGGCTGGCCGAGTTGGAGCCCCTTATCCGCCCCTTCATCGCGGGATCGCCCTACCGGGCGGACCTCGACATGCTGATGGCAGTGCGGGCCGCCGAGCTGGATGACTTCGACGAGGCCGCTGATGCCCTGCTACGCCTTCTTGGACAGCTCGAAGGACTACAGGAAGACCGCGCATGGGGCGGAATCTGGTTCCAGTTGGCGCGTGTGGCCTTTGTTTTGAAGGATCAGGCGGCCGCTGGTCTGCTGTACGAGCTGGGTCAGGAGAGGTCCGGTCAATGCGTCGTGATCGGTCTCGCCGCGGTATGTGTGGGCGCGGCCGACCTGGCGTTGGGCTGGCTCGCCGAGACACTCGGCGAACATGACGATGCCCTGCGCTGGTACGCCAGTGCCGAGATCATGAACATCCGAGTCGACGCCCGGGCATGGTTGGCTCAGACCCGGTTCGATCATGCCCACCTGTTGGCCCACCGTGCCGGTCCTGGTGATCTGGGCGCGGCCGAGCACCTCACCGACCTCGCCGCGCAGGCGGCCGAGCGCATCGGCCTGCGCCCGCTCCTCGAGGCCGCCGACGACCTGCTCGCGGGCCTAGCCCAAGGCAGAAGCGGCAGGCGGGTGCCCGGAGCGGATATCACCGCCCAAGCCGTGGGCGGGGCCAGTGCCACCACCGACAGCCGGGCCGGTCCGGCTGTCGGTGTGTTCCGCCGGATGGGAGCTCAGTGGGAACTCACCTTTGGCGGCCAGACCGTCCAGGTACAGCATGTGAAAGGACTCGCGGACCTCGCTCGACTGCTCGGCCAACCCGGTCAGCCGCTACACGTGTCCGAGCTTGTCGCGATGCAGGCATCAGGCGCGCTTACCCCGTCCGGAGCGGACGAAATCTTCGATGCCAGAGCCCGTCAGGAGATCCGCAAACGCCTCGCTGATCTCGCGGAAGAGGTGGACGACGCCGAAGATCAGGGCGACTATGCCCGCGCGGAGCGCGCTCGGACGGAACGGGCCGAACTCCTCGCGTCCTTGTCATCAGCGCTCGGACTCGGCGGACGGGCACGGCGACTCGACGACCCGATGGAGAAGGCACGCAAGACCGTCACCGCACGTATCCGCAGCAGTATCAAGAGGATCGGCGCCAGCCACGCGGCGCTCGCCCGCCACCTCGAACGATCCGTCGACACCGGACTGTGGTGCGTCTACAACCCCGAACAAGCCATCGAATGGCACACCTAACCGCAGGCCTGCTAGCGATCCACCCCGCTGGTCGGCGTGCGGGCTGGCGCGACGACGACGGCCAGGATCAGGTCAGCACATGCTCTAACAGCCGCGTTGGGGCCGCCATCATTGACTGTGGATTTAGTACAGGCCCGATCACAACCTGCGAGGGGCTGATTCGGCTGGTGCGATCCCGCCGACGGCTCGCCAGATGAGCGTGGCTGTTCGGATGGCCCATTTCGATGGCACAGGGTCGCCCGCGAGCGCACGGCCGTACCAGCTGCCGGTACACATGGTCACCGCCACTGCCAGGTCAGCGTCGCGGTCGATAAGGCCGAGCCGCTTCGCTCTTTGGAGGATCGCGTTGATGCGCTGGCGACGTGGGGCGATCACGCGGGCACGGTAGCGGGTCACCACTTCGGGATCGACCGTGTCCTGGAGCATGGCGCCAACCAGGGACAGCCGCCCGGGCCGGCTGACGCCCCGAGCAAAGTCCGTGAGTTCAGCCACGAGGGCGGCGAACGGGTCGTCCTTTGCCACGACCGGTGGTGCCGGCGTCTCCATCGTGGTGACGACGGCTGCCGCCAGGTCGGTCTTGGTCGGCCAGCGCCGGTACAGCGCCTGGCGGGTAGTTCCGGCTTCCTGAGCCACCGCGGATAGTGACATGCCATCAAAGCCGAAGTGCGACAGATGGCGGCTGGCGACGGCCAGCACCCGGGTGTCGATCGAGGAGTCACGAGTCCTGCCCACCCTGGGTGCCTGGTTATTCCAATTCATTACTGTAGTGTATTGGAATAGGCCGAGTTGGGGGAAGGGTGAGTTCCGTGATCGTCGAGTACGTCCGTTACCAGATTCCGGCTGATCGGGGCGACGCGTTCGAGGCCGCATACGGTCGGGCGGCGCAGTCATTGCGGGAGGCGCCGCAGTGCGAGGAGTTTGAGCTGACGCGCTGCGTGGACGAGCCGGAGAGCTACATTCTGCGGATTGTCTGGACGTCGGCGGCCGACCACACCGAAGGTTTCCGTGCCAGCGCGCTGTTCGCGTCGTTCCTCGCGGAGATCAAGCCATACGTGTCGGCCATCCAAGAGATGCGCCATTACCGTCGTACGGCCGTGCGCGGCAGCGGCGGCTCGGTGCCGAGCCTGTTCGCGTGGGCCGGCGGCGAGGCGGCGTTCGACAGCCTCACCGCCGCCTTTTACAAGCGGGTGGTCCAGGACGATCTGCTCGAGCCACTGTTCGCCCACATGAACCCCCACCACCCAACGTTCGTTGCGATGTGGCTGGCCGAGGTGTTCGACGGACCGGACCGGTACACGCGCGAGCGTGGTGGCTACCCGCACATGCTTGCGGCCCACCTCGGCAAGGCGATCACCGAACCGCAAAGGCGACGGTGGATCAACCTGCTGGCAGACGCGGCCGACGAGGTCGGGTTGCCGGCCGATCCGGAGTTCCGGGCCGCGTTCATGGGGTACATCGAGTGGGGCACGCGGCTGGCGCTCGCCAACTCTCAGCCGGGCGCGAAGCCCGTGACGCAGGCGCCGGTGCCGCACTGGGGCTGGGGTGTGGCGCCACCGTACGTGCCAAAGGACTAGAACCGCACACGCTACCCGCCGGCCATGGCGCCAAGGATGATGAGCGGCTCTATACCGGCGATGCTGATCTCGCGCCAGTTCCCGCCGGCGTCGTCGCTGCGCATGACATCCCAGTGTTTTGCATGAACAGGGTGTCCGGCCGGGCTGGGTGATGTGGTGCACGCAGTGGCCGTCTTTTCGCTGCCGTGGCGCAACTTGCTCGCTCGAACGATATCTACGTCGTCCGGAGTGCCATGTGACGGGGTCATGGCGGCCGGACAGCTGAGCCGGCGAGTACGCGCGGGACCGCCGTGACTTTCGTGATCCGGGCGTTCTGCGATGGCGCGTCTCGAATGCCGCGGAGAAGGTACAAGAATCTGATTGTGCGGCGGATGCGGGACCCCTCACCATTGGCTTGAGTTGATGTAGTAGACGGTGTGGGTCGGAGGCTGGGTTCCATGAGCGACGCTGGCGATATGGTGGCGAAGCGGGCCAAATGGCAGAGCTACTTCGAGCAGCGACTGATCGGCGGCGCCGCCGAGGTCAACGCCGCAACGGAGGGAGCCATGCAGGCCATCGCCCGCCGGGAGGACGTCGACTCCGTCATAGCGGCCGGGCTCGCCGCCGCCAAGTACTTCCGTTCACATGCAACGATGCCACCGGCTCCCCAGCAGGCTCGGAAGGCGGCCCCGCCACCGCGAGCGCAGCAACCGACCGAGCCTCGCGCCCGAGCGCAGGCCACCACCGCCCCGTCGTACTCTCCGAGCCCGGCGCCGGCCCGGTCGACCAGCACCGTCTCGTCGTCCTCCGGCGGTGTCGTCTCCAGCCTGCAGCAGCGCCAGGAAATGGTTGGCCGGACGTATTTCACCGTATGGAACTTTCGCCTGGAGAACCCGGACGGGTCCCGTTCCACGCCGATCTCGGTCGAAATGCGTGGACGCTATTTCCATGGCGCGATCGCGAACGGCGACCAAGTGGACATCGGTCACCGGGTCAGGCCGGGAAAACTCGTCAAAGCGCAGCGGGTACGCAACGTGACAACCGGCACGGACGTCAAAGCCGTCGGCAAGCCGCACCGCGTTGCCAAGGGATTCTTCATCACGATCTTCATGATCGTATTCCTGGCCATTTTCCTCTTTGTCGCCGTCAACATCCTCAACGTGATGTCGAACTTCTAGGGCGAACATGACCGATCCGTACGTTCCGCTGCCGCACATCGATCTCCCGCCGCACGTGGACCTGCCGCCGTTCGACCCGAGCCTGGCTGGCCAGCCCGACCCGTCGCTGCAACAGCCGATGGCTCAAGACCACTTCCCTCCGGCCGACCACGCCCAGGTTGATCCTTTCCACATCGATCAGTTCGATCAGGGGCACTTCGACCAGATTCAGTACGACCAGGTTCAGTACGACCAGACGCAGTACGGCCCGGGTCCGTTCAACCCGCCGGACGCCTACTACGTTCCGCAGCCGCCGGGCGACTATCAACCGCCTGATCCTCCAGGTGCCTACGTTGCGCCCGACCCGCCCGGCTTCGCGCCGGATCCGCCCGACTACGTGGCACCCGACCCGCCGGAAATGGGCGACTACTGGGCTCCCGACCCACCCGGGTTCGCCGACACCCGCGCATCCGACCTGCGGGGTTTCGTGGACTATCTCGCGCCGGATCCCCCGGGCTTCGCGGACTATGTTGCCGAGCCGCCGGGCTTCGGCGACCGACCGATCCAGGATCCGCGGCAACCTGACGACTATCTGGCCGCGGCGTCGCCCGCACCGAACGACGGCCCGGTGCTCGATTTCGCCATTCCCGCGGATCTGGTGGACGACATCGGTCAAGCCCAGAATCCGCAGTCGACGAACGCTGCCGAGACCGACCATCCGGGAAGGGACTCCACCACGAACGCATCGCCCTCAAGCGGCGACGCGTTCGACAAGATGAAGGCCGGCGAGGTTACCTGGCTCGACGACAGCGCCGACAGCGGCGATTTCGCCGGCATGCAGGAGCCCCCGACCAAGCCGACGTTGGTGCCGGATCCGGACTCACCCAATTCCTGGCTGCTGCAGATCGAGGACCCCAACCCGCCGGACCGGCATCTTTATGACCACGGCCGCGACCTCGGCGCCGACGGGATGGGGAAGGTCACCGAACGCGAGACGATCACGCTCGCCCGCATCGAAACGCCCGACGGCAGTCCACCCGCGGTTGGGGTTATGCGGGGTGTGGACGACCGGATGGCGATCGTGGTGAACCTCCCGCCGGGCGGTTGTCTCGCTGAGACCACCGCGCCGCTGAACAACGTCATCAACATCTACGGCTTCGCCAACTTCCCGGGCGACGCCACCGCGGCCGGTGCCACCCCTGGCGCCGACGGGCCACCCCCTCCAACGCCGCCGCCGGCCGCTTCACCACCTCCGGCCGCCCCGCCGCCGGGTGCGACACCGCCACCTCCACAGCAACCGTGGCCGCAGGAAGAGCCCGAGCCCGCGCCCGATCCGGCGCCGGCCGCGGCCACGCCGGGTCCCGCGCCTGGCCTCGTACCGCCTGGTCCCCAGCCGTTCGTGCCGCCCGGCTTCGAGTCTCCAGCGCCTCCAACGCATCCGCCGGCCGGCGCACCGCCTCAGCCTGGTCCGCCGCCGGACCGCGGCCATGCGTCGGACGACCCGCATCCCGACCGTCGGCTCTGGCTCGACCAGGGTGGATCGAAGCAACCCGCCGGCCGACCGCACCCGGCCAAGGCCAAGGAGCCCGAAGGCGGCGAGCAACGACGTTGGTCCGGTACGGGCAGGCCGGACCCCGACGGTGTCAACCGCACGCCCGGACGCACTTCGCGGGTTGTCATCCACACACCCGAAGGCATCAGGGTTCTACGGAACGCGGAGTACTCGCTCGACACTGATCCGGCCTTCCGGGACGTCGCTCGCAAGGTCCGGGACCGGATGCGCACCGACAGCTATGACAGCTTTCGCAAGCATCTCAACAGGGAGATCAAGACGATCCTCCGGGGCGGCCCTGATCACGCACTTAAGAAGATCGTCGAAGTGCGGTCGGACGGCTCACTTGTCTGGAAGGCAGGGACGGCCTTCGCCGGGCAGGAACTCCACTACGCGCACACCGTGTCACAGCAGTCGACGAAGAACATTGGCGGCCACCGGGCGCTGAATGTCGCGCTGCGCAACCTCGACCCGGTCGGGGCCGACTTCCACCTGAAGGAGTACGGCCACGTCTGGGAGCGGCTGACCAACCATCTCAAGGGCACCCCGATCGGTGGTGCCGCCACCGCCGCCGGAACGAATGAATGGGCGATCAGCAAGGTGCCGCCGGGCCGGCCGGGCCAGGCCGGCTTCGTCACCATCGCCAACCTGGTGTTCCTGAGCGTCCTCACCGCTACCGGCGTGGTCATTGTCAAGTCTTCCGAGAGTCGCTCCGAGGCGATCGCCCAGCTGAGCGAGGTGGGTGTCGGCCTGGCAGTCCAGGAGATCATCGTGGGGAACCTGGACGCGGGTATCGCGGGGGTCGGCTTCGCGGTCGGCGTCGCCATGGGCATGCGCAGCGACGACAAGGAAACCAGTGAACGTCGCGCGATCGAGGAGGCCCGGCACGAGGCCGTCGACAAGTTCATCGACACCTACCTGCCCGAGACGGTGAGGTTCACCCCGAACGCGGTCATCCCGCAAGGACTGGCTCACGCCGTGGGCATCTCGCCGAATAATCGGCACTACGACATCACCGTCCAGAACCAGGTCTACGACCTCCTCTTCGCCGTACCCCCCACTCGCCCACAACCTCTGTACTGATCCACGGGCGGGGCGCACGCAGGCAAGCGATGCGTCTGGATGAGGTGTCATCGACTGGCGAGGGCGAGTTTGGCGGCGAGAGCTGTGTCTGACCGACGGCTCGATCACCCGCATTCCAGGGGACAGGGTGTCAACTGAACGCGTCGAAGCGCGGGTGAGCTGAGCATCGTATTTGGGCAACGAACGCCGCAACGCCGGCTAGGCATTGACCAGCTTCCTTCCGAAGTCAACCGTGACCGAGGCTCACGCGTTGCACCGCGGGACGATCGCCTTGGCATGATGGGTACGTGGACGCGACGCAATCGGGCCAGAGATTACACATCCCTATGGTCTACGGATGGGCAGGGGTGAGTTCTGCGCGGCGTTGGCGGACCGTTCCTGATGCGGCGAGGAACGTCAGCGGCGTCGAGCAGCATGACGGCGATCTCGGTGCGGTCGCGCGTGATGCTGGCGCCGACCAGGACGCCGAGGCCGAGCCAGCTACTTGATCCGGTCGCGGCAGCGATTGCCTTGAACCCTCGTGGGCCGGCTCGCCGCTTGCCACGGTGCGCACGCGCAACGCTTGTGCCCGCCCGGGATGCCAGAGCGAACTCGCGGAGCCGACTGACCGCATCAATCGGGCGCCCCGGACAGGGGCAGCGTTGATTGACCGACGTGTCGCCGGTTGCGGGTTCATCGACCTTTGTGGACGGAGCGGGGTTATGGTCGTTGTCGTGGGGTGACGGTGTCGATGGGGAATGCTTCGCCGCGGTTGACGAATTCTTGGAGCATTTTTCGTTGTTGGTCGGTGAGTTCGTGGCCGAAGCTGACTGGGTGTGCTTGTCCGTGTGGGGTGATCCAGACGAGTCCGAAGTCGGTGCGATACAGCCGGTATCCGTTGTGTTTGATCGTATGATGTCGTCTGCACAGCGGGCACAGGTTGTCTTCGTGGGTGACGCCGCCGTCGTCCCAGGCGAGGATGTGGTCGATGTCGCATTGGCGTGCTGGTCGTCGGCATCCTGGTGCGCGGCAGTATTTGTCCCGCGCCCGGACGTATGATTTCTGGGCTGCGGTGGGTCGGTAGCGTAGGCGTCCTTCGTGGATGACGCGGCCTTGGTCGGTGAGGACGAACCGCCAGTTCGGTACGTCCTGGAGCCCGTCGGCGACCTGTCGGGCGATGTCGGCCACGACAGGTCCGAAACCGTCCAGTTCGCCGGGGTGGTCGTTCAAACACAGCAGCGTTTCGAGTTCGATGGTGAGGTGGACGCTGCCTTTACGCGGTCCGGGGTTGACCGCACCCGCACCGCCCTGGTTGGCAGGGACAGTGGGGTCGGCCCCGGCGAGCAGGTCCAGGAACACGTCGGCCCGGATCTGCGCGGCGGTGCGCCGGTCACACTGGTCGAACGGGGTTCCGCCCGGGTCTCCGGCCCGGATGGTGGCGGTGGCGGTGGCGTTGAGGAAGTCCATCGCGGCGGCGACCTTGTCGGTGGGCAGGTAGCGGCCGACGATCGTCGAGGTGCCGTTGCGGTAGTCGGTGACGGACACGTTGCGGCGGGTCAGATCCCGCCGATACCGTTTGCGGACCAGTTCGGGGTCGATGGTCAACACCAGCTTCCGGACCCGTTGCCGCAGTTGGGGCAGGGTGAGCCGTTCCGCTTCCGGCAGGATTTTCGCGATCACCGCGGCGGCCTGGTCGTGGTCCATCAGGTCGACCTCGATGAGGACCATTTTCAACTTCGCCAGATCCAGGATCCCCTCGGCCAGGGCTTTGTAGAGGGGTGGGTGGCAGTCGATCGCCGCCCACGCCATGCTCACCTGATCCAACGCCGCCGACGTCGTCCACGCCAACGTGAACGACACCTCATCCGCGATCGCCGATCCCGGAGCCTCGACCCGCCGCGGGGCACTGTCATGACGACCCGGCGCACAATGCGCCAACTCGTGCACATCGGCCAACAGTTGCGCCTGTTCCCAGCACACCTGACGAGCCCGCGCCGCCATGATCACCGTCATCTGATAGCCGTTGAACGACCTGCGGTCCAACGACCCCAACACCGCACCCAACTCACGACCAGGTGCCATATCCGCCAACCCCGGCGGCAACGCAACATACCCCGCGACCGACGCGCCAACATCGTCCATGGGTACAAGCGTACGGACACCCCCCGACAAAAACCGGGCTCCACGAGGCGCCGGCGGAAAGAAAGTTGTCGATCTTGCTGGCAGCTAGCCCAGGCCAGCGGCCGAGTGCAATTATGGCTGGTGCGGAGCGTCTCTTCAGCGGCCATGCGATCACCGACACGAATATCCACAATGGACGACTGCTTTCCGAATTGCCACTACGTCAAGCACTTCGGGGCGTGGGCGAGCGGTCCGAGCCCTGTGGTTATCCGGCGGCAACACGGGCGGCGTGGTAGACGTCGGCTGGTAGTGGGTGGTCGAGGTGCCACTGGATGCGCATGGGTCGTTCGCCGGTGTGGCTGAGGTAGCGCATAGTGCCAACGTAGAGGTAGGGCGGGGCGCCTAGGTCGCCGTTGGTCTCTTTCGTTTCGCGGAGGAAGAGGTGGACGGTGGAGCCTCGGGCGGCGTGATGGATGTAGCGCTGGCCGGTGGGGGAGTTTGCCCGGGTGGAGTTTTGGGACTCCCATTGGAAGTGGGTGGGACTGACGGCCCGGTCGGCGTACATGGTGGTGGGCGAGTAGTGCTTCTCGGTCTTGACCAGGGTGACGAAGAAGATGTCCGCATTCTCGTCTTTGACCCAGCGGACACCTTCGCGCACGGCGCCGGGGTTGGTGATGCCGAAGGCGGCGCAGGCCTCGTCGCGGCGGTAGCGGGCGTGGACCGACAGCGGAATGGACGTAGCAACCGACAGTGGCCGAGTGACACGGTGTATGCGTGCGTGCAGAACATCGATGACCTGGCGCAGTTCGTCGCATCGGGCGGGGTCGCCCTGGAGCCTGCGTAGGCGTTTCGGGAACTCACCGGGCTCCGTGCCCCACATGTTCAGGTGGAGCATCGTGGCTTCGCGATTGGGCGCGAGCGGTTGACCGTCGGCGATGCGGCGGAGGTGGGCAAGCCGGCCCTGGTCGTCGACATGGAGGATGCGGGCGATGGCTTTGGTGAGCTCTTGGTCATGGGGTCCGGCCGGGCTTGGATCGAGGCCGGCGTCGCGGCGCAATCCGGCCCAGCCGCCGTGGGATGCATTGCGGTAGAGGTCTTCTAGCTCGATTCCGGTCTCGGCAAGGAAGTCAGCGAGCGTGGTGGTGTGGTCGAGATGCCTGAGTTCGGTGGCGAGTTCCCGTCGTCGAATGGTGATGCTTCGGCGGAGGTTGTCGAGAACGACCTGTTTGGCGACACGGTCGAGTTGGATGTGGCATCCGGCCGGCAGGGTCGGGAAGTCCTGTTCGACGTCGCGAGCGAGGCCACGGCGGGTAGCTCCGGTAAGGGCGCGATACCGCAGATCGAACCGGAACTGGGCGTGCTGCGCGCCGATGAAGTCCAGTACCACGAGGCACGCCTTGCCGTCAGCCCGGCGCAGGCCACGCCCAAGCTGCTGGAGAAAGATGGTAGCGCTCTGGGTGGGGCGTAGCAGCAGTATCGTGTCCACCAGCGGTAGGTCGACACCTTCGTTGAAGAGGTCCACCGTGAACAGGATCCGCAGGTGGCCATTCCGGAAGGCGGCGAGGGCCGTGGCTCGGTCGGCGGCGTTGCTGGTGGAAATGATGGCAGCGGCCGCGACGCCGGCGCTGTTGAACCGGGCGGCCATGAAGTTGGCGTGGTCGATGCTGACGCAGAAGCCGATGGCATGCATGCGGCTCGGATCAATCTTGTCGCGGACGGCCTGGAGGATGATTCGGGCCCGGGCCTCGTGTCCTGTATAGACGTTGCTGAGTTCGTTCGGCGCGTAGCCTTGGCCGCGCTTCCAATGAAGGCCGGACAGGTCGACGTCGTCGTGGATGCCGAAGTAATGGAATGGTGCGAGGAGTTGGCGTTCGAGGGCCTCCCACAGCCGTAGCTCGACGCTGGTGTGGCCGTCGAACCAGCGCCGGATGTCCTGGCCGTCCGCACGTTCGGGGGTAGCCGTCAAGCCGAGTAGAAGTCGAGGTTGTAGGTGATCGAGGACGCGTGTGTACGTTGGTGCCTCGGCGTGATGGAATTCGTCGACGATCACCATGTCGAATATGGACGGTGGCAGCTCGTCGAGGTCGAGGCGGTGTAGCGATTGGACGGAGGCGAAAACGTGCTGCCAGGCAGTGGGGCGGCTGCCGTCGACGAACAGTTCGCCGAAGGTCCCATCTCGTAGCACGTGTCGGAATACGGAGCGGCTCTGGCTCAGGATCTGTTCCTGGTGCGCAACGAAGAGCAGCGACTCTATACGCTTCGCCTGGCGCAGGCGACGGTAGTCGAGCGCGGCAACGACTGTCTTGCCCGTACCCGTGGCCATGACAACGAGGTTGCGCCAGTTGTCATGCACCTCGCGTTGCGCCGCTAGTTGCTCCAGGATCTCCTGCTGAAACGCGTATGGGTTGACGTCGAGGCCGCTGAGTTCAATGGCCGCGTCTGGCGTTCTCTGCCCACCGCTCGCCGTCACTAATGCTTTGCGGAGACGCTCGCGATCAGCATCAGGGTCGTAGTCTTCGAAGCTGGTGTCGTCCCAGTACTCGTTGAATGTCCCTTCGAATACATCGATGACGTACGGCTGCTCCAGTGCAGAGATGCGGACGTTCCACTCCAGACCGTCGACCAAAGCCGCCCGGGACATGTTGGACGAGCCGACATACGCGGTCGTGGTGCCGGCCGTGCGGCGAAACAGCCAGGCTTTGGCGTGCAGGCGGGTGCTGGCCGTTTCATACGAGACTTTGATCGTGGCTCCGAGACGAGCGAGTCGATCAAGCGCTCGCTGGTCGGTCGCGCCGAGGTAGGTCGTAGTGATCACGCGGAAGCGTCCGCCGCGCGTGGTGAACTCACGGATCGCGTCCTCGAGCATCCGGACGCCTTGCCATTTGATGAATGCGCAGAGCAGGTCGACCTCGTTTGCCGATGCCATCTCGGCGGCTACCTCGTGCCCGATGCGAGGCTGGCCGCGTCCGTTGACGAGCAGGGCACCGGTGGAGAAGGGAGTCTGTGGTCGTTTCGGGAAGGCGACGACGACGGGTGGCATCGGGCGGTCCACAATGGCGGCCAGGAGTTCGCGCGAGGAGCCGACGAGGTCGGTCTGATCAATCGCGGCGGGTGCGAGTTGGGCAATCGCGGAGATGAACTCGTTTGCGAGTTTCACCTGCCTGCTCAACTGGTCGTCGGTGGGGACGGCGCGCAGCGCGCGTCGGGCAAGTTCGGCCACGTGCCGAGCCAGGATGTCGGGGGCCTCGGCCGGATTGAGGCCCTGGCGTTGTACGAGGTGAGCAGCGACGGCGGCGAGCCTGTGCTCCCAATCATTCGTGACGAGATGCTCGTAAACTCCCGGACTGAGATCCTCCACTCGCGCAACCTATCGCGGTGTGACGCTGGCCGGGATCGCCGCTGCCAAGCGCGCGGTAGGCACGCCCCTTGGCCGCGAACAGCTGGGCCAACGCCTTGCCCTTGTCGACCAGCTTGGCGGTGCGGTCGAAGACCGTCTTGAGATCGCCGGACTGAACCGCTGCCGCCGCTGTGCGCGACTGAAGCGACCAAGCTGATCGATCCACATGAGGCCATGCCGCAAACTGCTCTAGCCCCGTCCAGGGCTGGCGGTAGCCTCGAACCCGCTGGCGGGCGATCGGATGGGGGCGGCGTGATCGACTGGACAGAATGCTTGCCGGAGCAGACGGGCGTGGATGCCGTGGGCCTGGCGAAGGCACTCGAACTCGTTACGGCGAGAGGCGCCGCCGCGCAGTTGTGCGTACTCCGGGACGGGCTGGTCGTGCTCGACCGTACAGTCAATTGTGAGCCCGGTTCATTGTTCTGGGCCTTCTCCGCCAGCAAGCCGTTTGTGGCGCTGCTGGTGCACCTGCTCGCCGAGCGGGGACAGTTGTCGCTGGACGACCGGGTGGCTGACTACTGGCCCAGGTTCGGTCAGCGGGGCAAGGATGGCATCACCATCCGGCAGGTGTTGCAGCACCGATCGGGCGTGCCGGTCGCCCGCGGTGTGTTGGCCGACGCCCTCGCCATGACGGACTGGGATCGTGCGGTGCGACAGATCGAGCGGGCCCGCCCGGTACGACCTGTCGGCGGCCCACCAGCCTACCACATCATCAGCTACGGCTTCATTCTCGGCGAGGTGGTCCGGCGGGTCAGCGGAGTCGGCGTACGCGAGTTCTTGACCACCGAGTTCCTTGCTCCGCTTGAGTTGCGCGACACGTATCTGGGTTTGCCCAAGCCGCTGGGTTCGAGTGGTGTGCCGGTACGGATCCCGGGCAGTCGGCTCCGGCAGGTGTAC
Organism: uncultured Actinomycetota bacterium; assembly: GCA_963742855.1. Taxonomy (GTDB): domain Bacteria; phylum Actinomycetota; class Actinomycetes; order Mycobacteriales; family Micromonosporaceae; genus CAVUNP01. Next base: position 35,253 of record CAVUNP010000012.1, on the reverse strand, counting down.
CTCAACAGGCCGAGCACCCGTACGGCGGTGATCCCCTCCGCCGGCGTCTCCACCACCGCGAGGGACCTGGCCCGCTTCTACCAGATGCTTCTCGATGGTGGACAGGGCAACGATGTACGGGTGCTGCGGGCTGCCACGATCCAGGAAGCGCGCCGGCCTTCGAGTGATGGGGAGTGGGACCAGATCCTGAACCTACCTGTGCGGTGGGCGCAGGGCTTCCAACTTGGCGGTCCGAGTTCCGACCTGGCCAGGACTCGCGCGATGGGCCGGCTGAGCACGCTGGAGACGTTCGGCCACAACGGAAGTAGCTGCTGCATCGGCTGGGCGGACCCGAGCCGGCGGGTCGCGTTCGCGTACCTGACCAATCTCCTCCAGCCCGGCCGGACCGGCGCTGTGCATCAGGCTGCGGTCGCGGACGCGATTCTGGCCTCCTGTGACTAGGGTTGTTGTCAGGCGCGGGTCCGGGATCGATTCCGCACGACGCTGCCTCAAGTTCTTCGGGTACGGATGTCGAGAAGTGGTCATCGGCTCCGACTGCCTCACGGACACGGACGCCTGACGGACATGGAGTGGACCTTGAAGTACATGTTGTTGATCTACAACCGCCCCGATTTCGTGGAGCAGTTGTCAGACGTGGAGCGCACCGAGCTCTTCGCCGACGTGGACACGATCATGCGGGAGCTCACCGAATCGGGTGAACTGGTGGGCGGCCAGGCGCTCGCGCCGCAGGCCCGTACGGCCCGGCTGGCTGGCGGGGCGCCGGAGATCACCGACGGCCCTTTCGTGGAGAGCAAGGAGCAGTTCGCCGGCTACGTCGCCGTGGACTGTGCCAGCCCCGAGCGGGCCGCCGAGATCGCGGCACGATGGCCCGACGTGCGGTTCGGCGGCGCCATCGAGATCCGGGCCGTCCTGCACGACGACACAACAGAGGCATGAGGTAGCCATGATCACGAGCCATATCGCGATGTCGCTGGACGGCTATGTCGCGGGACCCAACCAGAGCCTGGAGAACCCGGTCGGCGAAGGCGGCACGAGCCTGCACGAGTGGCTGTTCGTCACCGAGACCTGGCGGGCACAGCAGAACCTCACCGGCGGCGAGTCCAACGCCGACGCCGAGGTGGTCGACGAGGTCGTGCAGAACGTCGGCGCCTACATCATGGGTCGCAACATGTTCGGCCCGGGGCGCGGTGACTGGGATGCGGACTGGACCGGGTGGTGGGGCGAAGACCCGCCGTTTCATGTGCCCGTGTTTGTGCTCACCCATCACCGGCGCGAGCCGGTAACCATGAAGGGCGGCACGACGTTCACCTTCGTGACCGACGGGGTCGCCTCCGCGTTGGCCCAGGCACGTGCCGCGGCCGGGGATCTGAACGTCTCGATCGCGGGCGGTGCCAGCACCATCGCCCAGTTCCTCGCGGCCGGGCTGCTCGACGAGCTCTACCTGCACATCGTGCCGGTGATCCTGGGCGCGGGCGAACGGCTCTTCGATGGTGCCGGCCGGCCGACGCTCGAACCGATCAAGGTGGTCGCGTCGCCGGCCGTCACCCACATCAAGTACCGGGTGGTGCGCTGACTGCCGAACGGCTCTCGTACCAGCTCGACAGCAGGCGCAACGCATCCTCAGACGGCGAACCAGGCTCGGCCGTGTAGACGACCAAGACCTGGTCCGGCCGGTCAGGCACGGCCAGGGCTTCGTACGCCAGCGTCAGATCGCCAACCACCGGGTGGGCAAATTGCATGGTGCCGTTTGGCGTCGCCCAAATTGTCTGCTCGGCCCACAGCTGCCGGAACTCGGGGCTCTTCAACGACAGCTCACCGATAAGGTTGGCCAGCTGCGGATCGTCGGGATAATGCCCTGCCTGCATACGCAGCCCGCCCAGGGTCTCCCGGGCCTTGCGGTCCCAGCTGACCCATAGCTCGTGGGCGTTGCCATCCAGGAAGACCAGCCGGCCCATGTTGCGCCGGTTGGCCGGCAGCGCGGCCAGGTCGACGGTGAGCAGTGCGCTGGCCATGTCGTTCCACGCCATCACGTCGAGCCGTCGACCGAGGATGTACGCCGGGGTCGCGTACAGCGCGTCGAGCAGCCACTGCTGGCTCGGCCGTACGGACTGTGGGCGGGTTCGGCCGGGCCGGCGGGTCGGCTTGGCAATGTTGTAGAGATGGGCGCGTTCGGCCTCGTCCAGGCGCAGTGCCCGGGCTACCGCCTCCAGGATGGACTCGGAAACGTTCTGCAGCCGGCCCTGTTCCAGGCGCACGTAGTAGTCGACGCTCACCCCGGCCAGCGTGGCGAGTTCCTCCCGGCGTAGGCCGGGCACCCGCCGCCGGCCGCCGTACACCGGCAGGCCAGTGTCTTCGGGACGCAGCCGCGCCCGGCGCGACCGCAGGAATTCGCTCAGCTCGGTCCGGTTGTCCAGCATGCCGTCCATTATCGGCCCACCCTTCGTCTGGTGCCTGGTGCTGGCGAACCTAGGAACGCCAGACCCCTGGTTAGGATCGGGCCGCAGTCACCAGGCTATTGCCTACCGAACCTGACCTGAGGAGTACCGATGTTCGTGCTTGTAATCATCCTGGTGGCCGTGGTGGGCCTCGTCTTGGCGGCGGTCACTGCCGGCCTCGGATGGCGCGCGGTAGCCCGGCGCCGGCTGGCCAGGGTGATGGCGATCAACACACCCAACGCCATCGTGGAGCAACGCTTCGTCCGTGTCGGGGGCATCGAGCAGTGGATCGGGATTCGCGGCGAAGATCGGGCCAACCCCGTGGTGCTGGTACTGCATGGCGGACCGGGTTCGCCGTACTCCGTGTTCACCCCGCTGCTGCGGTCATGGGAGAAACACTTCACGGTGGTGCAATGGGACCGGCGCGGGGCGGGGAAGACGCTCGGCCGCAACGGCAAGACGGGCAGCGGCGAGCTGACCTTCGAGCGCATGGTGGCTGATGCCATCGAGGTCACCGAGTTCCTGCGCCAACACCTCGGCAAGGAAAAGGTGATGCTGCTGGCCGGTTCCATGGGCACGCTGATCGGCACGCCGTTGGTGCAGCGCCGGCCGGACCTCTTCGACGCCTATGTGAGTACGGACTGCTATGTGAACATGGCCGCCAACGAGGCGCAGGGTTACCAGCTGGCCCTGGACCGGGTGCGTGCGGCAGGTAAGACCAAGGCGATCGCCGCGCTGGAGCGGATCGGCGCCGACCCGTCCCGCTGGGATTCGGCTGCATGGGGCACGAAGATGCAATGGGCGATGAGCACCGACCCGGTCAGCCCGAACGCAATGAAGATGATCTTCAGGCTGTTGCTGACCTCGCCCGAGTACTCGCTGCGCGATATCAGTCACTGGCTGTCCGGCTTTGCGGCGCTGCGCGACCGAATGTTCAGCCAGTTCATCACGTACGACGCCCGAAGCTTTGGCACCTCCTTCGCCCTGCCGGTGTTCCTTTTCCCTGGTGAGCACGACGTCATCACGTTGACCCGCCTGGCCGAGGAGTACTACGCCGAGGTGCAGGCGCCGGTGAAGGGGATCGCACTGATCCCGAACGCCAGCCACTTCTGCGCATTCACCCAGCCGGAGGAGTTCCTCGGCGCGTTGCTGAGCCAGGTGCGCCCCGTGGTCGTACCTGCCCAGCTCACGGTCAACCCGGCCAGGTAGCCCGCCGACGTCCGACCCTGACGCCGTGCGCCGGCGGCCGCCACGCTCGTCGGCGGCCGCCGGTTCCACATCCGGCCACAGTGGACAAACTGGCTATGCGGCGTAGTCTTCCTCGTCCGGGCTCTCGGTGACGATGTTCATCCCGATCTCGCAGTCGCAGAATCCGCCCAGGCTGCGCAGTGCCCGACCCAACCGGGGCCAACTCACCTTGTGCGCGCGAGCCCAGGTCTCGGCATGCGACAAGGTGTTGTCACAGCCCTGCATGGCGAGCATTTCCTCGACGAAGCTGAGCAGCGAGCTGTATTGATCGCGATCGACCGGCAGGCGGTACGCCTGGCCGTTCCAGGTGCGCACGACATGACCTTGCGATTGATTCGGCTCCATGCCGAGATCGTGGCAGGGGGGTCTGACAACTTCGCCGGAGGCGATCAACGCGGCACCGTCGCCGGAGGCGATCAACGCGGCACCGTCGCCGGAGGCGATCAACGCGGCACCGTCGCCGGAGGCGATCAACGCGGCACCGTCGCCGGAGGCGATCAACGCGGCACCTTCGGTCAGTCGATCGAAGGATTACCCGGGCGGGGCGGTATTCGGGCATTGGGACACTTGGTGCACGGAAGGTCGTAGAGTTGGCGGTACGGCTACCGGGAGTGCAGATGTCTCGACTGTGGGTATTCATCCTCGTGGCGACCTCGCTGGTCGCCCTGGGCTGCAAGGCTGCCGCCAGCAACGATGGGGTTGATCCGAGCGCGCCTCCACCGGCGTCGGTGCCCGGCTACCCGTCCTCGATGGTCGCGCTCGGCGATTCGATCACCGCCGCGTTCGGGTCCTGCCTCGCACCCACGGCATGCCCGCGCAACTCCTGGTCCACCGGGGACGGCAATCAGGTCAACTCCCACTATCGCCGGATCCTCCAGGAGAATCCGGCTATCGCTGACCGGGAGGCCAACCTGGCCGAGCCCGGCATCACGATCTCGGACCTCAAAGGTCAGGCCGAGCAGGCGCTCGGCCGGTCGGCCGACTACATCACGATCCTGGTCGGCGCCAACGACGCCTGCCGCGGCGATATGACCGACCCGCAGGTATTCCGGACCCAACTGGACGCCGCGCTCAGCGTGCTCCGAAATGGCCTGCCCAACAGTGAGGTCCTGATGGTCGGGATCCCCGACGTGTACCGGGTCTGGGAGATCGGGCACACCAACAAGCTCGCCCTGGGGGTCTGGAAGCACGGGGTCTGCCCGAGCCTGCTGGCCAACGCGAGCTCGAACGCGGCTGCCGATGTGAACCGGCGGACGGCCTTCCGTGATCGGATCAGCGCCTACAACGCCGAGTTGAGCGCCGCATGCGCTCAATACGGGTCCAAATGCCGATTCAAGGACGTGGCCTCGTTCGCGTTCGAGTTGACCATGCTCAGCGCGATCGACTTCTTCCACCCCAACGCAGCCGGGCAGAACGCGCTCGCCGACCAGACGTACCCGGGCACCTTCAACTGGTGATCACCTGATCGCGCGTACCCTGGCAAGGTTGCACCGGGCCGAGGGAGCGAGCGAACACTTGTCCACACGCGAGACCGAGATCGCCAAGGAACAGAGCCACGTCGACCGGGTGTACGCCCGGGTGGAAGCACTGCGGGCCGAGGCGGCGCGCAATCAGCGCGACGGCTACCGGATGGCCCGCGCCCGCACCCCGGGGTCGCTGGTCGAGCGCGACGCCATGGTCTTCCACACCGCGCGGCGACTGCGCGCTCTCGACACCGAGTACGAAGGTCTCGTATTCGGCCGGCTCGACCTGCGCGACCGTGAGGTCCGCCACATCGGCCGGTTGGGGCTGCGGGACGCGGACCAGGAACCGCTGGTGATCGACTGGCGGGCGCCGGGCGCGGCCGCGTTCTATCAGGCCACCCATGAGGAACCGATGGACGTCCTGCGCCGCCGGGTGATCCGCTGTAGCGGTCCCAAGGTGGTGGACATCGAGGACGACCTCCTTGATCTGGACGCGGCAACGGGCGATGTGGCGACCGCGGTGACGGTGGTCGGCGAAGGTGCCCTGCTGGCGACCCTGGCCCAGGCCAAGGGTGAGCGGATGCGCGACATCGTCGCCACCATCCAGCGCGAGCAGGACGAGGCCATCCGGGCACCCGCCGGCGGTGTGACCCTCATCGAAGGCGGTCCGGGTACCGGCAAGACCGCGGTTGCGTTGCACCGCGCGGCCCATCTGCTCTACCGGGACCGCCGCCGGTACGAGGGCGGAGGCGTGCTGCTCGTCGGCCCGTCCCCGATCTTCATGTCCTATGTAGATCGCGTTCTGCCGTCGCTGGGCGAGGAGACGGCGGAGCTGCGGGCCATCGGCGCGGTGGTGGACGGCATCGAGTCGGATCGGCTCGATCCACCCGCGCTGGCCGCGCTCAAGGGAAGCCTGCGAATGCGCCGGTTCCTTCAACGCGCGCTGCGGGCGGATCCGCCCGGTGTGCCGACCGAGTTGCGGATCGTCTACGGCGGCCAGGTGCTGCGGGTCAACGAGGCTGGCCTGCAACGGGCTCGCCGGGAGCTGCACCCGAAGCTGCAGCAACCGCACAACGCGGCCGGGCCCGAGGCCAGGCGGGCGCTGGTGCAGGCATTGTGGGCGGTACGGCCCGAGGGTGTTTCCTGGACCACCCGCAATTTCGCCAGCGAGATCTACGAGAGGGACGAGTTCGAGCGGTTCGCCCAGGCCTGGTGGCCCATGTTGACGCCCACCGAGGTGCTCGGCTGGCTGGGCGACGTCGGCCGGGTCCGCCATGCCGGCCAGGACTGGCTGTCCGACGCGCAGGTCCGGCGGCTGGCCGACTCGATGGTCGCGGGGCGACCTGTCCGTGGCCGACGTGGCGCTGGTGGATGAGTTGCGCGCGCTGCTCGGCGAGGCGCCCAAGCCGCGTCGGCGCAGGAACGGCCGCAGCCTGGGCATCGATTCCGCCGGCGACGACATCCGCGAACTGTCGACGGTGTCCGACCGCTACTTCGCGAGCCCCGAGCGCCAGAAGCGGCCGGCCAACTATGACGGCTACGCCCACGTGCTGGTCGACGAGGCGCAGGACGTCACACCGATGCAGTGGCGGATGTTGGGCCGGCGCGGGCAGCAGGCGAGCTGGACCATCGTCGGCGACGCCGCGCAGAGCGCCTGGCCGGATCTGGTCGAGGCCAAGCGGGCTCGGGACGAGGCGTTGCGAGGCAAGCAGATCCGCCGTTTCCACCTCAGTACGAACTATCGGAACTCGGCCGAGATCTTCGAGTTCGCGGCTGACGTCGTGCGTTGCTCGGTGCCCGATGCGGACCTGCCCGACGCCGTCCGCCGGACCGGTGCGGCGCCGCAACACCGCACGGTCGAGGCGGACGGCTTCGCCACCGCGGTCACCGGTGCGGTGGCGGAACTCGCTTCGGCCGTGACCGGCACCGTCGGGGTGATCACCCCGGCCGATCGACGCGACGCGGTCTCTGCCTGGGTGGCCGACTGGATGGCCGCCGCGCCGTCCGATGTGGCGACTGCGCGCATTCACGTGGTCGACGCCATGCAGGCCAAGGGCATGGAGTACGACGGGGTCGTGGTGCTCGCGCCAGACGAGATCGCCGCGGAGTCGTCTGCTGGCGTGCGGGTCCTGTATGTCGCGCTGACCCGGGCCACGCACCACCTGATCACCCTTGCTGCCACCGCTGGCTGGCGGCCGTCCAACTGACCGGGTGCGGCGGCGACGGGATGTCTCGTTCACAATGTCCCTGACGGCCCTGAGCACCACTGGCGGACGTGAGGACTTGCGGGAGGGTGGCGTAGCTGGTGACCACAACGGAATCCGCCGCGCGCATTCACGCGGGTGCCTGGCGACTGAATGTGCTCGGTCCGGTGGAGCTGTGTTACGACGGCCGCCCGGTGGACGTGACCGGACTGACCCGGACCCTGCTCGCGCTGCTGGCCCGTACGCCGGGTGAGGAAGTCACCACATCGAGCATCGTGGCGTGCATCTGGGGTAGCGCGCCGCCAGAGGACAGCGAGAAGGAGGTCGCGTCCAACATTTCCCGGCTGCGGCGCGCGTTGACCGTGGTGGCGCCCGATGTGGACCCCACCAGTGTCGTGGTGACCATGCCGGCTGGCTACATCCTCGTGGTCGAGCCGGCGAACGCGGACATCCTCGCGTTCGAACGGCTGGCCGCGGACGGCCACCGGGCCCTCGCGGTAGGGCAGCCGGCTCTCGCGCTGGACCGGCTGGAGGCGGCGTTGGCGCTGTGGCGCGGACCGGCCTACGCGGACTTCGACGATCACAGTTTCGTCACGGCCGAGGCGGCCCGGCTCGAGGACCTACGGCTGTCGGTCATCGAGTCCACCGTGGCGGCACGGCTGGCCGAGGCAGCGCCCTCGGCGCCGGAGGAGTTGCTGACGGAGCTGCCGGCGATGCTGACCGACGCCTGGCACCGGGAGCGGCTCTGGATCCTGTGGATGACGGCGTTGTTCCGGTTGGGCCGCCGGGCCGAGGCCCTGGCCGCGTTCCAGCAGGCGGAGAGCCTGCTCGCGCAGCGACTGTCCGTCTCACCCGGCGCGGACCTGCGAGCCGCCGAGCGTGCGGTGATCGGGTCCGACCGGGCACTTTACGGTCAACCGGTCACCGCTGCCGCCGTACCCGCGGCGTTGGCCATCACGGTGCCTGCCTGTGTCGGTCGGGAAGAAGAACTCGCCTGGCTTTCCGGTGCGCTCGACCTGGCCGCCACCCGGCGGGCGCAGGCAAGGCTCATCGTCGGCGCACCCGGCATCGGCAAGACCCGAACCGTCGCGGAGTTGGCGCAGCGGGCCGCTGCCCGGGGCATCCCCGCCTACTACTGGCAGGTCGATGCCACCGGCCTGGACGCCTTCCTTCCCGAAGCCGGCGTGGTCACTCTGGTGGTGATCGAGGATCTCGATCAGGCCGGGCAAGACGAGATTGCCCGGGTCACCGCGTTCATCCGCGCGACCATGTCCCGACCCGTGGTCACGCTGTTGACCTGCCGCGACCCGGTTCGGGTGGGCGAGTTGGCCAACCTGCCGAAGTTGGTCCTGTCGGCCTTGGACGACTATGCGATCGCGGACATCGTGCGGGTGTACGCGCCGACCGTGCCAGACGGGATGGCGGTCGCCGCGATGGCCAGCAGCGGTGGCATCCCCGCTCGGATCCACCGCTCGGCCAGTGAATGGGCGTTCGCCCGGGCCGGCCGGCGCATCGACCGCGCGGTGGCCGATGCTGTCTCACCGACCCGACGCCTGGCCACGTTGTCCGACGAGGTCGTCGGCGGCGTGCTCGATCTGGCCCATGTACGGGCACAGGCCCGTCCGTTGCGTCCGGTAGCCCGGGATGTCGTGGCCAGGCCCTACAAGGGACTGTCCAGTTTCGACACCGGTGATGCGGACATCTTCCATGGCCGTGAACACCTCGTCGCGGAACTGGTGGCGCGACTGGTGCAGCGGCGGTTGCTGGCCGTGGTCGGCGACCCGGGGACCGGCAAGTCGTCGCTGGTGCGGGCCGGGCTGCTGCCGGCTCTGGCTGCCGGGGTCCTGCCCACGTCCGCCCGATGGCGACCGGTCATCGTCCGCCCCGCGGTGGGTGGCTCACTGGCTGAGCAGGTCGCGCCACATCTGGATGACCTGCGCCGGGTGGAGTTGAACTTCGACGACCTGTATCTCGACCAGACCTATCAGGCGCAAAACGATCAGCAGCCACCGTCCACGTCGCGCCCGTCCGCGTACGTCCCGGCGCAGCGGACCGGACAAGCCCCGCCTGGTCCGGCCGGCGTTGACACCGCGACACTCGACGCGGCCGAGTCTGGATCGCACCGAGGCGATGCAGCCGCTGATCAGCCCCAGGTCGGGACCTATGTCGTGGAATCGCGTGACGATTCGCGCGACGACGGTGCCCGTGGCGACGGTGCCAGCGACGACGGTGCTCAACACAACGCCGCCCGCCGCAACGGCGTCGGCTCCGACGATGCGAGCAAAGACACCGACCGCGATGATGCCGATCGCGACAATGACGACGGCGACAATGCCGACCGTGACAATGCCGACCGCGACAATGCCGACCGCGACAATGCCGATCTCGACGGTAGTGGCGACGGCGATGGCAGCCATGATGTCAGCAACGATGACGCCAGTCACGACGATGGCAGTCACGACGATGCCAGTCACAACGATGCCAGTCACGACGATGCCAATGATGACGATGTAAGCCACGACGATGGCGGCCCCGACGGTGCCGGCAACGGCGATAGCGGCAGTGGCAGCGGCGACGGCGATGGCGCTGCGGCGTATGACCGCGCTCAGAGCCCGATGGAGTTTGCCGGCGAGCCCGCGGGTGAGCGGGCGGATTCCGGTACGGATGAGCGAATCCAGGTTGCGGAGTCCTATCAGGACAATGCGGACGGGCCGGGTGCGGGTGACGCGACCGTGCCGAGCCAGGACTCGATCCTGCTGGTGGTGGACCAGTTCGAGGAGGTCTTCACCGCGCTCGACCCGGCTGCCCGGGCGGAGTTCCTGGCCACCGTGGTGGAACTGGCCGAGACCAACCGCGTGATCCTGACCCTTCGCGGCGACTTCTACGGCCGCTGCGCGGAGAACCAGGACTTCGCCGAACTGGTGTCGGCCAACACGGTGCTGATTCGGCCCATGACCGTTGAGCAGACCTGCCGGGCGATCGAAGGGCCGGCCGCGGCGGGTGGCCTGACAGTCCAGGATGGACTGTCACGGCAGATCGTGGCCGATGCCCGTGGCCTGCCCGGGCTGACCCACCTGGCCGTGGCACTGTATGCGACCTGGGAGAACCGGGCCGGCACGGAATTGACCCTTGAGGCGTACCGGGCCACGGGCGGGGTGGCCACGGCAATACTCAACCTGGCCGAGAACGCTTTCGCCAGCCTGACCGCAGACGAGCGGGACGCCGCCCGCCGGATCATGCTGTGCCTGACCGTGGTCACTGGCGCCGATGTGCTGGCCGGTCGCCGGGCCAGCCTGGCCGAGGTGGTGGCAAGTGCTGGGCCGTTCGCACCGGCCGCGTTGGAGAAGTTGGTAGCTGGTCGGCTGGTGACCGCGTCGGAAGGCGCGGTGGAGGTCACGCACGACACCGTGCTCGAACAATGGCCGCGGGTGCGGGAGTGGCTCGACGAGGCCCGGGCCGCGGAGGCACAACGCCGGCACCTGACTGAGTCGGCCCTCGCCTGGGCCGAGCGCGACGACCCGGCGGCCCTCTACCGCGGTGCCCGGTTGGCCGCGGCGCTGGACCTGGCCCGTTTCGCTGGAGAGGATCTCAGCCCGGGTGAGCACCAGTTTCTTGCCGCCAGCCAGCGCGTGGTGTTGGCCGCGGACCTCCGTCGTCGCCGCCGGGTGGTGCGATTGTGGCGGTATCTCGTGGCCGCCATCGTCGTCGCCGTACTGGCCGTTGCCGTGGCCGGGGTGGCGGTCACGTTGCAGTTGCGGTCGATGGCCGCGCAGGCGCGTACGGATGGCCAACGACTGGCTTCGCTGGCTGAGGCCGAGCCGGACCTGCGCAAGGCGTTGCTGCTGGCGGTGGCGGCCGGCCAGCTCGACAGCGCTGCCACCCAGACCATCAGGACCGTGTTGCTGGGCAGCCCGGACGTGGTCGCCGCGACCGGACACGACGTGACCAGCGTGGCGCTGAGCCCGGATGGTGCCACCGTCGCGACCGCGACGAACGGGGGCACCATCTGGTTGTATGCGGCGGACTCACTGCGCCAGGTCGGGCGCCTGGACCTTGACGGGCAGGGGCCAGTGAACGGGTTGGCTTTCACCGCTGACGGCCGCCGCCTGGTCAGCTGGGGTGGGACGAGGACCGATACCGGCCCGAACCCGACCAGCATCGTGGTGTGGGACCTGGCCAGCAGGAAGCCCGTCGGTACGCCGTTCGGGCAGGCCTGGCCGGGCGGGGGCGGGGGCCTGCTGGCGGACGGCGACACGCTGTTGGTGGCCCAGCACGGCGCTGACCCGGCAAGGCCACCGACCCCGGTCGCGTGGAGTCTCGAGGCCCGTACCCCGTCGACGGCGTACGACCTGCCCACGACGGACGTGAGCGCCGTGCAACTGTCACAGGACGGGCACTACGTGGCATTCGGCACGCCGGCCGGTTCCCGGGTGGTGGATCTCGCCACCAACACAGGCCAGCTGATCGCCGGTGCGACAAAGCCGCTGGCGCTCAGCCGGGACGGGCGCACGCTGCTCGCCGCCGGTGGCTCGCGGCTGGACGTCTGGGATGTGGCTACTAACCGGCGGACCGGGCAGGCGATCAGCCATACCGGCGAGGTGCTCGGCGCGGCCTGGTCACCGGACGCGTCCCAGTTCGCCTCGGTGGGTGCGGACGGACTGGTGATCGTGTGGCAGGCCGATACCCTACAGCCAGTCAAGGCCCTGGCCGGGCACGGCGGACCGGTCCTGGTGGTGCGGTTCGGCGCGGACGGGCAGATGCTCTACACGGTGGGCGAGGATGGGGCACTGTTCGCCTGGGACCTGACCGGCGCCCGGGGGGTGGGTGTCCGCTCCGATACCGAATCCACCGCCTTGATCGCACTGGCGTGCACCCTCGCTGGCCGGGATCTCAGCCAACAGGAGTGGCAGACGTACCTGCCCGATCGCTCGTACCGGCACGTCTGCCCCAGCTAGATCCTGCTCAGGGCCGTCCGCAACGGGTCCAGGCCGAGTGAGCCGAGGTCCAATGCGGCCCGGTGGAACGCCTTGAGGCTGAAGTCGGCTCCGTGGCGGGCCTGCGCTTCCGCCCGGGCCTGCAGCCAGATCCGCTCACCGATCTTGTACGACGGCGCCTGCCCCGGCCAGCCCAGATACCGGTTGAGCTCGAACCGGAGGTTCTCGTCGGGCATCGAGGAGTGCGCACGCAGGAATTCCCAACCCAGCTCCGGCGTCCATCGCTCACCGGGGTGGAAGGCAGCGTGGCCGCAGCGGTCCACGAGCCGGTTGTCGGCGGGGATCTCCAGCTCCAGGTGCATGCCGATGTCCACGATGACCCGCGCGGCCCGGAACGCCTGCATGTCGAGCATGCCCAACCGGTCACCCGGATCGTCCAGGTAGCCGAGCTCGTCCATCAGGCGTTCGGCGTACAGCGCCCAGCCTTCGCCGTGCCCGGATGACCAGCTGAGCAGTCGTTGCCAGCGGTTGAGCACCTCGGCTCGGACCGCTGCCTGTCCGATCTGGAGGTGATGACCCGGGGCGCCCTCATGAAACACCGTGGTCACCTCCTGCCAGGTGGAGAAGGTGTCGATGCCCGGCTGGCACCGCCCACCACATCTGGCCTGGCCGGGAGAAGTCCTCGCTCGGGCCCGTGTAGTAGATGCCTCCGTCGCAGGTCGGGGCGATGCGGCACTCGATCTGGCGTACCTGTTCGGGAATGTCGAAGTGGGTGTCGGTCAGTTCCCCGATCGTCTTGTTGGCCAGGCCCTGCATCCAGTCGCGGAACGCCTCCTTGCCGGTGATCCGACGGGCCGGGTCGGCGTCGAGCGCCTTGGCCGCTTCGCGACACGCTCCCGCCGGGGCGACGATCTTGTCGGCAACCGCCCGCATTTCTGTCTCCATCCGGGCCAGTTCCGCGAATCCCCAGGCGTAGGTCTCGTCCAGGTCGACCTGTGGCGCCGAGGAAGTACTGAGAGGCGAGCGCGTAGCGTTCGCGCCGCGGCCGCATCCCTGTCCCGGCCGAGTGGGGCGAGCTCCTCCCGCAAAAACCGGCCGAACTCGGCGGTGGCCTGGCGGCCAACGCGGCCGGCGCTCCAACTCGTCGCGCACGACGCCGGCAGCTCGTTGTCCTGCTCGACCCGCCGGGCCAGGCCGGGCCAGAAGTCGTCACCGGCGGCGGAGACCCAGGTGTCGCACTGCTTCGCGACCTCGAGCATCTGCCGCTCGCTGACCCATGCCCACGCTCGGCCGCCTCGCGCAGGGTGCGCCGGGACTGTCCGAGGCGCGGTGCGAAGCGGTTGAGCCGGGCGACGATGGTCGCTGCGGCCGGCTCGCCCGAGGTCGGCATCAGGTCGAACACCGAGCGCACGCTGTGCAACGCCCCGGCGATCACGCTGATCTCGCTGGTGATCTCGCCCGCGTCGTACGGCATCTCCAGGCCGAGGGACAGTCCTCGACATCGCCTCCTTGGCGATCCGTTCCGCCTCGGTCTCGCGGCGGTTACCAGTTCAGCTCGAGCCAGGGTACGGCGGTCGAGATCGGCGCAGCGCGGCGTAGCCCTCGGGCGAGAGGTCGCCGAGCTGGTCGTCGTGCCCACTGATCCCGGCGTAGGTTGCCTCGATCGGGTTCAGCGGCGCCCACTCATCAACGTACGTGTCTGCGATGTCATCTATTTGTCCCACCAGGCGACCCTAGCCGACGGCACCAGGTATCGCGACGTCCGTTATTCAGCGAGACGGCGTCGCGACGTCACGTCCGGCAGGATCTGCGACTTCTGACCGCGACGCCCCTTACCGCAGGCAACCCGAGCACGCCGACCAGGCGCCGCCAGCTGGCTGCCCGGCTTCGTCGCACTCGCGGCGATCTGGGGTTCCAGCTTCCTGTTCATCAAGGTCGGGGTGAGCCGAGCTGCACCCGGTCCACCTCACCCTCTACGGGTGGTGCCGGCCGGCGCACCGCGCTGGTCGTCGTGCTGGCCGTGCTGCGCGACCGGCTGCCGCCGCGAGCCGCCGCTCTGGGCGCACCTGGGCGGTCGCCGCGTTCGGTGGCACGTCTCCCGTTCACCCTGTTCGGCTACGGCGAGCAACGGGTCGCGTCGATCTCGCGGGCATCTGGAACGCCACCACACCCTGATCGTGCTGCCGCCAGCGTGCTGGTCTTCCTGCCCGAGGACGGCCGACCGCGCGCGGGCGATCGGGCTGCGATCGGCTTCATCGGCGTGCTGGTGGTGCTCGGGCGTCTGGCAGGGCGTCGGCGGGGCGCACTTACCGGGCAACTGCTGTGCCTCGGCGCGGCCGTCTGCTACGGCATCTCCATCCCGTACCAGAGCAGTTCGTCGCCGGCAGCAGGGTACCGGAGTCTGTCGCTGTCGGCCGCGCAGCTGCTCGTGGCGACGGCGCAGTTGGCGATCGTCGCGCCGTTGGTGGCCGGGCTGCCGCCGGTGCCACCGATCCTCGTTGCGGGTGGTGTGCCAGCGTGCTGGCCCTCGGCGCGCTCGGCACCGGCCTCGCGTTCGTGATCAACTACCGCAACTATCCGGTTGGCCGGTGCGAGCACGGCGTCCACCGTCACGTACGTGATCCCGCTCTTCGCGGTGCTGATCGGCGCCGTGGTGCTCAACGAGCGGATGAACTGGCACCAACCGGTGGGCGCGCTGGTGGTGCTCCTCGGCGTGGCGGTCGCGCAGGGGCTGTTCGGCCGGCGCCGCCCCGCCCCGGCGTCGGTGTCGCCCGCCGCCCGCGGCCGAGCCGGCCGCCCGGCGCTGACCGCCCAGCGCCGTCAGCCGTCTACTTCAGCAGGCGCGCCGTCCAGGTGTTGACCACCCGGTCGGCCGGCACGCCGCAGCAGCGCGGCGCGTTCGCAGCCGAAGCGCTGCCAGTCGAGCTGCCCGGGCGCGTGCGCGTCGGTGTCGATGGCGAACCGGCAGCCCGCCTCCAGGGCGCGGCGGATCAGCCGCTTCGGCGGGTCCTGCCGCTCCGGCCGGGAGTTGATCTCGACGGCCTTGTCGTGGCTCCGCGCAGGCGGCGAAGACCGCGTCCGCGTCGAAGTCGCTCTCCGCCCGGGTACGCGGCCGGTGCCCCGGTCGCCCGGCCCGGTCACCCCGGCCGGCCGGGAGCCACCATCCGGCCGGTGCAGTGGCCGAGGATGTCCAGGTGCGGGTTGGCGACCGCTGTCAGCATTCGCCGGGTCATCTTCGCCCGCGTCGTCGCTCAGGCCGCTGTGCACCGATCCGACCACCACGTCCAGCCGGGCCAGCAGCTCTCGTCCTGGTCCAGCGAGCCGTCGGCGAGGATGTCCACCTCGATCCCGGTGAGCATGCGGAAGCCCTTGCGGCAGCGCCTCGTTGACCGCGGCCACGTGGTCGAGCTGCCGGCGAAGCCGGTCCGCGGTCAGCCCACGGGCCACCTTCAGTCGGGGCGAGTGGTCGGTGAGCACCAGATACTCGTGGCCCAGCTCTACCGCGGCCAGCGGCCATCTCCTCGATCGGTGAGCCGCCGTCGGACCAGTCGGAGTGTGCTGTGGCAGTCGCCCCGCAGCGCGTCGCGCAGCTTGCGCCGCCGTCGCGTCCACATCGGAGCCCTCGGTCGCGACCAGCCGCCGCAGGTACACCGGCTCCTCGTCGGCAACGACTCGGCCACGCAGCGGGCGGTCACGTCACCCACACCGGGCAGCTTCGTCAGTGTCCGTCGCCGGCCCGCTCGGCCACCTCGCCGCACGGCGAGCTCGCCCAGTGCCGCCGCCGCCGCCGGAACGCCCGTACCCGGTAGCTCTTCTCATTCGCCCGCTCCAGCAGGAACGCGATCCGACGCAGGTCTTCCACGGGATCGCGAGTGGCCATCAGCCGACCCTAATGCCTGCGACTCCAGGCCCTACGTCGGGTACGCCGCGGTCGCGGTCCGGCCGTCGGTGGCGATCTCGCTGACCCAGCCACCTTCGTCACCCAGATTCAGCAGGTCATCCACGGTGACCGGGATCTGCTTGGGCTCGCCCCAGCCGCGCGGCCACACGGTTCGAGCCGCGTGGGCCGGTGCGACCCAGCGGCGTACCTCGGCGATCGGGTCGGCCGAGGCCAGCGCGGCCCGGGCCCCGTCGAGTTCCGCGATGATCGAATCCAGCGCTTCGAGAACCGCGGTGGCGTTGCCGCCGCACATCGAGGCGATGAGCTCCGGCGCGCTGCCGGCGACCCGGGTCCCGTCCCGGAACGAGCCGGCGGCGAGCGTCGCCGCCAGCGGATCCTCAACCCCGATGGCCATGGCCGCCGCGAGCAGGTGCGGTACGTGCGAGACGGTGGCCACGACCCGGTCGTGATCCTCGGCCGTGGTCGGCACCACCCGGGCGCCCAGTCCGGTGACCAGCCGCGCGACCGTCAGCCAGTCACCCAGGCGGGTCTGCTCGTCCAGGCAGAGTACCCAGGCACAGTCCCGGAACAGGGTTGGATCCGCGGCCGCGAAGCCCGCGGTCTCCCGCCCGGCCATCGGATGACCGCCCACGTAGCTGGCCAACCGCATGCCGTTGCCGCGCAGTCGACGGTCGACCAGGTCCGCCACCGGTTGCTTGACCGACACCACGTCGGTGACCAGTCCCGAAAAACCGGCCGACGCCACCTCGTCGAGAATCCGGGCAACCGCGGTCAGCGGTGTCGCCAGCACCACCAGGTCTACCGGCGCCACCGCGTCGGCGATGCTCGGCGCGACCTGCCAGCGCGATGCCCGGGGGGCCTGGGCGGCGCCGGTGCGAGCCATCGCCCGGGTGGCCGGGTCCAGGTCGTACCCGATGGCCGAGTGTCCGCACCTCGGCCAGGGCACGCAGCAGCGAGCCGCCGATGAGGCCCATGCCGATGACCGCGACGTTCACGACGATCACCCTACGGCGGACCCGCTCACGCAGCGCGGCGGGCAGGCTGGAGTGAGGCTGCCGCGAGCCCGGGTCGGCGCGGGCCGGCTCGGCTAGGCTGCGTACGTGCAGTCGTGGCCGGCAGTGGATCCGCCGCGGTTCGAGCAGGGCGGCCCGCCGCCGGCGCATGTGCCGTCCGGCCTGTTCCCATCGGGGCCGCGCCGGCCGACCTTCCGCGAGCCGCACCCGATCCGGCTGGGTGCCCTGTCCGCCGGGGCGGCCGTCGCGGCAGTGTGGTTGTTCGCGTTCGGACTCCTGGCAACCTCGGCATCGGCCTTCATCTGGCTCACGCTGGTCGCCTCCCTGGTGGCCTGGGCGGTCGCGGTGGTGCTCGTGGTGGCTGGCGATCGGGGTGCCGCAGCCGGCATCAGCCTCGCCACGGCGCTCGGGATGGCCATCGCCACAGCGGTACTGATCGAACGGTGGGTGACATCCGGTTGGCCGTTGTGGTGACAGTCCGTAGCCCACGGTGAGAGGGCTACTGCGGCATGTGGTCGGCCTTGACTGCGGAGCGTCAATTCGGCACCCTCGCCTCATGGGTCTCCAGCCACCTCCACCCGCAGATGGCGAGTCGCTGGTGCCGGCTGACGCGGACCGCCAGCGGCGCCGGCTGAGATTGCTCGCGGAACTGGCCGAGGCTCGCTCCGCGCGCGAAGCAGGTCGACGAAGCGGCACCGTGCCGTCGCGCGATCGCATTGTCCGGAGTGCGCGGATCCGGGATGTGATCGCCATTCGACGCCGTCTGGCAGGCTGATGAGGTCAGGGTCGCCGCTCGTACAGGTTTCGATCGTTGTCATGGTCGGGTAGTCACAGTCATCCCCGGGGGAACCGTGTCCTATTTCGCTGCCGTAGTCGTGAAGGACGCCGATGGATGGTCGGCGTCCAAGGTGTCGCTCAGTGGCGCCGCCGACGTCGAGGATGTCGCTGATCGCATGCGTGATGTGGAGCCAGCGGCCGAGATCTCGTTGCTGTTCGTGGAGGCCGACGACACCTATCTGGCCATCCTCCGATTGGACCACGGCGAGGACCTGCGGATCTTCGGATCGGACGCGGCATTCGCCGAGGAGTCCAGGCTGGGCGCGCTGTTGCTGGGCGATCTGGCCCAGCCGCCGGAGGAACTCGCCAACGGGGTGCTGGACATACCGGATCTCGGCGACGAGGACCCCGACACCGAGGCTGACGAGGAGCCGGACGTCCCCGTGCCGGCTGAGGCGGACCCGGCCGGCGACGCAGACCTGCTGGCCGACCTCGGTCTCCCGGCCGCCCGCCTGCTCGAGCTGTCCGGCAGTGACGGCATGATGCCCAGCGACATCACGGCCGAGGTATGCCAGGCCATCGGCTGCGGTGACGAGGTCGAAGAGCTCCGCGAGGTATGAGTGCCCGGCCTGCCGAACCGGGCCACCCAGCACGAAGGCTGGATGCGCCGTGCCCTTGGCGTGGCCGGCCAGCCAGCCTTCCCGGAGGACGTGCCGATCGGCGCGGTGATCTATGCGCCTGACGGTACGGAACTGGCGCACGCCCACAACGAGCGGGAGCTGCGCGACGACCCGACGGCGCACGCCGAGATCCTGGCCATGCGGGCCGCCGCCGCCCGGGTGGGTCAATGGCGGCTGGACAACTGCACGCTGGTGGTGACGGTGGAACCCTGCACGATGTGCGCCGGGGCATTGGTGCTGGCGCGCATAGCCACCCTGGTTTTCGGCGCCTGGGAACCGAAAACCGGCGCCGTCGGATCGCTCTGGGACGTGGTGCGCGACAAGCGGCTCAACCACCGGCCCGAGGTGTACGGCGGGGTGTTGGAGGAGCAGTCGGCCGCGCTGCTGAGGGAGTTCTTCGCCAGCCACCGCGAGCTGTAGCTACCGGGTCCGGTGCGGTTGTGTGTGTGCGATGACACACGCAACCGCACTGGATCGGGGTGTGGCGCAATCAGGTGCGACGGAATCAGGCGATGGCGGCGGTCAGCGCGATGTGCACCATCTCGGCGAAGGTCTGCTCCCGCTCCTTGGCCGTGGTGGCCTCGCCGCGCTTGATGTGGTCGCTGACCGTGAGCAGGGTCAGGGCGCGGGCGCGGTAGCGGGCCGCGATCGTGTACAGAGCCGCCGACTCCATCTCGACCGCCAGCACGCCGTAGTCCGCCAGCCGGTCGTAGAGGTCGGGGCGGTCGGTGTAGAACGCGTCCGCGGCCAGGATCGGGCCGACCCGCATCTGCACACCCCGGGCCTGTGCCGCGTCCACCGCCGCACGCAGCAGGGAGAAGTCGGCCACCGGTGCGTAGTCGATCAACCCGTCGAAGCGGACCCGGTTCATCGCCGAGTCGGTGCAGGAGCCGCTGGCCGCGATGACGTCGCGCAGGTTGAGGTCCTCGGACAACGCGCCGCAGGTGCCGACCCGGATGAGCGTGTTCACGCCGTAGTCGTTGATCAGTTCGTGGGCGTAGATTGAACAGGACGGCATGCCCATGCCCGAGCCTTGTACGGAAATCTCGACGCCCTGGTAGTGGCCGGTGTAGCCGAACATATTGCGGACGGTCGAGTAGCACGTCGCGTCGTCGAGAAAGGTCTCCGCGATCCACTTGGCTCGTAGCGGGTCTCCAGGCATGAGGACCCGCTGCGCGATCTGGCCCGGCTCCGCGCCGATATGCGTACTCATACCGGAGATCATTGCAGGTCGTCCCGGGCCCGATACCGCCGCGACGGCCTGCCCGGGGTCAGGTACCCTACTCGGCGGTGGTGTGTCCGAGTGGCCTAAGGAGCACGCCTCGAAAGCGTGTGAGGGTTTACGCCCTCCGCGGGTTCAAATCCCGCCGCCACCGCCACAGGCCTTCATGGCCGTCGTTCCCTTCGTTTGGAGCGTCCCTGCTTCGCCGGCGCCGGCCAGGAAGTAGGACAGGGTGTTCGACACCACCTTTGTGTTCGTCGTGGTGCTCTTCGCCGGTGCCCTGCACGCCGTCTGGAACGCGATAGCGAAGGCGGCCACCGATCGACAGGCCGGAAACGCACTCATCGGGATCGGGACAACGATCGCCGGCGGCCTCATGGTGCTCGCCGCACCGCTGCCGGCGCGTTCGGCCTGGCCATGGCTTATGACATCAGTCGTGCTGCACCTCGGGTACTTCTGGCTGCTCAGCCTCTCGTACAGTTTGGGCGATTTCAGCCGGATCTATCCGCTCGCGCGCGGTACGGGCCCACTGATTGTCGTCATTGTCGCTGCTGTCGCGCTGCACGAGCGGCTCGGCGTCGGTCAGTTCATCGGCATCGCGGCTGTCTGCGGCGGGTTGTGCGCCTTGGCGTTGGATGGCGGACGGGTGTGGCGCAAGGATCGGCACGCGATTGCCGCAGCCCTGCTGACCGGTGTCATGATCGCGGCCTACACGGTGACCGATGGCATCGGAGTACGGGCATCCGGCACCGCGTACGGATACGGCGGGTGGCTGTTTCTCAGCTACGGCCCGTTGATCACCATGGCGGCCTTCGTGGCCCGCGGGCGCGCGGTCCTGCCGGGAATGGCGAAGCAATGGCGCAGCGGCATCGCCGGCGGTGTCATCTCCTGCATCGCGTACGGCTTGGTGGTGTGGGCACAGACCAAGGCGCCGCTCGCGATCGTCGCGGCGCTCAGGGAGACCGGTGTCATCACCGCCGCCATCATCGGCATCGCGTTCTTCCGGGAGCGGATGGGGCCAAGGCGGGTCGCAGCGGCGGCCGTTGTCGTCCTGGGCGTTGCCCTCATGAACGTCCGTTGACGGCCAAGCCCATGCCCTGGGGCATGGGCCGCAACGTTTGGCCTGGTCAGTGAGCGGAGGATACGAGATTCGAACTCGTGAGGGTTTTATCCCAACACGCTTTCCAAGCGTGCGCCCTAGGCCTCTAGGCGAATCCTCCGCGGGAAACAATACCGAAGCCTGTGGCCGACCGACACTCGGGTACAGTTGCGGCAAGCCTCTCGTGCGGCGTTACCTCGTGAACCTCCCCAGGGCCGGAAGGCAGCAAGGATAAGCGGGCTCTGGCGGGTGCACGGGAGGCCCCTTGCGTCGCTGGCCTGGATTACCTGAGCCGGGCCCGGTGGCGGACCACCACCAGCGACAGCAGCAGCAGTCCTAACAGGAACAGTCCGATGCCGAACAGGATCGCTGGAGCGACCTCGGGCAGCGACCACGGCTGCGCACCGATGACGCTTTCCTGAGCCTGAGTGGTCGCGACCGGCCCTGGACTCAGCGTGGCTGTCACCGTGGCGCTGGAGGTCAGACCGGGCGGGTTCTCGTTCGGCAGGTCCGATCCGGAGATGCGGGCGGTACTGATCAGGGCGCCGGCATCGCCGATCAGGACGGGCAGGCTCAGCGTCGCCGAACCGCGTGGGGCCACCGGCTCGGGGCTCCAGAATCCGTTGTCATAGCCAGGTGTCGTGGCGGTAAGCCGCAGTCCGGGTGGGAGCTCGACCGCCACCTTCACGCCGGTCGCCGGGATGTCTGCCTCGTTGGTCAGGGTCACCGTGAGCGTGGCCGCGGAGCCGACTGTCGCCGCCGGCGGATCGATCGAGGTCGCCACCGACAACTTGACCTTGACCGGCAGGGGTGTGCTCAACGTCACCACCCCGCTGACGAATCCACCGCGCATCGCGGTGAAGCCCACGGTCGCGCCGGGCTTCACCGCTCCCGCCGGAACCGGTGACCTCGCCTGCTGATAGCCGAGGCCAAGTGTGGCGACGGTCACGCCGGTCCCGGCACGGTCGACGGCGCTGCCACCGAACGTCAACGGCGCGCTGCCCAGTGCCTGACCACTGCCGAACAGCGAGGACAGCAGGCGCGGTTGCGGTCCGTCCTGGCTGGCGGCCGGTACGCCGTCCAACTGGACCTGCTGGGTCTGCCAGTCGGCCAGCACGAGGCCGCCGTCGTAGACGCCGATGCTCCGGTAATCCGGTGCGTATGTCTTGTCCGGGCCGTCCCGGTACGAATAGGCCAGCAGTGCGATCCAGCCCCCGCCACAGCCAGGCCCGC
Source organism: uncultured Actinomycetota bacterium (assembly GCA_963742855.1). Classification (GTDB taxonomy): domain Bacteria; phylum Actinomycetota; class Actinomycetes; order Mycobacteriales; family Micromonosporaceae; genus CAVUNP01. The sequence goes on along the minus strand of CAVUNP010000012.1, from coordinate 13,044 downwards.
TGGCTACCTGCAGTTCGGCCACGGTGAGCCGCACCTCGGTCGGATCCGTGGCGCGTGCGGCCGGACGTACGAGAGACGTGATGTCAACGTACGCCTGGAAACCGGTGCCGCCGTTCGGGCCGGTGAGGTCGATCAACGAATTGGCGGTCGCAACGGTGTACGGCTTGTCATTTACGCCGACCTTGACCTGATTAGCCTTGTCCTCGTCCGGCGGCAGCGTCGGCGGTGTGCCTGCCTGTGGTGCCGCGTCGCAGCGTGGCGCGCCGGCGTCCGCCCGGGTGCCGCGGTCGCCGGCCCAGTAGAGCCCGACCCAGTCGACGTCCGCCCGCGGGGGGATCGTCAGCACCGCCCGACTTGAGTTCACAGTGGACGGATCCTGGTCGACGTCGACCCATGAGCGGGTCAGGGTCAGGTCGGAGCCATCCTGGCAGGCCGGTTCGGGGCAGGCCACGACCGCCGCGCCGGTTTGCGACACATCGGTCCACCCCTGCGCCGAGTAGCGGTGGGCAAAGGTCGGGGTCGCAGCCAAGGCGGGCGCCGGACCAGGCAACGTCGCAACGCTGAGCCCTGCCGCGACCGCGGCAGCCACCCACTTCCGGCGGGACTTCACAGACAAAAAGGCTACGTGGTGAAAGCCCCATCAGGGCATCGATGCGGTCACACCTTCTGGTTATTTGGTAGCGATATGCTTAAGACGATCTTAATAGGGCGCTCTGGGTGCTTTAGCAGGACGCTTTTTGGCCATGGTCGCCACGCCGGCCCTGGTGACGATGTCGGAGGTTGGCGGTAGCGTGGCGCTGGCTTCGACGTTGACCTGAGGGGGGTGAGGTTGTGGCACTGGCTCTGTACCGCAAGTACCGTCCGCGCACGTTCGCCGAGGTCATCGGCCAGGAACACGTCACCGAGCCCCTGATGCAGGCATTGCGCACCGGGCGGCTGAACCACGCCTATCTCTTCTCCGGTCCGCGTGGCTGCGGCAAGACCTCCTCCGCCCGCATCCTCGCCCGCTCGCTGAACTGTGAGCGTGGCCCGACGCCCGAGCCGTGCGGCGAGTGTGATTCGTGTCTCGCGCTGGCCCCCGACGGTCCCGGCTCGATCGATGTCATCGAGATCGACGCGGCCAGCCACGGTGGCGTCGACGATGCCCGTGACCTGCGCGAACGGGCATTCTTCGCGCCCGTGTCGAGCCGGTTCAAGGTGTACATCATCGACGAGGCGCACATGGTCTCGACGCAGGGCTTCAACGCGTTGTTGAAGCTGGTCGAGGAGCCGCCGGAGTACGTCAAGTTCGTCTTCGCCACCACCGAGCCGGAAAAGGTGCTCGGCACCATCCGGTCCCGGACGCACCACTATCCGTTCCGGTTGATCCCGCCGAACGCGTTGCGCCCCTATCTGGAGTACCTGTGCGAGCAAGAGGCGGTGACGGTCGAGCCGGCGGTGTTTCCGCTGGTCGTGCGGGCCGGCGGCGGCTCGGTGCGGGACTCGCTGTCGATGCTGGACCAGCTCATCGCCGGCGCCGGAGCGGACGGGGTCAGTTATGCCCGGGCGGTTGCCCTGTTGGGCGTGACCGACGTGGCGCTCATCGACGAGATGATCGACGCGCTGGCGGCAGGTGACGGTGCGGCGGCGTTCGGCACGATCGACCGGGTGGCCGATGCCGGGCATGATCCGCGACGCTTCACCGGTGACCTGCTGGAGCGGCTGCGCGACCTGATCGTGCTGCAGAAGGTGACCGACGCGGCGGCCAGCGGCATCATCTCGGCGCCGTCGGACCAACTGGAACGGATGACCGCACAGGCATCGCACATGGGCCCGGCCACGCTTTCCCGGCTGGCCGACATCGCCCACAATGGACTCACCGAGATGCGGGGCACGACCGCGCCCCGGTTGCTGCTCGAGTTGCTCGTCGCCCGGATGCTGTTGCCCGGCGCGGACGAGTCGCACGGCGCGTTGCTGCAACGGCTGGAGCGGATGGAACGCCGTCTCGGTGCCACCGATCCGGGCAGCACGGTCGATCCGGCCAGTGCGATCGAGCCGGTCGCCGCCGCCGTCCCGCCGCCCCCACCGGTACGCGCACCCGCCGCACCGGATCGGACCCGGCCGGCGCCACCCGCGCCGTCGGCCCGCGCGTCCGCGGACGTTGCGCGGCGCGTGGGTGTCGCCGCAGCGGGTCCGGCCAAAACAGCGAATCCGGCGACTGCGCGTCCTGACGTGGCCAAACACGTCGATGCGGCGCCTGCGGCCGCCGTCTTCGCGGGTTCGGCTTCGGTGGCGGGGTCCCCGGCTGACGGTGCGGGGTCGGTTTCGGCGTCCGGGTCGTTGGACGCGGCCGCAGTCCGGCGGGTGTGGGACGAGATCCTCACCGTGGTACGCCGCCGTAGCCCGCGCGCATGGGCGGTGGTCCGGGAGGCTGTGGTCCGCGACGTCGACGCGGACGTGATCGTGCTCGTCTTCCAGCACGCGGTGCACGCGAACATGTTCGGTGCGCAGGCCGATCTGCTGGTCGCCGCGGTGGGTGAGGTTCTCGGCGGCAGGTGGCGGGTGCAGGCTGAACTCGGCGGCGACGCTGCCGCGGCGCGTCCCGCCCCGGCACCGTCGAACGCCGGCCCGTCCCCATCGCAACCGCCGGCGAAGACGGCACCCCGACCCGCCGCCCGGGCGGCGGCTGCGTCCACCCCGCCGGCACCGGTGGGTGACGACGGTTGGCCCACGCCGGCGGCATTGGGCGGGCCCGCGGACCAGTCCGCGCCAGCTGGCGGTGTTGGGCCGGCCAGCCCGGCGAAGCAGAGCGGTAATGGTAGGACTGCGCCGAAGGCGCCTTCGCGGCCGGCGCAGGACGGCACCCGTTCTCGTGCCGGGGACAGCTCCGCGGGGCGCGCCAACCCGGCCGGCACCGGGTTCGCCGACGGGTCCCCCCTGGATGAACCACCGTGGGACCCGGACTATGACGCGGCGCCGAGGGCTGGCTATGAATCCTTCGATCCGGGCGACGAACCTCTCGACGATGGCACCGTCGTGCGCGAGACGAGCGAAGAACAGGCTATCCGTGTGCTGACCGAACACTTCGGTGCGGAGAAGATCGGCGAGGGTCCGCCACGGCGGTGAACGCGGTCCGGATAGGCTCGTCAGAACCGGATAGCGCAGGAACGAAGGAGTCGATCGTGAGGCCAGGCGGACAGCCCAACATGAAGGACCTCATGAAGTTGCAGCGCCAGCTCGCCGCGGCGCAGCAGACTCTGGCCGAGACAGAGGTGACCGGCACGTCGGGCGGCGGGTTGGTGACCGTCACGATGACCGCCTCGGGCGAGTTCCGCGCCATCAAGATCGACCCTAAGGCAGTGGACCCCGAAGACGTGGAGACCCTGGAAGACCTGGTGCTCGCCGCGGTGCACAACGCCGCGGAGGCTGGCCGCGAGATGACCGAGCAGCAGATGGGCCCCCTCGCCGGTGGCCTCGGCGGCTTCGGTCTGCCGGGCTTCTAACCTGCCATGTACGAGGGAGCCATTCAGGATCTCATCGACGAACTCGGTCGGCTACCCGGCATCGGACCCAAGAGCGCGCAACGGCTCGCCTTTCACATACTCCAGGCTGAGACGGCTGACGTCGTCCGGTTGGCGGCCGCGCTGCAGCGGGTCAAGCAGCAGGTGCGCTTCTGCGCGACCTGCTTCAACGTGGCCGAGGCGGAGCAGTGCCGCATCTGCCGCGACCCCCGACGCTCGGACGAGACCATCTGCGTGGTCGAAGAGCCGAAGGATGTGGTCGCGATCGAACGGACCGGTGAGTTCCGCGGCCGCTACCACGTCCTCGGCGGCGCGATCAACCCGCTCGAAGGCATCGGTCCGGACAACTTGCGGATCCGGGAACTGTTGGTACGGCTGGCCACTGGCGAGATCAAGGAACTTATTCTCGCCACTGACCCGAACACCGAAGGCGAAGCCACCGCCACCTACCTGGCCCTGATGGTCAAGCCGATGGGCGTCGCGGTGACCCGGCTGGCCAGCGGACTCCCGGTCGGCGGCGACCTCGAGTACGCCGACGAGATCACCCTCGGGCGTGCCTTCGAGGGCCGCCGCGCCGTCTGACCCCCGCAGTGGCTCAATGGAAGAACTTGAGCCCCACCACGCCACTGACCACGAGCAGTAGGCAGAGCACCCGAGCGAGGCTCGCCGACTCGCCAAGGGCGACCATGCCGACCACTGCCGTGCCCACGGCCCCGACACCGACCCAGATCGCGTAACCAGTCCCCACCGGAATGCTGCGCAGCGCGTAGCCAAGCCCGGCCATGCTGAGTACCAGAGCCAGGGCGAAAACGGTGGACGGCACAGGACGGCTGAAACCGGCGCTTCTGCTCAGAGCGATGGCCCACACGGTCTCCAGGAAACCGGACAGGATGAGAATGATCCAAGCCATGACAGAACCACCTTTTCGGGGCGGTCGTCTTAGCAGGCCGGGTACGACACGCAACTCGTCCGGGAGATCCGCCTGTGCGGCTCACCTCGAAGACTAGTCGGTTCCCAATGCCGCGCCCACCGGCATGCGGAGGGGTGCCGCAGCGCCACGGGTTTGCCACCCTGGGCCGGTTTTCCGGCCGGTGCGTTGCAACCCACCGACGTGTACCTGAGTGCGGACGGCGCCCTTGCCCGGGCTGAGAATCGGCGCGGTCGTGCAGCGACTCGCCGCGGTACGGGGTGTCGCGTCGCCCATGTCGCCGCGTGTCGCGACGCGGTGATCGTGGAAGATTGGTGTAGTCGGGGCGGCACTCATCTACCGCGATCAACGTGCTGGCCGGGCCTTGTTGGCGCCGGTGTACCTGGTGGTTGTGGTGGTGATGGGGTTCGCCGCCACCTTGGGCGCCTCGGCCAGCGACCAGCACTCGGCCGCCCCACTCTGACGGGTTCCCGCTCTGACCCGAATCCAGCGGCCGGGTAGGGCCAAGCGTCGTCGCGACGGACGACTCGCCGGTACGGTCAGGGTATGGGGCCTGCCCTGTCCGGGTTGGTGCGCAACGCGCTGGGCAGCCTGGCCGTACTCGCCACGCTGGTGGTCATGGCATTCGGCCTGCCCCTCGTCGACCGGTCGATGCCGGCGGCCCGGGCTGTGGGGATGGCGGTCCCTTACAAGGTAGGCGGGAAGGTCACTGTGGTCCCGCCGGCCGGGTCCAGTGTGGACCTCACCCGTACCCGCCCGGGTGACGACCGAGGCACCGCGATGTTCCTGGTCGAGGGGGTGCGGCTGTCGTTTCTCATGGGGCCGTATCACGGCACGCTGGCCGATGCCGCGGCGCGGCTGCACAGCAAGATCACCAACACCACCGGTGTCCAGGTCCCCGGAGCCGACCGGCAGGTCATGACCAGCCAGGGAGTGGCCGGCCTACGTGGCACCTACAGCTCGCCCGGGCGACTGGGCGAATACGCCGTCTTCGTCGCCAATGGCACGTACGTGGAAGTGACCATCAGCGGCCCGGAGCAGCGCCTGCGCGCGCTGGCCTGGCCGCTCGACCTGAGCCTGCAGAGTGTGACGTTCGGGGCCGGCGGGTGACCCGGCCAGATCCGTTCGCACGCCTGTATGTCGGTCCGGGCCGCCGCATCCCGCGGCCGGGGCACCCGCCGAGGCATCCCAAGGCCCGGCTCCAGGCGGTGCTGTCCATTCCTGCCGTCTGGATGCTGATGATCGTGGTGGCTGTGGGCGGCTGGCGGATCGGCCAGATGTTTCACCGCGCTTTCGTTATCTATCCGGTCGCCACGTCAACCGCCATGGTGCTCTTCGTGCTGTACGCGGTGCCGTTCGTACTGCTGCTGCACGCCATCGACTATCTGGAACGCGAACCCTTCGTGCTACAGGCGTCCGCCGTCGCCTGGGGTGGCCTGGTCGCCACCTCCACCGCCATCTCGGCCAGCACCGCGCTGCTCGACGTGCTGGCCAAGTCGGTCTCGCCGCAGTACGCCACGGATGGGGCCCCGCTGTGGTGGGCGCGGGCGTGGAGGAGATTCTCAAGGTGCTGGGAGTGGTGACGATCGCGTTGATCGCCCGGGGGCAGATCAACAGCGTGGTGGACGGCCTGGTGTACGGCGCATTGGTGGGGCTGGGATTCCAGGTCGTCGAGGACATCGTCTATGCCATCAATGCGGTTGTCGTGTCTGCCGGCCAGGACCAGGTCGGGCCGGTCGTGGTGACCTTCTTCCTGCGCGGTTTCCTTGGTGGGTTGTGGAGCCACACCCTTTTCACCGGCATCTCCGGCGCCGGTGTCGCCTACGTGCTCGTGCAGCGCGACCAGTCAAAGTTGGTCCGCGGCTTGGTCTTCGCCGGCCTGCTCGGCGTGGCCTGGTTCTTCCACTTTCTCTGGAATTCGCCCTTGCTGGCCGACGGCTTCGGGTACGGCGTCGCGGGAGTTCTCGCCGCGATGCTGATCAAAGGCCTGCCCGCGCTCGCGGTCGGGGTGATCCTGGTGCTGGCCGCGGAACGGCGGGAGGCCGACTATTACGCGGCAATCCTGGCCAGGCTGGGTGACCACAAGCTCGCCACGCCGGAGGAGATCCGGGCCCTCGTCTGGCCGAGCAAGCGGGTGGCGGAGCGCCGCCGGGCCCGGCTCCGGTTGGGCTGGGCCGGAGCCCGTGCGGTCCGTCGACTGCAACGGGCTCAGGCCCGACTCGCGGTGGCTGTCTCCCGCGATCCCGACGCGGAGATCCTGCGCCGGCGCCTGAGCGTTCTCGCCCGCCGGCACGAACTGACCGCGTTGAGCCTGGCCGCGGGTCAGGTACGCCGGCGCCAGCTGACCACGCTCAGCACGCCGGTTGTCGTCGGCCTGCAGGTGCTGCTGGTCTGCCTACTTCTGCTGGGCATCGGCATGCTGATCCGTGCCTTCGGCGGTGCCTGATTCACAAGGTCACAGATCTTCCCGCAAACAGGGGCGCTTGGCAGGAAGCCTTGCGACTGACCGTCACGCCGTCGCCGGAGGCAGGCCGCCGTCGCCTTCGATGATCTCGTCCGGGTTCCCGTCCTGGGTGCGGTCGACGATGGTGGTGTCGACCGTGCCGTCGCCGTTGTGGTCGAACTGGAACAGGTCCGCCTTGCCGTCGCCGTCGGTGTCGACCACCCAGAGGTCGGCCTTACCGTCGTTGTTCGTATCGGCGACGATCAGTTCGATCCGTTCGTCGCCCCGGGTTTCGGCGATCTCTTTGTCGCTCATCGATGCATCCTCCTGCGCTTGACCGGCAGCTGACGTGCATACGGTAGGGCCCCGGCGCCAGTTCGGCACGCCCAAGCCCCCGACATGCGCGGCGCGCGATGGACCGGGCACAATCCGCAACGGGGAAATACCGAGGGGGTATGTTGACCGAGCGATTCGTGGTGATCGGTGGGGGAACGATGGGGGTTGGCATCGCCTATGTCGCGGCGACAGCCGGCTACCGAGTAGATCTCGTCGAGGTGGACCCGGCCCGGGCGGCCGGTATCCGGGACACATTGGACCAGCACTGGCGGCGCGCGGTCGGACGGGGCAAGGTCACCGACGCCGTCGCCCGGGCCAGTACCGCCCGGGTGGCCATCAGCGGCGACCTGAACACGGTGACACCCAAGCCGGACGTCGTGGTGGAGGCAGTGCCCGAACAGATCGAGCTGAAGAAGACTGTTCTCGGCGCAGCCGAACTACTCGAGCCGGCGCTGCTCGGGTCGAACACATCGAGCATCTCCATCGCCGCGCTGGCCGAGGACCTGGCCGACCCGCACCGGTTGGTGGGCCTGCATTTCTTCAACCCGGTATGGGCGATGCCGTTGCTGGAGGTGGTGGTCGGACCAGCCACCACCGAGCAGACCTCCGCTGCGGCCGTCGCGCTCGCGAACAGGCTCGGAAAGGACGCGATCCTGGTCCGCGACGCACCCGGCTTCGCCACCTCCAGACTGGGTGTGGCGCTGGGCCTGGAGGCGATGCGGATGCTTGCCGACGGTGTGGCCAGCGCGGAGGACATCGACAAGGCAATGATGCTTGGCTATCGGCATCCGATGGGCCCACTGGAACTCACCGACGTGGTCGGCCTCGACGTGCGCCTGGCCGTGGCGCGGACCTTGCAGCAGGCGTACGGCGACCGGTTCGCGCCGCCACCGTTGCTGGAGCGGATGGTCGCCGAGGGCAAGTTGGGCCGCAAGGTCGGCGAGGGCTTCTACCGCTGGGGCAACGGAGTGAGATCGACAACATCGTGATCGACCCGACCAACCGTTCGCGGGTAGCCTGCCGGTCATGGAAGAGCGGGTGGCACTCAGTGCGCTGGCGGACGCCCGTGGCGCGCTGGCTACGCGAATGGGCATCGAACTGATCGAGGCTTCGCCGCAGCGCGTGGTGGGGACGATGCCGGTGGAGGGCAACACCCAACCGTTCGGTCTGCTGCACGGCGGGGCGTCGTGCGTGCTGGCGGAGACGCTGGGTTCGGTCGGCGCCACCCTGCACGCGTGGTGAGAAGTTCGGTGGGTTCGCCGTGGGCATCGACATCTCGGCCATGCACCACCGCGGCCTGCGGACGGCGTGATCACCGGGGTGGCCACTGCGCTGCATCTTGGCGGACAGGTGGCCACCTACGAGATCGCCATCACGACGCCGAAGGCCGTCGGGTCTGTACGGCGCGGCTGACCTGCCTGTTGCGCAAGCCCTGACCGGTCCGCTTGCGCGCTCGACATACGCTGCGTCACGTGGATGAGCGAGACGGCGCGGGCCGGGATCTGCCGGCTGAGGTCTATCAGGACGCGGCGGCCGTCATCGACTCCGCCCTGCGGGGCGACCGGGACGCCGTCGTCGGTGCCTTTGACGCCGCGGTGGACCGCGGCGGTGTGCGGGGCGCCTACGACGTGGCGTGCGCACTCGCCGCCGCGTTGGTGGGTGAGGCCAACCCGCCGGGATTCGCCGCGCTGGATTTCCCGGGCATCGAGCAGGCCCGGTACGACGCACGCTGGGTGGCCCGCTTCGTCAGTGCGTATGCCAACGCCGACGAGCCCACCGGTGAGGCGCTGTTCGGGGCCGCGATGGTGGACGGACAGTTGTCCGAGTGTCTGGTCACGCTGGCCGGTTCGACCGTGGCGACCATCAAACATCGCGAGGGCGGCAACTAGACTTCTCCCGTTCGGCGCCGCGGGCTCGCGGAAATCGTCGGTGGGGAATGGTACAGATGTTCGCATGACTGACACCATGCTTGAGGTCCGCAAGCTGCTCGCCAAGGCCGAAGATCCTGGCTGTACGCCGGAGGAGGCGGCGGCCCTCAACGACAAGGCCGCGGCGCTGATCGCCAAGTACGGGATGGACGCTGCCATGCTGGCCGCGGCGGTCCCGGAACGCGACCCGGTCGGTGACCGGGTGATTGGCCTGTACGCACCGTACGCGCTCGACAAGTCGGGTTTGCTCGCCACCGTGGCCAGCGCACTGCGGTGTCGAACTGTCCGGCGCAAGGTGTGGGTGGGTAGCGGCTACGCCTACAACATGCACCTGTTCGGGTTCGCGTCCGACCTGGAGCGAACCGAGCTGCTGTACACATCCTTGTTGGTCCAGGCGTCGTACGGGCTCGCGGCCGCGCGGGTGCCGGAATGGGAGTCGCCTGCAGCGTTCCGGCGGTCCTGGCTGGTCGGATTCACCCGTGCCGTGGGTGCCCGGTTGACCATGGCGGATTGGATGGCCAGCAGCGAGGCGCAGACCGCGCCGGGCGGCCCGTCGGTGGCTCTGGTCCCGGCGATCGTGGCAGCCAGTTACCGGAGAGCTGACGAGGCCTATCCACGCCTGCGAGCCTCGCCGCCGCGTCGGTTGCAGGGCAGTGGACTGAAAGGCGGGTACGCGGCGGGGGAGCTGCGGACCTCGGCGGTAGTCGCGTCGGCGGTGGCGTGGCGAAGGACGCGAGACGGGCTGACGTAGTAAAGCGTCCTAGTGGCGTTATTTTTCTTGACTTCGAGACGTCATGGTGTCATTGTGACGTCATGACGTTAGCCAGGATGCATCACGAGCGCACCTTCGACCTGTTGTCGTTCATCGGCCGTCGCTCGGCGGTCGGACCGGGACGCTGATCGGGCCGCCGACATTCCCACGGACGCGGAAGAGTATCGGCGCTGGCGCCGGCTTGAGTTCGGGGCTGCGGAACAGAAGCGGCACGAGCAACTTCGTCTGCGGCGATCAACGCGACAGAATCGCCCATGCCGGGTTACTAGAGACGGCAAAGATGGGAGGCAGGGATCGGCGAGCGAATCAGAAATCGAATTCACCGTCGGCCACGCTGGCGATGAAGGCGCGCCATTCGTCGATAGTGAATTGCAGGTCCGGCCCCTGGCTGCTGGAGTTCGCGGCCGTTGTCGGCTCCAGCATACGAACGTCGTCCACGACCGAGAAGCCCTGACCTACTCGCCGATGAGATCCGCCAGCCCGACCGGCCGCACATCGCCCACGTTTTGGGCAAGGGGTGGGCCCAAATCGGACCCACCCCGAGAAAGACCCGTGTCAGGACTGGACGCCGCCGAACTCGTAGTCGCCGTCCCGCACACCGGCAAGGAATGCCTACTTTACTTACCGTGAAGCGGCTCACGGACCTTCAGGGTTCTTGCAGTCGCGAACCGCGATGTCGTCACCGATAGCGGCGGCCTCTACACAAGACCCCGCATCGCAATGCCGGCTGCGTTGCCAGGACAGCGATGGCTCGTACTCGATCAACTAGTTTTCATCGAATATGTGAATGTACTCCAGGAGAGGTGAGGCTGGTCGCGGCCCACGTCTTTGCCTGGGCTACGGCGAGTACCGGCGTCGATCCTGGTTGATCACGCTGGCTATCGCTTCTTCGATTAAACGCTGTGACGCCGTTGACTGAGGCACTCATGCCACATCTGATCGAAGGTCTGCCGTGCAGGCCGATCTCATCTGAGGAATGAACGATTTCATCGCCCCAAGCGCTCTCCCGATAAAGAACCGCATTCTCCTCGTCGCCGAGGCTCCGAGATGGTGAACGCTCCCAGCATAGACATGGCGCTACGGGCAAGTGGCAATACTCGGATAATGGCCCGATCCGCCCGGCGGCTGCTGGCCAGCGCATGGCGGAGTTCTCGAGCGATGACCTCCGGCCCGCCGACGTCACGGATGACCACCGACTCCTCGAATACGACCAGGATGTGGGTGGTTCGGCCCGGTCCAGGACCTGAGCAGGCCGGCGGGCAGGCGCACCGCCAGACGGGTGCTGGTGGCCGCGTCGCTGAGCCTTCCTGCCACCGTTGAGGACTGCTTTCGCATACTCCGCGGTGTCTGCAACAGTCCAGGAAACAACGTCGGTTGTTTCCCCTGATGGCGGTGGCTTCGGTTTCGAACTGGAGGACCTGCAAGGTGGCCGGGGTGAGGTGCTCGCGATACTGCTGTTCGTCCCTCGACCATGAGCGCCGGCGAGAAGCACGCGTGCTGCTCTGTGAACTGCTCGATGGTCGCGCTCTGGTCACGCCGAGCAAGCCGGCATGTAGGTCCTCTTTCTCGTGTTCGAGATGGTGACATCACCGCTCTCGATCCCGTTTACTTTGGACAGTGACCACTCGAGCGCTTCGGCTATCTGGCCCTGGGTCACACCCTTGGCCTCACGCAGGCGACGCAGCGCAAGCCGCAGGCGGCGACGGTCCACCGCGGCGGTCACGAACTCCTGCCGGGTTTGCGGGACGTGGCGGCTGTCGGTTCATGGCGCTGCGGTGCTGCCTTCCTATCGATCGTGCACCTAGCCATCTGCAACGGGCAGACCGACATGCCGCCGGCCTGCTGTGCGTGAAAGGTTACCGCGCTGGCGAAGCCCGCGGGTCAATGAGGTCGGGGCGGTGCGATGAGCAGGCCGATCCCGTCGAGGATCCGCTGTAGCCTGAATTCGAACCCGTGCGCCGGGCCATGGGCGCCACCGTGAAACTCGCCTGCCGCAGCGCCGCCCGGGCCGGCGATCGGGTACCGGCCTTCCCCCAGACCTGCGCCAGCAGTGGAGCATTGGCTTTCCACCACGCATGGTCGGACACCCCGGTGCGCTGCTGCGCCTGGGCCGCTTCCACCGATGCGCGCGGGCGGCGCCGGCGTGTAGGCCAGCACCATGGTCAATACTGAATCCATCTCCACATCGGACGATAGTCCGACGCCCTCGATCGCGCTCAGCTCGTACTCGTACTCGTACTCGTTTTTCTCTGTGGACACAGCGGCGGCCGGTGGGTCCCCGACCCGCAGGGAATCCTATTCGGGCCCTACGCTCGAGGTGCGTATTGCCAGAACTGCGGCGTGTGCGACGAATTCCCGATGTTTGCAGGAGGAGTCGATACTGAAGGGCAGTTCTGGACCGGCGTCAGGAATGAGAGGCCAGATGACCCATACCGCGCCCGGAGGCGAGCTCACCCGGCGGCGGCCTCTCGCTCAGCCGGATGGGATACGGCGCCATGCAACTGGCCGGCCGGGCCAAAGGTCTTCGGGCCGCCCAAGGACAGGGACGAGCTTCTCGCAGCCAGGTGGTCGCACTGGCAGATAACCCATATCGACACCAGCGACTACTACGGCCCAACGGCTGTCAACGAAGCTGATCAAGGAGGCCCAGAATTCGTACCCGGCCGACCTGCACATCGTCACGAAGGTCGGCGGCCGGCCGCCGTGGCGAGGATGCCTCCTGGATGGCACCGCCCGCACCGGGATCAGCTCACGGCCCAGGTCCACCAGACCCGCCGGCACCTCGGCCTGCATGCCCTCGATGTGGTGAATCTTCGCGTGGGTGCCACCGGAGGCCCATCGGACGAGTCGATCGCGGAGCCGTTCGGTGTGCTGGCCGAACTGCGGCAGCAGGGTCTGATCCGCCACCTGGGACTTGAGCGGAATCAGCTCGGCCCAGCTGACCCAAGGGCAGGCGATAGCGCCGGTTGTCACGGTGCAGAACCTGTACAACGTGGCCAACCGGCGCGACGATGCGCTGGTCGACCGGTGCGCGGCCGAGGGCATCGCCTTCACATCGTTCTTCCCGTCGGGTGGTCCCAGCCCGCTGCAGTCGGACACGCTCGTTGCGGTAGCGGACCGCCTCGGCGCCACGCGCC